>DASVQM010000024.1:0-9184 GCA_036389095.1 Pyrinomonadaceae bacterium
GAGACAGTTCGGTCCCTATCTGGTGTGGGCGCAGCAGGATTGAGGGAATCTGTCCTTAGTACGAGAGGACCGGGATGGATCCACCTCTAGTGTACGAGTTATGGCGCCAGCCGTAGCGCTCGGTAGCTAAGTGGAGCATGGATAAACGCTGAATGCATCTAAGCGTGAAGCCAGACCCAAGATTAGTCCTGACAGTGAGACTCCTGGTAGACCACCAGGTTGATAGGGTGGGTATGTAAGCGTTGAAAGACGCTCAGTTGACCACTACTAATCAGTCCCTTGGCTTGACCGTAAAATTTACTCTCAAGCAAGAAAGCAAGTTTGCAGCGCATGCACATGTCATGTCTGCCTATGGTCACTATTCGATTTTCCAAGCTCTCTTACAGAGTTGACAAGTTTTCCGGTGGTTTTGTCGAGAGGGTCACACCCGTTCCCATCCCGAACACGGAAGTTAAGCCTCTTAGAGCCGATGGTACTGCACGCGCAGGTGTGTGGGAGAGTAGGAAGCCGCCGGGATTTTTTTAAGGAAGCCCGCGAGAGTGTTAAGCTCTCGCGGGCTTTCGTGGTTTTCCAGGGAGTCTCTCTCGGCCATCCCGTGTGGGGTCGGCAACCAAAGTTAACAGGGAAGGGCATAAAGGATTTGCTCAAAGCCTTGATACTCGCCTTCGTCCTCCTGCTGGCTGCTTGCGGCAGCGATGCGAGTCGAGATGGCGGGCATGAGGCGGGGGCTAAGCCTCCCATTTATACTTACGAGGTGATGAAAGCCTGGCCTCATGACAGGGCGGCCTTCACGCAGGGGTTGGAATTTTATCAGGGCTCGCTTTACGAGAGCACAGGTCTCAACGGTTCATCGAGTCTCAGGCAAGTCGAGCTTGAAACGGGCCGTATCCTTCGCCGGGTTGATGTCGCGCACGAGTATTTCGCCGAGGGCCTGACGATCTTTCAGGGGAAGATATATCAGTTAACGTGGCAGGCGCATAAAGGTTTTGTCTATGATCCGGGCAGCTTTCAAACGCTCGGCGAGTTCGCTTACGAGGGCGAAGGCTGGGGACTCACGCATGATGATCGCTCGCTGATTATGAGCGACGGCACGAACCGCATACGCTTTCTCGATCCGGTCAACTTCCGTGTGGAAAAGTCCATCAAAGTCTACGATGGAGATCGTCCCCTGATGAAGCTCAACGAGCTGGAATATATCAAGGGCGAGATTTACGCCAACATCTGGGAGACGGATTGGATCGTTCGCCTCGACCCGCAGACGGGAAAAATCCTGGGGTGGATAGATTTGAAAGATTTGCTTCCGCCCGCAGAGCGCAGTGCGACGACCAACGTGCTCAACGGCATCGCTTACGACGAGCAGGGGGATAGACTTTTCGTGACGGGGAAGCTCTGGCCGAAGCTTTTCCAAATCCGTCTGAAGAAGAGGTAGATAGGCTTTGGGGCGGCTCTTGCAGGCCGCAGGCGAAGACCTGAGGGGCTGTGACTTTCAGCACTTACTTTAGAATCTCTTCCTATGCGATGGTGGGCGCGGGCGCGCTCGCCCTGGCCGTCTCGGGCGGCATGGGGCTGATGCTGGCCTGTGCGTTTGCCAGCGTCATGCTCATCGCTTGGAGTCTTGAAGGCACGCGCTGGCAATTGCCTGAGCGCGCCGGGCTCGTCATCGTGCTGCTCTCGCTGCCGCTCTTTTATCTTGATTGGAGATACCAGACGAGCACGGGCGACGCGCGCGAGAGAGTCGGGGTCAGCGCGCTCGCGCATCTCATACTTTTTCTCTCAGCCGTCAAGCTCTTGCAGGTCAAGGCCGACCGCGACTGGGTCTTCCTCTACCTGATCTCCTTCTTTGAGGTGCTTCTGGCTGCGGGCCTAACGCTCAGCCCACTATTTCTGGCGACCCTGGGGCTCTACACGCTCTGTGCCCTGAGCACGATCATCTCATTCGAGATCAGGAAGGCCAGACGCCGCGTGACGATCACCGAGACGCGGCTGCTGATTGCGCCGGATTCGACCCTGATTCGTCGCCTGACACGCGCGCGCGCTCGACGAACGAATATCGAAGCGCGGCGATTGCCTTTGGTCGCCTTCGTCCTGCTGACCTTAATATTCACTCTGGCGATGCCGCTCTTTCTCATCGCGCCGCGCTACGGTTCGAGCGCGCTTGCGCGAACGGGCAGCGGTCTCTCCGGCTTCGTCGGCTTTTCCGACACGGTCAACCTGGGCGATATCGGTCGCCTGCAACAGAGCGAGCGCCTGGTAATGAGGGTGCGTGTGGATGATGCGCAATCGGGGCGCAACCGCTCTCTGCGATGGCGCGGCGTCGCGCTCGACGAGTTTAACGGGCGCGGCTGGCGCAGGTCGCGCTCGAAAACTTCCTATGAGCAGACCAACAGCGAGCGGAGTTTCTTCCAGCTCGGAACCATAGACAGCCTGCACCGCATTACGACGCAAACCTTTTTCCTTGAGCCTGTGGATACGCCCGTGCTCTTTGCCGCGCCGCGCACGGTCGCCATACAGGGCCAGTTCCCATACGTGCGGCGCGACATGGAAGGCTCGCTCTCGACGCGACCGCACGATCTTGAGCGCATCACTTACAAAGCTTATTCGGACACGACCGAGCCCGATGCCGATACCCTGCGCGCAGACCTTGAGCCATATCCGCAGGAGTATCCCAGAATCTCTCGTCTCTCCTTTGCGCGCTATTTGCAACTGCCCGCCGGGCTCGACCCGCGCATAGAGGCGCTGGCGCGCGAGTGGCTCATCCGTGCGGGCGCGCACGACCGCTATACGGCGGCGCGCGTGATCGAGCAGCGCCTGCAAACCGACTTCGGCTATACGCTCGACTTGAAAGCCGGTGGCACAGACCCGCTGGCGGATTTCCTCTTCCGCGTGCGCGAGGGGCATTGCGAATATTTCTCGACGGCGATGGCCGTGATGCTGCGCACGCAGGGGGTCGCGGCGCGCGTGGTCAACGGTTTTCAGATGGGCGAGTATAACGAAGCGGCTGACGCCTACACCGTGACGCAGCGCGACGCGCACTCCTGGGTCGAGGTCTATTTCCCCGCCACTGATTCCTGGGTGACATTTGATCCGACGCCCGCCTCCGGTCGTCCTCCGCGTCACGGCGCGGGGCTCGCGGCCAGCCTCGGCAAGTACGCCGAAGCGCTTGAGCTGATGTGGATTCAATATGTCGTCGGCTACGATAAGCAGGAGCAGCGCTCGCTGGCGACAATCCTGCGTAATCGCCTCTACGATTATCGTCGTTCGCTGAGCGCCGGGGTGGATAACTTGACGGCACTGGTCGTGCAGGGTTGGCGCGCGCTCACGGGCCAGCACGGCTCTGAGCGTTCATGGCTCTCGGGTGTGGGCGCTGTTTTCCTGTTACTGTTCCCGCTGCTGCTGCTCATCATGCTGCTTTCTCTGCTGGCTCGAAGGGCCTGGCGGCTGGGCCTGTGGCGCGGGCTGAGATTCTGGCGGAGGGAGGCCGAGGGGCGCTCCGTGATAGAATTTTACGAGCGTATGACAACTGTCCTGGCTGCGCGCGGGTTAGAGCGCGCGGAGAATGAGACGCCTCTTGAGTTTGCCACGGCTACGGGGATGACGGAGGCCATGAAGATCACGCGCGCCTATAACCGCGTGCGGTTCGGCGAGCAGCAGCTCTCAGCCGCGGAAGCCGCCGAAATCGAAGAATGGTTGTCCCGCTTGGAAGGGGAAAAGAAGTGACGAGTCATGAGTGATGAGTTAATTGCTTTTCACTCATCGCTCATGACTCATCACTTATCGTTGCATTATGAAAAAAGTCGGATTCATCAGTTTGGGCTGTCCGAAGAATCTTGTTGACAGTGAAGTCATGATGGGCCAGCTCAAGGAGGCCGGTTATGAGATCACCCCAGACGCGGGCGAAGCGGATACGGTCGTGGTCAATACCTGCGGCTTCATCGAGTCGGCCAAGCAGGAGTCTATTGACGCCATTCTCGAAGCGGCGCGATTGAAGACGGAAGGGAAGGCGCAGCGGCTGATAGTCGCGGGCTGCCTTGTCGAGCGCTACCGCGAACAGTTGCGCGCAGAGATGCCGGAGGTTGACGCCTTCATCGGCACGAATCAGGTCACAGAGATCACGACCGTTTGTGACGAGCGGACGAACACGCGCTCGCTTCCCGTCCTGCCCATAGGCAATCAAAGCGCGACCTATCTCTACGACGAATCGACGCCGCGCCGTCGAGCCACACCCGGCTACAGCGCCTTCATCAAGATCGCCGAAGGATGCGACCGTCCCTGTGCTTTCTGTTTCATCCCGCAGATGCGCGGACATTTTCGCAGCCGTCGCTTCGGTTCGATCATGGTCGAAGCGCAGCAGCTCGCCGACGAGGGCGTCAAAGAGCTGGTCCTCGTCGCACAGGATTCGTCCCGCTACGGCGAAGACCTCGGACAGCCAGACGCGTTGGCCCACCTGCTGCGCGAGCTTTCGCATCTCGACGCGGTCGAGTGGGTGAGGGTGATGTACACCTACCCGACGCACATCAGCGACGCTTTCCTGGACGTGCTGGCGACCGAGCCCAAGGCCGTCAAATATCTGGACATGCCCTTGCAGCACGCTTCGGCCAACGTGCTCAAGCTGATGCGGCGTGGCGGCACGCGCCGCAGTCTTGAACGGCTCATCAAACGCGTCCGTGATCGCGTGCCGGGGCTTGCCATCCGCACGACCTTCATCACAGGCTTTCCCGGAGAGACGGAGGCGGATTTTCAAGAGCTGCTCGCCTTCGTTCGTGATGTGGAGTTTGACCGCGTCGGCGTCTTTACGTATTCGGATGAAGAGGGGACGCCAGCCTTTGAGCTGCCCGGCAAGGTGGATGCGCGCACGGCTAAGCGGCGACGCGACCGCCTGATGAAAGAGCAGAAACGTATCTCGCGGCGGCGCAACAGGTCGCGCGTGGGCTCGACCGTGCGCGTGCTCTTCGAGGGCGAAAGCGCCGAGACAGAGCTGCTCTGGCAGGGACGCACCGAAACACAGGCCGCCGACATAGACGGCTGCGTCCTCATCAACGACGCGCCCGAAGATTTCGACCCCGTACCGGGACAGTTCGTCAACGTGCTCATCACGGAAGCTCACGATTACGATCTAGTCGGGAGAATAGTTTGACAAGTGATGAGTGAAAAGAAAGCAGTTGCCCTTAACGCATCACTCATCACTCGTCACTCATGGCATATGCAGGTCAAAGAATCGAGCGACGAGCTGAATCCGCCTGTGGTGACGAGTGGGGTCGTGCTCGCGCGCGGCGCGGGGAAGCGAACGGCGCGTGACTGGCTTGCGCTTGGCCTTGCTACGTGCGGCGTCGGATACTTGCCCCTAGCGCCGGGCACATGGGGGTCGGCTGTCGGTGTCTGCCTCTACTTGCTCTTTAACGCCATCTGCGCGAGGCTCATCGCTTATGGGTTGCCGCGCGGGTTGAGCCCGGCGGCGCTCGCCTCCCTTCGCACTTCGGGGCTGCTTCTGATCGTGACGGCGCTCTCGCTCGTCGGCATCTGGGCGGCATCGCGCGGCGAGTCGCTGCTCGGGCGTAAAGACCCCGGCGCAGTCGTCGTGGACGAAGTCGCCGGGCAGTTGCTAGCCTTTGCGTTCGTTCCCTACGATGCCGGGGCGTGGGTAATCCTCGTGGGATTCCTCGCGTTTCGTGCTTTTGACATCTGGAAGCCGTATCCGATTCGTCGTCTCGAAGCGCTTCCTTCAGGCTTGGGAATCATGGCCGACGATCTTCTGGCCGGTGCTTACGCGGCGATGCTTGTTTCCCTCTCGATGACAATTCAACTCTGGCTATAAAAGGAGAATCCGCTGTGCAAGACGCAAAAGAGCCCAAGTCAACTGAAACAGCCGACGGCAAGAGCGACGACACGCAAAGCCGTGAACCGGACTCTGCGGCGACGAGCGATGATACTTTGAGCGATATTGAAGAGACCGAAAAAGTCTCCGGCACATCCGGCCAGGAGGAGGGAGGGCCATCTTCTGCGACGCCTTCACCCGACGGCGCATTTGATGAAAGCGGCGGCGGTCGCAGCCCTCTTGAAGACCCGGGGCCGATGTAAAGCCGGGGATGAAAGAAAGAAATTAACAGTGATGGACAGAGATGGTCAGGATGAAGAGAGAAAGCAGGATGGAAGACACAGGCATCGCTTGATGACTATTCTCTTCGCTTATTCTTGATCCTGACAATCTCTGTTACTTCCTGCCTTGAATGACGCTCATCCTTGCTCTCCATGTTTATGCCCGCCGCTTCCGATCCAGCCTTTACGCCAGAAAAATATCAGCATGCCGATGGCCACGATGACCATGATTGCAAGCACGATGAAGTAGCTGTATTCGTAGTGCAGCTCCGGCAGGTTGTCGAAGTTCATGCCGTAGAGACCGGCGATGAAGGTGAGCGGCAGCATGATGGCGGAAAAGATCGTGAGCACCTTCATGATGTCGTTCGTCCGGTTGGAGACGACAGACAGATAGGAGTCGAGCGCGCCGCCGATCAGGTCGCGGTAGTTTTCGGCCAGGTCCGTGATGCGCGTCAGGTGATCGTGTATGTCGCGGAAGAAGGGAAGCATTTCAGGGGCGATCAGCTTAAACTCGCCGTGACTGATGCGGTATAGAATATTCAACTGCTTGCCGGAGTTGCGGCGCAGGCGAAGGATGCTGCGTTTGAGCTGTTGAATCCTTTCGAGAATCGTGTTGTCCGGGTTGCGTAGAGTGAAAATCTCGTCCTCAAGCTGCACCAGCCGCTCGTCGAAATCGTCCAGCACGGGCATATAGAAATCAACGAGCTGGTCTAGAATCTGGTAGAGCAGGTAGGCTGGCCCGCGCTGGCACGAGATTGGGCTGGAGCGGACAATCTGCTTGACGTTATTGATGCTGCGGAACATGTCGTGGTGATAGGTGAGGACGTAGTTGGGTCCGAGAAAGCCGTCCAGCTCAATGGTGTTGAAGTTGACCGAATCCGTATTCGCCGTGACGCCGTGAAGAATGAAGTAGAGATAGTCCGGGAATTCCTCGACCTTCGGGTGGTGGCGATCAGCGCGGCAATCTTCGACCGACAGCGGATGAAAGCCAAAGATATCCAGAAGAATATTCTTATCGTCATCCTCGGTCGGCTTCTCTAAGTCAACCCAGATCGTGAGGCTCTCATCCTTGAGCAGCTCCGGCAGTTGTTCGGCTGTAAATCCCTCTTCAACCTTATCCGCTCCGGGGCGATAGACGAAAATGTCCACGTCAATTCTCCTCTGGCTCTTCAGAAGAAATGGCATATCACGCGGCGGGCCAGAAGGGCCCGGCGGCGGCGCGAGAGTTTACCATTACGGCCACGCTTCGCGCCATACTCCCCATCGGGCGACTCGACGCACGGCAGCGCCGGTTGGTACTATCTGGAAGTAATCAGCCATCAATTATCGATGCCCGGCGCAAAGCCGGTTGCCGGTAATTGATGGCTGAAATTGATAACAGATGATGGATGACCGATAAAGATTATGAGCGAGATGAAAATATTTGTTGCCGACGACGTGAGCGAGAGCGGTCTTGAGCCGCTCAGGGCGGCGGGCTTTGCGGTGGAGAAAAGAACGCGGCTGGCGGGTGAAGAGCTGCGCGAGGCCGTGCGCGAGTGCGAGGGACTGGTGGTACGCAGTGAGACGAAAGTGACCGCCGAATTGATGGACGCGGCGACGCGCCTGCGAGTCGTGGGTAGGGCCGGAGTCGGCGTTGATAACATAGATGTCGGAGCGGCGACCACACGCGGCATCGTCGTCATGAACGCGCCGGACGGCAATACGATCACGACCGCCGAGCACACCATCGCCATGTTGATCGCGCTGGCGCGTCGCGTGCCGCAGGCCAACGCCAGCCTGAAGAGCGGACGCTGGGAGCGTAAACGCTTCGTCGGCGTAGAGCTGCGTGGCAAGACGCTGGGCATCATCGGCCTCGGGCGCATAGGCCGCGTCGTCGCCAGCCGTGCCATAGGCTTCGGCATGAACATCATCGCGTTTGACCCCTTCATCGCGCCGGAACAGGCTCGCGACCTTGAGCTGGAAACAGCAACACTCGATGAGGTCTTCGCTCGCGCAGACTTTCTGACCGTGCATACGCCGCTCACGTCCGAGACGCGTGGAATCATTGGCCCAGCCGCGTTCGCCCGTATGAAGAAGGGCGTCCGGCTCATCAACTGTGCGCGGGGCGGACTCGTCGACGAACGCGCTCTGCTCGACGCCATCAGGGAGGGCACGGTGGCCGGTGCTGCCCTGGACGTTTTCGAGGAAGAGCCTCCGCCCGCCGATCATCCGCTGCTCGCATTAGACGAAGTGATCGTCACACCGCACCTGGGCGCTTCGACCAAAGAGGCGCAGGAGGGGGTCGCCGTGACCGTCGCCGAACAGATGCGTGATTACCTGCTGACGGGCGCTTTGCGCGGCGCTGTCAACGTCCCGGCTGTCGGCGCGCAGGAGCTAAACGTGCTTCAGCCCTTCATCGTACTCGCAGACAGCCTCGGGAGATTCCAGTCGCAGTTGCTTGACGAGGCCCTGCGCGAGGTGCGGATTGAGTATGCAGGCGAGGTGGCGGAGATGGATGCCGCGCCGATCACGCGCGCCTTTCTGGCGGGCCTGCTGCGCAACGTCAGCGCCCGCGTCAACGTCGTCAATGCTTTCCTGATCGCGGAAGAGCGCGGCATCTCCGTGCTCGCTTCCTACAGGCGCTCGACCGGCGTGGGCGAGGTGGCCCCGGCGATTCGCACGCGCGTGCTGACTACGAGCGGCGAGCAGACCGTGGCGGGCACTCTCTTCGGCTCAGAAAGAGGCGGGCGCATCACGGAGATCAACGGATTCCGCATCGAAGCCATTCCACACGGGCACATGCTCGTGACGCGCAACCTGGACGTGCCCGGCGTCATAGGCCACCTGGGAACCGTACTGGGCGAGCACGGCGTCAACATCAGCCGTTTTCACCTGGGAAGACGCGAGCGCGGCGGAGAGGCCATGGCCGTCATCGAAACCGATGCTCCCCTCAGCGACCGCACCCTCAACGAACTACGCTCGTACGAGCCCGTCATCTCTGCCCGACAAATAGAGCTCTAATACCAGGTGGCAGTCAAAAGAGAGGACGTAACATCATGCAGGTCAGTAGCGCCAAAGCTCTCGGGCGTGCAGATGTCGCGACATCTGCACG
>DASVQM010000025.1:0-199803 GCA_036389095.1 Pyrinomonadaceae bacterium
CTTCTACATCGGAGGACTGTTGAAACATGCGGCGGCCATTGTCGCCTTCGCCGCTCCGACCACGAACAGCTACAAGCGGCTCGTGCCGGGATTTGAAGCGCCGGTGAATCTGGCCTACTCGGCGCGCAATCGCTCGGCGGCTGTGCGTATCCCCATGTTCTCGACCAACCCTAAGCAGAAGCGCCTGGAGTTTCGCCCGCCCGACCCGAGCTGCAATCCATACCTGGCGTTCTCGGCGATGCTGCTCGCGGGGCTCGACGGTGTGCAGAACCGCATTGACCCGGGCCAGCCTCTAGATAAGGACATCTACGATCTCTCGCCCGAAGCCTTGAAGGACGTGCCGAGTCTTCCGGGCTCGCTCGACGAATCGCTCTCAGCGCTCGAAGCCGATCACGAGTTTCTGCTCAAGGGCGATGTCTTTACGCCGCAGGTCATTGACCGCTGGATCACGTACAAGCGGGAGAAAGAGATACAGCCCTTGCGTATGCGCCCGCATCCGCTTGAGTTCGGCATGTACTTCGACATTTAGGAAACCACATTAGAGCGGCGTGCGAATGGCTGTACGGATGCTCTGCTCAGGTCAGCACCGTCAAATGTCTCGGGCGGGTTCTTATCGCAGCCACCCGCCCGAGACCTTTGGCGGTACTGATCTTACTTCCAAGCGCAACCCGCTCCAGATCATGCAGTCATCACCGCATGCCGCAAGCGGGCGGTGCTGACCTTCATTCCTATTGCGACAATCAGTGAGCATCGAACCCGTCACACTCGAAGGCAGGCACGTCCGGTTGGAGCCGCTCTCGCTCGATCATCATGAAAGATTGAGCGAGGTGGGCCTGGACGATACTATCTGGCGTTGGAGTCCGTCCCGGATGCGAACGAGCGATGACATGCGCGCCTACATTGAAGAGGCGCTCCTGGCCCAGGCGAGCGGGACGGCTTTGCCCTTCGCCACCGTTGAGCAGGCTTCGGGACGAGTCATCGGCAGCACGCGCTACGCCAACATAGAGGCAACGCACCGACGCCTTGAGATCGGCTGGACGTGGATTGCTCCGCGCTGGCAGCGGACAGCCGTCAATACCGAGGCCAAGTACCTGATGCTCCGTCACGCCTTCGAGACGCTTGGCTGCCAGCGCGTAGAGTTCAAGACCGACTCTCTCAACGAACGCTCAAGAAACGCCATCCTTCGTCTCGGCGCGAAAGAGGAGGGCACGTTTCGCAATCACATGATTGCCTACACGGGGCGCGTTCGCCACAGCGTCTACTTCAGCATCATCGAGACGGAATGGCCCGAAGTCAAAGCCCGCCTGGAAGAGAAGCTGGCCCGCTCCTATTCCTCCCCCTAAACGCTCTCGTCTCAGCTCGCACCTTTGGCCGCTCACGCCCATGCGCGCTACAATCAAAGCACGCGTCCATAATCGTTGATGACGAGAAGCGTGTGCCGCCGTCCACTTGTCCGAAGCTTTGAAGAGGTGACCGAACTCCCGTGCCTGCGCGTGAGGAAGAGATCGAATCGCTCGTCAGGGACTTGCCTGACGAGGAAGGCGCACGCCTCTTCTTCGAGCGCCTTGCGGCAGAGCATCCGCGCGCCGTCCAGCGTCTCAGGCGCGACCGTGGCTTGCTCTCCGACGCGCTGGCGCTGGCTGCTTGGAGCCCGCTGCTGGCGACCACGCTCACGCAGCATCCAGATTATCTTCAATGGCTCGCGCGTGAGCGCACGAACTCGCGCGTCAAAACGCGCGAGGAGCTGGAAGAATCGCTCGGTCGCTTCTCTTTGACCCATTCGCAGCTCGACCCGCAGGTCTTGCTCGCACGCTTTCGCCGACGCGAGCTGCTGCGCATCTACCTGCGCGACATCCGCCGCACGAGCACGATAGTAGAGATCACAGAAGAGCTGTCGAACCTGGCCGACGCCGTCATCGCCTACGCGCTCTCGCACGCCAGGCAGGAGTTGGACAACAGGTATGGGCCGCCGCTGCGTGCGGACGAGCGCGGTCGCCTGGGCCCAGCGGAATTCTCCATCGTGGCGCTCGGCAAGCTGGGCTCATTCGAGCTTAACTACGCTTCCGATATCGATCTCTTCTTCATCTTCTCGAATGAAGGCGCGACCGCCGCCGGGGGCACGCGTGGCGAGACGACCAACCGCGAGTATTTCATCCGTCTCGCGGAGATGGCGGCGCGCACCGTGGGCCAACCTTCGGGCGAAGGCGCGGCCTACCGTGTTGACCTGCGCCTGAGGCCGCACGGGCGCGAC
The DNA here is from genome assembly GCA_036389095.1 of Pyrinomonadaceae bacterium. Taxonomy (GTDB): domain Bacteria; phylum Acidobacteriota; class Blastocatellia; order Pyrinomonadales; family Pyrinomonadaceae; genus DASQYE01. Next base: position 2,252 of record DASVQM010000025.1, read on the forward strand.
GGCGCGCTGGCCTCCTCGCTCGACGAGGCGGTTCGCTATTACCGCGAGCAGGCGCAAGCCTGGGAGCGACAGACCTTGATTCGCTCGCGTGCGGCTGCCGGGTCTGCCGCGCTCTATGACGGATTCTTCGAGCGCGTGCTGGACAGCGTTTACACGGTCGAGCAGACGGTCGAGGAGGCGCTCAGGAATGTGCGGCTCGCCAAGCAGAAGATTGATCGCCATCACGCGCGCGACGCGCGCGGCTTTAACGTCAAGCTCGGGCGCGGCGGCATACGCGAGATCGAGTTCATCGCGCAGGCGCTACAGCTCGCCTACGGCGGGCACGACGAATGGCTGAGAGCGCCGCACACCTTAATCAGCCTCGGACGCCTCGCAGACCGTGGGCTCCTGGACGAGCGCGAGCGAGTGCGCCTCTCCGACGCCTACGTCTTCCTGCGCATGCTTGAACATCGCTTGCAGATGGAGCACGGCCTGCAAACACACTCCGTCCCGGACGAGCCCGAGCGCCGACGCCTCGTCGCGCGGCGCATGAATTTCAGCGAAGAAAACTTGCTCGCAGCCTTTGACCGCGCGCTTGCGACCCACACCTCTCACGTTCACGCAGCATTCGAGCGCCTCTTCGGAAAGGATGAGACGGGCGAGCCCTTGAGCGTGCAGCCCCGCGCGGATTCTCCGCGCGCCGCACCGGAGCGTGTGCGCGAGCGCCGACCCGAACAGGCGACGGACGCAACGGTTGCCGCCGCGCAATCCGCCGCGCGCCACTTCGCGCCGCACATGTCTTTGGGCGTTGGGCCCAACGCCTGGACGGTCGAGCGCCTTACGCGTTTCCTGACGGAAGCGGCGGGCCGGGCTCTGAATGCGCGTCGCGCCTTGACGTACGCCGCGCGCGTCGCCGCTTCGCTCGACAAATCAATCATGCCTTTGAGATTGTCCGAGCAAAATCTGGCGGCCCTGATTCGACTCTGCGGCGCGTCGGAATTTTTCGGCGACCAACTGGCCAGCAATCCGGCTCTCATCCTGGCCCTTCCGTTCGAGGACGCACCGGATGTGAGGCGGGATTACCGCGCGCTGCTCAAGGAAGCGGTCGAGGGCGAAGATAACTTTCGCGCGGAGCTTGGGGCGCTTCGCCGTGCATGGGCCAGGATGATCGTCGAGATCGGGGCGCTCGATGCAGCCGGGCGTATCGCCATGCGCGAATCGAATCGCAGGCAGACGGAACTGGCAGCCGCGAGCCTCGATGCCGCTTACCTCGTCGCGTGCCGAGACCTCCGGCGTCGCTACGCAGAGCTTGACGGGGAACCGCGCCTTGCCGTGCTCGGGCTTGGAAGACTGGGGGGGCGCGGGATGGACTACGGCTCTGACCTGGATGTCGTGCTCATCTACGACGACGCGCAGCCGTCGCCCGTCAAGCGTCTCACGCTCGCCGAAGTCTACGGGCGTTTGAGCGAGCAACTGGTTGCCGCTCTGTCCAGCCTGACGCGCGAAGGCTCTCTCTATCGCACGGATTTGCGGCTCAGACCGGACGGCAGAAACGGCCTCACTTCGACGGGCGCGCGCGCCTTCACGGATTACCTCAGAGAGCGCTCCCTTCCCTGGGAATGGCTGGCCTACGTCAAGCTGCGTGCGGCTGGCGGTGACATGGAACTCGGGAGCGCGGTCGAAGAGAGCGCGCGTCGCATCATCCACGATGCGGCCACGCGAGCGGGCGAAGAGACGCTGCGCATGGAGACGCGCCGCGTGCGCGAGCGCCTCGAACATGAGAAGGCTGCGCGCTCCTCAAGGGGCGGAACTGATATTAAGTTCGGGCCCGGCGGGATGCTGGACGTTTACTTCGCCACTCGTTATCTGCAATTGCGCTACAGCGTCCCGGAAGGGCTTGAAGATCGCTCGACGCACGCGACTCTCGAACGCCTGCGCGCGGCGGGCGCTCTGGATGAAGAGGACTACGCGGCGATGAACGAGGGCTACGCATACCTTCGTCGTCTCGATCACTACCTGCGCCTCATCGTCGGGCGCTCGACCAGATTGCCCGCGCCCGATCACCCCGCCCTGCGAGACATAGCACACTGCATCGGCCACGCCTCAGCCGACCAGCTCACGGACTCGCTCGCCCTTCACATGGCGAACATACGCGCCGCCTACGACAGAATCACGAGAAAGGATGAAGGATGAAATAAGAGCTTCGTTCTCTTGAATGCTCTTACTTCATCCTTCCGCCTTCATCCTTTCCCGGTCTTCGTACCAGCAGTTGGAGCACCATCTGTGTGTGGAGCGGCGCTCGTCGAAATCGTAGTCGGCGGAAGCCGGCAGGCGGCGCACGACCTCTCGTTCTTCTTCGCTCAGGTCAGCCCACGGGCGCAAACGTCCCTCGCCGCAGCGCGGGCATCTATCTTTGGTTTGATTATTCATCATAGGACAAATCGCATTGCCGGAGAGGACGCAAAATAGCACAACGCTGGCGCTCTTTTCATCCTTGCGGCCTTTCGCCTTGCGCCCGAGTGCGTCACGCGGCGCGGATGATGACACCGATCTCTCTTTAGCATTTGAGAATCAGGGCGGAAGCGGGTTAACATCACAGTTGTCATGAAGGTCAATCGCAAAATTGAGAGCCTGCTACACTGATGCTGCAAAACCGCCGCTCCCTCGCGCTTCTAGTCCTGCTCGTCTTCTCATGCTTTTCAGCAGTCCATGCCCGGCGTGATGATTCGCGTTTCGATTTCTACGCGCGCGGCCCATACCGCGCGAGCGTGCCGCGCCCGCAGAGCGTGCTGCGCTTCGATGTCGGCGAGTTTCATACCAACTATGCTTTGATGGAGCGCGTCATCAACACGATCACGCAGGCCGCGCCGGAGCGCACGCGCGTGATAGACATCGGCGAGACCAACGAGCACCGCATGATGCACCTGGTCGCCATCAGCTCGCCGGAAAACATCGCGCGCCTGGAACAGACGAAAGCGAACATCGCGCGCCTGAGCGACCCGCGCACCATCCAAACGCAGGAGGCCGAGCGCCTGATCGCGGAGATGCCCGTCATCGTCTGGCTCAACTATACGATTCACGGCAACGAATCCGCCTCCTTCGAGACGATGATGCAGGTCGTCTACCAGCTCGCCGCATCCGACGAGCCCGCGACGCTCGACATTCTTAAAAATACGGTCGCGCTCGTCAACGTCTGCGCCAACCCGGACGGCCACGAGCGTTTCGTCTCATGGTACAACGCCAACTCGACGGGTAATCCTGAGCCGCTCGCCGCAGAGCATCGTGAGCCCTGGTCCGTCTATGGTCGCGTCAATCGCTATCGCTTCGACCTCAACCGCGACAACATCGCTTCCACGCAGGTCGAGACGCGCAACATGGAGCGCGCCTACCTGGAATGGCATCCGCAGGTCTTCGTAGACCATCACGGTCAGCCCGTCCAATATTTCTTCCCGCCCGCGGCGCTGCCCATCAATCCCAACTTGCCGCAGGAGGCGACGGCCCGCTGGCTGACGACCTTCGGTCGGGCCAATGCCGCGCAGTTCGACGCGCGCAACTGGGACTACTACGTGCGCGACGTGTTCGATCTCTTTTATCCGGGCTACTGGGATTCATGGCCGAGCTTGAACGGCGCGACCGGCATGACGTACGAGACGGACGGCGGCGGCTTCAAGGGCATTAACTGGAAGCGCGACGACGATACCATCGTCACTCTGCGCTCGGCCATCGCCAAGCACTTCGTCGCTTCGATGACGACTCTGGAAGTGGCCGCGCGCAACCGTGAGGCGCGTCTCAGGGATTATTACGCCTTTCGTCGCAGCGCCATCGAAGAGGGCCGCAGCGGGCAGATGAAGCGCATCGTGCTCGTGCCGGGAAGCGACCCTGGCAGGGCGGCGGAACTGGTCGAAGTCCTTCAGCGCGCAGGCGTAGAGGTCAGCGTCGCGCGCGAAGCCGTGCGCTCGCAGAGCGCGCACGATTACATGGGAACGGGCTCGACCGGCCTCGCGCGCACCTTTCCCGCGGGCTCTTACGTGATCGACCTGGCGCAGCCGCAGAAGCGGCTCGCCAAGGCGCTGCTTGAGCCGACGACCGAGCAGGACGCGGCCTTCGTGCGCGAGCAGTTGGCGCGTTTCGCGCGTAACGAGCGGCGTGGCCGCAGCGCCGTCAAAGAGGAGTATGGCTTCTACGACATCACCGCCTGGTCGCTGCCGCTGGCTTTCGGCGTCGAGGCTTACTGGACGGAAGATGCCCCGGAGATCAGAGGCGGAGCGGTCGCGCTCAATCGAGAGGCGGGCGCTGAGATCACTGCCGGAGGCGTGACGGGCGGTCGCGCGCAGACCGCCTATATTATTCCTTACGAGCGCAACGGCGCGGCCTCGCTCGCCTATCGTTTGCAGCGCGAGGGCTTCCGCATCGCTGTGGCGACGCGCACTCTGAGCGCGGGCGGGCGCGACTGGCCGCGCGGCACGATGGTCGCGCGCGTCTCGCGTAATCCCGAAACACTGCATGACGCGATAGCGCGCCTCGCACGCGAAACGGGCACGGACGTGACGGCTATCAATTCGGCCTTCCACGAGACGGGCGAGACGGGCGTCGGCTCAGAGAATGTCATTTCGCTCAAGCCCCCGCGCATTATCCTTGCGGCGGACGACGCCGTAGATCAGAACAGCTACGGCGCGATATGGTGGCTGTTTGACCGCTACGGTGTGGAGTTCACGCCGATGACGATTGCCTCTATGAGGCGCGCGGAGCTTGATCGCTATAACGTCATCATCCTGCCGGACGGCTCGCCCGAACGCTACAACGCGGCGTTTGGCAAGAGCGGCCTTGAGACACTGCGCGGCTGGTGCGAGCGCGGCGGCACGCTCGTTTGTATCAAGGGCGCAGCCGTCTTCGCGGCGCTCAAGGATGTCAATCTCACTTCGGCGAGACTGGTCGGAAGCAGCGAGGACGATCAAAGAGAGCAGAAGCCGGACGAGAGTGACGCGCGGCTCTTGTCTTCAACGACGGCGCAGCAGGCGACGACCGACGCGGGCGCAAGCCCCAGAGTCGAGGCCGCCGCCTCATCCAGGCGCAGGGGACGACGCAGTAGCAGCAACGGTCAGACGCCCGCGCAGACGGCGACCGATCAGCGTCGCACAGAGGCCGACGAGACGGAGAAGTTGGAGGGCGCGCCGCCCGTGCTGCCGCCCATCGCTTCGCCCTCTGCGCGTCCGGGCCGCGTGCCTGAAGCAGTGCCCGGCGCGATCATGCGCGCCACGCTTGATCGCACCACCTACATGACCTTCGGTTATGAAGACCCGGTGCTTCCTGTGCTCGTCGCCTCCGGCTACTTCTTTCGCCCCTCCAAGGAGGGCACCAACGCCGTCGTCTTCGCGGAGGAGGGCGATCAGCCGCTTCGCATATCCGGCTTCGTCTGGCCGGATAATACGGAGCGGCTGCTGCGCGGCACGTCCTACGTCATCGAAGAACCGACCGAGCGCGGGCACGTCGTCCTCTTCGCCGAAGATCCTAACTATCGCGGCATCTGGCGCACGACGACGAGGCTCTTCTTCAACTCATTTCTTTTTCCGTCGGCATTTTGAATGTAAGGGGGGAAGCATGTTCAGGATCAAGGCAGAATATAGCGAGCAGATCGAGGTCAAAACAAATATCGAGCGCGCGCGGGAGTTCTTCAACAACCTGCGCAACGTCGTGGATTTGATGCCGGGCATCGAGGGCATCAAGAGCGAAGCGGACGGCATCATGCGCTGGATGGTACGCGCCGATGTGCCCATGCTCGGCTCAATGCGCGCTGCCTTTCCCGTCGAGCGCACGGAGGACGAGGCCAATCGCATAGAATGGTCGCCCGCCACGACCGAGAAGAAAAACTTCCTGCGCTACGCAGCCATCTTTGAAGAGCAGGGCACAAAGACGCTCGTCCGCATCATCCAGCACGTAGAGATGCGGCGACAGCACGCCAGGGAATTGCACATGCTCGCAGGGCTCATCGGCGAAGGCCGCATCAGCGCCGAGATGCAAAAGCACGTCGCCACTATGATCAAGACTTTCCTCGAACGCGCCCGCGCGAAACTGGAGGGCTAACCAAAGGCGGAAATTAACAGGGATGGACAGAGAGTGTCAGGATAAGGACAGAAAGCAGGATGAAAGATGAAAGCAATGAAAGACAAAAGCATTGCTCGATGAATGGTTCATCTCTTTATTCTTGATCCTGACAATCTCTCTCCATCCTGTTAATTCTTCTGCTCTCACTTCGTCGGCTTCCAGACGAACGCGCCGGTCTTGTCTATGTAGCCCATCTTGCCGCCGACCCAGACCTTCGCCAGCCCGTCTCTGAAATCCAGCGCCTTGTCGAATTGCAAGGGGATGACGAGCGCGCCGGTCTTATCCACGTAGCCATACTTGCCTTTGACTTTGACGAGGGCCAACCCTTCCGAGAAGGTCTGCGACCAGTCGAACTGCGGCGCGATGACGATCTCCGCACGCTTGTTGATGTAGCCGAACTTGTTGTCTACGATGATGGTGGCGAGCCCCTCTCTGAAAGTCCCGGCATAGTAGAAGCGCGGCTCGATGACGATCTTACCCGTCTTGTTGATATAGCCGTACTTTTCGCCGACCTTGACGTTGGCGAGGCCCTCTGAGAAGTGAAAGGCGTTGAAGAACTGCGGGCGAATAACGACACGGCCCTTCTTGTCTATGAAGCCGTGCTTATTGTCCATGACGACGAGGGCCAAGCCTTCGTGAAAATTGAAGGCTTTATCGAAGCGCGGCGGGATGACGATTCTGCCCGTCTTATCAACGAAGCCGTACTTGCGATCAACCATCACGACCGCGAGCCCGTCCTCAAAGCTCTCGACGGCGTCGAACTGCGGAGCGACGACGAGCTTGCCCTCTTTATCAATAAAGCCGCGACGAGGATTCGACCCGCTCGTCTGCACCGAGGCGAGCCCTTCAGAGAAGCTCCCGGCGATGTCAACCTGCTGAAGATCAATCACCACTCGCCCCATCCTGTCTATCACAGAGCGCTTACTGCCCGTGCGCACATAGGCGAGCCCGTCTGAAAAATCCCACGCGTCATCGTACTGCGCCGCGATGACGAGCGCGCCCTTGCGATCCATGTAGCCCCACTTGCCGTTCTGCCGCACGGGCAGGAGAATTGCGCCCGCCTCCCTCTGCTGCTGGGCCCAAAAGGGCAGGGCGAGCGGGCCGAAACAGATGAATAAAGCGACGAAGACTTTTTTCATTGCTCGTCTCTTACGCTAATCGGCAACGATGAGTTTCGGGCGCGCAGACCTTTAACGCCCGGCGGCTGGCCGTCTTCTTCTACGGCTCTCTCCGGGCTCACGTCCGTAGCTGATGATGTTGGCGAAGATGCGATATGCGCCGGGCACGCCCGCGCGTAATTGCCTGTACCAGACCATGCTCGTATAGATGTAGCGCCCGCGCCCGTACTTAGCCGCCAGCAACCCGCCGCGAAGGGCGGGCTCGCCGGCATCGCTCGCAGCGAGCGGCGCGCTGTAATGCACTGCATCCCAATCCTTCGGGTAGTAGAGGCCGCGCTCTTGAATCCACCCGCGAAAATCGTCTGCGCCGATCGTGTTGGGCCAGCGTAGCAGCGTGTGCTGCGGGTCGCTGAAAGTGACGGGCGCGTTCTCGTCCGTCACGCGAGAGTTGCCGAGCGTGAGCGGATAGGGAGCGAGCTGTGGACGATTTTTTTGCGGGTCGGGATTCCATTCGTTCGTCTTGTGATAAAAGACGACGAGCGTTCCGCCGTTGCGCGCGTATTCGAGCAGCCGCGCGTTTGAGGCGATAAGCTCCGGGTGCGCCTGGTAACCGCGATTGTCTATGATGATCGTATCGTAGCGCCCAAGCTCGCCCGCCTTCACTTCGTCAATCGTCAACTCATGACTCTCGACGCCGAACGCGTCGAGAGCGTTTTTGAGCGTGTCGTCATAGCTCGCCACGTAAGCGACGCGAAGGCCGCGAGCGACACGCGCATCGCTGTAGATGACCTGCACGGCTTGCCGCGCCACCGGCTCTTGCAGATCGTCCTGATAGAGCGAGAGCTGCAAGGTGTCGAAGAGGACGGGCGGCGGACGCTTCTTGTCTGGCCTTTCAGCGTAGACGAGGTTGGATTTTAGTATGAGGTCCTGCGTCTCGCCGGGCGCGAGCGAGACTTTCTGGCCCATGTCTATGAGCTGGTTGGCGGGGCTCGCAACCGTGATGAATCCTTTGAAGGGTTCGCGGCGATGGCTGGTCAGGCGCAGGCTGAAACTCATCTCTCGATTGACGGTCGCCGGAGTCAGCACGAGCGGAGTGGGAGAAAGCCTGGCAATCTCGACGGCTGGCGCAACGTCTGCGCGCGTCGTGGCAAGGATGGGAAAGCGCACGCCCTCTATCTCGACGTAGACGCGCGCACCGAACTGCCTGCCGAAGACCAGATCATCATAGAGATGGGCCGAGTGTGGAACGCTCGGTGAAGCATCGCGCGGAACGTAGGCGCTGGCCTTCACCTTGAGCATCGCCCCCGGCGCGAGAGTATGCGGAGTCTCGATGCCGCTCTCGTATCGCAGGTCCTTGAAATCTATTTCGGTGATACGCGCCCCGTGCCCGCTCCGATTAGAGATGTTGAGGTCGAAGGGCGTCGTGCTGTTCAGGACGAGCACCTCTTCGCGCGGCTCAATCGTCACACGAACTTCGCTCGCCAGGGCCAGCGCTCTATCCAGACGCGCGGACATGAGACGAAAGCGCGGCGCGTCGTCCACGTCTCCCGAAGCAGTGAAGAGCCCGCCTCTGCGCACGGAGAGGAGCGCGTTGAGAAGCTCTTCAGGCTTGCGCCCGTTGGCCAGGTAGAGAGGCAGGAGGGCTTTGGCCGCCAGCGGCGTAAGCTGTAGCGCCAGCGCTTCGGGCAAAGTGAGCCCGCTCAGGAGCGAGGGCGCGTTGGGCGGCAGCGGCGCGCTGCCCCTGGCCATGCGCGAGAGGCGATAGCGTATGGGGCGCGACCATGCTGCCGGGACTGCGCTCGGCCACGGGCCCTGTGTGGCATGCAGCCTTAAAGCGCTGAGCGCTTGCTCGGCATAAGTGAGGCCGCGAACAGGGTCGCGCTCGCCCGGAGTGATGGAGACGACCATCCCCCTCCGCTCCGCGTCTTCGGCCGCCGCCTTGCTCTCCGGCCCGCCTTCGCCGCTGAAGCGGACGAAGAGCCTCTGCGGCTGCCAAACGGTTAGGCCGCCCTGGCTGAGTTGTTCGGGGAAGCGCGACGCGTCCGCCGCCGCATCGAAGGCTTCCAGGACCAGGCGGCCCGTCGCCTGGTGGTGGCCGTGGCCGCTCGTGGTGTCGTGGTTGGTGATGATAACGTCCGGGCGCAGCCGCCGAATCTGTAAGACCATGCGGCGCAGCGCCTCTTCATGACCCCAGACGCGCAACGCCTCTTCAGCCGATTTCGAGAAGCCGAAGTCGCGCAGGCCCAGAAAGTATGGCTCCGAGCCCTGCACCCTGGAGGCTGCGACGGTCTCGCGTGCGCGGATTGCGCCCAGCTCTTCATACAGCTCAGGGCCGACGGCGTTCTGCCCGCCTTCGCCGTAGGTGGAAAAGACCGTCACCGTATGAACGCCGTATTTTCGACGCAACACTGTCAGCGTCACGCCGTCCTCGTCATCCGGGTGCGCGGCGACGCACATCACCGTCAGAGGGTTCGTCAGGTCTAAAAGCGACTGGTAGATCGCCGCATCGCCTGTCTCATCATCATTGGCCCATGATTGCTCCTGGCCCTGTGCCGGCGGCGCAGCCAGTATCATTGAGACGAGGGCGAAAGTGAAAAGAGCTCGCAGCAAGCGAAGCCCCAGCACATGCTTTGTCAGATAAATGTCGCTCACACGGAAATCCACCCCGAGATGAAATAGTTTAGCGCGACGGGCATCAAGTCCACCCGCCCGTAGGAAACGCTTGCGCTTAGTATGCGATGACAGAAGACAACTGAAGATCGCCATAAAGAGAATGTCTTGACCCGTCCTGCCGGAAAGCACCAGCGAGTTGCGAGTTAAATATACAATCAAGACGAGAAAAGCTGTAGCTTGGGCCAGGCATGGGCCATCGACGAGGGCTGCGCCGCGTGCCGCCCCCTTCTTTACAGATGAATGGCAAAGGCGTGCTCATCTCCGCTTGAACGTGCTATATTCAGCCGCTCGTTTTACTAATCGCGGATTTGAAGGTAGGAGAACTATGAACCCCCAGACCAAACGCAATGCACTGCTCGCGCTCACGCTCCTCGTCGGCTTTGTGCTGGCATGCAGTTCGACGGGCGGCGACGAGACGGATAAAGCCAACAAGCTGGTCGCGGAAGCCAACACGGCCATCGAGGCAGGCAACAAGGCCGCGGTCGAGGCCGGGCGCAAGAACGACCAGGTTTTCGATGAGATCAAGACCGACAGCTTCGCAGAGGATAAGGAAAGATTAAATAGCACGATCAAGGAAGCAATCGACGGCTTTACGCAAAGCGCCGAGAAGTTCCGCGAAGCGGCGAAGAAGTTCGAGGAAGCCAGCAAGCTCAAGATCAACGACAAGTTCAGAGAATACCTCGTCCTCAAGTCGCAGGAGTTCAACAAGAACGCCGAGCAGGTGGAGGCCGCCAGGGCCATGCCGCAGGCCATCCTCGACAGCAGCGACGGCGCAGAGCTGAGCCGCAAGGTCAGGGAGAACAAGGAGCGCTACACCAAGCTCGAAAAGGAAGCCAAAGAACTCTCCGACAAAGCCGAGAAAGTGCGGGCTGAAAACAAGGACAAGTTTGAAGGCAACTCCAATAAATAAGAGTTAAGGAAAGCGCATCACTCAGGCTAATCAAAGGCGGAATCTAACAGGGACGGACAGAGATGGTCAGGATGAAAACTAAAAGCCGGAAGAAAGACGAAAGCATTGCTTAATAAATTTGTCTTTGCCTTTTCTTTATCCTGACCATCTCTGTCCATCCCTGTTAATTTTCATTCCGTTTCCTTTGTCGAGCGTTCGAGCCGCGAGCTGATGATCAGGCTGGCGGCGATCATCAGTATGAGCAGCACGCCGTAGGCGGCGGCTGTCCCCAGGTTGAAATCGCGCAGCTCGCCTGCGATGGCAATCGAGATGGGCCGGTTGCGCGGCACGAAGACAAGCACGCTCGCCACGTATTCGCCGAGCGCGATGACGAACGCGAGGAGCGTTCCGGCAACAGCGCCAGGCCAGACGAGCGGCAGTCGCACGCGGCGAAAGCGCCGCCACCAGCCTGCGCCGAGACTGCCCGCCGCCTCTTCCAATGCCGGGTCCATCTGCTCTGTGCTCGCCTGCACGGCGCGCACGACGAGCGGCATGAATCTCAGAAAGTAGATCACGGGCAGAATCCAGAAGGTTCCGACCAGCACGAACGAGCCCGTCAGAAGATTGGGCCCACCATACGCCTCCGCGATGGCGACGGCCACGACCGTGCCGGGCAGCGCCCACGGAATCAGTATCAACAGCGAGACCCCTCGCCGCCAGAGCGCCCTGCGCTTACCGACCACCAGAACCGTCACGCAGAAGCTCCACAGCAGCGCCCCCACTGCCGCCAGCCCGCTCATCGTCAAGCTATTGACGACCACTTCCAGCCTCTCACGCTCGACGAAGATGCGCGCGTAGTTGCTGAGCGTGTAAGAGGGCGGCAGCGTCTGTGTCGTCCACTGCCCGTCGCGCGCGAAGCTGACCAGCAAGAGCGTCGCCACGGGAAGCATCAAGAGGACGGAGAAGAGAGCGCCGCAGGCGACGGCCAGCGCACGCGCCCGACCCGTCGTGAGGGCAGCGCGTCTTCTGGGTGCGCCCTTGAGCGCGGCGGCGGCGAATCGTCTCGTCCCTTCGTAGCGCTGAAAGAAGACCAGAGCGCAGAGCGAGATCAAAGCCAGCAGCACGGTCTCGGCGAGCGCCGTCCGCATATCTCCGCGCTGTCGTGCGCTGTAAATCTCAAGCGTCAGCGGTCGCACGTCTCCGCCGAACAGGAGCGGCGCGCTGAAGGAGGCCATAGAGGTCATAAAGGTCAAGAGCGCGGCGGCGATCAGCGAAGGAGCTAGCTGCGGCAGCACGACGCGAAAGAGCACGCGCGACAGGCCAGCCCCGAGGCTGCGCGCGGCCTCTGCCAGCCCCGCATCAATGCGCCGCAGGCCCGCTCCCGTCAACACGTAAAAGAACGGGTACATAGTATAGGTGTGAAATAGCAGCAGCGCCGTCCAGCCGCGCAGAGACCAGGGCGAACTCTTCAGGCCAAGGGCCCACTGCACTGTCCGCGCCAGTATGCCTGACTCGCCGCAGAGAAAGATAAAGGCGACTGTGCCGACAAGCGGCGGCAAGACCAGCGGGAGCGCCGCGAGCGTCGCCATCAGACGCCGCCCAGGGAACGCGTAACGCTCGAAAAGAAAAGCCAGCGGAATACCGACCAGAGCGCACAGCAGGACGGTCAGCGACGAAAGCCACACGCTCGTCGCCGCCGATTCAACCACAGCCCGGCGTAAGAATATCTCCGTCAGGCCATTGCCCTGCTGCACCCCCGCTCCACCCTGTTTGAGAGTAGCAATGATGACGTAGAGATTCGGATAGACTACGCCGTAGATGAGCACCAGCGCGACGATCAGTGAAAGGATGAAGGCGGAGGGATGAAGGCGAAAGGAACGCCTCGGCCTCTTCAATGTTTTTATCTCATCCTTCATCCTTCCCCCTTAAAATATTGATGCGCGTGGGCGGCAGATGCACCAGGCATGTGTCGCCCGGGGAAAGATTATCGAGTTGAAGCACGAGCGCTTCGAGCAGGAGCCCTCCTGCATCCAGCCGCACGCTCGTGGTTGCGCCGGAGAAACTGATCGCTCGCACTTGAGCGCGCAGGAGATTCGTGTTGCCGTCTGACGCCTCATCGCCGACGGCTTTGCTGAGTGAGAGATGTTCCGGGCGAATGGCGAGCGTGCAGTTCTGATTGAGCGGCGCGAGCTGGTCGCGCTCGACGGCAACGCTTAGAGTGTGGCCTCCGTCAAGAGTGTGGAAGCGGGCGACGGGCTCGTCGCTTGACGAGAGGCGGCGGGCCGTAATCAGATTATTGCGCCCCAGGAAGCTTGCGACGAAGAGCCTGGTCGGGCGCTCGTACAGCTCGCGCGGCGCACCCGTTTGCAGAATATCGCCCCCGCTCATCACGCTGATGCGGTCGCAGAGCGCGAAGGCTTCATCCTGGTCGTGCGTCACGTAGACGGCGGTCAGCCCCAACCGCTCCACCAGCTCGCGCAACTCTGCGCGCGTCTCTTCTCGCAACGCGACATCCAGATTCGAGAGCGGCTCGTCAAAGAGCAGGAGCGCGGGCTCGATAGCGATGGCGCGCGCAATCGCCACGCGCTGCTGCTGTCCTCCCGATAGCTCGTCAATGCGCCTCCGCTCGTAGCCTGGGAGCTGAACCAGCATGAGCGCGCTTGAGACTCTCTCCTGTACTTCCGTCTTCGGGCGACGACGCGCCCTGAGGCCGAAGGCGACGTTCTCGAAAACGTCCAGGTGAGGGAAGAGCGCGTAGTTTTGAAAGACCATCCCGAAGCCGCGACGCTCGGGCGTGCGTGCAGTAATGTCCGCGCCGTCGAATTCGATCACGCCCGCGTCGGGCTTTTCCAGACCGGCGATCATCCTGAGGGTCGTCGTCTTGCCGCAGCCGGATGGGCCCAGCAGCCCATAGAACTCTCCGCGCTCGACCGTGAGCGAGAGGTCTGCGACGGCACGCGTCGCGCCGTAATGCTTCGAGATATTTTGCAGAGAGAGAAGCGACACTCAGGTTACTCTGGAAGCGTGTCTTCAAGGCAAGGCTTCGTCGCCGCAGAGTCGGCGGCCCGTCGCGCAGCCTCGTTCGCCGTCGCGCTCGGAGCGATCTTGTCCGTGACACAGGTTCTCTGCGGAGTGATCTTTGCGACCGCCAGATATGAGGTCGTCTGCGCGGGAGCTTCTGGATTCTCGTAGGCGTTGACGCGCACGATCAGGGCGACGGGCACGCTCTTTCCCTTAACCCGCCTGACTCTCCACTCCGCCTTGTCGCCCAGACTTGAGAAGTTGTGGGTGATGAGGTTCCAGTAGCTCAGCTCAGACTTCTTGCCGCCGGGAGCGACGACGGCAATCGACATCCGTTCATCGCCCGTTTCGACTTCGAGCTTATAACCGGCGATGCCCGGGCAACTCTCCACAGAGCTGGCCGACTCTCTGTCTAAGCTGATCGTCCGGCATCGCGCGATGTTCGTATAGACGCTGGTGATCGCACTCCCGTTCTGCTGCGCGGCAGCGAAGAAGATGGTCGCGCCCGCCAGGCAGATGAGCGCGACGGGGAGCAGTAGTTTCAGCTTGAGTCTCATACGTTTCCTCTCTCTTCTATGGTCTTCAAAGCAGTGATCGAATGGCTCGCGGGTTCGTCGCTGCCAAGGAACGCGCGAGCCCGACCCTCAAGCTCCTCTTAACGGATCGTGACTTCAAGCGTGTAGCTTGCGTTGCCACGCGTCCCGCCAACCTCTATGACGTAATCACCCGAGCGCGGCAGCTCGCCTGTCCAGTCCGTCGCCTCCTGCGCTCCGCTCAACACTCTCCTGCCGCCCCTCGCATAGATGTCGAAGACGGCGTTGTCCTCAAGCGACGTGATATGCACGATCAAAGTCTGCCCGGCCTTTGCGCCGAGTATATAGCGGTCTCGCGTCCCACGCACCACGGCATCTTTGATGACCGTCGTCGTGCGTCCGCGCGCGAAGCGGACGCGCCTCGTGCGGTCGCCCTGCCCGGCAGTAACGGCCAGCGCAGTCATGAGCAGCAGCGTCGTCAGTAAGAGTGCGCGGACGTTTGTCCGTTTATGTATTTGCGTCATCCTTGTTCTCCAATCCTCAAGTGATAGTGAAATTCGTGTCCGGCAACGCGCGTATTTTGAGCGCAGGCGCCGCAGCTTTTCAAGCCGGGCGCAAGCGCCTCTGCAACAGCGTTGCTACCGCGTGCGGCTTCGCCCGCGTATCTCCGTGTCCCAGTAGCGCAGCCACTCGTTGCCTTCTTTGCTGAGTAGGTCCCAATCGAGCGGCATGCGCGTGAAGGGCTCGTTCATCCACGCGGGCAGTTGCGTGGGGTCTATATCGTTGCGCAGGGGGATGCGGTAGTAAGTGCGCGCCGCGTGGGTGAGGCTCTCTGGCGTAGTGACGAACTCATAAAAGCGCCGGGCCTCTTCTTCGTGCGGCGAGCCGCGCACGATGGCTATCCCGTCGGTGATGACTGGCGTGCCGCTCGCGGGGAAGGCGTAGGCGAGAGGCATCTTCTTCTGTTCCCGGTAGATATGGACGTCCGGCAAGTTCCAAAGACTGATGAGCCCTTCGCGCCGCGCCAGCTTTTGCATCAGCAGCGTCCCGTCAGCAGTGTATTCGTGGACGTTTGCGTCCAGGCGGCGCAGCCAATCGTAGCCGCCCGCAGGAGAGTTTGAATCGCGGTAGAAGCGCCAGATCATCGCGCCGAAGATGGCGCGCATGGAGTCCGATGGGTTCGGATTGCGAATCAAAACCTTGTCGCGCCATTTCGCGTCGAGCACGTCGTCCCAATCCCTGGGCGCATCCGTGGCCGCAACGGCGTCGCTGTTGTAAACGATCACCTCCGGCGTTTGATACGTTCCGTACCAGCGATCCTGCGCGTCACGAGACTCAGCCGGAACCTTCTCGGCCCACGTCGGGCGGTAGGGCGCGAGCAGGTTTTCGTTCGCCGCCGTCTGGAAGGTCGTATGCGCCGCTCCCCACCAGATGTCCGCCTGTGGCCGGTTGCGCTCCGCCCGCAGCCGCTCCAATACTTCGCGCGAGCCCATGTCCAGGAACTGCACCTCGACTTCAGGATGGGCCTGACGATAACGAGCGATGAAATCTCTCAGCATGTCCTGCCCGTGCGGCGTGTAGACGAGCAGCGTGCGACCGTTCGTTGTCCCGGGAGAATGACAGGCGAGCGAGAGGAAAAGAAGGCAGAGGGCCAGTAGCGTCGAGGCTAAAGCTCGCAGCGTAATAGTCATGACAGTCGGGCCAAGGGTCGAAGTGATAGAGCCTGCGTCCATGCTAACACATGATGGGCCCTGAAGATCAGCGAGCGCTGGCCGGGGCGGCGCGCATCAAACCGGCTTGGCCTGCGCGGCTTCGGGCAAGTACAATGGAGGTCAATCATTTCATCAATCAGGAAAGGGCTTCGAGCGAGTATGCCGTCCATCAAAATCTACACGACGACGTGGTGCGGCGATTGCCGCCATGCGAAACGGTTCCTCAAAGAGCAGGGCATCGCGTACGAAGAGATCAACATCGAGCAGACGGAAGGCGCTGCCGAGCACGTCATGCGCCTGAACGACGGCAAGCGAAAAGTCCCGACCTTTGAAGTTGACGGGCGAGTCTTCAGCCTCTCCCCTTATAATGAGCATAGATTTCGTCAAGAGCTGGGATTGAGCTGAAGGAGGAGACGAAGGATGGCGGCAACACTGACGAGAAGAATCATGCGGGCGGGCGGATGGCGCGTCGCCAAGCGCCTCATCAAGCCCATACCCATCGTCGGCACGGCGTTCGCGCTCGGGCTGGCGGGCTACGAGATCAAGCGGAAGGGGCTGCTGCGCGGCTCCGTTCACGTCGGCCTGGACTTGACGCCCGGCGTCGGCACGGCCAAAGGTCTCGTCGAGCTTTTCACAGGCGACCTGATACCCGATAAGGAAGACCCCCCACTACGTCCCTAATCACACCCTTTCATACCATGAAGAGAATTGAACAGGATGGACAGAGATGGTCGGGATAAAGAAAGAGCGATGAAGCATTCAGACACTTAGGCATTCATTGCAGCGCTGCTTTTATCTTTCATCCTCGTTTCAGTTCTTATCCTGACCCTCTCTGTCCATCCCTGTCAGATTCCGCTTCGGTTTTTCGCCCTCAGTCAAAGGCACGCACAGTCGGGCGCGCATTGAGCGGGCGGGCCTGCTCGAAGGCGCGGGCCAACCGGAGCAGTGTGGCTTCAGACCAGTGTGGGCCCAGCAGTTGTAAGCCTATCGGCAGCCCCCCGGGTGAGAGCCCCGAAGGGAGGGCGATGCCCGGAATGCCCGCCAGATTGGCCGTGCATGTGTAGATGTCGTTGAGGTACATGGCGAGCGGGTCGTCCACCTTCTCGCCGATCAGAAAGGCTGGCGTCGGCGTGGTCGGCGTCGCAATCGCGTCGCACTTTTCAAAAGCCTGATGAAAGTCTCGCTTGATGAGCGAGCGCACCTGCTGCGCGCGGCGATAATAGGCATCGTAGTAGCCGGAAGACAGCACGTACGTGCCGAGCATGATGCGGCGCTTGACCTCCGCTCCGAAACCTTCGTCGCGCGTGCGGCGATACATTTCGCGCAGCGTCGAGGCTTCCTCTGCGCGAAAGCCGTAGCGCACGCCGTCAAAGCGTGCGAGATTAGACGAAGCCTCGGCGGTGGCGATGATGTAGTAAACGGCGATGCAGTAGCGCGCGTGCGGCAGCTCTATATCAACGATCTCCGCGCCCAGCTCACGATACGTCTCTATCGCCTCAAGGACAGAAGCGCGCACCGTCTCGTCAAGCCCCTCACCGAAGAGCGAGCGCGGCACGCCGACGCGCGCGCCCTTAATCCCCTGGGCCAACTCCGCGAGGTAATCGGGCACGGGCACATCAGCGCTGGTCGAATCATGCGGGTCGCGCCCGGCCATCACGCCCGTGACCTCGGCTACGTCTTTCACGCTCTGGCCGAAGACGCCTATGTTGTCGAGCGAAGAGGCGAAGGCGACGAGCCCATAGCGGGAGAAGCGCCCGTAGGTCGGCTTCAATCCGACGATGCCGCAGAGCGCCGCGGGTTGACGCACAGACCCGCCCGTCTCGGAGCCGAGGGCCGCCGGGACGATGCCAGCCGCGACCGCCGCCGCAGAGCCGCCGGATGAGCCGCCCGGCACACGCGACGTGTCCCATGGATTTCTGACGGGCCCGAAGGCGGAGTTCTCATTTGATGAGCCCATGGCGAACTCGTCGCAGTTGGTCTTGCCGATGATGACCGCACCGGCCCGCTGCAAACGCTCGACGACGGTCGCCGTGTAGGGCGGATGATACCCGCCCAGGATACGTGAGCCGCAGGAGTTCTGTAGCCCGCGCACGCAGATGTTGTCCTTAATGGCAATGGGAATGCCCGCGAGCGACCCTTGCTGCCCGGTCTTCGACCCCGCAGCCTCGGAGTCAATCTCTGCGGCACGCTTGAGAGCGCCCTCTCGATCAATCTGTAGAAAGGCATTGAGCGTCTCGTTGAGTCTCTCAGCCGCGCCAATCGCCGCTTCGGCGGTCGCACGCGCCGTCCTGTCACCGCCCGCCATCTGTGATCGCAGCGCCTCGATGTCGTTTGAAGAAATCATAGGAAGTCAGTGGTCAGTAGCCGGCAATCATCAGGTCAGTCGTAAACTGATAGACTGATCGCCGAGCGCCTGATAGCTATTAAAGAACCTTCGGGACGCGAAAGTGGCCGGAGGCCGCGTCGGGCGCTTGGTCAAGAGCAAGCTCCTGTCCGAGCGAGGGCTGCACGGAGTCCTCGCGCGTCGCGTGCGTGCGCTCGCCCGCGGGCGTGAGCCCGCCCGTGGAGGGCTCTATATAACTCGTATCAAGCTCGTTGAGCTGCTCGACGTAGGCGACGATTTCGGCGATCTGCGGCGTATAGGCGCGGCGCTCCTCGTCCGTAATTTCCAGGTGGGCCAACTGCGCTATCTTTTCGATGTCGGATTCTGTGATCGGCATAAAGGTGTTTTGGATTTCGGGTTGGATTTCAGATGTTGAATGGCTCAATTCGGTCTTGCGCCCGTCGGCAATCGTTAAGATTTTCCGCTTTCGCGGCGATCAATACAACTGCCTGCGGCGAGTAGGAAGCGGCGTCGTAAGTCTTCGTCATGAATGGCGTCGGCGGCGGAGAGCACCTGCCCCCTGGCGCTTTCGAGAGCACGCCTTTCCTGCTCCTGCGGGTTGATGCGTGGCGCGAGCGCCTCGCGTTCGGCGCGCACGGTCGCCGGGTCTATGCGAAACTCTATGAAGGTGACGACCGCCTGGCCGAGCAGGGAGTTCAAGCGAAAGAGCAGTTGGCCGCTCACGGCTTCGAGCTGTTTCTTCCATGTCGTGTCGGCCACGGCGACGATGAGCGTCTTTCTGTAGAGACGAAACGGCACGGCCTGCCCGCGCAGTGCCTCGCCTGCGGCACGCCGCCAGGCGACCATCGCCGCCGCCTCTGCGACCTCTTCGGTCTCTCCGGCGGCGCGCAAAAGTTTCGGTAGTGCGCGAATTAGATCGTCCATGACAGTTGCAACCGTGTGCCATCCGGTGGCACAGTCTTCGGGCGCACGCTCGCCTGCCTTACGGGCGCTCTTTGGCGGTCGTCGTCGCAGCAGGCGCGGCGCTTTCGGCGCGCGCTTTCTCGCGTGCGTACTTGCGAATTCTCGGAGCGCTCAGGAGCGCCGCCAGCATAATGATGGCCGCCGTTCCGATAATCACGTAAGCGATATTGATTTTAGGACGCGCGCTCAAGGTAGACATCTTTGGTTCACATCATCACTGAACGCTTCGGAGTGTAATGGAAAAAGAGCTAGAGCCACAAGCAAAGAGAGGGGGGGACGCGCCCGTCGAGATATTCAAAGAACGGCTCGTCCTGGCGTCTGCGAGCCCGCGCCGCGCAGAGATTCTGCGGGCCGTCCGATGGCCCTTTGAAAAGCTGGCGGTTGATATTGACGAGACCAGATTTCCGGCGGAAGACGCAGTCTCGTACGTCGAGCGGCTGGCGAGAGAGAAAGCGGAGGCGGCGGCAAGGATGCGCCGGGGAAGTCTGGTGCTCGGCGCTGACACGGTTGTCGTGGTCGAGGGCGAAGTGCTCGGCAAGCCTCGCGGCGAACCGGATGCGCGGCGAATGCTCGGCCTCCTGAGCGGGCGCTGGCACGAAGTCCTCACGGGCGTCGCGCTTGTGCCGGGCGCGGAAGGCGCGCGCCCACACGTTGCTCACGAGAAGACGAGGGTGCGTTTCGCGCAGATGTCAGAGGCGGAAATCAACTGGTACGCGGCGACCGGCGAGCCGCAGGATAAAGCGGGCGCATACGCCATACAGGGCCGCGCCGCCCTCTTCATCGAAGAGATCAGCGGCGATTACTGGAACGTCGTCGGGCTGCCCGTGCACCTCGTCTACAAGCTCGCGCGCGGCCTTTAGCGGAAAGACTTCGATTCACACCTGAATGAGAGGAGATTATTACGATGGCAAACGGTACTGCGCCAACGATAGTGATTATGGTCCGTCACGGCGATAGAAACACGCCCACCCGCGTCAACCCGGACACGAATCCACATCTGAACACAGCCGGAAAAGATCGTGCGCTCATCCTGTCCGGCGTGCTTTCAAGGGCTAATGTCAAGGCCGTCTACACCTCAAACACTTTCCGCAGCAAAGAGACGGCAGAACCTTTGGCAACGAAGCTGAGGCTCAGTCCCACCGTCATAGATGAGGTTTCCAAGGTAGACGAGGCTCTGAAGCTGAAGAACGATATTTTGTCGAATAACGCCGGGAAAACCGTCCTCGTGGTCGGACACACGGACACCATACCGGAGCTGATACGGCAACTGGGCGGGGAAAATATGCCCGACATCGACGATAAGGAGTTCGACAATCTGTTCGTCGTGACCGTCTTCAGCCCGGGAAAGGCGAGCGTGACGAAACTGAAGTACGGCAAGCCGACTCCGTAAGGCCGTAGAGACGTGAGCGCGTTGCTTATCGAAATCAAACGGGACGCGCGCCGCTTGAGGACGAGCGTCCCGTTTCCCGAATGTTTGGTGCTGAGCCTCTAAAGGGCGCGTCAGACGTTCGAGAGGTTGATCGTGAACATCCCGCGCCCGTGTGTGGCGCAGACCAGCACTTCCTTCATCCAGAACAGCTCGTCAACAGAGCAGTTGGTCGGCCCTTCGTTGGTTGGGCCCCACGTCGCGCCGCTGTCTTCGCTGGCGAAGACTCCGACCTCCGTGCCCAGGTAAAGAAAATTGCTTTTCCTCGGATGAACCGCCAGGCTGCGGACGGGCGCTTCGGGTAGCAGGTTGCCGATGTTGCTCCACTTCAAGCCGCCGTCCGTGGTCTTCCACACGTTGCCACGATTGTAACCGCCGAAGGTCACGTAGACGGTCTGGTTGTTCTTCGGATCAATCGTAATACGCGTGCAGTAGCGATTGGGCGTCAGCGGATTGGTGCCCGTGTGATCCATCTTCTGCCAGACGGGACTGGTCTGAGTTCCGTTGACGGTCTTAAAGACCTGCCCGTCTTCGTAGCCCACCCAGATCAGGTTGGAGTTGCCGGGCGCGACGGCGATGGCGCTGATTCTTTTTCCGATGCTGCCCTTGATGGTGGCCCAGACCGGGCCGGTGTTGTTGGTGTTCGGAGCCTTGGCGTTGTTCGTGCGCCAGAGCGAGACCCCGCCGCCCAGGATGCGATTCGGGTTGTTGGGGTCCAGGACGAAGGGCGCGATGAAGAGCGCCTGCTGGTTCATCGCGTCCGTGATGCGATAGGGGATGGGCTTCCAAGTCCACTGAGCGCCGTTCCAGAACTGTCCGCTGATATAATCGGAGTTGACCCCGCCGTCCGTGCTCCGGTGAATGTTCAGGAAAACGTATTCGCCGTAGAAGTACTTCGGGTCGGTTGGGTCTGCGGCGCAGTATCCGCCGTCGCCGCCGAACATCTCCGTCCAGTTCTCGCTGCCTCCGGCGGGCGTAAAGCGAAGCGTGCCGTTGTCCTGCGCGCCGCCGATGATCGTGCCCGAGGTGGGATTGCCAGCGCCGCCGTAAAACTGCGTCACGCCGTAGGTGTTATCCAGCTCTATCCAGCCACGTATGCGCGGCAGCGAGGCATTATCCCCCACCGTCTTGACATCCACTGTCTTGAAGATGCCGCCGTCATTGCCGAAGAAGACTGTCTTGTTGGTGGTTCCATTGTAGCCCGGGTGAGAAACGATGCAGTGCTGGTCTGCGTGCGCAGACCTCTTGTCCCACCAAGTACTGATGTCTATGAGGGTGTTGCCCCCGTTAGTGCTCCGGTAGAGGTCTAGCCCGCCGACGACAACCAGGTCAGAGTTGTTCGGGTCTCCGGCCCAGATGGCGTTGCTGTACCAGCCCTGATCGCCCAGGTAGGCGGCGTGGCCGCCGGTCGTGAGCTGCGTATTGCGTTTCGTATAGGTTTTGCCGCCGTCGGTCGAGCGCCAAATCTCGCCGCCGTTGTTCATCTGCACCGAAGCGTAGACGATCAAAGGGTCTTTCCTCGCATATGTTAACTCGACGCGACCGCTCCAGGGGTTATGCGTCGCAATCTTCCAGGTCAGGCCGCCATCGGTCGTGAAGTAAGCCTGACCGTTACCGAGCCCACCGGCGATGGCGTTGTTATTGTTGGTCGGGTGAAAGCGGAGGTCGCCCACAGCGTCCGTGGAAACTTGAGTCCAGGTGAGGCGGTTCGGGTCTGCGCTGCGAAAGATGCCCTTGGGCGTGGCGGCGAGAAGAATCTTGCCGTTGGCGGAGACGGCCAGACGGTTGATGCTCTGAAATCTCACGCCGGTGGTGGCGGAGAGCTGCGACCAGCTCACTCCGTCGGTCGTACGAAAGATGCCTGCGCCGCGTATGGCGTCAACATTGGAAA
Organism: Pyrinomonadaceae bacterium; assembly: GCA_036389095.1. Lineage (GTDB taxonomy): Bacteria > Acidobacteriota > Blastocatellia > Pyrinomonadales > Pyrinomonadaceae > DASQYE01. The sequence continues at coordinate 24,903 of DASVQM010000025.1, forward strand.
AGCCCTCTCCCGTTCCGGCGTAGATGATGCTCGGGTTGGTGGGGTCCATGGCCATGCAGGTGACGGCGAGGTTCGCCATCAGGTCATCCACAGGAGCCCAGCCCTGTCCGCCGTTATCCGTGCGCCAGACTCCGCCGCCGACGCTGCCGACCCACATGGTATTTTGCAGAGTCGGATGAACGACGATGGAGCGTGTGCGACCGCCTATATTGCCGGGCCCGAGCGAAGACCATCCGATGTGAGTCGGATGCAGCCCGGCTGTCCGCATCACCACAGGGCTCATCAGCGATGCAGGCGTCACCCGCATGCCCGTCGGGATGCCGGCCATCTGCGGCTGGATGGATGCGCCGCGCGCTCTCGTGCTGTCGAGCTGCTTGAGGGCGTTGGGCAGCGCGTTGGGCGGAATCACGCCCTGTTCGTCCTGCTCCTGAAGCAGCCTGAAAGCCTCTCTGGCGCGCGGCAGGTCAGGGTAATCCAGGCGACGGACGGCACGCTGCAATATCTCTTCTGGAATCTTTCGCAAAGCCTCGTTGCTCATGCCGCGCCTGGCTTGAAGCATCTGCACCTGTCCGATTGTCAGGCTGCGCGACCTGGCTGTCTTGCGGTCTTGTGCCGAGACCGGGCCCTCGGTCTCTGTCGAGGCGGCGGCGGCTCTGCTCACGCTTCTCTTGCGGGCTCCGGCTTTTTTACTTGCGCCCTTTGTGCTCGATCTCTTTTTTCCAGCCTTGTAGACTTTCTTGCTGCTCTTTTTGGAGGGCATCGGTTGTTTCCTCTCAATCGGCGCTGTGTGGGGTTATGGGCCCAGTCGCACCAGCCGTAATGGCCGATGGGCCCATCCGGCGTGAGCCGGATTATGAGGGCGTGCGGGAAATATAGTCGCCGTCTTACTGTCTCAAGGCGGGCCGCATCCTGGTGCGCTGCGGTGATAGCGAGCGTTGCCAGAGCTGTTGGCCTGAAACAATATCTACGGCCTTCAACGTGGATTGAATGGTTTCGCCGCCGCTGCGGAGGGCAGGCGGCGGGTTTTCCACTATGTAGTAGACGTGAGACGCGAGGACGCAAGGCTCGCGCGTACCCTGTTCGTAACCGAGCAACGCCATCTGTTTGCCCGTCACCACAGAGAAGAGCCACCATGGCTCCTTCGCGTCGGGTGAAGATTCGCTCCCGACTTCCGAATGGATGAAAAGATAAGCTCCATCGGGCGTCACGTAAGAGACGAGGGCCTGTCCTTTGACGAGCTCGACGGGCTGTTCGACTTTCCCCGTCTTCGGATTCCACCTCTGCAACTGCAAGGCTTGCTGCTCTTCTGCGATCTCTCCGGTGATGGCGGCGGCCAGTTTTTCGTCCACCGTCCAGGGCTCTGTCTCCCAGGTGTCGGAAGGGCCCATCTGGTATGAAAAGAGGCTCGCCTGCTGCAAGGCTGGCGGCAACTCCACTTCGCTGCGCCCTGCGGCGGAAAGCATCTTGACCTTGCCCCTCTTCAGATCAATATGTGCGATTCCGCTTTCCGCTTTGGTGGCCTGCGCCTGAATGTGGCGCGGAGGGGGCGCGCCGCCTCTATAACGCGCGTGCGCTTCCCATTCAAGCAGCAGAATGTTTCCCTCTAGGGCGACACGGTAGCGAAACGCCTCGCCCGTCACAACCGCAGCCGATACCCATTCGGGAAACAGTATGAGGTCGGATTCGACGAGCAGCGCGCCCTCGTCCGCGCAATCGAGCACGACTACTTGCAGCGCGTTCGCTTGATCCTTCAACGCGCGCAGAGCCGCCAGGCGCTTCTCATCAACGATCAATGGACGAGCCGCGACCTCGCTGCGCCAGATGGGTTTGCCGTCTGAGAGGTCGAGCGCCTCTATACTGGCGCCGGCGTCGGCAAAGTAACCGGCGCGCTTGTCCGGGCCAGCGACGCCCGCCGGCAGGAAAATCGGTTTGAGCTGGTCGTCATCGCTCATGGCAAATAGTGAACAATGCGTGCAGCAAAAGAGTAGAGGCCAGCATCGGCCTGCCCGCGATGGTGAGAGGACTGCATCTTTCAAGTATGCGAGGCTTCCGTCTTATTCTCGACGCAAAGGACAGAGAGCTTAAATGAAAGCCTGACGGAAGTAAGCAAAGAGAGAAAACCTTGACGCGGAGAAGTTAATCCTTCGCGGGTGACGGCGTCAAGGCATTTAAGGAATAGGACACCGCTTCGGCCCATCGCGCCGGGCTTCGATCAGTTGATGGGAAATCGCCTCGCCGCCGCAAGGCGCTCACACCGTTGGCCCAAAGCGAAAGGCCGCCCTCGGTACTGAGAGCGGCCTTGAGAAGTCTGTTTGGTTAAAAGCGCACGGGCAGCGCGACGACTACTTTTTATCTATGCCCAGCAGTTTATTCAGGCTCGGGGCAAGCTTATTGTCCAGGTTGCCTTCGGGGTCGAACCCGTTAATGGGCTCGCCGTAGACCTCGCCCTTCCGGTCAAGAATGACGACCGCCGGAATCTGATCTACGCCGAACTGCTTCGACACCTTCGCTTCGGGGTCACGCAGTATCGTCAGATTCAGCTCGTACTTGCGAGCGAAGGCGCGCAGTTGATCGTCGGAAGCGTAATTGCGCGAGTTGGGCTTTTCCGAATCCGTGCTCACCCAGTAAACGATCACGCCATGCGCGCTGTAATCGTTGGCGAGCTTGCGCACGCCCTGTATCTGCTTGCGCGTCAGCGGCAACCAGGACGCGCCGACCGTCAGCACGACGATCTGGCCGCGCACGTCTGCCGAAGAGACCGTCTCGCCGTCAATCGAGCGCAGCGAAAACTCTACGGGAGGCGCAGCCGCACGAGCAGTAGCGGCGGCGACCGTCGTCCTCATCCTGTGCGGCGTAAAGGCAAAGAGCAAGAGCAAAATAGAGATGGCCGAGGCTACTATAGACCTGCGACTCTTCAAAAACATCATGTTCTCCTTACTTCGAGCGCCGTGGACGCCTCCGGCGCGTGTGTGCGGCATATAAATGGTTTGCGTCCCTGACTATTTCTCGCGGGCGACTCAACCGTAAAATTAGATGTGCCTCGGAGGCGTTCGGTTGGACAAAGGTTTGGAAGCGCTCGGGTGTTGACGGTTCTTAATTCGTTTGCATTGGGGGCGGTGCGACGCCGAAAACCTCTTCGTGCAGCGCGCGGTAATCATCCCACGTATCCATGTCGCGCGCAACGTACGGCGACCCGACGCTCAGGCGCAGCACTTCGTCGCGGTAAGCGTCAAAGAGCGCACGCAAGCCACGCTCTCTGTCCAACCGAAGCAACTGCTCTCGGAAACTGTGGTCAATCAGCACTGGATGCCCGCCGCGCCCGAGGTATTCGGGCACGACGAGGCGTGCGAGCGTACGAGCACGCTCGGCGATCAAATGACGTATCACCTCGGCGGGAATCGCAGGCTGATCGCAGAGCGCAATCAGAATAGTCTCCATCTCGGGCGGCAGTTGTTCCACGCCCCGCGCGATGGAAGCGCCCATCTCACTATCTGCCTCGTGATTAAGGGCGAACGTGATGGGAAGGTGCGAGAGCCGCTCACGCATCTCGACGGCGCGATGACCGAGGACGACGACTATGCTCTCGACTCCGCCTTCCAGGAGATGATTGATACAGGCTTCAACGACAGTGCTCTCGCCGAAAGGTAACAGCGGCTTAAAAGCGCCCATGCGCCGCGAGCGTCCGGCAGCTAAAAGGATGGCGGCAGAGGAGGAAGGCGGAAGGCGGAAGGCGGAAGGCGGAAATGCGCGGTTCAACATCTTGAATGCTTTTATTTCATCCTTCCGCCTTGCCTGTGTAGCTCTTCGAGGGCGCGCAGGACGTAAGGTCTGGCCATCTGCTTGCGCCAGTTCATGACGAAATCCGTATTGTCGAGCGGGCGAGCTTTCAGATAGCAGGCTTCAGCCGCCGCCTCCATCCGCTCACGCTCCAGCGGGTGGCCGATCAGGACAGCTTCGGCCTCCCTGACCTCGACGGGGGCGGGCGCGATGCCGCCGAGGACGAGCCTCGCCTTCTTCACCGTGCCGTCGGCGTCCATGTCCAGTCGTGCTGCCACGCCGAGCACAGGAAAGTCGAACGCGCCGCGCCGCCGCAGCTTCTTATAAGTCGCCCTCCACCCTTCTGTCGGCGGAAGGTGAATGGCGGCGAGCAGCTCGTCCGGCCTCTTATGCAGATAGTCTATGCCGTCGTTATTGTAGAGCCCGGCGGCCTCCACCATACGCTCGCCCAGGGTTGACGCGAGCCGGAGGCGTGCGCCAATGGCCACCATCAAAGGCACAAGGTCTGAAGACTGCACGGCCCAGCATTTAGAGCTGCCCGGCGCGACCCAGCACACCTCGCCGTCCTTCTTCATGCAGAAGTTGATCCCCTTGCGCCACTCGTAATTCTGATCGTAATAGTTACAGCGAGTATCGAGCAGAAGATTTCCGCCAATCGTCCCCATGTTACGCAGGACGGGCGTCGAGATGGTGCGCGCCGCCTCGGCTACCATCGGATAATCACGATTGATAACGGGATGCTCGCAGATGTCTGTCAAAGACACGGACGCGCCGATGGTCAATCCGCTCTTGCCGTCGCCCGTAATCTGATTCAACTCTTTAAGTCGTGTGACGGAGATGACCGTCTTAGGCGTCTGCTGCCGCCTCTTCATATTCGGATAAAGGTCTGTCCCCCCGGCCACGAACTGCCCACCGGGCCCGGCCTCGCCCATCATCCGCACCGCGTCGGAAATCTCAAGCGGCACGCGGTAAGTGAATTTCGGAAGTCTCATCATAGCGTTTTAAATCTTTCCCTCTGCTCTAAGAATGCACGGCCACGCGCGGCATCTCTCGCCCGTCGCCGCCCTCTTCGGGCGTGAGGACTTTGAGCGGCTGAGGCCACTGCACGTCGGGCACTGCTTTGGGGCCGAAGCGTGCCTCTTTGCCTTTCGCCTTCTCGCGCAGTGCCGAGAGAACTTTCTCGGGCGTGATCGGCACTTCGTCTATGCGTACGCCGACGGCGTCGTAGACGGCATTGGCGACAGCGGGCATGACGGGGAGGAGCGGCCCCTGGCCGACCTCTTTCGCACCGAACGGGCCGTTGGGGTCTGCGTCTTCGATCAGGTAGGTCATGACATCGCACATCTCAAGGGTCGTCGGGCTCTTGTATTCCAGAAGCGAGGGGAATTTGTGGACGACGTTGCGATTGGCGCGATAGGTCATCTCTTCCATAAGGGCTTCGCCTAATCCCATGTAGACGCCGCCTTCGACCTGGCCCATGACGAGCATGGGATTGATGGACTGGCCTATGTCGTGGCCTATCCAGACACGCTCGACACAGACGAAGCCGGTCGAGGGGTCAACGTCAACTTCGGCGATTGCCGCCGAGTAGCTGTAAGCGGGCGATGGGCCAACGCCCGCGCCTTTGAATCGTCCGGGCGAGCGCGGCGGCGTGTAGGAGCCGACCGTCCCGATGGTGCCGAACTTCGATTCGGCGAGCGCGACCGCTTCCGGGAAGGTGACGCCCGCCTCCGGGTTCTCCACGTCGAAGACGCGCCTCTCGGCGAAGGCGAGATTCTCGACGGGGACGGAGAGCTTTTCGGCGACGGCCATTGAGAGCAGCTCGCGCGCGCGTTCGGCGGCCTGAAGCGCGGCGTTGCCCGTCATGAGCGTGACGCGGCTCGAATAGCTCCCCAAATCAACCGGCGTGAGGTCTGTGTCGGCTGTGACGACGCGAATGTCGAAGGGGTCAATGCCTAAGACTTCGGCGACGACATAGGCGAGCACGGAATCCGAGCCCTGGCCGATGTCTGTCGAGCCGCATTGCACTCTCACCCCGCCCTGGCGATCAAGACCGAGCTGCACGCCGCTGTGCGGCATGTTGTTCCAGTAGATCGGAAGTCCTGCGCCGCAGATGTAGGAGCTGCACGCGAGACCGACGCCTTTACCGTAGGGAAGCTTGCGATGCTTGTTCTTCCAGTCTGAGCCTGCAACCACCTTCTCTATACACGACCCGAGGCCCATGCTGCCGATGCGTAGATAATTGGCGGTCACGGAGTAAGGCTTGACTAGATGCTTCAAGCGCATCTCGGCTGGGTCAAGCTTGAGGTCGTCGGCGATTTTGTCCAACTGAATCTCAAGACCGAAGCGCGGCTGCGGAGTCCCGTGCCCGCGCTTGGGCCCACAGGGCGGCTTGTTGGTGAAGGTACGCACGCCCCTGAAGCGATAGCGCGGAACTTCGTAGGTGACGGTTTGCAACGCGCCCGTGTAGAAGGTCGAAGCCACTCCGTAAGAGCCGTACGCGCCGCCGTCGAGGTACGACTCGAAATCCATGGCCGTGATCGCGCCATCATTTTTCACGCCCGTCCTGATCTTCATCAAGACGGGATGACGACCGCGATGGCAGTAGAAGACCTCTTCGCGCGTGAGAGTAATCTTGACGGGGCGGCCCGTCCTGCGGGATAGCTCACAGACGGCGACCTCGTGGTTGAAGGGATCGCTCTTGCCGCCGAAGCCGCCGCCGTTGGGCGTGGCGATGACGCGTATGTGCGCGGCGGGCATCTCAAGAACTCGACTGAGCGCGCGATGGACGTAGTGCGGGGTTTGCGTCGAAGTCCAGAGCGTGAGCTTGCCGTCCGGGTCGAAGTGCGCGACGGAGGCGTGCTGCTCCATCGGCAGGTGCGTGTTGCCTTCGTAGAAGAAGATGTCCTCGCGCACGAGGTCTGCTTCCTTAAAGCCTCGGTCGAGGTCGCCGAATTCGAGATGCACCTTTTTATGGACGTTGCCGCCGTCGCCGTATTCGTGTATGCGCGGCTCGTCAATCATCAATGCCTCTTCGATGGAGGTGATGGTTTGCAGGCGTTCGTATTCGACCTCGATCAGGTTCATGGCCTCAAAGGCGGTGTCTTCGTCAACGGCGGCGACGGCGGCGACGGGGTCGCCGATGAAGCGAACTTTGTCTATCGCCAGGGTGTGCTCGTCCTGGCTGACGGGAAGAATGCCGTAGGGAATGGGGAGGTCCGGGCCCGTGATGACCGCGAGGACGCCGGGCAAAGCCTCTGCTTTTGAGATGTCAATGCTCTTGATGAGCGCGTGCGGCTCATGGCTTCGCAGCAGCTTGGCGTAGAGCATGCGCGGCAGAACGATGTCGTCGGCGAATTTCGTCTGGCCCGTACACTTGCCGCGCGCATCAACCTTGCGAAAGGGCTTGCCTACGACCTTCAAGGGCTTGCCTTCTTTCGCCCTGCCCTTCGCTTGAGCGCCGCCGTTTCTATTCGTACCCATAAATGCTCTCTTTTGGTAACTGTGCCGCAGAGTCGCCGCGCAGGCGTGCGGCGGCCAGCTCCACCGCCTCGTAAATCTTAATATAGCCTGTGCAGCGACAGAGATTGCCGCTTAAGGCTTCCTTGATCTCGTCGCGGCTGGGCTGCGGATTGTTCTTCAAAAGTTCTTTGGCGACGAGCAGGAAGCCGGGCGTGCAATAGCCGCACTGCGCCGCGCCCAGGTCTGCGAAGGTGTCTTGCAGGGGATGAAGTTGACCGCCCTCGGCCATCCCTTCGATAGTCTCGACCGCGCGGTCTTCCACGTCGAGCCCGAGCACGAGACAGGAGAGAACGCTTCGACCGTCCAGGAGCACGGCGCAAGTGCCACACTCGCCCAGCTCGCAGCCGTGTTTCGTGCCCATCAACCCGAGGTCTTCACGCAGGACTTCCAAAAGAGTCTTGTGCGGCGCAAAGGCCACCTCGGCCCGCTCCCCGTTCAAAGTAAATTCGATATGGGATTTCTGTTTCGTTCTGTCCGTCATCAAATGAATTTCGTGTGAAGAAAGAAATTAACAGGGATGAAGAGAGATGGTCAGGATAAAGAAGAAGAGATGAACCATTCATCGAGCAATGCTTTTGTCTTTCATCCTACCTTCAGTTTTTATCCTGCTTTCTCTTCTGATCCTGACCATCTCTCTCTTCATCCCTGTTAGATTCTGCTTTGGTTTATTAGAGACTTTGAAACCTTCAAGCTTTAGTTCCCGCGCCGTCCTTCTTGCGATTGACGACGATATTATCTATCAGGCGCGTCTTGCCGAAATAGACTGCGGCGGCGATGAGCACCGTGCGGTCGTCCAGCTTGTCGAGCTTCTCAAGAGTATCGGCGTCCGTGACGCTGATGTAATCAATGCGTGCGCGCGGCTCCATCTCGATTGTGGCGCGCACGATCCCGGCGAGGCGCGACGAATGGCGCTCGCCGTCCTTGTACGCTTCCTTGGCTCGCAGGAGGGCGCGATGAATGATGGGCGCGGCGTGTCGCTCCTCCTCATTCAAATAGGCATTGCGCGAAGAGAGTGCAAGCCCGGTCTCTTCGCGTACAGTCGGCAGCACGACGATCTCCGTGTCGAAAGCCAGGTCGCGCACGAGGCGACGGACGATGAGGGTCTGCTGCGCGTCCTTCTGGCCGAAGAAAGCGAAATCCGGGCGCACGATGTTCAAGAGGACTGTGACGACCGTAGCGACGCCGCGAAAATGGCCTGGCCGCGACATGCCCTCAAGCTGATCGGATAAGCCTTCAACCGCGACGTAGGTCGAGAAGTTCTTCGGATAGACCTCCTCCTGCGTCGGGGCGAAGATGTAATCCACGTTGTAGTCTGTCAAAAGCGCGGCATCATGCGTCAGGTCGCGCGGGTAGCGCTCGAAATCTTCGCCGGGGCCGAACTGCGCGGGGTTGACGAAGACCGATACGACGACGACATCGCACATCCGACGAGCCTCGCGCACGAGGCTCAGATGGCCGTCGTGCAGCGCACCCATCGTCGGCACGAGCCCGATAGTTTTGTCCTGTTGGCGTCGCACTTTACGCGACACGGAACTCATGCGCTGACGGCGGTTGATTATCTCCATAAGAGTAGGGGGGAGGGAATTTTAGGAGCGCTCAACCTCCGCATCCTTGTCGGGCATCTTGATGTTGAGGTCCGCGGCGGCCTCCGCCGGTAGACCATAAGACTCTGCGTCAGACGGATAGGAGCCTGAGCGCACATCTTCGGCGAAACGGCTGATGGCGTCGCTCATGGTCGCGTGCAGGTCTGCGTACTGGCGTACAAAGCGCGGCAGCTTGCCGAAGGAGAGGCCGAGCAGGTCGTGAAGGACGACTACCTGTATGTCGCAGTGTGGGCCAGCGCCGATGCCTATGGTCGGCACATGGACGCTCTCTGTGACGAGCCTGGCGATCTCGCGCGGCACGACCTCAAGCACGATACTGAAAGCGCCAGCCTCTTCCAGCGCATGTGCATCGTCGAGGATGGCGCGTGCCGTCTCAGCCGTTTTGCCCTGGACGCGAAAACCGCCGAGCTTATTGACCGACTGCGGGGTGAGGCCGATATGGCCCATCACGGGAATCTCCTCGTCAACGAGCCGCTTGACGAGGGCCGCGCGTGAGCGCCCGCCTTCGAGCTTGACGGCCTCTGCGCCGCCCTCCTTAATTAGACGCAGGGCGTTGCGCACGGCGTCGTCCGCGCCCGTATGATAAGAGCCGTAGGGCATGTCTGAGACAAGCAGCGCGCGCTGCACTCCACGACGCACGGCCCGCGTGTGACGCAAGATTTCTTCGAGAGAGACCGGCACGGTATTGCCGTAGCCGAGCACGACGTTGCCCACGCTGTCGCCGACTAAAATGATGTCCGTGCCCGCTTCGTCAACGATGCGCGCCGTCGGGTAATCGTAAGCCGTCAAACAGACGAGGCGTTCGCCCCTCTCCTTGCTCGCGCGCAGGGAGGGAGCCGTGACCTTTTCGGGACGCTGCGGTTTGAGATAAGCCATGCCTTGAACTTCTTTCTCCACGCCGAGACGCGGCGACCACCTTCCAAAGCCCGGCCACCGCTTCATCGCTTACGTCAACTCATACGAGGAATACGCTCGTCCCAGATTATAGGCGAGCGCCCCACACAGCCGCAACTGAAAGCAAGGATGAAGGCGGAAGGCGGAAGGCGGAATCAAACAGGGATGGACAGAGAGGGTCAGGATAAGAAAAGCAAAGAGAACAATTCATCAAGCAATGCTTTTGTCTTTCATCCTGCTTTTAGCTTTCATCCTCTCCATCCCTGTTAATCGCTTTCTTTCATCCCTGCTTTCCATAGTGTGACTTTGGGTGTGAGGGGAGTTTGTGCGAGTAGCTGGCTGATCGTGAGATGGAGGGACGGATGCAGGAGTTGCGGGTTCAGCTCGGCGAGGGGGGAGAGCACGAAGCGGCGCTGGTGTAGCCTGGGGTGCGGCAGGGCCAGAAACTCCGTTGCGCGTTGTTCTGTGTCGTAGAGCAGCAAATCCAGGTCAATCGTGCGTGGGCCGCGCCGCAGGCTCTCTCTGCGCCGCCCGAGCGCGTACTCTATGCGCAGCAGACGAGCGAGCAGCTGTTCGGGCGAAGTCGGAGCATTGACTTCAAGCTCGGCGACCATGTTGAGAAAGGCTGGTTGGTCTGTGACATCGACCGGGTCTGTCTCATAAATAGAGGACAACCGCCTGACTCTCAGACCGGCAGCCATCATGCCGCGCACGGCGAGCAGTAGATTGCCCGCGCGGTCGCCGAGGTTCGAGCCGAGTCCGACGTAGATCAAATCGCTTGCATCCTTCCGCCCGTGCTTTTCAAACGCGCCCGTCCATCTCCTATTGTACAATCATCGGGCTCTCTTCCGACCTTCTTACTTGCTGACTTCTATGGCTCAGGCGCTCGCGCTCATCTGGTTAAAGTGGAGGCTCTTTCGCAATTCCACGCGGTCGCGCAAGGCTCTCGTGACGAGCGCGGCGTCCCTGCTCGGAACCGTCGCGGCGATTGCTTTGGCCCTGTTGATCGCCGTCGCGCTCGGGTTTGCTGCCTACGGCCTGGCCTCGCCCGTCGAGATAGACCTCTCGGGCGAGGCGACGGGCACGGGGCGGACGAACATTTTTTTAATGTTCACGCTCCTTGCGACCTTTTACCTGCTCTGGGGCACGCTGCCCCTGACCATAGGTGGCGTCAGCCAGTTCGACCCGGGCCGCCTGCTTCTCTATCCCATCTCGCTCCCCAGGCTCTTCGCCATTGACCTTTTGAGCGAGCTGACGAGCCTCGGCTCGATCTTCGCCGTTCCGGCTCTGCTGGCGATGGGAGTCGGCGCTGGCCTGAGAAACGATAGTGTCGCGGCGGGGCTCCTCCTGGCGGTGTGCGCCATTATGTTCGGCGTCGCGCTCGCCAAATGGATCGCAGCCACGGTCGGAGCTTTGCTCAGAAGCAGGCGAACGCGTGGCGAGACGCTGCTGGCGCTGATGGGCGCGGGCATCGGACTGGCGGGCGCTTTTATGGGCCAACTCATCAGTATCATCTCGCGCCACGGAGAGGCTTTTCGAGGGATGCGCTGGACGCCGCCGGGTGCGGCTGCCGTCGCCCTGACGGCAGGCTTGCGAAGTGGAGGTGAAGCGGACTACGCGCTCGCGCTCTTGACGCTTCTGGCCTACACGTTGCTGCTTACCTTTGCCGCGTATCGCGTCGCCCGTCGCGCGGCCCTCGGCGCGGGCGGCGCAAGAGGACGTACGGGTAAGAGGGGCACGGCCCAAGCGAAGGCCGCAGACAGAGCAGAGCGGGGGGCTGGCTGGTATCTGCCCTTTACGTCCGCGCCGCTTTCGGCCATGTTGGAGAAAGAGCTGCGCTACGCTCTGCGCAATGCGCAGTTGCGCGTGCTGGCCTTAATGCCATTGCTGCTGCTCGCCTTCAGGATTGCGCCGGGCAGCGGCCAGGGGCGGCGCGGCAGCGGCGCAGTGATCTCGGGCAGCAATCCCTTCACGGGCGGCTTTGCGCCTTACGGCGAGGGATTGATACCGGCGGCCTGGATGCTCTACGTCTTTATGATTCTGGGTTCTGTGGCCTGCAATCTCTTCGCCTACGAAGAAGGAGGGATGCGCTCTCTCATACTCGCGCCCGTCAAGCGCCGTGTGATACTGATCGGCAAGAATCTGGTCGTGGCGCTGCTCGCCTTTATCTTCTCCTGCTCGCTCGTCGTCATTAACGAGCTGGCTTTTCGTGATGTCTCGCTTGAAGCTGTCATCTTCATGGCGCTCTGCTTTCCCATATTCGCCGTCGTGCACGCGCTCGTCGGCAATGTGCTCTCGATACACTTTCCAAAGCGTTTGCAGTTCGGCAAGCGTATGAACGTCTCGGGCGTGACAGGACTGCTGCTTTTGCCGCTCGCGGGCTTGCTCGCCGTCCCGCCCCTGATCGCCTCGCTCGTGGGCTATCTCGCGCAGAGTTTGATCTTGAAATATGCTACACTGTCGGCGTTGGCGTCGGCGGCCCTGGTGCTCTATCCTCTACTGATCGAGAGACAGAGCCGTAGCCTTGCGCGACGCGAAATCGAGATACTCGAAGCCGTCAGCGGACAGGCGGAAGATTGAACGGCAAGGATGAAGTAAAGCTTTCAAGATAGCAAAGCATTCCTTTCATCCTTCATCCTTGCTCTTATTCCAGTGATGTGACGCGGCGCTCATCTCGCCCGCAAGAGACGAGCGCGGAGAGTCGCATCCGGGCGGGAGGGTGCAAGCCCCGTCCAGACACAAATGGCTCGCAGAAAATACCGCAGCAACCAGCGCCACGAACCCTCAACGGAACGCTCCTTCCAGGAGTACATGTCCACCGTCCCGGCTCTTCAGACTTCGCGCACGGAGTTAATGCGACTCGTGCGCGGCGGCGAGGATACTTTCCTTGAACTGAAGGTCAAGCTCTCGAACCCGGAAAAGATCGCGCAGGAGATCGTTGCGCTGGCCAACACGGGCGGCGGTGTGATCGTCTTCGGCGTCAACGACCAGTTGAGAGTCGAGGGCGTGGACGACCCGGACGATGTTCAGGAAGAGCTTGTCCGCATCTGCCGCGAGGAGATTCAGCCCCCGCTCGTCCCCTACATTGATCGCATCGCCTTCGACAATGGCCGTCGCATCGTCGCGCTCGACGTGGAGGGCAAGCGCAGGCCCTATCGCACGCGCGACGGTCGCTTCTACATGCGCATCGGCTCGGAGAAGCGCGAGGCTTCGCGCGAAGAGCTGTCGGCGATGATGGACGAGGCGCGGCCCTTCGGCTATGAAAACATCCCTGTGCTGGGCGCTGGGATGCCGGACATAGACGAGGCGCACCTGTGGAGCTTCGTGCGGGAGTTCGAGGGCGATGCCTTCGAGGGCGAAGCGGCGGCGGTCGGCTACCCGACCGGCGATGTGCTCAAGCGCGACCTGCTGCTGGCGGCGGGCAATATGGGCGATGTCATTCCGACGGTGGCGGGGCTGCTCCTCTTCGGCCAGGATGAAAGCGTCGCAGCCCTGCTGCCGCGCGCGCAGGTCGTCGTCACGAGATTCGCCGGGGACACCTCTCAAGCGCCAGACATAGTCGAGCGCGTCCAACTCGTAGGCAACCTGCACACGCTCTACGAAGCGGCGATGCGCTTCATCAGTCGTTATTGTGATCTCTGGGACGAGCGCCCGCGACGGTCTGCTGCGGCAGGCAGCTCAAGGGAAGAGGAGCCGGAGCCGCCCGTCGTGGCGCGCTCTAATTACAGCCGCGGCGCAGTGGGCGAGGGTGTCGCCAACGCGCTCGTTCATCGTGACCTGGCGCTGCGCGACGTGGCGACGCGCATACATATCTTTGATCGCTCGATAGAGATCACGAATGCGCGCCGCACGGCGGGGTTTGCGCCCGCCGCGCTCAGGGCCATTCGCTACGGTGTTCCGCAAAGACTCAATCCGCAGATCGCAGCCCTCTTCAACAACCCGGCCTACGGCCTCAGGCTTCCCGGCGGCGGGCTGCCCGCACTCCTGCGCGCCGCGCGCACCTTCTCAGGCCGCCGCGCCGAAATTCACGCCTTCAACGACGAGTTTCGCCTTCGACTGTACGGGATTTAAAGGCAGTGAGGAGTGGCAAGTGACGAGTGACGAGCGGAAGCAATGCTTTAACTCATCACTCGTCACTTGTCACTTACTACTGTCTTTAGGTGCGTTGTAGAACTGGCGGCTCTGGACGACGTATTCCTTATCGTCGTATTGACCGTCGCCGTTAACGTCTACCTTGACGAGGATTTTGTGTTGCTTGCCGTCGCGCTCTTCGCCTGGGCTGAAGCCCAGGCTGTACTGGCTGCGCAGGACGGCGTTGATGGTTGTGAGCACGCTGGGCAGTTCGCCCGAGAAGGTGACGGGGAAGTACATGCCGCCCGTCTCCTTGGCAAAGGTGCGCAGCGCGTTCTGCGCCTGTAGGAAGCTCATTCTGCCGGGCTGTATGCTGCCGAGCGTGCCGTCCGTAGAGCCCAGGTCATCACCGTATTTCTTGAAGAAGAGATTCCCCGTGCCGATGATGTAGATGGGCACACCGGCATTCTGCGCGATCTTGCGCGCCTGATCGTAGTTGATCTTGCTGAAGGTATCGAGGCCGGAAGCGACCAGGATGAGGGCTCTACGGCGTCCCTGCAAACTCGCCAGCCCGTCGTATTCTGCCGTGCGCGTCTCGGAGTTATCGAGCACCACGGAGTCGCCGCGCCCGCCCACGAGCGTAAACTTCAGGGCATCGAAGAGATTGGTCTCCCTGAAGGCCGGATTGTTGCGCAAGAGAAGATTGATGACCTGATTGATGCGCGCCGGATTGTTCGTGAAATCCGTGAGCGGCGTGGGGCGAATATCGTAGGCGATGACGGAGACGTAATCATCGGGCGGCTTGACGAACTGCGTGAGAAACATCGCCATCGGGCGAATGACCTCAAGGCGTCCCGCCTCATAATAGTCGCCGCTGAGCGCGTCCGTCAGCTTGCTGTATTCGAGCACCATCGCCACCGTGATCGGCGCTTCAGGTGTCGAGAAGTTCGTGATCTCCCGCTGAACGCCGTCGACGAAGATTGCGAAATTAGCTTTCTTCAAGTTGGTGATGATCTGCTTGCTCTTTTTGTCATAGACGACGGCATCGACGTTGACGACAGCAGTGGAGACCCTGATCGTCTCGGCCTCCTGCGGCTTGTTGATGATGTCTGAGGGCACTTCCTCCTGTTGTTGCTGAGTGCCGCCCTGAGTGGTCTGTGTCCCCTCGCCGGGCCGTTTATTCTTCTTCTGGGTGCTGACGGGCGGCTGCCGCCTGGATTGGGCCAAAGAGGCGAAGTTGCCCGCAGTCCCGAGCGCGAGCGCCAGTGCGAGCGCCAGTACGTAGAGGCGGCGAAGGGAGATAAAACGTCTCATAGGAATGATCCTTTAAAGCTCAAGAGGCAAGGGGGAATTCCAGACATTGCTAGGCTGAAATATAGGCGCAGCCAGCGGGCACGGTCAAGGCCGCTCATCTCCTACGGTCGGGAAAACCCTCACCGTATGGCTTCCGACGCGCCTGAAAACCGATATTTTATTGATGCACCGAACGGGAGAGGCGTTTGCCGCGTGAATGGAAATCAAGCTTCCGGCCAAACCTTAAACGGGCAAGAGGATTAACAGGGATGGACAGAGAGTGTCAGGATAAAGAAGAAGCAATAAACGGTTCATGCAGTAACGCTTTTGTCTTTTCTCCTGCTTTGAGTTTTCATCCTGTCTATCCCTGTTAATTCTTTCCTGACTTTCGCCTCGCTTAACGCTGAGCGTTGCTGATGGCTTCGGCCTCTATGACGGCGTCGTAGGAGCCTGTATTGTCGGTCAAATTCCCCTCGTTGACTCCGAGGAAGAGCACGCCGTCGCGCTGCGCCGTAAACTCATGGCTGCGACCGACGAGGATGAAATCGTCGTTATCGTCGCCGATGACGGCGATAAGCGCTCCGGTGGGCTCGTTGCGCATCAGCTTCTCGTTGTCAGGAACAGCCGTCAGGCCTGAGGGCGTCGAGACGCGCCCGCCGCCGAGCAGGATTCTGCCCGTGGCAGAGATGCGCAGGCGCTGCCCGCGCCGCACCACCAGGCCGCTATTCGTCCAACCGTTGGTCGTGTTATCGCCGCGAACACGGGTGTTGATCTGAAAGAAGGTCGGTGAAGAGGAGGGGGCGGGCGGCCTTGTCGTCGTCGTGGTCGTCGGAGGATAGGTGCGCGCCGTGCTTGGCTGTGTGCTCGGCTGCGTTGATGAATCGGTTCGAGGGGCCTGCGGGGCGGGCCCGGCGCTCGTCTCTTCGCTCGAAGTATCAGCACCGGCTGTCGTTGAGGCTGTGAAGGAATCAAACTCTATGGACTCTACGTCCTCCATATAGAGCGTGACGCGGCTGCGGCGACCGCGCGTGCCCGTGCCGACGAGCACGGTGAACTGTTGATCTTTGAAGCCGATGACCTGCCCGCGAATGGTGCTGCCGTCTTTCAGCCGAATGGTGTCGGCCAAAGCCGGGAGTGTCAGGCACAGCACGAGCGAGAGGGCGAGCAAAGGGGCTTTGTAACTCTTCTTCATGTTCTCCTCCGAAAGCGTAGGCAGTTTCAAGGACTCGGATAAACGAACGGGCGCATCCGAGATTTAGCAAGATACGTCTGCTTTTGCAAGCGGGAGAGCCTCTATGTTGCCCAGATGGATGCGCCCTTTGAATGAAGAGGTTGCTTGAGTGGCCGGTTCTTTAAAGTAGTCTCAAGATTTATTATCGCCGTTCCCCTTGATCGGCGTTGACGCCTCCGTGCCCACATCAACGCCCGCCGCCTCCTCCTCTTCCTTCTCCATGCCGGTAGCAACACCCACGGCGCTCGGCTGTTGATCTGGATTGAGATGAGGAGGTGACTGCTTGCCGCCCTCAACGATCTTCTGCGGGTCAGGGCCGGTTTTCGCCGTCCGGGCGGCATCGCCGTTGGGCTTGACGCCTGGCTGCGGGCCGCCCGCCACGGGCTGTTCCTTGGCTTCTTTAGTCTGATCTTTGGAAGCTGCCCTGGCGTTCGGGTCGCGCCCTTCGTTTCTCTCCGTAGACGGCTCTTGTGTTTTGCGTAATTCGGCCAGGGCGTTCTGCATCTGCTGCACCCATCCATCCAGCTCTGACTGAAGCACCTGCTCCGTGTGTTCGACAAGGGAATCTATGTTCTGCTGTTGCGATTGCTCCTCGGCAGATAAAGCGTTCCACCAGGCCTTGACGTTGGCGAGGTCTGTCGCCGCCTGATTATACTTCGTCAGCGTGCTCTCGGTTTGCCTGAAGCCCAGGTACGTGCCGATGGCGGCGACGATTGCCGTCGTCAGCGCAATCCAGACCTGCTGGTTGACCGCCGCCAGGTACGTGCCGACGCCGCCGATGATGAAGGTCAGCCAGTAGAGCGCTTTCATCTGCTTGTCGAGTTGCACCGCCTTCTTCTTAAAGTAGTTGAGCTGGTCGCCGAGCCTGACTTCGACATAGCGATCCGGCGTCAGGTAGCTGAACCCATCATCTCCGCCCTGCGCCGCGTACATGTAGGGCGGGAAGCCTTTGTCCTTGTTATAAGGAATGAGCGCCGATAAGTTGACCTCCGTTCGCATCGTCCGCCGCGTGATGTCCTCCACCCTTTCCGAGAGATGATGTTCGGAGTTCTCCTTGTAGTACATGGCGCGCGTGCGATAACGGTAAATCTCGCGCTTGATGGACTCGGCCCCGGCGCGCAGGAGCAGCCATTTCGTGCCCTGCTTGAAACGGTTGGCCGCCGTAATCAGCACCGTCAGCAGGATGGGTGTGATGATCAACAACTGATGAACGACCCACCAGGCGACCATGCCGTCGAGCACTAAATTGCCATTCGCATCTCGCGTCAAGGATGACTGTAGACTGCCGTTGGCAGCCTTCGGGGCATAGACCTGTTGGATAATGGCCAGCGCCGTGCCTATCAGGCCGACGATCAGGATTGAGAGTTGCAGCCGGTTGAATCTACGCTGCTGGAAGTTGGCGTTCATGTCATAGTCGGCGAAAAATTCCCACGCATGCATGAGCACGTTGTCCACGCCAAGCTCGCGTATGATGAGCCGCTCCATGCTCTCGACGGGACTGCTCAAGAGGTGAATGTGAATATCGCCGTCGGCGATGATCTCCGCCATCAAGGGGTCGTCCGGCAAAGTCTCTTTCTGTTTCCATGCGGCGGCAATCTCATCGGCCAGCCCGCCGCTGCCTTCGACGACGATCAGTGGAAGATTGCGCCTGACGGCGCGCAGCGCTTCATCTCTGGCGATGGGCCCGCCACCGGCCAGTATGGCCAGGCAGGGAAATTTACTCGCCCCCTTTTCCGAAGCTCGCGCCGTCGTCGTCGTGCTCGCAGCGTTCCCCTGCGCGGCTGGCGCACCGCCACCGCTCAGCACGCCTGCCAGGCTATATGTCGTCGCCGCCTCGCTGCCCCAGCCGTCTCCACTCATGAGAACGAAGTGAGAATGATTCGGTTCAAGCGCAGCGCCCGTCCCATTCACGCCCGCATATGTGACCTGCGCGGCGGGCGCGACGCCGATCAGCGTGGACTTGTAGCCGCGACCGGCGACCCCCTGGCCCATCAATGCCATGACCCCGGCATCTGTTCCGCCGTCAATGATGACGGCGTTGGCTTCGGCGGCGGCGCGTGCAATGCCACGACCGAACAACTGTGTGAGGCGTGGTATGAGGCTCTCGTCAATGGAGGAAGCGCCGCCCAGAATCAGTATGACCGCTTGATAAGGTTTGATTTCGAGCGCCGCGACGATCTCTTCAGCCTTGTCCTGTGCAGACGGGAAGACCGCAACGGCCTGGTTCTGGTTGCGGAAAAGGATTGCTTGCTTTTTGATAGCGTTGGTAGCCATGCTTAGCCTCCGAGCTTTTTAGCTCCTGCTTTTTTCGGGCCTCGTCATTAACCGGCTTATATCGAATTATCCCTTCAACACAATGATAGCGGTTTGCAAAAGGATGCGACTGCTGTCAGTAGCGCCTCGTGTCTCGGGCGGGTGCTGTGCTCCCGAGCACCCGCCCGAGACACGAGGCGGTACCGGCCTGTATGCTGTGCTCAGTGCTCGTACTCATTTGCAAACCGCCATCAGGAGAAAGTTGGTCGCTACAAGTCAGAACGAACTTCAGCGCATAGCGGGTCAGGGCTCTCGTCAGCGGGCGCGCGAAGAATAGAACCGATGGTGAAGAGCAGGAGGGACTTTATGCTCGGGCCGGTTTGGCCGTCAAGGTTTTTATAGCCGTCATGGGCTGGAAGGTCTGGACGGTTAAGCGAGGAAGCGGCGCTGGGCAAAAGAGGAAGCGGCGCGTCTTTGCTACGCGCCGCTTCCTCTCTGGCCCCGCCCCCCGCCTGGCCCACCGTGTGATTTATCTCATCCGTTTTCCGAGACGCATCAGGCTTTCTTTATTCCCTCGACTATACTGACTATAGACTGCGTCGGAATGATTCTCGTCAGACTGAAGCCCGCCGCGTCGAGCAGCTTTTGATACTGCGCTGCGGTGCGCTCCTGGCCCCCGGTCATGACCAGCATGTGAAGATCGCCAAGCTTGCTGAAAGAAGGCTCATTGCCTTCCGGGATGACCGTCTCGACGATCAGGAGTTTGCCGTCATCCTTCATGGCCCCGTGAATGTTCCTCAGAATGCTCAAGGCGCGGGCCTCATCCCAATCGTGGATGATCATCTTCAGCGTGTAAGCATCGCCGCCTGCGGGGACTGAATGAAAGAAGTCTCCGCCGACGGCTTCACAACGGCCCGCCAGACCTTCAGCCTCTATACGCTCCCCTGCGCCTTCGACGACAGCCGGAAGATCATAAGCAATGCCTTTGACCTTCGGGCTGCTCTTGAGGATGGCGGTAATCAATCCTGCGTGGCCCGCCCCGACATCGACGACTTTGCCGAACTGCGAGAAATCATAAGCCTGCGTGACGGCTGCGCTCATCACTTCGGAAGCCTCCGTCATCGCGTGGTTGAAAGGCTCCTGCGATTCGGGATGCGCTGCATAAAAGGGAAAGACCTCCATCCCGTTGACGCGCGGGAAGGCAGTCTCGCCCGTCTGCACGCTGCGCAGCAGATCGCCCCAGGCGAGCCATGACGGCTGCTCGCCCAGGTGCAGAATCATAGCGCGCACAGAGCCCGGGCCCGTCTGCAAAGTGTTCGAGAGAGGCGTGAGCGTAAAGCGACCCTGCTCGTCCTCTAAGAAGAGGCCCAGGCCGGCGAGCGCGCGAAGTAAGCGATAGAGCGTTGGCGCGTGTGTGCCCGTCGCCCGGGCCAACTCCTCGCTCGTTCTGGGCCCATCCTTCAAGAGGTCTGCCAGCCCGAGTCTCGCGGCCACGTAGAGCGACTGGGAAACCCAGTAGCCGGACATCATCTGTAACATCACCATCTGCGGCGGCATTTCATTGACAGGTTGTTGTTGCGCTTGCGTTGACATCGAATCTCTCCTTCGGAGATGCGAAATTAATATGCTTCACTCTTCGTCCTGTGTTCTAGTCTTCCACGGCCTCTGTGCTTGACCGGACGAGCACGCCGTTTTCAAACTCGGCTCTGATGATGCGGCCCGCGCTGCGCGGGAAGATGCAGGTGGTCAGACGCAAGCTGCCCTCACGCCGCTCCGAGATGGAAGTGGGCTTGCCCAACAGCCTGATCACTTCATCCAGGCTGAGCCCATTCTTGAGATACGTCTCCGAAGGGCCAAGCCTGAGCACGCGGGAATCACGCCGCCCCGCCGTCGCGCCCCGTTTTGAAACCCTCTTTTCCACGCCACGGCTCAGGTCGTTATGACCTTCTGCGCTCACTGGCCGGGCCGGGACGGCTGCTAACGAGAGCGTGATAACTGCCAGGGAACCGAAAAACTTCTTCATACTGCTAACTCCTTATCGCACGAGCCCCGAAATTTTAGGATGGTTGATTGAGAACGGGCGTCGGCTCGGCAAAGAGGCTGGCGAAAGCCCGCCTCGGGTCTGCGACGCGTCGCTGCTTGAATTCCTTCACCCACGCGCCGACACGGCTCGCCATCTCTCTGTTGGGATGGCTCGACGGCTCTCTCTGCGGCTGAGCCTTGACTTCCGCCACCCTGCTTTCAACGGCACGCTGGGCGCTCTTGATGATTTTAATGCTCCTGTTCATGACAACCCACCTCCGTCCTCAGATTCCCCGGCCCCGATCTTCCCCGAACTATTGCCCTCATCTACTAACGCGGAATCGAGCGGGAGATTTGATCATCCGTCGAAAAAATATTTCTTCCGTCTTAAAAGAGGGCTGGATTCAGAGCTTCTCAGCGCTCGTATCCGTCCGTCGTGTCGGGCCGAGGGGGACGCGCACAGGCCCGCGCGCCCCGATTTTTATTGACATTCGCATGAGACAAGAATAGTTTTCCTGTACGCCGAACGGTCTTCTCCCTGCCCATTGGGGAACTCACGTTTGAGGGCATCGAGCGCGGCTGCGTCTCTTCTTCTCGGGCGGCCACTCGCGCCCGCTCCTAGCCAGGATGCTCTAGCAGCATACGCGTGACCCCGCTTACAAAAACGGCAGCGAGGAGTCTTGGCTGCGGTCGCGTGAACGCTTTCGGAAGGCGGCAGTAAAACCCCGAGTCGCACTGTGAATATTTGATTCTTACGCGGGGGGCGGTTCCTCAAGAGCTAACAGCCCTCTGATCCTGCGTGAGAGAGTTCCCATTCCCTTTTGGCCATCCTCGCGTCTCGCGTGTGGAGGTACGGAAAATGTCTCAGGTTCCAAACTTCGATGAAGACATCTTCATCAGCTACGCCCACATTGACAACGAGCCCCTCGCAGAGGGCATGGAGGGTTGGATCGAGACGCTACACGAAAGGCTGCAAATCCGCCTCGAACAACTGACGGGCGAGGCGGTCTCTGTCTGGCGCGACCGCAAACTGCAAGGCAACGATATCTTTTCCGAGACGCTGGTGACGAAGCTGGCGAAGGTGGCGATTCTCGTCTCCATCCTCTCGCCGCGCTACGTCAGGTCGGAATGGTGTCTGAAAGAGCTGAGCGAATTCTGTCAACGTGCAGCCGAGCACGGCGGCTTGAGCGTGGGCGATAAATCACGCATCTTCAAGGTCGTCAAAACCTACATCCCGCTCGACGAGCACCCTCCTCAATTGCAGAACCTGCTGGGTTATGAATTCTACGAGTACGACCCCGAACGCGATAGAGCCAAAGAGTTCATCCCGGACGTGACGGCCACGCGCGACCTGAGATACTGGGAGCGCTTAGACGACCTGGCTTATGACATCAAGCAGTTGATCGAGATCATGAAGGGCGAGGGCGCACCATCGGTCGCGGGTGTGGCCGACAGCAGCGGCAGCAGCAGTGACAGCGCGGCTCCCGCCACCGGCAAAGTCATCTACCTCGCAGAGACGACCTCAGACCTCAGCAAGGAGAGAGACTTGATTAAGCGCGAATTGCAGCAGCACGGCCACGTCGTTCTACCGGACAAGGAGCTGCCGCTCTTCGGGCCGACGCTGAAAGAGACCGTCAGCGAATACCTCAAGCGCAGCGAGCTCTCCATTCATCTGCTCGGCGCATCCTACGGGATTATCCCTGAGGAGGCCGACAAGTCGCTGGCCCATATCCAAAGCGAGCTGGCAGAGGAGTGTGACGGTCGCCTGCGCCGCATCGTCTGGATTCCTGCGGGGCTCGAAGTCCGCCACGAGGCTCAGAAGAGTTTCATCAACCATTTCCAGTTCGGCCTCAACGGCCATAAGGGTACGGAGGTTCTGCAAACGCCGCTCGAAGACCTCAAGCAATTGATCGAAGAGCGCCTGCGTCCACCGCAAACGCCAGTCCATACGCCCAGCAGCAACGCTGGCGGCGCTGCTTCCGTCTACCTCATCTGTGACAAAGAGGACATGGCCGACATCGCCTCCATCGAAGGCTGTCTTTATGATCGTGGGATGGACGTGCTCTTGCCGGCCTTTGAGGGCGACGAAGCGCAGATCAAGGAGTATCACAAAGAGAGCCTCATGGATTGCGACGCGGTGCTGGTCTATTACGGAAGGGCCAACGATATCTGGCTGCGCATGAAGCAGCGAGAGTTGCAGAAGATCGCGGGCTACGGAAGGACGCGCCCGCTCCTGGGGAAAGCCATCTACATCGGGGGGCCTCCGACTCCGCCCAAAGAGCACGTCAGAGACCGCGAAGCGCTGGTCATCAAGAATTACGAGTCGTTCTCGCAGGGCCTCTTGCAGCCCTTCTTCGATAAGGTTCTGAAGGCGAAAGGAGCTTTGTCATGACAAGTGAAAGCTTCACCTTGATGCGGGAGATCGAAGCGCCGACAAATCCTTTCCCCGGCCTGCGCCCGTTTGAGTTCGACGAGAGCCATCTCTTCTTCGGTCGTGACGGGCAGAGCGAACAACTGCTTCGCAAGCTCTCGGCCACGCGCTTCGTCGCCGTCGTCGGAACTTCCGGCAGCGGCAAGTCTTCGCTCGTGCGCGCGGGCCTGCTGCCAGACCTGTTCGGGGGATTCCTCCCGAGCGCCGGGTCTAAATGGCGCGTCGGCATCATGCGCCCGAGCAATGACCCGCTCGGCAACCTGAGCCGGGCGCTCGCCTCAACAGAGGTCTTCGGCTCGGAGACAGTAGAGAACGCTCAGCTACAGGCCAATATCATAGAGGCCACTTTGCGGCGCGGCAGCCTCGGCCTAGTCGAAGTCGTGCGGCAGAACCGTATGCCCGCTCATGAAAATTTGCTGGTCGTCGTTGACCAGTTCGAGGAGCTGTTTCGCTTCGCACGCGCGAGCCGGGATGAGAGATACAATTACGAGGCGGCTGGCTTCGTCAAGCTCCTGCTCGAAGCGGCACGCCAGAGAGAGTTTGCGATCTACGTCGTCTTGACCATGCGCTCGGACTTCCTCGGAGACTGTTCCTTGTTCTGGGGTCTGCCGGAGGCCGTCAACGAAGGACAGTACCTGATTCCGCGCCTCACGCGCGATCAGCGCAGCGAGGCCATCACTGGGCCCATCGCCGTCGGCGGCGGGGCCATCGCCGCGCGGCTCGTCAATCGTCTCTTGAATGATATGGGCGACGAGCCGGACCAGTTGCCCATCCTCCAACACGCCCTGATGCGCGCCTGGGAACACTGGAAGAAGGATGGCGAGCAGAGCGGCAGACCCATTGACCTCCCTGACTATGAAGCGATAGGCGGGATGGCGGAGGCGCTTTCAAGACACGCCGACGAGGCATACAACGAGCTACGGGATGAGCGCAGCCGCCTCGTCGCCGAAAGGATTTTCAAGGGACTGACCGAGAAGGGCGCGGATAATAGAGAGATTCGCCGTCCCGTCGTCCTGCGCGACCTCTGCGCGCTCTCCGAGTCCGAACCCGCAGAGGTCATGGCCATCATTGAGCTCTTCCGGCGCGAGGGCCGCACATTCCTCATGCCTCCCGCGCCCGTGCCGCTCGAAGATGATTCGCTGATAGACATCTCTCACGAGAGCTTGATTCGCAACTGGCAGCGGTTGAAAGAATGGGTCAACGAAGAGGCCCTCTCGGCCCAGATTTACAGGAGGCTGGCCGAGACCGCAGAGCTTTACGAGAGGGGTCAGGCGGGCCTCTGGCGCGACCCCGACTTGCAGATCGCGCTCAACTGGCGCGAACAAACCCGTCCCAATCAGGTCTGGGCCAACCGTTATCATAAAGGGTTCGAGGCCGCCATGAAGTTTCTGGACGCGAGCGTTGCGCGCCGCGATGCAGAGCTGTTGGAAGCCGAGCGCAGGCGTAAGAAAGAGCTGAGACGTGCGCGCCTGACGGCGATTGTTTTCGCCGTCGCCTTCCTCTTCTCGCTCGCGGTTCTAACCTACGCCCTGGTCCAAAGAAAATTTGCGGTGAATGCGCTCACGACCGCCGAGGAGCAGAAAAATATCGCGCTCAACGCCTTGAAGCTGGTTGACAGCGCGCGCCGGGAGGCTGTTGAGCAGAAGGATATCGCCAAGACTGAGGCCGTCCGAGCCGAGGAACAGTCGAAGCTCGCCACCGCCGAGAAAGAGAACGCGGAGAAACAGAAAAAGATTGCCGAAGCCGAGAAGGTCGAAGCCCAGCACGCGAAATCCAGGGCGGAGGTTCAGGCGCGCATCGCCAGCGAACAACGCGGCATAGCCGAGGCGGAAGGCAGGCGGGCCGCGACCGAGTTGGAAAAGAATCGCCATCTACTCTATGCCGCCGACCTGAATCTGGCCCAACAGGCGTATGAAGCCAATAGCATCCGGCGAGGGCTGAACCTGCTGGATACCAACCGCCCGAACGCCGTCAACTCTGTCTCGACGGAAGTTTCAAACAGCGGATTGGCGGGATTCGAGTATTACTACCTCTGGCAGCTTTTTCACGGGGAATCCGAACAGCTTTTCTTCGATGCCGCGGTCAATTCAGTAGCCTTCTCGCCCGGCGGCAATGTGCTCGCAATCGGAATCGACAACGGCTCTGTCAGGCTGTGGGACAGGGAGAGGGGCAGGGCACTGCTCTTAACCCGGGAGGAGGTTGTCGAGCGTGTCGGAGTCAAAACCGTAGCCTTTTCCCCGGACGGTAAGACCCTTGCCCTGGCGGGCGGAAGCGGGAGGGTCAAGCTGTTTTCCACGGCTTCAAACGGGAATCCGGGCGTCACCCTGAAAGTGCCGGAGTATCTGAGCGGCGCGACGGTCGTTGCTCTCAGTAACATTGCTTACTCGCCTGATGGCCGGAGTCTCGCTATCGGCATCAGCGCCGCCGTAAAAAATTCCAGAAGCATAACGCACAGGGTTTTGGTGTGGGACGCTGAGACCCACGAATTGCGCGCAGCCCTCGAAGGGCCCACGAGCTTTATCAATTCCGTAGACTTTTCGCCTGACGGCACGCGTCTCGTCACCGCCAGTTCCGATGGCTCCGTGAGAAGCTGGAACGTCCGCGCGGACAGCTACGAGCAGTTGTCCATACTTTCCGACGAGCGCAGTCCCGCACAGGTGACGGCATTCTCGCACGACGGAAAAGTGCTGGCCGTCGGTTATCTGGATGGGAGCGTGAGATTATGGAACACTGCGGCCTCGACGCCCACATCGCTGAACCAGCAGCTAACAACGACAGAGCAGCAGAGGAGCGCTGTCAGCTCGCTATCGTTTACGCCTGACGGCAGAATTGTCGCCGCCGGTAGAGGCGACGGCACTATTCAGTTGTGGGCCAAAGCGCCGCCGAGCGATTCCTACCAGGATTTGACGATCTTCAAAAGCCACACGAGAGCCGTCAATTCTCTGGATTTTTCGTCGGATGGCAATGTGCTTGCTTCCGGTAGTAAAGACGAGTCGGTGAGGTTTTGGGATACGGGCCCGCAAATCTATAAACTGCTGCCGCTCCCGGGGACAAGCGCGATCTCGACGATGGCTCTCTCGGCGGACGGGAAAACACTTGCCATCGGCAGCGTTGACTCAACCGTCAGGCTATGCGGGACGGACACCATTCATAAGTGTACGACGTGGAGCAGACCCGGGGGCGCTATCAAATCCATGGCTCTCTCGCCGGAGGCCGGGACGGTTGCCATCGCGGACAAGAATAATAACGTCGAGCTGTGGAGGGTGGGCCCATCGAACGCGGAGCCGTTGCGGCTCGACGCGGGCACGGCCATGGTCAGTACGATGACCTTTTCGCCGGACGGACGGCGGCTCGCCACCGTCAGCGCCGATAAGACGGTCAGGGTGTGGGATGTTGCCTCCGGCGTTCAAGTGAAGCAGCTTCACCCGGAGCTACAGCTTCGTGTCCTGACTTTTTCACCGGACGGAGAAATGCTTGCGGGCGGCGGCAGTCGCGGCGGCATCGCTATCTGGAGCTTAAATTCCGACGCCGAGCCGATCATGCTCAGGGCGAGCGGCCTCGTCACATGCATGGCCTTTTCGTCGCCCGATGCGAGGATGTTTGCCGTCGGTGCGCTGGATCGTATTGATGCCATAAATGGTACTGTGAGGCTGTGGGATATGGCTGAGCTACTGTCTTCGACCGCTAAGCCCGGGACGGCTGCCGATCAGGCGTCGAGAAGAGAACTTGTGACATTGGAGAGTCACGCGGGCGCGGTCAACGTGGTCGCGTTCTCACCCGACGGCAAGACGCTCGCCACGGGCGGCGAGGATGCGACCGTCAAGCTGTGGTCTGTCACGTCGTATAAAGAGCTGCTCACGCTCAAGGGTCATACGAAGTCTGTGACCAGCCTGGTCTTTGCGCCCGACGGGAAATGGCTGGCTTCGGGCAGCTATGATAATTCAGTGAGGTTCTGGTATGCGGCGACCATGGAGGATTATTTGAACCCACCCCGGAGAGTCAGCCTCGACGGGGGACATTAGAGAAGGGCAGATGTTGCGCGCATCCAACCGCGGCGCATCCGTGGCTTGCCGGGAAATGTTAGGAGACCGCCGCGTCTCTAAAGCTACTTCACAGGAGAGGGCTTAGTTCTCAGGAGAGGCTGCGTTTTCTGCGCCGCCGTGCGATGCCGATCAGGCCGCTCAGGCCGGCAGCGAGCAGGCCAAGGGTCGCCGGTTCGGGTACTTGCTGGAACCGGATAACCTCCTGCCCGGCGTTTGTGATCTCTCCGCGCAGGACGCCCGTCCCGCCGGGAGCCAGAAAGAGATCGAAGACGGCGAGTTGAAAGGCTCCGTTGACGGCCAGGTTGTCGAAGGTGAAGATGACCGGCGTGTTGTTGAAATTGATGAGCACCAGGCCGTTCTGATTAATGACGGAACCGAACACGCTGGCCGTATAGGTGCTCGCCAGTGCGCCGCTTATATCGTTCGGCGTGGTGAACGTAATGCGAAGTTCAAACGTGCCGTTATAGCGATTCGGGTCGGTGCTCAGAGTGAAAGTGCCCAGGTCGCTCAAGAGCAGAAATCCGTTATTAAAGGTCAGCCCGCTCGTGGAAGTGCCGGCCCCGGATGTCCCTGAAATAGTGGAGCCCGCGAAACTCAACCCGAGAAAGGATGTGGAGACGCAAGGGGAGCCAAAGCAGCCCGCGGTGGCCCCGTCGAAAGTAATCTCGTCTGCCCGCGTCGTGGTCTGCGCGGCGATGAGGATAAGAGCGGCAAAGAGGCTCAGGCCGGTGGCTCTCGACCATGGCCGGTGAAGATTTGACATCTCGTCCCTCCTTCGATGAGGATAGTGCCGGCAAAAGGGCTCAGGGGCTAGTAGTCTTAACCAGGGGCCGTGAAGATTCGAGGTCTCGTCATTCCTTGTTTCAAGCTACTCCCGCCGAGGTCGCGGAAAATCGGCAATACGATTGCGCGAGGCTGTATCGTTCGAGAATTCCGAGGATGAGCTATTCTCTCTAGCTATATCTGCAAATACTAAAAAGGGCCAATCTCCAACGCATTCCAGAAAGCCTTGCGAACCGCAAGCGAACTCAGAACTCGTATTTCAGAGCGACTTGAATGCGGCGCGAGGCCGTCACGGTGTCTATCGCTCGACCGAAAGCGGGCGCTTCGAGGAAGCGCACGGGAATGCCGAAGTTGGCGCGGTTGATAAAGTTGAAAGCCTCTGCGCGCAGGGTGACGCGCTGGCCCTCAGCCGTCGTGAACGACTTAATGAGGGCGAGGTCCAGATCAAGCACGTTCCCGGCGCGGAAGCTGTTGCGCGTCACGCGCCCGGCGCTGCCGACCGGGGCCAGAAACATGTTGGCCAGCTGCACAGGGTCGTCCGTCGGCCTCTGCAATGGTTGGCTACGGTCGCCGGTCAAGACCAGCCCGTCAGTCGTGTTGAGCCTGTCGGTCAGGTTGCCGTCGAGGTTAACGTCGAAAATGCTGTTGACGGTGAAGGGCTGACCCGTCTGGAAGCGTCCTGTGCCGGCGATGCTGAAGCCGCCCAG
Source organism: Pyrinomonadaceae bacterium (assembly GCA_036389095.1). Taxonomy (GTDB): domain Bacteria; phylum Acidobacteriota; class Blastocatellia; order Pyrinomonadales; family Pyrinomonadaceae; genus DASQYE01. The sequence goes on from DASVQM010000025.1 coordinate 53,534, forward strand.
GAGAGCGCGCACCAACCCGCCGCTGCTCTTCAATGCGGGAAGATCATAGATGAAGTAGTAAGTGAAGCGATGACGGATGTCGAAGTTGGCCGGGCCGCGTTCCGCCGCCAGGTCGAAACTGTCTTGCGGAAGCGCGGGAGCACCCGCGAGGTCGAAGACATCCGACACGTCGTCCATAGCTTTAGACCAGGTGTAGCTCATCATGTATTGCAGAGAGCGGCGAAAGCGTCCACGCAATTGTAGCTGTAAGGCATTGTAGACGGAGCTGGCCGAGGACTCGAAGATATTGATCGGGCCGACCTCTCTATTTGGCCGCCCGCCCGTCAATGCTCCGCCCGGCGTGACCCTTGCGCCCGGCGGCAGCGCCGCCCCGAAGAAGACCGGCTCGGGAAAGAAATTGCCCGCCTGAAAGCCGAAAGACTCGACGGCGAGGAATGAGTTCTGTCCCAGATTCGGAGTGGTGAAGCGCAGCAGATGAGTGCCGCGCGTCCCGACATAAGAGACGGAGAGAACCATGTCTTCGCCGAGCTGCTGATCCAGGATGAAGCTGTAGCGATGCGCCATCGGCATCTCCAGCCGCCGCGCCGGATAGGTCGCCCCGGCTCCGCTCAGGGTCGGCAGTCTGCCGTTGACGCCCGTGATGAGGTTGATTCTTTGAAGCAGTTGCGAGAGCGGGAGAGCCTGATTGATGACGTTGATGGTTCCCGGTGCGACCAGTCCGAGATTCGTGTTGTCCACTCTCAGAATGGTGAACGGGCTGGTGTTTTGCGGATAACTGAAGTTGCTGTTGCCGCCAGCCAGGTTGATGGTCAGATAAGTGGGGAAGACGTTGCGCGACTGGCTCACGACCGCGCCGGGAATCTGATCGTAATAGATGCCATAACCGCCGCGCAGCACGGTCACACGGCTGCTGCTCTTAAACCAACGGGGCGAGTAAGCGAAGCCGAAGCGCGGCGCGAAGTTGTTAAAGTCCGGGTCGAAGATTCTCGTGCGGCCATCAATAAAATCACTGAGGCCGGGAACGAGATTTATCTGCGGGCTCATGAAAGTCTGCTCGATGCGCCCGCAGACTTCGCGCGGCGGCGTATTGTATTCGTAACGCAGGCCGTAGGAGAGCGAGAAGCGACGATTGATGCGCAGCTCGTCCTGCCAGAAGAAATGCCAGTGGTAATAGCGCAGGTTGATGCTTGAGCCGCCGGGCTTGCCGAGCGTCAGGAAATAACCGCTCGGAGCGCCTGCGGCGGCAAGATCGGTGGGACGAAGCGGCCTCACGCCGCTCCCGTTGGCGTTGAGTGGGAGACTGAATGACCCGCGCCCGGTCACGGGTCGAAACGGCAAAGTCAGCACGCCGTTGAAGGTGATCAGAGGCCGGGCGTTGCGCGGCAAGTCGCTGTTAAGCTCCGAGCGACGAAGGTCTGCCCCGAAAACATAATTATGCCTGCCCGTATGCCAGGTCACGCTGTCGGCCAACTGGTATGTGTTGTTCACGCGTCGCTGAGGGAAGTTGAAAACGTCGGTGCCGACCGGACTATAACCGGCGATGACGACCTGTCCGACCGCCCCGATCAAGTCTTCAGTCGTAGTGTTGACGGGAGAGTAATAGAAAACGTCTCCGGTGTTTGCGACGAGACGGTTTTGCCCCCCGACATCGGCAGAAGTGAGATTTTCCAGGAGCGGCGCGTTGAGCAGACCGAAAGAGCCGTTGGCCCCGTCTCGGAATCCGCTCGGGATGAGAAATTCCGTATCGGGAACGTCCTCGAACCTGAGGCGCGTGCGCCCGTAAGAGAATCGCAGTTGATTGAAGATTTGACGCGAAGTGCCGCCCCGGCTCAGCTCGCCGTTGGAATAGATCGAGATATTCTGCGTACGCACTCTGGGGCGCAGTGTTGAAAAGATCGCGCCGCCCGTAACCGGCAGCTCGCGCCAGTCGTCGGTGAAGTTGTAGCGGGCGGTGAGCGCTTGCAGCCGCTCGTCGATCTTGAAGTTTGCCTCGTACCTTCCCGAAATGATCTTGCCCTGCGCATTGGCCGGAAGCGTCCGCGTCAGAGTGTTGGGCCCATAGATGCCGTTCGGGTTGTTAGCGAAAGGGATGAGGCTGAAGATGGCGTTGCCCCCGGTCGCACCGACGGACAAAGCGTAGCCGTTGGTCTGTATTCCTGCGAGATTCCTCATCCCGACGATGCTCGACGCGCCCGTGCCGAAGAGCCCGCGCTCGGCGACGGTCGGGACGGCGAAATTCGCCTCTTGCGTCGCATGAAGCAGATGGCCCTCGCCCGAGAGGAAATAGAACATGGACGTGCTTCGCCCACGCGCGCTCGGCATGAGCGGCCCGCCCAGGACGAAACCGCCCTGGCCCAGCGTAAAGGAGTCTTCGCCGCCGCTCCCGTTGCGCACGCTCAGTGACCGCCCTGCGAACGGCTGGAAAAGCAGGCAGGGCTGCGGAGTGTTCTGAGGGCACGGCGTAAGATCGAAGTCCGTAGCCGTCACCACCCTTTGATTACCAGCGCGCAGCCCGGTGACGGCATTACCGTTGGCCGTGTCGAAGAAGTTGCGCGCATTCAACTGGCTTGAGTTGAAGAAACCGTAGAGCGTTCCGTGCGTCGTGTTGCCGCCGGATTTGGAGACGGCGTTGACCTGCGCGCCGATGTTGCGCCCGTACTGCGCGGGCCCTAAGAGCGTGATGACCTGGTATTCCTGTATGGACTCAATGGGCTGCGGTGAGAGCGCGACAAAACCTTGCCTGCGCACGCCTATGTCTTCGTCGTTATTGTCCGAGCCGTCAACCGTGAAATTGTTATCGCGTGCCCTCATCCCGTTGACGGAAAACTGTCCCGCAGAGCCTACGCCCGCCCCTACGCCGGGGCCGGAGCCGCTGCCAATGGTTTGCGGCGGCGGGGCCACGCCCGGCAGGAGCAGCGCGAAATCGTCCAAGTTGCGCACGAGCGTAGAGCTGACGGGAAGCGCCTTAATCTCTAAGGGAGTGAAAGAGGCTGAGTGCTCGCCGTCCTTGCGATAGAGGACGGCATTCGGGTCTACGCCTCCGGCGCTGCGCCCGGAAAGCCTCTGGGATGAAGCGGGCTGCGTTCCCCAACGCGGTGCAGCCGCAGCCGCGTGCGATCTCTTGGGCATCAGGATAATGTGCAGCACTTTGGTGAAGGGTGATGCCGATGCCGTGCCAACGCTGCGCGCCGTCGTCTCGTTCTGTCTTCGCTGGATGCCTGCCGTATTCAGGATGAGAGGCTTGTCCGGGAAGACTCCTGTCGTCGGGCCGATGCTCAGGTTCTGGGAAAGCTCCAAGAGCTCATACTGCGGCTTGGCCACGCGGATGACGTATGGGCCCGGTCTGAGCCGCGCGTAAAAAAACTTGCCTTCCAGGTCAGTCTCCACCTGAATGGTAATTCCGCTCTCCTCATTCTTGATTTCGATGACCGCATTATTGATGGGCATCTTCGTCTGCCCGTCCGTGACGATCCCCTCGAATGCGCCTGTCAGATCGTCCTGCGCTTTGGCAGTCAAGGCGGGCATGAGCAGGCAGATAACGAGTAACGGAAAGAGAGTGAAGCTCTGGCGCGAGGCTTGATGTCGGATGCACATATGTCCCTCCTGAGAGAATGAGCGACGGTTAAAGTTATCAATGTGCCATGTAAGGTTTGGATGATTGCGGAACCTGCGTTTTAAAGCCAATGAGTACAAAAGAGAAAAACAATGGACTGAACGGAAAAGAGTGAGCTTTATGGATGCCGGTGTTCAATCCTCAACCTTGCAGGAGAGAGTATCGTAATTCCGCGCCGCCCCATTAGTCAAAGAATTTCCGTTCGCGTGTGAGGCCGGAAAGAACGCATCACGCGGGAGGAGGGCACGGATTTATCAGCGCGGCGCGTTGCGCGCCGACCGCCTCAAGCCATCAAGCTGTTCTTCAGGATGGACTCGAAATTAACAGCATAGCCTTTGATCTTCACCGCCTGGTCGAGCCTGTTGATGATGCGGCGCGCGTTCGTGTAATCACACGTCGTCCCGTTGATATAGTCGTTCAGCTTTTTGCCCGTGAATGTTCCGTTACGCATTCCGTATGACATGATGCGGTAGGCCACGTCCGGGTGCAGCGCATGATCCGGGTGAACGATCAGGTCATCTTCGCCCGTCAAGCCGAGGATGCTGCTCATCTTCTGGTAGTTGGGTCGGCCCGTGATCTGTACGTAGCCCCGACCGCGATAGAGATAGCCGTCGCCCTTGACCGTATTGCCCAGATTCTTGCCGATGGGCGTTCCGGGCTCGTACTTGTTGAAGTAGGCGCGCGCGCCGCGCTCCGTGATCGGCTGAAAAGTATCTGCGCATTCATGCTTGACGGTGGCGAGCATGTAGGCGGCCCAGCGTAAGTCTGTGAGGTCGTTGTCGAGTTCCATGTAGCCGATCAGGTTGTCCAGGCCCGAGACCTGGTTTTGATTGACCGAGCCGTAAATCTCTTTATAACCATTGAAGAAGGTCGTGTGGTTGAATTTCATGAATGGTCTCCTGCGGAAACGCTGGAAGGTTGAAGAGCTTTGACCTGGACTGCCGCAGCAACATACATCCAGACCCGGCGAATTTCAATCTCTTTCAGAGTATCGCCTGCTGTAATGAGTTGTCATGGGCCCGTGTGCATTCCTCATGTTCATGGGCCAACTGCCTGACGAGCGCGCGCTGCTTCCGCCGCCGCCGCCCTGTATTCGGGCGTCCAGCGTAGAACCAGATAATGCGGATCGAGCGTGACCGAGCGGGCGCGAAACTTAACGGGCAGAGTAAACTCCGTTCGTGCTCCGCTTACTTTAACTTCACGCACCACGGACTGGCCTTCGCTTCCGAGGACTCCCACTTCCAACCTAGCGCGATAATATGGAGAGCCTTGAGTTATCGCGCCGCGCACTCTCGCGCCCTCCTGTCTCCATGTCAGTTGCCATTCGGGAGCGCCCGTGCGCTCGAACCACTGCTCAAAGAACCACTTCAGGTCACGGCCACCTGCGCCCGCTTCCAGGGCGCGACGGAATTCGCTCCAGGTCAATTCCCGAAAAGCATACCGCCCAATGATGCCGTGCAGGATTCGCCGAAAATTTTCCCTGCCCACTTCGCGCGCCAGCATATCCCAGACGAGAAAGCCCTTGTTATAGGCCAGGTCGCGCGCTTTGGGCCCAGCAGGCAAATCCGCCAGCCGATGGTCAAAACCCGCTCCGACTAACTTGAAGTATTCAAGTGCGCTGTAAATGGGGTCTGGTGCATAACCGGTGCGGCGGTACTGTTCGGCGGCGGCTGCCCCGGCCACAGTCTCCACCACGCGCAGCCCGCCGTACTCGGCCAGAGCCTCTTCCATATAGCGCCCGCCGGGTCTCTTCAGCGCCACAGTGTTGGGCCACCACAAGTGACTGAACTCGTGGCCGTACCATTCGAGTATCGCGTTGAACTCCGAGGCCGGGAGGTTGAAAGCGTTGCTATTGACAAAGGCGAACCCCTGCACGGTGGCCGCATTGAAATAAGCCTTCTGGGCCAACTCCCTGGGAATCTCCACGAGCGCAAACTCCCTGAAGCGATAGGGCCCGAACTCCTGCGCGAGCACGTCGAGTATTTTTGCGGCCCCCGCCAGATACTGCTCCATATTCGGCCTTGGCCGCAGCAGGTAAGCCGCGACGGGAATGGGCCCAGCCCTGCGCGCCACAGTGTATCTGCCGGAGGCGAAAGAGAAGTATGTCGGATGACTGTTTTCAAACAGGAAGCTGCCGCGCGCTTCCTCCGCGGGCGAGCTGCGTCGCTCTCCTTCCGCTATCGCCGTCTCTCCGGCGGGGACGGTAATACGCAGAGAGCCGATTCCGCGATCACTGTCTGAGACGACGACCGGATACCAGTTCGTGCCGTAGGCGGAAGCGAAGGAGACCTCCGGGCCCATGTAAAAGTCGCGGGCGATCTGCCCGCCACCGGCATAAGAGAATCGCATGAGGACGGCTTCGCCCCGAGGGATGAGACGCGGCGTATGAATAGTCCATGTCGCTTCGCCGTTTTCGCTTTTCGTCTTCACAAGTCTCGCGGTGCCCGCGCTTGCCACCGGCTTCAAGACTTCGACTTCAAAGTCCCGCATCAGCTCGCTCAAAGAGAGTTGAATCTGCGGTCGCGGCTGATCGAGGGCGGGCAGAGAGAGCGTGCCCTTCACTTCCATTTGATGAGCACCGGGCGAAACCTTTACGTCCAGCTCATAGCGAATGGCGGCGCTGCTCATCGCCCTGCGTTGCGGGATGCGCGCCGCCGCATGGCCCATCGTCAATGCCAGGCACAGGAGCAGAAGCCTTAAAGGTATACGCATCACAGGAACAGAGTGAGAATCCCGTCAGGATGAAAGAGCCGCGCGTTCATCAGGCTGATTTCAAATCACGCGAGCGCTCATATTAACACCGCCTGCAACGAGCCGCCCAATGTTTGAGTCCGGCCGAGCGCGCGCGGAGTTTCCATTACTTCAAACTGTCTACAAAAGTACACATCGGAGGTCGGGATTGTGCACTACACTAGACGATTAATGTCGGCTGCAAGCTATAATCAAGCTCTTTGCTAAGCGTATCTGTGCAACGCTGCGGTCTCGCGTGCTGGCATATTAATTGCTGGACATCAGCTTAATTCACAGGGCATGTAGGATGGTATCTCATCCTTTGCAAAAACGCGGTCTCCCTGAAGAATCCTCAAGGCCGCGTTACATCTGACGGCGCGTTATGTAGCCTGATAACGCCACGTCGCAGCTGTTCGGATTCATGCGCGATTCAATTCGCGCCCCGAACGGAAAGAGGAAACCTGAGCCCCTTCAAAACTCAACCTTCGGACTACGTTCAGAGCGGGCCGAGACGAATCAACCCGAGCTGAATAGTAACCTCGATTGGCGACTTCGGTTCGCGCACTCTCTGAAGTCATGTAAGTGATAACGGGTGTGGGCCCATTTCGGATAGAATCCAGGGCACATGTGAATCGATAAACACGACCGGAGTCCATTGAACTCCGGGGTTCTTTCATCTTCGCGTATAGCTGTCAAACAAGGGGTCACTAATTAGATCGTCAAGATCGGAGGAGGGGAAAATGAGCGGTCAAGGAATCGAGGGTGGTGCGGGCGGTAGGCGAGAACTACTCGTCATCTTAAGCGGCGACCAGGCGGAAGAGGGGTTCAGGAAGTTGAGTTCCGACTACAAGGTGCATCATGTCGTCTCGAACCGCGTCGTCGTGGTCGAGGGAGCGCAGAGCGATCTGGCGGGATTAAGGGCGATCCCCGGCGTCATCGCCGCCACCGCCGGCGATCTGTCGCCCGGAGTCTTGAATGGCCTCGACGACAGCGAGTCGCTTTTCGTTGCGGCATGGTTAAGCCGGATCAAAGAGGGAGCACCCAAGCAACGCTCTGGTGAAGGGCTCAACTGGGATGCCCCCGGCTTCGAACCTCCCGACCCACCGGCGGGTAATTCGTAGCCCGGCAAATAACTGGAAGCAGAAAAGGAGAAAATAAAATGGCAGGTGATCTTAACATTAACGAGCAGGTAATAGTCCTGACGGCGGGAGCACCCGTTGCTGGCGCACAAGCTGCGGTCGAGCAGGTCAGCGGTGGAGTGACGCACCAGTACGGGCAGAGAGTCATTATCGCCGCCGCCCCCCCGGCGACCAGTGAGGCGCTCCAACAGCAAGCCCCGTACGCAACCATGGCCACCGAATCCGCCGCCATTCCCCAGGCCGTGATGGGCGGGCTCGACAAGCAGGAGGCTCTCGGCCTCGAAGCTTTTAGTCTCCGTCAATCGCAGGAATACAAGGCGGCAAAGGCGGCACGCCCGCTGGCCGAAGAGCCCTGGGACTCCGGCGCAGGCATGGCCCCGGACGCTTACCACGAAGAGGCGGGCGCAGCCGAGGCCGAAGCGGAGGCCGCAGCGCCGACCAGCTCTCGACTGACGGGCAAGGTGGCCGTGAGCTTGATTATCGTCGAAGGGCCGACAGCCGCCCTGAAGTTCAGCACAGCCGAGCGCACCAAGGTCGTCGCGGAAGTGCAGAATGGCCTGAGCTGGCTCGGCAGCCAGAGTTCTCCGGGGGCCATCTCCTGGGTCTACGACATACAGATCGTCACCCTCACCGTCCAGCCAGGGCCGGCGAGCGAGACCGGAGAGCAGAAGGAGGCTCGGTGGCGTGACCCGGCGATGGCCAAGCTCGGCTACGGGCCGGGGCTGGCAAACGTCCAAACGTATGTGGAGAAACTACGCCAGACCAAGGGTACGGACTGGGCCTACTGCGCCTTCTTCACCAAGTACCCGCTCGGCCATTTCGCCTACGCCTCAATCGGTGGGCCCAGATTGGTCATGGACTATAACAACGACGGCTGGGGGCCCGACAACATTGACCGCGTCTTCGCTCACGAGACGGGCCACATCTTCAACGCCCCGGACGAGTACGCCTCAAGCGGCTGCAACTGCGGCGGCTCGTGGGGCGTCTTCGGTGTGCCCAACACCAACTGCGAGAACTGTGCCCCGAGCGGCGGCGTCCCCTGCCTCATGAAAGCCAATACCTGGGCGATGTGCTCCTACACGCCCTACCATCTGGGATTCCCGCAGGGCCAGCGCTACTCCGGCGTCTTTCAGGCCGGCGCGGGCAACTATGGACTGTGGGTTAACGCTGACTGGAACCACTTCGTCGCCAAGTGGCAGGAGTGGAGCGGTCAGGGTTTAAGGCTCGACGACATAGAGGTCAGCCAGCCGGGCGGGCAACTACGCTTTTCCGGCGTCTTTCGTGCGGGCACAGGCGGCTACGGTCTCTGGGGCCTGGCCGACTGGAATAACTTCGTCGCCAAGTGGCAGGAATGGAGCGGCCAGGGTCTAAGGCTCGTTGACCTTGAGATTACGAAGGTCGGCAGCGATTGGCGCTACACGGGCGTCTACCAGGCGGGCACGGGCGGCTACGGCCTCTGGGTCAACGCCGACTGGAATAACTTCGTCGCCAAGTGGAAAGAGTGGAGCGCTCAGGGCCTCCGACTCGTTGATCTGTCGATCATCGAATCGGGCGGCAAGCTGCTTTATTCGGGCGTCTTTCGTGCGGGTACGGACGGCTACGGCCTGTGGGCTCTGGCCGACTGGAACAGCTTTGTCGCCAAGTGGCAGGAATGGAGCGGTCAGGGCTTGCGCCTGGTTGACTTCGAGATTACGAAGGTCGGCAACGACACGCGCTACTCGGGCGTCTTTCGCCAGGGCGCAGGCGCTTACGGCCTGTGGGTCAACGCCGATTGGTCCAGCTTCGTCAATAAGTGGAACGAGTGGAGCGGTCAGGGCATGCGCCTGACTGACTTCGACATCACCCTGACCGGCATAGAGGCAGCGGCGAGCCCGGTCGCAAGCGAATCCGCCACAGCCGCCGGTGCAGCCGCCGACGATAGCTCCGTGGGCTTTGGCTTCCTCTCGACGGCCTCCTCAACCTCTGCGGGTTCTGACGGGGCTGGCATGGGCTTTATGACCCTCTCCGGCTCCGAGTCCACGAGCGGTGATCAGTCCGAGTCCAGCGGCGCTGGCATGGGCTCCATGTCTCTCTCCGGGTCAACTTCTGGCAGCGAGGACGCGAGCGGCGCGGGCATGGGTTCCATGTCACTCTCCGGCTCTGAATCTTCAGGAAGAGAAACCAACGGAGCGGGCATGGGCTCGATGTCTCTGACGGGGTCATCCTCAGGTAGCGAAGAGTCTGGCCGCACGAGCAGGGGTTCCAAGTATGGCTCAGGCGCTCAGCCCGGCGGTAGCGAAGCAAGCGGCTCCGGCTTCGGCAGCGCTGAATTGGGAGGCTGAGTCGAAGGGCGTCGGCTGCCAGGAGGGCCGTCTGCGCCGCGCTTCAACCATTGCGACCGCAGCCGGTTGCTCAGTCGAGCAAAGGTAGAGTGAGGCGGGTTCGGCGGCGCAAAAAGCCCGCCTCACAACTTCATGCAGCCGACCAAGGAAGGCCAGCGTCAGGAACGAGAAAAGGCTTTCCTTGGTCGGCTGCAATTCTGTGTGCGGCATCCGGCCAGAGGGCGGCTCAAGCCCCTTAGCTGGAACTCACGTTAAGTTATACCAGGTTGCAAAACAAAGAGAGGTCAGTACGGCCTCAGGTCTCGGGCGCGTCATGGCGTCACTTGAGACCCGCCCGAGGCGCTACTGGCGGCATTCGCATCCATTTGCCAAACTCTATAATATGGAAGATAGCTCAAACGGCGTGCAGATTTCGTAAATTCGGTACGCGCGGCAAGGCTGAATTGATATTGACCGCAGGGCAAATATTCATAGGCTGCGGGCGGGTCTGTCTCTGCGCGCGACATTGTTTGCCGAAGAGGACGGAACCACTTATTTGCGCTTGATGATGCTGCGTCTACGCGGCTCCACGGGCGTCCTCAGTTGTTGCAGCCTGCGATGTCTGGATTCAAGAATGGCACTGAGCGTCTGGTGGCTTAATCCGAGCAGCCGCGCCGCGTGTGTGATCCTTCCATGGCTCTCTTTCAAAGCCCGCTCAATCAAACGCTCTTCGTACAGCCGCACCTCCTCCGAAAGCGAAAAGTCTTCCCAGGGATCGGCGACCCTGCCTTTGCCCGTCGTCCGAAGCAGTATGAGCTTGAACGCCTCTTCACTGATCGGCTGACCCTTCGCGCTTATCACGGCGCGCTCGATGATGTTCCGCAGTTCTCTGGCATTGCCGTGGAGCGGCAAACTGCGCAGCACCTCTATGCATCCCGGCGCAAAGTTGACGGGCTTGCCCTCATGCTCTGCGGCCTGTTCAATAAAATGCTCCGCCAGCGCGATGATGTCACTGGGCCGCTCCCTCAAGGGGGGAATGTCAACTTCAAAAGTTGCGATGCGGTAGAAGAGGTCTTCACGAAAGCGACGGCGGGCCACCAGCTTCGAGAGGGAAACATTGGTGGAGGCGATGATACGCACGTCCACGTATTCGGGAGCGGGTGCGCCGACCGGCATGATCTCGCCCAGTTCTATGAAGCGCAGTAGCTTGCCCTGATTGCCCTGGCTGAGTTCTCCGATCTCATCCAGCAACAGCGTGCCGCCCTCCGCTTCACGAATCGCGCCCGGATAGTCCGTGACGGCATCCGTGAAGCTACCTTTGCGATGACCGAAAAGCTGTGATTCGATCAAGCTCTCAGTCAGCGCGCCGCAGTTCACAGGCACGAACGCGCCCGAGCGCCCGCTCCAATAATGAATCAATCGCGCCAGCACCTCTTTGCCGACGCCTGTTTCTCCCGTAATGAGGATGGGAAGGTTAGTGCGGGCCAACCTCTGCGCCTGCTCAAGCAGTGCCGCCGTCTCTTCACTGGCATGAACAAATGAGACGGGCGCTGTGCCCTCCTGAACGACCGCCACGCCGGGACTCATCGCGCGCCGGGCGCACGCACGCAGGCGAGAGATGTCCTCAGCATCCTGCGTACCTGCGAGCCAACCATCAGCGCGCAGATACACTTCACGCCGCTCCTCCTCAGCTATCCTTTCCGCGTGCTCCTCCAGAAACGTCAGCGCCGCTCTCCCCGCATACTCCAAAGCGCCCGCCTGTTCCGCTATATTCATCGCTCGTTGCAGGACTTTATAAGACAGATCATAGCGACCGAGCCTTGCCAGCACGACCCCTTGCGTCGTCAACGCCTCGGCCAGCAATGATTGCTCGCCGCCGTTCTCAAGTATCCTTACCGCCCCGCGAATGACCTTTTCTGCTTCAGTGTTTCGCCCTTGTGCCAGTAATAGCCGTGTACGTGTTTCATCAACTTGAGCGGTTCTGCCACTATCCTTTAAGCTTACGAACAGTCTGCGTGCACGGCTGAGATGCTTACTGGCCTCATCGTAGCGGCGCATAATAAAGAGCAGAAATCCAAGGTTGTTCTCATCACTGGCTCGGAACCGTGCCTGCCCGGCCTGTTCAAAGTGGTAACTCGCTGCGGAGTATTCGATAACAGCGCGATCCATATAATCGGTTCTATGTTCGGCTGTACCGAGACCCATCAGAACCAGAGCCAGTTGCCCATGAAATCTACCTTTTAGAATATGATCTTCACTTGCCTCAAAGATAGAAGCATCATCCGTTAATAGGCGTAGCGCGTCGTTAAGCCTGCCTGTCGAGACCTCGATTAGAATACGGCGGAGCAAAGTTCTTGCTCTAACTTTAATGTCACTCTCATCGAGATGTGCATAGACATCTTCTAAGAGAGCACGAGCTTCATCAAATGCACCTTCACGCCAATAGCAGAGCGCAAGATCGCTGCGGGCGACCGTGACTTTTGATGTCTCTCCAAGCGACTCAAAAAGAGTAATGCTTTCAGTAATGAGGTCTTTGGCTACCGCTTGAGCATCCGTAATCTGAGCAGCACTACCAAGCCAACCGGATAGTGTGCCAGCACGCAGCAGCACCTCCGCAACTGTTCGTCCGCTAAAACCTTCTATCGCGGGACGAGTACCAATGCCTTGCCATAGCTCACCCAAAGCATTGCGTGCTGCCTCGTATTGGCCTCTGTCTTCTAGTTCTTCAGCTAGTTGGCAGCGCCGTCGAGCACGCTCATCACGACTGAGTTTAGGATTATCTAACTGACGTAGCATGGTTTCTGCTAAAGTCATGTGAGGATTACCCTTTCCTGTGCTTGCAGTCAGAGATGCAAGCACGATTTGCTGGCCCCTCTGAGATCAGAGGCGCTTTAAACCAGTTAGCTGGTTCCATTAAATCACCTTACAAGGAAGAATTAAGATGAGTAGCTTTGGTCAATTCTGCCGTCAAATTGTTTTCGTGCCCGTGCTAATACTGGCACTCGCTTGCCCCATCTTTGCGGGCGTTATCCAATACCCTGGTGATACCACCTCGTCATCTGTGACAACAAATGGCGAGATACAATATCCGGGAGATATCGTAGACCCTGTGACAGAGGTCACGCTAATTCTGCTGCAAAGCATGCTGTCACTGTTCTAAGTGTCCTGACTAGCTACGGCTAATCAAGGCTGCCGGGAGAGACTCACGCGCGGCGAGGCCGTGGTGTGTCCAGAGAGAATATACGATATTTTCAGGAAAGCAAGAAAAAGTTTACCGTAGGGCAAACCCCACATTGGTAACAATTAGGCAACCCCAGCGGTTGTCTATCGGAAGTGGCAGGGCGACATGCACCAAAATGAGGCCGGGCCACTAAAAAGATACGGCCAGTCGCTCGACTGGCCGCTAGTGCTTGATTCTTTTGATGGAGCAGAGGGGGGTCGAACCCCTGACCTCCGCATTGCGAACCAAGAATGCTACTTGAATTGAAGTGATTGATTTTGCATCGAGATGCAGCCACGTGCAAAATCAAGCTCTTTCACATCTATTGACATTTAGTTTCATCTGGCCTCATCCCTTGTCTCTTTATTCATGCCACAATTCTGCCACAGCGATATATCCCAACATTCAAACTTTGAGGCTTACTCAAAGACTGAGGCGAGGCCACTACTTTTCACCTTTGGCTGACTTCCAGTAAAGCTCTGCAAAGTTTCAATCCACCCTCAGTGCGCTCAATTCTGCGACACGAACACTCCGAGGAACTTACAGTGGCGGTAAAGATGTTCAATCCGCTTTCAACGCGGCCTTCATTCTCACCAATGACTTCGCTTTCAAGGAGCCGGTCGAAGTTTCAATTCCATATTGCTTCGATTCAAGCTCGCAGCGCAGGCCGCCCTCGTAGTGGTGACGTTTGCAGTTTCAATTCCACATTGGTTCGATTCAAGCCGAGACGGTCAAAGAGTTTCGCCCCTTCTCCTACACGTTTCAATTCCACATTGGTTCGATTCAAGCACTTTTTGTTTGATAGAGTTCAAACGGAGATTCCGTGTTTCAATTCCACATTGGTTCGATTCAAGCCCCGTATCCCCCGTGTCGATGAGGACGGTCTTTCCGGTGTTTCAATTCCACATTGGTTCGATTCAAGCTGCTCGAATGTATTATGGCCCACACTCTGGGGCCAAAGTTTCAATTCCACATTGGTTCGATTCAAGCCGCATAAGACCGCGACTCGTCGCCCCGGTTGACCCTTGTTTCAATTCCACAGTGGTTCGATTCAAGCTTTTCTACGATCCGACGCCAGAGAACGCGGTCGCCGGAGTTTCAATTCCACATTGGTTCGATTCAAGCGGCGCTACAACGCGCTTGCTGCCGCTCTTGAGGCCAGTTTCAATTCCACATTGGTTCGATTCAAGCGATGCGTGGTCTCGAGCCTGTCAACGTAATACTTATGTTTCAATTCCACATTGGTTCGATTCAAGCTCTGCGTAGGCATGAAGGGCGGAGTAGAAAGTTGAGCGTTTCAATTCCACATTGGTTCGATTCAAGCGCGTGATAGCGCCTATGACAAACATCACCTCCACGCTGGTGTTTCAATTCCACATTGGTTCGATTCAAGCTTGAAGGCCGTCGCATCGTTCTTCGTGTCGTACCATGGTTTCAATTCCACATTGGTTCGATTCAAGCGCGACGAGATGTATCTGCCCGCGCAGGCCGAGAAGGTGTTTCAATTCCACATTGGTTCGATTCAAGCCCTCGCCACTCAGTTGAATTCGTAAGGAGTCTCACAGTTTCAATTCCACATTGGTTCGATTCAAGCGAGAAACGCCGCATGATCATCACCGTGGCCTCATTCAAGTTTCAATTCCACATTGGTTCGATTCAAGCGCCGCCTCCTCGTGACGGCTGGTACAACTATTTGGTGTTTCAATTCCACATTGGTTCGATTCAAGCCCTGCTCGTCCGGCGAGAGGACACGGCACAGATGGTGTTTCAATTCCACATTGGTTCGATTCAAGCTTAGCCGATGCGTCCAGGGTTACACAGGCGATGCTCGGTTTCAATTCCACATTGGTTCGATTCAAGCATGAGAAGAACTTTGCTCATCTCGTTATCGCAATCAGTTTCAATTCCACATTGGTTCGATTCAAGCTTCATAATTCAACCTCTCACGCAAACCGTTTAATGGTTTCAATTCCACATTGGTTCGATTCAAGCTTGCGGCGCGTGCGGTGTCAAACTCGACCGTCCGGGTTTCAATTCCACATTGGTTCGATTCAAGCCATCACCTGGATAGAGCCTGAGCGTTCGCCTGTCACGAGTTTCAATTCCACATTGGTTCGATTCAAGCCCTTGTGCAAACATCTAAACGTGTCCATCAAAGAGTAGTTTCAATTCCACATTGGTTCGATTCAAGCCGATTCAGCCCGATGTGTTGGTGCATGACCCTTTCGGGTTTCAATTCCACATTGGTTCGATTCAAGCGGCAGCAAAGGCGCTTGCGCCAGAGCCTAAGTTGAGGTTTCAATTCCACATTGGTTCGATTCAAGCCTCTGCGCTGATCGTACTTATCAAGAAGATGAACGAGTTTCAATTCCACATTGGTTCGATTCAAGCAGATCATGCTGGTGACGAATAACGCCACCGTGACTAAGTTTCAATTCCACATTGGTTCGATTCAAGCACTCTAAGAGACGCTAACGCTTCGGGCGGGGCAATCTGTTTCAATTCCACATTGGTTCGATTCAAGCAAGTATTGTCTTCCTGGGCGAAGGTTTTATAGACGGGTTTCAATTCCACATTGGTTCGATTCAAGCTGCTGATATTCTGTGCGCCCTCAAAGGAGACCTCAGTTTCAATTCCACATTGGTTCGATTCAAGCTCATAGGGCTGGCCTAATGTAAGACCTCGTACTTCGTTTCAATTCCACATTGGTTCGATTCAAGCTCCGTCTCTTACGTGACGCGCAAGCCGCACCTGGACGAGTTTCAATTCCACATTGGTTCGATTCAAGCGCTTTCAAAATCGCGCATTAGCTCGCAAGGATTTAAGAGTTTCAATTCCACATTGGTTCGATTCAAGCTCAAGGTCTACAATAGTGATCCGACCGAATTTACTTCGTTTCAATTCCACATTGGTTCGATTCAAGCACAGTGTATTAATGAGGGACAGACTCTCATACTTCTGTTTCAATTCCACATTGGTTCGATTCAAGCCTCGCGGAGTGCGGGGCGCTTATTGGCATGTACGAGGTTTCAATTCCACATTGGTTCGATTCAAGCGGCGCAACGTGCGTGTAGCCTAAAGCCTGATCTCTTAGTTTCAATTCCACATTGGTTCGATTCAAGCTTCCGTCGAGCCTATTTCAACCTGCGATAATCTCTTGGTTTCAATTCCACATTGGTTCGATTCAAGCAGCTTGTATAGAGTTTCCTTGACCTCCTGAGTCTGCGTTTCAATTCCACATTGGTTCGATTCAAGCAGGTACAGTTGGGGTCATAGTCGGGCGGCACATTGAGTTTCAATTCCACATTGGTTCGATTCAAGCTCTCGACTCCTAACGCACATCGAAACTACCTCTTAAAGTTTCAATTCCACATTGGTTCGATTCAAGCCAAATCAGGGCGGACGGCGGTTCTTCCAAGTACTTCGTTTCAATTCCACATTGGTTCGATTCAAGCTTATCCGGTTGCCTCGCAGCTCGTAAAGAATGCTCTAAGTTTCAATTCCACATTGGTTCGATTCAAGCTGTGTAAGAGATGCTGCTCGCAGGAATGACCTCCTCGTTTCAATTCCACATTGGTTCGATTCAAGCCCTTATGCGTTGTTATTGCTTGTCGTGGTAGTCAGTTTCAATTCCACATTGGTTCGATTCAAGCTTTGACTGCCCTTTGTGTCTTCTCTGTTGCGAGGTCTGGTTTCAATTCCACATTGGTTCGATTCAAGCGCCGCGTGTGCTCGATCTTGCATCTTTCCTCGAATACGTTTCAATTCCACATTGGTTCGATTCAAGCACCCAATGGGCGCGGTGCTGATTAAGGGAAGGCATCAGTTTCAATTCCACATTGGTTCGATTCAAGCACCCCTTCTAAAGCTTAGTATATAAAAGACATATATCGTTTCAATTCCACATTGGTTCGATTCAAGCTCCGCTCTTCTTTACGAGGCGACACTACCGGGTCAGAGTTTCAATTCCACATTGGTTCGATTCAAGCACAACCGCCGCTAAGGTTGCGGCAGGAATTGCTGTGTTTCAATTCCACATTGGTTCGATTCAAGCACTTCTTCTGAATAAGTGTTTAGTAACCAGTTAAGATAGTTTCAATTCCACATTGGTTCGATTCAAGCCTCGCGTGCTGGTGCAAAGAAGGCGAGAAGTGCCATGGTTTCAATTCCACATTGGTTCGATTCAAGCAAGGCCGTAGACATACTCTGGCATTGCTTTGATCTTCGTTTCAATTCCACATTGGTTCGATTCAAGCGGAATAAAGTATGCAGGGACTTAAGTTCTGATAGTGGTTTCAATTCCACATTGGTTCGATTCAAGCCCTGCTACGCGCGCCTGTGTGCCGCGAAAGGAAAGGAGTTTCAATTCCACATTGGTTCGATTCAAGCTTCCGTCTCTTCTGGGAAGTTGCGCCCGAGAACTTAGTTTCAATTCCACATTGGTTCGATTCAAGCCAAAGAAATTCATAGCCATGCTCGCGGGCGTCATCGGTTTCAATTCCACATTGGTTCGATTCAAGCGCTATCTTCGGATCCCTTTGAAGCACGCCAAGACTACGTTTCAATTCCACATTGGTTCGATTCAAGCCGTGGTCGTTGGGGCGATTTACACATTCCCTGAATTTGTTTCAATTCCACATTGGTTCGATTCAAGCCTACGCAGTCAACATAGCGAGTGGCTTGACGGGTAATGTTTCAATTCCACATTGGTTCGATTCAAGCATAGGATTCTACTACACAGAAAGAGAGCGGCGAATCTGTTTCAATTCCACATTGGTTCGATTCAAGCTGATTTCGCTCCCTTGACAACCCCAATGTCTCCCGGGTTTCAATTCCACATTGGTTCGATTCAAGCCTGACACGGCGAGACGCGGGTCAGGGGTCGCATTATCGGGTTTCAATTCCACATTGGTTCGATTCAAGCACGCTTCCGGTCTTAGGCGCTCTCTCGGGGGGAGAGCGGTTTCAATTCCACATTGGTTCGATTCAAGCTAAGGCCGAGCCGGTTACTTCCGCATTGCGCATTCTGAGTTTCAATTCCACATTGGTTCGATTCAAGCAAGCAGTGCGGTAGCCGCATCATCCGGCATAGTATTGTTTCAATTCCACATTGGTTCGATTCAAGCACATAAAAGAAGTCTTTGACGTAATGAAGCGCGCATACGTTTCAATTCCACATTGGTTCGATTCAAGCCTTTGTCGTAATCAGTGGAACTCTCCTCTGATAAGGCTTCGTTTCAATTCCACATTGGTTCGATTCAAGCCTCGACGCCATCCCCTCTTCAAATAGCCTGAGAGCTTGTTTCAATTCCACATTGGTTCGATTCAAGCCCTTCTACCCACGCGGTGACTTTCGACAACGTGCCGAGTTTCAATTCCACATTGGTTCGATTCAAGCTGCTCGCCGTCTTACCACCGGACACGCCTTGCTCTTTGTTTCAATTCCACATTGGTTCGATTCAAGCATCAGAGGCTATTGCTCTGCCAATCTCATTATATTTAGTTTCAATTCCACATTGGTTCGATTCAAGCAGGGGTCACACCCGTCACAGGGGTGAAGAGTTACCAGGTTTCAATTCCACATTGGTTCGATTCAAGCTCGCGGCGGGAGACGCCGAAGCTTTGGGCGGACTCGGTTTCAATTCCACATTGGTTCGATTCAAGCTTGTACGCAATGTGGGAAGTGCAGCCATCATTGCGCGGGTTTCAATTCCACATTGGTTCGATTCAAGCGAGTATCGCTCACGGTTTTCCTCCTTCAGTATTCAACGGTTTCAATTCCACATTGGTTCGATTCAAGCTTCGTTAAGCATGTGCCGCCTCCGCCATCACAACATCGTTTCAATTCCACATTGGTTCGATTCAAGCCTCTATTTCGGCATACTCAGGCGCGGTCTCAGGGCAAGTTTCAATTCCACATTGGTTCGATTCAAGCAGTCCGACGGGTCTTCCTGCTCGCCGCCCAGGATGATGTTTCAATTCCACATTGGTTCGATTCAAGCAATCTTTGGGCGCTCGGGCTCAGGTAAGCCAAACGCTGTTTCAATTCCACATTGGTTCGATTCAAGCTCAAATCCGAGAGCATGGGCCGATGGTCTGTGCGGGTTTCGTTTCAATTCCACATTGGTTCGATTCAAGCCGAAGAGTGCCGGGTTGTTCAACCTTCTCTGCATCTGTTTCAATTCCACATTGGTTCGATTCAAGCCGCTCGTACCTGTCCTCTTTCATGATTGACATTGATCGTTTCAATTCCACATTGGTTCGATTCAAGCTGACGCCCGCCTGGGCGATGAAGGTGGCCGTCATTCGTTTCAATTCCACATTGGTTCGATTCAAGCTTGACGACGTACTCGCCCGCGTGGGCGAGGATCATCTGGTTTCAATTCCACATTGGTTCGATTCAAGCAGGGCGCGAACTATCAAGCCTTCCCTATCGCTGAATAGTTTCAATTCCACATTGGTTCGATTCAAGCGCCACGGTCTGAATGAGCGCGTCTATCGCCATCGCATGTTTCAATTCCACATTGGTTCGATTCAAGCTATTATCCCGCTTCAATGTTCAAAAGATTCTCGTTTAGTTTCAATTCCACATTGGTTCGATTCAAGCTACGGTGCAACGCTCTTCTTAGAGCGTAAGCATCCCGTTTCAATTCCACATTGGTTCGATTCAAGCACAGGCCCATGAAAGCAAGATAAGGCCAGCACAGGAGTTTCAATTCCACATTGGTTCGATTCAAGCTGTGTCGCCGTTCTCAAAGAGCACACGCTTTATGTCCTTGTTTCAATTCCACATTGGTTCGATTCAAGCGAACCGGTTCGCCAGACGAACCCGTCCGCCACACGGAGTTTCAATTCCACATTGGTTCGATTCAAGCGCCAGAGGTGGCCGCAGCTATCTCTTCATCAAGCCAGTTTCAATTCCACATTGGTTCGATTCAAGCGCCCCGTGACCGCCGTGCCGTTCTCCTGCCTGAGCTGCGGTTTCAATTCCACATTGGTTCGATTCAAGCGCGTCGCCGAGAAATTCCGCGCTCTCATCACAGCCGAAGTTTCAATTCCACATTGGTTCGATTCAAGCGACTTCCGATGAAGCTCGTTCTTTGTACAGTAATACCGGTTTCAATTCCACATTGGTTCGATTCAAGCGTGTGTCACAGTACGAGAGGCAATAACGTAGCTCGTAGTTTCAATTCCACATTGGTTCGATTCAAGCGGCACAGTCAGGCTTTCATTCATCAAAGAGTTCACGGTTTCAATTCCACATTGGTTCGATTCAAGCACGATGTTGTTTCTTCCAATTATTTTGTTCCCGCGTTTCAATTCCACATTGGTTCGATTCAAGCTGGAAAACGCGAGTAATACATAGACGGCTAAGGGAACGGTTTCAATTCCACATTGGTTCGATTCAAGCATTGCTCTCCAAGCACTTGACGCGATGAAGGAAAAGTTTCAATTCCACATTGGTTCGATTCAAGCGCCAGGACTTACAGGATCACTCCCGAAGAACTCATCGTTTCAATTCCACATTGGTTCGATTCAAGCCCAGTAAGGCGATTCAAGCAATGAGTAAACAACATTGGTTTCAATTCCACATTGGTTCGATTCAAGCGGTCTTCTCGACGGCGACGTAAAGCCCGGCACGCTTGGTTTCAATTCCACATTGGTTCGATTCAAGCAGGACGTAACGAGAGTCTGCGCGCTCCTTAACTCCGCGTTTCAATTCCACATTGGTTCGATTCAAGCTCGCAGACCTCGATAACTTCACCCGTCATCTCAACAAAAGTTTCAATTCCACATTGGTTCGATTCAAGCACTGCAAACGACTTGGACGAGATGCAGCAGTTGGAGTTTCAATTCCACATTGGTTCGATTCAAGCCTGAAGGCTACGCGCTGCAAGGACTCTTCGAGAAGGCTGGTTTCAATTCCACATTGGTTCGATTCAAGCCCAAACCGTGTGCGGTATGCCCTGACCCTTCAGCCATTGTTTCAATTCCACATTGGTTCGATTCAAGCCCCGGTCAATGGGCCTGGCGGGGCTCTTCAATTCGAGTTTCAATTCCACATTGGTTCGATTCAAGCGTTGGCGGTCTAAAGGAGATCACAACATGAGATTCAAGTTTCAATTCCACATTGGTTCGATTCAAGCACGAAGCCAAGCCCCGTGACCATAGCGTTCAAGCTTCGTTTCAATTCCACATTGGTTCGATTCAAGCGAAGTTATCGAGGTCTGCGATGACGGCCTCGTACCAGTTTCAATTCCACATTGGTTCGATTCAAGCTGAAGGACTCGTGCTCGTGCATGAAGGGGTCAACCAGGTTTCAATTCCACATTGGTTCGATTCAAGCCTCTAACCTCGGAGATTACCAAATGATGCTTACATTGTTTCAATTCCACATTGGTTCGATTCAAGCGTGGAAGCGAAAGAGGATTGGGTTGGTTTACGTCGGGTTTCAATTCCACATTGGTTCGATTCAAGCTGGGAACATTCACCCTGCGCCATCCTTCCACTCGTGAGTTTCAATTCCACATTGGTTCGATTCAAGCTGAAGGACTCGTGCTCGTGCATGAAGGGGTCAACCAGGTTTCAATTCCACATTGGTTCGATTCAAGCTTTCCCAAGCTGCTTCTATCGCATCGCGCCATTCTTCGTTTCAATTCCACATTGGTTCGATTCAAGCGTAGCCGTTCTTTTTTGCATCATTGGAAGCCTCTAGTTTCAATTCCACATTGGTTCGATTCAAGCTGGTTAAAAGCAGCATACGGCCCGCCTCATATTACATGTTTCAATTCCACATTGGTTCGATTCAAGCAAGCCAAGCGCCTGATTAAGATCATTGACAGATTATTGTTTCAATTCCACATTGGTTCGATTCAAGCTCAAAAGAGAACGAGGGCATACCACCCTTTAATTCTAGTTTCAATTCCACATTGGTTCGATTCAAGCGGCGTCAGCGGCGTCCTGGCTGACGGGACAGTCTAGTTTCAATTCCACATTGGTTCGATTCAAGCTCACCGCCAGCGAAGAGCCGCAGCTTTTTATCGAGTGTTTCAATTCCACATTGGTTCGATTCAAGCTCCTTGATATGCTCGAGTCGGACGGTGTACTCCCAACCGTTTCAATTCCACATTGGTTCGATTCAAGCGCGGATAAAAATGGGGCGTTTCACTTAAATTTCTTAGCAAAGCGCCGTTCTTTGATGGGGTGATTTAGTGCTTAGAGTCGTCGGGCAGCAATAGGGCATGAAACACGGGAAGCTGACGACGGCTGTTATCTTTAACTGCGAGTTTGACTTACCTGGATTCCCACGAAAGGTCTATTGAATTTATGTGGTTGTTTGACGCCAGTTTGAGAGTAGCCGACGACTAATATCAGACAGTTCATTTACGGTAAACCTCTCATACTACATTGCTAATCTCGCTACGTTGGCGTCCCAGGGCCTCGCGCGCGAGCCAACGCTGGTCGCGCGCCGTGTACATTAGGACCGAATCCGCCTCCTCATCTATCAGACGCCGCAAACCCGCCTTGACCTTTTCAATCTGGGCGTCGGTCAATTCTCCTTCAAAGACAGAGTTCTGTACCCAGTGAAGGTGGCGCTTCAGAAACTTGTGAACCTTCACGACTCTTGCGACTTCCACATCATAAACCAATAGGAGGTACATAAAAATAGTTCCATGTTCAATGTTCGCACAAGCTCTTAACCTTGAACATTGAGCTTCGGACTTTTGACGTTCTACCACCAGGCGCGAAACCCGACATACGGCTCGACATTCGTCAGGTGCTTGACCAGCTTATAGCATTCCAGCCTCATCAGCCTTTCATAGCTGACTTTGCGACGCAGACGGCGATGCTCGATAGTTCTTGCCAGGCGCGCATCCCACTCCTTCAAGACAGTCTTGCGCCCACGCTCGTTTAAGTAGCAGCAGTTCAAGTCCTGTGCGAAATCTTTTTCTCCCAGTTGACGGTTATTCAGTAGCCTGAAGATCAAACGGTCTGCAAGGATAGGCTTGAACACCTCTGCCAGATCGAGCGCAAGCGAAAACCTGCGTGCGCCTGGTTCATGCAGGAAGCTGATAGTCGGGTCCAACTGCGTGCGGTAAATCTGCGTCAGCGCCGCCGAATAGACCAGTCCGTTAGTAAAAGAGACGAGCGCGTTGACGATGTTATCGGGTGGACGCCGGACGCGCTTTGTAAACTCGACATCCTGACGCAGGATGCGAGCAAATCCCTGGTAGTAAGCCGCTCGCGCCCGCCCCTCGCAGGCCATCAGCTCGTTGATCGTATTCACGCCTTCGAGCCTGAGCATCTCCGCCTGCACGCCTTCCGTTTGTTCCTGTAGCTCCACGCCGCGCGTCCCGTAATAGCGCAGGTTGCGCAGGATGTTATGCATCGCCGCGTGTATGAACTCGCGCGCGATCCTCAGCCGAAGCCGACGGTTGGCGTAGTGGCGCACCTGTTTGACCACCAGGTAGCCAGCATGCAGGTATTCGCGCGGGTAGAAAGAGCCTGCGTAGAAACCGTAATAGTTGAAGAAATGGACCGGCACTTTATGTTGAGCCAGAAAGACCAGCACGCGCGCATTCAGATCAATCTCTCTGAAGACCCAGACGGCATCAACATCTTCGACGGGAATCGTGCGCCGCTCGCTCACTCTCACAGGCTGCGCTGTCTCTTCAGAGCTTGCGGCCTCTTCATCCGTGAGCAGTTCCAGCCCGTCTTCGGTCGCCAACGGTTCGAGCCCAAGATCGCCCATGGCGTCTTCACCAGCGCTGCCAATACCTACCGGAATAGATACGCCCATCACCTCACTGCTGAGATCAGCATCGCCTTGCTCGACGGGCGCATCGTCCCGCTCTTTATCGTCAGCCGCCGGCTCGAAGCAGAGCGTGTTATCTTTACGTCGCAACCGCCCGGAGCGCGTCAAGTAATAATGCCTCGCCATGCGACTTTTACCCCCAGCACAGCTCCGCGTAAGCGCAAGAGCGGCAAATCTTCATCCATTCGACTTGCGGAGCCTGTTTGCAGTCAACTATTCGCTTCATCTCCTCCATCGCGCGCTCTATCTGAAGCTCTCTTTCCGCCGTCAGTTCCACCACTTTCGTCTCGCGCAGCTTCGGGTAATCAATCTGCCCGCGCAAGCCTTCGACGCCCTTCAGCTTCAAATAGTAGAGGTAGTAGAGCAGCTGCATCTCATGCGCCTCTTCCATCTTGTCCGTCAGCTTAACCTCGTGGATGATGCCGTCCTCGCGCCAGTCCAGCACGATCCGGTTATCAATATTCAACTCCTTGCGCCGCCGCGCATAGCTCTCCTCATGCACCAGCCGCCCCATCGCCACGCGGTCGCTCTCGCGCTCCATCTCCACCCCATGCGCGAACCACCACAGCTTCTTCGGGCAGATGAAATAATAGCCGACCTCCGTACCTGTGAATGTAGGCAGTTCCTTCGGACTCAAAGCGCTCATAACTCATTCCTGTTTGCGGCGCTCATAGCGCTCAAGCATCTCTTCTATAACGACTGCGGACACGCGGAAACTGGTCTTCTGCAATAGCTCAATAGCTACAGGCAGATCAAGCAACCCTTGATCGGCGGCGGCTTCGAGAACGCCCAGCGTTCCTATAACCGCCAGCCCGCGCAGACGTGCCGTCTCCCTTCCCCTGCGCTCGTCCAACAGCACCAGCTCAGCCTTTAGTCTTTGAGCCAGGGTAATAGCCTCTTGTTCTCCCTGATCGAGCTTTAAGGTAGGGTCTGGGTCGGGTACTTCGCTAATCTCGACCCAGCCAGGTAAATTCGCCATCCACTCCTGAACCTGCACAGGCGCGCCGACCGACTGTAGCTCACTCCATACTGCCTGCGGAATCAAGACCCGCTCATACAATTTTTCAAGAACTCCGACCTGTCCGATCAGAACCAGATAGTTGAGCGGTGATGTATCCGAGACAACAATCATTTGGAGCGAAGCTGCGCCTGCGTCAGACGATCCTGCTCAAGGTCTTCGAGCGTGTACTGAAGAAAAGCCGCCCGCTCCTTCAGAAAGCTTTCGGTCTCCCAGAAATTCAGGTTGAGAAGAATCCCCACCTGTCCCCTGGTCAAAGCCCCCGAACGATACCCTTCCACCGCCAGGGCCTCCAGCGCACGGCGCGGCAGATTCTCCCAAGCGGCCTCAAGCTCCCGCTCAATCTCCTCCGGCAACTCAATCGTCAATTCCGCCATGACACTTCCTCTCGTCCTGCACCCATCAACATCCCATCTCGTATTGATTCCATTCTGGTTCGATTAAGCCTCGACAGATGTTCAAGACTCAAGTGGATTTGCCTCCATCTCAATTCTACTTCCTTCCTTGGGCAGATGAAGTAGTAGCCGACCTCCGTGCCGGTGAATGTCGGAAGCTCGCTGAGCGTAGTTTGATGAGAAGTATCCATGATCTTAAGGGCGCGGAACTCCCAAATCGTCGCAGATTTTTCGCGCCAGATTTTTCTTGATCGTACGATGGCGCGGGACGGTGGAAAACAGACCGTTAGCCGGATTCGTGTAAACCGTATGTTTTGCGCCTTCACGCACGAAGATGCACCCGTTCCAGATGGCGGATTAGCTCGGTGCGCTTCATCTTCTCAAGCGGCTTCGAGCGTTAATTGCTCACGTTTCGCTTTCGACGGATCGGCCAGGCGCTTCTCTGCCGCCTCCCTATTCGCTTCGAGAATTAACTGCGCAGCTTCGATCAGATTCTCGCGCGTCTCTTCGAGCGTCTCGCCCTGCGTATTCGCTCCCGGCAGTTCGGCCACGTAGCCGATGTAGCCCCCTTCTTCAGCTTCTTCATAGATCGCGTTCAAAGTCAATTCAGCCATACCTTCCCTCTCATCCTGAATCTCTCAACAAACCATCGCGTATTGATTCCACATTGGTTCGATTAAGCCGCGACAGCCGTTCAAGTCCCAAGGAGTTTTCTTTCAGCCCGATTCTACTTCCTTCTTCTGGCAGATGAAGTAGTAGCCGACCTACTTGTCGGTGAATGTTGGAAGACCACCCATTATCAAACCTCTGGTACGTTAGATAATGACGCCGAGAGCACCACTTAAAGCGATGCCATTGATGGATGAATAATCACCAGGATTAAAAAGTTTGCGGATTCCAGCAACTTCGCCGCCTGATGGAGGGGCCTGGTTTTGCTTATTTTGATTAACGCGAACAGCAACAACGTCTCCTGCCATACGCCGCAATTGTTCTTCGACTTTTGATTTGAGATACATAATCTCATTGAAATTTTTGATGCGATAGTCAAGCTGCTCTACTCGATTTTGCAGCTCCTCAAACTTGTCGTCATCCTTAACGTAATATCGAAACTCCACGCCAAACACTTCATCGTCAATCAATTTGAATTTTCCAAGATCATCGAATGCTATATGGTTGATGCACTGCACCATGTTGATCTCATTTCCTCCCTGCCTGTGCAATCCGATGTGTAGGTCATGCCCTACCTTGTGAAAGAACTCCAGTTGCACAGCAAACATTTCTTTTTCTGTCGCCGTGCCTTTGATACAGTGTCTCGTGAACTCTAAAAACCATCCGACATCGCGTTCATAGATAAGTGAAGCCGATGACTTGCCGTTATCCTTCTTGAGTTCAAAAAGGTAAACCTCTCCGAACGGCTCTTTGCCATTGCGATTACATCTGCCTGCCGATTGAATCAGGCTCGGCAGAGGGCACATATCGCGGTAAAGCACAGGGAAATCAATATCAACGCCAGCTTCTATAAGTTGTGTAGAAATAAGCACTACACGCTTGTTGTTCTTAAGCCTTGCTTTGCAAAGCTCTATCTTTCGTTGCCGATCATTCGGTGTAAAGTGAGTATTGAGCAATACATACTCACCTTCTCCTGAGTCGTTATCGCATAGAGCCGCGTAAAGTTGTTTTGTATCCTCGATAGTGTTCAGGATGATGAGGCATGACTTTTGTTGTTGACTAATAATTCCAGCCAAGCCTCGGACATGAAGATTGTCATCGCTTAATAGGTTGATGCGATAACGGTTAAATTCATCATACTCATAGAAGCTTTGTTCAAGTAGTTCACACGGCTTCGCATAACGCCTGAAGAGCTTGCGCGGGTTTTCGTCGTCCGCTATCTCTTTATCAGGCATTTCAACATAGGGCATCGTAGCTGTTGAGATGATTGCATAGCTGTCGAACTTGCGACAAAACTCATCAAGGTACGCCGTGAAGAACGTATATAGGCGCGGCGGCAAAGCCTGGATTTCGTCAAGAAGAAAAATAGAACGGGAGAAATTTGGAAGGCGTAGCAATGTTGAGTTTCGATTACTAACAAGCGCCTCGAAGAGTTGTACAAAGGTTGTGATGATGAACGGATGATCGAAAGTCGCCTCAGAAAAGATTTCGCGCATTAATTGGCGCAAATTATCGTTACTCGGATTAGCGTCAAGGCTTCTCTGAATTTCCTCTATTCGTTTATTCTCTGACTTTGAGTCAATACGAAGAACGATATGGGACTCGTCACAATAGATGTCTTTGCAAATACTTTCTGTTTGTTCGGTTATCGAGAGAAACGGGAGCGCATAAATAATGCTGAGGTCAGCATCATGCTTCAAGATTTCGGCGGCGAGGCTCAAAAGCATTAGCGTCTTACCCGCGCCAGTCGGAGCAGACAAGGTAAAGACTCGCTTTCCTTCCACAAGTTTGGCCCTGACGTTTTCAACCGCCTTCACGCGCATCTCTGTGCGGAGCGAATCAAAGTTACTCTTCCGAGGTAGTTCTTGCAGGTATTTTTCCAAACGCACAGCGAAATACTGCTTGATATAAGCGCCATGAATCTCTTTATTAAACTGCGCGTTACTTCCGGCGTCACGTTTGTCTGCCTCTATCATACACGCGAAGCCGAACTGCGTATTCATGAAGAAATCGAGCGGGTCAGCGATACAGCGACTCAGCACATGCTGAAACCCATCTTGAAACTTGAATATTAATTGATCCAGCAATCCTCTAGGAGGCTTGATGTCAAATGAACTGTGCTCACAAAATTGCTGAAGGAATTCGGAAATTGGAAGATCATCCGATGAAGTCTTCTCAAGAAATTCCCTGAGTCGCTTTTGCTCTCTGTCCGTGAAGAATCCGTCTTTTTCAATATTCGGCAAGTTGCCATGATGACGCGCAATCATCGTGGCAATACTGAAGACAGCAGGCGATGGGTCATCGGATGAGTTGAGGCCAAGCAAGGTTTTCAAATCCTCTTTGTTCGTATAGCAGTAACACAGCCAAGCCAGAGCGGAGAGGTACGCATGACTGGAATATCCGACGTTCTTTTCGCCTTTCAGCTTGAGCTGAAAGTTTGGATTGATCTTGCCGAGGTCATGAAAGAGCGCGGCAATTTCCGCCGCTTTTGAAACAGTCCGTCGTCGCGTGCCTTCTACGACTCCGCGCAAATGGTCGCTGAGAAGTTTGTCGGGATGTGAGTTATACATCCTCATATCAGTACCCATTTGCTGCCATCTGTGAATTCATAGTGCAAGCCGGAAGCGTAAATTTCTTTGCCTTCTGATGGATAAAAAACACGCATGTACTTATCCGGGAGATTCCAGAAGTCATCGTTCTGGTAAGTTGGCATTCGATCAACGCCAATACGAAATTTATCTGTTACCGTCACCTTGATGAGCTTGTGCCCCTCTGTGACGAAACTTTTTGTTTTGAATTCTCCGTCATCCGTTTTGAATTCACCGGACATCTTGAAGGCAAGGTTTGCCGGACAATTATGCAATCCTAGAACGGGCGTAAATCGCGCTTCGCTGGCTTCGAGAGCCTCAATGAAACGATTGAACCAATCTGCCGAGCGTTCATTGCGTAAACTAATGGCAACGGTGTAGCGCGGATTCTTGAGGAATTCCATCTGCACTGGTCGTTTTTCAAAGAGATTTGAGGCATAGCGCAGCTTGAATGACCATGATTCTTTCTTGACTGCGCAATGAATTTGTACGCCATAACACAAGTCTTCGGAAAGTTGCGGGAAGAGTTTCTTCATCTCAGGACGTTCAACGCCTAAGACCGCGCCGAACATACCGATAAGCGCAGTCTTCGTGATGAAGTCGTGCGTCAACGGATTATTGTTCGTCTCCGGCTTCTTGAAATGCCCCCAGTTGCCCTCAATACTTATCAAAGCGCCTTTCATAACAACTCCATCGGGCTAAACTTGTTTGCGCCTTCGATTTCTTTACGAACGTCTGGGCTTTCCGTATAGAAATTGACCTGCTTCACCCCTTCGAACTTGTCAATCATCTCCTTGAGCTTGCTGAAATCTAGTGTGTAGTCATCACTACTGCGGATTTGCTCTTCCTGCTTCTCTGCATTGAGCTTAATAAGACGATCTACACCGTACAGCTTTTTATTGGCATCGGCATAAACGATTTGCAGCAGCAGCAGCGAGTTCTGATTTGATTTCGAGCGCGTGTTAGCATTGTTGATGCTCGCCCACAAAGCTCTGAACATCTCTGTAACATCATCCTGCTTGAGTTTTGTGTGTTTGGCTGAATAAGGATTAATCCAACCGTGAATCTGATTAAGTGAATAAGGAACAACTGTCGTCGTACCAATTGCACCCCGCGATTTTTCTTCACTCGACGAAAAAACAGAGGTGTTTTGGTGCATCCGCAAATCAACCTTGTTAAGCGATGGATTCAAAAGCGCGAACTGTACAGGCCCGGTAAGGTTTACCGCATCGCCCACCTTTGTTGAAATACCTCCAAACAGACGCACATCAATGCATTGCTGCATCAAACCGAGAGCATTCCCGCCCTTAGATTTACCTTTAGCTTTTGTTGTTGCGCTCTCGTCGCCTGCATTGTCTTTGAATAATCGCTCAAGCTCATTAATTCTTAACTCTGAGCCTGAGCCCTTTTCGCCTTCTACATTAGTTCGCCTGTCAATCACGTAGACCACTTTGCCAAGCTCATCAAAGTAATCGCGGATAAATCTCTTGATGCGAACGTCGCTAACAAGCACCTTTTTCGTCTCTTCGTCGTAGCGTTGCTCGGACGTGAACGGGTCGCCGTTCGGCACGGAATAGCTGCTTTCATAGAGAAAAAGAATTTCCGACTTATCAACTGGCAGTCCATTGGTTTCTATCATGGTTTTCTCCTTCTATTATTGGCTGTCGTTATCGCTTGGCGCATCAGCCGTTAATGCTTGCGCGGGCTTGACGGCCTCTTCGTTTCTGCCAAAATAACCTTCAAAGAAACCGAACGCGCAATAGTTTTTACGGTATTCACGTTCACTCATGTCAGCGACGAGGTTGGCTAGTTTGACGAAAGCCTGCTTGAGATTCGGGTAAGCCACATCATGTATTGCTAACTTTTCATTGACGAAATTTGCTAACTTCACCAAGCCTTGTTTGTCGGAGATGCGGCGCGAAAGCAATCCGACATAGTTCTTTTCAAAAGACGCGATTTTACGATCAAGCGGTTGAGCCATTCTGCCTAAGAGCAGGCCCGCTTGATAACTTTTCGAGTTCTTCATTTCCTCCACAGGATTATCTCCCTTCGTGTTTCGTAGCTTTATGAGGAAGTAGTAGTCGTACTTGAGTAAATTGAAGAGAAGACTCGCACTAATTTTCCTCTCGGGGTCGCGCGTGTTGAATTCAACCTTCTCTATAAATGCAGGTAACAGCACATTATCTTGGTAATAAGTGCCAGAATAAATTTGCGGCAGGACTTTGAAGAGATGGCTCTGATATTTCTTTTTGTCGGTAGTTACATCGCCAAGAATATTGAGAAACGATCTGCGTATGTCGAGAAAGGCAAATTGTTTCGGACGCTTTGGAAAGAATCTGTCTCGTTCTTCGCGTAAAGGCTCTCGTACCTCTTTTACGCGCTCACTTAATTCTGCGAGAAAGCTACGCTCAATGCCTGATAGTTCAAGCATATCAGTATCTAACCCTCTTTCACCTCTTTGACTAAATACAAAGTCGAACTGTGTAATGCCGCCAGCGACATTAACTAAAACTGTCTCGAATAGACTATCTAACAGACTACCCGCTTCCATTGACTTATTAGCTTCGTTGACGTTCCTTTCTGCTGCTGCATTATTTTCAAGCCCTGTAGACCGCTCAAAAAAGCTCTCGATGTGTTTATCAGTAATCTCATCACCTTTAGGTAAGACGACGATCTTTATGTCTCGCTCAGAGATTGAAGCCGCCTTTGAATAGTCAATGGCATAAATTAAGTCCATGACTTCATCCGGGCTTTTGAATACTTTAGTTTTGAATGCATTACTGTTATTAAAATCGGGTGTCTGTGAGTCTCCGGCAATCAAAGTTTTGTAAAGAAAGTTCCGCAGAATATAAGAGCCATTTTGCTCTTCAACAAAGTAATCGAGTAACGCTTGATTAATAGCCTGCATCTCTAGCTCAAATTCGTACCAATGCTTTCCACTAAAATCGAAATGTAAGAAAACTTGTCGTCCTTGACCACGCTCTATGAGAAGAGATTCAATGATGTCAAGATACTTCTCAAAAGATTTTCTAAATTTTTCAATGACTGTTCCACTGAAAATCTTTACATCCTCCTGACCTCTAGTGAATGAACTCTGACCGTAGAATCCAGATTTCCCACTCTTCATTTTGTAATAGCCAAGCACTTTGCCTTTATTATCAATTCCATACAGGATGTCGCCAAAGATATATTTGACAGCATTGTCCGTCTCGCTGGATTTGAATGTCAGATAGAAAAGCTTATTTCGCTGAACGGTTTCATCCGTAATTTCAGTTATGTTGTCAAAATCAAATTCATAATCGTCTTTTACCGGAAGCGATAAATAAACGACTTGCGATTTCTCGTCTGACAACGGCGCAGGCTTGATATAGCGATGATGCCTCATGCGTCCCGCATCGCGTAAAGTCTTTCCAATATGTAGAAGAGTTTCGAGCATAGCCGTCCTCGATCTAAGTCTTAGTGAAAATAGTTTGATGTGTTATCAATTGATGCAAGGGTTCGGGTAATGTAGAGCGGCAATTGCCGGATGCTGATTTAAAAGCATGGCAAAAGGTGCTCTCTGGATTATCCCTTGGGCTATAAGCGATGAATGACTGGACTGCTAAGTAATGCAATTGGGAGTAGCGCGTCCGAGTGAAAACCGGAGAGCCGGGAGAACAGGCCGGTTAGAGTAAATATGCAATCTAACGCGCAAATATTATAACCAGTCTGCTGGGCCGTCAATGAAAATTTATGAGCAGTTAGAGACTAATTGTTCTTGCGGAAAGGGAGCAATGCTTAGTTCTTTAGGGCTTTTTTCTGCGCGATGTGTACTTGCGCTTTATCTCTTCATGATTTGTTGAGGCAGGCAATTTTTCAGGTAAGTCTAGCTCGTCATCAACCAAAGCTTCCATGTGTACACCTGTCACGCGAGCGTATTGCAACAGCACTAATAATGATGGTTCTCCATTTCCTAGCTCATACTCGGAAATTCTGTTCTGTGTCAGTTCCACGTCCAACAGTCTAATCATCTCATTTTGGGAAAGACCTAGCGTCGTCCGAATCTGTAGGAGCTTTTCTGCAAGCCGCCTTGGTTTCTGACGCGCCTTCACACCCATCAGGAGTTACCTCCTGAAAGGGCAGGCCGCAGCTTGCTTCTAACCGAAATTTCGGTTAGGCTGTGCTCGCGTATTGGAGTCGCCGTGAGTATGAACCTTTCATGCTCAACGGCGATGCTCATTACTCCACTCTTGAGGATGAGCTACGCATGTGGCCGTTGCCGTTAGTTGTCAATGGATAGAGCGCGCGAATCATAGCAGAGTGGGCGCGCGGTTTTCATCACTTTTCTCGGCTTTATCACCAGTTTTCTCACATGATGTGCTGGTCAATTTCCTCACCGCCGCAGGCTCGGTACAGGCTTTTGTATGTCGGGGCCGATGTGGGGCTGTCGGGATTTGTGCAGGAGGCTTTGAAGGGGGAGGGGTGGTTCGTGGTGCGTTGTCCGGGTGGCAGTGTGGCTGAGGTGCTGCTGCGTTGTGGGATTCATTATGACTTGTTGATGTTCGACGAGGAGTTGAAGGGCGGGAGCGGGAGTGAGATGGTGCGATTGGCGCGGTCGCTTGAGCAGAGGAAGCGAACGCCGGTGATTCTGCTTTCGCGGAAAGCGGGTGGGGGAAAGGCGCGGCAGGCTGGCGGGCGCGTGTTTGTTCAGAGGCCGCAGCCATTTCAGGCGGTGTTGGAGGCTATCAAGGTTCAAAGTTCAAAGTTCAAAGTTCAAGGCAGATAATCTCTTGAACCTTGAACTTTTGAACTTTGAACTGTTTTACGGGTGTATTGGGCTATCTTGAGGTAAAAGTTGGGCTTAGCGGCGTTTTGTGGGGCTATATCAGAGCGAAAATCGTTCATATCAGTGCGCGAGGCGGCTGTATCAATGTGCGGGGCAGTTATATCGGGGCGGAAATCAGTTGTATCAGGTGTGGAGGCAGTCATAGCAGGGCATTGAGGCGGTTTTGGCAGCGCGTGAGATGGCTGTATCAGTGGGTGAAGGTGTTTATAGCGGGGTGGGAGGCGTCCGTAGCGTGCGGTGGGCGAGTGTATCAAGGTGTCGAGTCGGGTGTATCGGGGAGAAAAGCTCAAGGCGCAAGGCTCAAAGCTCGTGGTTGGAGGTTCAGGTTTCATGGTTCAGGGTTCCGGCGGGTTTGAGCAGGTGTGTAAGCTTTCAGCGCGGGATGAAAGTGTTTGCAGCCGTGGGGGAAAATGAATATACTCGCGGGCGCTGGGAAGCCCTCGCCAATCGCACCATTGGCTGACATAAAACCGATCAGCGGTTAGGCGTACTCCGTCAGACATCTCACAGACTGTCTGATTTCTCTCAATCCTGCTTAAGGGGCATACCTGTCCTTTAACTTCACCTGAAGGAGATCACCCAATCATGGATAAAGCTGAGACTCGTGTCCTTGAAATGTTTATTCGTGTGCGCGGATTCGGGACGGCGCACGCGGCTGTGTTTCCCGCGCCCTCGCGCGGCGGCGAACTCTTCGCATCGCTCAACACGGTCATCTCGGAACTGGAAAGCCATGCGGCAGCGCAGTTTTCCAGCACGCGTGCGTCGAAAGAAGGAACAACGCTCAAAGCCGTCGCGCTCGCAAACTTGCAAGAAGACCTTGAGGCCATCAGCCGCACTGCGCGTGCGCTCGCGCTGACCATGCCGGGTCTTAACGACAAGTTTCGTTTGCCGCGCAACGTCGGCGCGCAAGCCTGGCTCGCCGCCGCGCGCTCCTTCGCAGAGGATGCCTTGCCGCTCAAGGCTGAGTTCATATGGCGCGGCCTGCCCGCAAATTTTCTGGACGACCTCCAAGCAGGCATCACCGAGCTTGAACAGGCCGTTGACCGCAAGGGCCAACTCTCGGGAGAGTCGGTCGCCGCCAGCGCCGCCATTGACGAAGCGATTGATCGCGGCATGCAGATCGTGCGCGAGCTGGACGCCATCGTGCGCAACACTTTCCGCGACAACGATGTCACTCTGGCCGAATGGGCCAGTGCGCGCCACGTCGAACGCGCCCCGCGTCACACCGCTCCACAACCACCCGCAACGCAGGGATAAAGATAGTTCAAAGTTCAAGGTTCAAGGTTAATCGGCTTGAACCTTGAGCTTTAAACCTTGAACTATTATTTCGCGTGAGGTTGAGCATTGAGCATTGAACCTTGAACTTTGAACTTATGAAAATAGAGCGATGTGAAGAGATGGATGCTTGGAAGGCGGCACGCGGTCCAAGCAATATGATTTACGAAGTCACAACGGGTGGAATGTTCGCGCGAGACTATGCATTGAAAGAGCAAATCAGGCGTGCGGCAGTTTCGACTCTCTCCAATTTAGCCGAAGGGTTTGAGCGAGGTGGGAACAGAGAGTTCCTTCAATTCCTGGCGATAGCGAAAGGGTCATGCGGCGAAGTTCGTGCCCAACTTTATGTCGCACTAGACCAATCATATATTTCTCAGGAACAGTGGGGTATCATCAATAACAAAACCATAGAAGTGAGCCGTTTGATCTCAGGATTTATCAGATACCTACAACAATCGGAAATGAGGGGAAGCAAGTACAAGTGAGTTCAAGGTTCAAAGTTTGAGCCGATTGACCTTGAACCTTGAACTATCATTCCGCCATGCCGAAGCCCATCGAGTTGCGCGAGCCGTAGCCAGCTTCGTAGCCAAGCTCGATCAGTTCTTTGCTGCCTTCGACGGTAAAAGGGACGAGCCAGCCGCGCACCTTGATGCCGCGTATGTCTGTGAGGACGGAAGCGCGGCGTCCGCGCCTGGCGGCTTCGGCCAGGTAGGCTTGATCCCAAGTCCAGCGCAGGGGACGCTCGCACGCAGGAGTGTGGCCGTGAAGCGCCTCGTGCTTGCGCAAGAGGTTGCGCCAGATAATCTCCGACCAATCATCTTCAGGTGAGAGGAAGCGCACGCCGCCGTGCGCGTCGCGTACAGATTCCGTGATTGGAGAGATGGCGCGAAAGCTCATCCGGTCGGTGAAGACGGGAGCGCTCAGGGTCTCGGCTTGTTGGAGTGTGAAGCTTGCGCCCGCGATCTGGAAGGTCTCGCGCTGGAAGAGGCCCGAGACGAAGTGCTCGACGAATTCTGAGACCGGCGAGCTGATCTGCATCGAGAGTGTTGGGTCTTCGAGCAGCAGGCGGTCTCCAGCGAGACGGCTGCGGCGCGGCGCCAGACGCGAGAAAGTGAAGAGCTTGAAGCTGCGCCCGCCGGTCTTGAATCCCTCGTCGTGAAGCCGCGTGGCAAACTCAGTTGAAGCGCTGCCGAGCGTGTCGTAGATGAGCGAGGCCACCGCGTGATTGTAGTTGAGCGGCAGCAGCGTCGCTTGTTTGGACGCCAGCAATGTCAATCTCACACGCATAGTCGTAAACCTTATCTATGCTTGCAACCGTTATGTCAAGACGCAGATGTGATGAACAGTCCCTCAGCAAGGTGCTGAAGAGTAACGCCAGACCCGAAACCGACGCTTACGCCGGAGCAGGTACTTGCTGCCGCAGACGAAAAAGACCGGGCAAAGGCTGTCGAGCTAAAGGTGTAGGACTGGTATCTCCAGCGCCACCCTCAAGGGCGACAGGTCGAAGAAGCAGGGAAATTTATCGTTGAACAGAGACAGATCAAAGCAGAGATGCAGGCAGTTTTGGAAGAAGTCCTTGATGACCTAGTGAGGGGACTGAGCGAGCGAAGCAAGCGGCGGTAGAGGCGGCGCGAATGCGCCCCGACACGGACTGCCACAAACCTGCCACACAAGAGAAACAGCCAGTCACGCGACTGGCTGTAAATGCTTGAAAATTTTGGTGGAGCAGAGGGGGGTCGAACCCCTGACCTCCGCATTGCGAACGCGGCGCTCTGCCAAACTGAGCTACTGCCCCACGCCTCTCGACTGGAATGAAATATTAGAGAGCGATGGAGGCTTCTGTCAAGCAGATAAGGATTTGGAAGATCGGGGGAGTAGATGCTCGATGCGGGCGTGATAATGTCTTAAAGGGGATGAGTAAGCTTACGCGCGCGAGGCGGGGCTGATGTTTATTGATGCTGGTCGTTTATTGATCTGGGGAGAGCGCACGCCGCGCCGCTTCAATCGCGTCGTCGAGTTTGTGGACGAGGTGGCCGCCGCCCTGGGCCATGT
Source organism: Pyrinomonadaceae bacterium (assembly GCA_036389095.1). Taxonomy (GTDB): domain Bacteria; phylum Acidobacteriota; class Blastocatellia; order Pyrinomonadales; family Pyrinomonadaceae; genus DASQYE01. Next base: position 90,174 of record DASVQM010000025.1, read on the forward strand.
CCGGACGACCGCCGCCGCGCCCGTCGAGCAGAGAGCAGGCGTGGCGCATGAGGGTGTTCATGTCGCCGGGGGCATCTGCGGAGCGGGCGAAGACTAGGCGTGCCGTCTCGCCGTCGCGGGAGCCGAGCAGCGCGATTGTCTGCGGGTGAGCGATGATGGCGAGCGCCAGGTGTTTGAGGGCCTCTGCATCGCGCCCGTCGAAAGTGCGCGCGATGAGACGAAGGCCGTCCGTGGGGCGCGGCGCAGCGCCACTGAGAAGCTCTTCGCCTTCAGTACGCGATGCCGCTTCCTCAAGCGTGCGTATGCGCCGCGACAGTTGTTTGTTCTCTTCGAGAAGGCGCGCGACCGACACGGGCGCTTCGTCGCGTGCGATGCTAAAGAGGGCCGCGACGCGGCGTGCTGTTCTGTTGGCCCTGCGATAGTCAGCGAGGACGCGTCGGCCCGCAACGAATTCGAGTCTCAACAGACCCCTGGCCCGCTCCCAGGAGCGGGCGGCGATCAGCCCGACCTCACCTGTGCGCTGGGCGTGCGTGCCGCCGCAGGGGCTGAGATCGAAATCCTCTATCTCGATGATGCGCAGCTCGCCCGCCCGCGCAGAGTCCTTGCGCAAGGGCAGCGCGGCGGCCTCTTCTGCCGTGACGAGCCTGACCTGAATGGGACGATCTTCCCAGACGATGCTGTTGGCCAGCTCGATTGCCCGCTCGATGCGTTCGTCCGACGCTTCATCGAGCGCCAGGTCAATCTCTGACGACTCGTCCATCATGCGAAAACTGCGCGTCTGCGCTCCGTAGAGCGCGACGAACGCCTGCGAGAGAATGTGTTGGCCCGTGTGCTGTTGAATATGATCGAGTCTGCGCTCCCAGTCCACGCGGCCCCTGACGGTTGCGCCCACCTGCGGGGCGCGTCCCTGTATGACGTGGAGCACGTTTCCGTCCTCCTGATCTATGCACTCGATGACAGCCGTGCTGTCGAGCAGCCCCGTGTCGCTCGGCTGACCGCCGCCCGTCGGGTAAAAGGCCGTGCGGTCAAGCGTCACGGCGCACCACCCGCTGACGCTCTCGGTGACGGAGAGGACGCGCGCCTCGAACTGCGTCAGGTGCGAATCCTTATAATAGAGGCGTTCGGTTATGCTCATATGTTTCGTAGAAGCCGAGTGCCGATGTTCGCTCGTCTTCAAGACCAAGGCCAACAAACTAGCCGACGCCGGGGCGGAGCGTCAAGAGAGAAGGAACGAAGCGCTGCGTCTGAGAGATAGGCGTGAGCGCTCATCCCTTCTGCCCGGCGAGCATGGATTTTGACAAGCGTGTGAGTAAGAGCGGATAATCCCGCGCGTCTTCCCGCTACCCCTAATTTATCTTGTTTGGAAAGAACCGGAGCGACCCTGTGATGAGCCCTCGCTACAGATTCTCTGCCAGGCGCGCAACCCTTCTACTGGCGCTCGTCCCTCTTCTCTGCGTCGTCACGCTGGCCGCGACCGAAGAGAAGCCGCTCGCCGCCATCAACTACCGGCTCTCTATGCCGCGACCCGCCTCGCATCTCTTCGAGGTGAAGATCGAAGTCCAGATAGCCGAGGGCGCGTCAGCCGACCACCTGGATTTACAGATGCCGCGATGGTCGCCCGGTCGCTACTCGGTCTTCGACTTTGCGATGAACGTGCAGGAGCTTCGCGCCTCTGCCTGTTCGGACGCGGGCGATTGCACGCGAGCGCCGCTGCTGCCCGTGACGCGGCTGGACGATCAGACGTGGAGAGTCGAGACGCTCGGCAATAAAAAGCTGACGGTCAGCTACAGGGTCTTCGGCGACAATCTCTCGGGCACATTTTCGCAGCTCAACGAGCGACACGCCAACTTCAACGGCGGCTCCGTCTTCATGTATATCGTCGGGCATAAAGCTGACCCCGTGCGTTTAAAGATAGACCCGCCGGCGGGCTGGCGCATCGTCAACGGGCGGATGGAGAGCGCCGACGAGCGCGAGTGGCAGTTTCCGAATTATGACCTGCTGATTGATACGCCGACCGAGATTGGGCCCAACTGGACGGTGGACGAGTTTAGCTGGGGCGGGAAGACTTATCGCGTCGTCGTCCATTCGCTCAGCGCGGAGGGCGGCAAGCGCCAGGCGCTCGTGCGGGAGATAGAGAGAATCGTGCGGGCCGAGACGGCGATGTGGGGCACGCCGGACTTCGACGCCTACACGTTTCTACTGCACTTCGCCGCCGACGGCGATTCGGGCGACGGGATGGAGCATCTCACCTCGACGCAGATCATCGTGCCGGGAGCGCTCGCCGATCGAGGGATGCTCGAATACATGCTCGACGGCGTGGCCCACGAATTCTTTCACGTCTGGAACGTCAAGCGGCTGCGCCCCGTCGAGCTGGGCCCATGGGACTTCACGCGCCCTCTGAACACTCGCGCCCTGTGGATCGCCGAGGGCATCACAAACTATTACGGCCACCTCATGCAGCGCCGCGCCGGTATCTGGACTGACGAGCAGTTTTTTGAGACGCTGGCAAGGCAAATCTCCGAGATCGAGAACGCGCCCGGCAGTCGTTTGATGAGCGCCGAAGAGTCTTCCATCACGGCCCCCTTCCTGGACGGCGGCGCTCATGCGCAGCGCACCAACCTGGCCAATACATCCGTCAGCTATTACACGAAGGGCGAAGTCCTGGGCCTGGTGCTCGATCTGCTTATCAGGCGAGAGACCGCCGGGCGCGCCTCGCTCGACGACGTGATGCGACTCATGTACAGGAGGTTTTACGTCGAGAGTCCCGCCGCCACTTACTACCTGCGCGGGCGCGGCTACACCAACGCGGATTTCGAGCGCGCGGCCTCCGAGATTGCGGGCAAGGACTTGCGCGACTTCTTTCAACGCTACGTGCGCGGCGTGGAGACTCCGCCATACGATGAAGCCCTCTCGGCGGTCGGCCTGCGCTTGATTGGCGCGACCGCCGCGCGCGGGGCGAGCCTCGGCGGGCGCGCGACGCAGGACGGGCCGCAGGGCTCGGACTACCGCATTGAAGAGATCAGGGATGCTTCGCCGCAGGCGCGTGCCCTGCGCGCGGCGTGGATGAAATGAGCGGAAGGGAATTAACAGGATGGACAGGCGAGACAGGATAAGAAGAGAAAGCCGGATGAAAGATAAAAGCATTGCTGCATGAATTTATCATCGCTTTTTCTTTATCCTGGCAATCTCTGTCCATCACTGTTAACTTCTGCCCTGCTTCCTAAGGCGTGATGACTTCGATTGCGTGAGGCTCGACCTCGAAGGTCATGGGTGGGCGTCCGATGATCTCGCCGTCAACCTGCACGAGGACATCGCCGGTGACGCGTGCGCGTGTGGCGCGTATGAAGCTGATGTCTTTCGTGCCGTGCGGAACGCCGTCACGCATGGCTGGCGCGAGCAGGCGCAGGTATCTAATACGGCTGTGTGAGTTGATGATGCAAATCTCGAACTCCGGCTCCTCCATGCGGGCGCGCGGCGTGATCGAAAGGCCGCCGCCGTAATGCGGCGCTTTACCGATGGCGGCAAAGGTCGCCGGGAAAGTTTCCCCTTCAACCTCTATCCGAAATTGCGCCGGTCGCCAGTGCAGGACATGGCCGAGGCCGGAGTACCAGAATGCCGCCTTGCCGACGCGGCGCTTCAAGCGCGGGCGCACGCCCTCGACCACAGAGGCATCCAGGCCCACGCCCGCCATCAGGAAGAAATAACGACGCTCGCCCGTCGCCTCAAGGATAGCGCACCCTGTATATATGCGACGCGAAACGCCGCGCGCGATCACTTCAGCCGCTTCCTCCACGCCGGAGGGAAGCTTGAACTCGCGGGCCAGCACGTTGGCCGTGCCGCGCGGCCAGATGCCTAGCCGCGCATCCGTGCCGATCAGACCTTGAAGCGCTTCGTTGATCGTCCCGTCGCCGCCCGAGACGATCACCTCGCGCACGCCGCGCTCCGCTGCCCTCTGCGCCAGAAGCGATGCGTCGCCGGGCCCACTCGTGTTCAAGACTTCCACTTCGACGCCGCGCTTCCCCATCAGCTCACGAAAGCGCGCGACCTCAAGCGCCCGCTGCTTGCCGCCGCGTCCGGCGTTCGGATTAGAGATCAGTACGGCTGTGCGTGCGCTCATAAGCGTTCCGTAGTGCGGGCGGCACCCCTCATCTCGTCTGAGATGCCGGCCACGGGTTAATCTATAATGACCGGGCCGCGCGCCCTTGGTCCAATGCCTGCGGCGAGTTATGACGCGCCGCGCCGTCGGCCTGAATACTGCTCACCGAAGGGACGTTACTATGACGAAGCACGAGTCGCAAATTCCTGCGAAGCGTGAGCTGCTGATCCTGCTTGCCATTTATCTCGCGGGCTTTACGGTGCTCGCCATTCGCCCCTACGACCGGGCCGACTGGGCGATGGAAAACTTCTTTCCCGTCTCGATGCTCCTCGCGCTCGCTGTGACCTATCCATACTTCAAGTTCACGCGCCTCTCCTACTACCTGCTCTTCTTCTATCTCTTCGTTCAATCCTACGGCGGGCACTACACCTACGCGCTCACGCCTCCCTTCAACTGGCTGCGCGACGAGTTACATCTTTCGCGTAACCACTACGACCGCGTGGCCCATTTCATGCTCGGCTTCCTGATGGCCATTCCGATCAGGGAGATTCTGCTGCGCTTCGTCACGACCACGCGGCGCTGGATGGCCTTTCTGACCGCCGCAATCGTGCTCGCCATCGGCGCGTTCTACGAATTCATCGAGTGGTGGGTGGCGGTGCTCGTCACTCCCGAACTCGGCGACAAGTTCCTGGGCACGCAGGGCGACATCTGGGATTCTCACTGGGACATGTTCCTCGCGCTCGTCGGCGCGATCTGCGCCCTCTCCATCTTCACACGACTGCATGATCGGCAACTCGGCGAAGAGCGAGAATGAAAGAACAGATATTAGATGACAGATGTTAGATGTCAGTGACACGCCTTGACCAGCGTCTATCATCTACCATCTAATATCTGCTTTCTCATTCTTCATCCTTTATGGTCAGCAGCTTACTCACGATCTCGTGCGCCGCATTGGGGCGGGCGAGGCGGCGCGAGTTGGCCTGCATCGCTCGGAAGCGCGAAGTGTCTTCGAGCAGGCGGTCTATCTTGTAGGCGAGCGCGGGCAGGTTATTACAACGAATGGCCACGCCGTCTTCGAGCAGATGATCGGAGTTGCGTTCTTCCTGTCCTGGAATCGGGTTGACGATGACGAAGACCAGACCTTTGGCGAGCGCTTCGGACGTGGTCAGCCCGCCCGGCTTGCCGAGCAGAATGTCCGAGGCGGTCATGTACTCGTCCATCTCCTTCGTAAAGCCTATCGGTTTGATCTCGACGCGCCCGCCCGGCGCAAAGCTTTGGGCCAACTTGTCTATGCGCTCCTTCAACTCTGCGTTGCGACCGCAAAGCGCGACGACCTGCGCGGGGCTTTGCATCTCTGCAAGCGAGCTGACGATGTGCTCCATTGGGCCCACGCCGAAGCCTCCCGCCGAAAGTAGTATGGTCGTCGTGTCCTGCCTGAGATCGTGCTTGTCGCGCATCGTCCGCTTCTCTTTCTCCAGGGCGAAGACCGGATCGATAGGGATGCCCGAGACGGTGAGCTTTTCCGCCGGGATGCCTAGCTTGGACATATGCACGCGCGTCTCTTCAAGCGCCACGAAGTAGTGCTCATAGTGATGACAGAGCCACATCGCGTGGACATCGAAGTCTGTGACGACGATGGCCTGGCGGCTCTTGATGCGTTCCTTGGCCCTGAGCCAGGAGATGATCTCTGTGGGCAGGAAGTGTGTGCAGACGATGATCTCCGGCTCATACTGCTTGAGCATCTTGACGAAGGGACGCGTGTTGAGCTTGTCGAGCGCGAGGCGTCTTCGCTCATTCTTCCAGGGCTTGTCCAGATGATCATAGAGCCAGCCCAACACCTCCGGCGTCTTATTGACCATCTCGATATAAGCCTTCGAGTAGAGATGGCGAAACAGCTTATTGGTATATTGCAGCGTATCCACGTTGCGTACTTCCCGCGCCGCGCCCATCTGCGTCAGCGCGCGCTCCACAGCTTCAGCCGCCCGCAAGTGGCCCGCCCCGGCAGACGCCGACAACACCAACACTTTCTTGAACATACTTTTTACGCTCCGGGCAAGGGAAAGGATTGTAAGCCGCAAGGATGAAAGAAGAGCATTAACAGGGATGGACAGGGATGGCCGGGATAAAGAGAAAGCGATGAACTATTCAGCAAGCAATGCTTTTATCCTGCTTTTGTCTTTCATCCTGACTGTCCCTGTTAATTTCCTTCTTTCATCCTTTCTATTCAAGACGGTAGTTGGGCGCTTCCTTTGTGATGATAACGTCGTGGACGTGGGATTCGCGCAATCCGGCGGAGGTGATGCGGACGAAGCGCGTATTTTCCTGAAACTCTTTGACGTTGCGACAGCCTGTGTAGCCCATCCCGGCACGAAGGCCGCCGATCAGTTGCGTCACCATATCCGACATCGTGCCTTTGTAGGGGACGCGGCCCTCTATGCCTTCGGGGACGAGCTTTGATTCGATGTCTATCTGCTCCTGGCTGTAGCGGTCGCGCGAGCCCTCGCGCATCGCGCCGATGGAGCCCATCCCGCGATAGGTCTTGAACGAGCGGCCCTGAAAAAGGATGACTTCGCCCGGCGCTTCTTCCGTTCCGGCGAAGAGCGAGCCGATCATCACCACGTCCGCGCCCGCCGCAATCGCCTTCGCCACATCGCCCGAGAATTTCACGCCGCCGTCGGAGATAAGCGGCACGCCGCTCTCTCTGGCCGCCTCGACGCACTGTTGAATGGCCGTGATCTGCGGCACGCCCGCGCCCGTGACGACTCTCGTCGTACAAATCGAGCCTGGGCCGATGCCGACCTTCACCGCATCGACCCCGGCGTCAATCAGCTCGCGCGTCGCTTCCGGCGTGGCCACGTTTCCGGCGATGAGCTGCGTATCACTGTAGCGGCGCTTGATCTCGCGCACGGCCTCTATGACGCGCGTCGAGTGGCCGTGTGCTGTATCAACCACCAGGCAATCCACGCGCGCGCGGACGAGCTCATCGGCGCGCTCGCGGAAATCGCCCGTCGCGCCGATGGCGGCGGCGACCCTGAGGCGGCCCAGGGCGTCCTTGGCAGCCGACGGATACTTGATCGCTTTCTGAATGTCTTTGACCGTAATCAATCCCTTGATGTGCTTGTCGCCGTCAATGACCAGGAGCTTTTCGATGCGATGCTTTTGCAGCACGGCCTTGGCCTGGTCGAGCGTCGTCCCGACGGGGACTGTGACGAGCGGCTGCTTGGTCATCACTTCGGAGACGGGAATGTCGAAGCGCGTCTCGAAGCGCAGGTCGCGGTTGGTGATGATGCCGACGAGGTGTCCGTCTTCGTCTACGACCGGAACGCCGCTGATCTTATAGCGCTCCATCACGGCGAGGGCTTCACGCACGGGGCGGTCTGGACGAATCGTCACAGGGTCAACGATCATGCCGGACTCGGAGCGCTTCACCTTGTCAACCTCTTCGGCCTGCCGCGCGATGGGCAGGTTCTTGTGTATGACGCCGATCCCTCCCTGCTGAGCCAGGGCGATAGCGAGCGCCGCTTCCGTCACAGTGTCCATCGCGGAAGAGCAGAGCGGAATCTGCAAGCGAATGCCGCGCGTGAACTGCGTGGAGGTGTCTGTCTCCGCGGGCAGGACATCGCTGCGCGCAGGCACTAATAGAACATCGTCGAACGTCAGACCTTCTGAAAGATTAGGCGTAATCATAATTGCTCCTCACTTTGAAAGGATGAAATGATGAGCGTCATTCAAGGCGGAAATTAACCTTTCATCCTTCATCCTTTCGTTGCGTCAAGTATAAAGTGAGAACGCCCGCTATTGAAGCGGGCGTTCTTCGACATACTCTCATGCAGAGCGCGCAGGGCAGAGCTTTATCTTGTGCGCGCTCATCTCGCACCGCATGGGAGTTGTTATTGCAGAAACTGTTCGTAATCGTTCTTGCTCACGGTCATCTCTGCGAGCGAGCCCTTCATGTTGAAGGGCACTTTCGCCGGACGACCGTTAATAGTTATTGCCAGTGAGGGAGCTTTGTCCTTCGAGCACTGGATTCTCAGGCTGCGCTCGGGGGTGAACTCCTTCGTCTCATCCGGCTCGAGATTGCCTGCGAAAGCCGATTTCGGGCTCGCGTCGTCCACGTAGACTCTGAGCCAGACCTGCTCGCCCACAGCCTTAATCTGAATCTGGAAGCCAGCGGCGGCGGTCGCGTTGTTAGTTTGCGGAGACGTGCCGGGAGCAGCCGTTGATGGGCCCTGCTGGCCTGCCGCGGGCGGAGCGGGCTGCGGGGGTGACATCTGCGTCGTATTGCCTGTTGTGCGCGTCGCTTCGCGGCGTTGATACCAGTGGAGCGCGGCGTAGACGCCGAGAGAGAGAATCGCCAGAATCAGGATCGTCAACAGCAGCGTGACGATGGGCGAGCGCGTCGAATTGCCGTCCGTATAGACGCGCGGTTTCTGCGACAGGTTCGTCGGCTCTTCGGACGTATCGCCCTGCTCGCGCAGAGCGTGCGTATATGCTTCGACGGCTTCCTTCTCGTCGTAACCGATGTAGCGCGCGTAGGCTTTGATAAAGCTGCGGTTGAAGATGCCGCCCGGCAGGCGCTTGAAATCATTGGCCTCGATGGCTTCCAGATAGCGCATGGAGATGCGTGTCTGTTCGGAGATTTCGCGCAGAGAAATACCTCGCGCCTCGCGGGCGAGCCGCAACTGTTCTCCAAAAGATGCTGCCATCACCAATCTGCGTCCACCCTCAGCCGTTTATTAGGGGTGCGTAGTCCTGCGGCGTTCTCGTCTTCGCGGAAAACTTTCAACGCTGACAAGCTGTTCCAACGGAAATCCTTATGGGCTCGACTTTTACACTGCGGGCAAACTACCTTTGGCGCGAACTATAGCCTCTGCCCGTAAACATTGTCAAACTTTTGCACCACAAAAGGATGCGCGTCTCTTGATTCTTCTCGCTCACAGGACTAGGATGGAGCGTACGATCAACCCGGAAGACACGTTTTAACTTCTACCATAGAAAAAGTGAGGATCAAAACTCATGCCTCTTGAAGCATTAGGAATGGTTGAGACCAAAGGCTTTGTCGGGGCCGTCGAGGCCGCCGACGCGATGGTCAAGGCCGCCAACGTCCAGCTTTTAGGAAAAGAGTATATCGGCGCGGGCTACGTGACGATCTTTGTACGCGGTGATGTCGGCGCGGTCAAGGCCGCAACCGACGCCGGGGCCGCAGCCGCACGCAGAGTCGGCGAGCTCATCAGCGTCCACGTCATCCCCCGCCCGCACGGAGAAGTCGAGCGCGTGCTGCCCACAAACGGGCGCACGGGCTTCAGCCCCGACGAGCGCGCCATAGGCGCGGGCGACCGTGGACAACTCAGCGAAGGCGACCAGGGGCGCTCCCTCTCGGCTGGAGGGGCGCGCGAGAATAATAAAGAGCGGGCAAAATAGATGCCGGATGTCAGATGTTAGTCAGGAATAGAACCAGCATCTGACATCTGCTTTTTGGGGTGCATCATGTCAGTTGATAAAGACCTCGTATCAGTGCAGCAGGCGCGTGATCTGGTTGAAGCGGCGCATCGCGCGCAGGTCGAGCTGTCCAGGTTCGATCAGGCCAAGATTGATCGCATCTGCGAAGCGATGGCGAGGGCGGCGCTCAGGGAATCGGCGCGGCTCGGGGCGATGGCCGTCGAAGAGACGGGCATGGGCATCCCTGATGATAAGCGCGAGAAGAATCGCTTCGCCTCAGAGGATGTCTGGAACTACTTTCGCAACGTGCGGACGGTCGGCGTCGTCTCGGAATCAAAGGATGTGGTCGAGATCGCCAGCCCGCGCGGCGTCGTCTGCGGCATCATCCCTTCCACTAACCCTACCTCGACGGCCATCTTCAAGTGCCTGATCGCCGTCAAGTCGCGCAACGCCATAGTGCTCTCGCCGCATCCTTCGGCTGCGCGCTCGATCAACGAGTCGGTCAAGGTCGTGCGCGAGGCAGCGCTCAAGGAAGGATTGCCAGCCGACGCTATCGGCTGCATGACGACCGCCACCATCGAAGGCACGGAAGCGCTCATGAAGCACAAGCAGACCGCCGTCATCCTGGCGACGGGCGGCATAGGGCTCGTGCGCGCAGCCTACTCTTCCGGCAAGCCGGCCTTCGGCGTGGGCCCAGGCAATGTCCCCGTCTTCGTCGAAAGAACCGCCGACATCGCCAAGGCCGTGCAGGACATCCTGACAGGCAAGACCTTTGACAACGGCACGATCTGCGCTTCGGAGCAATCTGTGGTCTGCGACGCGCCGGTTGAGCGGGAAGTGCGCGAGCAGTTCAAGGCGCAGGGCGGCCATTTCCTGAGCCCGTCGGAGGCAGACCAACTGGCGAAAGTCGTCGCCACGCCGCAGCGCTCATTGAATCCGGGGATAGTCGGCAAGTCCGTCGAGACAATCGCCAGGCTGGCTGGCCTGAGCATCCCGCCCGGCACGCGCTGCCTGATGGCTGATGTGGGCGGAGTCGGGCGCGAACATCCGCTCTCGATGGAGAAGCTCTCGCCGATCCTGGCCTTCTACGTCGAAGACGGAGTCGAGCGCGGGGCCGCGCGCTGTTTTGAAGTCTTGAGCTATGGGGGCATGGGCCACACCGCGGGCATTCACACGCGCTCGCGCGAGGCAGCCATACGCTACGGCAGCGAGATGCCCGCCTCGCGCGTCACGGTCAACACGCCGACGACGCACGGGGCCATAGGGTTCTCGACGGCGCTCCCGCCCTCCATGACGCTCGGCTGCGGCTCCTGGGGCGGCAACGTCACTTCGGATAACGTCTCGCCGTTGCACCTGATGGACATCAAGCGCGTCGCCTTTGAGACGAGGCCCGTCAAGAGCGCACGCCCCGCCGTCGCCGCACAGAAGGAGAGCACGGAGGCGGCGCAGCCAGTCTTCGCCAGCAGCGTGGTGGGCCCAGCGACACAGCAACCATCCGGTTCAACCGCAACAGGCGCGCCGCGCAGCATCGGTCGTGAAGAGATAGCCGCCATCGTCGACCGCTTTCTTGCAGGTCGTCGTCCGGCTCAGGCTGCGCCCGAGCCGCCGACGCTACATGCACAGGGTGCGCCTGCCAACTACCAGCCCGTGATAGATACCGAAGCGGGCACGATGTACGACAGGTCTCAGGCCGCGCCGCAGCCCTCAGCCGCGCCGCAAGCGTCCGACGCACAAAATGGTGGAAACGGGTCTTCTGCACAGGAGGCCAGGAGTGCGCCGCCTGCGCCTCCCGCTCAATCGAGCGCCGCCGCGCCTGCCAACGGCGCATCGCAGGCGATGCCCTCAAGCAACGGTCGCAAAGCCGTGGACTTCGTCAGCGAAGACGACGTGCGTCGCGCCTTACAGAAAGGCGAAAAGATTTACATCAACTCCAAGACGATCATCACGCCCGCCGCGCGCGACATGGGCGAGCCCGCAGAGGTTTTTGCGAAAGGATAAATGCGGATGTCAGATGTCAGTTGACGCCGCCATCTGACATCTGACATCTGCTTTTTATGTTTTTAGGCAAAGTCGTCGGCACGGTTTGGTCAACCAAGAAGACGCCCGATCTGGAGGGCGTCCGTTTTTTGATCGTGCACCCGTATGATCTGGATAAAGAGCCGACCAAAAACATCGTCGTCGTCGCTGATCGCCTCGGCGCGGGAGTGGGCGAAATCGTGATGTGCGCTTACGGCAAGGCGGCGCGCACGGCCATCGGCAACCAGGACATGTCAATCGAGGCGGCTGTGGTCGCCATCGTCGATCGGATGGACTTGCAGGACGCGGAATCCGAAGAGGTGCGCCGGGCTGAGCGCGAGCTGCGTGACCGCGATAATTGAAAGAGAGTGACGAGCGGCAAGTGACGAATGACAAGTTAAAACCAAAGGCTCCATGCCTGCGGCCACTCGCTTGTTCCCGGCTCGTCACTTGTCGCTCGTCACTCTCCACTCTCTTAAAATGGCCAACGAAGAGTTGATCTACAGGATTACGCGCGCAGTTTACGGGCGCCTCGGCGCGTCGGCGGATGAGCGTACGGTCGAGCAGTTGGTGACGGATGTTTATCGCGCGGTCGAGCCCGTGCTTGAAGCCGACGGGAGCGGCGCTGCATCGGGCGGCGAGACCTCTCAGACGAGCGCGCGGGAGCGCGAGGCCCATTCCGAGGGCTCGGCCAGCCGCCTGGTCGTCTCCGTGTTCGGAGTAGATCATCCGGGCATCGTCGCCGCCGTCTCGCAGATTCTGGCTGAGGCCGAGTGCAGTATCGTTGACATCAACCAGACCGTCGTGCAGAGCAAGTTCGCCATGGTCATCATCGCCGATATATCGCGCGCGCGAGAATCTGCCACCGCGCTCAAGGAGCGATTCCGCAAAGAGGGCGAGCGCTTAGGCGTGCATATCTACGCCCAACGCGAAGACCTCTTCAACGCCATGCATAGAATATGAAGACGGTGACGAGTGGCGAGTGACAAGTTGAAACTTTGTCCTCCTGCTCGTCACCGAGTCACTCATCACTGCTTTTTATGGAGCCTGAAATAGCACGCCGGTGTAGAGCATGTGGCGCTTCGGTGCGCAGCCGCGCGGGTTTCTGCCCGCAGTGCGGCGCATCCGTCAGTCAGGAGGAACAGAATCCCGCGCCCCCTTTAGACGTTTCGAAAACGAAACAGGAAGAGGAAGAAAAAGCGCTTGAGGTGTCATCGCAGGAGGGCTCTGGGATGACGGAGGCTGCGGCTGCGGCGGCTGTGCCGGAAAGGGTCGAAACAGCGTCGCCCGTCACGGCGGACGAAAAGGACGCGCCGCCGCCGGAAGCTTTGACGGGCGCTGAGCCGAAAGGGGCGAGCGCCGGCACGCCGACGCGCAGGCATCGCGTGAAGGTCGCGGCGCGCGGCGCGATGGAGGGGAAGATAGCCCCTCGCGTGGAGAAGATGCGGCGGGCTTCGACGGTCGTGCTCGACGAGGCGGCGGATGATCCGGGCCTGCGCTTCGTGCTGGTCGCCGCCGTGCTCATCCTTCTCTCGCTCGGCCTGCTCCTGCTCAGTCAAATCCTCAGATAGAAGGGCGCGCTCATACGTCTCCGAACCGCTTCGGGCTCATGGATGGGCCCGGAGAGAGAGTTTGTGGGACGCGCCGAGAGTTCTTATGGAATATACACAGGCGGAAATCTTGCAGACCGTGCGTATGACGGAGATGGAGCACCTGGACGTGCGCACGGTCACGCTCGGGCTCTCGCTGCGCGATTGCGTGAGCGATTCCATAGAGCGAACGGCGGAACGTGTACGTGAGAAGATAGAGGGCGTGGCCGCCAGGCTGGTCGCAACCGTCAATGAGATCGGCGACGAAGTGGGCCTGCGCATCGCCAACAAGAGAATCTCAATCACGCCGGCCTCAATGATTGCCGAGCGGGCGCGCGGACGCGAAGACCTGCTGCGCCTGGCCCGCGCCATAGACGAAGCAGCCGGGACAGTCGGCGTGGATTTCATCGGCGGCTATTCGGCCTTGGTGCATAAGGGCTGGACGCGCTCTGAAAGCGCCTTTCTGGATTCGATCCCCGAAGCGCTGGCCACCACCACGCGCCTCTGCTCTTCGCTCAACGTAGCGACGACGCGCGCCGGAATCAATATGGATGCGGTCAGGCGTACGGGCCACCTCATCAAGGAGATGGCCGAGCGCACGCGCGAACGCGGGGGCCTCGCCTGCGCCAAGTTCGTCTGCTTCGCCAATGCCGTCGAGGACAATCCCTTCATGGCCGGGGCCTTTCACGGCGTCGGCGAACCTGAAGCCGTTATCAACGTCGGCGTCTCGGGCCCAGGCGTCGTCAATCATGCCGTGCGTCATGCGCCGCGCGACCTGCCGCTGCACGAACTGGCCGAGCTCATCAAGAAGCTCTCCTTCAAGCTGGCGCGCGCAGGTGAACTGATCGGGCGCGAAGCGGCGCGTCGTTTAGGGATTCCCTTCGGCATTATTGACCTGAGCCTCGCGCCCACGCCCACGCCCGGCGATTCAGTCGCAGCCATCCTGGAGGGCATGGGTTTCGAGCACGCGGGCACGCACGGCACGACAGCCGCGCTCGCGCTCCTCACCGACGCCGTAAAGAAGGGCGGCGCGATGGCCTCGGCCTCCGTGGGCGGGATGAGCGGTGCGTTCATCCCCGTCTCGGAAGACGCGAACATGATCGAGGCGGCGCGTGCGGGTGCTCTGTCGCTCGATAAGCTGGAAGCGTGGACGAGCGTCTGCTCGGTCGGCATAGATATGGTCGCCGTGCCGGGCCAGACCTCCGCCGAGACCATCAGTGCCATCATCGCCGACGAGATGGCCATCGGCGTGATGAACAACAAGACGACAGCCGTGCGCCTTATCCCCGTTCCGGGCAGGGACGTGGGCGACATGGTGGAGTTCGGCGGCCTCCTGGGGAGCGCTCCCGTCATGGCGGTCAACAACTTTTCCAGCACAGACTTTATACGGCGCGGCGGACGTATCCCTGCGCCGATTCATTCGCTGAGAAATTAGCGCGAGATTTAGAACCCATAATTTGAGAGGAGCAGCATGGAAGCACTCGGCATGGTGGAATGCATGGGACTGGTGGCGATGATCGAGGCGGCGGATGCGATGGTCAAGTCCGCGAACGTCACGCTCGTCGGCTATGAGAAGATTGATGCGGGACTGGTGACGGCGATTGTGCGCGGGGATGTGGCGGCGGTCAGGAGCGCTGTGGATGCCGGAGCGGCTGCCGCCTCGCGCGTCGGCACTGTGGTCGCAACGCACGTCATCCCACGCCCGCACGCCGATGTGGATCAGGGCATCCCTGTGCTGCGCACAGGCGAGACGACGCGAAAGAAGATCAGCGGCTCGGTTCCAGGCAAAAAGTAGAAAGAGGAAAAGTGGAAAGAGGAACGACGAAGGCTGGGCGGCCTTCGTCGTTCCTCTTTTCTTTTCGAGAGGCCGAAGCTTTATGGCCGGGCGCTGACGTTGAGGGCGGAGACGACCGGCAGCGGCTGCGCGATTCGGCTCTTCGCCTCTGGCGGCGTGTAGCCTTCGGGCAGGTCGCCGTTGTCGGCTCTCAGGTATTGCCATTGCGAGGGCTTGAGCGTGGCGATCAGCTCTTTGCGATTCTTGGTGACGAGCGGCTTGCCCATGTAGATCTTGCCCATGCGATGCAGGTTCTTTTCCGAGATGGCCCCGGAGAACATAAAGAGCGGGTAAGTGAAGTTGGGCCCATTGAGCTTGCGCAGCTTGTAGAGCCACATCCCTATCGAGCCCACTCGCCAGGCCGTCGGCCCCCACCAGCTATACTGTCCCGGTCGCAGGTTCATCTTCCAGCACTTCATCATCAACTGCCATTGCAGCGGCGTGAGTTGTTTGGTCTCCGTGACGCCCTTCTTCTTCTCCATGCGCGTGTCGTGCAGGGGAGTGAAGATGGAGGGGATGAGGAAAGCGAAGAGCTTGCGGCGCTCCATCTCGTAGATGAGATCGAGCGTCTGTTCGACATCCTCATCGGTCTCGCCGGGATTGCCGACGATCAAGGTCATCGCCGGGAACCAGTTGTTCTCGTTCAGGACGCGCAAGCCTTCGAGGACGACGCTGGGCCAATCCTCTATGTGGAAGGGCACGCCCTTGCTGGCCATGATCTGTTTGGCCATCCTGACCGAGCCGGTCTCAAGGCCGATGAGGGGCGCGAGCGCCTTCTTCTCCGGGTGGCTGCTGAGATACGGAAAGTGGATCGGGCTCTTCGGCAGCAATAGCTCCGAGAGCTTTTTGATGAGCAGCGGGTCGACGACGGCGGGAGCGATGGTCGAATGGCTCAGGACGTGCTGCTCGACGCCGGGCGTATTGACTATCTCTGAGTAGAGGTCTAGCAGGGCTTCGCGGTTGGGGAAATAGAAGGGCGTGTCCGTGTGCACCTGTCCCCAGATGAACATGTCTTCGGTGGCGAGCGAGATTTGCTTGTTGCCCTGGCGGACGTTGGCCCTCACCGCGCCCATGATCTTCTCTTTCGGAAGATCGATCTGCGGATTGAGGTCGGGCACGCAGAACTGGCAGCGCCGCCCGCACCCCGTCGTCATCTCGACGACGCCGAAGGTCGTGCGCGCGTCGGGAAAGAGTATGTCGTCGCGGCCCGTCGGGTGCTTGACTTCGATCTCCTGCGGAATCTCCGCGCCCGCGATCGCTTGGCGAAACAGCTCCATCACGTCTGCGGACTCGGCGCGGCCTTCGACCACGCAGTCCACGCTCAGCTCCTCGAAGAGTCCTGTCTGCGTGATCTGCCAGCCGCCCGAGCCTCCGACGATGACCTTGAAGTTGCTGCGATAGGGGCTCGCTTTGATGCGCGCGAACAGCTCACGAGAGTAGTGCGAGTTAATAGGCATCCTGGAGGAGCCGAAGATGGAGGTGTAAACGCCTGCGGCAAAGGTGACGCCTAAGGGGTTGTGCGTCGAGACGGCGACGATGCGCGTGCGCGGGCCGACGAACTTGTCCAGGTCGTGCGGGTAGCAGGAGACGATATCGCCGGGCCCATACTCGCGCAGCAGCGATGTCTCGACGAGGCGGACACCGGCGGGCATGTAACGCGCCGAGCCGTCTTCGTTATACTCGACCTCGCGCCACCTGGGATACTTGCGATTGAGCACGCCTTCCATCCAGATGGGCAAGCTGGCCATCGCCATCTGAATGAAGTAGCCCGCGTGGTCTATGGTTTCCGTCAGCGGCGCGGTCAGGACGATGAGTTTGCCGCCGTCAGGGGGAGCTTCAGGGGAATTGGACTCGCGCGCTCCGGCGTCGAGATGCGCGTGCCCGTTTCCATTGCCGTTTCCGTTGCCGTTCTGTTTTCCAGAGATCATCAAGCACCTCTTAGTTGAATACCGCGCATGAGGCGGGGGGTTAGATTAAAATTGATTGTTTGTGCGCAGCGTGCCACACACAATTGACGGTGCGGAGGCGGTCAAAATGCGTCGGTGGCATGGACGAGGCTGGCTTGCCGGGTTGCCTTGCAGCCTCTCATAACCAACAGAGAGGCGAAGTTAATGCTTTTGGGCGGCTCAAGTCAAGCCTTATAGTTCCGAGCAGAAAGGTAAATGAAAGGCCAGCCGGGGCGATTCCAAAGGCGGGCCGCAATCGTTATACTCACAAAGCTTTGACGAAGGAGGGGCGAGAGCGGTTTGATCAAGACAGTTTGTCTGGACAGCGCGGCCAAAAAGTTCAGCGAGAACTTTCCGGCGACCGACATCAGCGAGCTTTGCATGGGCGAGGGCAACGTCGTCTGGGCAGATGTCTCAGACCCGACGGGCGAGGACTTCATAGAGCTGGCCGCAGAGTTCAAATTCCATCACCTCTCGATAGAAGACTGCCAGCAGACGCACCAGCGCCCGAAGGTCGAAGAGTATCCGGGCTACTATTTCATCGTCCTCTATGAAGCGGAACTGGTGGGCCCGCACGACCACCTTGAGCTGAGGGAGCTGAACATCTTCCTCGGCGCTAACTATCTGGTCACGGTTCACACCCGCCCAATACGCGCCGTCGAGACCGCGCGCCGCCTGTGGCACGAATGGACTGACCGCGCAGAGCACGGCGCGGGCATGCTCTCCTATCTTTTGATAGACGCCATCGTTGACGACTACATGCCGCTTCTGGATATTCTGAGCGATCGCATGGACGATCTCGAAGACCAGATTTTCGAGGAGTTTCAAACGGAGTCAATCGAAGAGATATTTCGCATCAAGAAGCAGCTGCTCTACCTGCGCCGCTCGATCACGCCGCTCAGGGATGTCTTCAACACCCTGCTCAGGCGCGAGCAGCCGATCTTCGCCCGCGAGACGCACGTCTATTTTCAGGATGTCTTCGATCACATCATACGCGTCGCCGACAGCATAGATACGCTGCGCGACCTGCTCGGCTCGACCATGGACGCTTATCTCTCCGTGCAGGGCAACCGGATGAATATGGTCATGAAGCGCCTGACCTCGATTGCGACGATACTGATGTCGGTGACGCTGATCGCGGGCATCTACGGGATGAACTTCAAGGTCATGCCTGAGATTTTATGGCGATACGGCTACGTCTTTGCCCTAAGCCTCATGGTCTTCGTCGGGTTCGGGCTCTATCTCTACCTGAGGAAAGTGAAATGGCTGTAGAGAATGAATCCCGGCGCGAGCACAATCCTGTCAGGACAACGGACAGCGAAGCGGCGGAGCGAGCCGCTTCACTCGCCCCGCCCGAAGAGGAAGGCGGCGCAAGCGGGGCCAAGCGCGACGCAGTGCTCTCGGTTGACACGGGCGGTTTGAAGCTCCCCGAAGCCTGGCGGATTGATGAAGACGAGAGGGACGCGCGCGGGCTCTTTCATCTTGAGCCTGTCCTGATCCTTATTCTCGTCCTCGTGCTCGCATACATCTGCGTAATCGCGTACCTGATCTGGGCCGACCCGGACGCCGCATTCAAGAAATAAATTAAGAGGGATGGACAGAGATTGTCAGGATAGAAGGGATGAGGGATGAAAGAAAGACAGCACGCTTGTTATTTATCCCTCTGCCCTTATCCCTTGCTTCTATCCTGTCCTGTCCATCCTGTTAAGTTCCTTCTTTCATTCTGAGATTCAGCGCTGTTAGCTTTGCCCTGTGGCCTTGGACTTCAAGGAGGCCGATTGCGCCTTGCTGAACGTCCAGGCTCTTGCGAACTTCGGAGAGCGGAATCCCTATGAGCGAGCCGATGAGCAGGCGCAGGTAAGTGATATGCGAAACGAGCAGGATGTGCTCAACGGGGCTGGACGCGATCAGATCAACGAGGCGATCAATCCTTGGTTGAGCTTCGCGTCCGCTCTCACCGCCGGGCGGGCCGTTGCGGTAAGCATCCTCTTCCCATGCGCGGTAAGCCTCTGGCGTGCGCTCCGACGCCTCTTCCTTTGTCAGTCCCTCCCACGCGCCGAAGGAAAGCTCGCGCAGCTCTTCAAAAACTTGCCAGCGGGCGGGCGGAAGCGAGAGCGTGGCCGTGAGTCTTGCGCGCCGTCTGGGGCTCGTCCAAGCCGCATCTACGACGGGCATGATATTGGTTAGCAGCTCGCCCGCGCGTGCGGCCTGCTCCTTCCCGCGCGCCGTTAACTCCGGGTCAAGCTCACCGCAGAAACGGTTAGCGCCGACGTGCAGCGGCGTCTCTCCATGACGAATGAATGCCACCGTCTTGACTTGAGCCTCTGGCATTCTCTTTTATCTCCTTCCGGTCTGAAAAGCAGAAACCCCGGCTCATCCAATGTCCGGGGCTTCTGCTTTCCAGAGAGTGTTTCGTCCGAGCGCTCAGTCTTACGGATTCCGGCGTGGGCCCGTGCCCGTGCGCGCAGGCGCGTTGTTGCCCGTGCGGGGCTGCGCTTGAATTGTGGGGGCCACGCCCTGCGGCGACGCCGTGCGACCCGAACGCGTGAGGGCGATGCGTTTATCGCCTCCCGGCGGGCTCGTGACAGAGACGCGTATCTGGCGATAGGTGTTATCGCGCGCGCTGTTGGTCGGAGAATAACTGAGTATGTACTGGGTGCGCAGGTCGTTGGAAATCTCGCGCGCAATATCGTTCAGCTCCGATAGCGAGCTGGGGAAGAAGGCGCGGCCGCCCGTCTCTTTGGCGAGCCGGTTGATCAGATCGACGGCCTTGTCCTTCGGGCTTTTACGAATAATGCCCCCTTCTCTGTCAAGCTCGTTGACGAAGCCGATGACGAAAATCTGCACGTCCTCTTCGCGCAGCTTGGCGAAGAGCTGGTCGAGGCGATAATAGCTGCTGCGGTCTTCGCCGTCGGTGACGACGATGAGCGCGCGGCGGCGACGATCATTCAGATCATTCCCCTTTTTATAGGTGGCGACCCGTTCGGCGGCCAGGTAAACGGCATCAACGATGGCCGTCTGCCCGCCCTCTATGTACATGCTGTCGAGGCCGTCAAAGAGCCGCTCCTTGTCGGCAGTGAAATCCTGCATCGTCTCTATCTTCTGGCTATCGATGAAGCGGACGAGGAAAGTCTCATCGCCGGGCTTGTTGGTGTTGATGAGAATCTTTCCCGCCTCTATGACCTTATCAATCTGCGAGCGCATGGAGCCGGAGTTGTCTATCGCCAGCCCGTAGCTGATCGGCACTTCTTCGGTCGAGAAGAACTGGATGGGTTGCAGCACGCCGTCTTCGTAGACTTTGAAATCCTCCTGGCGGACACCGTTGATCGGGCGATTGAAGCGATCAATGACGCGCACGCTCAGGTTGACAAGGTTGGTGTCAACCTTGACGACATCGTTTTCGCCGATCTCCTGTCCGACAGGGTCGGGCATCTCCGGCGGAGCTTCGTCCAAGACCCTGATCTGCGGCTGCTGTTGCGGCTGCGGCGATGGGCGCGGGGTCGGAGTTGGAGTCGGCTTCTGCTGTGCTGCGGGCTGTGGCTGCGTGCTGCGACGCGGACGCCCGTCCTGCGACTTTGCATGACCGGCTTGAGAGAAGACGACGAGCGCCAGCATGAGCGAGCAGGCGGCGAAGAAGGCCAGTCGGCGGCGCGCAGAGGCAGCGATACTCCATGCTTCGAGATATCTCATTACGTAACTTGTCCTCGAAAATCAGCGTCAGGTGTCGGCCTGCCGGGTGTCAATAAAATCAGGTTCGCGTTTGGCTGACGCCAGGCTTCCCGACAGCTATCTTAAATAGTGTGCCCCGCACGCCCGACCGTAGCGAGAGGAGGGGAGCGACGGGGCACTTCGCACTCGATCAATGATCCGCTTCGGGAAGCGGCTCGCGTGGCCAGGGCAAAAAGGTCGCGCAACCACACTTACAAAGATGCACAACAGGGCGGCCCGAGTTGCCGCCCCTGCCGCACGAAGCTTAACCGCCTTTACGCGGATTGGTGATGGCGTAGTAGCCCTCGCGGCTGCGGACAGATAGACGCGGCAGACCGCGCGGGGGCTGTACCTTGACCTTGATCTTATGCCACTTGCCGTCATTGGTGAAGTTGGCGGGCCGGTAGCCTATGGAATACTGGTGACGCAGCTCCAGGGCGATCTTCTCAAAGATTTCGTCCATCTCGGGCGCGGTGTTCGGGAAGAAAGCCTTGCCGCCGGAGACAGAGGACAGCTCGTCCAGGATGGACTGGCCTTCGACGCCGAGCGAGCTTCCGGGGTCGCCGCCCCCGAGTATGCCTATGGAATAGAGCACCACGTCGGATTCCTTCAGGAGGCGTCGCACTTCGCTGAAGGTGTAGCGCGAATCGTTATCCTGCCCGTCGCTGATCAGCAGCAGCGCACGCTTCGGGTGCGTCCCGCGCGAGACCTTCTCCACGCCCAAGTAGCAGGCGTCATAGAGCGCCGTGTTGGATTTCGGGTCAATAAAGGTGAGCTTGTTGAGGACGGCGTTGCCGTCCCGCGTGCGATCCAGCAGGAGCTGCGCGCGGTTGTTGAAGCCGATCAGGAAATACTCGTCCGAATTATGGCTGGTCTGGATAAAGCGCGCGAGCGCTTCACGCGCCTTCCTGATCTTGTCGCCGCTCATCGAGCCCGAAACATCGAAAATGACGCCGACAGAGACGGGCGCATCGTCGTCGCTGAAGAAGGCTATCTCCTGCTGAACCTTGTCGTCGAAGATCGTGAAATGCTTTTTCTCAAGCCCGGACACGTAGCGCCCATAGGCATCCGTCACCGTGACGGTCAGCGTAATTAGGTCGGTATTGATGACGATCTGCTCGTCAGTCCCGGCTGTGGGTCGCCTCTGCGTGGCGGGCGATTGAGAAGGGGATGGCGACGGAGAAGCGGCGGCCTCCGGTCTCGGTTGAGCGCTGCTTTGATGTGCACTCAGGAGCGCGACGAGGACAAAGACGAGACAGGAGACAAGCGCGATGGGAGGCGCGTGGCGGCGGCGCTGTGCTTTCATATAACCCCCTGTTCCTCTTTCAACTCGAGAACTAGATAGTCCGGGTTTCAGAAGAATACAGACAAACGGAACCGTTCTCGGTTCCGCTGGAAATTCCCGGAACCGAAGTCGGCCTTCTTTATTGTTTTGCTCGAAGCGATCAATCCGGCGCTTGGGGAGACTACCGCTCGCCACTTCCAGTAAATAATTAACGATGGCTGGTGGTCATTGTAAGACACAGCCGCACGGGCGCGCAAGAAGCAGTCGGATAGATGTCCGGTGATAGATGCCGGATGTCGTGTAAAACGAAACCGAAATTCATTGACATCCCATCTGCGGCCTGCGACATCCGATTCTGTTTGCAACTTTCCGCTCCGAGCGGCGTGCACTAGGATGCGCGAGATGGCCCGCCGAGATGGTCGCACGCTCGCGCGGGCGCGTGATATACTTTCGATGCGTCTACCCCCGTAAGCTCTGGCATCAAGGTTGCCCTGTTCCAATTTATTCAATAGCCATGGCCGAATTTATTTGTCGTTTGGGAACGCCGGCTGGCGAGGTCGTGACGCGGACGGTCGAAGCCGTCGGCGTGCAGGAGGCGCGCGTCCGTCTGGAAAGCGAGGGCTTTCGGGTTTTCGCCGTCACGCCGCCGAGGACTTCAGGCGTCGCGTCGCTGACGCGTAGAGGCGGGGCGGGCGGGCACGCGCGCGTCAAAGCAAACGACTTTCTGCTCTTCAACCAGCAGCTTTCGGCCCTCGTCCGCGCCGGTATTCCCATCCTGCAAGCCATCTCGATGCTGCGCAAGCGGGCCACCTCTTCGGGCCTGCGCGACGTGCTCGGCGACGTGGAGGATAAGATTCGCGGCGGGATGGCGCTTTCGGCAGCCTTTGCCGCGCAGGGGCCTATCTTCCCGCGCATCTACACGGCTTCGATTCTGGCTGGCGAGCGTTCGGGAGCGCTGGACGAAGTGCTCGCGCGCTACGTCGCCTACATGCGGCGCAACGTCGGCCTGCGCCGCAAGATTCGCGGGGCGCTCGCCTACCCGGCCTTTCTCTTAATCGCCTCCTTCGGCATGGTCGCGTTTCTGACCATCTACGTCGTGCCGCGCATGTCCGATCTCTTTGCCGGATTCGGCAACAACAAGCTGCCGCTGCTGACGCAGATGGTTGTGGGGATTTCCGGCTGGGTCTCGGGCAACATCTACTGGTTCGGCCCGCTCCTCTTTTTCAGCATCGTCGCCTTCATCTTCTGGTCGCGTACGCCCGGGGGACAGCTCACGATAGACCGCACGCTGTTGAAGATTCCGCTCGTCGGAAAGCTTCTACAGCAATTGTCCATCGCGCAGGCCACCCGCTCGCTCGCCACGCTCCTGGCGGGCGGCATTACGCTGGTCGAGTCCTGGGAGATTGCCGCCGAATCCATCACGAACCGCGAGCTGCGGCGGCGAAGCTCCGACATCCTGCCGATGATTCGTGAGGGCCGCTCCTTTACGGAGAGCCTGGAGGCGGCGCGATGGGTTCCTGAGCTGGCCATAGATATGATCGGGATCGGCGAGCGCTCTGGAAGCCTGCGAGAGATGCTCGACGAGGTGTCCACCTTCTACGACGCGGAAGCCGAAGTGCGGCTCGAACAGTTGACGACGACGCTTGAGCCTGCGATTCTTGTCGTGATGGGCGGCGTCGTCATAGTAATTCTACTCTCTATCTATCTCCCGATCATTCAATCTATCTCGAATACCCCCGGCGCGGGGTGAGACGCCTCTCGCTCGGCGAGCGTGCGGGGCCGGAGAGCCGGGCGGGGACGGCGCGCAGGCGGCCCGCTTGAATTTGAACGACTCGGTTTGAAACCTGAAAACTCCGCGCGACGGAATTTTCAGCCCATGGATTTGGAATCGCTATGAAACAGGCATCGGAAGAATACACGCAAACGATCACCTCCTTCGGCGATACGACGCAGCCCATCTCGCGCGAAGAGATGCTGCCGCTTCCGGCTGAGAACGACCCGCCCGAAGTGCGCGAAGCGCGATTGCTGGCACGCCGCTACCGCCTGCCCTACGTAGACCTCCTGCCTCCCGAAGGCGAGTCTCCGATTGACTACGCGCTCATCAGCGAGTTTCCCGTCGAGCTGATGGTGCGCAACCAGTTCGTCCCACTGCGGCGCGAGGGCAAGCGCCTGCACGTCGCCATGGCCGACCCGACCGACCTGGAAAAACTGGATGAGCTGGCGAGCGCCCTGCGCGCGCGCATCGTGCCGCACGTCGCCACCGCAGGCTCCATTGATGTCGTGCTGCGCAAAGGCGACGCCACGCAGCGCGTCCTGCAAGAGGCCGCCTCGAACTTCCGCATCTCGCTCGTCAAAGAGACGGAGGCGGGTGAAGAAGTCTTAGACCTCGACCGCCTGGCGACAGATTCCGACATGTCGCCCATCATCAAGCTCGTTGATACGATCATCTTCAATGCCATGGAGTCGCGCGCCTCAGACATTCACATCGAGACGCGCGATACGGAGGTGCAGGTCAAGTATCGCATTGACGGCGCGCTCTATCAGAAGGTCGACCCGATCGATCTGGCCTATCATCAGACCTTGATCTCGCGCATCAAGGTCATGTCGGAGCTTGATATCGCGGAGCGCCGCGTGCCGCAGGACGGTCGCTTTCGCGTGCGCTACAAGGGGCGCAACGTGGACTTTCGCGTCTCGATCATGCCGACCGTCCACGGCGAGGACGCCGTCATTCGTATCCTCGATAAAGAGCAGATCAACGAATCGTTTCGCAACCTGGACTTGAACGTCGTCGGGTTCGCCGAAGATGATGTCAGGAAGTTTCGTCGCTACATCGCGGAGCCTTACGGGATGGTGCTCGTCACCGGGCCCACCGGATCGGGGAAGACGACCACGCTCTACGCGGCTTTAAACGAGATCCGCAACGAAGAAGACAAGATCATCACCATCGAAGACCCGGTCGAATACCAGTTGCACGGCATCACGCAGATTCCCGTCAACGAGAAGAAGGGACTGACCTTCGCGCGCGGTCTGCGTTCCATCCTGCGTCACGACCCGGACAAGATCATGGTCGGCGAGATACGCGACACGGAGACGGCTCAGATCGCCATCCAGTCCGCCCTCACCGGCCACCTCGTCTTCACTACCGTCCACGCCAACAACGTCATTGACGTGATCGGGCGCTTTCTCAATATGGGCGTTGAGCCTTATAATTTCGTTTCCAGCTTGAACTGCGTGCTCGCACAGCGCCTGGTACGTATGCTCTGCCCCGTGTGCAAGCGTGCGTATCACCCGAACGACGAAGAGCTGATGGAATCGGGCTTGCGGCCTGAAGAGCAGAAAGAGCGCATCTTTTATATGAGCGTCGGCTGCGACGCCTGCAACCATACGGGCTATCGCGGGCGCACGGCGATTCACGAGCTGCTGGATTTAACGGACAACATCCGCGAGATGATCGTCGAGCGCCGTCCGGGCTCAGAGGTGCGCCGCGCCGCCGTGGCCGAAGGGTTGACGGGCCTGCGTGAATCCGCGCTGCAAAAAGTGTTTGCGGGAACCTCCACGCTGCACGAGATCAACCGCGTGACCTTCGTCGAAGAGATCAAAGAATGAGCGCCGTGTGCTTCGTGGGCGGTCGAGGGCGAATGATCTTCGACCGCATGCCGGGCCACACGGCTTAACCTGTTTTTAGGAACTGCGCTTTTCAGAGGGCGTGTAAAATAACGCCAGCGCCGGCAGTCCGTGGCCAATCATCGGCGGGCGCGGTTTGCCTTTGGCGCTGCACTTTATCGGGATAGATTAAAAGAGAGGCTTTACAGTAATGAAGACATCCATCCGTGTGCGCTCCTTGGCGGCGCTTCTCGTCACCTTCTGTCTGCTCATTGCGCCGATGACGGCCTTCGCCAAAAAGGGCGAGAAGAACTACAAGCAGGGACTTCAGTTCGAGGCCGCCCAGCAGTGGGATCGCGCCGCGCAGGAGTTCTCGCTGGCGGTCGCCGCCGATCCCGCCAACATGGAATACCAGCTTCACCTGCGGCGCGCGCTCTTCAACGCTTCGCAGATGTACATGATACAGGGACGCTCGCTCGCCGAGCAGCGTGATTACATAGGGGCCTACAACGCCTTTCGACAAGCCTACGGCTATGACCCCGTGAACCAGCTCGCGCTCTCGGAGATGGATCGCATGCTGCGCTTGCAGAGTGAGAAGGAGGGCGCGAGCGGGGCGAACGGCAACGGTCAACAGGGAAGCGGCGGCACGCCCTCCAGAGTCGCGCCCGCTTCCTACCAGGGCGGCGGCGCGACCCCCGCGGGCCGTGGCAGCGCCCCGCAGCAAGACCCTTCATCGCTCGTCCCGAGGGGCACGGTCACGCAACGCACGGTCATTTACAACGGCGACCTCAAGAGCTACATACGCAGCCTCGCCGACCAGCTTAATATCAACGTCATTTTTGACAGCCAGTCGTTTCGCCAGCCGCGCAATATCGAGATCAACCTGCGCGACGTGACGACGGCGCAGGCCCTCGATTATATCTTCTTACAGGAAGGGCTTTTCTTTCAAAAGCTGAGCCGTCGCACCATCCTCGTCGCAGACCAGACGCGCCGCCCGCAGTTCCAGCAGCTCGTCATTCGCACCTTCTACCTTTCAAACGTCAAGCCCGGGGACGCGCAAAAACTGATTCAGACTGCGATTCCGCCGCAGCAGGGCCGCCCGCAGACGATCGTCATCGCCGACCCTGACACCAACAGCCTGACCGTTCGTGACACCTCCGAGAACGTCAACCTGATCGGCGACCTCATCGCCAGCATTGATAAAGACCGCGCAGAGGTCGTGATGGACGTGAACATCTACGAAGTCTCGCGCACAGACCTCCTGGCCTTCGGCAATCAGCTCGGCACGGATACGGCGCTGCTCAACCTCGGCGGCTTGCAGCGCGGCCTCTCAGCTTTTCTAGGTGATCGTTCGACGGCCTTTACGGGTGTGCCCACGGCGGCGGGCGCGGCGCTCGTCATCCCTTCTTCGGTCATCAGCGCCCTTCAACGCAAAGACCGCACGAAACTCCTCGCCTCCACTCAGATTCACGCCTTCAACGGTGAAGAGTCCTCAGCGCGCATAGGACAGAGAGTGCCGGTTCAGACCGCTCAGACCTTCCCCTTCGGGACGACCAACACCACCCCGGGCACGGGCACAGGCACGGGCGTCAACACCGGCGTCGGCTTTGGCGGCGGCTTCCCCGTCTTCAACTACGAGCCGACGGGGTTGACCTTGAAGTTTACGCCGCAGGTCTTTCCGAATCTGGACGTGCAGGTCAAGATGTCCATCGAGTCGAAGGATGTGCTCAATCCCGGAAGCCTGACGCCGACCTTCACGGAGCGGACGATCACGGGCACGGCGCGCATTCAGAACAATCGCACGATGATGCTGGCGAGCGTCGCTCAGGATAAGCAGTCACAGGGACGCGCGGGGATTCCGCTGCTCGGGCTGATCCCGATTCTCGGTCGTCTCTTCAGCACGCCGCGGCGCGATGCCTTCCAGACCGATGTCGTGATCGCCGTCACGCCCCGCGTCCTGCGCGCCCCCGCCGTCACACCGCGCGACGAAGAACAGCGACCGAGCGGCACGCTGCAAACGCCGACCACAGGCTCGCTCGAAGCGCTGCTTGAGGACGCCAACCGCGAGGAGCAGCAGATCGCCGCAACAGCCGCCGCTCGCCGCATCCCTAACAATGTCGTCGTGCAACTGCCCGACGCGGAGCCGCCCTCGTACGTGCCGGCCCCGAGGGCTCTGGCCGGGGCCGTTTCAAGTGCTCCGACGGCCTCGCCGAATACATCCGCGCAAGGCAATGAAGGCAACGCGACGATGGCGCGCGCTTCCGGTAACGCAACGCCCGTCAACATCCCGGCTGTCGCCTCTGGCCAGGCTTTGCCTGTTGCCACGAGCCTCTCCAACGCGGTCGCACCAGCTGCGAGCGTCAATAACAATAATGCTGCCGCGCCTGCCGTGCAGTCTCTAGCTCTGCCCGGCAGCGTGGATGTCGCGGAGAAACTGAGGGCCATGCTGGGGGGCCAGCCGACCACGAGTCCCAATTTCACAGGCGGCAATGTGCAGGTCGAAACGGCGCTTCGTGCGTTGGATGCGCCGCCGCCGCCCCCGGAAAGAAACGCCGTGGCTGCGACTCCGACTATGACTCCTCCCCCTGCTGCTGCCTCCGCACAGCCTTCGCAAGAGGGCGCAAAGATCGAGGCGGCTGTGAAGACAGCGGCGGCGACGCCCGTCGCCGAGTTGCGTTTGATGTCTGAGCGGCAGGAGATGCGCGTCGGCGAAAAGCAGCGCCTCGCGCTTGTCCTGACCACGAATGCTTCGCTCGGGACGGCGCTCCTGGCAATGCGTTTTGACGCGCGCTCCATCGCCGTGCGGGGCATCGCCAAGGGGCCTCTCGGCGCTCAGGGCACATCGCCGACCGTTATGCATTCGATTGACCCGAACGGGATGCTGCTGATCTCGGTCTCGCCCTCGGCTGACGCGCCGCTCGCACAGGGCTCGCATGTGCTTCTCTACCTGGACATCGAAGCGCTCGCGGCAGGCGAAAGCAGGATACTGTTCGATCAGGGCAACATGTACATCAACGCTTCAGACGGGCGGGGCGTGCAACTGAAAGTGATGCCGGGTCGCTTGATGGTGTTGAAGCAGTAATGAGAGAAGAAGGCGGACAACAACAGCAGCAGCAGCAGCGGCAGGGCGGAGACTGCGTGCGGGCTGTCGGAGAGCCGGAGGGCGCGCACAGCCGCTCTCTGCCTGCCCGCTTCTGTCTGCCTTCTGTTCCGAGACGCGCCCCAAAGGTTCGGGAAGGGGGCTTCACGCTCATAGAGCTTGTCATGACGCTGACGGTGCTGGTGATTCTGACGCTCGGCGTAATCCCGCTCGTCCAGCTCTCCGTGAGGCGACAAAAAGAGCAGCGCCTGCGCGAGGCTTTGCGCGAGATGCGTGCGGCGATAGAGGAGTTTCATCGAGACACGGTGGGGATGCAGTGTACGGGCGGGAGCGCTCTCGCCGGGCCCGTCCCGAACCCTGTGCAGAATCCGCCGCAACAGGGCGGACAGGTGCAAATGTTCATTGACCCGCGCAGCAAGGTCGTCATCAGCGACTGCACGATCTTCGGCGTGGACAATCCTGATCGCTACCCGCCCGATCTGGAAACGCTCGTTGCCGGCGTCAACGTCGTGCCGCGCGCTCCACAGGGACAGTTGGGCGGCGCGGGCCTGACCGGCTCAAACCAGACGGCGACCACGCTCGGACAGACCTCGACCAAGAAGAAGAGTTACCTGCGCTCGATCCCCGTAGACCCCATGACGGGCGAGGCAGACTGGTGCCTGCGCTCCTCTTATGAGGCGGCGGACTCCTCCGCCTGCGGCAGCGGCGAAAACGTCTTTGACGTGCGCTCGAAGTCGGACGCGACGGCGCTCAACGGAGAGAAATACAGTGTGTGGTAAGATGATAAGGGAAAAGGGTAGAAGGCAGAAATGGGGAGACGGGTACGGCGTTGCGCCGCGTCGCTGCTTCTCCCCGTTCCTTTCTCCTTTCTCCTTCCTTCGCTCAAGGCGAGGGTTCACGCTGCTTGAGTTGATGATCGTCATCTCGATCATCATCATCCTGGCCGCCATCGCGCTGCCGCAGTACCAGAAGAGCGTGCTGCACGCGCGCGAGACCGTTCTGCGCGATGACCTCTTTCAGATGCGTAAGCTGATCGACCAGTATGCCGCCGACAAGGGGCAGTTGCCGCAATCGCTGGAAGACCTCGTGACCGCAGGTTACATGCGAGAGATTCCCGAAGACCCGATCACTAATGAGAAGAACTGGAACATCGTCACAGGTGAAGACCCGAACTCTGATGAAGGCGCGCAGGGCGTCACGGATGTGCACAGCACCTCGACCGACACCGGAAGCGACGGCAGACCCTACAGCGAATGGTGAGCCCATCAGCGGATGGCGCAGTGCGGATTTCTGATCAGCGATGCGAGCTTTAAGCTAAGAATCCTACATCTTTCAACTGCGCATTCCGCACTCGAATGAATTCTCTGACTAAATTGATCGCCCCGCGATTGCCTGCCGCCGCCGTCGGGCTTGAGAGCAGGAGCGCGGCGGTAGTGCATCTTGAGCGGCGTCGGCGCGAAGGCTTTGCCATTCGCGGCGCTGCCACCGTCGCGCTGCCCGAAGCGCTCATCACTCCCGATTTCGACGCGACGAATATCGCCGATCCGAAAGAGTTGGCCCATGCGCTCGAAGAGGCCGTCACCGGGGCGGGCCTCTTGCGCCAGCGTAAATGGTCTGTGACGCTGCCGGAGGCGGTCACGCGCACGAGCATACTGCACTTAGAGAGTGCTCCCGGCTCACGCTCAGAGCTCGAAGAGGTCTTGCGCTGGAAGACGGAACGCGGCTTCGGTGCGCCGGTAGAAGAGCTGCGCGTGGCGCGCGAGAAACTACCTGCCGACGCGCAGGGGCGCGCACGTTATCTGGCGGTCGCGGTGCGCGAGCTTGTGCTCGCGGAATACGAAAGCGTGTTCGCCTCGCTCGGCTGGCGCACGGGCTTGATTCTTCCGCGCCACGTCGGCGAAACGCGCTGGCTGGCGCGCAGGACGCAAGGACTCGATGCCCTGCTCATCAGCTCGCACGCAGAAGGCTTTACGGTGGTGGTCTTGAGGGACGGTCGCCCGCTCACCGTCCGCTCCGTCCTGTGCGATATGGAAGACCGCGACGATGAGCTTTATCGTCTACTGCTCTTCTATCGTGATCGCATCGCCTCGGTAGAAGAGGATGGGGAAGGACAGATGCGAAGCATCGAACAGCTGCTCGTGCTCGGCGAGGGCTTCGACAAACATCATGTGAGCGAGATCATACAGGAGACCTTAGGCGACGAGCTGCGTCCGCTCGGCGCGCAGGATGTAGGGCTGACGCTTCCCCCCGGCCAGCTTGATTTCGACGAGATCGCCGCTCCCGCCGGGCTCGCCACCCTCGCCTGGGGCTGAAAGCGGGCAAAGAAGGGAATGTAACAGGATGGGCAGGATAAGCAGGATAAAGAAGAAGAGATGAACTATTCAGCAAGCGATGCTTTTGTCTCTTATCCTGCTTTCCGTCTTTATCCTGACAATCTCTCTTTATCCCCGTTAATTTCCTCCTCGGGTTCTCTTGAAACTTTCCGGCTTTGGGAAGCGTAAGACCTGGGCATCATGAGTACGACTGCATCCCCCGCCATCGCATTAAGTCTGAGCGCTATTGCGGACAGCGACCTCGTCGTGCGCGCAATCCGCGGGCGCGAGGACGGATTCGAGGAGCTTGTGCGCCGCTATCAGAGACCCATCGCCGCCTATGTCTATCGCATGGTCGGCGATTATGATGCGGCGCTCGACCTGACGCAGGAAGTCTTCATCAAGGTTTACGGGTCGCTCTCGCGCTATCGCCCCGAATACAAGTTCTCGACCTGGATATACAAGATCGCGCATAATGCTGCCGTCGATCACCTGCGGCGCTACTGCACGCGCGAGCAGTCGCTCACGAGCGAGGCCGACGGAGCGCCCTACGAGCTGCCGATTGAGAGCAGTAAGCCTACGCCCGAGCAGGAGAGCGAGCGGCGTGAGCGGCGGGCCGAGATTGAATCGGTCGTCGATCAACTCTCGCCCGCATACAGGGAGTTGGTCGTGCTGCGTCACTCGCATGATCTCAGCTACGACGAGATTGCAGAAGTGATGGGCCTGCCGCTCGGCACGGTCAAGAATCGCCTCTTCCGTGCGCGAGAGGTGATGCGACAGCAGTTTTTGCAAAGAGGCATCACGAGCGTCTGAAAGGGATAAAGGATTTTGACGAGCGCCGCTGCCAATAGCTCTGCGTGCAGGAACGAGGAGATCGCCGCTTATCTTGACGGCGAGCTGGACGCCTCCGCGCTCTTCTGCTTTGAGCAGCACGTCAGTGAGTGCGCGTCCTGCGCCGATCAGTTGCGCGAGCAAAAGAGGCTGCTCTGCGCGCTCGACTTCGCGCTCGGCGACGAGGGCTCATTGCCCTCGCCTCCGCCTAACTTCGCGCGCGTCGTGGCGGCGCACGCGCAGTCCGACATGAGGGGCGTGAGAGCGCACTCCGAGCATAAGCGTGCGTTATGGATGTGCGCTCTGCTCTCCGTCGTCTCGGCCCTGCTGATCGGGGGCGCGGCTCTCAACGAATCCGTGCTCGCGCCCATGCAGGCTTTGACGAGGCCGGCGGCGGCCATCATCGCTCTCTTCTGGCACACGCTCTATAATGCAGGCGCGGGGCTGGCCGTCATCTCGCGCGTCGGCGGACACCTGCTCTTCGAGTCGCGCCCGCTGGGGCTCGTCGGCAGTCTGCTGCTCATCGCGGCGCTCGCTTTGCTTCCCCGCCTGATCATCAGCTACCACCGTACGCGCATCAACTGAATGGGAACGGCCCGGGCCGACGCTCTCTCTCTGTGTGTGTGACCCGTCTTCGGACGAACGATTGTGAAGGTGCTCTCGCTTCAAAGCGGTCGGGGTTTAGACGCTGCGGGCGGCGCATGGAAAATGGCATTGGCTGTTTCCTTGCTCCTGCTCGCGGCGGTAGCCGTGCGCGCGCAGGGAGAAGCCGCAACAGCTTCGACAGTCGAAGGCGCGTCGGCCTCCGCGGACAGCGTTGCGCCGCTGATCATCGAGGGGCAGGCGAGCGGCGATGTCTTCGGGCTGGGCCAATCGGTCGAGATACGCGGGCGCGTCGAGCACGGGGCCATCTCCTTCGGCGGTGATGTCATCGTCACCGGGCGCGTCGAAGGGGACGTGGCGACCATCGGCGGCTCCGTCATCCAGCGTGAAGGCTCTTACATCGGCGGCGACGTGATGGTCATCGGCGGCGCATATCATCACGGCAAGAGTGCTCCGGGCCGTAACCCTGCGAGCACGACCGTCATGATCGCGGGCTACGAAGAGGAACTGCGCGAGGTGATGCGCGACCCTTCGACGCTGCTCAAGCCGCGCCTCTCGCTCTTCTATGTGGGGATGAGGGTGCTGGCCGTGCTCTTCTGGTTCATCGTCTCGCTGGCGCTGACGGCGGCGACGCCGGGTGCTGTGAGCCGCGCGGCGGCCCGCCTGCAATTGACGAACATGAGAGTCGCCGTCATAGGCTTCCTGGGAGCCATCGTCGTCTCCTTCGGCATCCCTCTCTCCTTGCGCGTGTTGCCGACGATGGTCAGCGTGCTCGTCGTCATTACAGCCGTCCTCTTTCTGACCGTCGCATATCTGTTCGGGCGCGTCTGTATTCACGCGGCGACGGGCAGATGGTTGCAGCGTTTGATCTGGCGCGAAGGGAAGCACTCGGAATCCGTCGCGCTGCTTTTGGGCGCGGGCTTCTGGGCCCTCATGCTCTCGCTTCCCTACGTGTGGCCGCTGCTGGTCGCAGGGCTTCTGGTGACGAGCCTGGGGCTGGCGCTGACGGCGCGTTATCATGTCGGCTGGAAGCGAACGCCGAGCGTCTAAGCAAAAGCGCTTCTCGAAGCGCCCGGAATTTAGGGTAACTAAACGCCCGCTTCGTGCGTCTTAATATTTGTCAGGCTTTCGCGTTTTAAACTCCACGTAATTATCAAGGCCCGGCGCATGCTCATCTAATCCGGGCCGCTTATATCATTTAGAGCGGATTGCGAATGACTGTACGGATGTTGCTCAGGTCAGTAGCGCCTGTGGTCTCGGGCGGGTCGTTGCCGCTGCAAGCACCCGCCCGAGACCACAGGCGCTACTGACCTGACTTCCATACGTAAACAGCTCTAGTCCGGCGGGCGAGTTATTGGAACTGCCGCAGCGCTTTCAGTGAAGTAATAAAGAACCTCCGTTGACGGGTGCTCGTAAAAGCTTTTACAGGGCAGGTCGGGCGAAGGTTGTCGGGAAAATTTTCGCCGGGCCGGTTTCCCGCGCGAGACCGGCGCTCACATCTCTCCCGAAAGAAATTACTGAGGATTGAAGAGGATGAAAAGGTTTCTGTTTTCCATCGCCCTCGCCGCATGCGCCTTGCTTCATCACGCTCAGGCGCAGGGGCAAACGCCTGCCGCTTCGCCCGCCGAGACGAGCGCCGATACGGCGATCACTCCGAACGGCGTCATCGGTGAAGTGACGGCCATTGATGCCAAGGCACTACAAATGAACGTCAGGACGGACGCGGGCGCGGTCGTCCAGGTCGTACTCAACAGCGCTACGAGCTACCTGCGCATACCTCCGGGCGAAAAGACGCTCGACAAGGCCACAAAGATCACGCTCGCAGATGTCGGCGTGGGCGACAGGGTGTTTGCGCGCGGCAAGACATCCGACGACCGCAAGACAGTACCGGCGCGGGCGCTGATCGTGATGAGCAAGGCCGACATCGCGCAGAAGCAGGAGCGTGACCGCGCCGAATGGCGCAGGCGCGGCATCCTCGGCGTCATCACCGCGCTTAATCCGCAGACCAAAGAGGTCACTCTCTCGACACGCACGCGCGAGGGCGTGCGGCCCCTCGTCGTGGATGCCTCGGCAGCCACGATCAGCTTTCGCCGCTACGCGCCCGATTCCATCAAGTTCAGCGATGCCAGGCAAAGCTCCTTCGCCGAATTGAAGATCGGAGACCAGCTTCGCGCCCTCGGCGAAAGAAGCGCCGACGGCACGCGCTTTACGCCTGAAGAGATAGTCTCCGGCTCTTTCCGCACGGTCGGCGGGACAGTCACAGCCGTCAGCGCGCAAGCGGGCGAGATCAAGATCAATGACCTGCTCTCCAAGCAGCCCATCACCATCGTCGTCAGGCCGGACACTCTGGTGCGCAGCCTTCCGCCTGAGATGGCTGCGATGGTGGCCCAACGTATGCAGGGCGGCGGAGGAGGCACGGGCGCAGGAGGAGGCGGCGGCGGAGGAAGACCGCAGGGCGAGCCGGGCGGCGAGGGGCCGGGCGCAGGGGGCGGCGCTGGCGGTCGCCCGCGTGCGGGCGGCGGCTTCGATTTCCAGGAAGTCCTGGACCGCCTGCCTCCGATCACCATCGCCGAGTTGAAGACGGGCGATACGATCATCGTGTCAAGTACGACGGGCGCTGTGCCCACGCGCGTGACGGCCATCGCGCTCGTCTCCGGCGTGGACACGCTCTTGAATATGATGCAGGCCAGGCAGGCGGCGGCGGCTGCTCCGGCTGGGCCCAATCCGGGAGCCTCCAATCCCGGCCCGGCCATCAATTTTGGCATCGGACTACCATGAAGGGATTGCCCGGTGCGGATTGTCGGATCGCGGATTGCCGAACGAGTCGAAGGAAGATCGTAAGCTGTCCTTCAATCTAAAATCGGCGCTTCGCATTTCGCCAGCGGCAATTGAATGAGCATGTATTTATTCAAAAGATCAATGGAAAGAAGCCTGGGCCCGCTGCTCTTGTCGCTGGCCCTGTGTGTCGCGTCGGCTTTCGGGCAGGGAACGACTGTGTCCCTGCGTGGTCAGGTATTGGACGAGCTTGGGGGAGCAATCGTCGGCGCGAGCGTCACGGTCAGGGACGCGAGCGGCGCTGAGCGGACGACGACGACAAACGGGGAAGGCAACTACGTGGTTAACGGGCTGGCTCCGGGCAAGTACACCGTGCGCGTCGTCTCCGCCGGATTCGCCCTCTATGAGAATACGGAGGTGGAGTTGGTGGCCGGGCGGCGCGAGCCGCTCAACATCACCCTGAACGTGACGATAGAGGAGCAGAACGTCACTGTACAGTCCGAGACGCCGCTCTCGACCGAGCCGACCAACAATGCCGATCAGGTCGTCCTGACGGGCAAAGACCTGGATGCTCTGCCGGATGACCCGGACGAGCTGGCGGCTGCGCTGCAAGCGCTGGCCGGGCCGTCTGCGGGCCCAAACGGCGGGCAGATTTTCATAGACGGTTTTACGGGCGGACGAATGCCGCCCAAAGATTCCATACGCGAGATTCGCATCAACCAGAATCCGTTCGCCGCCGAGAACGACCAGCCGAGCGGCAGTCGCATAGACATCCTGACGAGGCCGGGCACGGATAAGCTGCGCGGCAGCGCTTTCCTTAACTTCAATGACGAGAGCTTGAACTCGCGCAATCCCTTTGCGCCCAACCGCCCGGCCTTTCAACTGCGGCAATACGGCGGTAATCTCAGTGGGCCCATCGTCCCGAAGAAGTCATCCTACTTTCTGGACTTCGAGCGGCGCGAGATCAACGATAACGATGTCGTCAAGGCCACCATTCTCGATCCCTTTCTCAACATTACGCCCTTCGGCCTGGCCGTCGTCGTGCCGCGCCGTTTCACGACCTTCAGCCCGCGACTCGATTACCAGTTAAATCGAAATCACACGTTCGTCGCGCGCTACACCTATAATCGCACGGACACGGAGAACGGAGGCGTCGGCGGCTTTTCACTACCCGAACGGGCCTTCGACTCTTCCTCCACGCAGCAGACTCTTCAACTGACGGAGACGGCCGTGCTCTCTCCCTCCGTCATCAACGAGACGCGCTTTCAGTTCATACACCAGCGAGCTAATCAGCAGGGTGACAACAGCATTGCGACCATCAACGTGCAGGAAGCCTTCACGGGCTTCGGCTCGCAGGTCGGGCTGACCTCCAACACGGAGAATCGCTGGGAGCTACAGAACTACACATCCTGGTCTGTGGGCCATCACTCTGTGAAGGCGGGCGGTCGCGTGCGCGGCGTCAGTATCACGGACATCAACCCGCAGAACTTCGGCGGCACCTACACCTTCGCCGGGGGCTTCGGCCCACAACTCGACGCTAACGGCGACCCTGTGCGTGACGCGAGCGGTAATCCATTGATCGTCGCCCTGACCAGCATCGAGCGTTATCGGCGCACCCTTTTCTTTCAGCGGGCGGGCAGGACTCCGGCGCAGATACGTGAGCTGGGCGGCGGTGCGACGCAGTTTCGTATCAACGGCGGCAACCCTGAGGCGAGCGTCAGCCAGGTGGACTTCGGCGGCTTCATCCAGGACGACTGGCGCGTGCGCCCGGACTTCACGCTCTCGCTCGGCCTGCGCTACGAGACGCAGACCAATATCGGGAGCAAATATAATTTCGCGCCTCGCCTCGCCTTCGCCTGGTCGCCGGGCGCGGGTGCTGGCAGCACTCGCCCGCCGAAGATGGTCTTGCGCGGCGGCCTCGGCGTCTTCTACAACCGCTTTAACGAGAGCGCGACCCTGCAAGCCAATCGCTTCAACGGCAATAACCAGATTCAGCTCGTCGTCACAGACCCTCTGACTCTGGATGCTTTTCCAGCCGTGCCGCGGCTGAGCGACCTGGCAGCTTCGCGGCGGCTCATCACCTGGCGCGTGGCCGAAGACCTGCAAGCGCCGACCGTCTATACTCTCGGCCTACAGGTCGAGCGACAATTGCCCCACAGGTTCACGATGTTCGCCGGTCTGCTCTCGATGCGCATCAACCACGTCGTTCGCGCGCGGGACATTAACGCGCCGCTGCCGGGAACGATCATCGCGGGTGTGCCCGGAAGCGGCGTGCGGCCCTTCGGCGACGTAGGCGAAATCTACCGCTATGAATCGAGCGGCAACTATCGCATGAACCAGTTCTTCGTCGGCGTCAACAACCGTCTCAATAGAACCGTCTCGATCTTCTCAACCTACGTCCTCGCCAAGATCACCAACGATACGGACGGCCAGGGGGGCACGCTCTTTCCGGCCAACTCCTATGACCTGAGCGGTGAAGAGGGGCGCGGCGCAACCGATATACGCCACCGCTTCACGCTCGCCGGGACGTTCAATCTCCCCTGGTACAAGATCAGCTTGAATCCTTTCATCCTCGCCACCTCCGGTCGTCCGTTCAATATCACTACCGGGCGCGACACCAACGGCGACAGGCTCTTCACGGAGCGCCCGGCCTTTGCGACAGACCTCAGCCGCCCGAGCGTCGTGCAAACGCGCTACGGGGCATTCGACCTTGACCCTTTGCCGGGACAGCAGATCATCCCGCGCAATTACGGCGAGGGCCCAGGCTTCTTCTCCGTCAACGTCCGCGTGAGCCGCACATGGAGCTTTGGCGAGCTGCCCTCTGGAGCCACATCTTCAGCGCAATCAGGCGGCGGCGATGATCGCTCGGCTCAAGGTGGACGAGGCGGAGCGGGCGGACGCGGTGGCCGGGGCGGCGGAGGCCGAGGTGGTGGTGGTGGGGGCGGACGCGGGGGCGGCGTCGGCTTAGGTGGTATTCCGGGACTCGGGCCGGGTGGCCTGGGCGGAGCGGGCGGCGGCGCGTCCGAGAAGCGATATAGCCTGACGCTCTCAATCAATTTTCAGAACATCTTCAATCACACGAATCTGGGCCCACCCGTGGGGAATCTGTCTTCGCCGCTCTTTGGAGAATCCACAGGGCTCGCCGGGGGCTTCGGCGGGTTCGGCGGAGGCGGAGGCGGGCCCGGCGGGAGCACAGGCGCGGGCAACCGGCGCATACAGGCGCAACTGCGTCTCACATTCTGAGGCAATCAAGGCGAAGGGACAAACATCATGAAAAAGAGATTAGCGTCCGTGCTTATCCTGGCCGCTCTCCTGTTGTGCGCTCTGTCGAGCGCCGATGCGCAAGGTGCGGGACAGGCCGCAGCTAAGCCTGAGACGAGCGCGACCACAGCAGCAGCAGCTTCAAACAGGACGAGCGGTGCTGTGACGATCACGGCGACGACCACGCCCATCGACCTGGCGCGAGCGGCGCTGGCCGCTCAGGGCGGCGAGAAGTTTCGCAACCTGAAGAGCCTGGTGCTCATCGGCTCCGTCGATCTCTATGGGCCCAACTCGGCGCAGGCTCTCCCCGGCAAGTTCGCCATCGTGACGGCAGGAGAGCGCATACGCATCGAGATACAATCGCTGGCCTTTAACTTCCGGCAAATCTACGACGGGCAGCAGACCTACAGCTCCATACGCGGCATGGGTTTTCCGCCGCCCTCAAAGTTCGGCCTGCTCCTGCTGACGAAGTTCGAGCAGCCGGGCTATACGGTCACGGCCCTGCCCGACAAGAAGAAGCAGCGCGGTTTCCGCATCGCCGATGCTGAAGGCAACGCCACGGATTTCTACGTGGACGCGGCGACGGGGCGCGTCGTCACCTATATCATGCCCTACGACGGCTACACCTTCGGCGTCGAACACACCACGCTCAAGGATGTGGACGGCGTGCTCGTCCCGCACGCTTTCTCGCAGAGGCTTGAGACGCCGCAGGGCGCTTTCTTCGCCGAGTACAAGGTCAAGACTGTAAAAGTCAACGAGCCGCTGGGCGACGACGTGTTCGCCATTCCGACCAGGTAATACCAAGTTGCAAGAGCAAAAGAGGTCAGTACCGCCAAAGGGCTCGGGCCGGACTTAACGCACAGTAAACCCCGCCCGAGCCCTTTGTGCTGACCCGGTGCTGTGCCGCAATGTTCGCATCCGATTGAGAACTGCTATAAAGCGAGGCTGCGCCTCGCTTTAGTCAAGGCGTAGCCTTGCTAATAGAAAAGAGACGACGAGACGGAAAGGCGAGAGCCTTTCCGCACAGCCAGGGCGGCTCAAGCCGCACGCTATCGCTTATCTCGAATTGACGTTAAACTTTCAGCACTCCCTTCTCAACCACAACCTTTCCGTCTATGGTGACGGTGCTTCCGGGCAGAAAGCCAGTCCAACCGGCGGAGACGTTGTTGTCGCCGCCAGCCCAGGCGTTGTTGCCGGAGCCGACTGTCACTGAGCCTGCCGGAACCCAGTTGCCAAGCTTGCTGTTTGGCGACAGACGGACGTTGGGATTGATGCCCAGATCAATAAAGGCGAACAGCTCTTTGCCAGCGCCCCGCGCCTCGTAGTCTGCTTTGAACGGCTCGAAGCCAGGGCCGGAGCCCGTCATCGAAGTGATCTTGCCGCCCGCGAAGGTGATCGTCAGGTTTTGAATCTCTTTGCCCTCGAAGAAATCTCTGTCCACGACTACTTTCCCCTCGGCTGTTCCGGGCACGGGCGTCACGGCCACTTCGCCCGCGGGAAGATAGACGGCGACGAACGGCCCACCCTTCTGCGCATCTTCCGGCGAGATGACCCCATCGCTCACATAAACGGGACGGCCCTGGATGCGAACCTTCAGGTCCGTGCCGTTAGGATTCGTGACGTGCACTTCGTTTCCACTGAGCGCAGCCTTCACCTGCTCGGCCTTCGCTTGCAGACTCGTATAATCCACATTCACTCCCTCCCAGAAGGTCTTCGAGAGTTCATCGAACGTCATGTCGTATCGCCGGGCCCGCCATTCAGTCGGATAAAGATTATTGCCGACTGCGACCTGCCGGACATTGTTTTTTAAAAACTGAGCGTTGACGGGTTCGCCAGCCTTGCCCCGCGCCGCCAGGCGCGCAGGCGGAATGTCTGCGAGCAAGCCTTCGGCCTCATTACTATCTATGCCGATAGTGACATTGACGATGTCCGCGAGCTTCATGCCGAGCGCTTGCGTCTGGGAATCATATTTCTCCGGCACGTCCGTAAATGAGCGCTTGGCCATGCGGTCGCTGTCTATCGAGACGAGCGGAAAGGCCCCCAGCTTGCGAACATGAACGGCGATATTCTCAAGCAGCTCAAGATCACGAACGCCGCCCGAGATGAGAACGATGTCGTTCTCCTTGACCCCTGCGCTCTGATTGACGAGCCTTTGCGCGAGTTGTTCAAGATCGGTTGGCGGCTTCTTCTGTGCACTGGCCGGACTCGCCCCTGTGTTCGATGTATTCTGATTACTCTGGGCCGTGTTGCCTGACGGCTGCTGCTGCTGTGACACCTGGCAAGAGAGCATCGCGCTCATCGGGATGCAGATAGCAATTGCAAGAAGTCGTTTCATAGGAGAACTCCTTGGGCGAGGGAAGTTTGGAAAAGCAAACCGCTTTTATGCCAAACGTCACGGCAAGTCAACTGTTATAAAAGCTCCTGATGCTCTTAAGCGTTCTCTCAGCCTGACGGCGACAGACGCCTTGAGCCATAGGAAAAGGGGCCGAAGGATTCTTCCTTCGACCCCTTTCAAATTCATTTCCGCTTCTTCTTAAACGCTCAGCAGTTCCTGCTCTTTGTTTCTCGCCAGCTCGTCAATCTTACCGATATAAGTGTTGGTCAGCTTCTGCACCTCGTCGAGCCCCGTGCGCTCGCTATCCTCGGAGATGGCTTTGTCCTTGAGCAGCTTCTTCAAGCGGTCGTTGGCGTCGCGTCGAATATTGCGCACAGCCGTGCGATGCTCCTCGGCTATCTCGTGCACCTGCTTGGCAAGCTGTTTGCGGCGTTCTTCCGTGAGCGGCGGGATGGGTATGCGCACCAGCTTGCCGTCATTCGACGGGTTGAGACCGAGATCGGCGGCGCGTATGGCCTTCTCAATCGCGCCGAGCTGCGTCTGATCCCAGGGCTGCACGGTGAGCATCTGCGGCTCCGGCACATGCACGGAGGCCATCTGGCTGAGCGGCGTCGGCGTGCCGTAGTATTCGACCATCACGGAGTCCAGAAGATTGACGGCAGCACGCCCCGTACGCACGGTCGCCAGCTTACGCCGCACATCCTCAATCGCTCCGTCCATCCTCGGGCGAGCCTCTTTAATGACATCCTTCTCGTTCATATTAACTCCAGTGATGAGTGACTCGGTGACAAATGACGAGTGACGAACAAGCAGTTAACTTGTCACTTCCAACTTGTCACTGCTTTTCAGGTTTTTCAACGCAGACGCGCGTCCCGATGCCCTCTTCGCCCAAGACGACCCTCATGATATTGCCGGGCGTACGCATGTTGAAGACGACGATGGGCAGGTTGTTGTCCATACACAGGGAGATGGCCGAAGCGTCCATCACCTTCAACTGCTGTTCAAGCACTTCCTGGTACGTGATGCAATCATAGCGCGTCGCGGACGGGTCGGTCATGGGGTCTGCGTTGTAGATGCCTTCGACCTTGGTGGCCTTCAGGATCACGTTGGCCTTGATCTCAAGGGCGCGCAGCGCCGCCGCCGAATCGGTCGTGAAGTACGGATTGCCCGTGCCCGCGACGAAGATCACGACGCGACCCTTTTCGAGATGACGGATGGCGCGGCGACGTATGAAAGGCTCGGCGAGTTGCGGGATGTCTATGGCCGAGAGCACGCGCGTGTAGACATCAAGCTTTTCCATCGCGTCCTGCAATACGACGCCGTTCATGATCGTGGCCAGCATCCCTATGTAGTCGGCGCTTGAGCGGTTCATGTTGCCCGCGCTCTTCGAGACGCCGCGAAAGATATTGCCCCCGCCGACCACGACCGCGACCTCCACGCCCAGGTCGCGCACGGCCTTGATCTCTTCGGCCACGTTGCGCGCGACGTTAACGTCTATGCCGTAGTTCTGCGCGCCCATCAGGGCCTCGCCGGAAATCTTCAGCAGAATACGCCGAAAGGCCGGGGCGCGCTCCTCAGTTGGTGCTGTCTCCGCTTGCGTCATCATCAGTCCTACGTCCCCAGGTTCGAGGGTCGCAAACGACTCCCGGACAAGGGCTTCAGTTATTGATTGCCGCCGGCGAGCGCGGCTACTTCTCCGCCGAAGTCGTCGGCACGCTTTTCCAATCCCTCGCCCATCTTGTAACGCGCGAAGCGGCGGATGGTGATGTTCTCTTTGATCGAGGCGATCTTTTCCGTCACCAGGTCGCTGACGGTCTTGGCCGGGTCTTTAACGAAGGGCTGATCGAGAAGCACAGCCTCTTCATAATACTTATTGACGCGGCCCTCGACGATCTTGTCAATCACCTGATCGGGCTTGTTGGCATTCTTCGGATCGTTTTTGGCCTGGGCGCGTGCAATCTCCCGCTCCTTGTCGAGCGCGTCTGCCGGGACATCTGCGCGCGAGACGTAGCGCGGCTCGGCAGCCGCAATGTGCATCGCCACGTCTTTGATCAACTGCTGAAACTCCTCGCTGCGCGCAACGAAGTCCGTCTCGCAATTGATCTCGACCAGGACGCCGACCTTGCCGCCCATATGTATGTAGGAGCCGACCGCGCCCTCGGCGGCGATGCGTCCTTCCTTCTTCTTGGCCGACGCCAGACCGCGCTTGCGCAAAAGCTCAATCGCCTGCTCTTCGCTGCCGCCAGCTTCCGTGAGCGCGTTCTTGCATTCCATCATGCCTGCGCCCGTTTTTTCGCGGAGCGACTTGACTGCGCTCGCCGTAATCTCTGCCATGATTCTTTAACTCTCCCTCAGAATGGAATTCGGAACACCGAGACTCAGAACACAGGAGTCAGAATGAAAATGCCGCGAACCGCTTTGATTCCGTGTCCTGCGTGCTGAGTCCCGAGTCCTCATACAAAAAATTGCGCAGCCCGGCGGGTTGTCCGCTCTCGGAGGCTGCGCTTGCCGAAAACTGAAAATCTGTTTCTCTTCTCTAGCTCGCCACCCCGACGGACTCTGCGCCCTTCTCCTGCTCGGCAGAAGATTGCGGGCGCGACTCCGCTTCGTCGCCCGCGCCGTCTGCTCCGCGAACGGGCGCGCCGGTTCCGGCCTGCGGGTGATCGCCGACGCTGTCGGGCTGCTGGCCAGTCCTGCCGAAACCCTGATTGCCCGGAACGGAGACCTG
Source organism: Pyrinomonadaceae bacterium (assembly GCA_036389095.1). Lineage (GTDB taxonomy): Bacteria > Acidobacteriota > Blastocatellia > Pyrinomonadales > Pyrinomonadaceae > DASQYE01. The sequence goes on from DASVQM010000025.1 coordinate 133,635, forward strand.
CGTCTCTGTCGAAGGTGCGCTCGCTCCCGGGTCTGTGACGTTCTCGGCCTCGCGTCCGGGATCAACGCTCGTCGTGACGGACGAAGTATTGTCGGCGCTCGCGCTGCGACGACGGCGTTGACGACCATCGTCAACAGTGCCAGCCTCATCTTCCGCCGCTCCCGCGCTCTCTGCTTCCGCTCCCTCTGTGACCATCTGCTGGCCCTCCATCACAGCATCGGCGATGCGTGAAGCGAACAGTCTGACGGCGCGCAGCGCGTCGTCGTTGCCCGGAATCACGTAATCAATCCCTTCAGGCGAGCAGTTTGTGTCAACGACGGCGACCACGGGGATGCCTAAGCGGTTCGCTTCGGCGACGGCGATCTCTTCCTTACGCACGTCTATGATGAAGACGGCATCAGGCAGCCGCGTCATGTTCTTGATGCCCGAAAGATTCTTCTCAAGGCTCTCGCGCTCGCGGTCGAGCTTGATGCGCTCCTTCTTGGTCATCTTCTCATAGCGGCCATCCTCGTGCATCGCTTCGAGGTCTTTGAGGCGCTTGATCGATTTCTGCACGGTCTGAAAGTTCGTCAGTAAGCCCCCGAGCCAGCGCTGGTTGATGTAGTACTGGCCGGCGCGCACGGCCTCTTCGCGGATGGCGTCCTGCGCCTGTCGTTTAGTGCCGACAAAGAGCACGGTCTTGCCGCGATCCTCGGCCACCAGATTCGTGACGAACTGGATGGCGTCGCGGAACATGCGTTGCGTCTTCTGTAGATCGATAATGTAAATGCCGTTGCGCTCGCCGAAAATGTATTCCTTCATTTTCGGATTCCAGCGCCGTACCTGGTGGCCGAAATGTACGCCGGCCTCCAGCAGTTCTTTCATCGTCACCGAAGCCAAAAGAGAATCTCCTTCGTAAGTGTTGGTTTAATGTACTCGCCGCAGCCGAAGCATTTCTTCCGCAGAAGACAACCAATCAAGGCCGCGACAATGGACTCAAGAAAACAGTGACGAGTTAAAAGCTTTAATCTCGTCACTCGTCACTGCCTGTTTATCGTTTAGAGAACTGGAAGCGCTTGCGTGCGCCCTTCTGTCCGTACTTCTTGCGCTCCTTGATGCGCGGGTCGCGCGTGACGAGTCCCGCCTGCTTGAGGGCCGGGCGCAAGTCCGTGTTGAATTCCATCAAGGCGCGCGTGATGCCGTGGCGAATCGCTCCGGCCTGGCCCGCAGGCCCCCCGCCCGCCACGTTGACGAGAATGTCGAACTTGTTGGTCGTCTCGGTCAACTGCAAGGGCTGGCGAATAATCATGCGCAGCGTTTCGTTGGGAAAGTATTGCTCAAAAGACTTGCGATTGATCTGGACTTCGCCCGCGCCGGGTCGCAAGTAGACGCGCGCCGTCGAAGTTTTGCGCCGTCCCGTTCCATAATATTGTGTTTCAGCCACAGCTTTTCCTGTCCTCTAAAATATCTATTCCTGATTGGAGTGTGTCGTTAAAGTGAGGGGTTGTGGTTGCTGTGCGGCGTGCGGGTGTTCGGCGTCGGCGTAGACTTTCAACTTCTTGGCCATCGCCTTGCCGAGCTTGCTCTTGGGCAGCATGCCCTTCACAGCCTGCTCGATGACCCGCTCTGGATGCTTTGCAAACTGGTCCTTGACGGAAACCTCGCGCAGCCCGCCCGGATATAAAGTGTGGCGGCGATAGACCTTCTGCTCGGCCTTAGAGCCCTTGAAGACGGCCTTGCGGGCATTGATGACGATGACGTGGTCGCCCATGTCCAGGAAGGGCGTCCATTGCGGATTACGCTTGCCGGTGAGCACGCTCGCCACCTCCGTGGCCAGCCGCCCGACCGTCTGCCCCGCCGCATCAACGACGTACCATTTGCGATTTTCAGCGAGCCCTGTGCCGCTCGGAAAGTGTGTTGACATAGATAACTCTCTCTACTTTAAGCGTCTGGAACGCGAACGGGTAGAATACCGAAACGGCCTGAAAAATGTCAAGTTAAACCGGGGTCGTGCGGGGCCTCCGACGAAGGGTTGTGCCTCTCTGCCAAATATGCAGAGGCTCGGCGAAGCAGCATAGGGCTGCTCTGCCGAGCCTCTTTTCCCGAAGTTTCGCGTCCGCGCCGTCCCGTTATGGCGTCGTCGCGGGCGACGGCGAAGGCGCTGGGGCCGAGCCATCGTTGCGCTTGAGCTTGGGCGGATCAGCGGGCCTGGTTTCGGTCGGGCTCTGGTCGCTTCCGCTATCGGGCGACGCTGCCGGGTCATCCTGCGTGGGCTGGCGTCGCTTGAGAGTCGGGCGTCCGGGCGTCTCGTCGCCGTCTCTGGTGCCCAGGTCTCCGGCGGTCGTCGCACGCGCGTTCGACAGTCTCATCAGGCGAGCCTTGACGCGCTGAAATTCCGAGGTGCTGACGACATATTCCTCACGTTCGGGGAAGCGCGCGGCGAGCGCGAGCGATGCTGCGCGGCGATCAGGCGTCTGCGGGTGGGAGGCAAAAACTTTGGCGAAAAAGCCCGGCTTCTTCTTATTTTGTGCCGAGAGCTTTTCAAACATGGTCGCCATCGCGTTCGGGTCGTAACCGGCGGCGTAGAGATACTGCACGCCCAGCTTGTCTGCTTCCTCTTCCGCGCCACGGCTAAACTTCATGAAAGCCGCCAGCAGTCCCAGACCGGCTGTATTCTGAAAGATCAATCCGGGAATGCCGCCCAAAAAGATCGAACCGGCGAGAGCGCCCCACTCCATGAGGTTGGCTTTGGCCTGATTTTCGACCGCGTGACGGGCGGCGACGTGGGCAATCTCGTGCGCCATCACGCCCGCCAGCTCCGCCTCGTTGTCGGCGGCCAGAATCAAGCCCTTATTGACGTAAAAGAAGCCGCCGGGAAGGGCGAAAGCATTGACTTCGTCTGAATCGATGACCTTGATCGTGAAGGGAACCTTGGCGTCGGAGTGAAGCACTATGTTCTGGCCGACGCGGTTGATGTACTCCGTAATCTCCGGGTCTTCTATGAATTTCGCCTGGCGATCAACCTCTGCGGCCAACTGGCGACCGAGCGCCACTTCGCTTTCGAGCGAGCCGCTCATGCTGGCGATAATGCCGCCGTTGATCTTGCGCTGCCCGATCTTGGTCGGGTCTTCCTTGGTCGAAAGCGGGCGAGGCGACTGCTGCTGCTGCGTTGTCGTCTGCGTCGCGGTCGTCTGTCTGGTGTTTGTCTGTTGTTCAGGTTTATTCTGATTCTGCGATTGCTGCTGTGGCGTGGCCATCACGGCGATGCTGCCCGTCCAGATGGAGGTGGCGAGCACGGATGCGGTCAGGGCACGGGAGAAGCGACTACTCATGTCGAAAAGCCTCCACAAACTTGCTAACAGCTATGCCGTTTGAAGCGAGCGTCTCTCGAAAGAGCACGCCCGGCATCGTGCGGCTTGAACCGCATCCCGGAAAATGCGGCGAAAAAATTTTATCTCATCAAACGAAGGAGACGTGCCCCGGAGCGTTGGTGTCTTTCTATTGTGACCGCTTTGGCTTTTTGAGGCACGCAAGGCTTTGATGCAGCGGTGCGCCCGCAAGGTTGCGCCAACGCCGCCTTTACCCCCGGCCCGGCCCAAACTTTTTAGCCCTTGGGCGGCGCGCTCAGCCTTCTTCCCGTGTCCTTTCCTCCGAAGGCCCATTATAGCAGCAGAGAGCACATAAAAAGCTAGATATTGCGTGCAGCTACGTGTTACATTCCTAAAGGGATTATCCCGCCCCCACGCCTCACCGAACAGCCCGCCTCAGAGGTCATCCACCGGAATTTATGAAACGCGCGCCAGATAAGATCAAGGATTTCGTTGAGCCGCAGGCTTTCGATGAGGTTCAAAACTACACGAACGACCCCGTGCGGGCGCTCTCGGCCTACCGTTTTACGGACGCCACCTCCGATCTGCTGGGCCGTTGGCTGGACGCGCTCGCAGACCTGCCGCGCCAGGGCAGCGGCGCGGCTCGCGCCCTCGCAGGCATGCGCGGCGTCGGCAAAAGCCACACGCTCGCCGTCTTTGCAGCCCTCGCCGGTTATCCTGATCTACGCTCCAAGGTCGGCGAAGCGCACATCGCCAGCAGCGCCAGTCGGCTCCTGAATCGCCGCTACAGAATGGCGCGCGTCGAACGCGGCACGCGCTCGACCTTGATGGAGGAGATGTGCGCCGCCTTTGCCGCGACCTTCGGCGGGACGGAGATAGAGTGGAAAGACGACCCGGCCAGAATGCTCGCCCTGGCGACCGGCATGAGCGACGGGCCGCTCCTGCTCATCATTGATACGGCGCTCGGGCGCGAAAATCGCGTGCGGCGCGACGACGGGCCGTTTCTGAGCGAGCTGGCGCAGGCGGCCAGGAATCTGCCAGCCTTCTTGGCGCTGGCCCTGGACGACGATATAGAGGGCGCTGACGGAGCCAACGTCGGGCTCTCCGGCACGTTTCAGATAGATTATCTAGACCTCGAACATCTCTATCGCGTCGCAGACCTCTACCTCTTCCGCAAAACGGCGCGGGCGCGCTCCGCTCTACACGATTTTTACCAGACGCTGCGCTCATCCGTCCCCGGCTTCAATTGGAGCGAGCCGCGCTTTACAGAGATTTATCCGGTGCATCCGCTGGTGGCCGAGACGGCGCATGCCGTGCGGCTCTACGCGCCCAGGTTCGCTTTCCTTCCCTTCGCCGCCGAAGCTGTCACCAGGGCCGCCAATCGTCCAGCCCTCTCGCTCGTGCTCCTTGACGAGGTCTTTGACCGCACGGAATACGAGCTGCGGAAAGCCGACGATCTGAAGAACAGCTTCGTCGCCTATGACCACCTGGCCTCGCACGCCGTCAACGGGCTGCCCGTCATGCGGCGCTTGCAGGCCAAGCTGATACTCAAGGGGCTCTTCATTATCTCGCTCGATGGGCGCGGCACGACGGCGCGCGAGCTGGGCGCGGCCATGCTCCTCTACGACAAGGCGCAGCCCGAAACCCTCATCAAGCAGATTGAAGAGACGCTCGTCCTGTTTGCCCAATCAGCGCCGCAGGGCTCTTTTCAGACGGTCGAGGATGGAGGCGAGACTCGCTATCGTTTCAACGTCGGAAAGGGTGCGGCCTTCGAGAGCGCGCTGGCCGAAGCCGTCGAGCGATTGTCGCCGGGCGAGGCGGAATTGAACTTGCTGCTGCGCACATTAGCGCGTGCACGCTTTACGGACTGGCCGCTCATAGACGGCGGCAATGGCCCGCTCTTGGCCGCCAACTTCGATCTGGTCTGGCGCGGCACGCCGCGTCCCGGTCGCCTGCTCTGGAAAAGTTCCGTCGAGAATCAAGCAGTCCGGCCGTCTCTGCAAGCCGAAGCGGCGGGCTATGATTGGGAGATACATGTGCGTTGGCCCAGGCCCGGCGCGGCGACTATCTCTGCGGCAAGCTCTGCGGACGAAAACGCGACGAGCGACGAGCTGCCCGGTGCTTCTTCGACAGCGATCGTCTGGCAACCGGCTCTCCCGTCGGCGGAAGAGATGGAGAGTCTCACGCGCCTCCTCGTCTTGCGCGCGAGCGACGAGCTCTTCAGCGAGTACGGCGAAACGGCGCGCGCCGCCGAGCGTCGTTACCTGGCGCAAGCCGAGCGCGCTTGGATGCGCGTCTACGTTGACGAAGGCTTGCTCCTGGCAGGAGCGGGCCCGGGAGGATATGCGTTCGCGGAAGAGGCGCGCGAGGCGTCTACGCTGGCGGAGGCTTTCGAGCCGGTGCTTCTTCCTCTGATCGAGGCTCGCTTTCCGCAGCACCCGCACTTCGCCGCCACGCTCGGCGAGAGCGAAGTCGGGCAGCTCGTCGGCGGACTCTTCGGGGGCGCGAATCAGGGCGAGGCGAGCGTTCAGGAGTTGGCCCAACAGTTCGCCGAGCCGCTTGGTCTGGCCAGCCAGCGCGGCGGTCTCTACACGCTCGAAGTTGGCGACCAGGCTTTGAAGCAGCCCTGGGTGCGCGAAGTCATAGCCATGACGGACAAGGCCGACGGAGGCTTAGTGCCGCTGGAACGCATCCATCAACAGCTCAGGCGTGAGCCCTACGGCCTCCTGCGCGAAGCGCAGCACTTGATACTGGCCGCGCTCGTCGCGCAACGCCGCATAGAGCTGGTGACGAATACGGGCGACCGCATCATTCACCGGACGCTGGATCACACGCTGCGCTGGGACGAGCTGGCGGGCGTCTCTCGCGCCGCGACGCTGCTTCACAGCGCCGAACAGCTCACAGCCTGGGCCCGGCTCCTGACCGCTCAGCCGAAGCTCTCTTCAATCGCCAACCCGGAAGCGCGCGAAGCCGTGCGCGGCGCACTCTCTGCCTGGCTCGACGAGTGGAGAGCACGCCGCCTGCTGGAAAAGTTCGACGCCTTGCCGGATGATTGCCTGACGACGAGCGCCTGGGGCCTGGCCGTCGCCGTGCGCAAGAGCTTCGAGGCCGCAGCCGAATCCATCCACGCGCTCCTCTCCGATAACATCACGCTCGAAGAAGGGCTGCAACGCATCGCGGACGCTTTCGGCGATTGCGTCGAAGGCTTCGAGCATCATCAAAAACAGCTCGCACAGTTGACAGGCTTCACAGAAGGCTTGGAGGAGCGCGAGCGCGCGCACACTTACCTGGCCACCGCCGAGCCCACGACCGAAGAGGAGATCGAGAGCGCGCACCGCGAACTGCTCGCGCTCGCAGACGACCCGCACAGTCTCTTCGACCAGGATTCGAGCCAGCGATTCAACCTGCTCTGGCGCGAGTTCCAGTCGCGCTACATGGAACATTACATGCTGGCGCACGCGAAGGCCGCCGCGACGAACGCCAACCAGCAGGCCATAGAGGAACTGATGCGCGGCGATGAGTGGAGAGAGTTCGAGTGCCTCTCGCAGCTCCTCATCGTTAACCGCGCCTACTGGGAAGAGGCCACTGATCTGATTGAGAGGGCCAGGCGCATGCGCTGCCAGCTTCCCGTGCGGCAGTTGCTTATGGAACGGCCCGCCTGCGCCTGCTCCTTCCGCCTGACCGACCCGATCTCGCCGCAGCTCATCGTCATCTCCCTCGCAGATGTCGTCGGGCGCGGCTGCGAAGCTCATCGCCAGGCTCTACTGTTGTGGAGAGAACCGCTCGCGCAAGCGCTCTCTGTGCTCGCCCGTCAAGAAGGCAACAGGGAAGCGGCTCTACGCGCAGAGCGCATGGCCGCCTATTTCGCCGAGGGCGTGCTGCCAGCCGCGTTCGACTGGCCCGACATGCGACTACTGGAACGCGCCCTCCCCTTCGTCGAGCTGGCATCATCGCGCGTCGCTTCCTCTTCTTCCGCCGCTTTACCTCTCGGCGAGAGTGAGCCGATAATGCAGGGCGAGCCGACAGGCCAGGAGGCCGAGCAATGGCTGGACAACCTGCCGGGCAATCCTCCGGCGCTACTGGATTTCGCCGGTGAGAGCGGAAGAAATGCCGACTGAGAGACGCACAAAAGCGAAGCAAGACCGGCAGCCATCAAGTTCCAATCAGCGTCAACCAACCATCTCCATCATCGGTGCGGGCCGACTCGGAACGGCCTTCGGCCTGGCCCTGGCCGCGCGCGGCTATCGTGTCGAAGCGGTCATGGCACGCCGGTTGGCCCACGCGCGCCGCGCCGCCGCGCTCATCAACAGGCACGCGCAACCTCTCTCAGCCGCCGCGCTCGACGAGCTTCCCGGAAGCGATCTGCTGCTTATCACGACGCCGGACGATCAGTTGGCCCAGACCGCCGCGCGTCTCGCAGCAATGCTTGCCGAAAGCGAGAGCGAGGCTCATGCAGGCATCAAGGCTCGGGGGCGCACGGCGCTGCATTGTAGCGGCGCTCTCTCTTCCGATGTGCTCTCGCCGCTCAATGAGGTGGGCTTTCGCACAGGCTCCATGCACCCGCTCGTCTCAATCAGCGAGCCCGTGCAGGGCGCAGAGCGATTGCGCGGCGCGTTCTATTGTATCGAAGGCGAATCATCAGCCGTGCGGCGTGCGCGAGCAATCGTGCGCGACATCGGCGGCAGAAGCTTTTCTATCAGCAGCAGCGACAAGGCGCTCTATCACGCGGCGGCGGTGATGGCCTCCGGTCATATGGTCGCGCTCTTCGACATCGCCTTGGAAATGCTCGTGCGCTGCGGCCTGACCGAGAGGCGTGCACAGTTGGTGCTGATGCCGCTCGTCGAAAGCATGGTGGCCAATTTATCTGTGCACGACCCGGCGCACGCCTTGACGGGGACGTTTGCGCGAGCTGATGCCGCGACGATGCGTCGGCATCTGGGCGCGCTCGGCAGTGCCGAGGTGAATATGGCGCTTGAGGTCTACAGGCTGCTTGGCCGTCGCTCGCTGCGACTGGCGAAAAAGATCGGCGTGGAGAGCGAAGCTTTGAAGAAGCTCTGTCGGATGCTTGAAGAGGTTGAAGAAGACGAGTGACGAAAGAGCGCGCGCGGGAGAAGACCCTGCAACAGCATTCATGTCTTCTCCCGCGCTCTCGTCCCTTCACGCCGTCATCAGCGATCCTGCTCATCTATGTAAGCGCCCGGTTCGGCGAACGAACGATCATCGTCAGAGCTTCCTCTGCGGCGAATGCGGCTGAAGACGTAGAGGTTAAAGAAGTGCATTCCGCCCAGGACGACCAGCACCATGCCGACCTTCCATGACAGCGCCTCTATGCCTTCCGTCATGCTCTCAAGATTGTAGCCGAGCTTGAGGGCAAGGCTCACGTATCCCAGATTTATGAGATAAAAGCCGACCACCAGCAGATGGTTCACAGAGTCTGCCAGCGCCTCGTTGCCCCGGAAGACATCTACCAGAAAGACCCTGCCGTTCTTGAAGAGCGTCTGCGCCACCCAGACCGTGAGAGCAACGCTGATGGCAAGATAGGTCAGGTATGTGACAACAAGTATGTTCATGGCGTCTCCTTTCATTCGTTAAAGAGTGTCCGCCTGCGGCGCGGTCGCTTTCCTTCTATGATAAGAGCCGCGCCTTGCATTAACAGAGCCGGGCGGCCTCTCTCTGCCACCCTTTCTTCAATCAATTGATATGCCACGAAGAATGATCGAATATCCCCCGCTTTGGGGCCAACAATCTCCGGCCGCGTCTTGCAAGCTGCCGATTGAAGAGTCGTCTTTGGCAATCTGCAATCGCACGCTAAGCGCCAACCGGCAGTCGCGTGCCCTCTTGATCTGCGCGGCGGGACGAATGGGCCCGGCGAGGTGTAATCCTTTCCATCTCTCTTGCGCGTTGCGCTCCTTTAGCGTTAGAGTGCGTTTTATCAATCCACTTAAATTCATCAACAGCGAAAGGACTTTCGCCGAAATTCACGATGCCAAACACACCTAGCGCCAGTTACAGCCTGACCTTGCGTGTCCGGCTGGCGAGCCGCACGGGATCGCTCGGAGAGCTAACCACCGCCATCGGTCGTGCCGGGGGCGACATCGGCGCGATAGACATCGTTTCGGTCGGGCAGGACTGGGTCGTGCGCGACATCAGCGTCAACGCCGCGTCGAACGAGCACGGCGCGCAGATCATCAAGACCGTGCGCGACATAGACGGCGTCGAAGTCGTACACGTCTCCGACCGCACTTTCCTCATGCACATCGGCGGCAAGATAGAGATTGCCCTGAAATCACCCTTGAAGACGCGCGACGATCTCTCTATGGCCTACACGCCGGGCGTCGCGCGTGTCTGCGAGGCGATTCACAGAGACCCTGAGAAAGCCTTTACGCTGACGATCAAGAAGAACACAGTCGCCGTCGTCACCGACGGAACGGCTGTGCTGGGCCTGGGCGACATCGGCCCGGCGGCGGCGATGCCCGTCATGGAAGGCAAGGCGATGCTCTTTAAAGAGTTCGCCGGGGTGGATGCGTTTCCGATCTGTCTTTCGACGAAAGACCCGGACGAGATTGTGCGTACGGTCAAGGCCATCTCGACCGCTTTCGGCGGCATTAACCTTGAGGACATCTCAGCGCCGCGCTGCTTCGAGATCGAGGAGCGTCTCAAGGAAGAGCTGGACATCCCCGTCTTTCACGACGATCAGCACGGCACGGCTGTCGTCGTCCTCGCCGCGCTCATCAACGCCTTGAAGATTACGGGCAAGCGTATGGAAGACGTGAAGGTGGTCGTCAACGGTGTGGGCGCGGCGGGCGTCGCCTGCTCGAAGATCATCATGGCGGCGGGCGTGCGCAACATCATCGGCTGCGACCAGCTCGGCGCACTCTATCGCGGGCGCAGCGAGCACATGAACTGGGTCAAGGACTGGTATGCGCAGAACAGCAATCCCAATGACGAGCAGGGAACCATCCACGACGTTATTAAGGGAGCGGACGTATTCCTGGGCCTCTCCGTGCCGGGCGTTATCACGGCGGAAGATTTGAAGCAGATGGCCGACCAGCCCATAGTCTTTGCGATGGCCAACCCGACGCCCGAGATCATGCCGGAAGACGCCGCACCGTACGTCGCCGTGATGGCCACAGGAAGGTCCGACTACGCGAACCAGATCAACAACGTCCTCTGTTTTCCCGGAATCTTTCGCGGCGCGCTGGCCTGTCGCGCTTCGCGCATCAACGAAGAGATGAAGGTCGCGGCGGCGCACGCCATCGCCGGCATCATTTCGGAAGGCGAGCTGCACGCCGACTACATCGTGCCTTCGGTCTTCGACAAGCGGGTCGCAGAGGCCGTCGCACGTGACGTGGAAGAAGCCGCCTACCGCACGGGCGTCGCGCGCCGCGAACGCACAGTCGCACTGAGCGGAAATGAGTGAGCCGGGATGAATGCCCACAATTCATCCCGGCTCACTCATTTCCGCCCCATCGTTTACCTGGCGATGGCGAGCGCGATGATTCCCGCGATTGAGGGGATCTGATCGACGATGCGCTCCCACGTGCTGCGCTTCTGCGACTTTATAATCAGCGCCAGCATATCCGTGTTCTGCTTCGAGAGACGAAGTCCCTCTTGTAGATCGGCGATATTGGCCGAGACAAGATTCCTTCTTTCTTCGAGTCGCGCAACCAATGCTCTAATAGTCTCGCCCTCGGCCTTGATTTCATCTCCCGCCGCTTTGGCAAAACTCAAACTGTTGGATTGAAAGATGGCCCAGTCCTCTCGGTTGGCTGTGTAATGTAGAGGCATGCCGCCGACTATAACCGAGAGATCAAGCTTGCTGCCGTCGGCAGCGCTCGCCGGCCTGTTGAGCGTGACGACGATATTACTCGGGTCCAACGGAAGGCTCAGCAGCCCCTGCTGTTCCGGGTCGGTTCGCGCCACTACATCCTCGGCGGAGTGTGGGCCCGCCGCTTCAATCGCCGCGACTCGTGACGGGTTGGCGGCAATCGCGCTTCCATCGGCGATAGCCTCGACGGCGGCGGGTGGAGACAATGCCGATAGCTTGGGTGAAGGCGATGGTGAAGGCGACGGCGATGGCGTCGGGCTCGGTCGAGGCTGTACTTTACCCAGCATGAGCATGACGGTTTGCGATGAATCGGTGAGCTGTTGCTGCAACTCTCTTTGAGTCCGCTGCAAGTCCCTCGTCTCTCCTTCAATCTCATCCGCCCCTCGCAGCAACGACAGGTTTGCCGCGTGCTCTCTTTTGTTCGCCGCCACGACCAGATCGAACTGCTTTCTCAGCCGTATCTGGAGGTCTTCACGTCGAGCTACGTATTTCAATGTCGCTCCGCCTCCCAGATCAACGAGGAGGAGAAATTTGCTGCCGTCCGCCTGGGTGGGCGACGCGGCAATTCTGAAAGTTGCAGTTGAAGGAATCGGAGTGGATAAAGTGGGCGTATCCTGAGCCTGAGCCGCCGTGGCCAGAAACAAGAGCAACGCGCTCAGAGCCAGAGTCCGGTGAAGCATACATCGTTGAAACATTGATTGTTCTCCTGAAGCCGAAAAGATTATGACCTGCTAACCAGCCTTTAATGAGGGGAGCCGAATTAGATTCATCACATCTTAGAGGCTAAAAGGGGTTCTCAGTCGGGATTTTCGCTTGAAGTTCCGCGATGGTGGTCTCGTGAGCAGCGACTTTGTTTCGGAGTTGATTGATTTGCGTCGTCAGTTGGTCTATCTGTTGCTGACGCTGATTAACCTGCTGCTGCAACTGGTTGACTTTAGCCACGTTCGCTTGCACTTGAGCGAGTTCCTGAGTGAAATCCTGGTCCTCGCCGTTGATGGCGTTGAGAATGGGCGTGAAGTTTTGTCCCGCCAGCGTGGTCAGGAATTTGGCAATGCGCGATTGCTTTTTCGGATCGCTCATCGCGGCTTTGACCGCATCTTCATTAGCCATGACCTCTTCTCCTTAATCAGTCGAGCTTGTAAGTTGTTTGCAGACAGACAAGGGAGCGCAATCCTGTCTCCCTGTAAGAGAACTAGCTGCCGCGTATCTTCCCATCCACGCAGAGAGTGGATTGTGGAAGATGGAAAAATTCAGGATAACTACAGCTTGAAAAACAATCGGCTACAACTTGTGTTGTTCTGACATGAGGCTTACCAGCGCGAGGAATGCATCGTCAAGTGTTCCAACGGATGACGCACCGTCACCTTATTCTTCTTGAATTAAAATGTCAACGATTATCTGGGTTGGTCCGATCTTGCGAAGGAGCTTCTTTGGGCCCACAGTTTCGCGCTACTTTTGGACAGTTGTCCGTAAGCTTTCCGCGATGAGCGGGACTATGCGGCGCGGGACGGCGATGGCTTCCTTGATGTGGCGCGCGTGCGTGAAGTGGCCCGCGACGTAGAGACCGCGCACGCTGGTCTCAAAGGTTTCGGGGTTGTAGAGAGGAACTTCCGCCAGACCGGAGCGGGCGATTTCGACTCCCGCCTCGCGCAGCAGCCTCAAGTCAGCGTCGCTTCCGATCAGCACGAAGACCACATCATTGGCTAAGGCTTGCGTTTGTCCGTCGTCGGTTTTGACGCGGACATCGCGCTCGGTGATCTCTTCGATCTCTGTGAAGAAGCAGAGGCGCAGGTGGCCCAAGGCAATCTCTTTTTCGAGCGGCGCGCGAACCCAGTGCTTGATGGCGTTCTTCTTGGGATCACGATTCTCCCAGTCTGCGCGCCAGATGCAGAGAGTCGTGTGCGCGCCCTCTTCCGAGAGAAAGAGCGCCGCCTCAGCCGCGCTGTTTCCGCCGCCCACCACCATCGCCTCCTTACGCACGTAAGGGTAGGGCTCGACGAACCTGTGATGGACTTTCGCCAATTCTTCGCCGGGGACGCCCAAGCGTCTCGAGTAGGCCATCGCGCCGATGGCGAAGAGCACTCGCTGGGCCCTGTAGCTCGCCCGCGTCGTGCGGATGATGAAGCCTTCGGGGTCTGTGCGCTCTATCGAGCGCGCCTCCTCTTCCGTATTGATACGTAAGCCTTGTTCGAGCGTAAATCGTACGTAGTGTGAAAGAAGCTCTTCGCGCGTCGGCTTTTCGCGGCAGGGCTTGAGCGTGCCCTCGCGCATCTCCAACTCGTCGGGCGTGGAGAAGACCATGCGGCCTACCGGGTAGCGAAAGATCGTATCGGCGATGAGGCCGCGCTCGATGACAAGGTAGTTCAAGCCCTCGCGTGCGGCTGCGTCCGCCGCTGACAACCCCGCCGGGCCCGCGCCGATAATCAGTAAGTCCAGTTGTTCCAGGCTCTCGTCCATCCGTCTCTTAATTATCCTCGCACGCCGCCCGGCGCATCATCAACCCAACGCGAAGCGAATCGCCGTTTAAAGCCTGCCGCGTCAAAACACCTGACGGTCAGGATGTCGCCGAGGGCGACTCTCATCCTCCGCTCTGTCGAGTATCGCAATCACGCACATGATTGCGGGATTGAACGCGTTCCGTCAAGCGGCACGGGCTCTCATTGCGTGCGCTCTCAATCGCTCGTTATAATGGCTCGTCTTGAAACCGCATGACCAGACAGATCAGGCGAAACGCCCCGCCGCAGAATTCTCCGTCGAGAAACTGCGTGGCATTCTCATTCCGTTTACCACACCCTTTGACCAAGCGGGCGCAGTCGATTCAAGCGCCCTGCGCTCAAACATAGAGAGGTGGAACGAGACGGGTGTGCTCGGATACGTGGCGCTCGGCTCGACGGGCGAGCGCGTGCACCTGGAAGAGCGCGAATGCCTGGAAGTGATCGAAACGGCGCGCGCGGCAGTCGCCGACGGGCTTGCCCTGATCGCGGGCGCGGGACAGCAGAGCACGCGCGCAACCATCAACGAAGTGCGACGCTTCGCCGCGGCGGGCGCTGGTGCCGTGCTCGTCATCACGCCCCACTTCTATCGCCGGGCGATGACGGACGAAGCGCTTCTGGGCCATTACATGTCGGTCGCGGATGCTTCGAGCGTGCCCGTCCTGCTCTACAGCATGCCCGAGCTGACGGGCATTGCGATTGCGCCGGAGGTGGTCGCGCGCTTGAGCGAGCATGAGAATATCATCGGCATCAAGGATAGCTCCGGCGACCTCATCAATCTGGCGGAGACGCTGCGCCTGGTGCCGGAAAATTTCATGGTCATGACGGGCAACGGAGCGCTCCTCTACGGCGCGCTTGCGGCTGGCGCACGCGGAGCGATTCTCGCCGTCGGATGCGTGGCCGCTCGTCTCTCGATAAATATCTTTCGCGCCGTCGAAGAGGGAGATTATTTGAGAGCGCGGGATTTGCAGCGAAGGCTTAGTCCGCTGGCGCGCGCCGTCACGACGCGCTATGGTATTGGCGGACTCAAGGCCGCGCTGGATATACTCGGTTACAAGGGCGGCGGGGTGCGTGCGCCGCTTCAGTCGCCCGGCGAAGAGGCCCGTCAAGAGATAGCCCGCCTGCTTGCAGTGGCCGCGCGCTCAAGCGCGGAGATGACAGGCGAAGAAGAATTCCGGCTGGCAGGAGCAAGAACATCGTGAGCACTACGGAAGCAGCATGTTACAGCACGCCCGAGGAAGCCGGACTGAGAGTCGAGACGCTAGAGTTCGCCTCCATCCCGCATCAGACCCGTCTGTTCCTGGATTACCTGCGCGACCCCGTCAGCCTGCGCCGCTTTTATCCCTCAGCCGTGCGCTTTCATCATGAGCTCGCCGAGCGTGTGCCCGAAGTCCTCAATGCCTACTCGACTGATCGCCGGGCGCTCTGCGACTCTCTTGAAGAGATGAATCGCGCGTGGGGGGCGACGAAAGAGACGCTCGCCAACATCTCGCGCTTGAGAGAGAAGGATTGCGTTGCGGTCGTCTCGGGCCAACAGGCCGGATTGTTCACGGGCCCACTCTACACCATCTACAAGGCCCTCTCGGCGGTCAAGCTCGCGGGTTGTCTGGCGCAGCGCGGCACGTCGGCTGTGCCCGTCTTCTGGATTGCCACCGAAGATCACGATTTTGTCGAGGTGGCGAGCGCAGAGTTTATCGGCTGCGACTGTCGCCTGGCGAGCGTCGAAGTCCCTACGAGCATTCACCTCGAAGGCACGCCGGTCGGCAGCGTCAAACTCGATGCGTCCATAGAGGAGACCATCAAGCGACTGTTGGAGGTGCTGCCCGAGACGGAGTTTACACCGGAGGTCGGCGCTCTCCTGCGCGATGCCTGGACGCCCGGGCGCAGCTACGGTGAAGCGTTCGCGCGCACGATGACGGCGCTCGTCGGTTGCTACGGGCTGGTGTTGCTGGACCCGCTTGATGCCGGATTGAAACGGCTGGCCGCGCCGCTCTACGCGCAGGCCGCCGAACGGGCCCAGGAGATAGCGGTCTCGGTCGAGACGCGCAGCCGCGAGCTGGAAGCAGCGGGCTATCACGCGCAGGTGATGGCTTCGGAAAACTCTTTCCCGCTCTTTCTGCACACGGAAGACGGCGCGCGTCATGCGATGGTGCGCAACGCCGCGGGGCGCTATCAGGCCAAGGCCATGCGCGAGGAGTACACGGCGGAGGAGTTGGCCCGGTGGGCCCAGCGTGAGCCCGAGCGCTTTAGCCCGAACGTGACGCTGCGCGCCGTCGTCCAGGACTACCTGCTGCCGACGGTCGCTTACTTCGGCGGGGCCGCAGAGATTGCTTATTTCGCGCAGACGGCGGAGGTCTATCGCGTGCTCGGTCGTCCCGCCACGCCTATCCTGCACCGCGCGAGCATGACCGTGGTCGAGCGACGCACGAGCCGCACGCTCGAACGCTACGGTCTCAAGTTGACAGACCTCTTCGCCGGGCTCGACGTGGTGATCGCGCGCGTCGTCGAAGAGCATCTCGGCTCGGAGACGGCGCAAGCCTTCAATCGCACGGAGGAGGCGGTCAAGCGCGAGCTCGATGCGCTACAGGAACAGTTGCGCTCCGTTGACCCGACGCTCGCCGAAGCGCTTGAGACGGGAAGGCGCAAGATCAATCATCAGCTTGAGGGGCTGCGCACACGCTTTCACCGCGCGCAGATGCAGAGAGACCGCGCCGCGCATCGCCAGCTTGAGCGGGCCATGGCCGCCCTCTATCCGCACAAAAGCTTACAGGAACGCCATCTCAACATCACCTCGCTCGTCGCACGTCATGGCCGCTACGTCATCCAGTGGATTTATGATGCGATCAACCTGGGCTCATCCGATCACCAGATAGTCTACCTTTAGAAGTCAGGACTCAGGACTCAGAACCCGGAATGAAAAAACGTCTCCATCTTCATGTCGCCCTCTTTATTCTGAGTGCTGTGTCCTGACTTCTGAGTTCTTCTTCTCCCATGTCGAAAATCCACGTTCTCTCCGATCAACTGGCGAACCAGATCGCGGCGGGCGAGGTCGTGGAGCGTCCCGCATCGGTCGTTAAGGAGCTGGTCGAGAATGCGATTGATGCCGGGTCGCGCCGCATACAGGTTGATGCGGAGGCAGGGGGACGCCGCTTGCTGCGCGTCTCGGACGACGGCGAAGGGATGACGCGCGACGATGCCCTGCTCGCCTTCGAGCGGCACGCGACATCTAAGATCAGCACGGCCTCGGACCTCTTCCGCATCGGCACGCTGGGGTTTCGCGGCGAGGCTCTGGCCTCGATTGCATCGGTTGCGCGCGTCGAGCTGGTGACGAAGACCGATGGGGACGAAGCCGCGACGCGCGTCCTCATCGAAGGCGGGCGCATACGCGACGTGAAAGCGGCGGCGCACCCGCGCGGGACGACCATCACCGTCCGCGACCTCTTCTTCAATGTTCCGGCCCGGCGAAAATTCCTCCGCTCGGAAGCGACCGAGAGCTTTCATCTCATGAACCTCGTGACGCATTACGCGCTCGCGCACCCCGAGACGGCCTTCGCTCTGACCAACAACGGGCGCGAGACGCTGCGCGCCGCGCCCGCCCGAGACCTGCGCGAGCGTGCCTATCAAATCTTCGGCGCAGATTTTCTGACCAATCTTCTTGAGGTCTGCGGCGGGCAGGAGCAGGTGGCTCGCGTGCGCGGCTTCGTCTCCGCGCCGCGCGAGAGACGCACCTCGCGCGATGCGCAATACCTTTTTATCAACGGGCGCTACGTGCGCGACCCGCTCATCAGTCGCGCGCTCTCGGAGGGCTACCGCGCCGTGCTGCCGCAGGGAGTCTATCCGGCGGCGCTGCTGTTTCTGGAAGTTCCGCTCGAAGAGGTGGATGTCAACGTCCATCCGGCCAAAACCGAAGTGCGCTTTCGACGCGCCGCGGCGGTCGCCGACTCTGTGCGCGAAGCCGTGCGCGCCACGCTCGCCACCGCCGGTTACGTGCGCATGACTGATGCTTCAAGAGAGATGGAGAGAGACGCTGAGGATAGCGCCCCTCAGCAGCAGGAGAGCAGGAGCGCTGATTCCGTAACCGAGTCCGGCGCGGATAGCGTGGCTTTCGTCAACCAGCCTCCGACAGACAGCCTGGGCCCACCCGCGCGCCATGAAAGCTCAAGGCTCATCGACAATCCGGCCTCGCCGCCGCCACAGCAAGGCACAATCGAGTTCCTGCATACGCTCAAGCCGCAGGAAGCGGCCTCGCCGGAGCGGCCCGGTTCAACCAGCACGGCTCGCCCCCGTTTCGAGCCTCCGCCTGATAGTCTTCAACCGGAGCCCGGCGCGCGTCCCGCGGCAGATGTGCCGGAGCAAACCACGGGCGGCGAGGCGATGAGGCGCTCAGACAAGTCGGAGACGGACGCGCCGCAGAGCGCGGAGGCGGGCGAGCAAACGCAGTCCCAAACCAGCGGTGTGCAGAGAAGCGCGGCTCTTCCTCCGCTCACTTCCGTGGCCGGTCTTGTGCGCGACGTTCCGGTCGAATCTCTGTCGGCCAACATTCGCCCCCTCGGGCAGCTTGCGGACTCTTTCATCATCGCCGCCGACTCCGAAGGCTTACTCTTGATTGACCAGCATCTCGCGCACGAGCGCATACTCTATGATAAGTATCACAACAGGGAAGCCACGCGCGCCGTCGAATCACAGAACCTGCTGATGCCTGAAACCTTTGATATGACCCCGGCGCAGGCAGCCATGTTCGACCTGGTTGCTGCCGAGTTGGAGGCGTACGGCTTCGGCCTGATGCGTCTCTCGGGGCGGACGGTAGCGATCAAGGCTGTGCCCGCAGACCTGCCCGTGACCGAAGCGCGCAATATGCTCTCGGAAGTCTTGGAGACGGTCGATGCGGAGAAGCGCGGCGCTGCGCGAACGGGCCTGCGCGAACGCATAGCGGCGACGCTCGCCCGCCGTGCGGCCATCAAAAGCAACACGCCGCTCGCGCCGGAAAAGATGCGCTGGCTCATAGATCGTCTGCTCACGACCTCTTCGCCCACCACCAGCCCACAGGGCCGCCCCATCGTCCTGCGCCTCGCCACCCGCGACATCATCAAAGGCTTTCAGCGCAGCTAAAGAAGTGGATCGAAAGAGGAGTAAAGAAAGGCGTGAGTGCGATCTCAGCGGCTTCAGCCTATTGCTTTTTGTCGAGCCCGCGCTCAAAGGGAAAGCTCGTGAGAGAAGCTCTCTCGCTCATAGCGCGTCGAATGTTCGCATGACGAGCGCTGTGTCGGAGAGATCGTGCAGGAGAGCATCGGGCTCGTGAGCGTGCAGGTCTTCGGCGTTGTAGAAGCGGCCCGTAGCGACGGCGACGGCGCGTGCGCCGAAGTGCCTGGCACAGGCTATGTCGTTGGGAGTGTCGCCGATGACGATGAATTGGAATGGCTGTAGCTCAAGGCCCAGGTGACGGTTGATACGATCACGCGCGAGCGCAGGCAGATCGCGGCGGTCGTGCGAGTCGTCGCCGAACGCGCCGGGCAGTTGAAAGAGGGAGGAGAGACCGACGAGGCGCATCTTCAAGTGCGCGGCTGCCTCGAGATTGCCCGTCAGAAGAGCGGAGGCGTAGCGCGGATGAGCCTCAGCCGCTTCGAGTGCTTCGCGCGCTCCGGGCAAGAGATAAAAGGGGTGCTCGCCGGAGCCAGTGACGCGCTCCATCTCGCGCATGTAGAGCGCACGCAGCTCGCCTATGCGTTCCCGTATCTGCCGGGGCGTAAATCCTTCGTCGCGCAAAGCCTCCGCGACGATCTGCAAGTCCGTCATGCCCGACACGCTCAATTCGGCGAGACGCCCCGCCGTTCCGAAGACCCCTTCGATGGCGGGCGCAGTGTAATCCTTAAACATCCCCGCACGAGATGCGCGTATGAGCGTCCCGTCAATGTCCCATAAAAGAATGCGCAGCTCGGAAGGCGGCGGCGACGATGCTGCCGGAAGACGGAAGACGCCCGCTTGCGTCTCCCTCTTCTCTTCTTTTACGGGTTCGTCCATTTATTCGATGACAGCCAGCAGCTCGCCCGCATTGACCGTCGCGCCGACGCTTGCCCTCAGCTCGACGACAAGCCCTGCGCGCGGCGACTTCAATTCGTTCTGCATCTTCATCGCTTCGACAACGACGACGCCCTGACCGGCCTCGACAGCCGCGCCCTGCTCGACGAGCACGCGGACGACCTTGCCCGGCATGGGAGCGACAACCTGCGCCGCTCTGTCCGCCTGAGCACCCGCCCTCTGCCCCGCACGCAGGCGCTTCGGATCCGTCATCGTGATGTCGTAAGCGTGGCTGACTGTATGGACATGCAAGAGCACGGGCTGCGCCGCGTCTCTCTCCACGCGGCATTCGTAGACATGACCTTCGGCGATCAAAAGATAGACGCCCGCCTCCGGCTCGCGCACGCTCAGCTCATAGCGACGCCCATCAACGTCAGCAACCACACTATCGCCATCGCGCTCGAAATCAAGCGTGACTTTTTCGCTTTCAATCTCCGCCGTTAGTTTCATCACACGACACGAAAATTAACAGGGATGGACAGGATGCACAGGATAAAAACAGCAAGCGGGATGAAAAATAAAAGCATTGCTGACTGAATTGCTCATCTCTCCTCTTTATCCCGGCAATCTCTGTCCATCCCTGTTAATTCTTTCTTTTCTCCTCACACGTCCCTGGACCGGAGCAGGGCAGCGCGACCGGCCAGCCTCCACTGGCTCATTTCCCGTTCGCGCGGCTGGTGATTGGTCGAAGATTGCTTCTGGCGCTCGGCGTAATCGAGCGCGGCGGCGATGATCGCCAGGTCACGCCGCTTCTGCGTCGCTTCGTCCGCCTCTTCCGCTGGCCCACTCTCCTGTAGCTTCCGTTTGCGCTCGAAGAATCGCTCGATGAAGCCCGTGTCAAGGCGGCCCGCTATGAATTCGGCATCGCGCACGACTTCGCGGAAGAAGGGAAGCGTCGTCTTGATGCCGCCCACAGTGTACTCGTCAAGCGCCCGGCGCAGGCGGTCAATCGCCTCGCTCCTTGTGCGTCCCCAGGCCGCGAGCTTAGAGATCATCGGGTCATAGTAGATGGAGACTTCCGTGTTGGCCGTAATGCCTCCGTCGTCGCGTACGCCTGGGCCCGAGGGCACGCGCAGAGAGTTGATCGTGCCGGGCGCGGGAAGAAAGTTCTGCTCCGGGTCTTCGGCATAGACGCGACACTCTATGGCGTGGCCGTGCCATACAACCTCCTCCTGCTTGAAGGAGAGCGGCTCTCCGCAGGCGACCATAATCTGTTCGCGCACGAGATCAATGCCCGTGACAAGCTCCGTGACCGGATGCTCGACCTGAAGGCGGGTGTTCATCTCAAGAAAATAGAAGTCGCGCGTCGCATCTGAGACCAGACATTCAACTGTGCCCGCGCCCACGTAGCCGACGGCTCGCGTGACCGTAATGGCCGCCTCGCCCATCCGTCGTCTGAGCTCTGCGTCCCCCATAGGCGAGGGACATTCCTCTATCACTTTCTGGTGGCGTCGTTGTATGGAGCACTCGCGCTCGCCGAGGTGGACGACGTTGCCGTGCGTGTCTGCGAAGACCTGTATCTCTATGTGGCGCGGTCGCTCGATGGCTTTTTCGAGATAGATTTCGGAATCCCCGAAGGCTGCGGCGGCCTCCGATTGAGCCGTCTCGAAGGCCGAGCGCAATTCGTCGCCCGAAAGGACAAGCCGCATGCCTTTGCCTCCGCCGCCCGCAGACGCCTTGAACATGACCGGATAGCCCAACCGCTCTGCCGTCTCGCGCGCTTCATCGAGCGACCGCAGCGGCTCCGTCGTTCCCGGCACGACCGGCACACCTGCACCGATGGCGATTCTTCGCGCGCTCGTCTTCGAGCCCATCAATTCCATCGCCTCCGCAGGCGGCCCGATAAAAGTCAGACCGGCACGCTTGACCTCGCGCGCAAAATCCGCGTTCTCGGCTAGAAAGCCGTAGCCCGGATGAACCGCCTGCGCGCCCGAGCGAAGCGCCGCCTCGATAATGCGCTCGATGCTCAGATAACTCTCGACCGACGGAGCGGGCCCAACAGCATACGCCTCGTCCGCCATTCTCACATGCAGCGCGCCCGCGTCCGCCTCGGAAAAGACAGCCACGGGCGAGATACGCAGGTCACGGCACGCGCGTATGATACGCACGGCAATCTCACCACGATTGGCAATCAGGATTTTACTAAACATAAGAAAACAGTGACGAGTGACTTGGTGACAAGTGACGAGAGCAAGAACTTGCCTTTCAGCTTGTCACTCATCACTTGTCACTGCTCTTAAACGACTATGGAATTGCCGGGTTGATGCGGGTCGTAGCGAACGGTAATGCGTGCGCCGGGCGAGTAATCCAGATGGCGCTGCTGCTGTTCACGGTCGAGCAGCTGCGATGACTCGTACTCGACGCCGCTGATCTCGTAACGATAGAAAATTTGTGTGAAGGAGCCGGAATCTGACTCGCCGCCGATGTCCAGGATGGTTCCCTCGGAGATGCGCCCGGAGCGTAGAAGACGAGTGCGCCGTGCTAGCTCCGGGTCATCCTTCTTCCGCCGGAAACGATCAAGAAATGGCATAAGGGCGGACGGCTCACGGCAGGGACTCGCCCGTGGACGGGCCAGAGGAGGCCGGGGATGATTTCGACGGCCTGACAAAGACGCCGTCACGCATCAACCAGTCATCATCCGTGTTCGGAATCTTGTCCGCACCCGGCAGACGCATCTCGTAATTGGTGAACGAGATTCTTTCGTTCACGGCATCGTCCGTGGAATTGTTGGTCGAGGCGCGGCGAAGCGCCGCACCACGCAGGCGGCGCGGCTTGGCCGTCGAAGCGTCCGCCAGGTTGGCGCTCGGCTTATAAGTGCTCGGGTCAATATTGGAGAGCGCGATGGCGATGGAGCCGTCCATATCGGCCAGACCGTCCTGCAAATCCTTGAAAGTCGTCGGATAGGTCTTATAGAGAGCGCGGTATTCAAGCAGGGCTCTTTGCAGCGTGTACCCCTGGGCTTCAACCGCCGCCTCTATGCCCTTCTGCCGCTGGCGCAGGCGCTCCGGCACGGTGACCCCGATAAAGGTCGCGGTCATCACGAGGACGAGCAGCGATGCCGCCAGCCCGCAACGCGCCAGATTGTGACCGGCAAACCTCACCGCCTCGCGCCGTATGCTCAGATAGATAAATAAGCCTCCCCACAACGCGATGATAGAGAAGGGGAGCGCGAACCACTTGAGACGCCAGGCGGCGGTTTCGGCGGCTGAGACGACGGGCCAGAAATCAAGACTGACGGGCGTCTGTTCAAAGAGGGCGAAGACGGTGCTGACGAGAAAGGAGAAGAGCAGCAGCAGGCCGGACGCGCCGACAAGGACGCCGCGACCGTAGGCCGGCAACTCGATCTCGGGGCGGGCCAGGGGTGGGCCAACGGCGCGAGCGCCGCACCCGGCGCAGCCGTTGCGAAGACTTCCTTCAAATTTAAAACCGCAACAAGGGCAGACAGTCAATGTCATTTACCTCAAATCACTGAATGGGAGAACCTTCGTATCTTGTAAAACTTTAATCTACGCGGTGCACAGGGGGAACGCCTCAGCGCACGAGTCCGGGCTCGGGTCTTCGCTCAGGCACGCTATTGGATGCGTGAACCGCCTCGTTGGCTGTCGCTTCTTTGCGCCTGGCATCGTCAGCCTTATTGACTTCGAGCCAGGTGTGATACATGCGGTGCGCGAAGGTCCAGTAAGAGCCGACCGCCAGAATCCAGAGCACTGCGGGCATGCGATTGGTGAACAGATTCTGCGAGCCCGGATGCGTCGTGAGCGCGCCGATTATCAAGAGCACCACTCTTTCGGGACGGCGCAGGAACCCGACATCACACTTAGGGATCAGGCTCTCGGCACGCGCGCTCGTGTAGCTGACCATCACAGAGCCCATCATCGCCGCGCCAGCCAGAAAGACGTTCAGGGTCGAATGAAATTGCGTATCGCGCGCATAGAAGACCATCAGACCGACGAAGACGACCATGTCGGAGAGACGGTCTAGCGACGAGTCCAGAAAGCCTCCGAAGCGCGTCACGCGCCCCGAAAGTCGCGCCACCTGTCCGTCGAGCATGTCAAAGAGATTGGCGACGATCAGGATGATACCGGCCCAGAAGAAGTGGCCGAAACCGAAGAGGAGCCCGCAGCCGATGTTGATCGCAACGCCTATGACCGTCAGGTAGTTCGGGTTGATCCCACCGTAGGCAATCCATCGCACCATCGCGCTGATGATGCGTTGCGCGCCCCGACCAATGCTTGCCCCGAACACCTTTTAATCCCTCTCCTCTATAACAGACGGGCCGCCGATGTTGCACTCGGCAAGCCCGTTTTCAAGCAAAGCATCATAGGGAGGCGCAGAAGATGTTGTCAAGAGTTTAGCGGAGCGCGAGGGGCGATCAGGGGCTCGCTCGCCCTTGCTCATCCTTCCTCTTTCGCCCCCTCTACGGCGTCGTGAACGGTGGCCAGTCGCTTGATCTCAAAGTGACGCGCCCCGGCGGGCGTGCGTACCACGACCTCGTCGCCCTCCTCCTTGCCCATCAGGCTACGGCCAACGGGGGAGGTGGTCGAAATCAATCCGGCCTGCGGGTCGCTCTCCTCCGCCGTCACCAGGCGATAGGTCAGCTCCTCGTCGCGCTCCGGGTCATAAAGCACCAGGGTCGAGCCGTAAGCGGCCTTGCCGTGAGGGACTTTCGAGAGGTCTATGGAGGAGATTTCGCTGAGGCGCTGGCGAAGCTGGCTGATGCGCGCCTTGACGACGTTCTGGCGGTCAAGGGCGGCGCGGTATTCGGCATTCTCGCGCAGGTCACCGAATTCGAGCGCGCGCTTAATCTCCTTGGGCAGATGCACGCGCAACTCCGATTCCAGCTCGTCCAATTCCGCCTGAAGGCGCTGTTTGATGTCTTGTGTCAACTCATGTCCCCGCTTTCGGTCGGCGCTCGTCGAAGATGGTCGCGCCAGCGACGGCTGCCGGATTATATGATGCCTCGTATCTCTCTCAAAGAGTTCTTTTCGCGCGTAACTCCAAGCCGCGCCGCATGGCTCGCGCCTCAGATCGAGCCCTCAGCCATGGCCCCGTCCCGCATGGGCTTACGGTGATGACTCGCTTCGTCAGGAGCGCCGAAGGAGATGCCCGTGGCGCGTGCCGTGCGAATCAACTGGCTGGAGGGCGGAACGGTTTTAAGGTTGGCGATGGCCTGCTCAAGCGGGACTGTCACTACGTGTCCGGCATTGAGGGCGACCATGACGCCGCGCTGGCCCTCGGCCAGGGCGCGCACGGCGCAGGCCCCGAAGTTCGTCGCCAGCATACGGTCGAAAGCGTTCGGCGTCCCGCCGCGCTGCAAATGGCCGAGCACAACGCAGCGAGTCTCCTTGCCCGTTAAATCTTCGAGCGACCTGCGGCAATGCTCGCCGACCCCGCCGAGCCGCGCCGAACGAGTCGAGTCGCCTTTCTCCTGGTAGATCACGCCGCCGCCAGCTTCCATCGCGCCCTCGGCGGCGACGATAATGCTGAACTGCGAGTCGCAAGCCTCGCGCTCTCGCACCTTGGCCGCGACCGACTCCATCGAAAAAGGGATTTCCGGGATGAGTATCACGTCAGCGCCCCCGGCGATTCCCGAATGGAGCGCAATCCATCCGGTATGGCGGCCCATGACCTCAAGAATCATTACGCGGTCGTGCGATTCGGCGGTCGTATGCAGGCGATCCAGGGCTTCCGTTGCGATGTCCAGGGCTGTGACGAAGCCGAAGGTCAGCTCCGTGCAGGCCAGGTCGTTATCAATGGTCTTGGGGACGCCGACGACTGGGAAACCCAGGCGGTCAAACTCGGCTGCGATGGCGAGCGTGCCTTCGCCGCCGAGCACGACCAGGGCATCAATGCCCAGATGCTCAAGGCTTGAGAGCGCTTCGCGGTAGATCACCTCGGGCTTGGTGATCTGCCCGTCGGGATGGCGCTCGACGAAGCGTCCACGGTTGCGAGTCCCGAGTATAGTGCCGCCGCGCGGCAGCAGCCCGCGCACGTCTGCGGCCTTCAATTCGCGCGCAACCCTTTTGCCGAGCAGCCCCTCGAAGCTGTCCTCTATGCCGATGACGCGCATGCCGTATTCGCCGATGGCGGTCTTGACCGCCGCGCGGATGACCGCATTCAAACCCGGCGCGTCGCCGCCGCCCGTCACAATGCCGATTGTTCTATACATAAGAAAACAGTGATGAGTGACGAGTGACGAGCGGAAGGACAAATTTTTAAGCTTTCAACTTGTCACTTGTCCCTTGTCATTGCTCTTTCAGCCTTTGACTCTGGGCGGCTCGTATTGCTCGCCGTATTCGGGATATTCGCGTGTAATGATTTCGCCGGGCCGAGTGTTCTCAGTCAGAAGTTGCAGGGCGTCGCGCAGCACCGTGCGTTGAAGCTCACGCATGTGTGGACGGCCCAGGCTGTTTCCGATCTTAAAACCCTTCGGGTAGAGGGCGCGGGGCGGTCGCATCTGTGCCGAAACTTCAGGGCTGACGGTCACGAGTATGGTCGGCACGCCTCGCATCTCTATCTCGCGCTGAACCGCCACGACCGTGCGGTGACAGACGTTGGGTCAACCTCCGGTTAAGATAACGGCATCGGCCCGCGAGCCCTTGTCGATCTCATTGGCGATCTGCGGCGCTGTCCCCTCGTACATCGCCTTCAACTGCATGGTGTAGCCCATATAGCCGATATGTTTTTTGGCGATGCCGCCGATCAACCCTTCCGCTTCAAGCTCGCGCAGCACGTCTATGGGGAAGACGACGTTAATATCCTCATCGGCGTCCGTGTGATCGTAGTGATGATGCGTGACCATCAATCGGGAGGCTTCAACGTCGGGCGGGATGACGCGGTAGCTCAAATCGCCCAGCTCGTCCGCGATATTGAACGGCTCCTGGTCGCGCAGATGCACTCCGCCCGCCGTGACGATGGCGATGGTGCTCTTCGCCAGCTCGCGGTCGAAGGGAGTAAACGGCACACATTTTCTTGAAAGTGTCATAAGCTTTGCCAAACAGCGCGCGGGCTGAAACCGAGAGCGGCTTCCTCAAAAGCATCCACGGTCTCAGCCCGCACTGCCGGTCCAGATCAGACAGCGCTCTCTTATAGATTGCGGAGCACTTCAAACAGGTCTTCGTTGTCAGGCTGGTCGGCGATATTGTGTATATCCTTGTAAGCCAGCCGACCCTCCTTGTCCACGATAAAGAGTGCGCGTTCCGAGATTCCGTCTTGCGCTCGATACGCGCCGTACATTCTCGCCACTTCGCCCTTCGGCTCGAAGTCGCTCAGCAGATCGTATGACAAGTTGCCGAGGCTCTTGGCCCAGGCCGTGTTGCACGGGACGCTGTCCACAGAGATGCCCAAGACCTGGGCATCGTAGCCTTTGAAGCGTTCGAGGTCGGCCTCGTACGCAGGCATCTGCGCCGTTCAGACGGGCGTCCACGCCAGCGGGTAGAACGCCAGGACGACGTTCTGCTTGCCACGAAAATCCGAGAGCTTGACCTTCTTGCCCTTCTCAAGATGGCTGCCGAGCTCGAAGTCCGGGGCCATGTCTCCAACTTCAGGCATAGAATAGAGTCCTCCTCTCAAACTGTTGGTTGTTGCAAAGAACTATTGTTTGGTGCAAAGTTCAACCATAGCTTACATTCTCGTGCGCGACCTTACAAGGGAGAGGCGGCGGAAACGTGAGGAAAAATCTTAACCTTTTGGTGTCGCCCGCTTGACCATGCAATCAACGATCATCGTCACACAACGCGGGGCCGAGCGCGCCCGCGCAGGTCATCTCTGGATTTATCGCAGCGACGTAAGAGATGCGACCCGGGCCGAGGGGGGCACGCTCGTTCACGTCTTCGACGAGCGCAAGCGATACGTGGGCCAGGCGCTCTACTCCGCGCGCTCGGAAATCTCGCTGCGACTGTTGACGCTCACGGACGAAGCGATAGACCGCGAGTGGTGGCGCACGCGCTTGCGCGAGGCGGCTGCGCGCCGCGCCGCTTACGTCTCCGAGACGAACGCTTACCGGCTGGTCTATGCGGAAGGCGACCTTCTGCCGTCACTGATCGTGGACGCCTACGACGGCTTGCTCGTCCTGCAAACGCTCTCGCAGGGGATGGACGCTTTGAAGGGGATGCTGGTCGAATTGCTCGTCGAAGAGTTTGCGCCGCGAGCCATAGTCGAGCGCAATGATGTGCGTGTCAGAGAGCTGGAAGGGTTGGAGCTGCGCACCGGACCGCTCTACGCCGACGCGCCAGCCGAGCTTGAGATCATGCAGGACGGAGTGCGTTTTCTCATCTCCCCGCTCGGCGGTCAAAAGACAGGCTCGTTCCTGGATCAGCGCGAGAATCGCCTGGCCGCACGCGCCGTCGCGCATGGACGCGCGCTCGATTGCTTTACTTTCAACGGCGCTTTCGCGCTTCAGCTCGCCCGAGCGTGCCAGAGCGTGCTCGGTCTGGACGTGTCCGCGGAAGCGGTCGCGGCGGCGCGTCGTAATGCGGAGCTGAACAACTCAGGCCAGGTCGAGTTCCGCGAGGCCAACGTCTTCGATGCCCTGCGCGAGATGGAGGCGGCGGGCGAGCGTTTCGATACGATAGTGCTTGACCCGCCGGCCTTCGCCAAGAATCGCGCGAGCGTGGGCAAGGCCGGGCGCGGCTATAAGGAGATCAACCTGCGCGCTCTCAAGCTGCTCAACAGGGGCGGCGCGCTCATCACCTGCACCTGCTCCTATCACATGTCCGAGCAGATGTTCCTGGACATAATTGCCGCCGCGGCCAGAGACGCGCGCCGTCGCATACAGCTCGTCGAGAAGAGAATGCAGGCGCGCGATCATCCCATCCTCGTCGGCATGCCCGAAACCTACTACCTCAAATGCATGATCGTGCGCGTGCTCGATTGATGAAAGGATGAAAGAAGAGAATTAAGCAGGAGTGGACAGAGATGGTCAGGATGAGAAAAGCAAAGACAGCTTCATCCGGCAATGCTTTTCGTGTTCATCGTGCTTTCTTTATCCTGACCATCTCTGTCCATCCTGTTAATTGCTTCCCTCTTAGCTCTGAGATGCACCGTTGCGGACGCTCTCGGCCAGGCGCTTGGCGTCGGGGAAGGCTTCCAGGGCGCGAAGGGTTTGCGGGTCGCTCTCGATGAGGATGCGTGTGCCTGCGTCGCCGCCGAATGCGGCGGTGATGATCTCGTCGCGCAGGCGTAGGCGTGCGAAATCAAGCTCGGTATCTATCTGCGCGGGCTGGATGCCGAAGGTCGGGTCGCGCTGTAGATAGCCGCGAAAGGCTTCGATGACGCGGTCTGTGACGGGATAATCGGCGGGTCTTGGGCTGCGGCCCGTCTCCATCTTTTCGATACGATAATTCTCCAATCCCTCGATCTTCCCTGCGGCCAGCTCGCGCGTGAAGAAGAAGGCGGCCTCTGCGATGCGCGTCCGAAGCGGCGAAGGCTGCGGGAGCCTGGCTTCGATGTCGGGCGTAATGCCGCCGCCGCCATAAAAGATACGCCCGGCGGCTGTCTTGACTGCCGGGCCCGTCGGCGGGTGCGGCGTCGGGGCGGGGACGGCGGGCGTCGGCTGCTGCGTGGGCGAAACGGGTCGCGCCGGTTGAGCCGTCTCCTCCGCCGCATCGTGGCGCACGTAGTAGTCGTAGAGCGAGCCGTTCGAGTAATCGCGTTGAATGGAGCGCCCGTAAGGCGTGTAGTACTTGGCCGTGGTGAGTGTCAGTCCCGTGCCGTTCGGCAGATTGAAGACGCGCTGGACGAGCGCCTTGCCGAAGCTGGTTTCGCCGACGACGATACCGCGCCCGTGATCTTGAATCGCCCCGGCGACGATCTCCGAAGCCGAAGCCGAGTTGCGATTGATGAGCACGACGAGCGGATAGTCCTCCGTATCGTTGCCGTTGGAGCGATAAAGGATGGGCTGGTTATATTCGCGCCCGCGCACGGAGACGACGACCTGCCCGCGCGGCAAAAACTCGCTCGCCACGTCAATCGCCTGATCGAGCAGCCCGCCCGGATTGCCGCGCAGGTCGAGCACGATCTGGCGCATGCCCTGCGAGCGCAGGGCATTGATGGCATCATGCAACTCGTCGCCGGTCGTGTGCTGGAATCCGCCGGTCAGGCCTATGTAGCCGATGCCCGGACGAATCAGAAAAGAGTTGCGGATCGAGGGCAGCGGCACTGCATCGCGGACGATAGTGAAATAGAGCGGGGCCTGCGATCCGGCGCGCTCGACCTTGAGCTTGACGGGAACGCCCCTCTCGCCGCGCACGTTATTGGAGACCTGCTGGCTCGTCCAGTTGCGCGCGTCCTTGCCGTCCACCTCCATAATGCGGTCGCCGTAGCGCAGACCCGCGCGCCAGGCCGGAGTGTTCGGCACGACCGATTGGACGTAGACGCCGTCGCGGTGTTGCAGTATGGTCACGCCGATGCCGTAGAAGCGCGAGTCCTGGTCTTCCTTGAGCTTCGTATATTCGGCGCGCGAGAAGAACATGGAGTGCGGGTCGAGCGTCGAGAGCATGCCCTGAATGGCAGCCTGCGTGGCCTTTTCGTAATCTATCTCGCCCGCGTAGTTCTCGGAGATCGTCGCCACGGCATCGCCGTAATCGCCCTCTATATTATCGGCGGAGGCGGTCGTCGTCGCCCTGGCCGTAAAGGCTCGACGGCGCGGCGTGTCTCCGCCGAATTTTCCGCCGACGATGGTGGCGACGGTGATGATGAAGGCTGCGATGATAGCGAACTTGCTGGACATGCTATGCTCCGAAAACGCATCGTATGAATCAGGTGACAAGCGCCCGAACGGCGACCGAGCACCGCCTTAAATATAGCACACAGGCTCGCCCGCAGCCGACAGCCTCGATAGGCTGGCCGATTATGTTATATTCGACGCTCGGAATCGGTCTTCCGGTCTCTCAGTTCCTTGGGCCCACCTGATCGAAGCCGAAAAACTCTTAAACCGGAAACTGTAATTAGGGATGCCTCCATCAATTTCCATCATTGTCCCGGCCTACAATGAAGCCGTGCGGCTGGGCAAGTCGCTCGGCACAATCCTCGATTACCTGAACGAGCGCGGCGGCGCGAGCGAGCTGATCGTCGTTGACGACGGCTCAAGCGATGAGACTGCGCGTGTGGCCGAAGAGAGCCTGGCTGACGCTGGCCGCGTCCGCGCGCAGGTCATTTCCGTCAGGCCCAATCGAGGGAAGGGCCATGCGGTGCGCGCAGGGCTTCTGGCAGCAAGCTCGCCCATCGCGCTCTTTACCGACGCTGACCTCTCGACGCCGATCACAGAGACGCCGAAGCTCGTTGGGCCCATAGAGCGCGGCGAGTACGATCTCACGTTCGGCTCGCGCGCCTTAGACCGCAGCCTGATCGGAGTGCATCAGCCCTGGCGACGAGAGCAGGGCGGGCGCATCATCAACCTCATCGTGAGGCTGGCCACGCGTTTGCCGTTCTGGGATACGCAGTGCGGCTTCAAAGCTTTCCGCATGAGCGTCTGCCGACCTTTGGCCCAGGCCGCACGCATCGAGCGCTTCGGCTTCGATGTGGAATATCTATACGTCGCGCACCTCGCCGGACTGCGCCTGCGAGAGATACCCGTGCGCTGGGATCATAACGACGGCAGCAAGCTGAGCGTCTGGCGCGATACGCCGCGACTGCTCGGCGAAGTCAGCGCCATTCGCCGAGGTGTGCGAGGCGGATTCTACGATCAGGCGATTGCCGCCGTACATGCGCAACGGGAGAAAGAACGCGCCTTCACTGAAACGAGCGAGCTTGAAGTCTCAGCGCTCTAGGGCCAACAGCGGAGAGGGAGAAAATTAACAGGGATGGACAGGAGAGAAAGGATAAGAACGGAAATCAGGATGGAAGACAAAAGCATTGCTGCAATGAAGTTGTTATCTCTTATTCTTTATCCTGCTTATCCTGTCCATCCTGTTAAATTCTGCTGTCGGTTAAGCCGCTCTCGTAATAATTGACGACCATTACATCCGGCATCTAAAATTCAGAGCCATGGCAGCACGACTCAACGTCAACATAGATCACGTCGCTACGGTCCGGCAGGCGCGGCGCGCGCCCGAGCCGAGCGTCATCGCGGCGGCGGTGGCCTGCGAGCAGGCAGGGGCCGACGGTATCACCGTCCACCTGCGCGGCGACCGTCGCCACATACAGGACAACGACCTGCACGCGCTTCGCCAGTCGCTCACCACCTACCTCAACGTAGAGATGGCTGCGACCGAAGAGATGCTGAAGATAGCGCTTGAGATTATGCCGGAGGCCGTCACGCTGGTGGCCGAAAATCCGAACGAGATTACGACCGAGGGCGGCCTCGACGTGCGCGCCAATCTCTCCATAGTGCGCTCAGCCGTCGCCAGACTGCGCGAGGCGGGCATCACCGCGAGCCTTTTCATTGACCCCGACCCGCAGCAGATAGAGACGGCGCACGAGACGGGAGCGCAGCAGGTCGAGTTGTGCACAGCCGTCTATGCCGAAGCCACGCTGCCACCACGTTCCGCTCACACGGAAGCGACGATGCACGCGGCGCAGGAGCTGCGAAGACTGCGCGAAGCCGCGACGCTCGCATCGCAGTACGGCCTGAGAGTGGCCGCCGGACACGGGCTCACCTATCGCAACGTCGGCGCTCTTGCCGCCATCAGCGAGATCACCGAATTCAACATCGGCCACAACATCATCTCGCGCGCCATCTTCGTCGGCCTGGACCGCGCCGTCAGCGAAATGCGCCAGGCAATCAGAAACAAGGATGAAGGATGAAAGAAGGAAATTAACAGGATGGACAGAGATTGTCAGGATAAATACAAATAGCAGGATAAAAGACAAAAGCATCGTTGTCTGAATAGTTCATCCCTTTATCTTTATCCTGACCATCTCCGTCCATCCCTGTTAATTGCTTTCTTCATCCTTGCTCTTAAATGCCGAGAGCGACTTCGGCTGGTTCGGCTCCCGATCCGTTCCAGCGTGGTCGCTCCCGGTCTTTTCCGGTCAGTCACAATGTCACTGACCGAAACTTGTAACGATTTGATGGGCGGTTGAAGGAAGTTGTCAATCAACCAACCTCTCACCGGCGGCGCTTAACTTGCCAGCGCGTCGGCCTCCTTCCTCCTCATGGCGATGCCCATGTGTTTATAGGCGGCGCGGGTGGCGACGCGACCGCGCGGCGTGCGGTTGAGAAAGCCTATCTGGATGAGATACGGCTCGATAATCTCTTCTATGGACTCGCGCTCTTCGCTGATAGAGGCTGAGATCGTGCCGACTCCGACGGGCCCGCCCTCGAACTTTTCGATAATCACGCTCAAAAGCTTGCGGTCAACTTCGTCCAGGCCGAAGCGATCAACCTCCATCTCGTCCAGGGCGCGGCGCGCGAGAGCCTGCGTTATCCGCCCGTCGCTCAAAACCTCCGCGTAATCGCGCACGCGGCGAAGCAGCCGGTTGGCAATGCGCGGTGTGCCCCGCGCCCGCCGCGCAATCTCGCTCGCCCCGCTGGCTTCTATCTCGACGCCCAGAATCTCTGCGGAGCGATGGATGATGACCTCCAAGTCCTGTTGCGAATAGAAGTCCAGGTGCTGCACGATGCCGAAGCGCCCGCGCAAGGGTGCTGTCAGCATCCCGGCGCGCGTGGTCGCGCCAACTAAAGTGAACTTCGGCAATTCGAGCTTGATGGAGCGAGCCGCCGTCCCCTGGCCGATCATGAGGTCTAGCTGGTAGTCCTCCATCGCCGGGTAGAGCACCTCTTCGATCTGCGGTTTGAGACGATGAATCTCGTCTATGAAGAGGACTTCGCCTTCCTGCAAGTTGGTCAGGAGCGCCGCGAGGTCGCCGCCGCGCTCTATGGCCGGAGCGCTGACGCTCTTGAGGGCTGCGCCCATCTCGGCGGCGATGATATTGGCGAGCGTCGTTTTCCCAAGCCCCGGAGGGCCGCAGAAAAGGACGTGATCGAGCGCCTCGCGCCGGGCCACCGCCGCCTTCAAAAAGATTTTGAGATTGCTGGTGATCTTCGTCTGCCCGATGTACTCCGCCAGGCGGCGCGGGCGCAAACTAGGCTCGGCCTGCACATCCTCCGGCGTCGCTTCCCCGGCAATGGGCCGAGGCGCTTCCGTCATGTTCTCTGCGATAATTTGTGACATCGAATGAACCCCTGTTAATGGTCGAAAACTGCCCGCTCAAGTGATACTCATTATACCGCGCCTGGGCTAGCGTTTCAAGTATGAAACGCCGTGTTTCATGAGCTGAGCCGAGAAAAGATTGACTCCGTGAGGGAATTCAAAGATAATGCGCTCCCCTGGAAGTGATCTCGAACGACACCCTGACCATCGCCGCCGATTTAGATCACCTCGCAAGCAGTACAGGGATAAAAACTTACACAACTCGGCCCCCAAAGAGCCTCCGTTTTAAGACAGAAGGAGAATTCAGATGCGACTCAGTCAACGCCCCCTTTTACCTGTAGTGTTGCTTCTATTATTGCTGGCCTGCGGATTTGCCATCGCGCGGACGCGTGCCACCCGAACCATCGCCGCGCCTGTCGTAGGATGCACGGATGATTGTAAGGAAAGATACGACAAGACGTTGGAAAGATGCGCAGGACTCCCGGATGCCAGCCGCGAGAGATGCCGTGAAGTAGCAAATAATCAGTACAACAAATGTCTTGAGAGATGCGGGTGAAGTCCGCACGCTTTCGGATGCGTCACACGCTTCGACGGCTTATCGGTTCTCGGGCGAAAAAGAGCGGAAGGCTTCCGAAGCCCGTCATCCAGCGAATCTGACCGAAACCCACGCTGCCGGAAACGTCGCGCATAACATCCAATCCGTATCTGGAAAGCGGCCCGCGCACTCTGAAGGCTATTGACGCCCTTCAGAGCGCGCGGGCCGCTTTGCGTAATGATTGATGAGACGGGAAGCTCAGGGGTTAAGCGTCGTCGCGCCGGTGGCGAGCTGCAATCGCACCATGGAGCGTTCGAGCCGCACGCGCGCCACCTCGAAGTCCTCCTCCGTGCCGCTCCATGCGCTCAAGGTCTTTTCCGCGTGCTCGCGCGCGAGGCGTGCTCGCGCAGCGTCAATCTCCTCGGGATGTTCGGCGACCTCCGCCAGCACCGAAACACGATCAGCATTGACTTCGACAAACCCGCCCGAGACGTGCAGCCTGTGGGTCGCTCCCCCCTGGCTGTAGGAGAGGATGCCGGTTTGCAGTTGCGAGATCAGCGGGACGTGCCCCGGCAGGATACCCAACTCACCATTCGAGCCGGGAACGTACACGACATCCACGGCCTCCGAGAGCACACGACGCTCCGGCGTCACCACCTCAAGTTGAATCTTATCTGCCATACAAAAGCAAGGATGAAGAATGAAGGCGGAAGGATGAAGAATTGAATCAATAACTCAAGTGAATCAATCCCTCAACCCTTTCATCCTTCATCCTTCGGCCTTCATCCTTTCTTACGCTGCTGCGATCTGCTTGGCCCTCTCGATGGCTTCTTCGATTGTGCCGACGAGGTAGAAAGCCTGTTCCGGCAGATCGTCATGCTTACCGTCAATGATCTCGCGGAAGCCCCTGATCGTATCTTCGAGCTTGACGTACTTGCCTTCGAGGCCGGTGAATTGCGCGGCGACGAAGAAGGGCTGCGAGAAGAAGCGTTGAATCTTGCGCGCGCGCGAGACGACCTGCTTATCTTCGTCCGACAGCTCGTCCAGGCCGAGAATGGCGATGATGTCCTGCAAGTCTTTATAGCGTTGCAGGATTTGCTTCACGTCCTGCGCCGTCCTGTAATGCTCCTCGCCGACGATGCGCGGGTCGAGGATGCGCGAAGAGGACGAGAGCGGGTCAACCGCCGGATAAATCCCCAGCTCGACGATCTGGCGCGAGAGCGCCGTCACGGCGTCGAGGTGCGCGAAGGTGGTCGCGGGCGCGGGGTCTGTGTAATCGTCCGCCGGAACGTAGACGGCTTGAATCGAAGTGATCGCTCCCGTCTTCGTGGAAGTGATGCGCTCCTGCATCTCGCCCATCTCGGTGGCGAGGTTGGGCTGGTAGCCCACAGCCGAGGGCATGCGGCCCAGCAGCGCAGAGACTTCGGAACCGGCCTGCGTGAAGCGGAAAATATTGTCAATGAAGAGGAGCACGTCGAGGCCCTGATCGCGGAAGTATTCGGCAACGGTCAGGCCCGAGAGCGCAACCCGCAGGCGTGCGCCCGGAGGCTCCGTCATCTGCCCGTAGATGAGCGCGACCTTCGATTCCTCGATGGCCTTCATGTCCACTCGCTTGAGATCGAATTCGCCCGTCTCGTGAAGATGCTTGTTGAACTCCGCGCCGAACTGTATGACCTCGGATTCGACCATCTCGCGCAGGAGGTCATTGCCCTCGCGCGTGCGCTCGCCGACGCCCGCAAAGACAGAGAAGCCTGAGCGAGCCTTGGCGATATTGTTAATCAGCTCCATGATGAGGACTGTCTTGCCGACGCCCGCGCCGCCGAAGAGTCCGATCTTGCCGCCGCGCAGGAAGGGCTGAATGAGGTCAATGACCTTGATGCCGGTCTCGAACATCTGCAATTCCGTCGCCTGCTCGTCGAAGTCCGGCGCGTGGCGATGAATCGGATAGCGCGTCTCGTACTTCACGTCCCCCAGGTTGTCCACCGGCTCGCCGATGACGTTCAGGACGCGCCCGAGCGTGCCTTCGCCGACGGGCACGGTGATGGGCCCGCCCGTGTCAATGGCCTTCATGCCGCGCACCATGCCGTCTGTGGGCAGCATGGAGACGGCGCGCACGCGGCCTTCGCCGAGGTGCTGCTGGACTTCGCAGATGACATCAATAGTGGTTGGCACGTCGAAGCCTTCGGACGTGACGCGCAGCGCCTCGTAGATCGGTGGCAAGTGTCCCTCATCAAATTCCACGTCAACGACGGGGCCGATAATCTGCACGACGCGGCCTACATGATGGCCGTCCGAACTCGCAGTTCCGTAAGTCGTAACCATAGCTTTATTAAATAACTCCTCTAATTTAAGCCTGTTCAGGCGAAAGTTTTGGCGGGTTTTGAAAGCCAGACAAGATAACATACCGCTTATCTCTAATCAAAGCGAGTCCGGCAAAGCGGCGCTCAGGCTCCGGTGTAATGCAGGAGCAGCTCTGAGATGTCTGTGAGGTAGATGTCGGGTCGCGCGCTCGTCAGTTGTCGGCTCGTCGGATAATTGCTGCGGACGCCGACCGTCTGCGCGCCGGCGCTTTTCCCCATCTGAATATCTTCCGGGGCGTCGCCGATGTAGGAGCATTCTTCGGGGCGAGAGCCGATTCTGCGCATGGCCTGCTCCAAGCCTTCAGGGTGCGGCTTCTTATTTGTGATGTGCTCGTTGCAGACGACAACCTGGAAGACGCCTGCCAGCCCTATGTCGTCAAGCTCGCGCGCAACGCGGCAGTGGCTTCCGCTGGTGACGATGCCCAGGCCGTAGCCTCTCTTGTGAAGCTCTGTGACGGTCGCGCCCGCGCCCTCGACCAGACGCACGGGCGCTTCTCCGTAGTGATGAATCCATAGATCATCGGCTCGCTGCCACTCGTCGCGCGCGAGCCCGAGCGTCTCGTACATCGTGTACCAGTTCGGAGAGTAGTTGGCTTCGTAGAACTCCTGTGTGAAGGGGATGCCCAGCTCGTCCAGGCTTTTTTGAAAGGCGGTGAAGCCTGTGAGCGCAGAGTCGTTGAGTGTGCCGTCCCAGTCGAAGAGGAGCGTCTTAATTGAGCGAGTAGAAGTCGTCATCGTGCGCAGAGAGGGAAATCAGTCGCTTTCGTCAATGCGAATCTTCATGCGGCGCAGCGTACGCATGTCTTCATCCGTCAGCTCCAGCGCGGCGCCCGCGCTGGTTTCGCCGTCTTCGTCGTCGTGCGCTCGCAGTCCGATCTCAAGTCGCAGCGTCAGCTCCATCTCGTAGCCAGCCTCGCGCAGGCGTTCGATGGCCTCGGCCACTTGCTGAGAATTCTCGACCGCAGAGTTGATGGCTGAGCCCAGCTCGTGAACGATTTCTTTGGCTTCGTCGTTGATGTCCAAAATAGACCTTGACGCTTTCCCGGCTGTTGGGGTTGATAGCCTTTTTGCCTGACCGGCCCTGATGCTAAGCGACGCGCACGCCTGCGGTCAACCTGTTGGCGGGAGGCGCGCGCGAGCGCCTAATTGCTTGCCGCAACTGCACTATGTTAGGCTTCCGCGAAACTTCGCCGAAACGCCGAACAACTGACCTTCGCATCAACCTAAGGACGAGAAGCCGCATGCAGACGAACAGACGCGCCGAGCGACGCGAGCGCTTCGAGACATCTTCCGGCATTGAGCTGCCAAACGATTTCAATCCGTCTAATACGGATGCGGTTGATTACGAGCGCGACCTGGCATCGCCCGGCGAGCATCCCTTTACGCGCGGCATCCGTCGCAACATGTATCGCGGGCGTTTCTGGACGATGCGACAGTATGCCGGTTATGCGACGGCTGAAGAATCCAACGCGCGCTACAAGTACCTGCTCGCGCAGGGCACGACGGGGCTCTCCGTCGCCTTCGATCTACCGACGCAGATAGGGCTCGATTCCGACGACCCGCTTGCGGCGGGCGAAGTCGGCAAGGTCGGGGTCGCCATTGATTCCCTGGAAGACATGGAGCGCCTCACAGAGGGGCTTCCGCTCGACAGCGTTTCGACCTCCATGACGATCAATGCGACGGCCTCCACGCTGCTCTGTCTTTACCTGGCCGCCGCGAGAAAACAGGGCGTCAGCTTCGACCGCGTCAGCGGCACAATCCAGAACGATATTTTGAAGGAGTACATCGCGCGCGGCACATACATCTACCCGCCCGCGCCCTCTCTGCGACTCGTGACGGACACCTTCGCCTTCTGTGCGCGCGAAGTCCCGAACTGGAATATGATCTCGATCAGCGGCTACCACATACGCGAGGCCGGTTCGACAGCCGTGCAGGAGGTGGCCTTTACGCTCGCAGACGCCATCGCTTACGTCGAGGCGGCGATTGCCGCCGGGCTGAAGGTGGACGAGTTTGCGCCGCGCCTCTCCTTCTTCTTCAACGCGCACAACAATCTGCTGGAAGAGATAGCCAAGTTCCGCGCCGCACGT
The DNA here is from genome assembly GCA_036389095.1 of Pyrinomonadaceae bacterium. Lineage (GTDB taxonomy): Bacteria > Acidobacteriota > Blastocatellia > Pyrinomonadales > Pyrinomonadaceae > DASQYE01. The sequence continues at coordinate 172,413 of DASVQM010000025.1, forward strand.
CGCCTCTGGGCGCGAGTGATGCGCGAGCGCTTCCAGGCGCGCGACCCGCGCTCCATGATGCTCAGATTTCACACGCAGACCGCCGGGTCAACCCTGACGGCGCAGCAGCCGGAGGTCAACATCGTTCGCACTACCATACAGGCGCTCGCGGCAGTCCTCGGCGGCACGCAGTCGCTGCACACGAACGCGATGGACGAAGCCTTAGCGCTTCCGACCGAAGGGGCTGCGCGCATAGCCTTGCGCACGCAGCAGGTCATCGCGCACGAGTCGGGCGTCGCCGACACGGTTGACCCGCTCGCGGGCTCTTACGCCATAGAACATCTCACGGACGAGATAGAGCGCCGCGCCGTTGATTACCTTGAGAAGATAGACGCGATGGGAGGCGTGCTGCGCGCCATCGAGACCGGCTACGTCCAGCGCGAGATTCAGGAGGCGGCCTACGCTTACCAGCGCTCGGTCGAGCGACAGGAGTCAATCGTCGTCGGCGTCAATCGCTTCCAGACGGAAGAGGAATCGAGTGTGCCCCTTCTGCGCGTTGACCCGAGCGTCGAACAGGCGCAGGTCGAGCGCCTGCGCAGCCTGCGCGCACGCCGGGACAACGAAGCGGTCGAAGTCGCCCTCATCAAGTTAGAGGAGGCCGCGCGCGGTACGGAAAACCTGCTGCCGCGCATACTCGCCTGCGTCGAAAGTTACGCCACCGTTGGCGAGATCAGCCATCGCCTGCGCCGCGTCTGGGGCGAATACCGCGAAGCCCTTACCATGTAAAAGGTAGCGGCTGAGGAGGGTTTAGCAGGGAAATCAGCTGCCGGGAAGAGAGCTTTTATTGGGAGAGACCCTGAATTGATTGGCAGAGCGTGAAAGTTGGCTGGCCTGGGTTGAAATCTATTTGCGCAGCATGCGAGAAGGCTCGCGCACAGTGAAAAATGGCTTTTGCAGCATGAAAATTCGTCTGCGCAGCGCGAAAGACGACTTGCGCAGGATGAAAGATGAGTTGCGGAGCGTGAAAGAAGGCTCGTCTCGTGCGCAAGAAAGGTTGCGGAGCGTAAAAGTTTAGTTGCGGAGCGCGTCAACTTATCTGCGGAGCGTGAAAATTCGTTTGCGGAGTGGTAAAGATGGCTTGTGGAGCGTGAAAGATTAGCTGCGGAGGGTGAAAGAAGGCTCGTCTGGTGTGCGAGAAGGGTTGCGGAGCGTAAAAGTTTGCTCGCGGTGCGTGGAAATTTACTGATCTGGTGCTGGAAAGCTAGCGCGAGGGGCGGGAAAGAGTTGCTTCAGTGAAAAATCTCATTGCCGAAACAGAGAAAAAGAGGGTGTGCCGGGAATCAGGCTTAATGATTGATGGGTGAGTTCGAGAGGCTTGCATCATGAACCGTAGAGAGTTTGCCCGGGCGCTCGGAGCGGGCCTGGTCGCGCTGAAGCTGAGCGACAATATTTCGGCGTCGGGCGATCAATCGCCGCAAGTGGCGATTACGATGGATGATTTTCGCTGGGCGGATACCCCGCGCCTGTCGGCTCAGGAGCGCAATCGCGCACTGCTCTCGACGCTGCGGGCACACGGAGATTTGAAGATCGCGCTGTTTGTCACGGGCAAGTATGTGGATAACGAGAAGGGCAGGCGACTCCTGCGCGAGTGGGACAGCGCCGGTCACCTCATCGCCAATCATTCTTACTCGCACCTCTATTACAACTCGTCGCGGATAAGCTTTGAGGCATACGCGCAGGACATTCTTCGCGGCGAGGGCGTGATCAAGGATTACTCGCATTTCAAAAGGCTCTATCGCTTTCCGTTCCTGAAAGAGGGGAACACAATCGAGAAGCGTGATCGCGTCCGGGCATTTCTCAAAGAGCGTGGCTACAGGAACGGGCACGTCACGATAGACGCTTCGGACTGGTACGTTGATGATCGCATGCGAAAGCGCCTGGAGGCGGAGGCCGCCGCAGACCTCGCTCCTTACAGGGATTTCTACCTGAGCCACATCTGGGAGCGCGCGGCCTTTTATGATGAGCTGTCCAGGAAAGCGCTCGGGCGCAGCGTCCGTCACACGCTGCTCGTCCACTACAATCTCCTGAACGCTCTATTCCTGGGCGACCTGCTGCGCATGTTCATGGGCAAGGGCTGGAAGGTGATTGATGCCGCCAGGGCATTTCGAGACCCCGTTTACGCTGCCGCGCCGAATATCCTGCCCGCAGGCGAAAGCCTCGTCTGGGCGCTGGCCAAAGAGACAGGAAAGTTCGACGCGCTGCTACGTTATCCGGGTGAAGACGGCGATTACGAGAAAGACAAGATGGACAGGCTTGGCTTATAGGCTGCGAGCAGTAGCAGGGAAAGTGTCGTCCCTGATGCTCGTAACGGATGGGCCAGGTCCTTTAGACGGAGCAGAGAGAGCTTATGAAATGGTTGACGGGTCTTTATTTTCTACTGCTGGGTGTGATCGTCTTCCTGGCAGACCAGAAGAGATACCAGCCGCTCTTTCGGCGCGTGCGGGAGCTGCCTTACGGCGATAAGCTGGGCCATCTGATCTTGATGGGCATACTCTCCTTCCTGCTGAACCTGGCGCTCTCATGCAGGACTGTGCGAGTCTGGAAGCTAGAGCTGTTGAAGGGCAGCCTGATGGTCGCGCTCGTCGTCACGCTCGAAGAGTTCTCACAGATATTCATCAAGTACAGAACCTTCGACCCGGGCGATCTGCTCTCCGACTACCTGGGCATCTTCTGTTTCGGGCTGCTGGCCCAAATCCTGACGCGAAGGAAGACGGCCAGAGCGGGAATAAATTAACAGTGATAGACAGGATAAAAGCAAGGGCGGAGGGCCGCAGGGATGAATAACAAGCGTGCTGTCTTTCTTTCATCCCTGCGGCCCTCCGCCCTTCTTCTTTATCCTGTCTATGCCTGTTGATTCTTTTCCATCACGCTCGCCCTTCCTCAGCATTTCGCTTACAATCTGAAATCCGTTGTTATGGCACACCTGCTGGAAGTGAAAAACTTGCAGACGCACTTTCCGACGCGCGCCGGGCTGGTGCGCGCCGTGGACGGCGTGACCTTTCAGATTGACGAAGGCGAGTTGCTCGCTCTGGTCGGCGAGTCCGGCTGCGGGAAATCCATGACGGCGCTCTCGCTCATGCGTTTGATCGCGCCGCCGGGAAAGATCGTCGCGGGCGAGATCAGCTTCAACGGCGAGAATCTGCTCGCCGCCACCGAAGAGCGTATGCGCGAGATTCGCGGCGACGATATTGCGATGATCTTTCAAGACCCCATGACTTCGCTCAATCCCGTCTACACGGTGGGCGAGCAGATTGCAGAGGCGCTCAGGCTGCATCGCAAGCTTTCGCGCAAGCAGGCGCGCGAGGCTGCCGTCGAGGCCATGCGCGAGGTCTCCATCCCTGACCCCGCCCGCCGCGCAGACGATTACCCGCACCAGTTGTCGGGCGGAATGCGGCAGCGTGTGATGATCGCCATGGCCCTGGCGTGCGACCCTAAGCTTTTGATCGCGGACGAGCCGACGACCGCGCTCGACGTGACTATACAGGCGCAGATTCTAGAGCTGCTCAATGAGCTGCGCCGCACGCGCGAGCTGGGCGTGCTGCTCATTACGCATGACCTGGGCGTCGTCGCCGAGGTCGCAGACCGCGTCGCCGTGATGTACACCGGACGCATCGTCGAAGAGTCTCCGGTCGAAGAGCTGTTCGCGCGACCGAAGCATCCTTACACGGAAGGACTGCTGCGCTCCGTGCCCAAGCTGACGGCGGAGCACGTCGTCAAGGCCGAACGACTGGAAACCATAGAGGGCGTCGTGCCGAGCCCGACGGAGTTGCCGCCGGGCTGCCATTTCGCGCCGCGCTGCACGCATCGCATGCCGCGCTGCACGGCGGAAGGCGTGATTCCCCTCTACGAGCTTGAGAATAATGTTAAGGTGCGCTGCGTCCTCTTCGACCTGGCGGCGGCAGTCACAGCCGACCACCAGGCGGAGGCGAAGCCAAAGCAGAATTAACAGGGATTCGGACAGAGATGGTCAGGATGAAAGATGAAAGCAGGATAAAAATAGAAAGCAGGATGAAAGATGAAAGCATCGCTGCATGAATAGCTCATTGCTTTTTCTTTATCCTGGCAATCTCTGTCCATCCTGTTAATTTCTTCTGTGTTAATAAGAGCATGATAGACTTCGGGTGAAGTGTTGAGTTCCGATCAGAATTTAAACTTCGATCTGCGACCGGGAGCGGAGAGCGTGCCTGATCGTGAAGCGGCGGCGGCGCGGCCTACGGACGTGACGGAGAGCGCCGGTGAGCTTGTGCGCGTGCGTCGTCTGGTCAAGCATTTCGCCGTCGAGGGCAGCGACGACGTGGTGCGCGCCGTGGACGGCCTGACGTTTGAGATTTTGCGCGGCGAGACGCTGGGGCTTGTCGGCGAATCAGGGTGCGGGAAATCAACCGTCGGACGCTGCTTGCTGCGACTCATCGAGCCGACTTCGGGCGAAGTCATCTTTGACGACCGCAACGTGCTGGCGGTCGGACGCCGCGAGCTGCGAGAGCTGCGCAAGCAGATGCAGATCATCTTCCAAGACCCTTATGCGTCTCTTAATCCGCGCATGAGCGTGCGCGACATAGTTTCAGAGCCGCTCGTGATTCACGGGATCGGAAATAAAGAGGAGAGGCGCGAGCGCGTCGCCGAGCTGCTCAGAAAGGTCGGCCTCGACCCGGAATATATGAATCGCTACCCGCACGAGTTCTCGGGCGGGCAGCGCCAGCGCATCGGAGTGGCACGCGCTCTCGCCCTTAATCCGAAGCTGATCGTCGCGGACGAGCCCGTCTCGGCCCTTGATGTCTCCGTGCAGGCGCAGGTCGTTAATCTACTGCAAGACTTACAGCAAGAGTTCGGCCTCACCTACCTCTTCATCTCTCACGGCCTGGCTGTTGTCGAGCATATCTCGACGCGAGTCGCCGTGATGTACCTGGGGCGCATCGTCGAAGTGGCGAGCGCCGCAGAGCTGTATGCCCAACCCTTGCATCCTTACACGCAGGCATTGCTGTCGGCCATACCCGTCCCTGACCCGCGTTATAAGCGCCAGCGCATCGTCTTGGAAGGCGATGTGCCGACGCCCATTAACCCGCCCTCCGGTTGCCGTTTTCGCACGCGCTGCCCGGCAGCCATTCCAGAGTGCGCGCAGATTGACCCTGACCTGCGCGAAGTCTCTGCGGGTCACACCGTCGCCTGCATACGTGTCCCGGGCTGGACGGATGCGCCGACCGCCGCTTGAGACGGCGAGCGCGAGCTGCTCGCGGCCCGGGAAAATATAAACCCGGCCCCCGAAAGAGTTGTGAGCCTCGCGCAGAATTGATCGCGGCTGCTTCGTTGATGCGAAAATATATCTGGACAATCCTTCTCTGCATCACAGCGCTCGGCTGCAACTCCTGCGACCCCGATCGCAAGACGAGCAGCGCTCCCGACCCGGACATGGCGGCCACGAGCGCCATTAAGTTCGTCAAGGAATCCTTCATTGATCTCAATCAGCCAGGGGCTTACAGCCTTCTCTCCGCAGGCATGCAGCGTAAGCTGACCGAAGATCAATTTATAGACCTCGTCGCACGCATGCACCCGAAGGCATTCCCGCGCGTCTTGACGGCCACGGAGTATGAGACGCTCCCACGCCAGGACATGGCCAATATCTTTCTTTACGGTGAGAATGGCGATAAGAAATTTTACTATCGTCTGACGATGGTTGACGCCAGTTATGGTAACTATAAAGTCGCGGCTTTGTTTCGCATCGCAGAGCAGCCCGCTTCGCCATCTAGAAAGCCCTTACCCATAAAAAGAAGCACAGCCGATTTGAGATGAGCGCGCACGAGCGACAGATCGCCGCTGATGCGCGCCGGGCTTGAAACACTTTCCGGCGCTCGCGCGTATCACGCGGCTCTGGCACTTAACTTTATCGCATCGGACGGGAGGAGCCCGCACCTGCCGTCTCGCCAAACCGAAGCCGAGAGGACAAAGATCATGAGCGATCCGAACACGGGCAATCTCACGCCCCATGCCTATGCCGCTTCCCATCCGCCGCTTCCCGATGGGCCCAAGATGTCGACGGTCGAGACTCTGACCAGCATCTTCTTCGAGCCCGGACGCACGTTCGATTCGCTGCGCGCCCATCCACGCTTTCTCGCCGCCGCCGCCATCACAGCCGTCCTGACCTGCGTCTTTACGTTCGTCTTCTTTCAGCGCGCAGGCTACGAGAACGTGATGCGCGCGGCCATCGAAAACTCGCCGCGCGGAGACCGGATGACGCACGAGCAGAAGGAGCAGGCCATCGGCTTCTACGTGAACCCGGCTGTGAAGGCCGCCTTTTATCTTTCTCCTTTGATCGGCGTGCTCATGGTCTACGCCGCAGGGTCGGCGCTCTATCTGCTGGGCGTGATGCTGATGGGACGCTCGATCACTTACTTTCAGGCTCTATCGGTCTGGGCCTATTCCAGCTTCGCGCCCAACCTGCTGACGATACTGGTCAGCTTCATACTGCTGTTTCTGAAATCGAAGGAGGAGCTGGAAACGATGCAGCCCGGACGCAGCCTGGCGCGCGCCAACCTGGGCATCCTGGTTGACCCGAAGGCGACACCGGTGCTGGCGGCAGTGCTCGGCTCCTTCGACATCTTTACCTTTTATGGATTGTTTCTGGCCGCGCTCGGCCTGCGCCAGGTCGCACGCCTCTCTTCAGGCGCGGCGTGGGGCATCGTCCTCGGACTCTGGCTCGTCGGGATAATATTTAAAGTCGCGCTCGCCGCCGTCACGGGAACCGTCATCTGATGAGAAAAGCAGAATTAACAGGATGGACAGAGATGGTCAGGATAAAAACCAAAACCATTCAGAATAAAGACTGAATGCATTGCTGCGATGAATAGTTCATCGCTTGCTCTTTATCCTGAGAATCTCTGTCCATCCCTCTGTTAATTCCTGCTTTGGCTTTGCCCGGCAATTCGGATTAGAGACTATTATTCATAGCGCAGCGATTCGATAGGGTCGAGGCGGGCGGCTTTCCACGCGGGCCAGAGACCGAAGATGAGACCGATGCCGACGCTGGCGATGAAGCCTCCGATGGGAGCCCAGAGCGGAACATAGGAGGGCACGATCAGGCGTATCAAGAGCGTCGTCAACCAGCCGAGCAGCAGACCGATCAGACCTCCCATCCCCGTCAGCGTCATCGCTTCGATCAGGAATTGCCAGAGAATGTCTGCGCGCCGCGCGCCGATGGCTTTGCGAACTCCTATCTCGCGCGTACGCTCCGTCACGGAGACGAGCATGATATTCATGACGCCGATGCCGCCGACCATCAAGCCCACGGAAGAGATGACGATCATCGCAATGGCGACGCCGAAGGTGATGGCGCGAAACTGCTCGATGATAGTCTCGGCGGATGCCATGCCGAAATTGTCAGGCTTGCCGAAGGGAACCTGACGGCGCACCCTGAGGAGGTCTGTGATCTGATCTCTGGCCTCGTCCATCATGCCCGGACGAGCGACCGCCATAATATAAACATCGTCGGCGTTCGGCTTGATCTTGCGCACTACTCCGAAGGGCATGTAGATGACATTGTTCTCGTCGTTGCTTGAGAGAAAGGTCTCGCGCTTTTCCAGCATGCCGACGACGCGAAACTCTTCGCCGCCGATCTCGATCGTCTTGTCTACAGGCGAAGTGAAGGGGAAAAAGTTTTCGCCGACGCTCCCGCCGATGACGCAGACTTTCTCGTTCTGGTCATTCTCGAATTGCGAGAAAAACCTTCCTTCGGTGACGATCTCCGTCCCGGCCTTCTCAAACTCCGGCAGCGTGCCCTGCAAGGAGACAGCCGCGCTCGTCTTGCCGTTCGCCGTGACGAGAATCTTCTGGCCGAAAAAGTTGTTCGTGACATCGAGAAAGGGAACGGAGACCTCGACCGCCGGGAGTGTGGCGATCGCCATCGCGTCATCGAAAGTCAACTCCTTACGCATGCGCTCTTCGCGCGAGAGGCGACCGATGCGGATGCCCGGCTGAAACTTGGCGATGAAGATCGAGCGCGTGCCGAAGGATTCGACCTCTTTTCTGACCGCCGTATCGATGCCGCTGATGATGGAGGCAATCGCCATCACCGTCCACACGCCGATGACGACGCCGATCACTGTCAGAAACGAGCGCAGCTTATTCGTGCGCAGCGTCGAGAGCGCCATCAGTAGATTTTCGTAGATGTCACTGCGGATCAGTTTCATAAAAGTTTCGTCGCGCGCCGAAGCGGTTAAAAGAGAGTCCCTTTGACCGCTTCGGAGCACGCTCGCTAGTCAGCCCTGAGCGCCTCAATCGGGTCCAGGCGCGCGGCCTTCCATGCCGGGAAGATGCCGGACAGCACGCCGATTATCCCTGAGACGCTGACGGCGACGAAGACGGCGATGAGCGAAAGATAGGTCGGGAAAAAGACGGCGGTCAGGATGCGCCCGATAATCCAGGCGAGAGTGACGCCGACGATTCCTCCGATGGCCGAGAGCGTGATCGCTTCGACCATGAACTGCTTGAGAATGTCGGCGCGCCGCGCCCCCAGGGATTTGCGTATGCCTATCTCCTTGGTTCTCTCCGTCACGCTCACGAGCATGATGTTCATAATCACGATGCCGCCGATGACGAGCGCGATGGCGGGCACGGCGACGGCGACAATCGAGACGGTTCCGAGGATGCGGTCGCGGATGCCCGTGATGGCGTCGGGCGTAATGATGCCGAAGTTGTCCTTCTCGTTGGGCCCAAGACGGCGGCGCGTGCGCAGCAGGAAACGCGCCTCTTCGACCGCCTCGTTGAAAGTCTGGTCGGTCTTCGAGGTCGCAACGATATAGAGCGAGCGCTGGTTGATCAGTGGGCCGAAGCTTTTCGCGTAGGTCTTCAAGGGGATGGTGATGAAGGTATCCTGCGGTTGGCCGAAGACAGTCCCTTTGGCTGTCGCCACGCCGATCACGCGATAGGGCAATCCCTGGATAACCAGCTCCTCGCCCAGGGCTCTTCCCGATGGAAAGAGCTTGTTGGCGATGTCCGCGCCGATGTAGGCGACGCGCATGGCCGCCTCCGCTTCGGCCTCGGAGAAGTAGCGTCCCTCGGCGATGTCCAGATTATCTATGTCGGCGATGACAGGCGTCGCGCCGTCGACCTGCACCTCTTCGAGTATCTCCGCGCCGCGCCTGACCTGCCGGCGCGTGGCGTTGGCCTTCGCGCCAAGCTTTCCGATCATCGTGGCGCGAGCTTTCAGGTAATCAAGCTCTTCAAGCGTTATATCCTTATTGCGTCGCTGTGCGGCGGCGATGGTGTCCGTATCCTTGAAATCCTCGAAGGCGAAGCGACGAATGCTGAAGGACTTCGAGCCGATGCCTGCGATCTTCTCGTCGAAATAGGCGTTGAAGCCCTGGATGACGGAGACGACGACGACGACCGCCGTCACGCCGATGATCATCCCCAGGAGCGTCAGCACGGAGCGCAGCTTATGGGCCCAGACGGCGGCAAGCGCCAGTTTTAATGTCTCTATAAGTTTCACGATTGCGTTATTACGTTTAAATGCTGATTATGGTTGCACACGGGGGGAGCAAGTATTGAGATGCGTCGCGCAGGGGATAGGTTTGTGCAAAAGGGGTGAGCCTGATCATACCCCAGCGGGCCGGTTTATTCCCAGCGCAGGGCCTCGATGGGGTCCAGGCGAGCGGCTTTCCAAGCGGGCCAGAGGCCGAAAATTATCCCGACGGCCGCCGATATCCCTAAGCCGACGGCGATGGCCCACAAGGGCACGAAGGCCGGAAGCGGAGAGTATTTGTTCATCAGGAGGCTTGCGATCTCTCCGACGACGAGACCGATGATGCCGCCGATAGCTGTGAGCGCGACGGCCTCTATGAGAAATTGCGACAGGATGTTGCTGCGCGTCGCGCCCACGGCCTTGCGGATGCCTATCTCCTTGGTTCTCTCCGTCACGCTCACGAGCATGATGTTCATGACGCCGATGCCGCCGATCATGAGCGCGACGAAGGAGACGGCTGTCAGGACGAGCGCGGTCGCTCCCGTCAGTTGATTGTAGATGTCCAGAAGCGAATCCTGCGAAGAGATGCCGAAGTTGTTGGGCGCGCTCGCCGGAACACGACGCCGACGGCGAAGGATGTCCTCGATCTCGCTCATCGCCGGTTGGACGTAGGCGCGCGAACGCGGGCGGACGATGATGAAGAAGACCACCTGCGGCGCTGGCAAGTCCGGGTAGTACTTATCGAAGGTCGTGATCGGAATGAAGATGGAGTTGTCACGCGACTGGCCGAAGAAGTTGCCCAGGGGCTCCATCACGCCGATGACGCGGTAGGAGTTGCCGTTGATCTTCAGCTCTTTATCTAAAGGGTCTTCATAGGGAAAGAGGGCGCGCACGACATCCACGCCGAGGATGCAGACGTTGGAGCGTGCCTCCATGTCTATATCGAGGATGAAGCGCCCGCGCCCGACGTTCTGCGAATGGACGAACTCGTAATAGGGCGTGACGCCGAACAGGATAGGCGTGTCCGATTGCTTATCGCCATAGCGCGCGGTGGAAGCGATCATGCGGTGAATCGGAGAGACGCCGACAACCGAAGGCGCTTCACGCCTGAGCGCCTCGGCATCCTCCATCGTCAAATCCTTGCGATGCAGCTCCTCCTGCCCGGGCGGGCGTCCGAAGGAAGGGTCGAACTTCGAGACGAAGATCGTGTTCGACCCGAGAGATTCTATCTGCTCGGCGAAGGCGCGGTTAAGACCCTGTATGATCGAGACCATGAAGATGACCGTGATGACGCCGACCGAGACGCCCAGAATAGTCAGCGATGAACGCAGCTTATTCGAGCGCATCGTGTCGATGGCCATCGCCGCAGATTCTTTGACATCATCGAAAGTCATACGAGCCTCAGACAAATTAACAGAGATTGTCAGGATGAAGACTAAAAGCATGATATAAGACAAAAGCATTGCTGCATGCATATTGCTTTGCTCTTCTTTATCCTGTTCATCCCGTCCATCCTGTTAAATTCCTTTCTCAGTTCACGCCGCCGAATATCCTGGTGATGCGGTGCTCGCCGTCGAAGCGAACGATCAGATCGTAATGGCCCTTCATGCTCGTCATCCCGATTCGCTTCCACAACTCGCCCTGATAGCCGCGCGCAGACCATGTCCAGTACACGTCCGGTCTCCTCTCGGCTATCTTTTCCGGCTCGCCCGCGATCAGCTTCACCTGGTCTTTCGTCATCCCTACCCTGAGACGAGCATGCGCGCTCTCGATCCTGCGCGTCACGCGCCAGTAGACGAAGCGTTCGCGCGCAAGCTCAAGGCCAAGGGCTAAGAGGAGCGCGGCGAGCGTGATCGCCGACGCTGAAGCGATGCGTTTGAGTTTGCTTCGCATCATTCGGCCCTCAAGGCCTCAATCGGGTCGAGCCGGGCCGCTCGCCAGGCGGGCCACAAGCCGCTGATGATGCCGACGACGGAGGAGACGCCGACGCCGAGCACAGCCGATGTGGGGCTGATCAGGAGCGGAAAGCCCATCAGAAAAGAGAGGATGTAGGCGAGGCCGAATCCGGTGACGACGCCGATTGCGCCGCCGATGGCCGAGACGGCCACAGCCTCGATCAAAAACTGTTGGAGAATATCCTTGCGTCGCGCGCCGATGGCCTTGCGTATGCCTATCTCCTTGGTTCTCTCCGTCACGGAGACGAGCATGATGTTCATCACCACGATGCCGCCGACCACGAGAGAGATCGCCGCCACGCCAATCGTCACGATGTAGATGTTGGAGGTCGCTTTGCCGTAGAGGTCTAGAAACACGTCCTGCGTCTCTAAGGCGAAGCCGTCCTCCTCATCCTTGAAAGTCTTGCCGCGACGATTGCGCATGATGGCTCTCACCTGATCTTGCACTTCCGTGAGCATCTCCGCCGAGGGGGCTTGAATAAAGACGACGAGCGAAAAGTGCGAGCCGTACATCTTGACGTAGGTCGGATAGGGTAGATAGATGACGTTGTCGCGCGAGAAGCCGAAGACCTTGCCCTTGGTCTCTGCGACGCCGACGATCTGGAAGGGGCGACCGGCGATGCGTATCTCCTGGCCGACCACTCGCTCGGGCTGTGCGCCGCCGAAAAGATTCTCGATAATATCCGTGCCGATGACGCACACGTCGCGCGCAGCCTTGTGCTCCGTCTCCGTCCAGATACGTCCCGCCTGGACGTTGACATCGTTGATCTGGAACATCGAAAGCGACACCCCCTGAAGAGGGACGTTATCCGACTTCTGATCGCCGTGCTTGATAAGCTCACGGGCATTGGCGGTCGTACCCGTGCGCCAGCAGGACGTGCACAGGCGCGCGATGGCCTCCGCATCCTCGTGCGTCACATCCTTGTGCTTGTTGAACTTGATGAAGTCTTCGCGCGAGGTGATGATCTGCGGTCGCTTGGAGACCGTAAAGACGGTCGAGCCCTGCGAAGAGAAGGTCGAAGCGACAGTCTTATCTAATCCCTTGATGATGGTGACGACGGCGATGACGGCGGAGACGCCGACCACTATGCCGACTAAGGTGAGGGCCGTGCGCAGCTTGTTGGCCCGCAAAGAGGCCACCGCGACGCGGAACGATTCCCAGAGAGATGAGATACGAAAGCGCATAAAAACAGTGACGAGTGACAAGTGGCGAGTGACAAGATTGAAAACCTCCTGCTCGTCACCTGTCACTCGTCGCTTGTCACTGCTTTATCTGATTCGCTCGTCCTTCTCGATCAAGCCGTCGCGGATTGAGATGACGCGATGCGCGCGCGCGGCGATGTCAGGCTCGTGCGTGACGACGATGATCGTGTTGCCTTCGGCGTGCAGCTTCTCGAAGAGGTTCATGATCTCGTAGCTGGTCGCCGTATCGAGCGCGCCCGTCGGCTCGTCCGCAAGCAGAATCGAAGGGTGATTGACGAGCGCGCGAGCGATGGCGACACGCTGCCGCTGTCCGCCCGAAAGCTCGTTCGGCCTGTGCATCATGCGGTCGGCGAGGTCTACGGCGGTCAGCGACTGCTTGGCCCGCTCATGCCGCTCGGCTGAGCTCATCCCGGCGTAGATGAGCGGCAGCTCGACGTTATGAAGGCTCGTGGCGCGCGCCAGCAGGTTGAAGGTCTGGAAGACGAAACCGACCTCCTGATTGCGTATGCGCGCCAGCTCGTCGTCGTCCATCTCCGAGACGAGCTTGCTGTTGATCCAGTATTCCCCCTGCGAGGGTGTATCGAGGCAGCCGATCAGATTCATGAGCGTTGATTTTCCGGAACCCGACGGGCCAATGATGGCCACGTACTCGCCCTTCTGCACGTCGAAGGAGACGCCGTGCAGCGCGTGCACTTTCTCAGAGCCCATCTCGTAGGTCTTCCAGATGTTGCGCATCGAGATGAGCGCGGCGGGCACGGCATCGCGGGCGAGCAGCTCGCCATGGCCGAGCACGCCTTCCTCTACGCCCGGTACCGTCAATGCTGCGTCGCTCATGACTATTTGCCCTCACTGGAATTCGAGTTGTCGCCTGGTTTCTTCACCTGTCGCTTGACAGTCTGATTCTCCTTGAGCGCCTTGAGCACGCGGCTCGGGCCCGTGATGACTTCTGCGTTGGGCTGCACGCCGCTCAGGATTTCGATGTCGGACTCGCCCGTGATGCCTGTCGTGACCTCGACGAACTTCACCTTGTTGCCTTCGAGGAGGTAGACGCCCTTGATGTCTTTGGGCTTCTCGCCGGGCGCGCCGCTAGCCGCCGCAGGCGCGGGCGATGCTCCGGCGGCAGGAGGCGTCGGCGACTTCTCGACGATGGCTTGGAGCGGCACGGCGACGACGTTGTTCTTGACCTGTGTGGTGATGGTCGCGGTGGCGCTCATGCCGGGCTTCAATCCGTTGCGCACGTCGTCGGGCACGTTCTGGAGTTCGACGACGACGCGAAACTCCTTCGCCTCCTGCACATTGATCTGGGTTTGAAGGCCGCTCTGCGTCGCGGACTTGCCCAGGGCGAGAGGAGTCTTCTGCGTGACGCGGCCCAGGATTTCGCGGTCGGCGAAGGCGTCAACCTTGATCCTCGCCTGTTGGCCCACCTCGACCTTGGAAATCTCCGTTTCGTCAACCTTGACCTCGACGTTGACCGTGGACATGTCTGCGATGGTCAGAAGCGGAGTCGTCGAGAGGCCCGCGACGGCGAACGTGCCGACCTTAGAGGGCACGTCGGCGATGATGCCTGTGATGGGCGCAAGCTGCGTGGCCTTGGCCAACTGGCTCGATTGGCCGCGTTGCAGCGCCGCCTGTTGATTGGCCCGCGATTCGCTTGACGCGACGCCTGCTGCCGCGCGCTGGACGCCGATACGCGCGTCGCGCACGCTGACTCGCTGCTGGTTGGCGCGCGCAATCGCTTCCTGCACGCCGATCTTTTGCGTCTCGTAGTTGGCCTGCGCCGTACGCAGAGCGACCTGCGCCTGCTCAAAGCGATCACGAGCGGCGTCGTATTCCGAACGCGAGGCGACGCCGGATTCGACCAGCTCTGTCGTGCGCTTCAATTCGCGCTGCGCTGAGTTGAGATCAACCTGCGCGCGGTCAACGCTGGTCTGTGATGAGACGAGCTGCTGGCGGGCCGAAGCGACGGCAGCTTCGGCGACGACGAGCGCCTGCTGCGCCTGCGCGACCTGGTTCTCGGCGGCGAGCACCTGCTGGCGCGCGTTCTGCACGTCACTGATGGCGGCCTGCGCGGCGGCGGCCTGCGCCTGCTGATTCGATTGAAGCTGGGTCGGGTCGAGGCGAACGAGCGGCTGGCCCTTGGTCACGAGGTCGCCTTCCTTGACGAATATCTCCTCTATGCGTCCGGCCACCTCGCTCGTCATATTGACGAACTGAATGGGGCGCACTTCGCCCGAAGCCGTCACGCTCTGGCGCAATTCAGGGCGCACCTCGATCTTCACGGTCGTCACTTCGGGCTCGTCCTTGCGGCTCGCAAACACGCTGATGATAACGATCAGCCCGAGCAGCGCGACTGCCGAGACGATGATGATAATTTTCTTTCTACGGCTTAAGGCCATCTCGAATACCAGTCCTTCTGATTAGGGGCTCAATAGTCTAGTCGGGTTACTAGATAACAAAATTCAGTGCGGATTCTCTCTAAAGCACGTACGGAATCTCGCGCCGGCGTAACTTCTACGTAGAAAATGGGCGCGCAGTTTCAATTATAAACACTCTAATCCCATAATCGGAAATCTGAGGCCGGAGCAAGAGGCCCTCGGCGGGTGTCAGCAAACGGCGCGGGATGTCGGAGTTCTAAAACTGTGGTTGGCGACTGTTTTCATTTCGCGTTACAATATGTCACTTCGCGCGCCGCAAGAGCCGCTCTCTCTGCTCGCGCGCGATGGGCCTGCGGATAAGTGCGATGCCTTCTCAAGTGCCGGGCGAGCGTTAGGTTAATCTTATGATCACCTGCGAGAGGTGCAATACGGAAAATATAGACGGGGCGCAGTATTGTGATGAATGCGGCGCGCCTTTGGTTCGTTCTGCGTCCGAGAAAAAGGGCGGCGGGACGGGCGACACCGGCGGCGGGACGGCGGGCCGTGGGCTCGCAGACTCCAATGGCCCGATACCTAACGGCACGGAGCAGAGCGCCTACATGAGCGTCTCGGCTCATGCCATCTCCTCCGGGTCGATCGCGCTCATGGACGGAGCGCACGCCAAGCTCGTCATAGAGCGCGGGCGCTCCGCGGGCAAGCAGTTTCCCTTAAGCGATGACGAATCGCAGATCGGGCGCTGGGATGCCGACGGCGGCATCTTCCCGGACGTTGACCTGGATGCGGACGACCCGGAAGCGAAAGTCTCGCGCCGCCACGCGCGCATCATGCGGCGCAATGATAAGTATTTCATCGAAGACCTGGGCTCGACCAACGGCACTTTCATCAATCGCGGGCGACGCCTTTTGCCGGGCGACCGTCAGCCTTTGCATGACGGCGACGAGATTATTGTCGGAAAGACTTTTTTGCGTTTTCATATCGTTAAATAAGAGAGAGCCTCCGGGCCGCCTGCTCTTTCAAAGGAGCGGCGCGCATGCGCGCTCGACCGAAGGGCCACAGGGGCTTTCGAGTCAATTCACTTTTGTAGCCTTTGACGACGAGTCATCGAGAGATGTCTGTCTGCCATCAATGTGGCGCAAACCTTGCGCCGGACGATCCGTTCTGCGGTAACTGCGGCGCGCCGCAGACGCCCGTCTCTTCGCCTGCGCCGACAGAGGCCGCAAACGACCTGGGGGCGGCGACGGTCGTCGCCCAGTATCCCTTGAAGGAGCACGACCCTTGGGACACTGCCGCCGACGAGCCTCCGGCGACCGGCGCACCCTCAGCCGCAGGGTCTGCGCCCATTCTGGGCGAATCTCAACTGGACGACACGCTTGCCCCGGAAGAGGCCAGGCGTCTCTCTGAAGAGCGGCAAAAGTCTACGGGCGAGATACGCAGAGAGGCGGGCGGCGGCAGCCGCGACGGCGGCGAAGCTCCGCCGACGGCGCGCGCCGGTTCCACGGGAGGCCGCCAGCCTACCGCCAGCAAACAGTTGGAGGCGGGCATAGTCTTGAACGGGCGCTATGAGATTGTCCGAAGAATCGGCGGCGGCGGCATGGGCGCTGTCTACCTGGCCAAAGATCGCAACCTGGGCGATGCGCCGCGCGCCGTCAAGGAGATGATCGAGTCTCACATAGACAGCTCGCAGCACGATAAGGCGATCAATGATTTCAAACGCGAGTCGCTGCTTTTGACCTCGCTTGAGCACCCTTCGATCCCGACCATCTACGACTACTTTTATGACGACGGGGCCGGTCGCTTTTATCTCGTCATGAAATATATCTCGGGCGGCGACATCGCGGCGCGGCTCAGGAATGCGCCCGGCGGTCGCATTGACGAGAAGACCGTCACCACCTGGGCCATACAGGTCGCAGACGTGCTCGACTACCTGCACAGCCAGCCCAAACAGATCATCTACCGCGACCTCAAACCCGCGAACCTGATGATTGACGGCAATTCGGGCCGCGTGATGCTCATTGATTTCGGCATCGCCCGCTGGGTGACGAAGCAGGAGAAGGGAGTGACGGCTGTCGGCACGATGGGCTATGCGCCGCCGGAGCTTTTCAGCGGCAAGGTCGAGCCGCGCTCAGACCTCTACAGCCTGGGCGCGACGATGTTTCATCTCATGACCGGCTCAGACCCGCAGGACAATCCGCTCCTCATCTTCGACTTTACGAAGAACCCGCGCCCGCGCCAGCTCAACCCTGCGCTCACGGTCGAGATGGAGCGCATACTGATGCGCTCGGTCGAGCATAAGCCCGAGGCGCGTTTCCGCTCGGCGGCGGAGATGCGTGATACGCTCGTGCATCACCTGGAAAGATTAAAGACCGGAGATGTCAGCTACGGCGCGCCCTCAGGGCAGCAGGTGGGCGGCGAGACTATTGCGACGGAGATGGTCTTCTGCGGTTTCTGCGGGGGACGCATCGCCGCTGATGATGTCTTCTGCGCGCACTGCGGCGCAAGACAACCTCTGGCCGGAGTCGGCTCAAGCGCTGCGCTGCGCACGGCTCGCGCCACGGCCAAGCTCGTCGTCGCCGGGACGACCGAGCTTGAGGCGGCCCAATTTCCTTTGCAGAAAGAGAGCAATCTGGTGGGACGCTCAGACCCGCACTCGAACATCTTCCCTGAAGTCGATCTCTCGCGCTTCGACCCGGAGACGAAGGTTTCGCGTCGTCACGCGCGCATCTGGCGCGACGGCGAAGTCTTTCTCATAGAGGATTTGAATTCCGTCAACGGAACCGTCATCAACGACGACCTGCGGCTCGCGCCGCGACAGCCGCGCGCTCTAAGGAGTGGAGACAAGCTGCGGCTGGGCGAAACCACGCTCCATTTTCTGGTAGGATGAGCCGATGGCGGAACGCTGATTTTAGATCGAGTGATTGAAAGAGCATTGGGCTGCATTTTCCAGACCGCCAGGCCGAAGCCCGCAATGCAAAATTGAATGACTGCTCGAATAGAAACGACAACACTGGTTCAGACGGATGCGACGGCGCAGGTCGCCGTGCAGGCCTATCTGGAAAGACACCGCGCGCCGTTCTCTCTGCGCTGCGGCGCACTGCTCATTGATTACGTCATCCTCATGGGCATCATGGCCTTCAGCACAATCCTGGCGCGCATGATGGGCGGCGGCGCGCGCACTTCGGGCGATGCGACGGAGGCGACCGGCCTTCTGATCGTGCTCGGCGTGGCCATCCTCAATTTCGTGCTGCTGACTGCGTGGCGCGGGCAGACGATTGGGAAGTGGGCCACGGGTCTTCGCATCGTGCGTATGGACGGGCAACTGATGGGGCCGGGCCGCTCGCTTATCCGACACCTGCTGGGCTATCCTCTCTCTCTCCTCACGCTCGGCATAGGGTTCCTCGTCGCGGCTTTTAATGGCAATGGGCGCGCCCTCCATGACGTGATCGCCGGAACGGTCGTGGTGCGTGAAACAACGGCCCGCCGGACGCGTCCCGTACACTGAAATCCTCGCGGATTAGAAGAGACAAAAAAGGATGTCAGGGAAATGTTCAGGCTGCGGAGCAGAGTCAGCGACGGGAGCACGCTTCTGTCGCCGCTGCGGCATGCCTCTCAAGATCGTGGGCGGGCATGACACGAACTCTTCGGTCTCGCCTGTCGCGCAAACCGTGCCGCTCGCAGACGAAGGACGCGCCACAGATGGGCTGGCGGCGGAAGAGTCGCAGCGCCTCGGCGAAGGCACTTCCAGAATCAGGCGCGCTGAGATGGAAGAGCTGCTCAAGCGCGTGGCGCTTGAGCACGCAAGCTCTCCCCTTGCGAATCAGTCGTTGGCCCAAACGGAGGCAGCGGCAGTAGAGCCCGCGCCCGTCCCCACCGCCGCTCTGAAAATAGAGAGCGCCAGCGCATCTCCCGCCGAGGCTTCTTCAAAGGGACGCTTCAGCAGGACGAGGTGGCGTTGGGCTTCAGCCGCACTCTTGTGCGTAGTGCTCGCCTCGGGCCTGCTGGCCGCCATTCTCTTCCGCAGAGCGAAAACTTCCGCCAGCACCCCTGCGCCCGCAAGCGGGGAGACGCAGCCGGTGGTCGTCGCAGAGCAGAGCGCTCCTCAGATCGAGCCACTGGTGGTCGAGACTCCGCCGCTCATGAGCGCCCCTAGCCCAGCGCCGACGCGCGCGAGAGACGTGGAAGCCGCAGCGCACCCGGCAGCGCGCGTCCCGCCAACTGCTATCGCCTCAGCCTCGCCCGCGCCGACTTCCGAGACCACGCAGGCTGCGCTCCCGCCTCCGCTTCCGCCGCCTCCTGTGCTGTCTGCGAGCGATCACTACCAGCGCGGAGTCGAGTTGTGGGCCACAGACAGGCGCGCGGCGCTCGAAGAGTTTCGCGCGGCTGCGAGCGGAGTGCCCGACGCCTACTATTATCTCGGCTCAGAGTATTACGCGGAAGGACGCGACCCGAAGACGCTCGGCGACGGCGAATTGAAGGCCGCGCTCAACTTCTTCCTGCGCGCGACCTCCGGCCCGCACAGCGGACAGGCGAGCCGCGCCGCTCAACTCCTGGGCAAAGAGTATGAGCGTCGCAAGAGACAATCCAGACCCTGAATACGTTTCGCTTTCCGTAATTTCAGGGCGAGAGAGGGTCGCATATCTCTAAACAGTGAACCATGAAAGAGAAGGAAAACGGTCTGGCCGCCAGACCGCAGAAGCTCAAATTAAGACGATGCCCGAATTGATCATCAAGTATCCAGACCACAGCCCCGACACGTTTCCGCTGGGCCGCCTGCGCATCACTATCGGAAGGTCTGCGCGCAACGACCTCTGCATCCCGGACCCTTTCGCCTCGCGCGTCCACGCTGAAGTGCGTAAAGAGGGGGATGAATATATTCTGCAAGATTTAGGTTCGGCCAACGGCACGATCTATAACGGAGCTGCCGTGAGCGGCGCCATCGCGCTCACGCCCGGCGGGCGCATTCAGATCGGCGAGACCGAGATCATCTACGAGGACAGGTCTGCGCTGATGGGCGCGACGATGATCACGGATAATACGTCGCAGCCGGAGATGGAAGCGACCATCGCTTTGAACTCCGCTGATCGCACCACGTCTGGCCTCTTGGAAGCCATCGAGGGCGCGCGCACGCAGCCAGACCCGGAGCGGCCCAAGCAGCGCATAGATAGGCAGAGCGACCTGCTGGCCTTGATCAGCAAAGTGGGCGTCACGCTGCTCGCTTCGGCGACGCTCAACGAAACGCTCGAACAGATCGCTTCGCTCGTCTTCGAGGCCGTGCCCGCAGACCGTTGCCTGATTATGATGAGAGACGAAGGGAGCGCTGACTTGAAGGTCAGCGTCGCGCAGTTGCGCGACCGCCAGGGCAAGGTCGGCGAGATACGCGTCAGCCGCACGATCATGGACGAGGTCGTCGGCAAGGGTAAATCCGTGCTGACTTCCGACGTGCAGCACGACCCGCGCTTCATGAGCAGCACGACGACGCTGCAAGGCATTCATTCCGTGCTGGCCGTCCCCCTGGGCGTCGGCGAGAAAGTCTTCGGCATCATCTACGCCGACTCGCCTCTCGCCGAAGGAAGATTTACGGAAGATCATCTGAAGGTCTTAACGACGCTCGCCTCCGTGGCGGCCATACGCGTGGAGAACGCGCGGCTGCTGGAAGAGCAGATAGACCGCGAGCGCTTAGAGCACGAGCTGCAACTGGCGAGCGAAATCCAGCAGCGCTTTCAACCGAGCTCGGCACCGCAAGTCCAGGGCTACGAATTGCAGGGCATCAGCTTTCCGTGCTACGAGATCGGCGGCGATTATTACGATTTCATCGAGCGCGAGGATGGGCGCATGATCATCACGCTCGGCGATGTGTCGGGCAAGGGAACAGCCGCCGCGCTGTTGATGTCATCATTGCACGCCGCCGTCCACGCGCAGGCCGCCTCGCACGATTCGCTGGTTGATACGATCAGCGCCGTCAATCGCTACCTGGCCGAGAATATTCCGTCCAACCGTTTCGTGACGCTCTTTTACGCAGAGCTTGACCCGCGTACGGGCGCGCTCTCGTTCCTCAACGCGGGCCATAACCCGCCGCTCATCGTTCACCAGGCAGGGACAGTCGAGCAGCTCTCTTCGGGAGGGCTCCCGCTCGGCATCAAGCGCGACGCAGTGTTCCGCGAAGGCCGCACGCAGTTGCAGCCGGGCGATGTGCTCGTCATCTATTCGGACGGAGTCTCGGAGGCGGGCAACCCGCAGGGCGAGGAGTTCGGCTTAAAGCGCCTGAGCGATACCGTCATGCAAAACCTGGACTCATCCGCCGCAGGCATACGCGACCGCATCGAAGCGGCGCTCACGAAATTCGCAGAGGGCACGGCGGCAGCCGACGACATCACGCTCGTCATCGTCAAGCGACAGACCGAAGAGGCGACGATGATCGCCGGCGCTTCATAAGACAAAGGAAAAAGCTAAAGGCGAAACTCAGGCGGAAACCACCTCGTTATAGCCATCTGCAAATCATGTAACCCAGGTCAGTACGGCCTGCGGTCTCTGTCGGGTCTCAAGCGGCATCACCCGCCAGAGACCTTTGGCGCTACTGACCTGACTTCCCTTCGCAGCCCGCTCTAGGCGGTACTGACCTCTTTTTCTATTGCAACTTGATACTACTTTTGCCTCTTCATATGTTCCGCCAGCATATTGCAGAAGAGCCTTCCCTGATCTAATGCGTCCTCTAGAGCGTGGTGCGTCAGCTCCGGCTGCTCGTCGAACCAGCGCGTGGGCATGATGGCTTTCGTAGTCTCTCGAAAATCCGTTTTAAGCAACGCCCAGGCGAAGGTCTTAATATCGAGGGCGACGTAAGAGAAAGGGCTCTCGCCCGCAAACCTGATGAGATACCACTGCACGAACATGTAGTCGAAGCCGACCGGGTAGGCGACGAAGACGGGCTGGCCCGGCAGCGTGTTGAGCCATTCGACATAGGCTCGCATGACCGCTTCGGGCGGCTGCGGATTCTCCCTCGAAGCCTGCCAGGCGCGCGGCTGCGTCCCCCACCACTTCATGGTATCTGGATGCTCGGACGCTCCGGGCAGCGTCTCAAGGACGGCGTAAAAGGTCGAGACCAGCGTCTTATCCGCGAGAAAGGCTGCCGAGCCGAGACTGAGCATCGAGTAAGAACCGGGAATCGGCCCATCCGTCTCGACATCCGTACTGACGAAGATTTCGGTCATATGCATCCTCAAGCAGAATTAACAGGGAAGGACAGAGATTGTCAGGATAAAGAAAAAGCTCAGACACATTCAGTCAGCAGTGCTTTTATCTTTCATCCTGCTTTCTTCATCCTGACAATCTCTGTCCATCCCTGTTAATTGCTTTTGCTCTAGCCTTCCTGCACCTTGTCGTTTGATTCCGATTCATCCGGGCGGTAATAGTCAATCAAGAGGGCGAGCATCGTTTGCTCGCTCTCGCTCGCGCCCGTGAAGCGCACGGCAAAGCCCATCTCTTCGATCAGGTAGACGACCTCGCCCCAGAGATATATCCAGCCCTCGGTCGGCGTCTCGATCTCAAGCCTGACGAGCTCGCCCTTCTCCGCTTCATCCGAAGTCAGGATAAAGCAGCCGTTGGCGCTGATGTCGCTGATGGTTCCCTCGCGCCGGGCCAGGACGCCCTCCCAATGCGCGTTGAGATTGACGCGGACACGCTCTGCTATTCTTCGCTCGCTCATCTGTATTCGTCGTCTCGGAGGATAATAACGGAATGCAGGACGCGCTCTCTCGCTCGCTCGCCGTCATCATTTATGATGCGGATAATAATTTCCCTCTCTCTTTAGAGACGCGCCAGGCTTTCCCTGATTCGCTCCGCGCTTTTTTCGCCAATGCCGTCAACCATCTCAAGTCCGCCACCGGCGACGAACTTCTTCAGATCACCGAGCGAAGCGATCTTGAATTGCTGGTGGAGCACGCCTGCGGTCTTGAGACCGATGCCGCTCACTCTGAGCAGGTCGAGCACGCTTGCGGGCGTCTCCGTCGTCAATTTTTCCCACGCCTCGAACGTGCCTTTGTCGAGCAGCTCGATGATCTTGGAGCTGATCGCCTTGCCGACGCCGGGGATCGCCTGCAAGCCCTTCGCGCCGTCTTCCTTTGAGATATGTGCGAGCGGCGTGGGCCAGGTCTCGATCACTTCGGCGGCGTTGCGATAGGAGCGTATGCGAAAACGATCATCGCCGCGAATCTCCATCAGGTTCGCCAGCCGGTTGAATCTTTCGGCAATCGCCTCGTTATCCATAGAGTTCACAGACAGCTTCCGGTAATGAGCATCGCCGGACTATTATACATGCTCGCCCCCTGCCCGCTCGGGCATCCCGACTCGGATGAAAGTAGTCTAAACTGCTCTCGCCGAATTTAAAAATCCATTTCATGAGGATCAAGAATGAGATCAGGTAAATACCGAGGCGCGCGGCTGCCGTTGCTGCTGTCTGCACTTCTTTCGGTTTCGACTCTCAACCTCACGGTGCTCGCCGACGAGGGCATGTGGCCTTTCAACAACGTGCCGAGGGAGGAGCTCAAGCGGCGCTACAACTTCAACGTCACGGACGCCTGGCTCAAGAAAGTGCAGCTCGCTTCGGTGCGTTTCAATAACGGCGGCAGCGGTTCGTTCGTCTCCGCCGACGGGCTCGTCTTGACCAACCATCACATCGCAGAGGATACGCTCGGGAAACTGAGCAGCGACGAGAAGGATTACATGAGGGACGGCTTCCTGGCGCGCACGCGCGCCGAAGAGGCCAAGGCTCCAGACCTGGAACTCAACCTGCTCATGAGCATCGAGGATGTCACCGCGCGCGTCAACGATGCCGTCAAGCCGGGCATGTCTACGGCTGCGGCCAACGCCGCGCGCGATGCCGCGCTCAAGACCATCGAGGCGGAATCGAACAAGGCGACGGGCCTGCGTTCGGATGTCGTCACGCTCTACCAGGGCGGCCAGTACAACCTCTATCGCTACAAAAAATATACGGACGTGCGACTGGTCTTCGCGCCCGAGGCCGCCATCGGTTTCTTCGGCGGCGACCCGGACAACTTCGAGTACCCGCGTTACGATCTGGACATGGCGCTCTTTCGCGTCTACGAAAATGATCGGCCCCTCAAGGTCGAGAACTATTTCGCCTGGTCCAAGGCGGGCGCGCGTGAGAATGAGCTGGTCTTCATCTCCGGCAATCCGGGCTCGACCGGAAGACTCGACACGGTCGCGCACCTCGGCTTTCTGCGCGACTTCGGGCTCCGGTTCCAGGTCAAGTGGTACGCCAATCGTCTGGCGGCGCTGCGCAAGTACGGCGCGCAGGGTGAAGAGCAGGCCAGGCGTGCCGAGCCGGAAATACTGAGCGTCGAAAACGCGCTCAAGCTGTGGCGCGGCCAGCTCGAAGGCTTGAGTGATAAGAGCATCATGGCGAAAAAGCTCAGGGAGGAGCAGAACCTTCGTCGGCTGATCGCTGCCGACGCCAGGAAGCTTAAGGAGTACGGGCCCGCCTGGGACGCGATTGCCAGGGCGCGCCAGTCGCTTGCGTCTTACGAGCGCGAGCGCAGATTTCTGGAAAGCACCACGGGATACAGGACGGCGGGTTTTCAATCGACGCTCTTCGATCTTGCGCGCAAGCTCGTGCGCCTCGCGGCGGAGAATGAGAAGCCGAACGCCGAGCGCCTGCCCGACTTCACAGACGCCGCGCGCGAAACACTTGAGCTTTCGCTCTACTCTCCTGCGCCCCTCTATAACGATTTCGAGAAGGCTAAGCTGGCGGCATCGCTCACCTTCATGCGCGACGAGCTGGGCGCGACCAATCCACTGGTGCGCAAGGTGCTCGATGGCAAGTCGCCCGAAGCGCGCGCCGCCGAGCTGGTTGACGGAACGAAGCTCAAAGATGTTGACTACCGCAGGCAGCTAGCCAGCGGCGGAAGCAAAGCCATCGCGGCTTCGACCGATCCGATGATCGTGCTGGCTCGCTCGATTGACCCGGAGGCGCGTGCCGTGCGCAAGCGTTACATGGACGAGATCGAAGGGGTCGAGCACGACAGCTACGCAAAAATCTCGCGCGCTCTCTTCGAGCTTAACGGGACGAAGATGTACCCGGACGCAACCTTCACGCTCCGCCTGGCCTTTGGGCCCATCAAGGGTTACGAAGAGGACGGCAAGCGCGTCGAGCCGTTCACGGACTTTGCCGGGCTCTACCGTCATTCCGCCGCGCACAACAACCGCCCACCCTACCAGTTGCCCGCGCGCTGGCTTGAGAAGAAGACAGCGCTCGATCTGAAGACGCCCTTGAACTTCGTCGCCGCGGTGGACTCGACGGGCGGCAACAGCGGCTCGCCCGTCTTCAACCGTGACGCAGAGATCGTCGGCCTGCTCTTCGACGGCAATATCCAATCCCTCATCGGCGATTACATTTACGACGAGACGCAGAACCGCTCCATCTGCGTTGATTCGCGCGGGATGATAGAGGCGCTGCGCAAAGTCTACGGCGCGAACGAAGTCGCGGACGAATTGACCCGTTAGAGCATCAGGGCAGCGCCACAGGGCGCACGCGCGCGTCAACAGTCCCGGTGCGGCTTCAATGAATGAGCGCCGCGCTCGGTGCAGCTTTTCGGTTTTTGCGGCAAGGGTAGAGAAGCGGTCTAAGCGATTCTTCTCGCCCGCATATCGACGCCGTTCAT
The DNA here is from genome assembly GCA_036389095.1 of Pyrinomonadaceae bacterium. Taxonomy (GTDB): domain Bacteria; phylum Acidobacteriota; class Blastocatellia; order Pyrinomonadales; family Pyrinomonadaceae; genus DASQYE01. Next base: position 198,109 of record DASVQM010000025.1, read on the forward strand.
GCGAACGAGAATATAAGCGACGCGACCGCTTCTGTTCCTGACAAATGTCATTTGAACATTCGTCGCCTTGGCAAAGAAGTCGCTTTCTGATTCGGGAAATATTTCAATCTTGGGCCGCGCCTTGTTGTCCGCCACGGCGAATAGCTTGTCGCCCTCGCGGACGATAGTGAAAGCGAAAATGGGGCTTTCGTAGCGTCCCAGATAATCGTTATAAATACTGGGGTCAACAGCGACCGCCGTGCGCTGCCCCGGAATCGTGACCCTCTGTTCGGCGGCCAACTGCCAGCGTCCCCCCCGCTTAATCCATGTGCTCGTGTAGCGGTGCGTGGAGCTGCCGGCCCTTCCGTCTTCCGTCCTGCGCTCGATCATTCGTCCGGTGATGATCGCGGTGTCGCCGAAGATGCGAACCTGAGAACCTTCCGGCGTCAGGGTGAGCGTCGGGTCAACGGGAGCCTGTTTGAGAAAGTCCAGCATCGCCTCTTTCGTGGTCGTTGAGCCGCCGACGCCGTTTCCGGCGGAAGTCAGTATGAAGCCGTCTGCGACGAGTCGTTCCCAGGCGGCTGCGTCCTGCTTGATATAAGCATCCAACTGCGCTCTCTCCGCCCTCAAGACCTCCTGCTCGACGGCGCGTTGATCGTTAGTCTCTGCCCTGCCGCCTTGTCCAAAAGCGAAGGACGACGCGGCGATCATTATGATCGTGATGACGAGTGTTCGTTTCATGCTCAGGCAAGCCCCCTCGGCGGGAAGATGGTAAAGCGTGAGTTTTAGACACCCGGCAGCAGGGTTTTGTTCCGCCGGCATCGTGAGGCTTAGCGCTTTTTGCCGCGAGCGATTAAACGAACAACAATAAAGACGACCAGAGCGACAGGAATGATAATCCAGAGAAGAGTCACCCCCGGAGACTGCCCTTCCCAGGGAAATACAGGATGCAGAGAAGCTATAGACATCAGAGTCTCCTTACCGGCTCGGGTTGATAAGAGCCCGCATCCTCCCCCCGCCGAGTCGTTGGTGTGAGATAGCGTAAAGCTCCCTGCCGATCCCGGCGAAGATATGGTGATTGAGCGGAAATTCCAGCATCACGTGTAGCACGCTGAGAAAGTAGAGCGCCATTATTCCTGCCTGGTAGCTGTAGGCGTAAACACCCAGAGAGGCCAGCCATAATCCGATCGACCTGCCCGGTAAAAGTCGCACTGATGTTCACACCGACGAACTCCGCCATGAGAGTCGCCTTTTCTCTTTTCCATCTCTCGAAAAAAAATATCCACCGGCATGTTCGTCCAAAACCTCAGTGGTCACAGTCAGCCCACGAACGGAATCAGCCCGCGCCGAGCATCAAGCATTCAAGCAACCTTTGTAAAGACAAGTATGAACGTAATGTTATCGAGGCGTCGGGTTCGCTTAGTCTTGAGGCGGGGCATGTGAATGACTATGCCACTACGAGGTAAAGGAAAGGAGGCCCGCAAGCCATGGACTTATGAGCGTCCTTCTCGGCGTAGCTTAATCTATTAAGGTGCGCTCAGGAGATATACATCCCATGCCCAACGCCCGACCTTTGCACCTTTCGCGTCCTTGACCTTTGCCCGATAACGAAAGTGGTTGCCATATTCGTCCGTCTTCTTCAACTCCTTATAGTTAAGTTCTAGTACTGCAATGTCCATTTCAGATAAGGTCTTCAACTCACCCGCTTCTGAGATA
>DASVQM010000026.1:0-70439 GCA_036389095.1 Pyrinomonadaceae bacterium
CATGTTGACGAGGACTTCACGCAGCTCAGAGCCGTCGCCCATGACGAGAGCGTTGGAGCGGATTTGGAGTTCAAGGCTGATATGGACGTTGGAGGCTTCGGCGCGATCTTTCCAGCGCGGGCGCGTGATCTCGCTCACGTCCAGCAAGAGCTGGTCTACGTTAACGAGTGCGAAGTCGTGGTCGCGGCGCTGGCGAGCGAAGTCCTGAATACGCTTGACCGTCTTCGCTCCGTCTTCGGCTGACCTGATGATGATTTCCAGCCCGCGCTTGATCTTCTCAGGGTCGTTGGTGCGCATCATCAGTTGTGCGCGGCCCAGGATGCCTGCGAGGGTATTGTTGAAGTCGTGTGCGACGCCGGATGCCAGCTCGCCGAGCGCGGAGAGTTTTTCAAGTTGAGAGAATTGCTCGCGGAGCCTGTCCTGTTCGGCGATATAGTGGCTGAGCTCGGCCACATGACGCTCGGCCTGAGCGGCCTGCGCCGCGGACGATTCGACGTTCTTCAGGTATGTCCGGTAGGTGAAAAAGACTATGGCGACAATCGGGGTCGTCACGATCAGGGCGTAGAGCCCGACGGTTCCGAAAAGCTTGGCGATGAGCCCGGCGGCTGAGGCTCCGGCAAAATAGGTGATCGAAGTCCAGAGGTAGTTCTTCGTCCACGTCTGCCAGATAGGCCGGTTGGTTTGGAGCGCCGCCGCGACGGCCACGCACCCCGAATTCAAGATGTACTGGACGAGCGCCATGACGCCGAGCGCCGTGATGAAATTCGACGAATATTCACCGTAGAGCAATCCGGTGATGCTGCCGAAGAAGTAGCGAATGATCTGGACGGTGAGAAAGGTGGAGCAGGCCGTGACAGCCGAGTTGAAGAGAAGGATGCGAGGTCTGCGGCTGAAACGCAGGGTGGTGAAGAAAGCCTCTGCGGCGCTCATCATGACAGCCGCCTCACCGTCGTAGATCAGCAGCGTCAGAAAAATGAAGGTGTCGGAAACAGAGATTTGTGAAGTGATGCCGGGAATCTGGACGAAGATATGCGAGCTGAGGGTGATGGTAACGAGCGCGAGCAGCAGGAAACGCAGGTCGAGTTGATGGACGGGAAGGTGAAAGGAGGTGTAGAGAAAGACCGCCGCGCCGAAGGCCACGAAAAGCCAGATGTAAGTTTTGGTGAGAGTCTTTCTATTCATTGCGAAACTCATGGCGGCGAGTGTAAGGCTTATCCAGCAGCGCACAATCCAGTGGGCCGGAAACTGCTGGGCCTCGACGATAGTATTGGCAAGCCATGTGCCGCAGCTTGGCGAGCGGCGGTGACGGCGAATTGCTGAGCTTTTGAGGCCCTTGCGGATATGAGGCCGGGGCAGGGCTAAAAATGATAAGTCAGATTGAGAGATACATTCTCTCAATCTGACTTTACCACGGGGAGTCCGTTTTAGCGAATGGGTCTATGGGCGCAAAGGGGTTGCGCCTACTTCGTAGCCGGTTGCATGGCCGTAGTATCGTCGCCGTTGATCATCGCGCTCAGCGACATGACGTAGGAATCACCGACCAGAATCGCGTCGCCGACGAGTATGGCATCGCCGACGAGTATGCCGTCTCCGACCAGAATCGCGTCGCCCACGAGGATGGCGTCGTTGACCAGAATCGCGGAGGGCATAAACGGATAGCCGTCGCCCATCACCGACCCGTTACTGACCAGGACATTATCACCGACCAGGATGGCATCGCTGAGCATGGTTCGGTCGCCCACTAGTATGCCGTCGCTAACCAGAATCGCGTCGCCGACCAGGATAGCCGTGCCATAAATCTTCTGATACTTGGTCATCAGGTTGCTGCCGGTGACGTAGGCGTAATTCAGGATCAAGCCCTGCGACCAGGGAAAGCTCTGTCCGGCGATGGTTGATTGCGGGACGGGAGCAGAAACATCGCTCTTGAGCAGGGGAGCGCCGACGGGTGTGCTGTTAGAGAGATCAGTGCGGATGGCTTTCGCCAGGCGCATCGCCCCCTCTATGTTGAGCTGGCCCGCGCCCTGCTCGAAGGCGTTGAAGCCGTTGAGCTGCTGCGCCGTGTACATCATGATCGCTTTGATGAGGTTCGGCGTCAGGTTGGGGTTGACCTGAAGAAGCATGGCCGCTGCGCCCGCCGCGAGCGGGGCCGACATGGAGGTGCCGCTCAGGTACATCATTCTTCGATCATCTCTGTCACTGACGCCAGCATCCAGGGCCGGATTCTGTGTGACGAGATAGTTGTAGTCCGATTCGCCGTAGATGAGCTTATTGCCGGGTGCGACCAGGTCAGGCTTGATCAGGTTGTCGTAATGGACGACACCCGACGCATCCGTCCAATGGCTGCGAGTGGGCCCACGCGAGCTGAAGCTCGTCACGCCGTCATCACTGCGCCCGTCCGTGCCGTAGGTGTTGGTTGCGCCGAGTGTCAGGGCAGAGGGCTCGTTGCCGGGCGAATGAATCTGACCGTAGACTTTTTGACCGGCGCTATTCTTGCCGTTATTACCGGCGGCGACCGTCACGACGACGCCAGCGTCAACGAGGCGGCGGACGGCGCGGCAGATCGGGTCGTTCTTATAGGAATCTATCGCCGGTGCGCCGAGACTCATGTTGACGACGCGGATGTTGTAAGTCCCTTTGTTCGTCATCACCCAGTCCAGGGCGCTCAATAAACCCGAGATCGTGCCGACGCCTTTAGAGTTCAGAACCCGCAGGTTGACGACTTTCGAGCCCGTAGCAATGCCGCTGTAGGGGTCTGTCGCGCCGATGGCGGCGGAAGCGACGTGCGTGCCGTGACCGAAGGGGTCGTCCGTCCGATTCTCGCCCGTAAAATCTTTGCTGTAGAGGATGCGATTGCCGCCGTTAAATTCCTTGTGAGTCAGGTCCAGGCCCGAATCGAGGACGGCGATGTTGATGCCTTTGCCGTCATAAGTGGTCGTGGTCGAAGTGGTCGTGGTCGTAGACACCAGCCCGAGCAGGCTCGTTGATGTGGTCGTGGTCGTCGTCGTTTCGGTGCGCTGCGCCGCTGCGCCCGTGGTCGTCTCGACATGGCCCGTGCCGCTCGCTTGAATCGGCCTGTCCAGAGAGACGTAGCTGACTTCCGGGTGAGCCGACAACTCTTCGACAACGCTCAAGGGTAATTCGACGGCGCGCGACTTGAGATTGCGGAACTGGCCCTTGAGATGCACGCCGTTGCGATTGAGCAGGGCGTTGAGCGGGCCGCTCTCTGTCCCGTCAAGCTGTAGAATCACCTTGACGCGCTCTTCGCCGGAACCGGCGCTGCTCATACGCTCGCGCAGGTCTGAAGATACGTTGTCGGCCCTGCCCGAGATGTTGCTGCTGCCCTTCGCCGAAGCTTTCTTCGACTGCGCGCTGGTATTGACGCTGCCCACGAATCCCACGGAGAGGGCGACCAGCAGCAGGAGCGCGGTCAGGCGTGTGGCGTTATGATGGAGGCTTTTCATCTTCTGTTTCCTGTTGCGTTTCGACCCGTCAACGAGCGAGGTCGAGGGGGAGTTTTCGGTGTTAATCGGCTTCATGCTCATTTTCCCGCTCCTCCTCTACTTCCGCTTGGTCGTGCCTGACGTGGTCGTAGTAGTATCCACAGTGAAGTCAGGAACCTCATTCATGCATGAGCCGGAGCTGTCGCCGCTCTTGACTACTGACTGAGCCATGGAGGTATTCGCAGCCGATATGCTCATCACATTGTCGGACAGAAGCACGCCATCCGAGATCAGCACGCCATCCGAGAGGAGCACGCCTTCAGACATCGTGATGCCTAACACCTGAAGCGTGCCATTGGCCAGCGTCGTTCCATCCGAAAGCAGCACGCCGTCGGAGAGGAGCACGCCGTCGGAGAGCAACACACCGTCTGAGAGCAACACACCGTCTGAGAGAAGTACGCCGTCGGAGAGAAGCACGCCGGAGGTGCTGACGCTGCTGTTGCCGTAGATTTTCTGATACTTCAAGATCAGGTTCGTGCCTGAAATGAAGTTCCATTTCTCGATCAGGCCGCCGCCCCACTGAAAGGACTCACCCGCGATGTTGGTTGTCTGTGCGGGTGCAGACGCCGTCAGAAGCGGTGCGCCGAGCGCCGGGGGAGCCGACGATAGGTTGGCTCTGACGAGACCGGCAAGTCTTACTGCGCCCTCTATGTTGAGCAGGCCCGCGCCCTGTTCCAAGGTGTTGAAATTGTTCAAGGGGTTCGCCGTGTATTCCAGAATCGCCTTGACCATGTTGGGCGTCAGGCCGGGATTACGCTGCAAGAGCAGGGCGGCTGCGCCTGCCACGGCGGGCGACGCCATCGAAGTGCCGCTCATGTACATCATCTTGTGCGCGACATTGGAGAAGCCCGTGTCGAGCGACGGGTCGCTTGCGAGAATGGCATTGTTGGGCGATTCCGCCGCGATTATCTTGTTGCCGGGAGCGATCAAGTCAGGCTTGATCAGGTTGTCGTAGTGCTTGATGCCCAGAGCGTCCGTGTAAAATCCGCGTGTGGGCCCACGCGAGCTGTAAGTCGTCACCTCGTCATCCGATTGAGTGTCAGTGCCGAAGGTGTTGGCGGCCCCGACCGTGATCGCCGAAGGCTCTATGCCGGGCGAATGAATCGAGCCGAAGATTTTCTGGCCGTTGGAATCTTTGCCTGCATTACCGGCGGCGACAACCACGACGATGCCCGCATCGACTGCCCTGCGCACAGCCAGGCAGAGCGGGTCGTTCTGGTAGGAGTCGACGGCTGTCGTGCCGAGGCTCATGTTCATGACGCGGATGTTGTAGGTCGTCTTGTTGGCGATGCACCAATCAATAGCGCTGACCACCTCAGAGGCCGTGCCCGCTCCCTGAGCGTCCAGCACCCTGACGTTGATGATGTTGGCTTTGGGAGCGACGCCCGTATACGCACCTGAAGCGACGTGGTCGCTGCCGGCGGCCATCGAGGCGACGTGCGTACCGTGCCCGTAAGGATCGGCGGTAGTCGTATCGCTGCTGAGAAAGCTGACGTTGGCGACGATTCTGGTCGTACTGGCGCTGCCGTCTATAAAGGAATGGTGAGAGGGAGCGACGCCGGAATCGAGGATGGCGATGCCTATGCCCGCGCCGTTGATCGTGCCCGTCGTAGAGTTGCCGTAGCTCCTCGCCTGATCAGCGCCGGTCGTGACTTCCAGATGTCCCTCTTTTCTGACGGGACGGTCGAGAGCCACATAAGACACGTCGGTGCGCGCAGACAGCTTATCCACCTGAGCGGCGGGAAGCGTGGCCGTCAACTCACGCACGTTCTTCAAACTCTTCTTGACGTAGCCCCCGCCGCTCGTGATGGCGGTTTGAAGACTGGCCGTCGGCGTGCTTGGAGTCACGAAGACGACCGGAATCTGGCCGGGGGTATTGTTGTTGACCTTGGCGCGCAGGTCGGAGGAGACTTTAGAAGTCCCCGCGCCAGCCAGCGCCTCGGTGTCGAGTTGTGTCACGGGCGTGAATCCAGCGACAGACCATAACAGAAGCAGGCTTGTCAGCAGGAAGCTCGTTGTGATTCTGATGTTTCTCATTGAATCTCGTCTCATAGCCGTTCAGACCGGAAAAAGTTTTAAGCATCCGCACAGATGAATTGCGATCCGCACGCGCCGCCCAAGGAGCAAGCCTTGTGCCGCATGGTTTTTAAGCGAAAAGGGCCGGTTTTCTGCAAATTTCGTCGTTGGGCCAGGCCGCCGGGCGATGAGCAATGTGACCGAGTCGGTCAGTTTGCCAAGATCAGTTCGGTCAATCTGGTAGAAGGCCCCACTTCTTCTTGACCTCATCGAGCGGGCTCGTAGAAGATGAAGAAAGCAACAGGAGCGAGAGACAGATTGACTTTGGAGTGCGAGCGCCTTCGCAGGGTTAAGGCTACGCCATGATCGATTCGTTGCCGGAAGAGATCGAAGCTTATCGTGACCGGATGTGGCGGCGCGAGCCGGACTCGCGCATAGAGGATGCGACGGAAGCCGAGAAGCTGGTTGAAAGCGTGGGCTTCTGTGCGGCGATGACGGATGTGCGGCGGCCCGGCCCCTCGCTCTACATTGCCGTGTGCGGGCGGCGCGACGCGCACATGCCGCGCAACGTGCAGAAAGACCCGGAGAGCAGCCTGACCTGGCGCATTAAAGACGAGATGATGAGTCGCGGTCGCGTCTACTACGCAAAGCTCGCGCGTGGACGCGCCACCTTCATCGCGCCGCGACTGATTCCACATTTCAACGCGCTCTGGGGAGTGCCGCGCAGGCGCGAGCGTGAGTTGCTCTCCATCGAAGCGCGGGCCGTGCTGCGTGTGCTGCGCGGTGAATGGGAGATGGCGACCGCCGATCTTCGTGAGGCTGCCGGGATAGCAGACCGCGCGCGCTTTACGCGCGCCCTCGACGAGTTGCAGCGAACGATGAAAGTCCTGCCGGGCGAAGTCGTCTACGAGCCCTGGTTCACCTATATCTGGACGCTGGCCGAAGGACGATTTCCGCAGGAGCTTTCACGTAAGGTCAAACGCGAAGAGGCCCTGCGCGAAGTGGCGCGCGCCTTTCTGCACGGGGCCGGAATGACCCTTCGCGGCGAGCTCGCTAAAGTAACCGGATTATCAAGACCCGACGCCGGTCTGGGCAACCAGGCCCTCGTCGCCGAAGGATACGCCGAGCGCCTCGAAACAGGAGTCTATAAAGCAGTGACGAGTGACGAGTGACAAGTGACAAGTTGAATGCGATGAGTAATGAGTGACGAGTAATTAGTGACGAGTGATGAGTGATGAGCGATGAGCGAAAAGCTTTCTCTTGCTTGTCACTTGTCACTCGTCACCCGCCACTGCTTTCATATTCCTTCGCCGTCTATGCCGCGCAGGGCGGCGAGGAGGGCGCGGTGTTCGGCCTGGGCGGCGCGTATACGCGCGAGGCGGTGCTGGTCTGTGGTGGTTGTCGCCTGCACCTCTATCGTTTGCATGCCGTCGAGCGGCCTGCCCGTCAGAGAGCCGTTGAGCGCGCATTGCAGGGCATCCCAGGGGAACTGGAACGATTGGCCCATATCAGCGCCGTCAATAAATACTCGCCATCGCCCTTCATCCATTCTGATAAGGCTGATAGCAGTCGTGACAGGTTCATCCACGCTCATATTATCTCTCTCCTCCGTCGCCGAGCGCGGTGCGCTTCTCCATCTCCTGTATCTCTCTATCAACCTCTTCGCGCGACTGCTGCTCCATGCGCGCCGCTTCGAGGCCGAGTGGAATGTGTTCGCGCGCGGTGCTCAAACGCTGCAACGCGAAAGTCATCTCCGTCCAGCTCGCGCCGCGACTCGCCGCCGCTTCAATCGTTTGGAGCCTCGCTTCGGCTTCGGCGCGGCGCTCCTGGCCTTCGAGCCTGGCACGCTCAAGCCGTTCGCGGTCGGCGCGCAACTCTTCCTGCAAAGCGGTCGTGTCCGCGCCGCGCATGTAAGCGACGCGGTTCAGACGACGCTCGACCGTGAGCAGATCACGCTTGGCGACGGCGACGACGCGCGCCGCCGTCAGACGTTGGGCCAACGTCTCACGATAAGCGTCTGCGAGCAGCGGGTTCTGCGTCTCCATCTCCTTGAGCGCGCGCCGTTCAGCAGTGGTCAATTCCGACATGAACCAGGGAAGCTCGTCCGCCGTGATACCGTCCGCCGCCAGCTTGTTGCGCATCTGCTTGGCCCAGTGTCGGCGATACATCAGTAGAAAGATCATGACGATCAGGCCGGCGATAGAGCCTATGGCGAGCGAGGAGAGCGCCAGTAAGATATAGACGGCTGCCTCCTCTGCGGTCGTGAAATATTGCAGGAGGAAGAAGAGGGGGGCGGGCAGCGCCACTAAAAAGAAGGAGAGCCAGGGAGCGACCCGAAGCAGTGAAGCGACGAGCCGGTCTCTCTTTGTGATTTCGTAGCCTGTGCCACTCATTGCGGTTGGTATCTCTTTCAGAATTGAAGCTCCCTTAATATTAGTTCCGAAACAACCCCCAGCCCTTCCCGCCCGGCATGGACGAGACTTCAACGGAGCTGCCGAAAGCCGAGTTAAAATCATACTCTGACGCGCAGCCCTTGGCCAAACTCGGCAGATACGTCTGCGGGCTATCCGCTTTAGGCTTTCCAGGATGTATAATTGCGTTGGTCCGCGCCAAAATGAGAGGTCTTTATGATAATGGCTGGAAAAAAGAGAAGATTTTCAAGCATCTTATTGATCGCCGTGCTGACAGGCATGGTGCTCGGGCTGACCGCCAGCGGGCAGAGACGCTCCGGTAATAACGGGGGCGAAGACCCTTTGACGGGCGGCCAGGGAGCGCGCGGCGGTGTCAAGACAGTGACGATTCCAATCACGATTCGGGAGCGCGAGAAGACATCTCCGCAGGAGCTGATGCCGGTCGGAGATTTCATCGTCCGCGAGGACGGCGATGTGCAGAGAATTCTCTCCGTGCGCTCGATCAGCAATGCGCCGCTCTCGGTCGCCATACTCATACAGGACGATGTCGTCCCGTCCATCGGCAATGACATTAAGGCTTTGAAGGAGTTCGTCAGTCGTCTGCCGCGCGGCTCGCGCGTGATGGTCGGCTACATCAGAAGCGGCTCGCTACAGGTGCTCCAGAAGTTCACCGTTGATCTTGAGCGGGCGTCGCAGGCCCTGCGTATTCCCATCGGCTCTGCGAGCGCTGCGCCCTACAATCCTTACGTCGAGATACGCGAAGGGCTCAAGCGCTTCGAGTCGCTTCCGGCTGGGCGGCGCGCGATGCTCGTCGTCTCCGACGGCCTGGATGTTTCGCGCGGCGCGGATAGCTCGCAGCCGGGCCAGAGCATAGACCTTGATCGTGCCATCAAGGAGGCGCAACGAAACAGCGTCGCCATCTACTCTTTTTACGCGCCGACGGTGACGCTGGCGGCGAGCGGTAATCGTCTCCTCACGAGCAATGCTCTGGGCTCGCTGCAAATGCTTTCGGACGAGACGGGCGGGCGGGCTTTCTTTCAGGGAACGGGCGCGCCCGTCAGCTTCGACCCGTTCCTGCGCGAGCTGGGCCTCTCTTTCACACGCCAGATGGCGATCACATATCTCTCGACGCACCCGAAGAAGGGATACCACCGCATCGAAGTAAAGTCGGATTCGCCGAACCTGGAAATAGATCATCCAGCCGGATATACGCGTTGAATGCGAGAAGAGCGCTCTCTCAGCTTGATCGCATGCATGCGATCAAGCTGAGAGAGGACTGGTTCCGGCCCCGGATGCGCCGGCGGTTGCAAGGCTTTGGGCCCGGGCGGGGCAGCCGCGCGCATCTGCTGTTTGGTTCGAGCAAGGAGTTGATGAATGCAGGCGATTAACCGTTCCCCCTGGCTTCGCTACGCAGTTGCGGTGGCGAGCGTCATCCTGGCCACGCTTCTGCGTCTGCTGCTCAACCCTGTTCTCGGATACAACGCTCCCTACGTCACATACTATCTGGCGGTGCTCTTCGTCGCCTGGGCCTGCGGACTGGGCCCAGCCCTGCTCGCTCTCCTGCTGGGTGCCGTCCTGGCCGTCTATTTTTTCCTTCCCCCGCTCCACGCGCTGGCGCTGAGCGACGCATCGCACGTCGTCGGGCTCGCTCTCTATTTCAGCGTGGGAATCATCGGCTCGTTGCTCAGCCAGGAGATGCACAGAGCGCGTCGGCGTGCGGAGGCCAACGCTCAAACCGCGCGCGAGCGTCAGGCGGAGTTGGAGCGGCAGATCATAGAGCGGCAGAAGGTCGAAGAGACGATCCGTTTTCAGGCCCACCTTCTGGATACGGTCGAGCAGGCAGTGATCGCCACAGACTTGCAGGGAATCATCATCTACTGGAATCGGTTCGCCGAAAAGCTCTATGGCTGGCCCGCCTCGGAAGCCGTCGGGCGTAACATCATCGACATCACTCCGTCGGCGGGCGCACAGAATCAGGCCGCAGAGATCATGTCCAGCCTGAGGGCTGGTAAGAGCTGGTCCGGCGAGTTACAGGTTCGGCGGCGCGATGGTCGGACCTTCACGGCGCTCATTACGGATACGCCTATCTATGATAACGAAAAAATAGTCGGCGTCGTCGGCGTCTCAGCCGACCTGACCGAGCGCGAGCGCGCAGCCGAAGCGCTCCGCGCAGCCGAGAAACGCGCGATCACGGAATATGAAAGTTTGCTGGAACGGCTGAACCCTTTGGCCCAGGCGCTCGGAACGGCGCGCGATCTGTCCACAATCTATCGCGCGCTGCTCGATTTCACGCGCGCCTCCATGCCCTGCATCGGTATCTTTATCGCCCTCTACGACGCCAAACGAAATGTCAGGACGGCTGCTTACGCCTGGGGTGACGGCGAGGAGGTTGACGTGTCGAGCCTGCCTCCGATGCCCGTCACGAGCGACGGCCCGAACAGTCGCGCCGTCAGAACCGGAGAGATCATCATTACGGATGATTATCTGGCGGCGACGCGCGGCCATCCGAGCGTCAAGGTCGGCGTGGATAACGGAAGGCTTCCGCAATCTTCGATGGCCGCGCCGATGGCAGTGATGGGCCGTATCGTTGGAACCATAGAGGTTCAGAGCTATGAGCTGGCGGCATACAAGAAAGAGCATGTCGCGGCGATGCGGATGGCGGCTAACCTGGCGGCGGTGGCGATTGAAAACGTGCGGCTCTTCGAGCTCGAGAGCAGCGCTCGCTCAAGCGCCGAATCCTCCAATCGCCTCAAGGACGAGTTCCTGGCGACGCTCTCGCATGAGCTGCGCACGCCTTTGACGGCTGTGCTCGGCTGGCTCAGCCTCTTGCGCTCGGGCAAGCTCGACGAGACCATGCGCGCTCAAGCGCTGGAAACCATCGAGCGCAACGCCAACGTGCAGGCGCAGTTGATCGAAGACATACTGGATGTCTCGCGCATCATTACCGGGAAGCTGGGACTGGAGGTGCGCCCCTTCGATCTCAAGGGGGTGATCGATGCCGCCATCGCCGCCATACACCCGGCAGCCGAGGCGAAGCAGATTCGGATCGAGAAGAAAATCGAGGCGAACGCGAGCGTGATCTGGGGCGACGCCAATCGTCTACAGCAGGTCATCTGGAACCTGCTCTCGAACGCCGTCAAGTTCACTCCGAAGGAGGGGCGCATCACTATCGGCCTCAAGCGCGCGAACTCGCACACGCAGATCAGCGTGAGCGATACGGGCCAGGGCATCAGCGCGGAGTTCCTGCCCTTCGTCTTCGACCGCTTTCGCCAGGCCGACAGCACGAGCACCAGGGCGCACAGCGGGCTCGGGCTGGGCCTGGCGATTGTGCGTCATCTGGTCGAGATGCACGGCGGCAGCGTCCGCGCCGAAAGCGAGGGAGAAGGGCGCGGCGCGACCTTCACTTTGGACTTGCCTGTGAGAGCCCTTCGACAGGAGGAAGACCTTGAGGTTGTCGCCTACCAGTCCAGGGAAGAGGCCGCGCACTCGGACGCGCAGCTTCAGGGCATACGCGTCCTAGTCGTCGATAACGATGAAGACGCGCGTGATCTTCTGCGCAAAGTGCTCGAACAATGCGGAGCGCGCGTCACCACGGCATCGTCAGCCGTCGAGGCCATGAGCGTGCTGGAAGAATTGAAACCGGATGTGATGGTGTCAGACATCGGGATGCCGGGCGAAGACGGTTATGATCTGATTCGTAGAGTGCGGGCTTTGGAGCGGGAGCGGGAGGATGGAGCGAGCTTGCCCGCAGTGGCGCTGACGGCTTACGTCGGCGAAGAGGATCGCAGCCGCGCCCTCTCGGCAGGCTATCAAGAGCATCTGGCCAAGCCCGCCGAGTTGGCCAAACTGACAAAGCTGATCGCCAGCCTGACCAGGCGAAACGGCGGGCATCAAGCTTAAGCGATTCTCTGCTGGACGGCTGCCTGGCGTCTCTTCATCTCCCTGATCTGAATCTCAAGCTCGATGATATGCAGCTCAAGGAAAAGCTTCGTATCGCCGTTCAAGCGAATGCTGCGGTTAAAATCCTTCTCCGCCTCCTCGTCATTGCCGCGATGCACCCATGCCAACCCGCGCTCGGCATAATAGAGGGGATTGTTCGGATCAATCATGATGCTGCGGTTGAAATCGGCCATGGCGCCTTCCAGGTCGCCCTTAATCAACAAGGCCCGCCCGCGCTTGAAGTAGGCGTCCGAATCCCTGGCGTTGAACTTGATCGCCTTATCGTAATCGTTGATGGCCGCGTCAAGGTCCAGCTGGTTAGACCTGATGAAGCCGCGATTGATATATGCCTGCGAGATGTCTCGATTGTTGTTGGCGGTGCGCGGGTCAATCTCTATGGCCTTCTCGTAGTCGCTGATGGCCCCGTCGAGGTCGCCCTTCGCGCGCAGAGCCTTGCCGCGATTGAAATGGGCTTCGGCCAGGCGGGGGTTGAGCGCGAGCGCCCTGTTGTGGTCGGCGATGGCCCCGTCTATGTCGCCCTTGCTGAAGCGTGAGATGCCGCGCTTGACGTAGTCTTTGGCAGAACGAAGCTCCTGCCCGTAGGTCGTCGCGGCGAGAAGGAAAAGGATGGGAAACACCAGACAATAAGCGCGTCTCATGAGAGCCTCCGCAAATGTAAGGGAGCCAACGGGGAAGGTTTCGGTTCGCCGGAGAAACAATCAGAGGCGGGTTCGTTCTGGTCGCGTCAGGAATCTGGCGCCCGCCGCTTTGGAATCACTCCGGGCCATAAGAATAACATTTTCGCGCACGCGCTGCACACCCAGGCGGAAGAATTTATCGCCGCGCGGTTTGGCTGTGAAATTTAAGGGAACGGCCACGGCGCGGGCTGCCGTTAGGGATTTACCTTTAACGCAGCGCGCGAAGATATTTGACGAAGCGAAGGCAGTCCTCGTCGCTGATCTCCTTGATACGCACGCCGATCAGGTAGCCCGGTTCCATCTCTTCTGCCGCGAGACGCTCATACCTGACAGGCTCGACCTGCATCTCGACCGGCCCTGTCGGAAGCGCAAGCACTATCTTCAGCGTGCGGTCTTCGCCCACCAGTTCCTCTTCACCGATGCGAATGTCCGGCACAATGAGCGAGAGCCCGGTGGCCCTCATGTCGCGCGTGCGGCCTTCGAGCAGCGCTTTGTCGCTCGTCGCGCCGGGCATTGATAGGCTGAAAGGTATCGATGCTTTGCCTCTCAAAGTTTCCGACATTGGCTCTTGTCTCCGCTAGCCATGCATATGCAGAAAGCACCTGCGCGGCGGACGAGTTGAGCTGTGGGCCGTGAGCGTCCCCTTTCCTTCCCGCCGAATGGTGAGGGCTTTGCAGGGGACTCGCTATTGAACCGTCGCGGGCAGCAATGAGCCGCGACGATCAGAGGCCGTCGCCCAGCCGTCGGCAAGGCTACCGATCATGCCGTGAAAATGTATGTCGCTGCCGGAGAGCACGACCACGACATCGCCCGCCTGGTAGCGCGGATCTTCCATGCGAAAACGGATGACGGTCGCCTGACCATTCTCCTGCTCGATGGTCTCAAAGGAAAAATTATCCGCATCGGCCACGTAGGTCTGAGAATTGCTCGCTGTTTTTTGCTCGTCAGGCATCGGTCTTTACTCCGTGAAGGCCAAGGCTCAATTGTTGTGATAGTAGCTTCAGATGGAGCGGCCCCGTTTGATTATACTTTTCAACAGGGGCTGCCGGTTCTGAGCGGCGATGATGGAACACAGTGGACTCTATGCCGCCCGCCCAGCGCTGTCAAGCCGGGCATTTCGGTCGCACCTCAGTACACCTCTTTGCTTGTCATCAAGATTAGGGTAATGTCCGGTTGATAAAGCTTGAGAAGCTAGGAGGAGGGCGATCAGACCTTTGACGATGATGACGAAACTTGACGAATTGAAAACTCCCGGCCTGCTCCTAGATGTCGAGCGAGTGAAGCGTAATGCTTTGAAGATCGGAGCACGCGTACGCGCCCTCGGAGCAAAGCTTCGACCGCACGTCAAGACGCACAAGTGCGTCGAAGTCGCGCGTATACAGACAGAGGGCCACGACGGCGCGCTGACGGTTTCGACCCTGGCCGAAGCTCGCGCATTCATCGCGCACGGTTTTACGGACATCACGTATGCCGTGCCGATAGAGCCGGGCAAATTCGATGAAGCGATTCGGCTGGCTGGAGACTGCGAGCGGCTGGCGCTGATCACGGACGATGCGGAGATTCCGCCGCTGCTCGACGACGCGGCGCGTCTCGCCGGAGCTCGCCTCGACATCTTCCTGAAAGTTGATTGCGGCTATCATCGCTGCGGTGTCGAGCCGTCCGCTCCCGAAGCGCTTGAAATCCCGCGCCGCATCAATGATTCGTCCAACCTCAATTTCGCAGGTATCCTGACGCACGCGGGCCATTCCTATCATTGCCGCTCAAGGGAAGAGGTGCTCGGCGTGGCGCGACATGAGCGCGACCTGATGAAGGACTTCGCCGCCAGGCTTAGAGATTTGGGCCTGCCTGTGCCCACCATCAGCATCGGCTCGACGCCGACCATCACCAGCATCGATCACTTGCAGGGAATTGACGAAGCGCGTCCCGGCAACTACATCTTCTTCGATCTGTTTCAGACGGCCATCGGGAGTTGCGATCTGGACGACTGCGCGCTGAGCGTGCTGGCGTCGGTCGTGCACCGCGACCGCACACGCCGCAAGGTCGTCATAGATGCCGGGGCGATTGCGCTCTCGAAAGATCGCGGAGCCGTAGAGCTGGATTCTTCGAGCGGCTACGGGCAGGTGCTGGATATGGAAGGGAATCACCTGGGCCTGCGTGTCAACGCTCTTTCACAGGAGCACGGCGAAATCAGCGTCGAGGAAGAGAGCACGCTTGATCGTTTGAAGGTCGGAACGCGCCTGCGCGTGCTCGTCAACCACTCCTGCCTGACCGCAGCCCAGCACGCATTCTACAACGTGCTCGTAGACGGCCACGTAGTAGATCGCTGGCAAATTCAGCGGGGATGGTAAGAAGGGAAAGGATGAAGGCGGAAGGATGAAGGAAAGCATTCAAGATAGAGCAGCTTTCCTTTCATCCTTCCGCCTTTCGTTCAGGCTCGTTTGAGGTTGCGAGCGGGCTGAGCCTTTGTTGTGGTTTCGCCAGCGGCGCTTTCGCGCTTCGCCTGGCCGGTCGCGTTGAGCTTTTCGAGACGCGCCGTCATACGGCGGTCGAGGTCTGCGATCTGCTCGGGAGTCAGCCTGTAGATGTTGGGCTGGCTGTGATAGAGCTTGGCTCCGGTCACGATGTCCGCGACCTTGAAGCCGTTCTGTTCGGCCTTGGCGATCAGTTCCTGAACCGTCATCGGCGGCGGGACGAGGCTGAGCGTGGAGGGCTTCTCTTCCAGCATCTCCGGCACAGGCGAAGGCTTGGGCGATTCCATCGGCAGCTCTGTCCCGGCCTCGCGCTTCATGTGATCCAGAAAATCCTTGAACGTCACGTCGCCGATCAATTCCAGGCCGACCTCAAAAGCCTGGCTGTTGCTCTTGACGACCTGGAAGACGCGCACGATCTCGCCCTCGCGCTCCTGCAAAGAGACTTCAACCATGATGTCGACGAAGTATTCAAGGCCGCTTGCCGTCATCGGCAGCACACGTCCGACCTCGTTATCCTCCTTCGCCTCTTTGCCTCTCGCCGGAATCTGATCAACGATGACGACGGATTTGCCGCTCTCCATGCAGAGGCGTCTCAGGACCCCCTGCAAGATCATCTGGTCGGCTGCGAGCTCTTCCGCACTCGGCTGGGCCAACGGGTCGCCCGTCCTCTCTCTCACCGCCGCGACCACTTCGCTGTGCTTGGCACTAAAATATGCCGCCCACGAATCAAGCGCAAAGCAGTCGTAGTTCTGATCGCGCCCCTCGCCCGAGAGGGCCCAGTCTATGAATTCCGGCAGCTCGTCCGGGTGATGAATCTCAAGGGCGTCGAACTGCGTGCCCACTCCCTTGAGCAGTCGCGCTTTGCGTTCCACGTCAAAGATACAGAGGCGACCGATTCCGGCCTCCGACATGCTGCGTATGAAGTGGCTCTTGCCTGTTCCGGCTCCGCCGCGCACAGCCATCACCAGCCGCTGCTGACGCGGACGGCGGCTGAGCGGATTCACCTTCGGTCTCGTTGTATTTGTCATAGTTCCTTTCCTTTTTAGCCGGTTATGGCCTTCACTCGCCTGAGGGATTTACTCGAACTGAAAATTCTGCACCCGACACGCTCTCTCACTCTCTGGCTCGGAGGCGTGCCTGGCTCAAGATGCGGGGACTATATCACGTTTCAGGCGGTAATGGAACAAAATTTCATCGGTGAAACAAAAATTTTCGAGGGAACAGGCAGGCATGCGGGCGTTGGTTGCTAGTGTGGCGAGAGAGTGTTTCTCGCCCTCAAGCTCAGCACTCGATTTTCTGTAATCCGCTGGAAGATATTTTATGGGCGCAACACCTATCGCCCGTTAACTACTGATAGCCGTTTGAGCCTGTGCTGCGATCTGAGATGAGGATGCCGGTGCGTCCGGCAAGATTGGCGACGACGGCGATCAGCTCTCCGGGCTCGACCGGCTTGGGGAGATGAATCTGGAAGCCTGCCATGAGCGCGCGCATGCGATCTTCTGTGCGGGCGTAGGCGGTGAGCGCGGCGGCGGGCGTGCGTCCACCCTCCGCCGGGTCAAGCTCTCGTATCTTTTTGATTAACGTATAGCCGTCCTCATTGGGCATCTCTATATCGCTGATGATGACATCGGGCTGAAGACGCGGCAGAGATTCAAGCGCCTCGCAGGCCGAAGGCACGCTCATCACCTGCGCTCCACGTTGTTCAAGTATTGTCGAGATCAGCTCGCGCGCATCCTCCTCGTCGTCAACGACGAGCACCCTTAAACCGTCAAGCATTCTCCCGGCATCGAAGGCGGCGAAAGTCTCAGCCGCCGGATGCACGACGCGCTCCTGAGCATCGCTCTCGACCTGAACGGCCATGAGCGGCAATTCCACCGTGAAGGTCGCGCCCTGATTCTCGCCGTGGCTTTCGGCGCGCACGCTGCCGCCGTGCAGCTCGACCAGATGACGCACAATCGCCAGGCCCAGCCCGAGCCCGCCATACTGACGCGTGCTCGTCCCGTCAGCCTGTCGAAAGCGCTCGAAGACGAAGGGCAGAAACTCCGGCTCGATTCCCGCACCGGTATCTTCGACGGTAATCTCTACGTGCGAGCGAATGCGTTCGAGGCGCACCTGCACGCGCCCGTCCCTGGGCGTGAACTTGACGGCATTCGAGAGCAGATTCCAGACGACCTGCTGCAAGCGGTCGGGGTCGCCGGAGATGGGCCCAGCCATCGGGTCGAGCACGACCTGAAGACGCACGCCTTTGGCCTCGGCGGCGGGACGTATGGCTTCGATAGAGAGGTCAATCACCGATTTAAGCTCGACGGGCCGGACATCCAGCCGCAGCTTGCCAGTGATGATGCGCGAGACATCGAGCAGGTCTTCGACGAGCTGCGCCTGCGACCGTGCGTTGCGCTCAATTGTCTCAAGAGCGCGCAGCGCGGTCGCTTCATCAATACCGCCCGAGCGGAGTATGCGCGCCCACCCGAGCACAGCCGTCAAAGGCGTGCGCAACTCATGCGAGACGGTGGCGAGAAACTCATCCTTGGTGCGATTGGCTTCCTGCGCTTCACTGTAGAGCCGCGCGTTGTCAACGGCGAGCGCCGCGCGCCGCGCCAGGTCTTCGGCATACGAGAGGTCTGTCTCCGTGTAATGGCGTCCCGATTCAGCCGTCACGAACGTGATCGCGCCCAGCGTGCGCCCGCGCGCGATCAGCGGCACGACCATGTAAGACTTCAGACCGAGCACGCGAATGGCGGCCAGGTGCTCTGCGTCGCGCGCCGCTTCGTTCAGCATCTCCTCCGGGATCTCCGACATCAATTCAGGTTTGCCCGTGCGAAGGACTTTCGGCAGTCCGTGCGCAGCGTTCATGTCCGTCGGGTACAGACGCTCCAATTCCATCGCCAGCTCTATCTTCGCCGGATCGGTATGGGCCACGGCAAGCCTGCGGAAGGTCTGGCCATGTTCGAGCATATCAACGGCGCACCAGTCGGCCAGTTGCGGCACGGCCAGCCGCGCCACGCTCGAAAGGGTAGATTCGTAATCGAGCGACTCGGAAAGTATCTCGCTCGCTTCGAGGATGAAACGAAGGGACTCTTCGGCACGCTTCTGGTCATCTATATCCGTGCTCGTCCCGAACCATTTGACGATTCGTTCGTCCTGGTCACGCATGGGAAGAGCGCGGCCCAGATGCCAGCGATAGGCTCCATCAGAAGCACGCCTGAAGCGATATTCGATCTTGTATTCCTCGCCCGTGCGAACGCAACCGTACCAGCGCCGGCGGCAGCGCTCGACATCATCAGGATGCAGCACGCGCGTCCATCCCTCTTCGGCCAGGCTCTCCTCTTCGGTGAAGCCCGTATACTCAAACCAGCGGCGATTGTAGTAGTCCAGATAACCATCTGGCCGCGCCGTCCAGACGATCTGCGGCATGGCGTCGGCCAGAGAGCGATAACGCTCTTCGCTCGCTTCCAGCAGAGCACGCTCGCGCCGCGCCGTCTCGTAAAGCCGAGCGTTATCCATGGCGATGGCTGCCTGGGCGGCGAGCCCCTTGACGATGCGCTGCGAGTATTCGGAAAACATACCCGCCTCTGGATGGCCGAAGAAGAGTCCGCCGATCACTTCGCCCGAGCGCGAGACGACAGGCACGGCGAGGTAGCTGGTCACGGGCAGGTGGCCGGGAGGCATTCCGTAGTAAGGAGAGTTTTTGCCGTAGCGCGGATCGAGCTTGACATCGTCAATGCGCAGGATGCCTTCGCCGCGAAAGGTCGGCCCAAAGAGGTCTGTGGCGCGCGGCATGGGGAAATGCGCGAACGCTTCGCGCGGGACGCCCGAGAGCGTATAGAGCATATAGGATGCGCCGCGCTCATCCAGGACGTTATAGAAGAAGGAGCCGAAATGCGCGCCCGTCAGCTCCGTGGCCGCATCCGTCACCGCCTGCACGAGTCTTTGGAGATCAAGCTCTGCTGAGAGAATCTGGCCGATATGGTTGACTGTCTCGACCACCTCGCGCTGTTCGCGTATATCGGCCTCGATCATCTTGCGCTCGGTGATGTCGTCGGCGATACCGGCGATGCGCGTGACTTCGCCCGTTTCATCACGAATCGGAAAGGCGCGGGCCCACACCCAGCGAATCGTGCCGTCGGGCCGCACGACTCGATACTCCTGGTTGTACGGGCCTTGAATCGGCTGTGAAAGAGCGGCCAGGATGCGCGGGCGATCATCCGGGTGGATGGCTTCGGTGAAAGAGCGACGATCACTGTAGAGGCTGTCGAGCGAGCGCCCCCAAATCTTTTCGTAAGCCGGGCTGATGTAGATGAGCTGAGAAGTTTTGGGGTCTGTGAGCCAGAATACCTCGTCTATATTTTCGGCCAGTTGACGAAAGCGCTTCTCGGATTCATGCAGCTCTTCGAGAAAGCGGCGCTCGGCGGCTTCGGCTTCACGACGGGCCGTCTGCTCCTGAAGCAGTAAAGCACGCTCTTGCTCTGCGCGCTTGCGGTCGGTGATGTCGCGGATGATGCCGAGGCCGCCGACGATCTCGCCGTCCTCGTTTTGGAGGGGAGAATAGCGCCCCTCGAAGAACCCCTCTCGCCCCGTTTGCGGAATGACGAAGGCTCTCTCGCTGGTCGTCACATGCTGTCCCGCGAGGGCCTGGTAGAAGTATTGATCTTCCCCCGTCTCTCTCAGGAAAGGGAAGACCTCGAAGGCGCATTTGCCGAGCACATCCTCGCGGCTTATCCCGGAGAGCCGTTCCATCGCCGGATTCCAGAGCGTGTAGCGGCATTCATGATCGAAAGCGAGAATGCCGTCAACGCTGCTATTGATCAGCCGCTCGACGAGGTTCTTGTACATCCTGTACCCCTCTTGAAAGTGGGCGAGCACGTCTACTTTCCGATCAGTAAAGGAATACTGATCTCGCATGTGCATCTTAAATGTCGGAAGAGAAATAAAAAGGTTGATGGGCCGGCGTCGGCCTGCTACCTCGGCTATCCGAAATCCTGACGCCGACAATATTACCAAGACAACAAAACTTGCGCACGCTTTAGCGGCCCGAATCGCAAAGCGAAGAATTAACAGGGATGGACAGGATAGCCAGGATGCAGAAGAAGCAAAAGATAGATTCAGGCAGCTTTGCTTTTGATTTCAACCCTGATTCTAGTTCTTGTCCCGCTTTCAGTTTTCATCCTGCCGATCCCTGTTAATTTCTGCTTTGGCAATCCGAGGGCCGTCGTTGTACATTACGAATCTATCTCAAGTAAGAACTGATGCTCGTATCCGGGCGCTTGATTGATGCTCAATATCGTCATCGCTTGCCCCGTAGAGGTATGGTGTTCGAGAGTATTGGTACGGGATCAGTCTGAAAACCGAAGCGGGTAGGGGAGACACTGTTTTGTCCGTTAGGTCGAATGGAAAAAGACGTGCGCTGGTGACGGGCGGGGCCGGGTTGATCGGCTCGCACGTCGCGGACTTGCTCATTAGAGAAGGCTGGGCCGTACGGATTCTGGATAACCTTGAGCCGCAGACGCACAGGCGCGGCAAGCCGTCCTGGGTCGCGGCAGGCGCGGAGTTTGTCGAGGGCGACGTGCGCGAGCGCGCAACGGTCGCGGCAGCCCTGAAGGATATAGATGTGGTCTTTCACCAGGCGGCCTACGGCGGCTACATGCCTGAGATGGGCAAGTATGTCGCCGTCAACAGCTTCGCCACGGCGCAGATGCTTGAGGTCATTCGGGACGAGAATCTGCCCGTCAAAAAAGTGATCGTCGCTTCTTCTCAGGCGGTCTACAGCGAGGGCGCGGCACGCTGCGCGGAGCATGGGCTGGTCTTCCCTCCGGTCAGGCCGGTCGAGCAGCTGAGCGCTGGCGATTTTAATGTTCACTGCCCGCACTGCGGCGCAGAGACCGCGCAAGCGCCGACACCCGAGCACGCTCCCATCGGCGGCGAGACCGTCTACGCCATCACGAAGGTTGACCAGGAACGACTCGTCCTGACCTGGGGACGGCAGACGGGCATCCCGACCGTCGCGCTGCGTTACTCTTGCACCTACGGCCCGCGCCAGTCCATCTTCAATCCTTACACGGGCGTGATCGCCATCTTCTGCACGCGCCTCTTGAACAACCAGCCGCCGGTGCTTTACGAGGACGGCGAGCAGACGCGCGACTTCTCTTACGTCGAAGATATAGCGCGCGCCAACCTGCTGGCAGCGACAACCACTGAGCTTGACGGCCTGCCCGTCAATGTCGGAAGCGGCCAGGCGGTCACAATCCGCCGCGTGGCCCAACTGATCTCCGAGGCTCTGGACATACATATCGCGCCCATCGCCCAAGGCGAGTTTCGCCCGGGTGAGATGCGCCACCTGACTTCCGACACGACGCGCATAAGCGCAGCGGGCTACGCGCCGCAGGTGGATTTGGAGACGGGCATCGGCCGTTATCTGGATTGGATTCGCGCCCAATCAGACGTGCGTGATTACTTCGCCGAGGCGGAGTCTATCCTGCGCGCCAAGGGCATCGTTCATAAGACGGCTGCGCAGGCTCGCTCCGGCGAAGGCGATTAAACAGGGATGGAAACTGCCTACCCGGTTCTCGAACCGTCACCAACGCCCAGGGTGCGCGACGTTTGCGCGCTCGCCATCATGACGAAAGCGCCGCGCGCGGGCGCGGTCAAGACGCGGCTCGTGCCTCCGCTCACGCACAGCGAGGCCGCCGCGCTGAGCATCTGCTTTCTGCGTGACACGGCGTCGAACATCGCGGGCGTCGCTTCGGTTGAAGCGGCTGAGGGCATCGCCGTCTACACGCCCTCGGGCGCTGAGCGTGCTTTCGACAATCTGCTCAGCGAAGGATTCAGCCTGGTGGTTCAGCGCGGCGAATCTTTCGGCGAAAGGCTCTATCACGCGGCTGAAGATTTACTGGCGCTCGGCTATGAGTCTTTGTGCCTGATTGATTCCGACAGCCCGACACTGCCGCGCTCTGTGCTAGTAGAAGCCGTCCGTGCGCTCGCCCGTCCGGGTGATCGCGTCGTTCTGGGCCCATCCGATGACGGAGGCTACTATCTCATCGGCCTCAAGCGCGCGCATCGTCGCCTTTTTGAAGAGATTACATGGAGCACAGATCGAGTGCTCGATGAGACCGTTGAGCGCGCCGCCGAGATAGGTCTTGAGGTCTCTATGCTGCCGTCATGGTATGACGTGGACGACGGCGCATCGCTCGCTCGTCTCTGCGGCGAGCTGTTTCCAGAGGACACTGTGGACGCCGCTCGAAAAGGCCTCGCCGGGTATGAGGCGGCGCATACGCGCCGTTTCCTGGGCCAACTAATGGATGCGGAGGGACGCAGGCGTATCTGGCCGACCGAGGGGGCGCCGACAGAGGCCGCCGTATGAAAAGATTGTGGCACGCGCTCGGCAAGAGCGGGATTCTGAGCTGGACGAACCTGTTGCTCTTGCTGATAGGCATTGCGCTGCGTGCGATGTACGAGCGCGGCCTTGTGGCCCGCAGCGCTTATGACATCTTCTGGTTCATACGCCTCGCATTGGCCCAATCGGCGCTCTACCTCATAGCCGCCTGGGCCGTCGCGCGCTCTGGCCGCTCATCACACTCGACCTTGATCGTCATCGTCGTCTTCGCCGCGCTCTTTCGCCTGAGCGTTCTCTACACGCCGCCCTTCCTCTCCGATGACATCTATCGCTACGTCTGGGACGGGCGCGTCCAGGCCGCAGGCATCAATCCTTACAGGTACGTTCCGGCGGACGAGCATTTGAAGCCGCTGCGCGACGATGCCATCTATCCGAAGATTAACCGCCGCGAGTTTGCCCGCACAATCTACCCGCCGTTGGCCCAGGCGATTTATTTCGGGACGACGCGAGTCAGCGAGTCTGTCATATGGATGAAGGCAACGATGGTCGGGTTCGAGGCGTTGACGATGCTCGCCCTGCTGGGCCTGCTCGCCTCCATGGGCCTGCCGCTTCAACGCATCTTGATCTACGCCTGGCATCCGCTCGTCGTCTGGGAGTTTGCGGGCAGCGGCCACGTTGACGCTATCGCCATCGCTTTCGTCTGCATTGCCCTGTTGGCCCATCATCGCAAACGTGAGACGGCGGTCGGGGTCGCCCTCGCGTGCGCCGTCTTGATCAAGCTCATCCCGCTGGCACTCTTCCCGGCTTTGTATAAGCGCTGGGGCTGGCGTATGCCTGCGGCCTTCGCGCTCACTATCGCGGCGGCCTACCTGCCTTATCTGAGCGTGGGCCTGAAGGACGTGCTCGGATATCTGCCCGGGTACACGCAGGAGGAGGGGTTGAACAGCGGCAGCAGGTTTTTTCTACTGGGGCTCGCGCGCCGCCTGTTCGGAGAATCCAATGTGCCGAACGCGGCCTATATGATCTTCGCCGGGCTCTTGCTTGCAGCTCTCGCCGCCTGGGCCCTGTTCAAGCGGTCGGATTCCGGCAAAGCTGACGTAAGCAGCGCATTCATGCTGGCCGCGGCCTTCACCCTCCTGCTCTCGCCGCGCTATGACTGGTACTTCACATGGCTCATCCCTTTCTTATGCTTCTTCCCGTCCGCGCCTGTCTTCGCCTTGACGGCGAGCGGTTTTGTCCTTTACCTGTTCTGGTTCGGAGAGAGCGCCGGTCAATCTTTAATCGTCAACGCGTTGCTGTATGCTCCGTTCGCGCTCCTGTGCGCGCTTTCGCTCTGGCGCGGGCGCGTCGAAGCAGGGAAGCGACAATCCGGCACACCGTCAGCATCCGCACTCCAAAGCGAAGGTCTCAGATGAAAGCTCATTCCGGCGAGCACACATCGCCGCTTACCCCCGGCGTTTCCGTTATCATTCCGGCTCTTAACGAAGAAGCGTGCATCGCAGAAGTCGTCCGGTCAATTCCGCGCGATGTTGCGTCGGAAGTGATCGTGGTCGATAACGGCAGCGACGACCGGACGGCGCAGCGCGCGAGCGAGGCGGGAGCGCGCGTCGTCAACGAGCCGCGCAGAGGCTATGGACGCGCGTGTCATGCGGGTGTGCGCTCGCTCGCTCCTGATTGCGCGATAGTCGTATTCCTTGACGGCGACGGCAGCGATTGTCCCGAGTTGATGTCCAGACTGGTTGAGCCCATCAAAGCCGGAACCCATGATTTCGTCATCGGCTCGCGCACGCGTGGCAAGCGCGAGCCGGGCAGCATGAATTTTCAGCAAGTCTTCGCCGGGCGCGTCGCGGGACTTTTGCTGCGGATGCTCTACGGAGTCAGGTACACGGACATGTGCCCGTTTCGCGCGATTCGCCGCGAGTCTTTAGACCGCCTCAGGATGCGCGAAGAGACTTACGGCTGGAATCTGGAAATGCAAATGCGCGCGGCGCGCGCAGGCCTGCGTATCCTTGAACTGCCCGTTGACCATCGCTGTCGTACGGGCGGCGAATCGAAAGTCTCCGGCACGCTCAGCGGAACATTTCGCGCCGGAGCAAGAATCATCGCCACCCTCGCCCGCGTCGCACTAGAAAAGCAGGGATGAAGGCGGAAGGATGAAACGAAGATAGCTCAACTTGAATCACTCCGCTTTCATCCTACATCCTTTTCCCCTGTCCATCCCTGTCAGATTCTTTCTTCATCCCCTATTTTATCGGCAGCAGTCTTTGCAGGTTGGGCTGGTCTCTGGCCGTCTCATCGTCGAGCGGCCTGATTTCGTAGATTGTGTCGGAGACGCGGCGGAAGCGAAAGAGCGGCTCGATTTGCAGGAGCATGCGAGTCTCTGAGAGTTGCCAGCCGGTGTCGGCCCACCAGCGAGGGTCTGCATCGATGAAGACTCTGCGACCTTCGCGCAGGTAATTCTCGATCACATGCGGGAGTTGTTCGCCGGGCCAGGCTCCACCGCTGCCGATAACTTCCCAGCGTCCCGCGCCTATGCCGCGCCAGTAGGTGACGGCCACAGTCTGACTGCCGGAGATCATCACGGCATCGCTCGGCACAAGCGCAAGTTGCGCGCCGTAATCTTTCGCCAGCGCACGCTGCCTGACATACTCGCTCCCGACCGGCCAGGAGTAGAGCGCGAATATCCCCGCGATAAAAAAGATGCTCGACAGGACGGCCACAAAAGCACGCCCCGCGTGCTTCCGCTTCGCAGTCTCCGCGCGTAAAAAATAGTCTGCGGCGAGCGGGGCCATGGCGGGCGCTCCCGTCAGTAGGTAGCGACCGTTGAGGACGACGCTGTAGTGAACGATCAATGAGAGGTTTGCGAGCAAGCCTATCAAGCCGAGCAGGAAGAGTGGAGAGAGCCCACGCTCCCGCCATTCCTTAAAGGCTGCGACAGGAAAAGCGACGAGGGCGAGCGGCGCTGTGATGAAGAAGAAATGAAGCAGGCGCCCCATATTGACGAGCCTGACGGGATGACGAGCCGACTCCTGTCGTGTCAGCTCGACCCAGCCGTGCCATGACTTGCGGTAGTGATCTATGTCCATCAGCCACCAGAGCGCGAATGGCCCAAAGGCACAGAAGATAAAGATGAGACAGGCGATCAGTGTCGTCGTTATCTCGCGCCGACGCAGCCCCCACCCGCAGGCCAGCGGCGCGAAGAGCAGCCACGGAGCATAAAGCGCGACACCCTCGCGCACGTTGACCCCCAGGCCCAGCAGCGCCGCGCCCAACAACACCATCCAAATCCTTCTTGAGCGCAGCCCGCGCAGGTGAACGATGAGCGCGACGGCGAGCAGCAGTAATGATGGAATCTCTGTCATCGCCTGCCCGCTGTAGATGATGTAGAAGGGGGAGAGCGAGAGCAGCAGCGCTGCGATGGTCGCCGCGCGCAGCGAGCCTGTGAGGTCGCGCGCAAGCTGCCACCATGCGATGACGGCGAGCGGGCTCTCGGCCACGACCGCGTATTGGAAAAGCAGGTAAGCATGTTCGGGCGGCAGACCGAAGAGAGTGTGGGCCAGGCACCAGAGCGCGTGGTTGGTGAAGATGAAAAGCATCCGCCCCAGGATCATCGAAGACGGCTCGCCGTTGATGGCCAGGACAGTGTAGTCGAGCGCATCCCAATCGCCCGCGAACGGGTCGACGAACACGAGCGCCAGTATCATTGCCAGCAAGGCGGGCGGAAGCCACCAGCGCCAAGCGGCCAGCAACCCCCCTGTCTCAGTCTGGTTCGATTCTGTCATGCGTAGCGATACAGTAAGCTCTTCCGAGCCTTGAAAGAATTTCGATAGATGGTATACCGAACGCAGTCCAACAAAAAGTAGACCGCAGCGCAGGGGGCGCACAAGCGGTCTACTTTGAGAAACAGGACGGCGGCTTCAGGCTGCCTGAGGCCACGCGCGGCCTATTCTTTATGCGCGATGATGAGAGGAGAGTGCGAGCCTATGTCCGCGGTCTCGACGCGCGCGAATCCGGCATCGGTCAACCAGTCTGTATACTCTGCGAGCGTGTATGTGCCGCCGACTTCAGTATTGAGAAGCATGTTGAGCGCGAAGAAGAGGGCGAAGGGCGGCCCCGTCCGCTCGTCGTTCGGAATCATGTCGACGATGACGATGCGCCCGCCCGCACGCAACGCACGATGTAGACGCTTGAACAGATCACGCGAAGACTCTTCGCCTTCGGAATGAACGATGTTGCCGAGGATGGCCACGTCGAAACGGTTCTCGCCGAAGTCGACCCGCTTGAGGTCGCCCGGCAGGAAGTCGAAGCGCTCTTCGACGCCGTGACGCTTCAGGTATTCGCGCGTCACGTTGAAGATGGCCGGGAAGTCCTGAGCCGTCACGCGCGCTTCCGGGTCTGCCTCCGCAATCGCTATGCTCCACACCCCTGAGCCGCAGGCGACATCAACCACGCGCAAGCCTTTGCCGGACGCGCCAGCGCCGAGCGCCTCGGCTGCGCGGCGTGCGGGCTCGCGGTTCATGATGTGCAGGCTGCGTATGAGGACGGCGAAGAACTGCTCGGCCACCTCCTGCATTTCGATAAGCCTGGGCGGCTGGCCCGTGCGAACGACTTCGGAGAGCTGCCCCCACGTTTCCCAAAGCATATCGTTCTCCATCATCGCGCCCACGTAATCCTCGCTCTCACGAACAAGGAACTGAGCCGACAAGGGCGTCAACTCATAAGCGTCACCACGCTTTGACAGCAGCTCCAGCCCGACCAGCGCATCCAACAGCATGCGCATCCCGCGCTCGGAAGCTTCGGCTGCCCCGGCGATCTCCGCGACCGTCTTCTTCCCGCCAGCCATGTGCGAGAAGACTCTTAGCTGCAAGCCCGCCGATAGAACACGAGAGGGCGCAAACGAGAATGTTATTTGCATCAAAGCGTCGGGCGTGAGCCCTGCTTCTTCCTGACGTAACGGTTCACTCATACTTATGCGACTCCGAAAATTAAAGTAAGCCCGGCCAAGGGTTGCTGTGAAATAGAGACTTGGGCCTGCATGACGACGCGCTCAGCCGAACAGAGGCTCGCCGTCGTAGATGACCTGCCAGCCGTTGCGCTTGCTGGTCGAGAGGCTGCTGTTGAACCACTTGCTCGCCGCCGCCGGGTCGTCATAGGTCTGCGCCGCCGGTTGATTCTCGCGCGGGTCGACGCGCACGATCAGTCCCCCACGCGCAGAGGTCTTTAGGCCGAGGAGCGCGATCATCTCCTCTTTCGCCATCACGACCGTACGCATATCCACGGGCTCGTCCTCATCCGCCTCATCCATCTCGTCCGACATGACTTCAAACTCGCCCGCTTCCGGCTCTTCGCCGGTAATGTCATCGAAAAAATCGTTCTTATCACTCATATGTGCAATATATCTCCATGAATCTCTCTTTCCAAAGAAGAGAAGTGAATTAAGCGTCTCGTGCCGAGGTTGGAGCGCGATGGAAGCCGTGCGGCGAGGCATCGCTCTTCAATCGAATTAATCAACCCTATCACAAAAGTTCACCGGCGCGTTAACTGGCGATACTTGATGCGATGCGGTTGATCTGCGGCTGAGCCCATGCGCGCCTTTCTGTCAGCCTCGTAGTCCGAATAGTTACCCTCGAACCAGACGACGCGGCTTTCACCTTCAAAGGCCAGGATGTGCGTAGCGATGCGGTCGAGGAACCATCGGTCGTGGCTGATGACGACGGCGCAGCCAGCGAAATTCTCCAGCGCTTCTTCAAGCGCACGCATAGTGTTTACGTCCAGATCGTTGGTCGGCTCGTCTAGCAGAAGGACGTTAGCGCCCTCTTTGAGAACCTTGGCGAGATGAACGCGGTTGCGCTCGCCGCCCGAGAGCGTGCCGACCTTTTTCTGCTGGTCTGCGCCGCCGAAGTTGAAACGTGCGACATAGGCGCGCGAGTTTACCTGGCGCGGGCCGAGCGCAATGGTGTCCAGTCCGCCGGAAATCTCCTCCCAGACGGACTTGTCCGCGTGAAGCGTGTCGCGGCTCTGATCGACGTAGGCGAGCTTGACCGTTTCGCCCTTCCGAATCGTCCCGGCGTCGGGCTCTTCCTCTCCCGAGATCATCCTGAAGAGCGTCGTTTTGCCCGCGCCGTTTGGGCCAATGACGCCGACGATTCCGCCCGGCGGAAGCTTGAACGTCATCGAGTCGATCAGGAGTCGCTCGCCGAAAGCCTTCGTCACGGCGTCGGCTTCGATCACCACCTGCCCCAGACGCGGGCCGGGCGGGATGTATATCTCCAAATCCTGCGCGCCGCTTTCGCTCTGCTGGTTGAGCAGCGCTTCGTAGGAGTTGATGCGGGCCTTGCTCTTGGCCTGCCGCCCTTTCGGCGACATCCTGATCCATTCAAGCTCGCGCTCAAGAGTCTTCTGCCGCTCGGTCTCAGTCTTCTCTTCCTGCTGCAAGCGTATGCGTTTCTGCTCAAGCCAGGATGAATAGTTGCCCTGCCAGGGAATGCCCTGCCCGCGATCAAGCTCAAGAATCCAGCCCGCGACGTTGTCCAGAAAGTAGCGGTCGTGCGTGACGGCGATGACCGTTCCGGCATACTGCTGTAGATGATGCTCAAGCCACGCGACCGACTCCGCATCGAGATGGTTGGTCGGCTCGTCCAGCAGCAGTATGTCAGGCTTTTGCAGCAGCAGGCGGCAGAGGGCGACGCGACGACGCTCGCCGCCGGAGAGAACCCGGACGGGAGTCTCGCCGGGCGGGCAGCGCAGGGCGTCCATCGCCATCTCAAGCCTTGAATCCAGCTCCCATGCGTCCACCGCATCGAGTTTTTCCTGCACCGTTCCCTGTCGTTCCAAAAGCGCTGCCATCTCTTCATCCGTCATCGGCTCGGAAAACTTCTCGTTGATCGCGTCATACTCTTTGAGCAGGTCAACGACACCCTGCACACCCTCTTCGACGATCTCGCGCACGGTCTTCGTCTCGTCAAGGTTTGGCTCCTGCTCAAGGAATCCGACCGTATGGCCGGGAGAGAGCACCGTCTGTCCCGTGAACTCTTTATCGCGTCCGGCCAGTATCCGAAGCAGTGAGCTTTTACCAGAGCCGTTGAGGCCGATGACCCCTATCTTCGCCCCGTAGAAGTAGGAGAGATAGATGTCCTTGAGGACGGCACGCTTATCATAATATCTGCCGACTCCGACCATTGAATAGATGACTTTGTTGGGAACAGTGCTCATGCGTTTTAAACTGAAACCTCCTCGGAGATCATTGCCGGAATCAAGAGCCGCAATGTAAACACAGAAGCATACTGCGGGACGGACAGGTTTTCAACCGAGTGGCGACCCGACGAGTGAGTTTTAGTGTAGAACGCCTTACCAGGTTTCTCCTGGCGATAAGAAGCCTGTTAAGGCGTCGTGTGGCATTCAGAATTCGGATGCGTGGTTTGAGTGAGTGCTCGCCGTACGTTCGCGCGTGAAGATAAGACGAGCGTGTGAGCAGCTCTAACGGCTCTTACGGCCTCTGCCTTTGGAAGAGCTTTTACCCGATTTGGCGCTGCCCTTGCCGGACGAGCTTTTTTTAGACCCCTTGCTGCCTGTGCCGCGCTTCTTGCCCGAAGCGCTCGCTGCTGCTGCTGCTGCTCCTGTGCTCCTGCCTGAAGCTGAAGCACCGCGCACGCGCCGTCCACGACGACCCTGGCCCTCAACCAACTCGCCGGACATCAGGTAATCATAGCTGCGGCGTACGACATTGCGCGCGACCCCGAGCGAATCCGCCAGCGTGCGTTCGCTCGGCAGCATCTCACCGGCTGCGAGCACCCCAGTATTGATCAATCCGGTGAGCTGATTTGTGATCTGCCTGGTCAATGACTCAGGCCCCTTCCTGTTGACGCGAACTTTAATTTTGCTCACGGAAGTCGTCCTCCTTAGGGCGCGTATTTTATGCGCCTCCAAAGTTAGCGTCAATGAATATATTGGCTCAAACAGAAGAATCTTCAAGGCTTAATCAGGGCCCGTGCGGCATGGGACGGCGACCCGCACGGGCAAGGCCGATTCAAGCTTAATCAGGTGAGGGAGCCCTTGCCGCCCGGGCCGCACCTGCTGGGAAAATAGACGGGCGCGGACGTATCATGCCCGGTTGAGCTAAGCTGGCGGCAGCCTTCACGCTCAATGCGAGAAAGCCTGTCCGTCATATTCGAGAGGCTCGAAGATGCATCGAGCCTTAAACGGTCGAATATTTTCGACCTCGAAAAAATATTTTTCCGGGGAGTGTTAATAATTCCGACTGGCCGCCGTTATAAAGGTAGAGACCGCCGTGAAGGAGAACGACGTGCCAGCAACAGCCGCCCATTTGAGACCGCTCCCCAATCCGCCGGACGAGTTGGAGAGCCTGTTTCTAGCCAATCACGAACAGATTTTTCGCACCGCCTACAGGGTGACGGGCAGCGCCTCGGACGCGGAGGATGTGCTGCAAACCGTCTTTCTTCGCCTCGTGCGACGCAAAGACGGATACGATCTCTCTCCGAACCCGACGGCCTATCTGGTGCGCGCCGCCGTCAATGCCTCGCTCGACCTGTTACGCAGCCGACGCACCTCTGCCTCCCTGACTCTGGAAGAGATAGAGTCCGAAACAATTGCCAGCACGGCCAGCGGCCCGGAAGCCTTGCACGCAGATCGTGAGCTGAATCTGCTGATTCGTCAGGCCGTGGCGCGGCTTGGGCCCAGGGCGGCGGAATTTTTCGCCCTGCGCTACTTCGAGGGCTTCGATAATCGTGAGA
The DNA here is from genome assembly GCA_036389095.1 of Pyrinomonadaceae bacterium. Classification (GTDB taxonomy): domain Bacteria; phylum Acidobacteriota; class Blastocatellia; order Pyrinomonadales; family Pyrinomonadaceae; genus DASQYE01. The sequence goes on from DASVQM010000026.1 coordinate 31,116, forward strand.
TAGCCGAGATGCTCGGCACATCGCAGATGGTCGTCGCCGTCATCCTGCATCGCTCACGCGCACGCCTGCGCAAAGAGATCGGACAGTATTTGGAGAAACACCATGAAGCATAGCAATAATGAGATTGACGCTGTTCTGGACAGAGCGACCGAGCGCGTGCGAAACGAAGAGATAGACTCCGCGCTCGTCAATAACGCGGCGGAGCGCGTCTGGGCGCGCATCAACGCCGAGCGCACCAACAGCGCCGGGGCGCACCAGGTGGAAGCGTCTCAATCCGCATTGATCGAAGGATGCGCCGATTTCCAGACGCTTATCCCGGCATATCTACGCGGCGAGTTGTCAGAATCGCGCGCTCTACTGCTCGCAGATCACACGCATGAATGCATCTCCTGTCGCAAAGCCTTGAAGCAGGCGCGCACGGCGCGCGTTAGCGCTCCTGCCCGCTCGGCTCATCTCGGAGACGCACAGAGAGGCACAGCGCATTATCCTATGTGGCGATGGGCCGCTGCCGCCGTCCTCGTCGTCGGATTCGGCCTGGGCGCTTTCACGCTCTTCCAGCGCTTCTCCAATTCAGGCCAGGCGCGCGCGACCGTTGTAGAGGCGAACGGCGCTGTCTATAGAGTCTCGGATACGGAAAGCCGCGCGCTCGCCGTGGGCGAAGAGCTGGCGAAGGGCGAGAAGTTACGCACGGCCAAAGACGCTTACGCCGTCGTGCGTCTGGAAGACGGCTCGCTCGTCGAGACCAAAGAGCGCTCGGAGTTCTACGTCTCGGAAAACTCGCAGGGCGTAACGGTTCACCTTGATCGCGGCAACGTGATCGTACAGGCCGCCAAGCAGCGCCAGCGTCATCTCTATGTCGCCACGCCCGATTCTTTAGTCTCCGTGACGGGAACGATCTTCTCCGTCAACAGCGGGACGAAGGGCTCGCGCGTCTCCGTCGTCGAGGGCGAGGTTCATGTCAATCACGCTGGCGAGGAGCGCGTGCTTCATCCCGGCGACCAGACGACGACGCAGGCGAGCCTTGAGCTTGTGCCCATCAAGGAAGAGATCGCATGGAGTCGCCAGTCTGAGAAATACGTCAAGCTGCTGGCTGGGCTGGCATCGCTGCGCCAGGAAGTCGAGCGCAAAGTCTCCCACCCCGAAGTGCGTTACTCCACGCGCTTCCTCAACCTGCTGCCGGAGGGAACGGTGCTCTATGCGGCGCTGCCGAACCTGAGCGTGAGCTTGAGCGAATCGCACAGGATAATGCAGGAGCGCATCAACCAGAATCCGGCGCTCCGCCAGTGGTGGGAGAGCGAGCGGTCTAAGGAGCGCGGCGGCCCCGGCCTGGATCAGATGATCGGACAGATCAGAGAGTTCGGCGAATACCTGGGAGCGGAGCTTGTCGCCTCCGCCGAGATGAACGAGAAGGGCGAGCCGGACAATTTCCTAGTCCTCGGCGAGCTGAAGAACGCCTCGGGCTTTCGTCCTTACGTCGAGCAGAAGATCAAGGCGCTCAATCTCGTCGTGAAGAACGGCCCGGCGGTGCGTATCATTGACGACCCCGCGCATACTGCCGCCTCGCAGCCGAGCGACGGCAAAGCGCCGCACGAGATTCTCATCTGGATTCAGAATGACTTCTTCGCCGTCGCTCCCAGGCTTGAGCAGTTGCAAAGGCTACAGGCGACCGCAAGCTCGCCCTCCGCCAACAGCTTCGTGGGGACGGCCTTCTATTCACGCGTCGCCGAGATTTACCGCGAAGGCGCCGGGCTCGTCGTCGCCGCCGACCTCGAAAAGATCATCGCTCGCGCCGTACGCAACGGCGAAAGATCGCAGGAAGAGGCCGCGCGCATCGAGGGCTATCGCAAGCTCGGCCTGCTCGACCTCCGTCATTTCATCGTCGAGCAAAGGGAGACCGAGGGCAAAACGCAGAGCCGCGCCAGCCTGACCTTCAACGAGCAGAGACGCGGCATCGCTTCCTGGCTCGCCGCGCCTGGGCCCATGGGCGCGCTTCAATACATCTCGCCGGATGCGAACGTCGTGGCCGCCTTCGTCGTCAAAGAGCCGACAGCGCTCGTGGATGACCTGCTCGGATTCGTCGAGACGGCGTCGCCCGATCTGCGTAAAAACCTACAGGAGATGGAGGCCAAACAGGGCTTGAATATTCGCAACGATTTCGCCGCTCCGCTCGGCGGCGAATTCGCCTTCGCCATTGATGGGCCCATCCTCCCGTCGCCTTCCTGGAAAATGATCTTCGAGGTCTACGATCAGACACGCTTGCAGCAGACCTTCGAGCGCGTGGTCGAGCAAGTGAACCAGCGGGCCGCCGGGGAAGGCAAGCGCGGCTTGCAGTGGGAGCGTACGGAAGCGGGCGGGCGCACCTTCTACGCGCTCAAGTCCGTGGACTTCGGCCTTGAGGTTCACTACGCCTACGCGGACGGTTATCTGGTGGCCGCGCCGAACAGGGCGCTGGTTGACCGCGCGCTGCGCTATCGTGAATCGGGCTATACGCTGCTGCGCTCGCCGCGCTTCACGGCGCAGTTGCCGTCGGACGGGAATGCTAATTTCTCCGCGCTCCTCTATCATGACCTTGCGCCTTTGATCGAGCCGCTGGCCGAGCGTATGGCCCAATCCGGGAGCCTGCCGCAGGAACAGCAGCAGGCCGTCAGGTCGCTCGGAGCTTCGGCGACGCCGACCCTCGCCTATGCCTACGCGCAGGGCGACCGTATCGTGCTCGCGTCAAACACGGAGGGAGGCCCGTTCGGTTTGAGCCCGGGCAGCCTGTTGGGCCTGCCCAATGCCTTCGCCATCCAGCACATCATGCACGAGGCGATGACAGAGAAGAAGGCCCAGCCATAACCGCGAACACGAGTGCCGGGCGAGGCGGATGGCGCACGCTATCCACTTCGTCCGGCCCTTAAACTGGTCTTGACCTTTGAAGCGAGAGAGATGGAGAATCGACTCCAGATGAATCCGGTTATCACCCTCGATGGATTGGGAGTGCAGTTCGGCAAGCGCCCCATCCTCAAAGACCTGCGCGGCTCGCTCGCCGGGCGCTCCATCGGTCTGCTTGGGCCCAACGGCGCGGGCAAGACGACGCTCATTCATACCCTCCTCGGATTCCACCCGCCTTCCACCGGCACGGCGCACATCTTCGGCGAAGACATCAAACGAGACGCCAAACGCATACGCGCGCTCATCGGCTATATGCCGGAGCGCGATTCATTCATCGCGCGCATGACCTGCGTCCATTTCGTCAGTATGATGGCGGAGCTTTCGGGTCTGCCCCAGGAAGCCGCGCTCGAACGGGCGCACGAGGCGCTCTTTTACGTCGGCCTCGGTGAAGCCCGCTACCGGACGCTCGACACCTACTCGCTCGGGATGAAGCAGTTGGCGAAGTTGGCCCAGGCCATCGTTCATGGGCCCAAGCTGATCGTTTTGGACGAGCCGACCAACGGGCTTGACCCGCCGACACGCCAGCGCATGATTCGTCTCATCCGAGAGATACGCGAGAGCGGCGAGGCGCACATCCTGCTCTCTTCGCACCTGCTGCGCGATGTCGAAGAGTGCTGCGAAGAGATTCTGATCCTGAAGGACGGGCGCATCGCGGCCAACTGTAATCTGGAAGAGGAGCGCCGGGCCAACCGGAAATTTTTGGAGATGGAGATACGCGGCGACGGCCACTCCTTCGTCGAAGCTATCGCCCGCACCGGCTGCGAATACGCCATCGCGGGCGAGCGGCGCATCAAGCTCGTCTTGCAGAACGGCGTCGAGATCGCAGACCTCTACCGCCTGGCGACGGACAAGCAGGTGCAGATTCGACGGCTGAACTTCAAGCGGGATTCTTTGGAAGACATCTTCCTGAAGGCGATGGAGGACGGCAATGGCAGTTTATGAGCACACCTACAGGCCCTACGCGGGCGAGGTGACGCCGCTCTGGTCGCGTTTCCTCGTTATCCCGCGCCACGCCCTGCAAAGCGTCTTTCAATCCAAATTCTTCCTCGCCTTCTTCGTGGCCTGTTTGATCTACCCACTCATCGCGGCCATCATTATTTACCTGCCGCATAACGAGAGCGCGAAGGCGATCATGAAAATGACGATTGGCGATCTCATCCCCATAGACGCCTCCTTCTTTTACACGTTCCTCGCCGTGCAGGGGTTCTTCGGCTTCTTTCTCAACCTGCTGGTGGGCCCACCGCTCATCTCACGTGATCTGTCGAACAACGCGCTCCCGCTCTACCTGTGCAGGCCCTTCTCGCGCGCCGAATACGTCCTCGGCAAAATGTCCGTCGTCGTCATACTGCTCTCCGTGATTACGTGGATTCCGGGCCTCATCCTCTTCCTTTTCCAGTCTTATCTGGGTGGCGCTCAATGGTTCACCGCTAACCTACGGATGGCGGGCGCGATCTTTCTCGGCAGCGTCGTCTGGATACTCATCCTCGCGCTGCTGTCGCAGGCCATCTCCGCGCTCGTCAAGTGGCGGCTGGCGGCGAGCGCCGCTTTGCTCGGCATCTTCTTCATTCCGTCCATCTTCGGAGAGGTCATCAATAACATCTTCTTGACGCGCTGGGGAAACCTGCTCTCGCTGCGCGCCGTGACGAGGGCCGTGTGGGCGGCGCTGTTCGGCATCTTCGAGCGGCAGACCGGACATATACAGGGCACGATCAACGGGCGCGAGGTGAACCGCATCTTGTTGGAGCCGCCGCTCTGGATGGACTGGGTCGTGCTGCTGATGATCGCGGCGGTCTGTCTGCTTGTGATCGCGCGCAGGGTCAGGGCCTACGAGGTGGTGCGCGGATGAACGAATCCTCATCACAGATGATCGTCTTTGACGATGTCTCGAAATTCTACGGCGAGATTCTCGGCGTCAATCGCATCAATCTCACGATTGCGCCGGGCATCACCAGCCTCGTTGGCCCGAACGGCTCGGGCAAGACGACGCTCATGAATCTGATGACGGGGTTGCTGCGCCCGACGCGCGGTCGCATCAGCGTTCTGGGCATAGAGCCCAACCGTCCCGAACAGCTTTTCCGCAAACTGGGCTATTGCTCGCAGTTCGATTCCTTTCCCGGCGCTTTGACGGGCCGCCAGTTCATCAGCTCTTTTCTGGGCGTTCACGGCTACGCGCAGCTTGAGGCCGAAGAGCTGAGCGTGAGGGCGCTTGAGCGCGTCGGTCTGACGGATGCTGCTGACAGGAAAGTGGCTGGCTACAGCAAGGGGATGAGGCAGCGCATCAGATTGGCCCAGTCAATCGCGCATGGGCCCACCGTGCTGATTCTCGACGAGCCGTTAAACGGGCTCGACCCGATGGCGCGCGCTGAGACCATCAACCTTTTTCGTCACCTGGCCGCAGAGGGGCTGCACCTGGTTATTTCGAGCCATATCCTGCACGAAGTTGATATGATGTCCGACCAGGTCGTGCTCCTGAACAACGGTTACGTGGTCGCCGAGGGAGATATTCACGGCGTCCGCGACGAGATGGACGAGCACCCGATGCAGATTCTCATACGCTGCGACAGACCAGGGGTGCTCGCCGCGCGCGTCTTCGAGCAGAGCGCGGTCGTGGAGGCCAGGCTGCACGCGGACGCGCAGGGGCTCTTCGTCAAAACACGCAACCCTGACGAGTTCTATCTGCTGCTCAATCGCGTCGTGCTTGAAAACAGCTTGAACGTCGAATCGGTCGCCCCGGTTGACGACGATCTTAACGCCGTCTATCAATATCTGATCAGTTCGGAGGGAGGCAGCCCGTCATGAGCACCAGGGCCAGCGCAGGCGTCGTTACGAAGAGCACGGAGGGGCTTCCGTGGGCTCTCTGGATGCGGCAGGTCGTGGCCATCCTCAGGCTTGAGGTGAGGAAGAATTTCTGGGGACGGCGCGCGATTTTGATCTACCTGCTGGCGCTGCTGCCCCTACTGATATTCTCGGCGATAGCGCTTGTTCCGCCCGACGTGGACGGGCGGGGCGAGCCCGCTTTCCTCAACATGATGTTCGCCAACATCTTCGAGATACTGATCCTGAGAACGGTCGTCTTCTTCGGCTGCGCCTGGATATTCATGAATCTCTTTCGCGGCGAAGTGGTGGACAGGAGCCTGCACTATTACTTCCTCTCGCCCGTCCGGCGCGAAGTGCTGGTGATCGGAAAATACTTATCGGGCCTGTTGACCTCGCTCATCCTTTTCGTTTCGTCCACCCTGGTTTCGCTTCTACTGCTCTACTTGCCGCTGGGCTACAGCGCGAGTACGAAACTGCTTTTCGAGGGGCATGGCTTCAAGTACGCGCTAACCTATCTGGCCATTACGACCTTGGCGTGCGCTGGCTACGGCGCGGTCTTTCTTCTGATCGGCCTGCTCTTTCGTAATCCGATTATCCCTGCCCTCGCCGTCTACGGCTGGGAGTTCATCAACTTTCTGCTGCCGCCCCTGCTTAAAAAGCTGAGCGTCATTCATTACCTTCAATCGCTCATGCCGCTCCCTCTCTCCGAAGGGCCGTTCGCCGTCGTCGCCGAGCCCACACCGGCCTGGGTCTCCGTCCCTGCGCTATTGATTATGACAGGACTCGTGCTGGCCTTCGCCAGTCTTCAGATTCGCTGGATGGAGATCAGGTACGGAGGAGAATAGAGAAGCAGAATTAACAGTGAAGGACAGAGATTGTCAGGATCAAGAAGAAGGGATGAAGGCCGCAGGGATGAAAGGAAAGCTTTCGTCTTTTCTTATTCATCCTCCGCCCTGCGGCCCTCATCCCTTGCTCCTGTCCCTGCCTGTTAATTCTTGAGAACTGTGTTCTGCGAGGCGAAGGCTTGCCAGCGACCGTCGCGCTTGACGAAGGAGTCTGTGAATTGCTGGCGCTCGACCATGTCGCGCGTCTTGAAGGTAATGATGCCGGTCAGCGTGGCCGCATCTTTGCCGTAGCTGAGCAGCTTTGCGCCGTCAATGCTCCAGGAGGTGACGGAGTCGGCGGTTTCCGTCGTGGCCAGCGTTTGCGCCTTGTTGTAGGATTTGCCGTCGGCGGCGATGGCTATGTAATCGTCGGCGAGCATGCGGTCGAGCGTCGTCTTGTCGCCCTTGATATTTGCCTCTGTGATCTTCCCCTCCGCATCCTTTAATTCCGCGAGCACCGTTTCAGGCTTGGCTTCCGCCGCTGTGCGCTGTTGAAGCGTTGCTTCGCTGGCCGTCGTGACGCTGCGATTGGCGAGCATTATGCCGATGACCAGTCCGACGACGATCAGGGCCACGCTTGCAAGAAGCAGCAACAGGAAATTTGATTTGCGCGGGGCGGCGGCCCTGTCGGCGGGCGGGATAGACCAGGGCTTCTGACCGTCGAACGAGGGCGATGAGCCGCTCCATGAGGAGGATGCGCCGCCGGAATGGAAGAATTCCGACGATGAGTTGAGATTGCCGCTCCCCTGTGTTGAAGCGAGTATCGTCGGCTGCGGCTGTGACCTTGGCGCTGAGCCTAAGACGAGGCGCGTCCCCTCGTTAGTACAATAGGTTTGAGAGTCGTCCTCGTAAGTGGCATAACAGTTGGGGCAGTGTTTCATGGGGGTTCTGTTCCTGTCTCTTCAATGCTTCGCAATTATCAGGAGCGTGCCTCTTGAGTTAAATGCTTAGTCGAGTATGAATGCCATCCCGTAGACCTGCTCGGAAGAAAGGGAGCGGCGCGGCTTTGAAGCTTGGCGCGATTATAGCAGAACCGTCAACCAACCTCGCACGTCCATTCAGAGAGATTCCGGCCATAGTTTACCTCAACCGTCGAACCGGAGGCCAAGACTTTTCAGGAGGGGTCTTTACTGTGGCCTCCGCCTCGTTGTATTCTGCGCGGGTCTTTTATCGTCTCTGTCGTTCTTCATCAGTGGAGACACCTGCAAATTTCCTCGTCTCAGTTCACAGCAGATGTCGCTTGGAGGTCGCTATGAAAAGTATGTCGCCCACACGTTTGCTCATCCTTATGGCAGCAGCGCTGCTGCTGGTTCTGTCATCGAGCCTGGTCGCGGTCAAAGCTCAAAGGCGTCCGGTGGGCACTGGCGGCTCGGGCAATACCAGCGGCGGAAGCCGATCTGGCAGCGGAAGCAGTAGTAGCAGCAGTGGCGGCGGCAGCGGCGGTGGGACGCAAACGCAGAGCGCCAGTCGGAGCGCCGGGGCAGCTACGGTCAAACGCGCGGCGAGAAGGAGTTCGGGCAATACTGCCGTGCGGCGACGAGCGCAGCCAGCCGAAAGCGAGGTGGAAGACAACGAGCCGGTTGCCACCGACGAGAATATGGAACAGGGCGACAAGTATTTCGACAAAGGCCGTTACAAAGAGGCCGTCGAAGCTTACAAGCAGTCTTTGCGCTCCAACCCTGACAACATAGATGCGATGCTCGGGCTGGCGGATTCCTATCTCTACGGCGGCAACTACGAGAATGCGCTTGATGCCTACAAAGGGGCCACGCTGCTCAGGCCCAACACGCCCGAAGCCCATTTCGGGCTGGGCAATGCGTATCTTCTCATGGGGCGCTACGGCGAATCGCTCGCTCCGCTCAGGCGCGCGCTCGCGCTGAGGTCTACGTATGCCGAAGCCCATTACGGCCTGGGCGAAGCCTATCGCAATCTGGACATCTTCCAACAGGCGGTCGGCTCCTACAAGCAGGCGATCCGCCTCAAGCCGGACTTCGCCGACGCCTATTACAGCCTGGGCCTGGCCTTCATCAGTCTCGACAACAAGGCCGCAGCTCTAGAGCAATACAACATTCTCAAAGACCTCGACGCAGACCTCGCGCGCAAGCTGAGCGCGGCCATTAACAGATAAGGCGAGCTTATCTTTTGACAGGTAAGAGAAAGGGCGACCATGATGGTCGCCCTTGGGTTTGTCGTATGTGATGGGGCGGCTAGTGGGGCTCGAACCCACGACCTCTTGATCCACAATCAAGCGTTCTAACCGACTGAACTATAGCCGCCGCAAAACTCTCAAATCAACGCCCTGACATCATACCGAACGACACTCTTCACTGACAAGAGCGCCCAAAAACGAATGATAAATAATGCCCCCGGCACGACTCGAACGTGCGACCCTCTGCTTAGAAGGCAGATGCTCTATCCACTGAGCTACGGGAGCGCATTGCTGGAAGCCTTGCGATGTTAACACGCGACGTGCCTTGGGCGTCAACCGGTGACTTATTGGCGAGGGAGAGCCGTGTTTTGCGTCGCAAGGAAATCCGCAAAAGCTTTACGGGTGTGTTAAAGTGGCTGGCTTAAGGGACAAAGCATGAGAGAGCGAAAATTTCAGGCGCGATTGCTCGCCTTGTTGTTCGCAACTGCGGTCGCGCTCTATCTCTGCTGGTTGATGCTTCAGCCGTTTGTGAATGTGCTGGCATGGGCCGCCGTGCTCGTCGTCTTTTTCTATCCCGTCCATCGCCGTCTCGTCGCGCGCACGGGGCGGCAAGCGACGAGCGCTCTGCTGTCGAGCCTCTTCGTCATCGTCATCATACTGCTTCCCCTGACGCTCATCACCTTCGCCCTCGTCAATGAGATAACGGGAGTCGTGCAGAACCTGCAAGCGAGCGCCGCCACGTTGCTTGATCCCAACTCGCCTGCGACCGGACGATACATCGCCTGGCTGGGCCAGTACATTAACCTTGAGCAGTTGCATTCCGAGCAATTCCTGCTTGATCGTTTGAAGGGCCTGAGCGGAACAATCGCCGGGAGCACGCTCGGCTTCGTCGGCGGTCTGGTCGGCGTCATCGTGCAGGTCTTTTTCGTAATCTTTACGATGTACTACCTCTTTCGAGATGGCGATAAGATCATGCGCGCATTGCCGGAAATGTTGCCGCTGGAGAGAGCGCAGAGCGAAGCCATCTTTGCCCGCACGCGCGATGTGATCGGCGCAAGCCTTTACGGGGTGCTCGTGATCGCCATGATACAGGGCGCGCTCGGCGGCCTGGCTTTCTGGGTGCTCGGATTGCCCTCGGCCATCGTGTGGGCCGTCGTTATGGCTTTTCTCTCGATGATTCCGATGGCCGGCGCTTTCATCGTCTGGGTTCCGGCGGCGATCTACCTGGCCGTGACAGGGCATTGGGGCAAGGCTCTGGTGCTGGTCGCCTGGGGTACGCTCGTCATCGGGACGATAGATAATTTCCTGCGACCGAAGCTGGTCGGCGAAAGAACAAAGCTGCATGAGCTGTTTATCTTTTTCTCCGTCCTGGGCGGGTTGAAGGTCTTCGGTGTGCTGGGTATCGTGCTTGGGCCGGTCGTCCTGGCCATCACCCTGGCCCTGCTTGATGTCTTTCGACAGGCTGATAGCTCGACCGAATCGACGTTTGCTGAAACTCCACTCGCCGAACAGGCGGAACCCCTCGATTTAGAGACGGGCTAAGGCGAGCGCCGCCGCCGCTCGAAGATCGCGGGGCAAAGCAGATGCTTTGCAGAGGATAGAGGTTACTTTGCATCAGCTATTTCAATCCTTACGCCTACTAAAAGCCTGATCATGTTCGATGAAACGAAGAATCCATGGCGCACTATCTCGACGCAGAGAGTCTATGACAATAACTGGATCAGCGTGCGCGAGGATAAGGTCGTACGCCCGGACGGCGAGCATGGAATCTACGGTGCAGTGCATTATAAGAACATCGCCGTCGCAATCCTTCCCATCGAAGACGATGAGGTTTACCTGGTCGGGCAGTACCGCTACGTGCTCGACCGCTATTCATGGGAAATCCCTGAAGGCGGATGCCCTGAAGGGGAAGATATACTGTTTGCGGCGCAACGCGAGCTGGAGGAAGAGACCGGCCTGCGCGCCGCAAAATGGGAGTTGATGGGACGAGCGCACCTCTCAAATTCCGTCTCGGATGAACTCGCCGTCTGGTTCCTGGCCACCGAATTGACTCAGGGCCAGCACCACCCGGAAGGCACGGAGCAGCTCAATATCCGTCGCGTAAGCTTTCAGGAAGTATTGCGAATGGCGCTCGGAGGCGAAATCACGGATGCCCTGAGCCTGCTGGCGATCATGCAATACCAGATCGAGCGTTCGCGCCACTAAGAGCTATATTTTGGCTGCCGTCTTGAGGAAAGGCGTGTTTATTGAGGAAATCTCGATTTTTGGCACGTAAAGAGACCGCCATCCGAGGGATGACGGCCTCAATATGTACAAAGTGCGAGGTCTATCAGGCGGCGCGGCGGTCGTCGCTGGTTTCGGCGAAGACGCGGCGTCCATTCAAAGCGTCGTCAATAATCTCGCGGACGGCGGAAGTGTCTGGATTGACATCCATCCGGTCACACGCACGCAGGTGACGCATTATCCCCTCGGTCGCAATGGTCAGCGCCGCCCCGGTTAACTTCGAGTAACGGCGTGCCTGAATATGGTCAATCCTCTGAAGCCGCTCTTCCAGCGGCAGATGCCTGTCAAAAGTCACTGTTCTAGCTCCTTCAAGTATTCGGAAAGCCCGTTCTTGATCTCCCCTCGCAGAACTTTCCGAACCGTTAGTAAACTGAGAATTTTAGATGCCATTCTACCTAATTGGGATGCAAAAGTGTTGCATTTCCCAATAGTTTTTGTACAGAAGGACACACTTACAGATTACTTCCCACTAATAGAACGCTTTGTGTCTCTCTGCCAAAACAGGAGATTGTAGAGGAATCTTTTGGAAAAAGCCAGATAATTTTTTAGTGTGCTCGTGGGTGCTCAGGCTTATGGCGAAAGAGTTGCCGCCCATAGATTTAGGGGTAGTCAGCGGGTCGCATGGATGTTACCTCCGCACGATTTACCGTCAGATCAGGCATCGTTTGGCGACAGGAGCTTTCCGCCCCGTTAGCGATTGGAGAGTAAAATAATGAGAGCGCCGCCTTGCGACCCGGCCATGCTCTTAGCAGGCGGATACGCAGGCGGCGCTGCCGGTATATGTAAAGCGTGGGATGTGGAAAACGAGTTATTTCTTTTTCGGTAAGACCGTATCTTTCATCCCTTTGCCAACACGGAACTTAAGCGTGGTCTTGGCTGGAATCTGGATGGTCTCGCCGGTGGCCGGGTTGCGCCCTTCGCGTGCTTTGCGCTCCGAGCGCACGAGCTTGCCGAAGCCCGGTAGCACAAACTCGCCGTTATTCTTGACTTCGCTGCCCGCCAGGTTGGCCAGCTCGTCGAAAAACTCTTTCGCCTGCGCGCGTTTCAATCCGAATTTTTCGGCGAAGTGATTAACTACTTCCGATTGGGTCATGCGTTTCTTGCCTGATGCCGCAGTTGCCATAGCGTGGTGTCCCTACCTCCAATGAATTGAGCGATGTCGAAAAACTTATACCTCAACATATATCACACACAACAGCTTAAAGTCTGCAAAAAATCGCGTTTTTTGGCCGTTTTTAAGAAAATTTATCGGCCCGCGCGGCGCACGCGCCTGCGTCCGGTGGCCGCGACAACGTGAGCGCATAAACCAAAGGCTCTTCGTCCGCCTAAGCCTGTCCGCGTGCCTCATTCAGATGCTGCTTGACGCAGTCCAACAGTTGGCCGCTGACGTGCTTCTTATCCACATAGCCATCAACGTAAGGGGCTGGCGGATGATTGCAATCGCCCGGAAACTCCTCAGCCGTCAGCAGTATGATCGGCACGGATTCGTAACCTGAGATTGAGCGCAGACGCTGGGCCGTGTCTATCCCGTTGAGCCTGGGCATCCCAAAATCCATTATCACCAGATCGAGGGGCGAACGCGAGCTGGCCAGCTCGATTGCCCGCTCGCCCGAATCTGCTTCCGTCACACGGTAGCCAGCTTCCGAAAGAAGATTTATGGAAAGTCGCCTCCATACTTCGGTGTCATCAACGACCAGAATATGTTTCATGGGGGAACTACCTCGGGGGAAATAGTTAAAACACCTGTCTTCTATGATAAATCGAGCCGGGAGTCAATGATTTTGAGGGATTGGCAAAGCCGATTGACTAGTCAAATCGACACGGGGGCATCTGAGCTCTCTTTCTGTTGATCGGCCTCGACGAATCCTTCCAAACATTTGCGGCAGAGGCATTGTCGATAGCGTGCACGCAGTTGTGCACGCACCCGCTCGCTTACCTTGACCTGCGAGCACCAGCATCCAGCCAGCGTCGCTCCGCAAGTAAAAGCCTCGCCGCACGCCTCACAGGTTGAAGGCTCACGGCAGCCTGGTGAGATTAAGCTTACGAGTTCTCGCATACTCATCTGTGTATTCCCGCTCTCATCTGAATCCTTTGTCGGCCAGCATAGCAGAAGGGGCGCAAGATTGTCTGCCAGCGCACCTGTTAGATGAAACGGCGATTGAGGAGTGAGGGCCGGGGGTCGAGCGATAGTCTTTGAGTTCTAGCGCTGGGACGAAGATGCCCCGGCCCTGGCCGCAGGGTCGCGCAGCTTCCTGATCGCCTCACGAATAGTCTCGGCATTCTCGACACCGGAATTTAGCTGCAAGTATTGCTCAAGCTCGGCGGCGGCGCGCAAGCGTTCGCCCCTCTGTTCGTAGATCAAGGCCCTGTAGAGATAGACCTCCGGCAGTTTGCCGCCGCTTAGATCGGACGCCTGGGCCAACGCCGCCTCAGCCTTCCTGTAGAGAGCATCACGTTCAGCCGCAGAGCTTCTTGCATTCGACGGCTTGATCGAAGAAGCCTGGCGGACGAGTGCGATGCCGCGCATCAGGGCGTGCAGCGGCTCGCCCGGATTGAGAAGTGAAGCGTCGGCGAAGACGGAGGCAGCCAGATCGTATCTCTTCTGCTGCATCATCACCAAGCCGACGGAGAGATAGACCTGATCGTCCCTCGGGTTAATACTGCGCGCTCTCTCAAACTCCGTCATGGCTTCGGCCAGCCGCCCAGCCTTGAACAGCTCGTTGCCGAGCGCCAGATGAGCGTCGAAATAGTCTGGATATATTTTGAGCGATTCCTTTAAGAGCGTCTGGGCCAAGTCGCCCTTGCCCGCTTTAGCCATCTGCGTGGCCCGCTCGAAGACGCCGCGCGCTGCCCTCGGAACATCTTGAGTGAAAGCCCTTCCGGCGGTCATGCCGGATTGCTGGGCCAGGCCTGGGACGGCGCAGCTTGCAAGCAGGCAGATCAACCAGACGACCTTCTTCATAGCCTTCGAGCCATTGACGACGGGCCGTGGAAAGATGCCGGGACTGGAGCCGATAGTCAAGGTTTCGTCTGACCTCCACCTGCCTGCTGCTGCTTTGCAAGGGCCTGGCGATAAGGCTCGACGATCTTCTCTGTCTGCGATTTGGCCAGCCAGGTAAAGAAGGCTTGCGGCTCGGTATCCGCCGCCTCGTCTATTCGTTTCAGCGCCTCTTCGCCGGCGGCGACGGCTTCCCTGTATTCGCCGCGCTCGCCATGATAGCGCAGGCTCGTCCAGGACTCCGTGAAGCGAAAGCCCTTGCGTATGAAGGCCAGGCGACGGCGTACGACTTCGCGGTCTGCGGCGGCGAGCCGTTCGGCTTCCGTCAGATAACGGTTGCACTCTTTGACCAGCTCGGGCGTGAACATCTCAAACCATTTGTAACCGCCGTGGCCGCCCTTCGCCGTCTCGATCATAGCCTGTTCCCAGCGCTCCCAGTAAAGACGCATCGGAGCGGCTGCCTTACCGTAAAATCGTTCGTAATATTCGGCCAGCAGACGGTCTGTGTCCTGCCTTGGGTTCCAGAGCAGCTTGGCGGCCAGGTAAAAGTTCATCCCCTGGTTGGCCCAGTGTTGTTGCGTCTCGCTCATGAATCGCTCGACGCCTATGCGCTCAAGCAGAGGGATGTCGCGCCTTATATCGTGAATGATGGGCCAGGGAGTAAAGGCGTAAAAGTGGCCGTAGTAATCGTAGACGCCGACGTGACGACAGACCTTGGCCCAGCCCGTGACGTACTCCATGAAGCGACGGTTGAGCGGGCAGCTCGCATCGTCCAGCGAGTGAACGTGGCAAAACTCCCAGGGCGTGTGGCAGATGATCGTCGCCAGGTTCGGATGTGGACGCGCGTTGATGGGCGGGCGCGTGTGCTGCACATATGCCAGCACTCCGACCTGCTTCGTCGGGTGTGTTTTAACCAGCTCGGCCAGCACCTGATTGGCGTAATGCACGAAACGATCAGTCAGCGTTCCGTCCGTCACTCCGTAATGGCGATCAAGCGCGCGGCAGCGATCGCATTCGCAGAACTCCTCGCCGTCGTTCGGGCTGATGGAGAAGGTCATCGCGTCCGGGTTCTTGTCAAAATACTCGCGTGCTTTCTCGATAGTGATGCGGATCACGTCAGGGTCGGTGGAGCAGAGCTGGTCAATACGCTTCCCATCATGCAAAGCGAACCATTCGGGATGCGCAGCCTTTGTCTCGGGCGTGGGTGGAATGATGTTCGACCAGTTATGGCCGAAGAAGGCTGTCTGTGGGCCCACCGCAGCGCGTATGCGCCGCTCCCACTCGTAAGCCCCCGGCCCACCGGCCCAGATGAGACCTGAGACGGCGCGAAAGGCCGGTGCGCTGGCTCTTGACAGCCGGGCGAGCGAGATCGTCTGTCGCGCGATAATGTCTTCGCCTATCTCGCCCGGCATGAACCACCTGACCCCCAGGCTTTCGAGAAAATCGTAGACGCCGTAGAGCGCGCCGCGCGCATCGCCGCCGACAATCCAAAGTGAGTTGCCGCGCGTCTCGATCACGAATCCGTCCGAGGGCGGGCGCGCTCCACGCCATTCAGAGACCGGGGCTGCGCCGTAAACTCCGATTCTCACCGCGGCCTGTTCGGCGCTCGGCTCCGCATTGGAGATCGGCAGCGTCGCCCCTGAAATCTTCCGCAAATATGTTTGCAGCTCCGTGGCTGCCATCTGTTCCTGCTCTGCGGGCGCAGGCGAGATGATAATGGTGGCCGCGCTCTGGCCGCCCCGTGTCAGAGTAATCTCCGCAGCCCTGACTGTTGCTGGTGAGACGGCGCAGAATAAATAGGAGATGACAATGAGTGAAGCTAGTCTTGAAGTGATGCTGGCCGAAGATAATTTCATAAACCTTATGCGAGAAGTCGAAGCGCGAGCGGGGTAGAATGCAAACGCTGATGATGGCTCAGCTCTTTTATAGTGCGGACGATTTTGGGAGCGGCTTTATTTGTGTTCCCTGCGCCATTGACGAATGAAGATGATGACCGCGCCGATGGCGAAAATAAAGAGCACCACCATCAAAGCCATCACAATATAGAACTCTCTCGTCCCTGCGTCCATATCGCCGAACCTTCAGTGGAAAGGCCCTTCGCCGCCCTCATTAAAAGTGGACTGCTTCGGAGCTTCCGTCAAGCTCAGGACCGCTTCTCTCATCCGAAGCTGAAAAGTAGTAGAGGCCACTGTCACAGCGGCCTCTATTTATCCTGAATCGGGGCGAGAGGATTCGAACCTCCGACCTCTCGGTCCCAAACCGAGCGCACTACCAGGCTGTGCTACGCCCCGATATTTAAGTTGTCAATTTCCAGGAATTCTGCATGAGCAGCCGCATGACAGTTCTTCCAGAGGAGAATGACTTTATTTAGCTCGCAAGTAATGTCCTTGCGCCGGATTACGCACTGACTACTTCACTCATCATCGCAGAACTGTCTGGTCTAAGTCATTCTAGCGGTCTGTTTCGTTCAGGGTCAAGCTTGCTTGCCGAAATGATCCAGCAGAAAAGGGAGGGCCGCTTCGAGTGCGCGCGCGCGATGGCTGATGCGTCGTTTGACCTCAGAAGGCAGCACGCCGAAGCTTTGCTCATAGCCGTCAGGTATGAACACTGGGTCATAGCCAAAGCCTCCGCTGCCGCTCGGCGCGTGAGCGATGCGCCCCTGGCATATCCCCGTGAAGAGTCGGAGGAGCTTGGCGGAGTCGTCGGCGATGGCGATGACGCAGACGAAGCGTGCGCGCCTGTCAGCGTCGCCCGTACGCGATAGCTCGTCCAGCAGAAGCTCTATGCGCTGGGTGTCGGTCGCTGCGGGGCCGCCGTAGCGAGCGGAAAAAACGCCGGGCGCGCCATTGAGCGCTTCCACTTCGAGACCGGAATCGTCGGCGAGCGTCGAGCAGCCGGTTTGCGCCGCGTAGGCTTGCGCTTTGATCGCGCCGTTTTCCGCAAAGGTCGCACCTGTTTCTTCTACCTCCGTCGTCTCTGGAAAATCCGAGAGGCTACGCAGCCGCAATGAGAGAGACCCGAGCAGCGATTCGACCTCACGCACTTTGCCCGGATTACGGGTTGCAATCAGCAGTTCCTTCATCATCTTCGCTCACCAATAAAGCCTCGCCGCCGGACGCGCACGGCTGAAATCGTCTTGCCCCCTTATGATTCCACAAGATTTTTTGCAAGAGAAGCGATTTAACGCTTACAATCGAATGGGAGCATGTGGGTTCAACGTCGTACCTCAATTTATACGGGCGAGTACCGGGCGCGAGTCTCTCGAAAGAAAAGGGATGGAACAAGCAGAGTCATCATTGAAGGCGGCACGCGGCGGCCAGGATATTTTTCGCAACAACGGGCCTGCGCATGAGCTGGGCCTGTGGCTGCGCGCCCTGGGCAGTTTCTTTCAGGTGCGTAATCATCCGACGGCCAACCCGGATCAACCCGAAGTCCTCACACGAGATTGGACGGGCGAAGTCCGCATCGCGCGTAGAATTTTACTGCGCGCCACTCAGCTCTCTTATGGTCTACTAAGCCCCGACGGTCTTCAAGAAGATGCTCTCTTCGAGGTTGAAGAAGGCGTTGCGACGGGCATCACTGCGCCTGCGACTTTCCACGCCGAAGCGCTGGCCGACGCGGCTGAGCGTTCATACGTCAAGTTGGCCGAAGCCTTGAAGGACACTCTCGCTATCTGCGACTCGTTGCTCGAAAAGCCGGCGGTGAGCCTGCATACCTGGGCCAGCCTGGGGAAATCCCTGGCGCGCCAGTTGGAGCAGTTGGACGGGGCGAAGACAGCGATGCGAACGGAGCAGCATTACTCGACGGAGAATTTACAGGAATCGCTTGTGGCCCTCACACGCCGCGCGGACGTGCCCGCCACGTTCGGCCCGGAACTGCTCATCATCTTCACAGAGCTGGCGCGCCTGATGAGGCGTTTGGAGTTCATCGAAAACTTACTGAAGCGAGATCAGCCGCTCAAGCAGACGCTCCCTATTTTCGCTCTCGTCCATGAAGGCGCGCGCTGGCTGATGGAGTTTATCGAAGCCTGCCTGGCGCGCGCAGAGGGCTTGGAGCAGGCCATCACGGATGAACTGGACGTGACGAACTACGCCATGCTCATGGAACTGCGTAGAGTATACACGCAGGAGCTGGTAGGCCTGGGCGCGATGCGTCAAGCGCCGACGATTTACGCCAGGGTTGAAACCGCATACGGCCTTCTCAACAACTGTTTCCAACAATCCACGATGGGCCTGGCGCAGTTGTTCGACCCGGCGCTGGACGGCGCGCGACTCTTCAATACTTTTCAGATTAAGCTCGAACAATCACTGGCGCTGCGGCGCGACCTCTGGCTGCTGCTCCAACTCGTTCAGCGCGCGGAGAAGGAGCGCGACCTTCATCCCGTCTCACAGCTTGTCGCAAAACTCGACGCCTTTCGCGGCGCAAGCATGCGCTACTTGATGTACAAGGATTGGGAAGCCTCCGAGCGATTCATGGAGGAGGTTTCAGCCGCGCGTGGCGCAATCGAGTTAACGCCCGTGCTGCATCGCTTCGGCGCATACCTTGAGACGTTATTCAATCAGGTCAACATGCGCTCGGTGCTCGCCAATTACGCCTTCGATTATCCGCCGCTCGAAGACGCCCAGGCTTGAGTTCATACAGCGGTTTGCCAATGGGAGCGAGCACTGACGGCAGTCCCGGCAATTTGCAAAGTGCTGTAAGAGGTAAGGGCGGGCGAAGGGTTTTGAGTGATGCCCTTGATCATCCTTTGAGCCTCAACGCGCTGGCCGTGTCTGAGTCTCCGGCGCGAACTGTATGGCGAGCGAGCCGAACTGGCCGAAGGCCGAGCGTGTCGTCCTCTCGAAACCTCCGTCCGCCAATCGCGTGGCGCTGACAGCGTAAGGGACTTGACTGAGCGCGCGCTCGAACTCCGTGGCGTTGAAGGCTTTCGCGCTCGCCCCGCGCTGACCTGCGATTGCAACGATAAAGTTGCGAGCAGATGGTCTGTCATCGCTATAGGTGAGGGCATTGGCCGTGCCATTCATGGAAGCCAGACGGGACGCCTTCTTAAAGGCGTCGGACTGAGAGAGCGCCTGCCCCCTGGCCCGCGCTTCCATGCAGCGGCGCACACTCGCCGTCGTCGTACTCATAACCAGTCGCCCGGCGACGAAGCTGGCCGCCCCCCTTTCCTCGTCCGTTGAGATCAGCATCAAAGCATCGCCCACCTGCTCTGTGCGCGCGCGCGCGCCGAGTCGCTTGGCGACAAATGCTCGGAGCGCCTTTTCGTCACGCACCTCTGCAATGACGACAGTGCTCGCGCCCGTATCGTCCAGCCGCGCTGTTATCAACTCCGGGCCGACGGCCCGCAGAAAAGACTCTGGCTCGTCTATGCCATAAGGCGTGAGCAGGTTTCTGGAAAGATTCGTCAACAGGAAAGCGCCGACCGTATCGAGCGGCGAGATGATCGCTCCGATCGTGCCGCGCCAGGCCGCCTCAGGATCGGCGGATTCGTAGCGCGACATGGAATATATCTCGGCTGGCAATAACTCGCTCCCCCTGGGCGTTAAGCTATCAGTGAACGAGAGCGGCACGCGCATGCGGGCTGCAACGCTGTCTTGAACGGAGATGAAGTAGCGGTCTTCGATAACGCCGCCCGTCATACGTGCGCTCCATCCCGCGCTGCCGAGTATTTTGCTGGACAGTTGCGGCAGCACGACCGCCGCCAGGCTTTGCAAGCGCGGGTCTGCCGATATCTGGCTCGCATAGATCGCCGCCCCGAGTTCCAGAAGCTGCGCCGTGCCCTTCACCGAAACATAGCCGAAGGCGAGCGCTCCATTGCCCGCCACGCGCTCTCGCATCTCTTCTATCTGCGCAACACCTGAGAGGCTTTGACGCTCGCCGCGCCTGACCGCCAGGCAAGCGCGAACAGCCCCTTCATCATTGCCGATAATGGCGACGCTCTCGACAATCGCAGCGATGATGTGTCTCTCTTCCGAAGGCGAGCTCCAAGTCAAAAATTCCGTTCCATCCACCTGCCTGCGTTCAATGCGCGGCTCGCCGTAAGCGCGTCGAGCGAAATCTCCGAGCCGACTCTCGACCGCCGCGCGTGCGCGCCCGGCGCTCGTATGCGTCTCGACGACGACCGCATAGCGCGGCTTGACCTTCAATGTCTCGCCCGCATCGGCGGAAGTGAGACTCATGACGGCGACGGCAACTTGCGCGCGTGAAAAGACCACAGCTTCCGCGGGGCCAATCCCGGTCCACAGCGCCAGGCGGCTTAACCAGCCGAGCTGTCCCAGATCAGACCTGATCCCTGCCGGTAACGCCAGAGCCATCCAGGCATCTGTTGCGGTAAGGGCGCGCGTGATCTCTGGCAGGCTGTTGGCTTCCATGTAGACGACCGTATCCACCGGAACATATGCCATCATGTCCGCCTTCTGGAAACGGTTCCACCAGAGCCAGGCGCAAGCCAGGAGGACCAGCACGCCCCCGACCAGCAGCAATCTATGAACGAGCTTCATCCCCTGGGTCTTCCTCCTTCGAGGAATCGTCCGGGCGAGAACCGTTTCTTACAGAGCCGGAGGGTGAGAGATGCAAGGATGTGATGGTGCTGTTGACGAGTCGTCATGGTCGCTCTGAATTTGACTTGATACTTTGATTTCCGCATCTCTATCTTACATTGCTTGCTCGGCTGAGCAAATTCCGGCAGCCGCCTTGAGATTACGGCAATCGTTGATCATCATCGCGTTCGGCCTCAGGGCTTATGCACAAACGCCTCTACGCCCCGCGCCGCTAGCTCGGCTTCGATGTCACCGGCCAGAAAACGCTGAGCCTCCTCTTCTCGCTTCAACATTGCATCCATCTGGCAAAGCGTGAGCCCGCGCACAAACAGGTGAGACTGTTCCCCAGAGCAGAGTTCCGAGATTGGCCGCATTTCCCTCGGCAGCCAGGCCAATTCACCAGGCCACGCCACTGCCCGCACGGCCTCGTGCAATTGCTCCACGTTATCCATAAAGTGCATGTGGTCGGCCCGGCGCAGGATGATCATTCGCTTTGTCGCCGGAGTCCTTTGAAATATTTCGTACATCCCTGCCAGCGGCAGTGAAACGTCGTTCTCGGCGACCAGATACAGCGTCGGAACGTCACGCCCCCAATTAAACTTGAGCTTTACAGGAAGAATCCCCGGTTTCGGCTGAGAGCTTCCGCCCGGCGCGAGCGCCACCACGGCACGTATACGCCGCTCCGCCTCGGTCGCTGCGAGCGCCGTCCAGCCTCCGAAGCTGTGCCCCACGATTCCAATCCGAGTGGGGTCGAGCCTGGCTTCCGAGTCCCACGCCGCGCCGTTAAGCAGTTGATCCAGTAGAAAGCGTATATCAGGCACACGGCTCGCAATCCAGCCGTCCCAACGCGCAGCCTTTTGCTCGTCCGTCTCTTCACCCTTACGCGCCAACTCCGCTGCTATGACCTCAGAGTGATCCAGCGCCGCGACCACATAGCCGTGGCTGCTTAAGTGAGTACAAAGAAACGTGGCGGTGCGTCTGTGACCGCCGCTCGGATGAGAGAAAATAATCAGCGGGTAGGCACCGGGCCTGGCTTCGGCATCACGCACAGCCATTTGACTCTGCGCCGTGTCGGCTGGTGGAATCTTGAAGAAATCCTGCGTTTCCGGTGCAATGTCCTGGCCCGCATGCTGCTTCGTCGCGGGGTACCATATCTCGCAAGGGAACAGGCGGCCCCGCGCCATATCGAGTGCCTGTAGTGTACGCACACCAACAGGAAATCGCCCCCGCACGAATGGATCATACTTGTCCATCCGGCGAGCCGCCCTCTTGGGGGAATCTTGCTTCGTACCCTTAATGCTTTCGCCCGTCATCTGGAACACCTCTCCTTCAGTGAAAATCTTATCTGAAACGCAAATCACCGGGCGGGCCGCCTAGTCCATCTCAAAGACTTATCGCAGTGCCTGTTTACCTACCGAAACCTCTGAAGCACAGACCCTTTAATAAGCATGACAGTGTCTGCGCCAGGGGCGACCGACGCTTCAAATTCCGCCAGGATTTCATCAATTAAATTTCTGGAAGCGCCTCTCGGCTTTTCCAGAAAATTAGCGCCCGGCACGGCGCGTAGCGCTCGTTTAGCCCTCTTACTCTTTCGTCATCAATAATTAAACATGTAAAAATAACGATTGACAAGGCTGTCTCCACTGTTGTACTCTCGGTTTTGAAGGTGGACAGCCCAGTCCGCCGCCTAGAGGCAGAGTGGCCTTTAATTCTCAGTTGAAAGCGCGACACAGTCCGAACGCAGGTTTATGTGGACAATAAAGTGTCGCCTTCTTTGACAGTCAGCCGATAAAGGCACACCTCGCGTGAGCGGGGGTCGCAAAGCTAACGGGGGTCGAACGATTCAAGCGTTTCGAGCTGGCCGGGTTGCCGAAGTAAGACGGTCAAGCGTAGCCGCAAACCTTCCGCGCTCTCGTCTCGGTTCCTCCCGCATCTCCTTTTAGCTTTCCTACTTTTCACGGCGCTTACTTCCACGCTCGTGCTCAATCACGATCAACCCCATCTCGAGCAGCTTACATCAACCGGGCTCATTTCGTGTGCGCCGGTGCGTTCTTCGATCACTCCTTTGAATCCCCCAAGCCAAACAATTTCGACCAAACATGCGCGCGTCAAGCCATCCAGGGCACGCAAAGCCCGCCAGCGACTTCGCGCGCGCAATCGCAAGCGATCTGAAGGGTCGCAAGGAAACAGCAAGTCATGTTGAAACGTGGTCTCGGCAAAAAGAACCTGGTTGGTCTGGACATCGGCTCAAGCTCGGTCAAAGCGGTCGAGCTACAGGGCAAGCGCGACAGCCTGCAACTGGTGAGCCTCGGTTACGAAAACTTGCAGGCAGACTCTGTCGTTGACGGCCAGATCATGGAGCTTAACAATGTCTCCAACGTCATCGCTAATATCTTCCGCGACCAGCAGATCAAATGCGAGCGGGTCGTGGCTGGCGTCAGCGGCCATTCCGTCATCGTCAAAAACATCGTCGTGCCGCAGATGACGGAGGACGAGCTGCTGGAATCCATAGAGTGGCATGCCGAGGAGCATATCCCGTTTGAGATCGCCGACGTGAGCCTGGATTATCAGGTGACGGGTTCTCAGGCGGATGCGCTGCAAGTGCTGCTGGCGGCCTGCAAGCGCGATAAGATCGCCAACGTCAAACAGGCCATACAGCTCGCGGGCAAGCAGCCTGCGATCATTGATATTGATGCCTTCGCTTTGCAGAATTGCTACGAAGTCAACTACCAGCCCGCCGCCGGACAGGTCATCGCGCTCCTCAACATCGGCGCATCCACGATGAACATCAATATCCTGAACGGCACGCGTTCCGTCTTTACGCGCGACGTTTCTGTCGGCGGCAATCAATATACCGGATTGTTGCAGAAAGAGTTGGCCCTGACCTTCGATCAGGCCGAGGCGGTTAAGCGCGGGATGCCGCCGCCCGAATGCGCTGAAGGGCACGCCATTGAGCCGATACTGGAAACCGTCTCTGACATCCTCGCTATGGAAGTGCAGAAGACGATGGATTTCTACCGCGCGATCGCCGAGGATGGAGAGGCCGCCGTGCAGAAGATTCTGATTTCGGGCGGCGGGTCAAAACTTCCGGGCTTCATCGAATACCTGGCCAATCGTTTCGAGATGCCCGTCGAAGTCTTCGACCCGTTCCGCCGCATCAAGGTGGATACAAAGCGTTTCGATCCAGATTACATGCGCGAGGTCGTACCGGAGATGGCCGTCGCTGTCGGGCTCGCTTTGAGAGGAGTGGACGCGGGATGATTAAAATAAATCTTTTAGAGTCGGTCACAGATCGCTCAAGCGGCAGTGTCGCCGTCGTCGAAGAGAGGGTCGCTAACCCGCGTGCCCAGACGATGGTGCTCGCTCTCGTCGTGGCCGCGCTGCTCGTGCTCGCCATGGGCTATAACTACATGAGCACGAGCGCCGAGCATGCGGCGGCAGTCAAAGAGCTGGAGAAGCAGCAGCAGATCGCCAGCCAGATGGATGCCATCAATAAAGAGCAGGCCGAGATAGAGAAGAAGACCAAGGACATACAGCTCAGGATAGACGCCATTCAGAAATTGCGTGCGTCCCAACAAGGGCCGGGCTCCGTGCTCAAAGCGATCAAGGACCGCATAGACAGCGTGCCGGGCCTCTATCTGGAAAGCGTCGAGCATAAGAACGGCGACCTGACGATCAAGGGCGTCTCTCCCAACGAAGCCGCCGTGACACGCTTCGGGCAAAGCCTTGAGTTCTCCTCCGGCCTCTTCTCCAACTTGAGCATCGAGACCGAGCGCAAGGCGCTTGATAAAGTCTCGCTCGACCCGGCTGAGCCCAAGCCCGAGGTAGTGAGCTTCACGATCAAGTGCAAGTACATGCCCAATGGGCCCACACCGGCGAAGCCTGCGACGACAACGCCAGCCGCGCCCGCCCCCGCAGCGCCTTCCAACCAGATCGCTCAGAAATAGCAGATGTACGCCGTACGCGAAGGGAATTGATTCGTCATGAGACTGGATAACTTGCTAGCACTGCCCTGGTATTTGAGGATGGTCATCTTCAGTGGCCTGGCCCTCGTCGTCTACGCGGGCTTCTGGTATTTCGTCACCGGAGGCACGCGCGCCGAGACCAGGGAGTTGAACGACCAGATCGCCGCGCTGCTGCCGAGAAACGAGCAGGCGCGCATCGCCTCGCAGCGTCTCAACGAATTTCGCGCGGCCTTCCAAAGCCGCCAGGCGGAATTCGACGACCTGAGAGCGCTCCTGCCCGAGCAGCGTGAATTGACCAGCGTGCTCCAAAGCGTTCAAGACCGCGCGCGCCTGAGCCGCCTGACGCTGCGCCGCTTTTCGCCGAAGGACGATTTCCAGCAGGACTTCTACAGCGGCAAGCCGATTGAGGTCGAGGTGACGAGCAGCTTCGCCAACCTGCGCGAGTTCTTTGAACAGATGGCGAAATATCAACGCATCGTCTCGATCACAGACTTCAAGCTCAAACAGCTCGAAGATAGAGATAGAGAGCAACAGCCGGGGCGAACGCTCGATGCGCAGTTCTTAATGTCCGCTTACTACGTGTCTGCGGAAAAGCCCGCCGCGCCCGCTGCCGCGCCCGGCGCGCCTGCTGCCCCCGCGCCCGCGCGGACGCCGATCCCATAACAGTAGAACAGAAGAGGATTCAAGGGCTGCCCTTCCTGCGGTCATGACGGAGAGAGAGCACATGAAGCATTTCAAAGCAAACGTACACCGGATCATCATAGGCTGCGCCATAGTCGGCGCGTCCCTCGCCGCGGGCGCAATCACGCCCGCGCTTGGACAGGACGAGAGCCGCGCGGCGAGCCCCACGAGACAGCGGCCCGGCGGCGCGCGCGACCCGTTCGAGAGATATAAGCCGCCGGTAAAAAGGCAGAAGTCAGTCCCCACGCAGATCGCCGCGCCCTCCATACAGGAGCGTATCCAGCGATACAAGGCGCAAAAGATGGCGGCCATGAATGCGCAACTGCCCGCGCCGAAACCGACGACGGCTCTGCTGCTCAATGAGGTGCAGATCACCGGGATATTTCGTACGCCCAGAGGCTACGCGGCGATGGTCGAAGCCACGCCGATCAAGCTTTCCTACGTCATCTATCCGGGCGAAACCTTTTTCGACGGTCAACTGGTCGCCATCGAAGAAGACCGCCTGGTCTTTCGTCGTGAAGCGCGCTGGAGCGATGGCCGACGCGAGATGCTAGTCGAAATCAAACCGTTGCGACAGGCGAACGCCGTGACGGATTCCATGACCTCGGTGAGGGGCTCCTCTGCTGCTCCTGCCGCCGAGCCTGCCGCAAACCAGGGCGCGCGAGGAGCCGCCACTGCCAACAACAACCAGTAGCCACAACCGACGGGTCTCGAAGAGTGTTGGGAAGCCTGAGCCCGACCCGCTTTGAGACCCAAGCCCTATGCGCGAGCCCACATCTTCGAGGCAGCCTTCGAGAAACACCCCTTGGGTTCGCGCCCTCTCTTGACAATCCATGCCGGTGCAGCATTCGCGTTGTGCGGCGCGCGCTTTATGCGGAATCCCTTGAGCGGAGACCGACCGAGCGTAGCGCGTGGCGGATCGCATCAACCGGCGATTCCCTTAAGGAGGGAAACATGTCTGATCAGCATTACCTGATTGCAGCCATCAAAAGAGGCGCGCTCGTCCTCTTCCTGGTGTGCTCGCTCCAAGCGTTGGCGGCGGCGCGCCCGGCGCTCACGCCTATGGCGACCGGCGTCAGTGCCACCACCTCCGCCGGTTCGACCTTCATCACCATCTCCGGCACGGCCCCTATGGCCTACACGGTCACGCGTCCAGACCTGCGAACGATCCTCGTTGATCTTCCGGGGGTTGACGCGACGCGGCTTGAGCCGTCCTACAACCTGGGAACGCCGCTCGTGTCCGGCGTCATGGTCGAGCGTGAGAATCGCCCGAACATGAGACCCCTGGCCCGTTTTCGCATAGCCTTGCGCGCACCCGCGCGTGATCGCTCGCAGATGGCCGATAATAATCTTGTGCTCGTGCTCTCGCCGGACTCCGCCTCTTCTGCGCCCTCGGGCGCTGTGAGCGGTGCGGTCGCCGGTCATGCCTGGGCCAACTCGACTGATAACGGTTCACCCGCTCCGGCAGCAGCGCAGCAGCCCGCCGTCGCCATCACGCCAGCCGATAATAGAACCACGCAATCGGCGCAGGGACAGCGATACGGTCAGCCCGGCTTCGTCGGCGAGCCGATCAACCTGAATGTCGTCAACGCCGACATACGCGACATTCTCAACTACATCACCGAACAGTATGGCGTTAATTTCGTCATAGACTCTTCGGTCGGCCCCGTTCCCGTTACGGTCAACGTCACGGATGTTCCCTGGAATATCGCGCTCGACGCTGTCTTGCGCGCCAATCGCCTGGGCGTTGACGTGAACGGCAATATCCTGAGGGTTGCGACCGTCGAGGTGCTCTCGTCGGAAGCGGCCTCGCAGCAGAGGATCAACGAAGCGCGGCTGGATAATTCGCAGTTGTTGACCGAATTCATTCGCCTCAATTACGCGCGCGCTTCGGGTACGCTGGCGCAGGCGGCGGGCCCTAACAGCGGCTTCACCGGCGGCTCGACCTCGCAGGGACAGTCCACGGGCGGCAGCGGTGGCGGTGCGCAGGGAAGCAGCGGCGAGCAGGGCATCCTGCCGATCATCGCTCGTCGTCTCTCGCGTCGCGGCAGCGTGGAGGTTGATGGCCGCAGCAATACACTGATCGTGACGGATGTCAGGGAGAACATAGACGCCGTTCGCCAGCTCGTCACGCTGCTCGATCAGCCGGAGCCGCAGGTCGAGATAGAGACGCGCATAGTCATCGCCAACCGCAGCTTCAGCCGCGACCTTGGCGTGCAGATTTCCGCGCTCGCCATCGGCTCCGATGGACGTGCGGGCTCGTTTGCGACCGTTCCGGGCAGCCAGACCTCCGGCGGCACGGGCGGCAATACGACGGGTCTCAGGCCCGGCGGTGTTCCGGTCGGCATAGGCGTTGAGCCGACACGCGCTCTCGGCGCTAATCTTCCGAGCACCGTCATAGGCTTGACCACTGGCGTGATCGGCACGGCGCAGATCAGCGCGCTCATCACGGCGGCGGAGAACAAGGGGCAGGCGAAGATCGTCGCCACTCCGCGCGTCACCGCCCTGAACAATCGCAAGGCCGAGATTTCCAGCGGCCAGCAGATTCCGGTCGTCACTCCGCAGACGGGCGCTGGCGGTTCGGGCGGCGTCCTGGTCTTTACGACGACGTTCGTCTCCGTGCCGCTCAGGCTCGAAGTGACGCCGCAGATCACGGACGCGGGCACGGTCATCCTGCGCGTCGTCGCCGAAAACAATAGCGTCAATACGACTATCGCCGTCAACGGCACGCCCGGCATTGACACGCAAAAGATGGAAACGGAAGTGCTCGTGCCCGACGGTGGAACGACGGTCGTGGGCGGCGTGCTCGCGGACAACGAGAGCGAGATACAGAACCGTACGCCTGGCCTCGCCTCGATTCCCGTGCTCGGCAATCTCTTCAAGCGCAAGCTCGTCACACGCCAGACCAACGAGATTCTGTTCTTCATCACGCCGCGTATCTATCGCCCCGATTTCAACGGGCGACCGACCTCCGGCACTGTCGGCACGGGAACTCGCTCGACCACCATCATTCAGCCTGTGCCGCTCGGCAATCCTCCGAGCAACACGCCGACGCCGACGCAGTTGCAGCAACAGCAGCCAGGGACGCCGACTGTGCCGGTCGCACCGGGAACACAGTTGAACGCACCGGCTCCGACGCCTAACAGCACGGCCCCGCGTCCTTAAACCCTTGGAGGCTTGAAGAGAGATGTTCAAAGAACCGCTCGAAGCAATACTGGAACGCACGGACGGGAGCATCGGTGCTCTCATCATGGGCACGGACGGCATCGCTGTCGAGAAAGTCCTGGCCAGCGAAGGCGATGAAGCAAATCTGGACATCGCCGCCGCCGAATTCACCTCGCTCATACGCAACGCACAGCGGACGGGCACGGATGTCGGGCTCGGGGGCTTAAGCGAGCTGGTCATCTCCTACGAGAGCGCGTCGGTCATCATGCGTCTCTTCAACCGTGACTACTTCGTCGTCCTCGCCTTGAAGCCCGACTGTAATCTCGGACGCGGACGCTTCGAGCTGCGCAAGGCCGAGCTGCAACTGGCACGCGAGTTCGCCGTCTAACACAGTTATGGAAAGCAACACAAATCAGTAGCGCCAAAGCTCTCGGGCGGGTACTCTCGCAGCATCACCCGCCCGAGAGCTTTGGCGCTACTGGCCTGACAGTCATTCGCAATCCGCTCCAGGCGGTACTGACTTCATAAAGAGGGCTGCTCTTATTTATAGAGCAGCCCTCTTTTTGTTTTGCATCGCAGTTTGTTTGAAGCCCTAGCCCGTGCCGGGCGGCATCTGGACAGACGGCATGCCGCGCAGGATGACTCGCTGGCGTCGCGCGACGCGGCGCGGGTTCAGACGTGGATTGAAGAGCTTGAGCGGGCCGGGAATCATCGCCGAGAGGTATGCAGCCTCGCGCGGCGTAAGCTGCGAGGCCGGTTTGCGAAAATAGTATTGCGAGGCGGCCTCCGCGCCGTAGATGCCGTCGCCCCACTCGATCACGTTGAGGTAGATTTCCAGGATGCGACTCTTCGATAATGAACGCTCGATGAAATATGTGATGACGGCCTCTCGCCCCTTTCTCACGAAAGACCTCTGCGAAGAGAGGTAGAGATTTTTGGCGAGCTGCTGTGTGATGGTTGACGCGCCGCGCTTGAAATCCGGCATCGCCGGAATCCAGCTCGATTGATCGTCGCCCTCCTGTTTGGCTTCCTTCTCCGATTCTCGCTGCGCCTCTTCCCATGCGTGCTGGATGGCCGCGTAGTCAAAGCCATGATGAGTCGCAAAGTTAGAGTCTTCACCGGCCAGGACGGCGCGTTGCAGGCTGGGAGAGATGCGTTCGAGCGGGACCCAGATTTGATAACGCCTGGGTTCCTCGCCGCGCGCCTTCGCCTCCTTAATCCGCGTCTCGATCAAAGAAGTCGTCGCAGGGTTCTCCGTCCGCAGCTTAGAGATCGAAGGAAAGGTGATGAACTCGTAGCCGAGCCAGCCGATGAAGACTCCCACCAGCACCCAGCTCCAAACTTTTATCCAGTGTCGCATCGCTCACACAGACTAACTTTTATGGTCCGATGTGACAAATGAGATTGGCACACCTTCAGAGAAGAGCGGCGCATCCGTGCATGGCCCGGATCAGGCGGTAGACTTTAGACTTTGAGACGAATCGAAGACGGCGCGAGCGGCGCGAATAGTGTTGCAATGAATCTCGACCGTATCGTCGATCTCTTCGGCGTAACCGCCGGACATGACCGTGACGGCGGGCACACGACGCGCCGCACATTCCCTCAGCACATGTTCATCGCGCGCACGCAGGCCCGCAATCGAAAGCGCGAGCCGTCCCAGCCTGTCGCCTGCGTAGGGGTCGGCCCCGCCCAGATAGAAGACTATATCCGGCTCATGGTCGAAGACTCGCGGCAGGTGCGCCGCGAGCGTCTCGAGATAGAACTCATCGGTCGTCTTGTCCGGCAATTCCACGTCGAGCGTCGAGCGGGCTTTGAAGAGCGGATAATTTTTCGCGCCGTGCATGGAGAACGTAAAGACTCGCGGGTCGTCGGCGAAGATGGTCGCCGTGCCGTTGCCCTGATGCACGTCGCAATCAACGACGCCCGCGCGCTCTATCAAGCCTTCACGAAAAAGCACGCGAATGGCAATCGCCACGTCGTTCAGCACGCAGAAGCCCTCGCCGCGATCAGGGAAGGCGTGATGCGTCCCGCCCGCCAGGTTCGACCCGATCCCTTCGGCCAGCGCCGCGCGTGAGGCCGCGAGCGTCCCTCCGGCAGCCAGAAACGAGCGGCGCACCAGCGCCTTTGACCAGGGCAGTCCCAGCCGTCGCAGCTCGCGCGCCGTCAATGTACCGGCGCGAAGCCTGGTCACGTAATCATCCGTATGGACGAGCAGCACGTCTGCGATCGAGGCCGGTTGCGGCTCGAAGATGTCGGCTGGAC
Source organism: Pyrinomonadaceae bacterium (assembly GCA_036389095.1). Taxonomy (GTDB): domain Bacteria; phylum Acidobacteriota; class Blastocatellia; order Pyrinomonadales; family Pyrinomonadaceae; genus DASQYE01. The sequence goes on from DASVQM010000026.1 coordinate 61,793, forward strand.
GGAGCGTCCCTTCGCGCAAGAGACGGTCGCGCACCAGCTCGAACTTGCGAATCGGAAAAACGTGCCCTTCGCCGATGTCCGCGTAATAACGTGGAGTGTAGAAAACGCGCATTGCTCTTAAAATCATCGGCCAACGGTAAGACCCGGAACAGAGATGGACAGAGATTGTCAGGATAAAGAATAAGAGATGAACTATTCAGCCTGCGATGCGTTCATCTTTCATCCTGCTTTCTGTTTTTATCCTGACCATCTCTGTCCATCCCTGTTAATTTCTCCCCGGTCGTTGCGCGATGCTTTCATTTAATATTGAATCAAGCTCCCCTCGCGCTTGGCGCGGCGCACGGCGCGTCCGAATACCCAGAGCGAGAAGGGGAGCAGCACGACGAGGAAGAGCAGCAGTGTCAGGAGCGGCTCGCGCACCTGGGCCAACCCTTGACCTTCGATCAGGACGCGACGTATGCCGTCGAGCCCGTAGGTGGGCGGCAGCAGGCGCGAGACGACGGAGAAGCCCTGGCCCGCGTACTCCCTTAGAAGCTGAGTGGGAAAGAAGACGCCCGAGAAGAGAGCCGAGCCCGTCCCCAGAAAAACCCCGAACGGGTCGCCGCGCTTAAAGACCATGGCGAAGCTGGCCGAGAGTATGCCGAGACAGGCGAGCACGAGCGTCGTCAGCAGTAGAAAGATAAAAGCCAGCAGGTAGTTGCCCTGATAATGCACGTCGAAGAAGAGCCACCCGAAGAAAAAATAGAGCGAAGAGTAGAAGGTCGCCTGCACGAAATCCCAGGCCGAGCTTGAGACGATCATGGTCGGCATGTTGATCGGAGTCAGAAGCACGCTTTCGAGCGTCCCTTGCGTCTGCTCCTGCCTGATCGCCGTTGCGAGACTGGAAAAACCCGTCATGAAATAGTTGAGCACGGCGAGCCCTGTGATCCAGGCGGCCAGAGGATTGCGCCACTGCGGATACTCCGTGTTGACGAAGCCTGCGAAGATGCGCGAGATGAAGAAGAGCGTTGTGACGACGATCAGTATTGAGAGCATGCGGAGGAAAAAATCCATGCGGTAGCTCACAGCCAGCAGGAAATCCCTGACGATGAAGGCGCGCACGCGCCTGAGCAGCAGCATCATGCTCGTCATCGTTTCTCCTCACTTGACGCCTCGTCGCGCTCATAGCTCTCCATGACCTCAAGCAGCGTCGCGCGCTCCGTATCGAAGGAGAGAATGCTCGCACCCATCTCGTGCAGCGCCCGCATAGCCGCGTCAAGGCGATCGTCATCCGTCTCTCGCGTGAACGTGACGAGCGCCGTGTCGCCCGCATCTTTTATCTCAAGCTCGGAGAGCAAGCCGGAGAGCGCCTGGCCGATGCTGGCGGCGGCTGCGCCACGGACTATCAACTGTATGCGCTCCGTCGGTTTGTGTAGCGCGCGCAGTTGGGCAGGGGTGTCTGTTGCGCGTATGCGCCCGCGACTGATGATGGCGACGCGCTCGCACAGCTCTTCGACTTCGACCAGGTTGTGCGAGGTCAGCAGAATCGAGACGGGCGGCGTGCTGTGGGCCAGCGTGTTGATAAGCGCGCGCATACGCGCGGCGGCCAGCGGGTCTAGCGAGCGCGTCGGCTCGTCCAGCAGAAGCACTGGAGGGTTTGCCAGCATCGCGCGCGCAAACGCCATACGCTGCTTGTTGCCCGTCGAAAGCTCGCCGAAGCGACGCCGCGCCAGCTCTTCCAGCTCGAAACGCTCGATCAGCTCGCGGATGCGGCTTCGAGCCTCAGCGTCACTGAGGCCGTAGAGTCGCGCGAAGAACAGCAAATTCTGTTCGACCGTGAGCCGCCAGTAAAAGCTACGCTCCTCTGCGGTCGCAAGGCCGACGCGCCCACGCACCTCCTCTTCATCGCGCACGCTGTCAAAGCCTTTGACCGTGACGCTGCCCGAAGTAGGTTGAACGAGCGTGGCGACGATCTTCGTGAGAGTCGTCTTGCCTGCCCCGTTGCGTCCGATGAGGCCGAAGATTTCGCCCTCTCGCACATCGAAAGAGACATCACGCAGAGCTTCGACAGGAGGCTTTGGCGAGCGGCGGAAAAATTTTTTGAGGCGCGCCAGCGGGATGGGATAAGTCTTCGAGAGATGATTGATCGAGACTGCAACGGCGCGATCAGTCTCTTCAGCGTGCGGCGGCGTGTCCTCTGCTTGATGCGGTGCGCGTCGCTCGTCTTTGATGGCTGCTGATGACATAGGGTAAAGCGAACGGCGCTTGATCTTCGACGTGCACTCAAAGAGCGAGCACGGAAGAGCAGAGCGCCGTTCGAGTTTACAGGCAAGGCCTGCGACAGTAAACCGCCCGTACTGTCCGGCGGGCGGCCACTCTTTGTCGCCTCAAGCGCAGGGCGAACTTCTAATAACCACGCCGCCTGGTTCTGACGCCGACACCGACGCGGCGCGGGATGCCGACGCGCAGGCGCATGGCACGAGGATGACGGCGGCCACGCACAGAGCGGCGCATGTATGCGCCGCGTCGCAGGCGGCGACCGCGATTGGCCCTTATGACGCGACGGCGAACCATGCGGCGCACGACGCGGCGGCGGCGGCGAACAGTGCGCCGCCGACCGATGCCGATGGACTGTAGCGACGCCGAAGCGGCTGAGACCGGAAGAGCATTCGTCTGCATCTCTTCACTCGAAGAGGTTTTCTCAAGCGCTTCGCTTGCGACCGGCATGCTCAAGAGAAAGGTCGAAAGCACTATGGTAATCAGGGTTTTCTTCATACTGACCTCCTGGGTTGCAGGTTTAAGAGACTGAATGAATAGAGCCTTGTTATCAACCGCGCGCCCCGGTGCGAGCAATCTCGCCGAAGCGCCGGAGAAAGTTGGCCCAGCAGCTTTGGACACGGGAGAGAAGATTTAGACATTTAGCGATTTATCACTTAGCGCCCGATGGTGTCAATGCTTTGACCTGCCTCAACGCTTGCGTTGTCGCGGATCCAGGTATTCGCGCAGGCCGTCGCCGATGAAGTTGAAGGCGAGCACCGTGAGCGCAATCGCCAGCCCCGGAAAGATGAGTGCGTGCGGCGCGGACTGAAGCGTCGAGAGATCGCGCGCTTCCTCGATCATCACGCCCCAGGAGGGCGCGGGCGGCGGCACGCCCAGGCCCAGAAAAGAGAGCGAAGCTTCGGCCAGCACTGCCCCGGCCATCCCCAAGCTCGCCTGCACGATGAGCGGTTGAATCGCGTTCGGCAGAATGTGCAGAAAGAGTATGCGCAGGTCGTTTGCGCCTAAGGCACGAGCCGCCTGCACGAAATCATACTCGCGCACCTTCAAGACCTGCCCGCGAATCAAACGCGCGTAGCCGACCCAGCCGATGATGCACAGCGAAAAGATCAGCTTGTTCAAGCCCGCGCCGAGAAACGCCACCAGCGCAATCGCCAGCAGCAGACCCGGAAAAGCCAGAAAGACATTGAACAGATAGCCCGACATAAAGCGATCCAGCCAGCCGCCGTAGTAGCCTGCGAGCGCCCCTAGAATGGTTCCGATGACGGCAGAGACCACAACCACCGTAATCCCCACGCGAAGCGAGATGCGCGCCCCGAACACGACACGCGCGAAGATATCGCGGCCCGTCGAGTCCGTCCCGAACAGGTGCGCCGACGAGGGCGGAAGATAACGCATCGGAAGATTGGTTGCGCCCACTTCCTGCGTCGCAATCCACGGCGCAAAGATCGCCACCACGATCAGGACGACGACGACCACAAATCCGAACACAGCTAAGCGATTCATAAGAAAACAGTGATTGAGTGACGAATGATGAGTGACGAGTGGCGAGCCGGGGACAAGTTCATAAGCTTGTCACTCGTCACCCGTCACTGCACTCTTATTCTAGGGTCCAGCCAGCGATAGACCATATCTGTGAGCGTGTTGGCGAAGATGTACGTGACGCTGATGACGAGCACGCAACCCTGCACCAGCCGGTAATCGCGCTTATTGATGCCATCTTCGACGAGCAGCAGGCCGATGCCGGGCCAACTGAAAATCTTCTCCGTGATAATCGCACCGGCGAGCAGTACGCCCAGTTGCAAGCCGAGGATTGTGACGACAGGTATAAGGCCGTTCTTCAAGACATGCTTATAGACGACCTTGTTTTCGCTCAAGCCCTTGGCGCGGGCCGTGCGCACGTAATCTTCGCTCAGCTCTTCGATAACGGAAGAGCGCACCATGCGCGTCAGGATGGCGGAGAGCGCCGCGCCCAGCGTGACCGACGGCAGGATGATGTCTTCGGGATAGAAACGGCCAGAGGCGGCGAGCCAGTTGAGCTTGACGGCGAAGAGGTAGACGAGCATCGGCCCGATGACGAAGCCCGGCAGGCTGATGCCTATGAGGGCGACGAGGCTCGAAAAATTGTCTATCAACGTGCCGCGATTCTTCCCCGCCAGGACGCCCAGCGGGACGGCGATGGCGACGGCAATGATGAGCGCGGCAATCGCCAGCTCAATGGTCGCCCGGTAGCGTTCGAGAATCAGGTCGCGGACGGGACGGTCTGTGCGAAAAGAGCGGCCCATGTCGCCGTGCAGGATGTCTCGCCAGTATTCCACATAGCGGTTGTTCATGCCGTTCCAGCGAAAGCCGCCCGACCCGCTCTCAGCATTCGGAAAAGAGATGAAGAAGGGCGGGCGGTCCAGGCCATGCTTTTCGCGGAACTGCGCGACCTGCTCGGGCGTCGCCGTTTCGCCCAGGATGGCGATGGCCGGGTCGCCCGGCACAAGCTCTATGAGCAGAGTGACCAGCGACACGACAGTCCAGACGACAAGCAGCAGTATGCCTACGCGGCGTAAGAGACCAAGGATCGTGTGCTTCATCGAAGACCCGTCACGCGCCCACTAAATTTGAAAGCGAGATGAACTATCTACGGCGGATGATAGCAGAAGAAAGGAGTCTTGACAGCAATAAAGCGGCGTCTGAAAACTAAAACGTAGTCCGATAGTGCCCGCAATCTGCAATCCATGAGCGGCCCCGACAACCGTGCATGGAAGAACAAAAGCGAACCTATCGGACTACGTTGTTGGTTGCATTACTCTTTTACTGTTTCGCTCTGCAACCAAGCTCGATTCAATCCTCAGCGGGGCGAGCGCCCGTATGCAGGGCCGCAATCCCGCCGGTCAGATTCCTATATTCGACCTGCTCGAAGCCCGCCCCGCGCATCAAGCGGGCGAGATGCTTCTGGTCTGGAAAACGCGCAACGGAGTCCGGCAGATATTCATAAGCTCGGCGCGACCCGCTGATAATTCCACCGATGCGGGGCAGTACGCGCCTAAAATAGAACTGAAAGAGCGCGCGAAAGCCCGGCACGACGGGGCTGGAAAATTCGAGCACGGCACAGCGTCCGCCAGGCTTCAAGACTCGTCTCAGCTCTTTCAAGCCGCCCTCGACGCTCGACAGGTTGCGCAGGCCGAAGGCGATGCTTACTGCGTCGAAGCTGCGATCCGCGAAGGGAAGCCTCAACGCATCACCCTCGACGAAGGGGATCAAAGCCGCACGCTCTGCGCTCTTGCGCGAGGCTATCTCAAGCATCGGGCGACAAAAATCTGTCCCGATAACGCGAGCGCCCGTCTCGTGCGCGATGGCTAAGGACAAGTCCCCTGTGCCGCAGGCAACGTCTAAGGCGAGAGCGCCCTCCCGCGCCAGCGCGTCCTGCAAGCCCCTGGCGACAAGCCTGCGCCAGCGTTGATCGGTATTGCCGGACAGGAGATGATTTAAAAGATCATAGCGTGCGGCGATGCCTGCAAACATCTCCCGTACACGACGCGCATGTTCGCCTTCCACGCCATTTTTCGATTGGGACACAGTTAACAGAATCCTGTCTAGCGGATGGTTGCAGATGAGTTGCGATATATTTACAAATTAAAGGGGGCTCTTGGGCGGAGCGGGCTGGGGTATGGTGGCCGCGCCGATAACCTCCACCTGACCGTCGCGCTGAAGCTCTGCGCTGAGCTGTGAAGCGCTGCCGACGGCGACCGCCACCACGGGAGCATCGCGGAAAAGCTTTGCCGCCACGCGCTGCACGTCAGCCGGTGTCACCTGCCCGAAGGCACGCAACTGTTCGGCAATCGTCGAGAGCTTGTAAGTCTCCACGTCGAGCCACAGAGCGGCGAGCGTCTCCGGCTGCTCCATCTGTTTATTAAAGACGGCGAGCGCTTCGCTCTTCACGCGCTCAAACTCGGAGGGCGCGGGCGGCGAGGCCGAGAGCGCGCGAAGCACGCTGCGCGCCCCTGCGAGCGTCTGGGCCGCAGAGTTTGCGCGCACCGATGCTCCCATGACGAACATGCCCGGCAGGACATGCGCTTCGTTGCGGACAAAGAAGGCGCTCCTGGCAAGATCAGGAATCGCCGCCTGCCAGCGGTCGCGCACGAGCAGCGCCAGTAGAGATGCCGCCGCGTAGTCGCGGTCGGAGCGCGCGAGCGAGCGTGTGGCGAGCCTGACTTCGGCTGTCTCAGCGCCCGGCAGGTCAACGATCAGCGTGCGCGTGTCCGGCGCGTCCGGCTGGCGGAAAGTAGATGGCGCGATGGAATCGCTCTTGCGCCACATCCCCAGAAGCTGTCGCAAGGCTCGCATGGCCCTGCGCTCTTCCACGCCGCCGATAACGACCATCGTGGCATTGTTCGGGCTGAGGAAGCGGTCGCGCGCGTAAATGAGATCGGCGCGTTCGAGGCGGGCCAGCGACTCCAGCGCTCCGGCGCTCGGTCGCCCGTAAGGAAAATCGCCGTAGAGTCTGGCCGCGACGGCCCTGTCGGCAATCGCGCCCGGTGCGATGCTCATCGCACTGACCACCTTGATGCGTGCCTCGCGCAGCTTCGCCACCGTCTCAGGGACAAAGGGAGTGTTGACGAGGGCCGGGCGCAGCAGGTCTATGATTCGCTCAAACTCCGAGGCGCGGCCCGTCAAAGTGATATTTATAGCGTCGTAATCCGTCGTCACGTCCAGGCGACCGCCAAGCTCTTCCGTAAAATATTCGCGCGTCGTCGGGTCTGGAAAGAGGGCATCGCCGAGGAGCGCCATCGTGCCCGCCTTGCCCGCCAGGTCAAAGGCCGCGCCGCTGTGTATGCGCAGCCTGATCAGGACGTTAGGGTCGCCCGCTCGCTCGCGTATGAGGACGCTCAGGCCGTTGAGCAACTGCTCGCGGTGTGGCTCAGACCCGCCCTGTGTCGCGGCAGCCGCGCCCTGCAAGCCCGTGGCGAGCAAGAGGAAGATCGTTAAAAGGGCTGACTTCATTGCTTTAAATATGGGAAATCGGGTATTCATAGCTTACCTGAAAGAGCTCTCCCGGGGATGAGCGGCGTCTTGTCCGCGCGAACGTCAACTTTATCCTGACCGGGCGGAAAAGAGTTAGGGGAGAGACGAAAACAGTTTAGAGATGAAGAGCCGCCCCCGTCAACCGTTTGGCCCTTTTGCGCATCAAAACTCCGGTTCAAGCATGGTTGGCAGGCCGCGCGCGCCTGTTTCACACGCCAGGCAAAGATGAGTATAATGCGGTTCGGGTCAAAAAAAGGTGATCGGACAACCGGTCATCCATCTAGCCTGCGACCGAAAATCGAACCGTTTGGAAGAAAATTTAGCATGCCGCTTGAGAGATAAAGCCCCCGGCTTTTCCCCCGGAGCGGACAGAGGGTAGACATGAAACTGTGTTCAGTATGCCAGGAAGAGTTTGCCGATAAATTCAGCTTTTGTCCTGTGGACGGCACTCCCCTCCAGGGCTTTGTCGCCAGAAGGGTTGAACCAACAAAGCCCGAATCTCAACCCCTCGCAGCCGTGCCTCCGTCAACCCCTGTCGAAGATACCGGGGAAGATTTTGAGACCGTGGCTGTGAGCGCTTCCCAATTGAGCGCTTCCCCTGCCAGTAGCCACGCCGGAGAATATCATCTCACGATCATCGAAGACCGTAGCATTACGAGTCGCCTCGTCGAAGAACTGCGCGAGGTCTCGCACAGGTCTCAACTGACTTGGCCGGAGTTCAAGCGCGACCCGCTGGGCTTCGTCAAACGCTCGATCATCGCCTATGGACAGATGCTCAAGCGTTTCTTGGCTCGCCCGAACGTCGCCGTTGCGATGGGTGCTGCCGTTCTTTCCATGACGCTGATCGTCATCGCCGTCGCCTGGCTTGACCGCGCGCAGGCCGCCGAGGGCGCTTCGCGTGCCCCGGTCATCATCTTTACGCTGATGGCCCTGGGCGTCTTGATCGCCATCTTCGCCGGATGGATGAAGCGTGAGCGCTCAGTCTCGACCGGCGCGACTCTGGCGGGCGAGCAGGCCAACTACGGCATGGCAGCCGAATCGGCGGACACGCAGGGCTTTGCCATCGCCACGATAGTCTCCTTCGTCTTCGTCCTGGCCGTCATCGGCGGCCTGATCTGGGCCGACTACAGGGCCAGACACATCGCACAGCAGGTTGCCGAAAAAGAGCGCACAGACCTTGAATACCTGGGTGACATCACGGATATTCCACCCGAGCAGGAGCAGGTGGACAAAGGCCCAGCCGGGACGAACAAAGGAACAGGCGGAGGCTCCAAGCCCAAGCAGGATAAGCCGGGAGGAGGAGGCGGCGGCGGTCGTGAAGAGCAAAAGCCCGCTTCCTACGGCAAATTGCCGCAGGCTTCTCTGACCATTCCACAAG
>DASVQM010000027.1:0-3869 GCA_036389095.1 Pyrinomonadaceae bacterium
GCCCACCTCGGTCGGCAGGAACGCCCCGAACTTCTCGGCCAAGTGCACCAGGATTGCGCCGGACTCGAAGACGCGGATCGGCGCCGGGCCGCTCCGGTCCACCAGGGCCGGGATCTTGGAGTTCGGGTTCACCGCGACGAAGCCGCTGCCGAACTGGTCGCCCTCGCCGATCCTGATCAGCCAGGCGTCGTACTCCGCGCCGCGGTGGCCGAGGGCCAGCAGCTCCTCGAGCATGATCGTCACCTTCACGCCGTTCGGCGTCGCCAGCGAGTAGAGCTGGAGGGGGTGGCGGCCGACCGGCAGGTCCTTGTCGTGCGTCGGGCCCGCGTCGGGTCGGTTGATGTTGGCGAACCGGCCGCCGTTGGCCTTGTCCCAGGTCCAGACCTTGGGCGGGGTGTACTCTGATGCGTTGCTCAAGATGCTCGACGCTCCCGGTGATCGGCATGCATGCGCGATCGCCCGAGCCTACATGGCGGGGCCGGACGGCGCGACGGAGGGCGTGAGCGCCGCATCGAGACTGGCCGCCGCGATCGGTGTTCGGGCAGATGGGGTCCGGGTGCGCGTGCGGTCCCGCTTCGGCAAGGGACCCGGCGGCACGCTTGCCGCCGCCAAGAACTGAAGCCGTCCATGCGGCCGCCTACAGCCGAGGTCGACCTGAAGCGGTCCTTCACGCTCCACCGAGCCTGCCGGCGAAGGCGTCGGGCGTCCGGACATGCTCCGGGCGCACGCCGAGGCCGATCAGGCGCGCCGGGATGCGGCGCAGGACAGGAAAGCGCCCCAGCAGGCGCAGGAGCCGGGGCGGGCGGAGCGAGCCCGAGGCGGCCAGCACGGGGCGGACCATCCGGTTCTGCAGGACCAGCTGCAGGCGCTGCGTCGCGCGCGTCGGCCATTCGCGCCGGCGCTGCACCTCGCGGAGGTGTTCGTCGGCGAGCGCGCCGCGCTTCAAAGGCTCGGCGAGCACGTTCGCGGCGACGACCGCGTCCTGGATGGCGTAGTTGATGCCGACGCCGCCGACCGGCGACATGACGTGCGCGGCATCGCCGATCAGTAGCAGACCCGGCCTGTACCAGCGCGGGACGCGGCTCGATTCGACGGAGAGTACGGCTGCCTGCTTCCACTCCTTCAGGTGCTCAACGCGGTCTTTCAGCTCGGGAGCCATCTCGACGATGGAGCGCCGCAGCGCTTCCAGACCCGCCTCGCGCAGCTCGTGAAAGCTGCCCTTGAGAATGACGTAGCCCACCTGCCACTGGTCGAGGCGGTCCAGCATGACGAGTATATGTCCGCGTCCGAAGCGGGCCATCGCGCCTTCACCGTCCGCCGCGACGCGCGGCAATCGAAACCATAGAATGTCCATCGGCGGCGAGGTCTTGACGGGCACGAAGCCAGCCAGGCGACGCACGCGCGAAGAGCGACCGTCAGCGCCGACCGTCAAGAGCGCGCGTACCTCATGCCAGCCGTCCTGGCCGCGATAGCGCACGCCGCGCACGAAGCCTTCCTCCTCTATCAACTCCTGCGCGCTCGCGCCCATCTTGAGCTGAAAGTTCTGATACCTGCCCGCCTCCGACGTTAAGAGTTCGAGGAAGTGCTCCTGCGGAACCATCATGATGTAAGGGAAGCGCGTCCTGAGGCGGCGGAAGTCGGCAATCGCTATGGGCCCATCGGGCGTCATAAAGGTGAAGGTGCTTATCTTGCTGTGGCGAATCTGTTGGAGGCGTGCCGTGAGGCCCAGCTCCTCCATGATCTCAAGCACGGAAGGATGCAGCGTATCGCCGCGAAACTCGCGGTCGAAATCCTCGTGCGCTTCGAGCAGTATGACGCGCACGCCGCTACGCGCCAGCAGCAGCGCCAGCACAGCCCCGCCCGGCCCTCCTCCGACTACGCAGCAGTCAACTTCCTGCGAATCGCGCACCTCATGCGCGTCGTTCTCCGGCTCTACGCCCTGCTGCTGCCCTCTATGGGAAGCCTCGCCCGTCATGGCCCATATCCTCTCATAATTGGGCCCAGGAGTGTTGAGGAATTTTTAAGGAGAGGAGTCGGCCCGAAGCTAATTAACGCGGCTCGGGGAGGCGAGGCCAACCCGGATGCAACGGCTGGCATCAGAGCGCCACCAACCGCAAGGCGAACCCGAGCGTGCGCGCCTGCGCCCGTGAACTCTTCGCCGCTGAGAAAAACCATAGTCCAGTGGGCGCGTGCCTGAAAGCGCGACGCGCCCGAAGGGATTGGGTAAATCCCCGGCCCGTAAAATTTTTTTAGTGATGGCCGTAACCTTTAAGAGCTTGCCGGTAATAACAGATAGCAAGCCGAGTTTGCTTCGACCCCTTAGGCGCATAAGGTCACTCGATTAGATGACGGACGAAAGACTGCTGAAGAATGCCAGTCGCGGCGACGAAGCGGCTTTCCTGGTGCTGTACCAACGTCACCGCGATGCCGTATTCCGCTTCGCCTACCGTTTGACCGGAGCGGTCGCAGTGGCAGAGGACGTAACGCACGACTGCTTTCTAAGCTTGATCAGAGCGCCCGCGCGCTTTGACCCGGCGCGTGCGGCCCTGCGCACTTATCTGTACGCGGCGGCGAGAAATCTATCGCTCAAGCACCTGCGCGCCTCCGGCGCTCAGCAGGTCACTATAGAAGACCTGAGCGAAGAGCCATCCGGGCCGGAGGCCGAGCAGCCGCTCAGACAACTCCTGGCCGAAGAGCTATCGGCGGAAGTGCGCAAAGCGATTGCGAGCCTGCCTCCGCTGCAACGCGAAGCGCTCATTCTCTTCGAGTACGAGGAGCTAACGCTGGCAGAGATCGCAGAGGTCATAGGGGCAGACACGGGCGTCGTCAAATCGAGGCTGCACCGTGCGCGCCGCAGGTTAAGAGAGTTGCTTGCCCCTTACTTGAGCAGCGACGGGCAGCGGGATGCCGCCCCGGAGGTCACCAGATGAGCGAGAACAACGAGATGCACCCGCTTTTCGCCGACGATGGCGATGATCGTGATGGCAAGGCAGAGAGCCTGGGCGAGCACGCCGCGCAGATGTCGGAAGAGGCGGAGCTGAAAGCCTTGCTGGGGCAGTGGCAAACGCCCTCTATCCCGGCGGCTCTCGACAGCCGCATCCTCACAGCTTTTCGTCAACAGACCAGGCGCGCTCCGCTCTGGAAAAGAATCTTCTCCCCAAAATCTTCTTCGTCAGCTAACCGAGAGGTAATAATTATGAAGCAGTGTTCATTGTGCCGCGAAGAGTTTGCCGATAAGTTCAGCTTTTGCCCTCTGGACGGTTCGCCGCTCAACGAGCTGGCGGCGGCCATCGTCGCTTCGCCTCCGCCGGAGCTTGCCACTGGCGCGAGCCAGGCGCGTCGGCTGATCGCTTACAGCAGCGGCGAGTATCACCTGACGATCATCGAAGACGAGGGCCTCACCTCTCGCCTGCGCGAGGAACTGGGCGAGGTGGCCCGCGAGTCGCAACTGACCTGGCCGGAGTTTCGCCGCGACCCCTTCAGCTTCGTCAAGCGCTCTGCGACCGCCTATAGCCTGATGCTCTGGCGCTTCTTCCGCTCGCCCAACGTCGCCGTCGCCACGCTGACAGCCATCGTGTTTATCCTGAGCATCTCGATTGGGCTCGTCGTGATGGATCGCTGGCGCGCGTCACATGCGCAGCAGGTCGCCGAAAGGGTACGAGAAGACCTCGAATATTTGGGAGACGCCACGAGCATCCCCGCTGAAGAGCAAGCACGCCGAGAGGGCGCAGCCGGGACGAACAAAGGAACAGGCGGAGGCTCCAAGCCCAAGCAGGATAAGCCGGGAGGAGGAGGCGGCGGCGGTCGTGAAGAGCAAAAGCCCGCTTCCTACGGCAAATTGCCGCAGGCTTCTCTGACCATTCCACAAG
>DASVQM010000028.1:0-66287 GCA_036389095.1 Pyrinomonadaceae bacterium
TGGCGGATGCTCAAGCGTCAACACCCGCCAGAGACCTCTGGCGCGACTGACCTCTTTGTCTCTTGTAACTTGGCATAAGGCCACGCGTCGTCACCTGACCTCGACCTCGATCGGCCTCACTTCATGATCGCTGTAGCCCGCCGGATAGTTTGAGATGTTGATGCCGTAGGGCCAGTCGGCGTCCACCTGCACACTGAAGCGTATCGTGAGCCGCTGCCCGCGCGCGGCGGCAAGCCGCAGGGAGTAAGAGTCAACGCGCCATTCCTGTGTGGTGGCGTGCTTGGGGTCTTCGACGGGGACGAGGCGCGAGCCGCAGTCCTTGCCGTTAATGAGAAGCGTCGCACGAGTCTTTATCTCTGAGGGACGCCCGTCCACGGGCAACACGGGCTGGATATGCGCGCGGACGACGATCTGCCCGACGCGTTTATACTTCTCTCTTTCGGGTACGACGTACTCGACAAAACCCATCCCTGCGCCCCAGATATAGCCCTCGCCTCCGCCCATCTTCTCGAATCGCGCCGCGACGGCCATCTCCGGTTTGAAGCGATAAAAGATCGTGCCGTCCGCGCGCCACTCTATCTCCGGCCGCAGGGCAGGGTCTGAGGCCGCACGCGTGAAGGCGAACTGGCGCGGGATGAGATGCTGATCGGCGTCGAGGAGAGAGGGCGGAGGGCTCTCATTTTCGAGCGCGGCCATCAGGTCAGCGCCGCGTCGAATCTCTCTGCGCACCTCCTCGTCGCGCGGCGTCGTGTAGGTGATGCCGTAGCCGCGCCTGGGGTCGGGCGTTAATATCCAGTACATCGCGCCGCCCACGCCCGAGCGCGCCGCAGACTCAAGGAAAGCGCGGAACCACTGCGCCGTCGTGAAGCCGTTGTAGCCGTCGGGGCCCACATTGAACTCGCCGAACATGAGCGGCTTCTTGAGCGAAAAGGAGGCGGCGGCGCGATTCTCCATGAAGGCGCGCAAGGCGTCGGGCGAATCAACGTAGCTGTCCTGATCGTCGCGCGGGTAGTTGTGAACGTCGCAATAGTCTATGGTCGGCAGGCGGTGTTCTTCCAGCCACTCGCGGCGTTCCCAAGAGGTGCGATAGCCCCAGATGCCGGGCGTCACCAGATGATCGGCGTCCAGGGTTTTAATATAGGCGCTCATCTCCGCGACCCAGGCGCGGCGCTCGGCCCAGCGCCCCGTCACGGCCTGCGCCTCGTTCATCAACTCGTAGCCCATGATGGTCGGGTCGTCGCGGTAGAGCGTGCCCGTCACAGTGTTGCGGCGCGTGACGATGCGCTCGATATGCTCACGCACGAGACGGCGTGCCGTGTCGTTGGTATAGAAGAGCATGGCGCGCTCGATGTTGATGCCGTAGGGCTTCTTGTCGTCGGCGGCATCGTTGATTCCGGCCCAGCGCAGGTATTGCGTCACGCCGCCCGTATCGCGCCACCAGTTCGTCAGCGTCAGTTGGACGCGCAGGTTATTGCGCGCCGCTTCGGCAATGACGCGGTCAAGGTGGACGAACTGTTCTTCGTTCCACTCGCCTGGCGCGCGCCGGAAAGGATGCGTGCGCGGCCAGTCGTTGAAATCTCCGATGGGCTTGATGTCATTCTGGTCGCCTTCGCCGAAGGCCCACACGCGCACGACGCGCAGGCCCTGCCGCGACGCCTCGGCAAGCGTCTCCGGCATACGCGCGCGATCTTCATCCCTGTACATGACGGCGACGTTTGCGCCGACGAAACGAAACGGCTCGCCGTCGAGTGTGAAGCTCGCGCCGCGCGCGCCGATGAATCCTCGCCGCACGGGTCTCTCGCCTCCACGCCGTTGCGCCGCAAAGAAAATCGCCGCCCCCACGAGAAGCGCGAGCGCGGCGTATAAAATCGTCTTCTTACCCATTACCAAACAGAGTGTTCAAAGAATTGAAGCGAGCGTCTCCGGCGTGCGCGCTCGCGCGACCTCTAACGCGGGTCTGTCAGCCTGACGAAACCCAGGATGGCGCAGATGGACGCGAGCACGACGAAAAGATTGAAGAACGCGCCGACGCTCAAGGCCAGGTCAGGGTCGTTCTGAATGGCGGCGGCGGCGAGCGCCAGAAATTGCAAGTGGTAGATGATCATGCACACGGCGGCGAGCGCAAACCATCTGGTCGAGGGGCCAAAGGCGCGTGCGCGCGCAAAGCCCAGGACGGCGGCGATGATCCACCCGATGATTCCGGCGACGAGCAGTAAAACGACGACCGCGCCGAAATAAGAGGGCTTGGTGTAGGTCTGCGCGAGCGTCGCAAGCGTTGCAGTAAATATCAAACGAGTCTCTCTCCCCGGAGAAGCTTGGGGCCAAAGAGTCCGGCCCGGTTGAAAACAAACCAAAGCGCCGTTTGCGCACGGACGCAAGCTGCTGCGGCTGTGGCGCGCAAACGGCGTCGGGTTCTCCTCTCACTCAGAAATGAACGAGCGGCACGGGCGATGCGGGCGGCGCACACAAAGCAGTACGCGCACGCACACGGCCGCCCACTCATCACGGTATGTCACAAACACACCACGGGTGAGATGACATACGGCTCTTACTGAGTGATATGTATCTCCTCTTCCTTGTTGACGCGTCGCACGAAAAAGATCAGCGCGCAAATGAACGCGACAACAGTCGCCGCAATGGCCAGCCACAAGTGCGTGTGCCCACCTTCCGCGACGGGGAAGTTGGCGAACTTGTAGAACTGGTAGACCGCAAAGACAGTCGCAGCGAGTCCGATGACCCAGGTTAGAATGTCTATCAGGCTCTTCATGTTGAACCTCCGGCGTTCTCGTTAAGTTTATCTTTAAGGATGAAGTAAAACCGCTAACGACACTGCTCAAAGTTCACAAGAGAACCGCCTGTCTGAAACAAGCAATACCCCACAAGACGGTTTGTCTTATATACCCGTGCATGTTACCGCCACCGCGCATGCGAAAGCAACCCCTTATAGCGATTTGCCGGCGGCGGCTGGCGGATTTTCGATGGCCCACGACGAAGGTCAGGCCGCCTTCTTCCACCCTCTTCCCGGCAAACGGAGCTTAAAGAATGATGCGCTTGTCGCCCGCGCGGCGCGTGACACGCTCCCGGTCGAAATATTCGAGCAGCGGAATGGCGTACTTGCGCGAGACCCCGGCCATCTCCTTGAAAGCGGCCACGTCGATCAGCCGTCCAGGCTCGTTTGCGGCCCCATACTCTTTGAGCCGTCTCTTGAGAGCTTCGAGCGCGTCCAGGTGAAAGAAGAGCTCATTCTGGACTCTCACCACGAGCCCGCCCTCGATGAGCAATTGCAGAAGCTTGCGCGCGTGCTCGCGCGCCTGTGCGGGTAAGCCCATCCTGGCCAGCGCCTCGTCGAAGGTCGGAGGCTCAAGGGCGCTGGTTCTGTAAAGCTGCTCAAGGCGGTCGCGCACGGACGCGTCCGCCGCCGAGAGCGAAAGGCTATGGCTCGCGGCGCAGACGACATCCTTCTCCGAGCGCAGCTTGCCCTCACGTTCAAGGTGCGAGAGGACGGCGCGAAAGACCTCCGGCGCGGCGTGCGCGAAGTGGCGTTCGCGCAGCGTCTCGCGCATCAGCCCGCGCGCGAGAGGCTCTCGCTTGTGAAAAGCTTCGACCTCTGTGAGCGCGCGCCCGGCCAGCTCGTCGAAGCTCGCGCGCGAGATCATCACGCCCTCTGCCTCGACCGCCGCGCCGCGCTTGATGGCCTCGTCGGCGGCGCTCTTGAGAACCTCGTCGCGCCAGCCCGTGCGCGCTGCAAGCTCCGCGCGCCGCGCGCCGCGCTCTGCGGCTGTCTCGATGAAGTAAGCCAGACGCGCCGCATCGTCCGTTCCGACGAGCGCGAAGAGTCTGGCCTGTGCGAGCCGCGCATTGCGCCCCCTGTGTGTCGCGGCCAGTGAATCCAGGAGGATGCCGCCGGCCACTGTTCTCGAAGGCGAGTAGGAACGAATAATGAACCGCTCTCCGGGCAGAGCGACCACCGGCGCTTCCAGCCTCAACTGCGCGAAGCCGCTCTCGCCCGGCGCAATCTCGCCTTCCGGGCCCAGCACGCTTATGCGCCCCAGGACTTCCGCCGCCCCCAGGTGAACACGCAGGCGCGAGCGCGAGCGCAAAGGACGCGGCGCACTCTTTAACACGTCGAGCCGCACGTCCATGATCTGCGTCGGGCGCAGGCGCGCGACGGGCGCGAGCACCATCCCGCGCTCGATGGCGCTCGCTTCGACGCCCCCCAGGTTAACAGCCGTTCGCTGTCCGGCCTTAGCTCTCTCGACCTGTTGGCCGTGCACCTGAACGCCGCGCACGCGTACTCTCAAGCCCTGCGGCAGCAGCTCCATCTCGTCGCCCTCAACGATCTCTCCGGCGACGAGCGTGCCGGTCACGACCGCGCCGAAGCCGCGCATCGTAAACGCGCGATCAACCGGAAGCCGCGCGACAGTACGACTCGGACGCCCGGGCACACCCCTAGCCACACGCTCAAGCTCGCCTTTAAGCTCCGCGACCCCTTCGAGCGTGCGCGAGCTGACGGCGACCATCGGCGCACCTTCGAGAAACGATCCGGCCACCAGCTCTTCCGCTTCGGCGCGCACGAGGCCCAGCAGCTCTTCGTCAACCATATCCTTTTTCGTGATGACGACGATGCCGGATTTTGTTTCGAGCAGGCGGCAGATGTCGAAATGCTCGCGCGTCTGCGGCATGACGCCCTCGTCTGCCGCGATGACGAGCGCGACCAGGTCAATGCCGTGTGCGCCCGCCAGCATATTCTTGACGAAGCGCTCGTGGCCCGGCACGTCCACGAAGCCCACAGAGATGTCGCCCAGCTCAAGCTCGGCAAAGCCCAGATCAATCGTGATGCCGCGCCGCTTCTCTTCCGGCAAACGGTCAGCGTCAACGCCCGTCAGAGCGCGCACCAGCGAAGTCTTCCCGTGATCTATATGTCCGGCTGTGCCGACGATGATCGAACGCATAAGAGAGCAGTGACGAGTGACGAGATAAAAGCGATAAGTAACGGGTAATAAGTAATGAGTAATGAGAGATGAGTAAAGAGTGACGAGCTTAAAGCTATTCCCTGCTTGTCACTTGTCACTCGCCACTCGTCACTGTATTTGAAAATCCATCCATTGTGTGGCCGTGCGGTATTTGCCTTGGGCGAGCGTGTCGGTAACGATGACCTGTAAGACGTATTCGCCGGGCGGCATGTCCGTGCCGAGTTGCAAGGCTCCACGGGCGAGGAGCCGCTTGAAGTCTGTTTGCTGGCCGACATCGTATGGCTTGGCCTTGCCCGTGAAGATCGGCTGCCCGTCGCGGAACACACGCACCTGCGTTTCCAGTTTCGGGCGTGCCGTGGCCTTGTCGAGCCGCGCGTTATAGATCAGGTAGTCGTATTCGAGCGCCATGCCCCGTTTGAAGCGTCGCACCTCCGGGTTGGCTTGCAGGTCTGCCGGGTTTGCCACGCTGTCCGCGCCCTGCGCGATGGCTACGTCGGCGTTCGCGGCCACGTCGCTCGCCGAAGCGACATTGTTCGGGCCCGCACCAATCCCGCTGATGATGAGGCCGGAGAGCATGACGCGATCTTTTTTGATGTCTGGAATCTCTATGAACTGGCTGGCCGAGCCGACGCGCTCCGAGGCAGCGTCGCGCAGGGCCGCGCGCAACTGGTAAGCCCCGGCTTTTTTGACCGGAAGATTGACCCGGTAGGTGAAGCCGTGCTGCATCGCGCTCTCGTAGACCTCCTTATTCATGCGCAGCGTATAAGTCTTGTTGATCTGATCTACAATCGTCCCGTTGTCGCCGAAAGTAATCAGCAGCACGTCGAGCACGGCTTTGTTCCAGCCGCCCGCCTCTTTCGTAAAGGTCAGGTCGCGCCCTTCGATGTGGAGCAGCGAGCGGACGAATGGGCCCACCTTCTGGTCATAGCCGAAGAGCGAGGTCAGGCGCAGGTTGATGCCGTTGGCGTTGAAGGGCGAGGTGAGCGCCGCGACCAGTTGGTCTTGGCGCGTGCGCGGGATAGCGCGCGCTTCGTCGGTGGTGATGCCGTAAAAGCCGTTGCGCGTACGCACGCGCAGGCCCGGCCTCTTCACCTTGATGGAGAGCGTGTAGAAGCGCCGCCCGCCCGTCCTCGGGTCGAAGGTCGATTCTTCGGGGCGATAGCCTATCAGGTAATAACCCTTCTGGTCGTCGAGCACGCGCCGCACGCCGCCGCTCAAATCATTATTATTGCGGATGGAAAATCCACCCGTCTGGCGGGCCAGGTAATCCGTCCCGTCGTGCGATTCAAAAAACCGGCTGCGCCGGTCGCTGAGAGCCGTCTCGATATCGCTCTGACTGAGATTCGACGTGTTGTCCTGAGCGGTGAGCCCGAGCGTCTGTAGCCCGCGCGGGTCTAAGGTGTAGATGACGACAGAGGCGCGATTGGCCAGATCGGTCAGCCGCCGCAGCGAGTCAACGATGCGGTCATTGCGTCCCGTCCCCAGACTGTTATCGCTGCTGCGGCTAGACGCGTTCGAGTTATTGTAAATGCTGAAGCCTTCCGTAATCAGCAGGACTGACTTGCGACCGGGCAGGTCTCTGAGCCCGCGTATGATGTAGTTGAGCGCGCCGAGCGTGCCGATGGTGAAAAGCTGTTCGCGGAACTGGCCCGCCTCGTCGCTCAAGTCGCGCTCGCCGCTGGCCGAAGCGGCCCCGCTCTCTTCACCTCCCTGCACGGCGCTGCCGCCGCTGCTGAGCGCTTCAAAAGGCGAGATGCCGACGCGCCCGTTCGGATTCCAGCGCACGCGCTCGATGGCAGCATAGAGCTGCCGTTTGTCGGACGTGAATTGCTGCAAAGCGCCCATGTTGCTGCCCGTGCGCACGATGGCGACCAGATCGGTCGGCTGCATCTGCTCGTCAACGAACTTTTTCAGAGCGCGGCGAGTGAAATGCGCGCTCTCGAAAGAGAGGCCGAGGTCGTCAACCACGAGCGCGATGGTGCGGCGCACCTGTTCGGGACGCAAACGCGCAGGAGGAATCGGCGGCGCAGCACTATCCCGGTTGGCGGCAGCAGGAGCCGTGGTTGATGGACGGGCCGGGGCTGCCTGGTTAGAGACATAGGAGAAGTTGGTGATCTTCTGCTGACGCTTATCTTCGAGCACCTCAAAATCTTCCGGGCCGAGGTCTGTCACCTGATTGCCCTTGGAATCGGTGACGACCACATCAACCTGCACCAGGTTGGACGTAATACGCACCACATCGTCATCACTTTCATCGCCGGTCGCGCCCTGCTGTTGCGGCGATGTCGGCGCAGGTGAAGTTGCAGGCGCGGGCGATGGGCCCTGTGCCCGTGCGGACAAGATGAGCGAGAGCATCAGGAGGATTGCGAGCGAGGATTGTTTGTTCATTCTGTCAACTCCTGCCAACGGCTGTGCACGCCGGAGGCTTCGGCCAGATAGCTTCAGGGGCGAATGTTTTTCCAGTCAAGGTCGCTGGATTTTCATGGACTAATATGAGAAGCTGCCCTCAACCGAAAATTTCAGGGAGATAAGAAATAATGCCAGAGCAAGCGAAAAAAGGCGACACTGCACAGGTTCATTATACAGGACGGCTTGAGGACGGTCAGGTCTTCGATTCCTCGGAAGGCGGCGAGCCGCTGGAGTTCGAGATCGGCGCGGGCCGTGTCATCCCAGGCTTCGACGAAGGCGTGCGCGGCATGAACGAGGGCGACAAGAAGAGAATCGAGATCGAGGCCGACGACGCCTACGGCCAGCGCATAGAAGCGCTCGTGCAACAGATCGGGCGCGAAGGTCTCAACCTTGATCATGAGCCGCAAGTCGGCATGCAGCTCTCGCTGCAATTGCCCGACGGCAACGAGATACCCGTCACGATCACGGAAGTGACGAAGGATTCCATCACGCTCGATGCCAATCATCCGCTCGCCGGTCAGAAGCTCATCTTCGACATAGAGCTTGTGAACCTGAAGCAGCCGGAAGAGACCGAAAGCCAGGGTACGGAGTAGGAGTTAGAGAGCTTGAGCCAGGCTCTCAAGCTCTCCTGTGCGCGGTCGCCCGGCTCAATCGGCATCAGCATCATCCTCCGGGCTGACACCGAAGTAGCGCATCCATCCATCCATCTCTTCGGCGGCCACGTCCGGTCTAGCATCCGCTTCCGGCTCGTCGCGCGCCTGCGCCAGAGCCTCTTCCATGCGAAGCCGAAACTCGCCCGAGCGCAGGACACGCGCGCCGCAACGGCGGACGTAATCTGCCAACGCGCGGTCGGAAGTGACGACCAGGAGCTTCCGCCTCTCTCTCTCCTCTTCGACCATCGCCTTAATGCGCTCGTCCGCGTTCGAGCCTCGCGCGGCATAGAAAACGCGCACGCCCCTGTAGCTCGCCCCATCGGCGAAGTGCTGTTCAGGCGCACCGTCAAAGACCACCGACACACGCGCGCGCTTCACCGCGGCAAAGCGCGCAAGATCATCGAGCAGCGCGCGCCGCGCCCCTGCCCGATCCCTGTGCCAGCCCACGCGCTGCGCCATCACATTGTTTCCATCCACCAGATACATAGCTGAAAGGAAGAACTGAGAGCGGCCCGCATTCTAAATTTTGCCTTCTACCTTCTACCTTCTCCATAATCGCAGTATTCGACAATCGGGCAGCGCTCGCACAAGGGGTCGCGTGGGCGGCAGAGAGCGCGTCCGTGGCGAATGAGGTTGACGTGGAAGGAATAGAACTTCCCTTCCGGCACGAGGCTGTTCATGATCTCGTGTGCGCGCCGGTCTGTGCATTTCTGCGGAATCAGGCCGACGCGCCGCAGTATGCGAAAGATATGAGTATCGAGAGGGAAGACCTCTTGACGACAGGCGAAGAGGAGCGTGCAGGCGACCGTCTTTGGGCCAATGCCGCGAAACTGTGAGAGGTAGCCGATGGCCTCTGCGGCGGAAAGCTCGTGCAGGAAAGAGAGGTCTAGAGCGCCGCGATCGTCCTTGATCTGGCGAAGGATGCTCCTGATGACGGCGGCCTTCTGGTTGGCCAGGCCGCCCGAGCGTATGCAATCGGCCAGCGTGCTTTCGCGTGCGCGAAGGACTTGCTCCCAGCTTGGGAAACGCTTTTTCAATGCCGCGAAGGTGCGATGACTGTTCACGTCGCTCGTCGCCTGCGAGAGGATAATCTTGACGAGCATGTCGAGCGGGTCGGAGGTGCGGCTATTCTCGGGCACGCCGTAGGTGCGCTCAAGATTCTGGATGATGTAACGAAGCGGCTTCTCAGAGCTGGCCGCTTCGATCTCGATTTCGGTCGCCTCAAGCGGCGAGGACGCGCTCATAAAATTCTATATACTGCGGAATGACCAGATCAGTGCTGTAGCGCGAGATGGACGAGGCGCGAGCGCGCGCTCCCATCTCGCTTCGCAGGTCTGTGTCGGAGAGCAGGCGCGCGGCGTCTGCGCTCATCTTTTCGACATCGCCCGTCTCGCTCAAATAACCCGTCTCTCCATCCGTGACGACTTCGGGCACGCCGCCCACACGCGAGGCGATGACGGGCACTTCGCAGGCCATCGCTTCGAGCGCCGCGAGCCCGAAGGATTCCTGCTCGGACGGCAGGAGGAGCACGTCCGAGGCCGAGAGATAATCAACGATCTTCGGCTGCTTGCCAACGAAAGAGCAGTGCTCGTAGACATTCAGGCAGCGAGCGCGATGTTCTGCGTTGGTGCGCTCGCTGCCATCTCCAACCATCACCAGGCGCGTCCTGACGCCTCGCTCAAGCACCCGCGCCAGTATCTCGACGCAATCCACCGGACGCTTGACGGGACGAAAATTCGAGACGTGAACCAGCAGCGGCAAGCCTTCCGGCGAAAGCTCGGAGCGAAGCTGCGGCATCGCGCGCCTTTGATAATCCGAAGCGCAGATGAAGTTTGGAATGACGGCGATGTTGTCGAACTGAAAGGTCTCTGCCGTGGCCCTCTTCAAGTAATGAGAGATGGCCGTCACGCCGTCGGACTGCACTATGCCGTAGCGCGTGATGGGCAAGTAAGAGCGGTCGGCTCCGACAAGGGTAATGTCAGTGCCGTGCAAAGTCGTAATGACGGGCAGGCGGCGATGCGGCTGTAGAGATTCCCTCGCCAGAATGGCGCTGATCGAATGGGGGATGGCGTAGTGGACGTGCAGGAGGTCCAGGTTCTCCGTTTCGGCGACGGTCGCCATCTTGGTCGCCAAGGCCAGCGTGTAGGGCTGGTGCTCGAAGAGCGGATAGGACATCATCTCGACTTCGTGGAAGCGTACGCGCTCGTTCAGCTCAGTCAAGCGCGTCGGCAGCGCCGAGGCGATAAAGTGAACCGTGTGGCCGCGCGCCGCCAGTTCCTTCCCAAGCTCGGAACCGACGATGCCGCTGCCACCATAGGTCGGATAGACGGTGATGCCGATATTCATGTGTAGAGGTCAGATGTCGGATGCCGGATGTTAGTTAAGAACAGTTCTATCCCTTGCTAACATCTGGCATCTGATATCCGGCATCTAATTGTAACAGGGCGTGAGTTGGAATGGGGAACGGGCGGTGCGGATTTTGCGGAGGCTGAATAGCAAGAAAGCAGGCGACCCTCGCAATCGCCTGCTTCTTGCCTCAACTTGTCTCACCTGTAAAGGGGGGTCAAGCGAGGGACAGAGTATAGTCTCACTTTCGGGTTTTGGCAACAGTTCTTTTTGTAAAAAGAAGGACTTTTTTCAAGCCCCCCCGGGGCGGTTCAGCGCGACAGTCTAAGCTGTGGCAGCGTAACTATTTATCCTGAGATTTCGCGCGTCTCCGGCGACCTGCGCCGGGGCGGGAAACAGGGTATAATGGCTGGCAGACAGCAATTTTTTCGAGATGGCGGTCGCCCCCTTACGGGCGGGCGGCTGGCGAACCAGTGGAGATCATAGAATGCCTAAGATAAGTGATATTGAAGAGACGCCGAATCCGAACGCCGTCAAATTCATTCTCAAGGAACCGATCAGCAATGGGACGGCGCACTCTTTCCCTTCCGAAGAGGCGGCGCAGGGCGATGCGCTGGCGCAAGCCCTGTTTGACGTGGGCCATGTCGTCTCGGTCTTTTACATGGACAGGATGATCACGGTCGAGAAGGACGAGGAGGGCGATTGGGACGAACTGTTGCCTGAGCTCGCCGTGCCGATTCGCGCCGCCGAATCAACAACCGCCACCGCTAATGGGGCGGCAGCCCTGGGCGGGTCTCTGGCGGCGGTCATGAGCGACGACCCGCGCCTGCTCAGAATCAACGAGATACTGGACGAGAAAGTGCGCCCGGCGCTGGCCGGTGACGGCGGATGGCTGGAGGTCATGGGCCTTAAAGAGCACACCTTGACGATTAAATATCAGGGCGCGTGCGGCAGTTGCCCCAGCTCTCTCTCCGGCACTCTGATGGCCATAGAGGGAATGCTCAGGCAAGAGGTCGATCCGGAGATGGAGGTCGTCGCCCTTTAACTCTTACCCGGCGATTTAACGTGAAGGCGGCGCGTGTTTGACGATCAAACGTGCGTCGCCTTCATCTTTGTGCCAGGCGAAAGAGATGGGCCCACCCGCGCTTCGTCCCGGCCCCCGAGACTGCGAGATAAATTTGGGAACCAGACTCAGGCGAGCGCGTGTCAGGGTCAGGGCGAGTCCATCATCTCGCAGCGCTCTCAGAAAGAGCGCTGCAATGCGGAGGGGCGAATGGGATTTCAAGCTCGGATTGGCATGACTGCGCTCTGCTTGATCGCGTGCGTCGTCTTGGTTCAGGGTCAAACTCCGGTCGGCGCGAGCCTTCATCCTCAACTCTCCTCAGCCGACCGCATCCGCCTGGCAGAGACTTTTAGAATCGTCGAGCGGCTGGGAGACAGGGTGTGGCGGGGATGGGGCCGTGCTCCGTTCGCGGTGCTTCTGGTCACTCCCGATTATGAGTTCCTCATCCGCCATCCCCGGCCATCCGCAGAGTTCACGCCTACGGGCTACGACGCGCTGCTCAAAAGCGAGGTCTATTTTCGCAAGCGAGTTTATCAACCCAACCTGCTGGCGACCTTCCCGGCCGTCAACGGCCTGTCAACGATTGTCGTGGGCCAACCCGCCAACACCGAAGCCAAGACCTCCACGCGATGGGTCGTGACGCTGCTCCACGAGCATTTCCACCAGTTGCAGGATTCACAGCCGGGTTTCTACGAGCAGGTTAACGCGTTGAATCTGTCTCGCGGCGATCAGACGGGGATGTGGATGCTCAACTACTCTTTCCCTTACGAGAACGAAGCGATCAAAAAGCAGTTCCAGCTCCTCGGCCTCAAGCTGGCAGAGGCGCTTCGGCCTGCATCCACAGGGCAATTTGCAGCGCGGCTGCGCGCCTACCTCGAAGCGAGAGATCGTTTCAAACAGATGCTCGCCCCGGACGACTATAACTACTTCTCTTTCCAGTTATGGAAGGAAGGGGTCGCGCGCTATACCGAATACCGTATCGCGCGCCTGGCGGCGCAACGGTACAAGCCAGGCAAAGAGTTCAGCTCGCTCGAAGACTTCGAGACGTTCGAGCAGGTGGCCGCTTCCATACTCGCCCGCATCAACTCTGAGCTGTCGGCGCTCGCCCTTGACCGCCAACAACGCGTCGCCTTCTACTCCGTCGGCGCTGCCGAAGCCTTACTTCTTGACCGCGCCAATCCGGCCTGGCAGCAGAGGTACTTCACGGAAAAGTTTTTCCCTGACAAATTCTTCCGGCGCTAAGACCGCTACTGATGCCGCTTTGAGACCCGCCCGAGAGCTTTGGCGCGACTGACTGCCTGACCCGGCTTCCTCTTTTTCTATGGCAGCTTGGTATAAGCACATCTTTCATCCCTCATCATCATTCGCCGCTCTTCGCCGCGCCAGCTCCTGAAAGCGCGCGGCGTCTTCACGCATGCGCACGTTGTTGAAGAAGACATAAGAGGTCTGAGCGTGCGGCAGCATCTCGTACAACTCTTCCAGCTCGTCATCTTCGAAAACGTAGCGAAAGCCTCGTCGGCCATGCAGACGAAAGTAACAAGCCTCCGGCGTTACAGTCCGCGACGTGAAAGGGTCAACGACGTGTGTGAGCCCAAGCTCGCGGCAAAGCGTGCGGATAGTTTCAAGGGGCCATTCTCCGCGCGGCTCCCAGAGAAGCTGTAAACGCTCCGGGCGCTCGATCGAATCGAAGAAGCGGCGCAGCCTTCTGATGTTCGTCCCGGTCGGCGTGAAGCTGGCCGGGCATTGAAAGAGGACACGCTCGGCCCGCAGCGCCTCGATGCAATCGAGCGTCGTCCGCCAGGCCGCCCTGACGATCTTGCTCGCGCGAAAGCCGCCGCATCCTTCGCGCTCCTTCTCCGTCAGCTCTCGCTTGAGCCGCCTGTAAACGGGGCTCCGCGCCTCGTGCGTAATCAGCATCCATGCTTTGAGCGTGAACTCGAAATCCTCCGGCGCTTCCTCGCGCCAACGTCTGAGCGTCTCGACCTTCGGCGGTTGATAAAAGGTCTGCTGAACCTCGACGACCGGAAAGAGCGCCGTGTACTCGGCCTGCGCCATGCGGAATCCGCAGCACCCTGTCTTGATCAGCGGGACGTTAGCGCTCATGTGTTTGGAAGCGTGCCATAGCAAGACCGGCCCTTGAGCTTGAAGGCGAAGCGAGAGGATAAAAGCATCTCTTTCATCGCTCGGCTTTCGCTAAGAGTAGATATTCATCGGTCGCGTGAGCAGCGCGACGGGGTCTTCGACATTGAGCGCCTCGCGCACGTAGAAGGCTTCACCGACTTTGACGCCGATCAGCGAGCCGTAGTAGCGCATACGGTATTCGATCTGGTCGAGAAAGCCTTTCTCGCTGATGCGCGTCGAGGGCTCGCTGGTCTCCGGCCTGTAGAACTGCGAGGCGTGCGCGCGGATGGCCTGCATCTTCTCTTCCATAAAATCCGAAACGTCTACGATGAAGGAGGGCTGGACGAGACGCGAATAGACGGAGTGCGCGAGCGCCGGGATGTGTGTCGCCGCCTGGCCAAACTCTTCATCGTAGCGTCGCATGCTGGCCAGGCGCGCGGCTTCGCGCACGATGCGAGAGGTCGCGGCATGATCCGGGTGCGGGTCGTCCCAGTGCGAGGTGAAGATCACCTTCGGCTTGTGCGCGCGTATGACGCGCACCATCGCCGTGCGCGCCTCTTCCGTCAGCCACAGGTGGCCGTCCGGCTGCTCAAGGTTGAGCCGCACGTCCAGTCCCATGATGCGCGCCGCCTCGCGCGCCTCACTTGCGCGCCCCTCGGGCGTGCCGCGCGTCCCCATCTCGCCGCGCGTCATGTCGAGTACGCCCGTGCGATACCCCTGGGATTTCAGCTTGAGCAGCGTGCCCGCCACCGTCAGCTCGGCGTCGTCCGGGTGCGAAAAGACGGCCAGTGCGTCGAGTTCCGTTTCAGTTGTGTTCATGCTTCTCCGTCGATCATAGAGCTTTCCGGCTTTGAGATTTAGCCTAACAGATGCGCGCCGGTCAAGTCGGCGATTGACGCACGAGCGCAGGAGTTGATAGCCTTCACGGACGAAAGGAAACCGCAGCGATGAACCTCGTCGTTTTAGGGTCAGGCACTTCCGTCCCGCACCCGAGGCGCTCAGCCTCCGCTCACTGGCTTGAGACGGCGGCGGGCTCCGTCCTGCTCGACGCCGGGGCATCCGCCGTCCATCGCATGGCCCAGGAGGACTTGAACTGGGTCGCGCTGGACGCGATCTGGATCAGCCATTTTCATCTCGATCACGTCGGGGGACTCGCGCCCTTCCTCTTCGGCACGAAACATTCTCCGCAGACGCAGGGGCGGCGCAAGCCTCTGATGATCTACGGCGGCTACGGGCTCAAGAAGCTGCTCGCGGCGTTCGACGAGGCGGGTGATTACGATCTGCTGAAGCAGCCCTTTCCAGTGGAAGTGCGCGAGGTCGCCCCGCGCACGGAGTTCGAGCTGCTGCCGGGCCTTGCGGCGCGCACGCTCTCGACGCCGCACACGCGCGAGAGCCTGGCCCTGCGCTTGGCGGACGCCGACGGCAACTCCCTCGTCTATACTTCCGATACGGGCTACACGGATGCGCTCGGGGCTCTGGCCGAGGGCGTTGATCTGTTCATCATGGAATGCTCTTTCCGGCGCAACAAGCCCATCGAGACGCATCTTGAGTTGAAGGACGCGATGCAGCTTGCCAGGCGGGCCGCGCCGCGAAAGGTCTTGCTCGCGCATCTCTACCCGGAGTGGGACGGCATTGACATCGCAGCCGAGGCCGCGAAACTATGGCCCGGCGAAACCATCGCCGCCACGGACGGATTGCGCCTGACGATTTGAGAGGTGAAAGACGTGAAGCGAAAGCTGAAAGCCGGGAGCCGGGCCGTGATATTTCTCTGTCTACTGCTTTTTGCTTTTCCCTTCCCTTCTCCGATGCATGCTCAGGTACGCGAGCCGGAGCTAATGGAAACCGGCAGCTCTTCAAGGCCGCGCACGCTCGCTTCTTCTACGCCCTCCACCATCAAGCTTGTCTCTTACAACATACGCTGGCGCGGCGGCGAGGATTTACGCAGGCTCATCGAATTGCTGCGCAGCGATGCCGAGATAGGGCAGGCCGCGATCATCGGGCTACAGGAGGTTGACCGCAACAAGAAGCGGACGGCCAACACCAACACCGCCCGCCTGATAGCCCAGGAGCTTGGACTCCATTACGCCTGGGCCGCCCCGCCATCCCCCCCGGGCAAAGAGCAGCAGGAGGAAGAGACCGGCGTCGCACTCCTCAGCATTTATCCTTTGACGGACGCCACGCGAATCGTGCTGCCGCACGAGGGGCCGGGCGGTCGTCGTCGCGTCGCGCTCGGCGCGACCATCACGATTGGCCCATATACTCTTAGAGTCTACACGGTGCACGCCGAGACGCGCACCACCAAGGAGAAGCGCACAGAGCAACTTCAAACCGTGCTGGACGACCTCGCTCGACAACCCAAGCCGGAGCGGGCCATCGTCCTCGGAGATTTCAATACCATCATGGGCGACGACGTGCGCATGACGACGCAGCTATTTACCGGCGCACGATTTCAAACGCCCTTCCCCAATAGCGAGCCCACCTGGAAGACCTTCATCATCAAGCTCAAGCTGGACTGGGTGTGGCTGCGCGGACTGCGCCCGCTGGACTACGGCATTGACCGCAAGATCGGGCTCTCAGACCATTGGCCGCTCTGGGTCAACGTCCGACTGGACGATCAGCCCGAGGCCGCAAAGACCGGGACGCCTCCGCAATAAACCCTCCTCACTTTATACAGGATTAGAGCGGATGGCGAATGACTGAAAGAATGCTGCTCTGTCAGTACCGCCCGCGGTCTCAGGCGGGTGTGCTCCCGCAACCAAGACCCGCCCGAGCCCTGTAGCGGTACTGACCTACTGCTGTGCCGCAATAGCCGCATCCAATTGAGAAACGCTATAGGCGCTACTGACCTTACTTCCAATCGCAAATAGCAAGAGGCGTTGAAGTTTCGCCCCGGAGCTTCAACGCCTCTTCGTCGCGGGGTGCGCTCAAAGGGGGAGACCTCTCGGAGCGCACATCTTCCACGACGCATTTAAACTTCACGCTCAGTCATTCAAGCCGTCATTGCTTCGTCCCTCTTAGATTAACGCAAGCTTACGACCACGTTGTTGGCGTGCAAAGAGTTGCCGGTCGCGCGCTGCAATTCGGCGATGGCCTTGTTGAGGTCTGTCTGAGCGCGCAGCTCATTGCCGCGCGCAGTCGTCAACTGGGTCTGTCGCTCAAGCACCAGGAAGAGCGTGGACTGCCCGGCATCGAAGCGGCGCTGCTCGCTGCTGTACTGCTGCTCGCTCGCGCTGCGTGCGGCGGCGGCGGCGCGCAGGCGCGACGAAGCCGTGCGTACTACCTGCAAGGCGTTGCGCACGTCCACCTGAATCAACTGCTCAAGCTGCTGGCGCTGCGTCTCTATGCGATGGGATTCGACGAGCGAGCGCCCGAGCTGTGCTTCCGCCGTGCGGTTGCGCAAGGGGAGATTGAGCTGCACGCCGACGCGAAAGTTGTTGTAGCGGTTGGCGGCCAGGCTTCCGAAAGACTGGGCCAACCCTCCGATCAAATCTTCAGGGAGCGGCTGCGTCGCGGGAGGCGTCAGCGGCGCGAGCCCGTTGAGGGCCGAAAGCTCGTTGATGCGCGCTCGTAAGTCGGCGTTCGAGTTGGCCAGAGGATTGCCGCCCGCAGCGGTCTGGCTGAGCGAACCGGCGAGGCCCACCACGCCGTAGCTGCCGATCAGGTCAACCTGCGGCTTCGTCTGCTCACGATAATACCTCTGGTCGAGACGATTGATTTCGGCCACCACGTCCGACTGCTTCAGCTCCGGGCGATTCGACATCGCCGCCTCCATCGCGTCGGGCAGGGTGATCGAGGGCGGCTCAAGATCAACCGGGTCGGTCGGGATGATCGAGACGTTCCAGAAATGAGATTGACGATTCTCCGCGATCAGGTTCTTCAGATTATTCTCGGCGCGCGAGACATCTTCGAGCGCGCTGTAGACGCTCTGCTCATAGCCTGAGACCTGTGCGTCAGCCGCGACGACATCAATCGGCGCTAAGATGCCCTCGGCCACAAGCCGCCGGTTGTGCTCAAGCTGCGTGCGCGCATCACGCACGGCGTCTCGCTGCACCTGCAAATTACGGAGCGCGAAAACCAGGTCCCAGTAGGCTCTCTGCACAGCCGTGATGGTCTCAATCGTGCGCTGGCGAAACTGCGCGTCCGTCAGGGAAAGGTTTCGCTTCGCCACTTCTATCTGACGGCGATTGTTGTCGAAGCGCAGGCCGCGCCAGAGCGGCTGCGTGTAGTTGAAGGTCAGGGCCGTCGGGAACTGCGGATTGAGCGCCGCGAACTGGTTATTGGTCGTCAGACGTATCGCGGATAAATCCACGCGATAGCCGCCGCCGAACTTCGGCGAGAGACCTTCCAGACGCGCCGTGCCGGTGTAGTCGCTCTGCACAACCGCGCCGTTTGCGCCCGAGAGAAAGCTCGAAGAAGGCGTCTCCGAGCGCTCGTAATAAGAGAGCGAAGTCAGACGCGGGTCATAGATGCCGCGCGCTCCTTGCAGATCGAACTCGGCGGCACGCACGACCGTGCGCGCCACCTCTATGTCCTTGTTGTTGGCGAGCGCCATCTGCAAGGCTTCGCGCAAGGTGAGCGGTCGCTGCTCGCTCATGTCCACGCCGACGCGCCCCAGCTCCGGGACGGGCGCAGCCGCATCGGCGCGATAATCCGGCGCGACGGCGGGGACGGCTGGAAGCTCCGCGGGCGCTGTTGTGGGCACGCTTTCCCGCCCGGGGGGGCGAGCAGGCGAGGGTGCTTGTATGGTCGGCGCTTGAGACGGCTGCACGGGCGCGCCGCCGTTCGCACCGCTCGGCGGCAAGCTGTCGAGCGTCGGAATTGAAGAGGGCTGAGCGCCCTGTACGGGCGTTGACGGTGCTGGGCCGGACGGCGTTTGCGAGCCTCCGGCCTGCGCGCCCGACTGCGTAGTCGGCTGCGCGCTCTGCTCGACCTGCGCGCCCGTCGTCAGAGGTCGCGCGTTGGAGCCGGGCGCGGGCGACTGGCCCTGCGGCGCATTGCCGGAGGGCGCGATGGTCACGCCGCCGGAAGGTGCGGGAGTCGTGCCCTGTATGACGGGCGTATTGGCCGACGGCGCTGGCGCGACCGTCCCCGTCGAAGTAGTGCCTGTAGTTTGCGCACGCGCAAGCTGCGCGACGGAAGCCGAACAGAGGAGCGCGGCTATTGTCAGCGCGCGGAGAATCTTTTTTCCTGGGGTCTTCATAACTTTATCAACAGATCGATGGGCCCAACAGCGTCCCTTCGCGTTCTCATTGCTTCGTAATCAAGCCGAGGAGCGAAGCGGTCGCCGTCGCCGTTTTGCGCCGGGCCCAGGCGAAGCTTCCGCTGACAGCCTGGCCGATGCGCGAGAAGACGCGGCTGCGGGCCAGGTCGTCAAAGAGCGAGTAGAAGACAGGCACGGCCAGCAGCGTCAGCAATAGACAGAGCGATTGCCCGCCGACTACGAGGACGCCGATGGAGCGGTTCGTGCCCGCGCCGGGCCCACGTGATAAGACGAGCGGCATCATGCCCGCGACGAGCGCAATCGTCGTCATCAGGATGGGGCGCAGGCGGTCGCGGTTCGCCTGTATGATGGCGTCCATGCGATCCATGCCGCGCGCTCTCAGCTCGTTCGTGTGGTCAATCTGCAAGATCGCGTTCTTCTTGACGACGCCGAAGAGCAGCAGCAGCCCGAGGCCCGAAAAGATGTTCACCGTCTGGCCCGTGACCAGCAGAGAAACGATGCCGAACGGAATGGCGAGCGGCAGCGTCAGCAGGATAGTGATCGGGTGAATGAAGGACTCGAACTGCGCCGCGAGCACCATGTACATGAAGACGAACGAGAGCACGAAGGCGAGCATGAAGTAGTAGCCCGCGCGGCCCAGCTCCTTGGAGCGACCGGCGAGTCCCGTCTTGTAGGACGGGTCAATATTCAAATCTTTGACGAACTGCGTCATCTGGCTGATGACGGCAGCCTGCGAGCCGCCGGGCTTGACGTTGGCGAGCAGCGTCACCTGACGCTGGCGATTAAGACGATCAATGGCGGATGGGCCCGCGCCTTCGTCCACGCTGACGAGATTATCCAAGCTCACCCAGCCGATCTTGGTCGAGGGCACGATCATGCGCTTCAAGCCCTCTATGCTCGCGCGAAACTCGCCCGTCGCTCGCACGCGCACGTCGATCTGATCTGTGCCCGCGTTGAAGGTCGAGACCTTCTGCCCTGCGACCAGCGTATTGAGTGCCTGCGCGATGTCGCCGACGCGAACGCCGAGGTCCGCCGCGTGCTCGCGGTGAATCTGTACGCGCAGCTCCGGCTTGCCGTTAATCAGCGTCGAGTCGGCGTCAACGACATCAGGAATCGTCTTCATCTTCGCCAGCAGCTCTTCCGAGTATTTCGTCAGCCTTTGCAGGTCCGGCCCGCCGATGACGAACTGCACGTCGGCGTTGCGAAAGCCGCCGCCGGAAATGGCCGCCACCTGCTGCACGCTCGTGCGCAACTGGTCTGGATACTGCTGCAAGTATTTCGTTATCACTTCGGTGCGCGCGCGGGCCATGACCTCGTTCTGCGTCACGCTGCGCTCTTTGATGGGCGTCATGCGAACGTAGATGGAGGCGTTGTTGACCAACTCCTGCTGGCCGCCGCCGACCGTGACGAGCGTGTCGGTCACGCCCGGCAACTGGCGCACGTCAGCCGCGATCTTTTCGACGAGCGTGGAAGTCGCCGCCAGCGTGTAGCCTTCGGGCACTCTCACGTTGATCTCGAACTGTGACTGGTCGTCTACGGGCAGAAAGTTTTTGCCGACGAGCATAAAGAGCGGCACGATGCTCAGGATGACGACAAGGCACATGAGCACGACGGCCCAGCGATGATGCATCGCCCACGTCAGCATGACAGTGTAGGTGCGGTCAATCGGGCGATAGAAGCGCGATTCCTTGGAGGAGCGCTCGGTCCTGGGCTCGCCCTTCTCGGATGGCTCCGTGCGGGCCTCGCCCGTTTCGCTCGCCTCCTGCGCGAGAAAGCGCTGATCTCTGGCTTCCTCGTCGAAGATGTTCTGTTCCGGCCCGCCAACGTCGCTTGCGGCAACGCGAGATTCGTCGGCGAGCCCGGCAGAGGCGTCACCCTCTGAAGGCTCGCTGCCCGTTCCGGCGGGCAAAGGGTCTGCCTCGCGCTTGATGAGGCGCGCGGCCAGCATGGGCGTCAGCGTAAACGAGACGAGGAGCGAGACGGCGATGGCAAACGATGCCGTGAAGCCGAACGATGACATGAAGCGCCCGACGATGCCGCCCATAAAGCCCACGGGGATGAAGACGGCGAGCAGGCTCAGGGTCGTCGCCATGACGGCGAAGCCTATCTCGCGCGTGCCCTGAATCGCCGCCTGAAACGGCGGCATCCCCTTCTCTTCGACGAAGCGATAGATGTTCTCCAAGACCACAATCGCGTCGTCAATGACGATGCCGACCATCAGCGTCAGGGCGAGCATGGTGATGTTGTTGAGCGTGTAGCCCATGGCCGCCATCAGCCCGAAGGTGGCGATGATGGAGGTCGGGATGGCGATGGCCGCGATGAAGGTCGAGCGGAAGCTCCAAAGGAAGATGAAGACGACGATGGCCGCGAGTATGCCGCCCTCTATCAAGTGCGTCTCGATGGCTTCGAGCGAAGCCTTGATGAAGATGGACTGATCGCCGACGACCTCCGCCCTGAATCCTTTGGGAAGCGTCGGCGTAATCTCTGCCAGACGCTCCTTGACGGCCTCGGCGACGGCGACCGTGTTCTGTCCCGACTGCTTGGAGACGATGAGCGTCACGGCGGGCTGCCCGTTCAGACGCGCCTGCGTGCGCTGCTCTTCCGCTCCGTCTTCGACGTAGCCTATGTCGCTGACCTTGACCGAATAAGAGCCGCGATTGGCGACGACCAGATCGTTAAAGCTCGCGGGGTCTGGAATGCGGCCCAATGTGCGGACGGTCAATTCGCGCGTGCCCTCGTCAACGCGCCCGCCCGGCACTTCAAGGTTCTGCGAGCGGACGGCGGCGGCCACTTCCGCGACCGTCACGTTGTAGGCGCGCATCTTGTCCGGGTCTACCCAGACCTGTATCTCGCGCTCGCGGCCACCGACGATCTGAACCTGGCCCACGCCGTTGATGGACTCTATGCGCTCCTTGATCTGCTTGTCGGCGACATCCGTCACTTCGCGCAAAGAGCGCGGCGCGGAGACGGCTATGCGCAGCACGGGCGCGGCATCCGTATCGAGCTTCTGTATGATCGGCTCTTCGGACGTTTCCGGCAGGTCTGGAATGACCAGGTTGACCTTGTCGCGCACTTCCTGCGCGGCCACGTCAGCGTTCTTCTCAAGAAGGAATGTGATGAAGACCTGAGAGACGCCCTCGACGGAGGTCGAACGCAGCTCGTCTATACCGCTGATGGTATTGACAGCGCCCTCCACCTTGTCCGTAATCTCTGTTTCGATCTCCTGCGGCGACGCGCCCGGATTGACGACCGTCACGGTCACGGTCGGCAGATCAATCTTCGGGAAGAGGTCAACGCCGAGCGCCTTGAAGGAGAAGAGGCCGACGACCGTCAACGACAAGATCAACATCGTGGCGAAGACGGGACGGCGGACGCAAATTTCTGCAAGCTTTTGCATGACTCACTCGATTTCGGATGAAGGGCTTATTGGCGGACGGCCATGCCGTCGCTCAGTTGCTCGATGTTGCTTGTGGCCACCTGCTCGCCCACGGCCACGCCGCTGCGAATCTCAACGAGGTCGCCCTCGGCCTGCCCGAGCTGCACCTGCCGCTGCTCGGCGCGGCCATCCTTGATGATGAAGAGATGGCTCGAAGTGCCTTCGGTGTGGACGGCACGCGCGGGCACGAGCACGGCCTCAGATGAAGCCGTCTGCTGAATACGGACGGTGGCGAACTGCCCGGGCTTGAGCGCGCCGTCGCCGTTCTCAATCTCGGCCTCGACCGTCAGCGTACGCGAGGTCGCCGCGACGTTGGGCGAGATGCGCGCGACGCGACCGCTAAAGGCGCGATCAGGATAAGCAGAGACGCTGACGGAGACGCCCTGGCCCACCTGCACGGATGAGATGGCCTGCTCAGGGATGTCTATACGCATGCGCAAGGGGTTGGTGCTCACGATGGTCGCTACCTTCGTCGAGGTCGTGACATATTCTCCGAGGTCTGCGGGGCGGTCTGCGACGTAGCCGCTAATGGGAGCGACGACGACAGCATCGCTGATGGCTTTGCGCTGCGTTTCGATCTGCGTCTGAGCCGACGTGACAGCCGCACGCGCCGTCTGTACTGCGGCGTAGTTCTGGCGCGCAGCCGTGAGCGCAGCCTCGTACTGCTGCTGCAACTGGTCGCGCTGCGCCTTCTGCTGATCGTAAGAGGAGCGCGAGACATCGCCGGATTCGATCAATCGCTCGAAGCGGCGCAACTGCTTCTCGGCCAGCTCAAGCGCGACGCGCGCCGCCCCGACTTCAGCAACCCTCTCGGCGTCGAAGTTCTGTCCGGGCCGCAGACCGATGCGCGCTTCTGCCTGGCGGACGGCGGACTGCGCCTGGGCCACCTGCGCCTGGGCCTGCTCTAAACGAATGCGCGCGTCTCTGTCATCCAAGCGGACGAGCATGTGGCCGCGCTGAACGTAGCTGCCGAGGTCTACGCCGACGGAGACGACCTTGCCCGCGACCGCCGGAGCGACATCCGTCTGCTCGTTACCGGCCAGGCTGCCCGTCGCCTCGAAGAAGCGCGGCAACTGCCTTGAGATGGCCGGAGCGGTCGTCACCACGATCACCTCGTTGGTCGTCGTCGTGGTTGTCGTCGTTGTCGCCGCCTTGTTCGCTTGCGCTTTCGAGCCGCTACAGGCAAGCGCCGCGAGGCTCAGGAGAGCGATCACCAGAGTTAGAGATAAGAGCTTGAATTTACGGGGACTCATTTCGTCTGCTTCTTCTTCTTTGCTGCGGCCTTGTTGTGGACGCCGTTTGAGCGACGGCCTGCGGCGGTGTGCGCGCGCGGCCCGTCAGCCGTCGAGAGTATGCCGTTCAATAGGATTTCCGTGAACTCACGCGCGGCCCGCTCGTTCGAGATGTCCAGCAAGCGGCGCTGCGTGTCCCACAGGCTGTTGTTCACCGAATGATGAATAAT
Organism: Pyrinomonadaceae bacterium; assembly: GCA_036389095.1. Lineage (GTDB taxonomy): Bacteria > Acidobacteriota > Blastocatellia > Pyrinomonadales > Pyrinomonadaceae > DASQYE01. Next base: position 23,685 of record DASVQM010000028.1, read on the forward strand.
CATGCCGACGAAAGCGCGCACGATGATGCGCGGATCGACCTCGCGCAGAGCTCCCTCGCGCTGACGCTCGGCGATGTACGCTCTTAAGAACTCGTACATCTGAGTCACGTTTCTCTCCCAGAACATCTGCGCCAGCTCGTGGCCTTCGAGCGCCGCGTGCATGAGCAGGCCCAGGAATTCCGTGTCGTGCTCGTGATGATGAAGGAGCGCCAGGCCGAGCCTCTCGAAGACGGCGCGGTCGTCCTTGCGCCGGATGGCATCGGCCACCACCTCGCTCTGGCACAGATCGAGGCTTCCGCCAGCACATGCCTTGTGATCGAGGATGGCTTTATAAAGCTCTTCCTTGTTGGCGAAGTGGCGAAAGACCATCGCCTCGGAGACGGACGCGGCCCGCGCTATCTCTTTGGTCGTCGTGCCGCGAAAACCTTTTTTGGCGAAGAGGCTGATGGCGACGCGAAGTATTTGTAAGCGCCGCTCCTCGCCGGCCATGCGCGCAGAGACAGCGGCGGGAGGATAGGCCATGTTTGAAGTAACGGGTTGTTTGCTCACTCGATCATCCTTAACCACACGACGCTTGAAAGTAAGTACTTACTTACCATCTTCCCATGATGAAGTCAAGACCGGCCCGGCGTCAGAGAAATCTATGCTCTGCGGCCTGTACTGTTCCCGACCTTTGCGCTATCTTAACGCGTACCTTTTCGCAACAAGAGAGCGACGTGAGGCCAACCTGCCGTGTGTGCAGGCCGTCGTTTATTCGCTTACTTGGCGCGCCGTGTCCGGCGGCTCGGTCGTCGGCACGTCGTTTGCTCAATGCGACTGGTGCGGCAAATTTAAAACGAGAGCTTCTCGCACGCTCATTCGGCACAGATAATTTAACTTTTAAGGAGAATAAGAGATGTCACAGAACAACCCCACGGGCGGATCAACATCAGGAACAACTGGAACGGGCGGCGCGGGTACGGGCGCGACTAATGCCGGAAGCACCGGCGCTGGCGGCAGCGGCAGCGGCACGGGCCTTGGCGGCTCATCATCCGGCGGCGGGACTGGATCGTCCTCGACCGGAACGGGCTTGACGCCAAGCACGGGCAGCGGCGGCAGCGGCGGGCAAGGCACTGGAACGGCGACGGGCATCGCGGCGACGGCCCAGGAGTACAGCAAGAAGGTGGCCGACGCCGCCTCGACGGCCAAGGATTACGTCTCTGACAAGATGACTCCGGTCGTCGACAAGATCAAGGACTTGCAGAACACGGATGTCAGAGAGGTCGCCAACCAGGCCAAAGATTACGCGCGACAGAATCCGGGCCAGGCGATATTGATCTCGGCAGCCGCCGGGCTCGTCCTCGGTCTCCTGATTCGCGGCAGCCGCCGATAAGAAAGCAGTGGCGAGTGACGAGTGGCAAGTGACAAGTTAAGGACTTGAAAACTTGTCGAGGCTCGTCACTCTCCACTCATCACTGTTTTAAGGAGGGTCGAGCAATGGCCGATTTAGAGAGACGCACGGCTGCTGCGCCCGCACCCGTCTCGCAGACAGACCTGGAGAGCCTGCCTGCGCTGTTCGGGCGTCTGGGCGACGATGTGATGACGCTTCTGGATACGAAGCTCAGCCTGTTAAAAGTCGAGGTTAAGGAGGAGGCCGACGCTTATGTACGCGGCGGCGTCATGATCAGTGTGGGCGGCGTGATCGCGGCCATCGGTTTCGCGCTCGTCAATATCGCGCTCGCGCTCTTCGTTGCATCCTTGCTGCCCAATGATCCACCTGTCAATTACGCGCTCGGCTTTCTCATCATGGGCGCTCTCTACGTCGTGATCGGCGGCATCATCGTCGTCGTCATGAAGAATCGTCTGGCCAAGCGCGACATCATGCCGAACAGAAGCGTGGACGAACTCAGAAAGGACAAGCAATGGCTGAAGAAAGAGATCTAGCGATGGTGCGCGCGACCGATGCGACGGATGACACGGATGCCACCAAAGAGGAGCTTCAGCGTCGCATGGAGATGGCGCGCGAATCCATCACCCAGACAGTAGCGGAGATTAAAGACACAGTGACCAATCAATATCAGGCTGTGAGAGAGACCGTGACGGAAGCCCTCGACTGGCGCGAGCAGTTTCGCAAGCGCCCCGTGGCCTTCAGCGTCGGCGCGCTTTCCGTCGGCTTCATCGTCGGCTATGGCCTCGGCGGAGTTCTCAAGGGCGGCGGCGATGCCTACGACTATGACGACGAAGAAGAGCGGGCTGAACTGCGGGTAGCAGCGACGCCCGCCAGCGCTTACTACCAGAGCGAGGGCGCGGAGGGCGCGCGTCCGGCGGCCAGCCGCTCTTATGCTGCGCAGGCGATTACAGGCGGCTCCTACGGCTCATCCGACTACGAGGCGGGCTCGCAGCCGGAGACGGCCAAGAGCGCTTATAGTCCCGTCGCCTACAGTCCCGCTGCCTATAGCAGCGAGACGACAGAGGAGAGCGCCTCTGCGGACGCAGAGCAGGCGAAGGGGCCCGGCCTGATCGAGCGTTTCAAGGGCTCGAAGGCTTATGACAGGCTGGAGGAGGAGGTCTCGGCTCTCGGTGACCGCTTTATCGACGAGCTATCGAAAACGGCCCAGACGGTCGTGCTCCCGGCTCTCTTCAGCAAGGTCAAGGAGATGTTCGGCGTTGACCTGTCCGACAAGGAGGGCAGCAGCCGTAGCTCCGCGCGCTCGTCACAGGGCGGTTCTGCGAGCAGCTCTTCGGCGGCGGCGACCAACGCTGCTTTATCTGGCGGCGCGCAAAGTTCTTTCGCGGGCGTCAACCGGAACACTGCCGGTCAGGAAGAGGACAGGACCCTCGGCGCGGGCGATCAGGGCAATACGGGCAGCCAGTCTACGGGCGGCGGCTCTTCTTATGCCACCAGCGAAAATCGCGGCTATGGAGCTTCTGCCGGCGGCGGCGAGTACGGGCGCGGCTCGGACTAGGCTTAGACGGACTTCTGCCCCGAAGTGCGGTTTGAGCCGACGAGTGCCTGCTCATTGCTTGAACCAGTCCGGCATGGTTTGCAGAATGCTTGGGGCTCCGCAGCGGCAAACCTGAAGGGCGAGCTTCCGCGCGAGGAGGCTCGCCCTTCATCCATATCTCTACAGCTTGCAGGCCATGGGCAGGGATGGAGCTGGCCCGCTCGCTTGAATCGGCAGACACGCCAGCGCCTTCACGACAGCCTGTGACCGGCGATCTTTCCGGGCGAGTGAGCGTGGCGCACGTCCGCCGCTCGCCCAGATACTGTGGCTATGCCCTCGCAACCGGCAATCATCATCAATGCAACCTCGGGCGCGAATGATAAGGAGAGCGTGCGCGAGCGCCTGGCCGAGTTCTTCGACGCGCGCGGTCAGAAGGCGCGCATCACCCTGGCGCGGAGCGGGGCTGAGATTGTCGAGTTGGCCCAACGTGCCCTCAGGGAAGACTGCAACCCGGTCGTGGCCGGCGGCGGCGACGGCACGATCAACGCCGTCGCTTCCGAGCTTGTCGGGACGGATCGCATGCTCGGCGTGCTGCCGCTGGGCACGCTCAACCACTTCGCCAAAGACCTGAAAATCCCACTTGACCTTGAAGGCGCGTCCGGCAATATTCTGGACGGAAAAGTGGCGAAAGTGGATGTCGGCGAAGTCAACGGGCGCATCTTTCTCAACAATTCGAGCCTCGGGCTCTACCCGTCAATCGTCCGCCATCGTGAAAAGCAGCAGGAGCGGCTGGGGCGAGGCAAGTGGCCCGCCTTCATCTGGGCGACGCTGACGGTGCTGCGCCGCTATCCTTTCCTCAACGTCCGTTTGAGCACGGACAAGGAAGAGTTGCGGCGGCACACGCCCTTCATTTTCGTCGGCAATAACGAATACGAGATGGAGAGCTTCAACGTCGGCGCGCGCTCCTGCCTGGATGCCGGTCAGTTGAGCCTGTATACGGCGCATCGCACGGGTCGTCTGGGCCTGCTGCGCTTCGCCTTTCGCGCGCTCTTTGGCGGCCTGCATAACGAGAAGGATTTCGACGCGGTCTGCACCCGCGAGGTCTTTGTCGAGACCAGGCGCCGTCGCCTGCGTGTCGCCACCGACGGCGAGGTCACGGTCATGAACACGCCGCTCCACTATCGTGTGCTCCCGGGCGCTTTGCGCGTCCTTGTGCCGCGCGAGGAAGAAGAGAAAGGGAAGGAGTAATCAAGTCATGCGAACGCTCGTACATCTCTCGGACTTACATTTCGGGCGGGTTGACTACGAGATCATAGAGCCGCTGATCCAGACCATTACGGAACTCAAGCCGGACGTGGTGGTCGTCTCAGGCGACCTGACGCAGCGCGCACGCAGCCACCAGTTCCAGGAGGCGCGCGCGTTTCTCGACCGCCTGCCATCGCCTCAGATCATCGTGCCCGGCAACCATGACGTGCCGCTCCATAACGTCTTCGCGCGTTTCCTGCAACCTCTGGACAAGTACAAACGCTATATCACGGACGACCTACAGCCGTTTTATGCGGATGAGGAGGTCGCTATTTTGGGAATCAACACGGCACGCTCACTGACGATCAAGGACGGTCGCATCAACGAGGAACAGGTCGCGGGGATACGCGAGCTGCTCTGCCCTCTGGCCGACGAGATGATCAAGATCATCGTCACGCATCATCCGTTTGATCTGCCCGAAGGACACGACAAGGACGAGCTGGTCAATCGCGCGGAGATGGCGATGGAAGCCCTGGCCAACTGCGGCGCGGACGTGCTCCTGGCGGGCCACCTGCACGTCAGCCATACGGGCCATAGCTCTGCGCGCTATAAGATCGCGGGCCATAGCGCGCTCATCATCTCTGCGGGCACGGCGACATCCACGCGCGGGCGCGGCGAAGCCAACTCCTTCAACGTCATACGCGCACAGCACCCGCACATCAAGGTCGAGCGCCTGGCATGGCAGCCCGAGCGCGGGGCCTTCGCTCCGTCTTCCAACGAGAGTTTCCAGCACACGTCCGATGGCTGGGTGCGCCTCACGGATGAAGTGGCCGCCGGCATCGTCTACGCCAAGGGCAGCGACGGCCTGCAATCAGGCGAGGCGGCAGTAAACGACGAGCGCGACGATGCGGGTTGATTCTTTCAGATGCGGGTAGATTCTTTGACATGTTCCCGGCCCCGAACATAAACTCTCAAGCGGTTCCCTTCGGTGCTCTCCCCCCTTTCTGACTAACGCTTCACAAGAGGATTTCTGTCATGCTCAAAGCTTCCGACCGTTTCCTTAATATCCAGACAACGCTTTGCGCGCTCGTCCTGCTCGCGCTCGTCCTGTTCAGCCAGACAGCGCCCCGCACGCTCGCGCAGGGCAATGATAGTTACGAGGCACAGCGCGAGCGGGCCTTAAAGCTCTATGACGAGAATAAGTTTACGGAGGCCGCGCCGCTTTTAGAAAAGCTCTCGACGCAGAATTCAAACGACGTGCTCGTCTTCTCGCGCCTGGGCTACGCGCTGTTTGCCAGCAGCGCGTCGATCAAAGACCCTGAGCTGAGAAAGCAGGTACGCGCACGCGCGCGAACGGCGCTGCTGCGGGCCAACGAGCTTGGCGACCGCAGTGATCTGACGAGGCTCGCCATCGAAGAGCTGATCGCCAACGAGAGCGGCGAGGTGAGCTTCTCGAATCTGAGAGAAGCGGACGAGGCGATGAAGGAAGGCGAAGCCGCTTTCGTGCGGGGCGATTTCCCCAAGGCTCTCGCCGCCTACGAGCGCGCGCTCAAGGCAGACCCGAAGCTTTACGACGCCGCCCTCTTCATGGGCGATGTCTACTTCAAGTCGAAGAGGCCGGAGCAGGCGGGCGTGTGGTTTGCGCGCGCCATCAGTATCAACCCTGATCGTGAGACGGCCTATCGCTACTGGGGCGACTCCCTGCTGCTCGAAGGGAAAACCAATGAGGCACGCGACAAGTTTGTCGAAGCCTACATCGCAGAGCCGTACAACCGGCTCTCGACGGCTGGACTGGTCAACCTGGCGCAGCGCACCAACCTGCGCCTGGCCCATCCGAAGATAGAGATTCCGACCAGCGTCACAACGCCGAGCCAGGGAAATACGACGATCACGCTGGACCAGAGGACGATTGCGGCGAGAGACGGATCGAGCGCCTGGATGCTCTACGGAATCTCGCGTGCGACCTGGCCCACGAGCGAATTCGCCAAGCGCTTTCCGAACGAGAGAGTCTATCGTCACAGTTTGCCCGAAGAGGCGGAGGCGCTGCGCCGCGTCGCCGAACAGGCGGCCAGCGACTTGAAAGACAAAAAGGTCACGAGCCTTGAGCCGTCGCTGGCGAAGCTGGTCAAGCTCAACGCAGCCGGGCTGCTCGAAGCATATGTGCTGCTGGCGCGCGCAGACCAGGGCATCGCCAGAGATTATGCCGCCTACCGCAAAGCCAACGCCGACAAGCTGCGGCGCTACGTCATAGAATATATTTTGACGGGCGGAGGAGAATAAGAACGCGCCGTGTAGAAACGCGCGCCGCCATCCATCTCGTCTTTAGCACAATAGCGTTGTGAGCATGACTGGCTCACAACGCTATTTCGCTTCACACCGTCTGTTTACGATTAGCCGGCGATGGGCCGGTTGCCCGGCAAGGTCGCCGTCGGCTTGACCACGGGCACTGTGCTCTGGTCTGCGCGATAATTGCAGCCTTCCTGCGCGCAGTATTGCACCGTGCCCTCTTTCTTCGTCGTCTTCTCAAGGATGAAGGGCGCGTTGCAATTGGGGCAGGCTTCGGCGATGGGCTTATCCCAGTAGACCACGTCGCACTTCGGATACTCCGAGCAGCCGTAGAAGGCTTTGCCGCGCTTAGACTTCTTGACGACGATCTCGCCGCGACATCCCGGACGCGGGCAGGCCACGCCTGTCGTCTCGCGTTTAATGTAGGTACACTTCGGATAGTTCGAGCATGATGTGAACTCGCCGAAGCGTCCGTGCCGCCTGACCAGTTGGGCTCCGTCGACAGGGCACTTCTCGTCCAGTGTCACGGGCGCGGGCGCGACTGCGCCGCTGCGGGCGATCTTACGTATGTTGCGGCAATCAGGATAACCCGTGCAGCCCAGGAACTGTCCGAAGCGCCCGCGCTTTAAGGCCATGGGCTTGCCGCACAACTCGCACGTCTCCGCTTCTTCCGCGCCGTCCGCCGTAGCGGTCTCCGCCCCTCCCGTGTTAGCGCCGGGAGCGCTTACGCCCGCGCCGTCCGTTTCCGCCGTCGCCGTCGAGGGCTTTGCGACTTCACGGGTCGTGCGGCATTCGGGGTAGTTGGAGCAGGCGAGGAACTGTCCGAAGCGTCCGAACTTGATGACCATCGAAGAGCCGCAGTTTTCGCACACCTCGTCGGTCGGGATGGCCTGCTGCTTGGCTGCCTTCATCTCACGCTCGGCGGTCTTCAAGTCCTTCGCAAACTTCCCGTAGAACTCATGCAGCGCCTCCGTCCACTTCAGCTTCCCTTCCTCTATCTCGTCCAGCTCCTGCTCCATGCGCGCCGTGTAGGTCTCGTTGAAGAGATCGTTGAAACTGGCGACTAAGAGATCGTTGACGGTCGTGCCCAAAGCGGTCGGGTGAAAACGGCCCTCGTGCTTTTCGACGTACTCGCGGTCAATGATGGTCGTCATGATGGCCGCGTAGGTCGAGGGGCGGCCTATGCCCTTCTCTTCGAGCGCCTTGACGAGCGTCGCTTCCGTATAACGCGGCGGCGGCTCCGTAAAATGCTGCTCGGGCTTGATGGCTTTTAAATCAAGCCTTTCATTCTTCTCCACCAGCGGCAGCTTGCGCTCGGCCTCCTCATCATCCTCCGATGCTTTCTCGTCGCGTCCCTCCTGGTAGACTTTCAGGAAGCCGTCGAACTTCAAGACTGAGCCCGTCGCGCGGAACGTGAAGCGGCCCGCCGTAATATCAATCGTCGTTTGATCGAAGACGGCTGCCGTCATCTGCGAAGCGACGAAGCGCTGCCAGATCAGGCGATAAAGCTTCAGCTCCTCCTTGTTGAGATACTTCGCCATCGCATCGGGCGTACGCGCCACGTCCGTCGGGCGAATCGCCTCGTGCGCGTCCTGGGCATCCTTTTTCGAGCGATAGTGCACGGCCTTTTCGGGCAGGTAGCCTGGCCCGTACTGCGCGCCTATGAAGTCGCGCACTTCGCCGAGCGCCGTCTCCGAGACGCGCGTCGAATCCGTGCGCATGTAGGTGATGAGTCCGACTGCGCCTTCCGCGCCAAGCTCGACGCCCTCGTAGAGCTTCTGCGCGAGCATCATCGTCTTCTTGACGGCAAAGCCCAGCTTGCGCGCAGACTCCTGCTGCAACTTAGAGGTGATGAAGGGCGGCACGGGGTTGCGCCTGCGCTCCTTGGTCGTGACCTCCGAGACGACGAACTGTTGCGCTCCGGCTTCCGCGACTATCTCCGCCGCCTGTGCTTCTGTCGAGATCAGAATCTCGTTCTTCTTAATCTCCTGATCGAAGCCGCCCGTCTTGACCGTCTGCTCGCCGATACGGAAGAGGCGCGCGTCGAAGGCCGGAGGCAGCTTCGCCGCGAGGTTGGCCGTGATCGTCCAATACTCCGTCTTGATGAACTGCTCTATCTCACGCTCGCGCTCGCAGACCATGCGCAGCGCCACCGATTGCACTCGCCCCGCGCTCAGGCGGCCACCGACCGTCCGGCACAGAAGCGGCGAGACCTTATAGCCGACCAGCCGGTCGAGCACGCGGCGAGCCTGCTGCGCGTCAACCAGATTGGCATCTATCTGTCTGGGCTCTTTGAAGGCGTCCTGCACGGCCCGCTTCGTGATCTCGTTGAACATTACGCGGTAGGAAGGCTTCCGTGGTCGCTTCGGGACAATCTCTTCGGCAAGATGCTGGCAGATGGCCTCGCCCTCGCGGTCAGGGTCGGCGGCGAGGTAGATGGTATCGGCTTCCTTCGCGGCCTTCTTCAACTCGGCGATGATCTTCTTGTTGTTTCGCTTTTTCGTATCCGGTATCACCTCGTAGGTGGGCTCGAAGTCGTGTTCGACATCAACGCCCAGGCCCTTCGAGGGCAAGTCCTTGATGTGGCCGATAGAGGCTTTCACAAGGTAGTCTTTACCCAGGTATTTATTGATCGTCTTGGCCTTGGCGGGCGACTCGACGATGACTAAATTTTTCGCCATTATTCTTCTTTCTCTGAGAACATTTAACGATCAGCACTGCAACCCTGCGCGGGGGCGACTCTCGTTCGCCAGCCTCCGCACTCACGCTGCCCGGCTGATCGTCCCTTATTAAATGACTACTATAAACTATAGCTTAGATGCAACTGCGGCCCTTCGCGCTTGCCGACCGCGCCACGCTTTTCACCCAGTATTTACCGGCCTTTTCAGGGCTTTTCGATCAAATATCTGTGCCCTGCGGCGCAGGCATTTCGAGCCCCGCAAAGCGCCCGCCAAAGCTGAATCCAACGGCCATGCCAGCCTGCTGCGGGCGCATCAATATGCGCCCGGAGTCAATCCACTGTCAAATTCAAATAGGATGGACAGGAGAGACGGGATAGGAAAAGAGACGAACAATTCAGACAGTCATGCTTTCCGTTTTTATCCTGACCATCTCTGTCCATCCCTGTTCATTTCCTTCTCTTAATGATGATGAGTATGCTCGTCATGATGATGGGCGGGAGTGCGCGGCGCGTGAGCGTCTATGATCGAGCGACGCTCGGCTGGCGGAGTCTTGAGATGATCTTCCAGCCAGAGAGCGACTTCGCCCACGCCTTCCTCGCTCTTCAGGTTGGTGAAGAGAAAGGGGCGCTCGCCTCGCATGCGGCGGCTGTCGCGTTCCATCACTTCGAGCGAGGCTCCGACGTGCGGAGCCAGGTCAATCTTATTGATGACGAGCAGGTCTGAGCGCGTGATGCCGGGGCCGCCTTTACGCGGGATTTTGTCGCCGCCCGCGACATCAATGACGTAGATCGAGACATCAACGAGCTCGGGGCTGAAGGCCGCCGCGAGGTTATCGCCGCCGCTTTCGATGAAGACCAGCTCAAGTCCCGGCAGGCTGTGCTCGAAGTCGGCGATGGCTTCCAGGTTCATCGAGGCGTCTTCGCGTATGGCAGCATGCGGGCAGCCGCCGGTCTCTACGCCGCGCACACGCTCAAGCGGAAGCGTGCCCTGGCGTATCAGGAACTCCGCATCCTCCTTGGTGTAGATGTCATTGGTGACGACGGCCAGATCGTATCTGGGCCACAGACGCCTGCTCAAACAATCAACCAGCGCCGTCTTGCCGCTGCCGACGGGCCCGGCGACGCCGACACGAAAAGCCCTCACCTTACTCTCATCTTTCATCATGCTCGCACCTTCAGAATAAAAAATATCTTTGCGCCATCGGCAATACCGTCGCCGGTTCACAGGTCAGCAGCACGCCGTCTGCGCGCACCTCGTAAGTCTCCGGGTCAACCTCAATCTTCGGCGTCGCATGGTTGTGAATCATGTTCGCCTTGCCTATCGAGCGGCAGTTCTCCACCGCCACGCTCCTCTTACTCAAGCCCAGCCTTTGCCCCAGCCCTGCCCCGTGCGCGGCCTTTGAGACGAAGGCGACGCTGGTTGAGGCGACTGTCTTGCCGAAAGAGCCGAACATAGGCCGATAGAGCACTGGCTGCGGCGTCGGGATGGAAGCGTTGGCGTCGCCCATCACGCTCCAGGCGATGAAGCCGCCCTTGACGATCATCTCCGGCTTGACTCCGAAGAAGGCCGGCTTCCATAGCACCAGGTCGGCCAGCTTACCCGGCTCGATTGAGCCGACATGATTGGAGATGCCGTGCGTGATCGCCGGGTTGATCGTGTACTTCGAGACGTAACGCTTGACGCGGAAATTGTCGTTGCGGTCGGAGTCTTCCGGGAGCGGGCCGCGCTGCGTCTTCATCTTATGCGCCGTCTGCCAGGTTCTCATGACGACTTCGCCGACTCGTCCCATCGCCTGCGAATCGCTTGAGATCATGCTGAAGACCCCAAGGTCGTGCAGGATGTCCTCAGCCGCGATGGTCTCGGGACGAATGCGGCTCTCGGCGAAGGCCACGTCCTCAGGGACTTGCGGGTTGAGGTGATGACAGACCATCAGCATGTCAAGGTGTTCGCCGATGGTATTGACTGTGAAGGGTCGCGTCGGGTTCGTGGACGACGGAAGGATATTCGGGTAGGCGGCGATGCGAATGATGTCGGGCGCGTGACCGCCGCCCGCGCCTTCCGTGTGGTAGGTGTGAATCGCGCGGCCCGCGATGGCCGCAATCGTATCCTCGACAAAACCAGCCTCGTTGATCGTGTCCGTGTGAATGGCGACCTGCACGTCGTAGCGGTCGGCGACACGCAAAGCCGTATCTATCGCGGCGGGCGTCGTTCCCCAATCCTCATGCAGCTTGAGCCCGCAGGCTCCGCCCACTATCTGCTCCGAGAGTGGCTCTTCCCTAGAAGAATTTCCTTTACCCAGGAAACCGAAGTTCACGGGCCAATGCTCTGCGGCTTCGAGCATACGCGCCATATTCCAAGCGCCCGGCGTGCAGGTGGTCGCGTTCGTCCCGGTCGCAGGGCCCGTGCCGCCGCCGAGCATGGTCGTCGTTCCGCCCGAGAGCGCTTCCGTGATCTGCTGTGGAGAGATGAAGTGTATGTGACTGTCAATCGCGCCCGCCGTGACGATCATATTCTCGGCCGCGATCACTTCGGTCGCAGCGCCGACGACCAGCTCCGCATCCACGCCCGCCATCGTGTCGGGATTACCGGCCTTGCCCACCTTCACAATCCGACCGTCACGAACGCCTATGTCGCACTTGACGATGCCCCAGTGGTCTATGACGAGCGCGTTGGTAATCACCAGGTCGAGCGCACCACCTGCGGCTTCACGCACGGCCCGGCTGCTCTGGCCCATCCCGTCGCGGATCACTTTGCCGCCGCCAAACGTAATCTCATCGCCGTAGGTCGTGAAGTCGCGTTCGACTTCGACGATCAGTTCAGTATCGGCGAGCCGCACACGGTCGCCCACGGTGGGCCCATAGAGATCGGCATACGTGCGCCTGGGAATGTTGAGGCTCATACGCGGCCTTTCTGTTTTTCGAGCGCGGTAGCTTTGATCGCCTCATCGTCGAGCGCACCATTCACCAGCCCGTTGTGCCCGAAGACGATTCGCGCCCCGGCGTAGTCCACGAGCGCAATCTCCTTCTCCTCGCCCGGCTCGAAGCGTACTGCTGTACCGGCTGCGATGTTGAGCCGCATGCCGTAGGCGGATGCGCGCTCAAACTCAAGCGCGCGATTGACCTCGAAGAAATGGTAATGGCTGCCGACCTGCACGGGGCGGTCGCCCGTATTGCGTACGATGACGGTCGCCGTGCGCCGCCCGGCGTTGGCCTGAATCTCTAAGGCTTCAGTGTCCAAAAGGTATTCGCCCGGATGCATCAATCTACCTCACCGGATCATGTATGGTGACGAGCTTTGTGCCGTCAGGGAAGGTGGCTTCCATCTGGACTTCGTGCAGCATCTCGGCCACGCCCTCCATCAGGTCTTCACGTTTAAGTATTGTGGCCCCGAAGGCCATGATGTCGGAGACGCTTCGGCCATCCCGGGCCGCCTCCATAATCTCGGCTGAGAGAATCGCCATCGCTTCCGGGTAGTTCAGCTTGAGCCCGCGCGCCTGCCGCCTGCGCGCAAGGTCTGCGGCCACCACGATCAACAGCTTCTCCTGTTCGCGCTGTGTTAAGTGCAACTGCTCAACCTCCTGCAACCGACCGATATCTCAGGCAGAACCTGACGGGGATGGACAGAGATGGTCAGGATAAAGAAAGAGTGATGATAAATTCAGTCAGCAATGCTTTTGTCTTTCGTCCTGCTTGTAGTTCTTATCCTGGCAATCTCCGTCCATCCTGTTAATTTTTCTTCGTCCTCTATCTGGCCCTGTTCCTTCAGTGAACTTTGCGCGGCGGAATGGCGGCCTGACCGTAGAGCGCCAGTTTCGCGGCGTGCCAGAAGGCGAGCAGCCCCGCTTCGATAGCGCGTCCTTTGACGCCGAGAGCGCGAACGACCAGACCGTCGGCGCTGAGCAAACTGACGCCCCATAGTATTTCGGCGGGACGAGATAGCTGGCAGGCCAGCTCCGCCAGCTCTTTTTCCAACTCCTGCCAGCGCCCGGCCTCAAGGCCCACGCGACAGATGTAGAAGGTGGAAAAGTAGTGATAGGGGCCGAGCCTCGCCGTAGACGAGAGAGAGCGCTTTGCGGGTTCAAGCCTGATGCGCTCCTGGGCCAAAGGCTTTCCCAGGGCCAGTATGTCCAGCTTGACGTGTAGCAACTCGTACTCGAAAAGCTCGCCGCGCGCAACACGCCCTGGCCCAACCATCTCCCACCAGAACAGCCCCGCGCCCGCCGCCAAGCGAATGACGGTCTCCTGGCTGTAGCGTGCCCCGGCGAAGGGGATGAGCGCGTCGGGCACATATTCGAGCAGCCCGTTTTCACAGACCTTCACAGAATTCAACTGCGTGGCGGTCGGAGCTTCACTGCGGCTGCGATAGAGCCTGGTCGCGCCCGTCGAAGTCAATTGCGCGCGCGCTTCCGGGCCCACCTCGACGAAGAGTTCCAAGTGGTCTCCCCCGAGCACTCCGCCCGACAGGTTATGCAGGTGAACGAGCGCCGCGCTGTCCTCCAACGAAAAAGCACGCACCACTTTGAGCGGCGGTTGCTGCTCGCACCTGACGAGCGCGCTTCCAAGCGCTTCGTCACGCCGCTCGAAACGCAATCGCAGAGAGCCGCCGTCGAAGCGATTAAGGCCGGAGGATGAGGGATGAACAGGAAACGATTGAAGCATCAGTAGGTCGAGCCGTTCAAACGATGGGTCAGCGATGTGATGAGTCAACAGGTTTTCGTCAGCTCCCTCAATCTTAGAGCGGCGTGCGAATGACTGGACGGATGTTGCTTTGTCAGTCCCGCCAAAGGTTTCGGGCGGGTCTTAGTATCGCCAACGCCCGACGGCAGGCGGTACTGACCTTCAACTGATGAAGAGCCGCGTCTCAAGATTCGGATGGCGCATCGAGCCCAAATCCAGCAGGGGCGTGAAACAATATGCTTCGTCGCAATCGGATTGAGCGCAGAGGCTCAGCCCTGTGGTCTCTATGACGAACGGCTTGAGATGCCAGAGCATACGGCTCGCCTGTGTCTGGCCGAGCGGAAGCAAACGCTGGCAGGCCGAGATCAACCCGGCGAGCGATTGGTGCAGGTATGCCAGCGCCGTCGTCTCTGCACAGAGCTTGAGTGCGCCGCCCGCCAGACCAAACGCCGTGCTGTGATGCACGTCAACGCCTGCACGGCGTGCCGACTGCAAAGCATCTTCGAGGACGGCGCAAGCCGACAGGTCAATCGCAAGTTGGAGGAAGCGCCGCCCGAGCGTGTGGCTGCCGACGCGGCTTTCGCGCGCGGGCCTGCGTGCGCTCAAACGCCTGTTGAGATCGAGCCAGCTTTCCCGGCGAAAGACCTGTCGGCAAGCGTCAGCTTCAACGGCGAGGCGGTGCGCCGCGAGACAGAACGCGGCGTCCTGTCGCCCGGCCTCCGTCAAGTAGTCGCGCAAGAAAAACTCAAGCCGCTCGACCGTCAAGTGCTCTTCGGCGACCAGCGTCTCAAGGCCGAAGGAGTGTGCCGTCGCGCCTATGGGCAGGGCGCTATCGGCCAGTTGCATAAGCCAGAGCCGACTCAGGCTTGCGGCATCCGGCCCCTTAGAGTTTGTCTCGCTCATTGCTGCTGTTGTTGCTGCTGCTGCGCCTGCTCCTGTTCCATATTCATTTGAGAGACGACGGCCATCGCCTTCATCTCTTCCGGCGAGAAGGGCTCGTCCGGCGGCTTCACCTGCACGGCGACGCTCAGCTCGCTCTCAGCCGTCCCCTTGAAGACGCCGCGCGTCGGCGGCACGTCGGCGTAGTCGCGCCCGACCGCGACACGAATATGACGATCACCCGCGATCAGGTTGTTGGTCGGGTCGAAGCCTACCCAATCAAGGCCGGGCAGCAGCGCCTCGACCCAGGCGTGCGTCGCATCCTGCGCCGAGCGGTCGTTGTACTCCTTGCGGTGAAACAGGTAGCCGCTGACATACCGGCACGGAATGCGCAGCTCGCGCGCCAGGGCGATCATAATATTCGCATAATCCTGGCAGACGCCCTGGCGTGTGCTGAGCGCGTGGTCAATGGGCGAATCAACGGTGGTGCTCTGCGGCACGTACTCGAAGGCTTTGAAGATGGCGGCGTTAAGATCACGCAGGACGGTTAAGGGATCGTCGCGGCGCTGAAGTTGCAGTTCGCGGGCGAAGTCGCGCAACAGTTCAGTCGGGTGCGCGAAGTGGCTCGGCATCAACATGTCCCAGTAGTCGCCCTCGGCCACAATCGCGTCAAGCTCATCCCAGCCGGAAGGTTCAAGATGCTCCGGCAGCGGCGGCGTGCTCAAGCGTTCGACGAGCGATTTGGCAGTGATGACGAGTTGCGTATGCGGGCCGGGGATGCCGAAGTGATGAACGATGTTCCCCATGTAGTCGCGGTGAGACTTGGCCTGCGCGACGGGACGAATGGCCAGCTCGAATTTCAGGCAGTGCTGGACGCCTTCGCTGCGCGGCTGCATCCAGAGCTGCATCACGCTTTCGGTAATCGGCGCGCTGTAACGAAATTTAGTGACGTGGTGGATGGCGTATTGCATAAAGTTAGTCCGGGGCCGGCCCCTGTTCTCAATCGTCGGGCGCGCGCTTAAGAGGCGAGCGCCGTTTCAATCGGGTATGCGATATATGTCTGTTGAATCGCCGCGTGCATCTGCGCGCACTGGCCTCGAATGTCATTCAGATAAGCATGCAGCCCGGCCTCCATGATTTCGTCTATCTGGCCGAAGCTCAACGAGGCGCGCAGGCGTCCCGCCAGCCTGTTCAAGCGTCCGGTCTTACGCATCCCCGTCGCCTCGGCGATAGCCTGAAAGCCGTTCTGTATCATCTCGGCGGAGAAGCGCACGCTGCGAGGACATTCGGCGTTGAGGAGCAGGAACTCGGCGATGCGCTCCGGACGCAGCTCGGCAGTATAAACTTTACAGTACGCCTCAAAGGCCGTGCAGGATTTCAAAAGCCCGACCCAATCCAGGTAGCTGCCGGGCCCGGCATGGCGGCTCTCGGCGTCGAAGAAGTCTTTGAAATACACGTCGAGCAGAGAGGCCGTCGCGCTCGCACGCTCGATGAAGCGACCGACCTGAATGAACTGCCACCCTTCCCCATGGCTCATCGTCGAATCGGTGATGCCCTGGAAGAGATGCGCTCCTTCCCTGACCGAGCGGAAAAACTCGTGTGGGCCCACGTTCCAGACATCTTCGATACTATTGCTCTTGACCTGTAGGAAGAGACGATTGAGATGCTCCCACATCTCGGAGCTTATCTGCTCGCGCACCTGTCGCAGGTTATCCCGCGCCGTCTCAAGGCAGGCCATGATGGAGGTCGGGTTGGACACGTCGAAGGTCATCAACTGCGTGATGCGATAGGCGTCGTGAGAGGCTTCAGAGAGCGGCGGCGCGTGCAGGCTCGACAACAGCCTGGCCCAACGCTGCCCGGCAGTGGCGGGCGACTGGTCGAGCATCAAATTGAGATTAACGTCAATCAGGCGCGCGCTATGCTCCGCCCGCTCAAGGTAACGGCTCATCCAGTACAGACTGTCAGCGACGCGTGAAAGCATAAGCAAGAGCAAGGATGAAGGATGAAAGGATGAAAGAAGCGCTTCCCGTTCTTGAAAGCTTTCACTTCATCCTTCCGCCTTCATTCGTAGAGCACCCAGGTATCTTTACTGCCTCCGCCCTGCGACGAGTTGACGACGAGCGAGCCGCGCCGCAGTGCGACGCGGGTCAGGCCGCCGGGGACGATTGATATTTGCTCGCCGTTCAGGATATATGGCCGCAGGTCAACGTGACGCGCCTCGACTTGGCCCTCGATGAGGCAGGGCGCTTGCGAGAGCGCGAGCGTGGGCTGCGCGATGAAGTTGCGCGGCTGGGCGATGATCTGGCGGCGAAACTCCTCGCGCTCGGCGGCTGTGCTGTGCGGCCCGATCAACATGCCGTAGCCGCCCGATTCGCCGACCGCCTTGACGACCAGCTCTTCCAGATGCTCAAGGACATAACTGCGCTGCGTGTCATCCGTGAGCAGGTAGGTCTCGACGTTCTCAAGTATCGGCTCTTCGCCAAGGTAGTAGCGAATAATGGCGGGCACGTAGGCGTAGACGGCCTTGTCGTCGGCGATGCCCGTCCCGATGGCGTTGGCGAGCGCGACGTTGCCCGCACGGTAAGCGTTGAAGAGCCCGGCCACGCCGAGCGTCGAATCGGAGCGGAACGCGAGCGGGTCCAGGAAGTCGTCGTCAACGCGACGGTAGATCACATCAACGCGGCGCAGGCCCGCCGTCGTCCGCATGTATAAAATGTTGTCGTGAACGAGCAGGTCGCGCCCCTCGACCAGCTCAATGCCCATCTGGCGCGCGAGAAAGGTGTGCTCGAAGTAGGCTGAGTTATAGACGCCCGGCGTCAGGAGCACGATCATCGGGTCTGTGCGCTCGGGCGGCGCGAGCGAGCGCAGGGTGGAGAGCAGAGCCTGCCCGTAATGATCTATCGGGCGAACCCCGTGATTGCTGAACAGTCGCGGGAAGACCCGCTTCATCACCATCCTGTTAGCGATCATGTAGGAGACGCCGCTCGGCACACGCAGGTTATCCTCCAACACGACGAAGCGACCGTCTGCGAGCCTGACCAGATCGGTTCCGACCACGGAGATGTAGATGCCGCGCGGGACGTTGATGCCGCGCATCTCGCGCCGGAAGTGTTTGCACGTATAGATCAGCTCGCGCGGGATAACGCGGTCCGAAAGGATGCGCCCCTCGTGATAGACATCCTGCAAGAACAGGTTGAGAGCCGTAATGCGCTGGGTCAGGCCCTTCTCAATCGTGGCCCACTCGGCGCTGGTGATGATGCGCGGCAGCAGGTCGTAAGGGAAGATGCGCTCCGTGCTCTCCTCCGAGCCGTAGACGTTGAAGGTGATGCCTTGATGCAGGAACGAGAGGTCTGCGGCGTGCTGGCGTCGGCCCAGCTCCTCGGCAGACATCTTTTGCAGGCGTTGATAAAGCGCCGCGTAGGGCGGGCGACACTGGCCGTCCGCGTCGAACATCTCGTCATAGACCGCACGAGATGAAGCGTTGGCCCTGTTAGAAATAGTATCCAGCACCATAAAGTCAGCAGGTTGAAGGCGACCGAACTTTGTAATTCAGTTGACTACCGTTAGCAACCGCATAGCAAAAAGGATACCAGTGTACGGATGCCTTGCGACCTTCCCGCGCGGGCAAGTCGAAAAGCCCTTTAAGGGCGAGACCTGTCGAAGGGAATTTAACCCCTGAGCGGGCCAATAAGACCGCCAGGTGACAGAGTCTCTTCATCGCCAGCAAGCCATTTTTGTCAGACTCTACCACTTGCCGCAACAAAAATGTAGCGTAGCCGGGCGTGCGCCTAACGGGCGCAACTATCTTGAGACGGACTGAAGCCTCCGCTGGTAACCCTTCCGCTTGGATTGAACTGACGCTATGCGACGAGCAGCGCCCTGATGCGCTCGATGGCCGCTTTCAATTTATCCAGAGAGGTGGCATAGGAGAGGCGCAGGTAACCGGGAGCGCCGAAGGCGTCGCCCTGTGTGACGGCGACATGCGCCTCTTCGAGCAGTCGAGTCGTGAAGGCTTCGGATGTCATGCCCGAGCCGTGCCTGCCCGCGCCCTTGATGGAGGGGAAGGCGTAGAAAGCGCCGTCCGGCACGGCGCACGTCACGCCTGGCAGAGCGTTCAAGGCAGGGATGAGCCAGTCGCGGCGCTCACGATAAGCACGCAACATCTCCGCGACGGAATCCTGCGGCCCGGTCAAGGCTTCTATGGCCGCTTCCTGCGAGATCGAAGTCGGATTCGATGTCGAGTGGCTCTGCACGCAGGTCATCGCCTTGATCCATTCTCGTGGGCCCAGAGCGTAGCCGATGCGCCAGCCCGTCATCGCGTAGGTCTTCGAGAGCGAGCCTGCGACCAGCACGCGCCGTCGCAGCTCATCCGGCAACTGTGCAGCGGAGAAGGGCTGCGTGGGTTCGTAAACGAAACGGCAGTAGCATTCGTCGGAGATAATCCACATCCCGCGACTGACGGCGAGGGCCACAATCTTTTCAAACTCGTCTGGCCCCACGACTAACCCCGAAGGATTCGACGGAGAATTGATGATCAGCAGCTTAGAGCGCGGCGTGAGCGAACGCTCTAAGGCTTCAGCCGTCAGCCTGAAATCATCGTCTTCGGTCTCGACCCAGCGAGTGCGCCCGCCCGCGAAGGTGACCGCTTCCGGGAACGTCACCCAGTAAGGCTTAGGGACGAGCACCTCATCTCCCTCTTCGATGAGCGTGGCGATGGCGTTGAAGATCACCTGCTTTGCGCCCGCCCCGGCCAGGACTTCCGCTGGCTCGTAACGCGCGCCGAAATCCTCAGCGTAGCGATCACAGATGGCCTGCTTCAAACGCAGCGTGCCCGCCGCCGGAGTATATTTCGTGTGGCCGTTCTCCATCGCCCTGTAGGCGGCGCGACGAATGTTTTCCGGCGTCGGGAAATCCGGCTCGCCCGCCCCCAGGTCGATCACATCCGCGCCCGCGCGCCGCAACTGCTCGGCCAGGGCCGAGACGGCGAGCGTTTTCGACGCGCTCATTCCGGCAACGCGCGACGAGAGGGGAAAGACATCCGGGCCGGGCTCGCTCGCCGCCCGCCCGTTCGTTGCGACCTTAACCTCTGCACTCATCGCTTGACTCCTCTTTATGTAGATGCCGCCCGGCGGGCGGTTCCGAACGGCCCATGTGTAGCACCTGCACACGGGCGATACTTAAACTCCGGTCAAACTTCGACAGGGTAAGACGGGACGTTAACGCGGCATCGCTTCACACCGTGCGCGCCGTCGCCTAAAGCCTTCCGCTCCTGATTCCCTCGTTGTCCACTTCGAGCAGCCGTACTGTCGCCGCCACGTCCTGTCGCCTGAAGCTGGCGGCGATCCCCTCGCCTATCTCTTGGAAATTGTCGCGGGCGAGCGCGACGACGCTCGGCCCTGAGCCGCTCAGCGCGAGACCGACGAGCCCTGCGCGCGGCGGCGTCGCCAGAGCATCGGAGAGACCTTTCACTAAAGATTGACGATGCGATTGATGAAGACGATCCCGCATCGCTTCGCGCAGAAGATCGTAAGCTCCGGCTTCGAGCGCCGCGCCGAACAGGGCGGCACGCTGAAGGTTATAGACGGCATCGTCGTGCGAGACCGTGCGTGGAAGCGCCGCGCGCGACTCGACGGTCTTCAAAGACACGTCCGGCGAAACGACGATGACCTTCAAGTCCTGCGGCCAGCGCCTCTTGACGGCCACGATGCCGCCATCCTCCGTGACGCAGGAGACGACCAGCCCGCCATAAAGCTGGGCGGCCACGTTATCGGCGTGGCCCTCCATCTCAAATGCGTAACGCAGGACTGTCTCTAAGGCAAGCTCCCTTTCACAGAGCAAGGAGCAGAGAGTGAGACCGGCCAGGATGGCAGCCGCGCTGCTGCCCAGACCGCGCCCCATCGGCAGCTCGTTGTGAACCGCCAGCCGCACGCGCGGCAGGCTCAACCCTTCACGCTCCGCCGCGTAGCGCATGGCGCGCAAGATCAGATTGTCTTCTGTAGATGGCAGCTCTACGGCTCTCTCGGCATCGCCGCTGATACGTATGCTGCGAACGCGACACGCGGCGTGCGAACTAGGCACAGCCCTCGCTCTCACCGTCAGGTAGAGTCGCAGGGCCAGGCCGAAGCAGTCGAAGCCCGCGCCCAGGTTGGAGGTTGACGCGGGCACGCGCACTTCGACCGAGCGCTCGCCTTTCACTTCCATGCCCTCTTCGATGGCGATGACGGATTCACCTTCCACGCGGCCTGTCAATCCTCTCATGCATGAAGGCCATCATCATCATCTTCAGCGGCCTCCTGCTCTCTGCGTTTGAGACTTTCAAGGATCGCGCTCTTTGTCGGGCGCACGCGCGCTGGAGGATTGCCGTAAGTGGACGACAGGTGACGCTGCTCCTTTGTCTTCTCTGTCGAGCGGTCGTGTGTGTAGAGCGTTTCGCGGTGATAGTTGATGGCGTAATCCGTATCCTTCAGCACATGTCCGGTCAGGACGGCCACAACCTCCTCGTCGGCTTTGACGAGGCCGCCCGCAATCATGCGCTTGAGACCGGCGACGGTCGTCGCCGAAGCGGGCTCGCATCCGATACCGTCGCGCCCGATCATCGCTTTGGCGTCGGCAATCTCCTGCTCGCTCACGCTGAGCACATTCCCGCCCGTCATCAGGACGGCGCGCAGAGCCTTCTTCCACGAAACGGGAGCGCCGATCTTGATCGCCGTCGCCAGCGTTTGCGGATGCTCGATTGGCGTCAACAGCTCGTCGGCTGCGCCCTCAAACACGGAGCTTTTCAAATCCGAAGCCGGAGACTCGAACATGTGAGCGAAGGGCGCAGCGCCCTCTGCCTGCACGACGCAGAGGCGCGGCAGGCGGTCTATGAGCCCAAGCTCGTAGAGTTCTTTGAAACCCTTGCCGAGCGCCGTGCTGTTGCCTAGATTTCCGCCGGGGACGACGACGTGAGCGGGCGCTCTCCACCCGCGCTGTTCGAGCAGCTCTGCGGCGACCGTCTTCTGCCCCTCGATGCGGAAAGGGTTGATCGAATTGACCAGGTAGATTGATTCGTCTTCGGCCAGCTCGCGTATGACGCGCATCGCATCGTCGAAATTACCGTCAAGCTCAAGGACTGCCGCGCCGTAATCGAGGCTCTGGGCCAGCTTCGCATGACTGATCTGGCCGCGCGGCACAAGTATCGCGCATTGCAGGGAAGCGCGCGCCGCATAGGCCGCGAGGCTCGCCGCCGTGTTGCCCGTGCTCGCGCACACGACCGTACGCGCTCCCAGAATAAGGGCCTGCGTGACGGCGGTCGTCATCCCCGTATCTTTGAACGAGCCCGTAGGATTAGAGCCCTGATGCTTGAGCCAGAGCGCGTCGAGCCCGCAGTAAGCGGCGCAGCGCGGCGCATCGTAGAGCGGCGTATTGCCTTCCCCAAGCGTGACGACCGGCGCATCCTTTGAGAAAGGCAGCAGCTCTCGATACCGCCAGACGCCGCTGCGGTCGCGCCTATCCGTGGACGACAGCCGCTCGTGCCAGGTGGCTTTGAGCCGCGCGGCATCGGTCAGCTCTTCATCGGCGGCAGCGTCTCTTTCGATGTCCAGCAGGCCGCCGCAGCGCCGGCACACGTAGAGGCGTTCTTCTGTCGCGTAGCGTGCGCCGCAGGACGGTTCGATACAATGCTGCGAGGCCCGTTCGATCACGACTCCGCTGATTTTCTCTGACATATTCATACGCTCGCCATCGCCTGCTCGCTCTCCGGCGTATCGAAGCGCGAGGCGCGTCGTTGCAGGCCGAACTCATTATGGACGGCCAGCACGGCCTCCCTCATCGCGCCCTTTTCGACGACGAACGAGACATTGTACTCCGAAGACCCCTGCGCGATGGCGATGATGTTGACGCTCCTGCGCCCCAAGGCGCTGAAGGTGCGCCCGGCGATTCCCGGCGTGCCGCGCATCTTATCGCCGACCACGGCGACAATAGCAATCTCCGCATCCACCGTGATGTGCTCTATCTGCTGGTGGGCCAGGTCAAGCTCAAAGGCGCGGCGCAGGGCCTCGATTGTCGGCGCGGCGTCCGCCGAATTCACGATCAGGCAAATATCGTTGCCCGACGATGATTGAGAGATGAGCAGCACGTTGGCGTGCACGCTCGCCGTGGCGGCAAAGGTCTTGGCCGCGACGCCCGGGACGCCGACGATGCCGCGCCCGCCCACGGTAATCAGGCTCACGTCCGTAATGGCCGTGATCGCTTTCACGCCGCGCGCCGTCGGGTGTCCGTTGGCGGTAATCTTTGTGCCGGGGCGCTCGGGCGCGAAGCTGTTACGAATCCAGACCGGAATACGCGCTTCGACCACGGGCCGCAGAGTTTTCGGATGAAGGACTTTCGCGCCGAAGTAGGCCAGCTCCGCCGCCTCGTTGTAGGAGATTTCCCTGAGCGTGCGCGCCTCCGTCACCAGTCGCGGGTCAGCCGTCAATACGCCGTCAACGTCAGTCCAGATGATGACCTCTTCGGCTTCGAGCGCGGCGGCCAGTATCGTCGCGGAATAATCGGAGCCGCCGCGTCCGAGCGTCGTCAGCGTTCCTTGCGTCGTCGCGCCGATAAAGCCCGTCACGACCGGAATCACTCCCACTTCGAGCAGTGCCGAGAGCCGCGCCGAGGCACGCTCGCGCGTCAGGCTCATCAAAGGCTCCGCCCCCCCGAACCTGTTATCCGTAACGATCAGCTCCGTCGCTTCAATAGCCAAACCCTTCAAGCCCATCTCGCAGAGCGCGCATGCAAGCAGCCGCGCCGAGAGGCGCTCGCCCGCGCTTGAGATGGCATCAAGCGCACGCGGCGTCAGCTCACGCAGGAGCGCCGTCCCGCGACACAGGCTCGTCACCTCTTCAAGCACCTGCTCGGCTTCGGCTGCCAGTTGAGCACGCCTTGCGCCGAGGCTCACCAGAGCATCAATGGCCGTCATATGCTGTTCGCGCAGCGCGCCCACCAACTCCGCCGCTGCCTGCGCGCCGCCCGTCTCGGCCTCGCGCGCCGCCGCGATGAGACGATTGGTCACACCCCCCATCGCCGAAACGACAGCGACCAGCGCGCCCTCGCTCGCGGCAGCGGCGATGATCTCGGCGGCGCGGCGTATACAGACAGCATCACCCATGGACGTGCCGCCGAACTTCATAATGCGTAGCTTCTCTGTCATTACCTTATGGCTTCCTTCATCGGGCGATCTTCTATAGTCTCCGCCGCAATCTCTTCATCGTCGCGTAGAGGCACAACGCCGTCGCGGCTGAGCTTGTATTCGACAGAATCAACCAGCGCGCGCCAGCTCGCTTCGACGATATTGGCGGAGAGGCCGACCGTGCCCCACTGGGCCCGCCCGTCGCTCGAAGTGATGAGCACGCGCACAAGGCTCGCCGTGCCCCGCAGGCTGCTCGTGATGACTCTGACCTTGTAGTCAACCAGGCGCATCTCCGCAAGCTCCGGGTAGAATCTTTCGAGCGCGCGGCGCAGCGCTTTGTCGAGCGCGTTGACGGGCCCATTGCCGCTCGCCGCCATGTGCTCTTCACGCCCGCCCACTCTGACCTTGACCGTCGCCTCGCTCATCGGCATCAGCGCGCCGCGATGCTCGTCTATCACGCGAAAGCCCAGCAGCTCGAAGTAAGGCGTATGAGCGCCGCAAAGCCTGCGCACCAGCAGCTCGAAGCTCGCGTCGGCCGCTTCAAACTCATAGCCGTCATACTCCAACTGCTTCAGCTCGTCGAGCACGCCCTGCTCGTCGCCGAGTTCCAGTCCGAGCTCACGCGCTTTGGCGAGCAGGTTGGCGCGGCCCGAGAGGTCTGAGACGAGCACGCGCCGACGATTGCCGACGGTTTCGGGCGCAACATGCTCGTAGGTCAAAGGGTTTCTTTCGACCGCCGAGACGTGTACGCCGCCCTTGTGTGCGAAGGCGCTATCGCCGACGAAGGCTGCGCGCGAGTCCAGCGAGAGGTTGGCCACCTCGCTCAGGAAGCGCGAAGTCTCCCGCAGCTTCTGCAAACGCTTAGGACCGAGAACGCTTCGTCCGAGCTTCAATTCCAGATTGGGAATGACGGAGCAGAGGTTGGCGTTCCCGCATCTTTCGCCGTAACCGTTGATGGTCCCCTGCACATGGACGGCCCCGGCTGACACAGCCGCGAGCGTGTTGGCGACGGCCAGGTCTCCATCGTTGTGGCAATGTATGCCGAGCGGCACTTCGACCTGCTCCGACACTTCTCGCACGACGCGCGCGACCATCTCGGGCAGGCTGCCGCCGTTCGTGTCGCAGAGCACAATGCGCTCGGGCCCTCCGGCTGCCGCCGCGCGCAGCGTCTCAAGCGCATAGTCCGGGTCGGCGCGGTAGCCGTCGAAAAAGTGCTCGGCATCGTAGATGACAAATGGCACGCGCTCGGAGAGGTATCTCACGGTGTCTTCGATAATCAACAGATTTTCTTCGCGGCTGATACGCAGGGCTTCTCGGACGTGCAGCAGCCAGGACTTGCCGAAGATGGTCACGACAGGCGTCTCGGCTCTGAGCAGAGACTGAATGCTCGGGTCATCGTCGCACGAGAAGATTTTACGACGCGTCGCGCCGAACGAGGCGAGGCGTGCATTCCTCAGCTTGAGGCTTCGCGCTCTCTCGAAAAAGGCGAGGTCGCGCGGGTTCGAGCCGGGCCAGCCGCCTTCTATGAAGTCCACGCCGAGCGCGTCGAGCACCTGTGCGGCGCGGCACTTATCCTCGACAGAAAAGTTGACGCTCTCGCCCTGCGTTCCGTCGCGCAAGGTCGTGTCATATATTTCGATTCGATCACTCATCACTTATCAAAGCAGGAATCTAACAGGGATGGACAGAGATGGTCAGGATGAAAGACAAAAGCATTGCTTGCTGAATGGCTCATCTCTTGACTGGATGAATAGTTCATCTCTTCTTCTTTATCCTGTGCATCCTGTCCATCCCTGTTACATTCCTTTCTTACCCTTCCAGCTCACGATCGGTCACAGCGCCGAGGCTGCTGCTCGATACGAGCTTCGCATATTTCGCCAGCACTCCATGCCTGTAGCGCGGCGCGGGCCGACGCCAGTCTTGCCGTCTGCGCGTCAATTCATCCTCCGCGACATTCAACTGCAAGAGCCGCGCTTCGGCGTCAATCGTAATAGAGTCGCCCTCTTCGACGAGCGCAATCGTGCCGCCGACGGCTGCCTCCGGCGCGACGTGGCCGACGACCATGCCGTAGGTTCCGCCCGAAAAGCGCCCGTCCGTAATGAGCGCCACCGCATCGCCCAGGCCCGCGCCGATGATGGCGGAAGTCGGCGCGAGCATCTCTCGCATACCGGGCCCACCCTGCGGGCCTTCGTAGCGAATCACGATCACGTCGCCCGGCTTAATCGCCCCTGACAAAATCGCTTCCAGGCAATGCTCTTCGGAATCGAACACGCGCGCCGGGCCGGTGATGCGCGGCGTCTTGACGCCCGTAATCTTCGCCACAGCCCCCTCTGTCGCCAGATTCCCTCTCAGGATCGCAAGATGGCCCTGCGCGTAGAGCGGATTGGCCCACTGGCGAATCACGTCCTGATCGGGGCGCGGGGCTTCGGGAAGATCGGCGAGTACTTCGGCAATCGTCCGGCCCGTGATGGTGAGCGCGTCGCCGTGCAGGAGGTCTTGCGCAAGCAGCGTACGCATCACCTGCGGAATGCCTCCGGCCTTGTGCAGGTCTGTGGCGACGTACCTGCCGGAAGGCTTCAGATCGCAGAGCACTGGAACGCGCGCGCGAATCGTCTCGAAATCGTCGAGCTTTAGAGGGACACCGGCGGCGTGAGCGATGGCGAGCAGGTGCAGCACGGCGTTGGTCGAGCCGCCGACAGCCATGACAACGGCAATCGCATTCTCGAAAGCCTTTCTCGTCAGAAGCTGTCGCGGCATAATCTCTTGGCGGATAGCTTCGGCCAGGACGTGTGCGGAGCGTGCGGCGCTCTCGCGCTTCTCCTCATCCTCGGCAGCCATCGTCGAAGAATAGGGCAGGCTCATCCCCATCGCTTCGATGGCTGAAGACATGGTGTTGGCCGTGAACATCCCGCCGCAAGAGCCCGCGCCGGGACAGGCCAGGCGCTCGACTTCCATCAACTCCTCTTCGCCGATGCGATGCGCCGAGTATTGCCCGACGGCCTCGAAGGCGCTGACGACCGTGAGGTCTTGTCCGTTGTAGCGCCCGGCCTTGATCGTGCCGCCGTAGACGAAGATCGAGGGGATATTCATACGAGCGATGGCGATCATCGCGCCCGGCATATTCTTATCGCAGCCGCCAATGGCCAGAAGCCCGTCAACGCTCTGGGCCTGGCAGACCGTCTCAATCGAATCGGCAATGACCTCGCGCGAGACGAGACTGTACTTCATGCCCTCCGTGCCCATGGAGATGCCGTCGCTGACCGTGATCGTCCCGAAGACCTGCGGCATCGTGCCCGCATCCGTCAGAGCGGCGATGGCTCGCCCGGCCAGATCGTTGAGTCCCGCATTGCAGGGCGTGATGGTGCTGTAGCCGTTGGCGACGCCGATGATCGGTTTCGTGAAATCCTCGTCCCTAAACCCGACCGCGCGCAGCATGGCCCTATTCGGCGTGCGCTCGACGCCCTGTGTGATCGTCCGGCTTCTGGCGTTATAACTCATAAGATTGATAAGGCGGAAAGCGGATTTTAAAAGGATGGACAGGATGGATAGGATAAAAGCAGAAAGCATTGGTTAATGAATGCATCTGTGCTTTTCTTATCCTGACAATCTCTGTCCATCCCTGTTAATTTCCTTCTTTCATCCTTCATCCTTTAATTCTGCGGTGTTTGAATGTCCGCTCTCCGCTGCTGTAGCTGGCGACTGTTTGGCCGGAGCCTTTGAGTTGGTATTTGTAAGTGGTGAGACCTTCGAGGCCGACTGGGCCGCGCGCGTGCAGTTTGCCTGTGCTGATGCCAAGCTCTGCGCCGAAGCCGTAGCGAAAGCCGTCGGCGAAGCGCGTCGAGGCGTTGTGATAGATGCCCGCCGCATCCACGCTCTCAAGGAAGATCGCCGCCTCCTCCGCTTCATCCGTGACGATGGCCTCCGTATGGCCAGAGCCGTAAGCGTGTATGTGCCCGATGGCTTCCGCGCAGCTTGCGACCACCTTGATCGAGATAATGAGGTCGGAATATTCCGTTGACCAATCATCTTCCGTCGCCGCAACGACATCGCTTGAACCGGCGAGAGCGCGTGTTTGCGGGCAGCCGCGCACTTCGACACCGGCGCCGAGGTAGCGCGCAATCATCTCCGGCAAGAATCGAGAAGCGATGCCTTCATGCACGAGCAGCGTTTCCGCAGCATTGCACGCCGCCGGGTACTGGACTTTCGCGTCGAAGGCTATCTCCTGCGCTTTCTTCAAGTCGGCTGCCGCGTCAACGTAGACGTGGCAGATACCTTCGCCGTGCCCGAGCACGGGTATGCGGCTGTGCTCCGCGACGTAGCGGACGAACTCACGCGAGCCGCGCGGGATGATCAAATCTATCTCCTCGTCGCGCTTGAGCATCTCGCCCACATCTTCGCGCGTGTGCAGCAGGTTGAGCGCCCCTTCGGGCACTTCACCGAAACCCGCGAGCGCTTCATGCCAGATGGAGATCAAAGCCTCGTTGGTGTGCGCGGCTTCCGCGCCGCCTTTGAGGAGCAGCGCGTTTCCAGACTTCAAGGCGAGAGAGGCGACCTGCGGGATGACATCCGGGCGCGACTCGAAGACGACGCCGACGACGCCGAGCGGGCACGTCAGCTTATAAAGCGTCAGCCCCTCATCCAATTCCGTGACCGCAAGCTCGCGGCCCAGGGGGTCATCGAGCGCCGCGACCTGGCGGACTCCGGCGGCCATCTGCTTTACGCCGCGCTCGCTCGTCTGTAAGCGCTCGAACATAGAGCGCGACATGCGGCCCGCCTCCACCTCTCGCTCGGCAGCCCGACAATCGAGCACGTTAGCTTTCAGTATCTCGGCCACGCGCTCTTCGATCAAAGCGGCGGCGGCCAACAGCATCTCATTGCGACGCGCTGCGGGGAAAACAGCGAGCACACGCGAGGCGGCCTTCGCGCGACGTGCCACGTCTGCGATCTTAGACCCTTCGACTGCCTCTACGGAACGGCTCATCTCTTCTCCAACAGCACTATGTTGTCGCGCGTCACCAGCACGCGGGCGTGAAGCGCACCGAAACGCGCTGCCCGGGTCGCTTCCGCCTCCGCGCCATATTCGATCAGCGCCTTGGCCTCGACGCTCGCGCAATTGATAATCCCGCGCGCGAACTCGCGCCCCTCCGAGTCCATGATGGCCACGACATCCTGCGGCTCGAACCTGTCCTCGACCCTCACCACGCCGGACGAGAGCAGGCTTGCCTTACCGCCGATGATCGCATCGCGCGCGCCGTCGTTGACGACCAGACGACCGCGCACGCCCGCCGCGTATGCTATCCAGCGGCGCTTGCCGCCCATGCGCGACGTTGACATGAAGGTCGTGCCCAGGGGCTCTCCGGCGAAGATGCGCTCAAGGATGTCCGGCTTGTGCCCGTTGGCGATGACGGCCACGCCGCCCGCACGCATGGCGAGCTGCGCCGCTTCGAGCTTGGTTATCATCCCGCCCCGCCCGCCCGACGCCGGGCCGCCCGCGACAGCCTTCAACTCGGGCGTGATCTCTTCGACCAGGCTGATGACAGCCGCCTCTTCCGTCTTGACGGCACGCTCTCGCGCGTCCTGAGCACCACGCGAGAGCAGACCGTCAACGCTCGTCAGCAGGACGAGCGCATCCGAATCCAGCTTACTCATGACGAGCGCGGCCAGAGCATCGTTATCGCTGAAGACGCGCTCCGCGCCCTTGTTCAAATATTCCAGCTCGGCGGTCGAGACCGTATCGTTCTCGTTGATGATGGGCAGAACATTGAGCTTGAGCAGCTTCTCCATCGTGCGGCGCAAGGTAGTGTAGCGCCGCCAGTCCGTGAAATCACCTTCGGTCAAAAGCACCTGCGCGATACGTATATCGTGCTCGCGGAACAACTGCTCGTAAGCGTGCATGAGCAGGCTTTGGCCCACGGCAGCGCAAGCCTGTCTGGTCACCACGTCGGCCAGCCGCGAACGATGCAGGCCGAGGCGTCCGGCTCCGAGCCCGACGGCCCCGGAAGAGACGAGCACGAGCTGGCGGCCCGCGCTCTTCAAACGGGCCATCGAACGCACGAGCGGCTTGACGCGCTCGATGCAAATCTCGCCCGCGTCGCCCGTCACGATGTTCGTTCCGAGCTTGACGACGGCGCGATGCGCGGCGCGCAAACGTCTCTGTCTCTCTTTCTCTAACTCCCTATCAATCATTGCTCGGCTCGCCTGTGCTTCGTCTCTCCCCTCTGGAATGGCTCTTCGTCTCACGTATAGCGGTTCTCAATCGAGTGCGAGAACAGGTCAGGAGCGCAATGGTCGCATCCGGTTGAGAACCGCTATAAATCTCCCGCTTAACCGCCATGCATAAATTCCCACTCGACTATGGCTGCTTGCGCGTTCCGGTCGAATGATTATGCGCAACATGTGTGACGCATATCAACTCGCGGCTGAGAAGAGCGAGCATGCGCGGGCGCTCATTAGCCGACCGCGACCGGCTCGGCGGCGGCGACCGGGTACAGCCAATCTTTGTATCGCTCGTCGAGTCCCTGCGTGGCGGCGAAAAAGAACTGCTGAATTTCGTCCGTCACGGGGCCGCGCGAGCCGCCTCCTATCGGCGCTCCGTCAACCTCGCTGATCGGCGTTACTTCCGCCGCCGTGCCCGTAAAGAAAGCCTCGTCGGCGGAGAATAAGTCTTCCAGGTAAAGCTCCCTGACCTCGACACTGTACCCGAGGTCGCGCGCCATCTTGAGCACGGCCTCGCGCGTGATGCCGAGCAGGATAGAATGGCGCTCGTCATTAGTGAGCAAGAGCCTGTCGCGCACGATAAAGAGGTTCTCGCCCGAGCCTTCGGCCAGATGACCATCCGCGTCCAGGAGCAGCGCCTCGGCATAGCCGCGACCGACGGCATCGCGCACGGCCAGCACAGAGTTCAAATATTGCCCGCAGGCTTTAGCAGTCGTCGGCATCATCCTCGACTGGAACTTGCGCCACGGCGAGACCGTCACGCGCACGCCCTTCTCTATGCCCTCCGCCCCGAGATAAGCCGCCCAGGGCCAGGCGAGGATGACGACTTCGACGGGGCAGTTGCGCGGATGCACAGAGAGACTGCCGCTTCCGTAATAACAGATGGGGCGGACGTAGCAACTGCCGAAGCCGTTGCGCCGCACGACCTCGCAAATCCCCGCCGTCATCTCCTCGCGCGTGTAAGGAATCTTTATCCCGTAGATTTCGGCGGACGCATAGAGCCGTTCGAGATGCGCGTCGAGGCGAAAGATGGCGGGCCCATCGACTGTCTCGTAGCAGCGCATCCCTTCAAAGACGCCGGTTCCGTAATGCAGCGCGTGCGACGAGACGTGCGTCGTCGCGTTGACCCAGGGGATCAGGTCGCCGTCCATCCACACCCACTTTGTTTCATCAAACGTCAAAGGCTTCTCCTCCCTCAGGCCCGGCCTTCCGAACTCACACGGCCCACAGCTCCTGATCCGGGTCATGGTGGAGCGGTCGGTCTGAGCCTGTCAGCCAATCGGGCCGCGTGGGCGCACAGATGTCTATGGCCACAGTGTCTTCGAGCGCCTCGGAAGAGTGCTCGACGCCGGGCGGAATGCTGAGCATCTGATTCTCGGTCAGGGTAATCTCGCCGCTCGGCAGGTAGAAGCGCCAAGCGCCCTTGAGCACCAGGATCATCTCCTCGTTTTCGTGCTTGTGCGAATGCGTGACCGCTCCCTCCTTGACTTCGACTCGCGCCACCGTGATGTTTTCGCCGATGGCGACTTTTCGCTGGTAGAGCTCCGTTATATCTTCCGCCTTCATTCGATCCCAATCATAGAAACCCATTTTCCACTTACCTCCCTTAATTCTTAGCCTTGTCCACGAGTCGTCCTTCTGCCAGCCAGGGCATCATCTCGCGCAGGTGTGCGCCGACTCTCTCGATCTGATGCTCTCTCGTCTTGGCCTCCAGCTCACGAAACCTCTTGCGACCGTTGCCGCTCTCTTTCATCCACTCGCGCGCGAAGGCGCCCGATTGAATCTCCGCCAGCAAGCCCTGCATCCGCCGCTTCGTCTCATCGTTGACGACGACGGGCCCACGCGTCATGTCGCCGTATTGCGCCGTGTTCGAGATCGAATAGCGCATCTCCGAGATGCCGCCTTCGTAGATGAGATCGACGATCAGCTTCATCTCGTGCAGGCACTCGAAGTAGGCCATCTCGGGCGCGTAACCCGCTTCGACCAGAGTCTCGAAACCGGCCTTGATGAGCGAGGTCAGCCCGCCGCACAAGACCGCCTGCTCGCCGAAGAGGTCTGTTTCGGTCTCTTCTCGAAAGTTCGTTTCAATAATTCCGGCGCGTCCGCCGCCGATGGCCGAAGCATATGCGAGCCCTACCTGTTTAGCGTCGCCCGCAGGGTCTTGATGGACGGCGAGCAGGCAAGGGACGCCAGCGCCGCGCTTGTACTCGTGCCGCACCAGATGGCCTGGCCCCTTCGGCGCGACCATAAAGACGTTGACTTCCTCCGGCGGCTTGATGAATCCGTAATGAATCGAGAAGCCATGCGAGAAGGCCAGATACTTGCCCGGCGTCATCGATTCGGCAATCTCGCGCGCATACACCTGAGCCGCCTGCTCATCCGGCACGAGCATCATCACCACGTCGGCCTCGGCGGCGGCCTCGGCCACGGGCCGCACACGCAGTCCGGCCTCTTCGGCCTTCGCGCGCGAGGGGCTGTCGGCGCGCAGGCCCACCGTCACACGGCAACCGGAATCATGCAGATTATTGGATTGAGCGAAACCCTGGCTGCCGTAACCGATGACGGCGATCTGCCTTTCACGTAAAGCGCTCAGATTGGCATCCCTGTCGTAATAAACTTTCATCTTTCGTTCCTCACTCGAATGTTGAAGTAATTAAAAGGTCCGGGCCGACGACCGCTCGCAATCGTCGGCGACCGAACAAAGGCGCGGCTCTCAAGTCTGCTCCGGTACTGCTTCCTCAAACGTGATCTCATTGAGCGTGCCCGGATAGTCATCCATTCCCCCCGCTTGCTCATTGACGTTTTCGACGGACGACAGGCGACCGATGGCGATGCAGCCCGTGCGCGTGATGTCGCGCACGCCTAAGGGTCGCAACAACTCTATGAGCGCCTCGACCTTCTCCTTATTGCCCGAAGCCTCGACGATCAAACGCGACTGCGAAATATCCACGACCTTGGCGCGAAAGACAGAGACGAGACTGAGCACCTCCTGGCGTGCCAACCCTTGCGGCGCTTCGACATCAATGAGGGCCATCTCGCGCTCGATGTGCGGGCGCAGCGTGATGTCCTGCACCTCTCGCACGCGCGCCAGACGCGAGCATTGTTTGACGATCTGCTCAATCGTGCGGTCATCGCCGCGTGTGACGACCGTCACGCGCGACCAGCGGGAGTCCGGCGTTTGTCCCACCGAAATCGTCTCGATATTGAAGCCGCGCGCGCTAAACAACCCGACGATGCGCGAAAGCTCGCCCGGCTGGTCTGCAACGACGATGGAAAGTGTATGACGCATAAGAATTGTAAGGATGAAGGATGAAGGATGAAGAAAGATAAAAGCTTTCCTTTCATCCTTCATGCTTCATCCTTCATCCTTGCTTGTAATCATGTCGCGCGAGTTGCCGCCGGCGGGCACAATCGGGAAGACGTTCTCTTCCTTGGAGACGACGACATCGATGACGGTGACGCCCTTGTGGGCGAGCCCCGCTTCGAGCACATCAGGCAGCTCTTCGGGCCGCCGGGCGCGCAGGCCCATCGCGCCGTAGGCTTCCGCGAGCTTGACGAAATCAGGCGAGACCGAGAGATCGACTTCGGAATAGGCGCGGTCGTAGAACATCTCCTGCCACTGCCTGACCATGCCCAGATAGCCGTTGTTCATAATCAGAACTTTGACCGGCAGGTCATACTGCACAGCCGTCGCCAGCTCTTGATTCGTCATCTGGAAACCGCCGTCGCCGACGACCGCGACGACCAGTTGACCGGGCAGCGCCAACTGTGCGCCGATGGCTGCCGGAAGACCGAAGCCCATCGTCCCCAGCCCACCGCTCGTAATCCACTGGCGAGACCGCTTGAAGGGATAAAACTGTGCGGCCCACATCTGATGCTGACCGACATCGGTCGTGATGACGGCATCGCCACTGGTCAGCCTGTGCAGCTCGCGTATGACTGTCTGCGGCTTGATGTGCTCGGCGGAGCCGTTGAAGCGCAGAGGCTGCGCGCGCTGCCAGCCGCGCAAGCGCTCCCACCAGGCGGCACGCCCCCGCAGGCTCTCCTCAAGCTCTTTCGCTCCGTGCGCTTTTACTTCGACGCGCATGGCTTCGAGCGCTTCGCACGCGTCGGCGGTGAGCGATAACTCCGGGGCGCGATTCTTGCCGATGTTGGCCGGGTCTATGTCTATGTGTATGACGCGCGCGCGGGGCGCGAAGGTGGCGAGCTTTCCGGTCACGCGGTCGTCGAAGCGCACGCCGACGGCTATGAGCAGGTCGCTCTCGGCCACTGCCATGTTCGCCGCGTATGTTCCGTGCATGCCGAGCATCCCCAGCGAGAGCGTGTGCGCCGAGGGGAATCCGCCGAGGCCCATCAGGGTCGGCGTCACGGGAATCTGCAACTCTTCGGCGAAGGCGAGCAAGGCCGAGGCCGCGCCGGAATTGACGATGCCGCCGCCGACGTAGAGCACAGGACGCTTCGCGCGCAGAACGGCGGAAGCGGCCAGGCTCACAGCACGCGCGTGCGGCGGCTGCCTTTGCTCGATGCAAGGGAAGCCTATGTTCTCAAGTCTGGAATAAGGGGCCGGGGCCGCCGATATGTCCTTCGGAATATCTATCACGACCGGGCCCGGACGGCCTGAGCGTGCCAGGTAAAAGGCTTCGTGAACGACCGCCGCCAGGTCTCGCACGTCGCGGACGAGGTAGTTGTGCTTGACGCAGGGGCGCGTGATTCCGACCGTGTCAACTTCCTGAAAAGCATCCGTGCCGATGAGCGGCAGCGGAACCTGCCCGGTGATGACGACAATCGGCGTCGAATCCATGTAGGCATTGGCAATGCCGGTCACGGCGTTGGTCGCGCCGGGCCCGGAAGTCACCAGCGCGACGCCGACCTTGCCGGATGCGCGCGCGTAACCTTCCGCCATGTGGACAGCGCCCTGCTCGTGGCGCACAAGGTAGTGCGTGATGCGATCACGCACTCGCCACAGCTCGTCGTAAATGTGCAGCACAGCGCCGCCCGGATAACCGAAGATCGAATCCACGCCTTCATGCGCCAGAGCTTCCATCAACACCTCCGCCCCGCGCGGCATCACTTCCGCCGCAAGCGGCGCGGATGGCTCGATGGTCTGTAGCGGAATGGCTGGCTGTGCGATCATAAGTGTCCTTAGCGTTTTCGGATTCGAGATTTGAAATGCCCGCCCTTACGGAAGCGCCGTCTCTCCCATCAGGAATTTATCGACGCCTCTGGCGGCGCGTCTGCCGTCGGCGATGGCCCAGACCACGAGCGACTGTCCGCGCGCCATGTCGCCCGCGGCGAAGACCTTCGGAACAGTAGTCATCTTGTCTTCATCGACGGCGACGTTGCCGCGCTCGTCAATCCGGACGCCGAGCTGCGAGAGCAGCCCGCCGGTCTCCGGGCCCAGGAAGCCCATCGCCAGCAGAATCATCTGCGCGGGCCATTCCCTCTCCGTGCCCTCTATCTCTCGCATGACGCGACGCCCGCCCTCGCCTTCGACCCATTCGACCTGCGCTGTCAGAACTCCGCGCACGCGTCCAAGGTCGTCTCCGATAAAGCGCTTGCTCACGATTGAGTAGGTGCGCGGGTCTACGCCGTAGAGCGCGGCGGCTTCTTCCTGGCCGTAATCCATGCGGTAGACTTTCGGCCACTGCGGCCAGGGATTGTCCGGCGTGCGCCTCTCGGGCGGCCTCGGCAGGATTTCAAATTGCACGAGGCTACGGCAGCCGTGACGCAAAGCCGTGCCCACGCAGTCCGTGCCCGTGTCGCCGCCGCCGATGACGATCACGTCCTTGTCCTTCGCCGAGAGATAGAGCCCGTCTTCGTGATTGCTGTCGAGCAGGCTCTTGGTATTGGCGTGCAGGAACTCCATGGCGAAATGAATGCCCTGAAGGGCGCGGCCCTCAAGTCCCAGATCGCGCGGGCGCGTCGCGCCTCCGCAGAGGACGACGGCGTCAAACTCGCTCATCAATCTATCGGTCGCATAGTCTTGTCCGACTTGCGTGCTCGTGACGAACTCGATGCCTTCCTGGGCCAATAGACAGACGCGGCGCTCGACCACGGTTTTTTCGAGCTTCATGTTAGGGATGCCGTACATGAGTAGACCGCCGATGCGGTCTGCGCGCTCGTAGACCGTGACGTGATGCCCGGCGCGGTTGAGCTGTGCGGCGCAGGCCAGACCCGCCGGGCCTGAGCCGACGACGGCGACACGCTTGCCCGTGCGCGTCATGGGAGGCTCGGCAGTCACCCAGCCCGCCTCGAAGCCTTTATCAATGATCGCCTGCTCGATGGTTTTGATCGTCACCGGAGAATCGTTGATGCCGAGCACGCAGGAGCCTTCGCACGGCGCGGGACAGACGCGGCCCGTAAACTCCGGGAAGTTATTGGTGAGGTGCAAACGACTGAGCGCTTCTCGCCAGTTGCCGCGATAGACCAGATCATTCCATTCGGGGATGAGGTTGTTGACCGGACAGCCCGTCGCCATCCCGTTGATGAGCTGGCCCGTATGACAAAACGGCACGCCGCAATCCATACAGCGAGCGCCCTGCTCCGCCAGATTCGACTCCGGCACATGCTCATGAAACTCCATCCAGTCATGCACACGTTCGGCTGGTGGCCGAACGACCGGAAGAGTGCGCGCATATTCCATGAATCCCGTAGGCTTACCCATAGCTGCAAGGGATGAGGGCGAAGGGCGGTGGGATGAATGATTGAATCACTACGGAAGCGACTCACTCACTCGACCCAATTCATCCCTCGTCCCTCATCCTTCATCCCTTCTTCATTTCCCTCCGACTCGCGCGAGGTCGTGCGAGTTAAGCTCGAAGGCGGCCATCTCTGCCTCTTCGTCGGTCAGGCCGTTGGCCCTCATCTGCCGCTGGGCATCGAGCACGCGCTTGTAGTCGTGCGGGATAACACGCTGGAACTTCGGCAGCCATTCGTCCCAGGCCAGCAGTACCTCTGTGGCGCGGCGGCTTCCCGTATATTCGGCGTGACGGAAGATCATGTCCTTGATGGCATCTATCTCCGCCGCATCTTCGAGCGGCGTGAGCATGACCATCTCTTTATTGCAGCGGCTCTCGAAATCCCCGCGCTCGTCGAGCACGTAGGCGATGCCGCCCGACATCCCTGCCGCGAAGTTGCGCCCCGTCGCCCCGAGCACCACGACGCGGCCACCCGTCATGTATTCACAACCATGATCGCCGACGGCTTCGACGACCGCTTCCACGCCGCTGTTGCGTACACAGAAGCGCTCGCCCGCGACGCCGTTGATGTAAGCCTCGCCGCTCGTCGCTCCGTAGAAGGCGACGTTACCGATAATCACGTTCTCTGCGGCGATGAAGGTCGAAGCCTTCGGCGGATAGACGATGAGCTTGCCGCCCGAGAGCCCCTTGCCAACGTAGTCGTTGGCATCGCCTTCGAGCGTGAGCGTTATCCCTCGCGGCACGAACGCGCCGAAGCTTTGACCGGCAGAGCCGTCGAACTTCAATCGAATGGTGTCGGGCGGCAACCCCCGAGCGCCGTAGCGCCGCGAGACGTGGCTTCCGAGGATCGTCCCGACCGCACGGTTGACGTTGCGAATCGGAAGCGTCGCCTCGACGCGGCTTCCGTCCTCCAAAGCAGGCTGGCACAGTCCGACGAGCGTCGTGTTGTCCAGGGCGTCTTCGAGCCCGTGCTCCTGTTCGATCTGGCGATAGCGGCCAAAGGTCTCGGGCACTTCGGGCGTGTAGAGTATTTGCGAGAAGTCCAGCCCGCGCGCCTTCCATTGCTCGATGGCCGCGCGCATCTCTATGCACTTGGTCTGGCCGATCATCTCGTTGACGGTGCGGAAGCCAAGCTCGGCCATCAGCTCGCGCACTTCGCGGGCGATGAAATACATAAAGTTGACGACGTGCGAGGGGTCGCCGCTGAACTTGGCGCGAAGCACAGGGTCTTGCGTGGCGACGCCGACGGGACAGGTGTTCAGATGACAGACCCTCATCATGATGCAGCCCAGGCCGACGAGCGGCGCGGTGGCGAAGCCGAACTCCTCTGCTCCGAGCAGCGCGGCGATGACGACATCGCGGCCCGTCTTGAGCTGCCCGTCGGTCTCGATAGTGATGCGGCTGCGCAGGTTGTTCAGCAGCAGCGTCTGGTGTGTTTCGGCGAGGCCCAGTTCCCAGGGGACGCCCGCGTGCTTGATGCTCGTCAGGGGCGACGCGCCCGTGCCTCCGTCATAGCCGCTGATGAGCACTACGTCGGCGTGCGCCTTGGCCACACCGGCGGCGACCGTGCCGACGCCGACTTCTGCGACCAGCTTGACGCTGATGCGCGCCCGCGGGTTGGCGTTCTTCAGATCGTAAATGAGCTCCGCCAAATCTTCGATGGAATAGATGTCGTGATGCGGCGGCGGCGAGATCAATCCGACGCCCGGCGTGGAGTGACGCACACGGGCAATTTCGGGGTAGACCTTGTGGCCTGGAAGCTGCCCGCCTTCGCCCGGCTTTGCGCCCTGTGCGATCTTGATTTGCAGCTCGTCGGCGTTGACCAGATAGTTGCTGGTGACGCCGAAGCGGCCCGATGCGACCTGCTTGATGCGGCTGTTGCGCGAATCGCCGTTCTCGTCGGCGAAATAGCGCGCGGGGTCTTCGCCGCCTTCGCCCGTATTGCTCCGGCCTCCGATGCGGTTCATCGCAATCGCCAGAGCCTCGTGCGCTTCCTTGCTGATCGAGCCGTAGGACATCGCGCCCGTCTTGAAGCGCTTGACGATCTCTTCCACGGATTCGACCTCTTCGACGGCGATGGGCCCACGCGGGGTCGGATTGAGCTGCATCAGCCCGCGCAGAGTGCAGAGCCTCTGCATCTGATCGTCAACGAGTCGGCTGTATTCTTTGAAGGTCGCGTAGCTGTTGGCGCGGCAGGCGTGCTGAAGCTTGTGTATCGTCTCGGGGTTGAACAGGTGATACTCGCCTTCGCGCCGCCACTGGTACTGCCCGCCGACGCCGAGCGTGTGCTCTCTCACCTCTCGGTCAGGAAAAGCCTGGCGATGCCTGAGCCTTACTTCTTCGGCGATCACGTCGAGGCCGATGCCGCTGATACGTGAAGGCGTGCCTGTGAAGTAGCGATCAACGAAATCCTGGTTAAGGCCGATGGCCTCGAAAATCTGCGCGCCGCAGTAGCTCTGGATGGTCGAGATGCCCATCTTCGAGATGATCTTGACGACGCCCTTGTTGACGGCCTTGATGTAGTTCGCGATGGCCTTGTGCGTCTCCACGCCGACGAGCCTACGCTCGTCAGTCATGTCGCCGAGCGTCTCAAAGGCCAGATAGGGATTGATGGCCGCCGCGCCGTAGCCTAGCAGGAGCGCGAAATGATGTACTTCGCGCGGCTCGCCGCTCTCGATGACAAAGCCGACCTGCGTGCGCGTGCCTTCACGAATCAGGTGATGATGAATACCGGAGACGGCCAGGAGCGCAGGGATGGGTGCGCGCTCGCGCGTCACGCCCCTGTCGGAAAGGATGATGATGCCGTGGCCGCCGACAATCGCTTCGCTCGACTGGCGACAGAGATCGTCGAGCGCACGCTCAAGTCCGCGCCCGCCTTCGGACGGGTCATAGAGCATCGGCAGCGTGATCGATTTGAAGATCGAAGCGTGATGGAGGTCTGCGTTGCCCAGATGGCGTAGCTTTTCCAGCTCGTCGTTAGTGAGTATCGGAGAGCGCAGCTTGATCTGTCGCGCACACACGGGCTGCGGCTCAAGCATGTTCTCTTCGGGGCCGACGGTGGTGTCCGTGGACATAATCAAATCTTCGCGGATCGCATCGACGGGCGGATTGGTGACCTGCGCGAAGAGCTGCTTGAAATAGTTGTAGAGCAGTTGCGGTCGCTCCGAGAGGACGGCGAGCGGCGTGTCCGTCCCCATCGAGCCGATGGACTCGTGGCCGCCCTGGGCCATCGGCGCGAGCAGAAGTTTCAACTCCTCGTCCGTGTAGCCGAAGACCTGCTGGCGTTCGAGGACAGAGGAGTGCGAAGGCGCAGCCTCTTTCTCGCTTGGGCCGGGAAGCTCTTCGAGCCTGACGATATTGTCCCTCAGCCACTCGCCATACGGCTGCTCGGTGGCGATGCGATGTTTCAGCTCCTCGTCGTCAACGATGCGCCCCTCTTCAGTATCGACGAGGAACATGCGTCCGGGCTGAAGCCTTCCCTTCATCAAGACCCGCTCGGGCGCGATGTCGAGCACGCCGACCTCGGAGGCCATAATGACCAGCCCGTCCTTCGTCACGTAATAGCGCGACGGCCTGAGGCCGTTTCGATCAAGCACCGCGCCGATCCTGATTCCGTCCGTGAAAGCGATGGAGGCGGGCCCATCCCAGGGCTCCATCAGGCAGGAGTGATATTCATAGAAGGCTTTCTTCTCTTCACTCATCGCCTCGTGGCCGCTGAAGGGCTCAGGGATCATCATCATGACGGCATGCGGCAACTCTCGGCCCGCGAGCGTCAACATCTCAAGCGCGTTATCGAACATGCCGGAATCCGAGCCGTCCGTGTCAATGACGGGCAGAACCTTGTGTATGTCCTCGCCGAAGAGTTCGGTTTTGAACTTGCTCTCGCGCGCGTGCATCCAGTTGATGTTGCCGCGCAGGGTATTGATCTCGCCGTTGTGGGCGATGTAGCGATAGGGGTGTGCGCGGGCCCAACTGGGGAAGGTGTTGGTCGAAAAGCGCGAGTGGACGAGCGCGAGCGCCGACTCCAGGGCCTCGTCGCGGAGGTCCGGATAAAAGGTCGTCAACTGTTCGGTCGTCAACATCCCCTTGTAGATGATCGTCCGCGCGGAGAGGCTGGGGATGTAGAACATGCGGCGCTCATGAATGCCTCGCTTGGCTCCCTTGCTGACGCGCTTGCGTATGACGTAGAGCTTGCGCTCGAAGGCCAGGTCATCGGAGAGGCCGGGGTGGCGGCCAATGAAAATTTGACGGACTAAGGGCTCGGATGCTTTGGCCGTTGGGCCAATGGTCGAATCATCCGTCGGCACACTGCGCCAGCCGAGCACGCTCTGCCCTTCTTCACGCACGATCTCCTCGAAGAGATGTTCGCACTGCTCACGGCTTTCGCGGTCATGCGGGAGGAAAACCATCCCGATGCCGTAGTGACCGGGCGGCGGAAGCTTGATTCCCAGCGGGTCGCATTCGCGCGCGAAGAAAAGGTGCGGAATCTGCAACAGGATGCCCGCACCGTCGCCGGTATTCTTTTCGCAGCCGCAAGCGCCCCTGTGTTCCAGATTCAGCAGCACGCGTATCGCCTGACGGACGATCTCGTGCGACTTACGCCCGGCGATGTCCACGACAAAGCCTACGCCGCAAGCGTCATGCTCGTGGCGCGGGTCATAGAGGCCCTGTTTCTCTGGCGCGACCGTATATGTCATCTCGGTTGATTAGGAAATCCTGCTGCCGAATCCCCTGCGGTATAGATCAAAAGGCCATCAACCTGGTTTGTTGATGGCCTGAGCTAAAGCGCGCGAATGTCTGCGACAGGCCATCATGTGCTGTCCTTGTTCGTGACGATGAGAGCAATGCTCATCAGGCTCGAATTGATAGACACTCGCACCGCCCAGGGTGAAAACGCTGAAGCTAATGGCTTTGAAGTGATCGCGGATTTTGTCATACGGGCTTTTCGAGTGCCGTCGCTCTCTCGGCGTCCAAAGCAACTGCTCATCCATCATGGGATGCGGGTCGAACAATACATCTTTCTCTCCTCTTTGCATAATTTATTATTTTTAGGTGGCCATAAATGGGGGCGATGGCGGAGCGGTCGTGAGGTGACCGCTCCGCTTTTGGTTTGGCTGGGGCGAGCTAATGTTTGAGCGTAGTAGGAGGGGGAAACCATAAGCCTCTATAAACGACAAGAAAGCAATTAACAGGGATGGACAGATTCTCAGGATGAAACTTGAAAGCATCGCGGCATAAATGTTTTCTTTACTTTCACTTTTATCCTGTTCATCCTGTCCGTCCCTGTTAATTTTTTGGGGAGACATTTGTGCGCTGCTCTAAATGTCGAAGTACATGCCGAACTCAAGCGGATGCGGGCGCATACGCAAGGGCTGTATCTCTTTCTCGCGCTTGTACGTGATCCAGCGGTCAATCAAATCGGGCGTGAAGACATCGCCCTTGAGCAGAAACTCGTGATCGGCTTCGAGCGCTGAGAGCGATTCGTCGAGCGAGCCGGGCAACGATGGCACGTCCTTCAAGAGTTCCGGCGAGAGATCGTAGATGTCCTTGTCGAGCGGTTCGCCCGGGTCGATGCGGTTCTGCACACCGTCGAGCCCCGCGAGCAGCATCGCCGAGAACGCCAGGTATGGATTGCAGCTCGGGTCGGGCGGGCGAAACTCCAGGCGCTTCAACTTCGGATTAGTCGAAAACATCGGTATGCGAATCGCCGCCGAGCGATTGCGCGCCGAGTAGGCCAGATTCACCGGCGCTTCAAATCCCGGCACGAGCCGCTTGTAGCTGTTCGTGGTCGGAGCGGCGAAGGCGACAATGGCCGCCGCATGTTTCAACAGTCCTCCGATGTAGAAG
>DASVQM010000029.1:0-43235 GCA_036389095.1 Pyrinomonadaceae bacterium
GCCAGCACCCGCCCGAGACCTGTGGCGCGACTGACAGCAACTCTTTAGCGCAGCTTCAGCGTCGAAAGACTCAGCAGCGCGAAGAGAATGGCGAGGATCAGGAATCGAAAGACGACCTTCGATTCGCGCCAGCCCTGCAACTCGAAATGATGATGCAGCGGCGACATCTTGAAGATGCGCCGTCCCGTCATCTTGAACGAAGCGACCTGTATCATCACCGACAACGCTTCGACGACGAAGACGCCGCCGACCATCAGCAACACGAACTCCTGTTTGGTCAAAACGCCTATCGTCCCTATCGCCCCGCCGATGGCGAGGCTGCCGACATCACCCATGAAGACTTCGGCGGGCGGCGCGTTGTACCAGAGAAAGCCGAGGCTCGCTCCCGCCAGCGCCCCGCAGAAGACCGTCAACTCGCCGACCTCAGGGTTATGCGTCAGCCCCAGGTAGCCAGCGAAGCGCAGGTCGCCGATCACGTAAGTGAGCCCGGTCAGCGCCGTCATGGCGATGAACGTCACGCTGATCGCCAGCCCGTCCAACCCGTCCGTCAGATTCACGGCATTAGACGAGCCGAGCAGCACGAAGATGATAAAGACCATGTAGAGCCAAGGCCCTATGTAGCTGACGCCCGCCGGTTCCGACGTGAGCTTGAAGAAAGGGATGTTGACGTTCCAGGCGTACTTTCCAGAGAAGTAGAGCGCGGCCCAGACGCCGATCGAGATGCCCAGCTGTGCGGCCAGCTTCTGCTTGCCGGTCAGGCCGAGGCTGCGCTGCTTGGCCATCTTGGCGTAATCGTCGAAAAAGCCTATGGCGGCAAAGAGCACCGTCGCAATCATCACGATCCAGACGTAGAGGCTTGAGAGCCTGGCCCAGAGCAGCGTCGAGATGATGACGGAAGCGATGATGAGCACGCCGCCCATCGTCGGCGTCCCGCGCTTGGCCATGTGCGCCTGCGGGCCTTCCTCACGAATCTGCTGCCCGACGTTCCAGTTGCGAAGCGCCTGTATGACCCTCCCGCCGAAGACGAGCGAGATCAGGAGCGCCGTGATCGAGGCGTAGGCCGTGCGAAACGTCACGTACTGAAAAACATTGAGCGCCTTGACGAGATAAGACTCACCGTCCTTAAGACGGTTATAGAGCAGCTCGTAGAATATGAAATAGATCATCTCTTCAGCGCTTCAACGGTAACAATGTTCACACAGGGAAGGACAGCAATTGTCATGATAAGAAAAAGAGATAAAGCATTCATGCGAGCAATGCTTTTGTCTTTCATCCTGTCCATCCTGTCCATCCCTGTTAATTCTTTCGCTCATCCCCACCGACCAGCGGGAAACGATCACGCAGCGCAGAGACCACCTTGTCCGTCCTCACGCCGCGAGACCCCTTGATCAAAACCAGGTCGCCCTCGCGCAACTCTTCCATGAGCGCGGCGGCGGCCTCCTCCGCCGACTCGAAAAACCGCGTCGCCTCTGCGCTCATCCCCGCCTCGCGCGCGCCTGAGACGATCTCGCGCGCCATCTCGCGCACGCCCCACACCATGTCAACGCCCGCGCGTGCCATCTCGCGGCCCGCTTCGGCGTGTAGCGCGGCGCTCTCCGGCCCAAGCTCAAGCATCTCGCCCGCGACCACTATGCGACGCCGCGCCTCCCTCGCGCCCGCGATGGTGATAATCATCTGCGAGAGCGAGCGCGGATTAGAATTATAGGAGTCGTCCACGACCGTAAAGC
Source organism: Pyrinomonadaceae bacterium (assembly GCA_036389095.1). Taxonomy (GTDB): domain Bacteria; phylum Acidobacteriota; class Blastocatellia; order Pyrinomonadales; family Pyrinomonadaceae; genus DASQYE01. The sequence goes on from DASVQM010000029.1 coordinate 1,728, forward strand.
CAGCGGCGAAATCCAGCACCTCTCCGCGCATGTGCGGCGCGACGACCGTCCGCAGCGCTCGCGCTATCTCGTCGACTCCGATCTCGAAACAGGTTGCGACCGCAGAGGCGGCCAGAGCGTTCATCAGGTTATGGCGTCCGGGCATGGGGAGCACGGCCTCTGCCTCGCCCGACGGAGTGCGAAGCAGAAAGCGGCTCTGTCCCAGCTTCGTCGTCTCGATCTCGCGCGCCATCACATCCGCGCTCCTCTCTATCCCGAAAGTGACGGTGGGCCCATCATGCAGATCACGCATCGCCATCACAAGCTCATCATCGGCGTTAAGGACTGCCGTGCCGCCCGGCTTGAGCCCTTCGATCAATTCCGCCTTGGCCCTGGCGATAGCCTCAATCGTGCCCAGGTATTCCAGGTGCACGGGCGCGACCAGCAGCTCGACGCCGATATCCGGCGGCGTGATTCGGCACAGGCGCGCAATCTCGTTTGTCGGCGAAGACATTCCCATCTCAAGCACGGCCACGTCGTACTGATCGGGCGTGCGCCCTTCCGTCACCATTTGCAGGACGGAGAGCGGCAGTCCCAGACCGTTGTTATAGTTGCGCTCGCTCTTGAGCACGCGCCTTCCTTCATGGCCCAGGATGTGCGCCACCAAGTCCTTGGTCGTCGTCTTGCCCGCGCTGCCCGTAATCGCCACCACCGGACGGGCCCAAGCTTCGTAGACTCTGCGCGCGAGCCTTTGCAAAGCGGCGATGCAATCGTCCACGACGAGCAGCCTGGGCCGCAAACTCTCTAACAGAGCATCACCCTCGACGCGCTCTGCGCGCGCGACGGCGGCTACAGCTCCGCGCTCAAAGGCGTCTGGGATAAAGCGGTGCGCGTCGGCAAACGTGCCGTTGAAACCGGCCCGCTCGTAGTCACCCTGCGAGAGGGCGAAGAACAGTTCGCCCGCAGCCGTCGCACGAGAGTCAATCGAAAAGTCCTTGATCTCCTTATCAAGCAACTCGACGCCAAGGCCCGACGCGCTCGCGTCCATTAAATTCGCCGCAGTCCTTATATTCACGCTCTAACGGTCTCTTCCTCCGTACTGAATCTTGCGCGTCGGGACGGGCGGCGGTCAACCTGCGACAACGCTGCCCTCTTCTATCCAACCCGCTTGAGACTGCGCCTCACTTGAAATCGTCTCAGCCTCAGCCTTCCCGCGCTGCCCTTCAAAGGCCCGCAACCGGGGAGCGCTCGCCAACATCTCCGGCTCCGCGCTCTCGACCGCAGCGGCCTTCTGCATCGCGCGCGAGCGGCGCAAGCGCCTGCGGCAAGCGCCGACTCTTTCACTGACATGATGAGCATTGTGCTCGCGCGTGCGATTCTTTTGGGGGAACATAATCTTCACGTTTGCGAACGCCTGACTGTTCTCAGTCGCTTTTCCCGAAATCAATCCGCACGACCTGGCCGGATTCAACCTCAGCGCCCGCCGCCGGGCTCTGCTGTACGGCCCGGCCTTCGCCGCGCGCCTCCAATTGCAGGCCCAGTTGCGCGCAGATGCGAGCCGCATCGCGCACGCTGTGCCCGCGCAAATCCGGCATCAAGACGGCGCGGCGCGTGGAGGCCGCGTAGACGACCTGGCTCATGCCTCTCTGCGTATCCACGACGGCGACCTGCGGCAGCGTCGCGCGTCGCGTCGCGTTCTCGCGCTCAATCTCCTGTCGCACCTCTGCCAATGCGGCGGCCGAGCGCTCACTACGCGCCATCAAGTCATTGCCCGGAGCGACATTCAAGTCCGTATCGGGCGCGATGCTCAGCGCAGGCAAAATCTGCTCGGCAATCTCACGAAAGACGGGCGCGGCCACGTCGCCCCCGTGGTAAGCGCCAACAGGCTCGTCCATCACGACGATGATGACGACAGCGGGATTTTCGACCGGGGCGAAGCCGACGAAGGAGCCTATAAATTTGGTCTGCGAATAAGCCTTCGTCGCAGGATCAATCTTTTGCGCCGTGCCCGTCTTGCCCGCCGCCGTATAGCCGTTGAGCTGTGCGCGCTTGGCCGTGCCGTTCAAGGTCACGCCTTCCAGCATCCCGCGCAGAACGCGCGCCGTCTCAGCGCTGACCACGCGGCGCTGTTCCGGGTTCGCCTGAAAGACTATTGCGCCGTCGGTGTCGCGTATCTCGCGCACCAGATGCGGCTGAATCCGCACGCCGTCGTTGGCGAGCGTGCCGAAGGCGGCGGCCATCTGCAAAGGCGTCACGCCGACCTCCTGACCGATGGCGATAGAACCGATGGAAGAGGGCTGCCAGCGAGCGACGGCGCGCACGAGCCCGGCTGTCTCTCCCGGAAGCTCTACGCCCGTGCGCGAGCCGAAGCCGAAGCGCTTCATCATGTCGTAGATGCCGTCGTCGCCGACCCTCAGGCCCAGTTTGATCGCGGCCACGTTAGAGGATTTCGCCAGCGCCTCGGCAATCGTCAGCGAGCCGAAGGGATGATGGTCGTGGACGAGACGGCCCGCCACCGTGATCGAGCCCATCTGGCAGTCTATGTGGTCTTCCGGCCTGACCAGTCCTTTCTCTATCGCCGCAGAGTAGGCGATGATCTTGAAGGTCGAGCCCGGCTCGTAGATATTTTGCAGCGCTTGATTGACGCGTGCCTCTGCCGGTGCGCTGCGCGCGTCGTTCGGGTCAAAGGTCGGCGCGTTGGCGAGCGCCAGGATCTCGCCCGTGTGCGGGTCGAGCACGATGGCCGTCCCGGATTTGGCACGCGATCTCTCGACGGCTCCGGCCAGCGCCTGCTCAGTCCGGTATTGTATGACCTGATCAACCGTGAGCACGACGGATTGACCGGGACGCGCGCCCGTCTCGAAACTTGCGTACGCGCGGCGATGAGCATCCGTCTCGACCAGGACGCGACCCGCTTCGCCTCGCACGCGCTCGTCGTAAACCTGCTCGACGCCCCCTAAGCCAACTTCATCGAGCCCGACGAAGCCCAGCACATGTGCCGCAAGCTGGCCGTTCGGATAACGACGCTTCGGCTCTTTGATCGAGTGTAAGCCTTCGAGCTTGAGCGCGTTAATCTTCTCGGCCTGCTCCTGGTCCAGCTTGCGCGCAATCCACACGAACTTTCGCTTCGCTTCCTTGGCTTCGCGCAAACGGGCGGCGAGCGTCCCGGCGTCGACGCCGACGAGCGGGGCGAGGCGGGCAGCTATCCCGGCAGGGTCGCTGATCTCGTAGGGCACGGCGAAGAAGGATTCTGTATCGACGCTGCGCGCAAGCTCTCTCCCCTCGCGGTCGAGCACGAGCCCGCGCACAGGGCTCGTCTCTATCGAATCCTGTTGCTGCATACGCGCACGCTCCCGCAGCCACTCGTGCCCGGCGGTTTGCAGGTAGACGATGCGCACCGCGATGGCGAGCATCCAGAAGACGAGCATGAAAGCGATCACGAACACGCGGCGGCGCGAGGCATCAGGGCGGGCTTTGGATGAAGCGGCAGAACGCGAGCGCATCTTTTATGATCTATCTTCTCTTCGGTCGGATTCATGCGCGTGGGTGAACCGATCCGTCGCGCATGAGGGGAAACAAAAAAAAGCTGTACCGGCGAGGGGAGAGAGTGCCGAGCCATTGAAGTCGCGCTTCGGGGCTGCCAAACGCGCGCCGCGACGCAACCCGTCAGCGATGGAGCGAAGCCGATGGTTGAACGAATGCCGGGGCCGTTGCGGGCACGCTTGCCGTGGTGGAGCTTCGCGCGACGCCGATCTGCCCCGGCTGAGCCTGCTGCATGCCTAGCTGCTGCGCCGCCTTTTCGAGCCGCGCCGGAGTAGTCGCCCGCTCGCGCTCAAGCACCAGGCGGCGCTGTTTCTCTAAAAGCTGCGCACGCTCCTGGCGCAGCTCTTCTGTCTTGTAGCCGTAGCGCACGGCATCGAAATGCTGTCCGGCAGCATAGACAAACCCGCACGTCAGCGCGAACCCACACAGGAGCAACAATCCCAGACGCGAGAGCGCCGCACGGTCGCGCTCTCGGTGGACAGTATGGTTTGGTTGATTGAGCGGCAATCTTCTCATGACAGTCTCAGGCTCAGAACGGTTGTCGAAAGATGCTTACGAGAGCCAGTGCCCCCGGACTAAATTTCACGTTACCAAAACTGCGGCGCACTTACTCCGCGCCCGGGTCCAGCTTACGACAGGCACGCAGTTTGGCGCTGCGGGCGCGTGGATTCTCTTCGGTTTCCAGAGGGCCCGGCACGATCGGACGGCGTGTCAGTATTTCAACTGCGCGGCGCGCTCCGCACGAACACACGGGAGAGCGCGGCGGGCACTCGCACTGCCCCGCCAGACGACGCAGGGCTCGCTTCATAATGCGATCTTCGAGCGAGTGAAAGCTGATCGCGGCGAAGCGCCCCTCTGCCTGTAAAAGATCGATCGCCGTTTCGACGAATTCGCCCAGGCCCTCTAACTCACGGTTGACGGCGATGCGTAAAGCTTGAAAAGTGCGCGTCGCCGGATGCGTGTGCTCGCCACGGCGCTGTGGGCCCACAGCCCGCGCCACCAGCTCCGCCAGCTCTGAAGTCATCCCGATGGGCTCGCCGCGTTCCCGTCTCTCGACTATCCACCTGGCGATACGCCTGGAGCGGCGCTCTTCGCCATACTCAAAGATCAGTCTTGCAATCTCTTCTTCCGGGAGACGTGCGAGAAGCTCAGCCGCCGTCTCTTCGTCGCTTCGCGCATCCATACGCATGTCGAGCGGCGCATCATGACGGAAGCTAAACCCCCTCTCGGGCGAGTCGAACTGAAGCGAGGAGACGCCCAGGTCTACGAGCACGCCGCTCGCCGACCGCTCCCCCGCCTCTTCAATGATCTGCGCGATGTCGCGGAAGTCTCCGTGCACCGCGCGAAAGCGCGAACCGAATCGCGTGAGGCGCTCGGTGGCACGAGCGAGCGCCTCACGGTCGCGGTCTATGCCGATCACACGCGCGTCGGCAGACGCTTCGAGAATCGCCTCGCTGTGGCCCCCCAGCCCGAGCGTGCCGTCTACGAAGAGACCGCCGCGTCCGGGCGCCAGCAATTCAATCGTTTCTCGAAGCAACACGGGGCGATGGGGCGCGCCCATGCCCCCCATGAGCGCAGCCATCACCACCGCCCCGTGATCTCAAACAACAGTGACAAGTGACAAGCGAGGAGTGACGAGATTAAAGACAGATGAGAAGTGTCTGGTTTTAGCTTGTCACTTGTCACTTGTCGCTCATCACTGCTTTTCAAATTCCGAGTCTGGCAATCGCCGCCTCGTCCTCCTCCGTATAAGGATCGGAGAGGAGGCGCTGCTGGAATCTTTCCAGCTCCCAGACCTCTATATATGTCAAGTAGCCCAGAACGGCGACATCTCCGACGACTCCGGCGCTCTTGCGTAGCAGCGGGTGGATAAGCACCCGGCCCTGAGTGTCCATGACGGCCTGCTGGCCGTAATAGTTAGTCCGGTCAAGGAACTTGCGCCGCGCCGGGTCCATAGAGGGCAGAAGCGCCAGGCGCTGCTCTATCGACTCCCATTCGGGCAGAGGGTAGATGCGTACGCTCTCGCCCGTTAAGCTCGTCACGTACACCCCCGTCCCGTGCTTTTCTTCCACCAACCGGCGGAACAGGGTCGGCACTTTCAATCGCCCCTTGGAGTCTATCCGCGCGGTGTAATTTCCTCTTAACATAGAGCTTGGGCGGATGGGACGGGGCCAGGGGTGCTTAAAACTTCGAGTAAAACTTTAATGATCGGAGTCAAGATGCTCATAAAAGCCCACTTCCGACCACTTTTTTCCACCCTCCGGCGAATAGTACGCTCGTCTATAGGGGCTGTCAAGAGTAAAAAAAGTATCAAACATATAATTTTAAGCACGATATGGTGTACTGCTTGGCCCACCGGGCCTTAAGGGGCCGGTTTTCCTTTCAGCTTCAGGAAGGCACGCTCCGGGGCTGCCGGGCCGTCCGTAGCCAAGTGGGGGAGCATCATGTATAGTTCGCCGAGACGCTTTCTTAATCAACTCTTTCGAGGGCTGGCGGGCAGACTCAAACCCAGATGGGCTTAGGCGGACTACTCCTTTTCGGCGCTTTGGCGGCGCTGGCCAATCTCTTCGGAGGTCTTTTGCTTGCTTCCTCCGAGAAGCATCGTTCAAACGACCGTTTTCTCAAATATCTGGTGGCGCTGGGCGCTGGCTTTATGCTGGCGGCGATCTTTATTGAAATCCTGCCGGAGACCATCAACATCTGGACGGACGGGCGCAGGGGCGAAGGGGCTGGTGAGGCTGTCCTGGGTGCAATGACGCTGCTGCTGGCGGGCTATCTTCTGATACAGCTTTTCGAGCACACTATTGCGCCCCATTTTCATTTCGGGGCCGAGACGCATCCAGAATCGGTTTTGCGGCCATCGGCGGCCTACACGGCCATCGGCGGCCTGTTGATACACACTTTCTTCGACGGTGTTTCAATTGCGGCTGCATTTCTCGTCAACTTCAAGACGGGGCTCCTGGTCTTTATCGCTATACTGCTGCACAAGGTCCCTGAAGGATTCACCGTCGCTTCGATCATGCTGGCTTCGGGCCGCTCGGCGCGTAAGGCTGCGATTGCGACGCTGGCCATCGGGGCGGCGACCTTTGCGGGAGTGATGAGCGTCGCGCTATTGAGAACCAGGGTTGACTCGGCTGTCGCCTATGCCCTGCCCTTCTCGGCGGGCGTCACGCTCTATGTCGCGGCCAGCGACCTCATACCGGAAGTCAATCACAAGGAGGAGAAGAACCCGACCGTTTCCATCGTCGTCTTTGGCGGCGTCGCGTTCTTCTATCTTTTGCATCGCCTGATCGAAGGATGAGTCGTCCTATCTAGAGTTTGCACGCATCCCGCCGCTCCTTCTCCACTTCAAATGCTTCTGGCAGGTTGGTCTCCTCGTCATCCCTTGGTATGATTAAAGCATTGACCCGACACAATCCTAAATTCGCTCTTCTCGCAGTGCTTGCGCTGGCCTGTCTGCTGGCGTGGGCCGCACCTTTACGCGCGGCGCAGGCCATGCAGTCGCCCGTCCCTATGCCCGATCCGCCCACGCCTGTCGTAGACAACGCCAACGTCCTGGACGCGAGCACGAAGCAGCGGCTCGAAGACATGCTCAAGAACTTGAGCGAGAACAAGACGGCCAATGTGGAGATGGCGGTCGCCACTGTTAACACGACGGGCGGGCAGGACATTTTCAACTATTCGCTGGCGGTGATGCGCGGCTGGGGCATAGGCTCTGCCGAGAAGGGTGGCTTGCTGCTGCTCGTCGCCGTCCAAGACCGCAAAGCCTACGTCCAGGTGAGCCGTCATCTGGAAGGCGACATCCCAGATAGCGTGGCCGGAGAGCTTCAGCGCCGCTATCTCGTTCCGGCGCTCAAGGCAGGCGATTACAACAAGGGCGTGACGGATACGGTTCAAGCCTTCGTCGCCACCCTCGCACAGAAGCGCGGCTTTAGCGTCGAAGGCATAGACCAGCGCTACGCTTACCAGACCCCGCAACAGCAATCCGGCAGAAATACCAGAGGAGGCCCTTCGGGCTGTGCTATGTTTTTTATCATTCTCATCATCTTCGTCGTTTTGTTGGCGAGCAACCGTGGCAGAGGCGGTGGAGGCGGATGCCTGAACATGTTATTGCTGGGCTCTATGTTGAATAGCGGGAGCCGTGGTTCGAGCGGTTGGAGCGGCGGCGGCTTTGGCGGGGGAAGCGGCTGGGGCGGCGGCGGCGGTGGTGGCGGCTGGGGTGGTTTTAGCGGCGGCGGCGGCGATGCAGGCGGCGGCGGCGCGGGCAGCAGTTGGTAAGCAGGAAAGAGGTTGATTGAGATGGCTAACCAGATCAGCGGCGAAACCTTTAAGGGTTTGATTGACGATTTACGCTCGACGCACGGCGACAACCTGGCGTCCGTGGTTCTCTACGGCTCCGCGGCGGCGGGCGATAACGTCCGCGCGCGCTCGGACTACAATCTGCTCATTGCCCTTAACCGCATCACGCCCGAAGACCTGCGGCTCTCGCAAGCGCCCGTGCGCGAATGGCAGCGATTGGGCCATCCCGTGCCGGTCTATTTCACCGTCGGCGAATTAAACGATGCCGCCGACGTGTTTCCCATCGAGTTTCGCCAGATGGAGAGAGCGCGCAAGGTGCTCTACGGGCGCGACCCCTTCGAGTTCGTAGAGCTTTCGGATGCGAACCTGCGTCATCAGACGGAGTACGAGCTGCGCAGCAAGCTGATTCAGCTTCGCAGGCTCTATATTCCGGCTTCGGCTTCGACTGAAAAGTTGACGGCGCTGATGAAAGACAGCCTGGCGAGCTTCGCCTCGCTCTTTCGCGCCGTGTTGATGCTGAAGGGCGCGGAGCCTCCGGTCGCCAAGCATGACACGGTGCGCGCCGCCGTCCGGCTGCTCAACCTTGAGGGCGAACCCTTCGAGCGTATCTTCGAGCTGCGCGAGACGGATGCCGGAGCGTCTTTGACCGACACGCAAGCCAATGATCTTTTCGCCGCCTACCTGGCGCAGATCGAAAGAGTGATTGATGTAGTTGACAAGATATAAGGCGCGGGGCGAGAGCGTCTTTCTCCAGACGCTCTTGTTCCCTTGCCATTCACGATTTCAGGGTTTTTCGAATTGAGGAGAATTAAGATGAATAAAAGAAGAATGTTTTTAGTCGCCCTCGCGCTTTTCGTCTCTGTCGCAGCCAGCGGGTGCGGCTACAACACGCTTCAAAGCAAGCAGCAGAACGTGAAAGCGAAATGGGCGGACGTGGAGAACCAGCTTCAGCGTCGCGCCGACCTGATCCCGAACTTAGTCGCCGCCGCGCAATCGGCGGGCGTACAGGAGCAGGAGGTCTTCGGACAGATCGCAGACGCGCGCTCGCGCCTGTTGAATGCGACATCCGCCCAGCCGCAGGGCGAGGCCGGTGACAAAACGCCGGAACAGAAGCAGGCCGTCATTGACGCCAACAACAGTTTCGGCGGCACGATCGGTCGTCTGCTCTCTTTGCAGGAGAACTATCCCGTGCTGCAATCGAACCAGAATTTCTTGAAATTGCAGGACGAGTTGACGGGCACGGAGAATCGCATTGCGGTCGCTCGCGGCGACTATAATACGGCTGTGCAGGACTACAACACGACGCGCGGCAGCTTCCCGACAGTGATCGCGGCGAAGATTTACGGCTTCAAAGAGGAGCCATACTTCAGGGCCGAAGAGAGCGCACGCCAGGCTCCCAGATTCGACCCCAACACCCTGCGCAGAAACCAGGGCAACAACACCGGCAACAAATAGCTTCAAGAGCAGTGACGAGTGACAGGTGGCGAGTGACAAGCAAGAGTAAGAGCCGAGCTTTTAACTCGTCACTTGTTACTCATCACTCGTCACTGCCTTTAGAATCCTCTTGAGCTGCACATGGCGCAGTGATCGCAGGGCTTGCCGCCGGGCTCAAGGTTGCAGGTCTTCTCGCGCTCAAAATAGTCCACCAGTTCTGAGACGGCGGCTTCATCCACGCCGAAGCGTTCCTGGCTCGGATGAGCGGCGGGAACGTAGATGCCGCTCAGCCATGGCGAGCGGATCGAAGGCGGCGGCGCAATGGTGTGCGCGCTTACCCCTCGCTGCTCGCTTCGACTCTCTCTCTGGGCCGAATCGTTTGCGTTGCTCTCTTCGGATGTGAGATGCGATTCGATGTGGGCGAGCTTTTGCTGTAGCTCTTTGAGGCTCGCGCGCATAGCCGCCAGCTCTTCGCCCACCTCATGCGTAGAGGCTGCGGGAGTTGAAGAAGAAGCGTCGCCTTTGTGCTGCGAGATGCGGCGCGCGATGCGTTCGGCGAGCAGACGCGCCTGTTCTTCCTGGCTACTACTACTACTACTGCTCATCGCGCTTCCTCCTTCGCCTCGTCCTTGTGTAAATCCACGTAATCCACGACGCCGACGATTGCCGAATCAATGGCTGCTCCCGCCTCGCCCGTCGCCGCCGTCGATGCGCCCCAGCCCTCCTGCACGATCAGGACGGTATCGCCGACGCCCGCATCAACGGAGTCGAGCGCGAGCAGGGTGAGCGCCATCGGTTCGCCTTCGGGGGTGATCTGCTGGCAGAGCATGACGCGCGCGCTTTGGTAGCGCGGGTTCTTCTGCGTGGCGACGATATTGCCGACGACTCGCGCCAGGATCATGCGCTCGCTCTCCCGTTCGTGACGTGCGCTTCGGAGTCAACGATGCCGATAATGGTGCAGTCTGTCGGCGTATCCTCGCGCTTGAAGGGAAAGCTGGCCTCTTTGCCCCTGCACCAGAAGACCAGCTCTCCCGTGCCCGCGCCGATGGCGTCGAGGGCGACCATGGGCTTGCCCTGCGGCTTGAGGTAAGCGTCGAGCGACTGTATGACCAGAAGCTTGCGCCCCTCAAGCGAGTCATTCTTGACCGTGGCGACGACTGTTCCGATGACGCGCGCAAGCTGCATGACTGGTGCTGTCCCTCACAGGCCGCCAGCTCTCGCTCCTCAGGCTTTGAGGCCTTGAAGCTTCCGGGCTGATGGCTTGTCGTCAATCGTCTACGACATCCACCGTGTCTATAACGCCGACGATGGCCGCGTCTATGGGCGTGTCCTTCATCCCCTGGGCGAGGCGTGCGCTTGAGCCGGAGACGACCAGCACGCGCTCGTGAAAGCCGGCGCCGACGGTATCGACGGCGACGACATAACCGCTCGTGTCCGTCCCGTCAAGGTTGACGGGACGCACGATGAGCAGTTTTTTCCCCAACAGCCGTTCATCCTTCTGTGTGGCGACGACCGTGCCTAAGATTCGGGCGATAATCATTTTCCGCTGTCGTTGCCTATGGGCAGGGCATCGTCCACGCTGCCGTGCGGGCGCGGGATGACATGTACGCTGACCAGCTCGCCGACTCTGCGTGCGGCAGCCGCGCCGGCATCGGTCGCGGCTTTGACTGCCGCCACGTCGCCGCGCACAATCGCCGTCACAAATCCCGCGCCGATCTTCTCATAGCCGACGAGCGTGACGTTTGCGGCTTTGACCATCGCGTCCGCCGCTTCGATCATCGCCACCAATCCCTTAGTTTCGACCATGCCGAGTGCTTCTTGAGGCATTCTGAATATGCTCCTTGAAATGAAGTGAATAGTTAAGAGTCCCTGACACCTATACCTGCAAGAGACCCGCAGCAGAAATTAACAGGGACGGACAGGAGAGACAGGATAAAAACGAAGATCAGGATAAGAAACAAAAGCATTGCTGACTGAATTGTTGATCGCTTCTTCTTTATCCTGACAATCTCTGTCCATCCCTGTTAATTTCCATCTTGGCGCGTGAGTTGCGCGGCCTGGGCCAACAGCTCGACCAGTTCTTCGCGCGTCAGTGCAATCTTGCCCGCTCCGTTCGTTGATGCTTTAACGGCAGCGCCGCCGCCATTCGTGCGCTCGCCCGTCGGGCAAGTGATCTGCGTTTCATGCAGGTAGCCGCAAGCCTGGCAGCGTGCTCTTTCATCCAGATAGCCCGCGGCTTCACGAATGTTGATCAGCTTCTCGATGGCGTCCGCAGGGAGATTTCTTGGCCCACCGAGCAGGCGCGAGAGAATCGAAATCCTGGCCGTGTGCTCTAAGGTTTCCAGTCGGTCGAAGGCTTGCCAGACATCCGCGCCGTAAGCGACCGCGCCGTGATTGGCCATCAGGAGCGCGTTGTGATACTTGACGAGCGGGAGCATCGCCTCCGTCAGCTCCGGCGTAGAGGGCGTGCCGTACTCCGCCAGCGGAACGCAGCCGAGGGCCAGAATCACTTCGGAGAGAATCGGCTGATCTATGGCGAGGCCCGCGACGGCGAAGGCGGAGCCGTGCGGCGGGTGCGCGTGACAGACGGCTTTGACTTCAGGGCGCTCGCGGTAGATGAGCAGGTGCATCTCAAGCTCGCTCGACGCGCGCTTGTCTGAGAGCGCCCTGCCTTCTATGTCCGTCAGGGCGAGCGACTCTTCCGTCATCCGCCCCTTAGAGGTCATGGTCGGCGTCGCCAGGATGCGCCCGTCGTCCAGGCGCACGCTGATGTTGCCGTCCGAAGAGACGACGTAGCTGCGCTCATACATCAGGCGACCGACGCGCACGATCTCGCGCCGCGCTGTTTGTTCATCCATTCAAGCTGCTGGCTGCTAGTACCTGTCCGCGCTAAAGACGAATTGCCTCAATTCCGTCACGCTGTACGGCTTGCCGTTGATGGTCGCCGGTTTGAAGAGTGTGCGCTCGGCGGCACGCTCTGCCTCTTCGGTCAAACCGTCGGGCAGCGTCGTGATGCGATCGACGACCGTGGCTTCGCCGTCTGCGCCGAACCTGACGAGCAGCTCGACCGTGCCCGTCGTCTTATTGCGACGCGCCGCTTCGGTCAGGCGCGTGCTCGGCTCAAAGGTGACGATCAGGGGAGTTGATTGCGCGACGGCCACCGCACGACTGCGCATCCCGCAACTGTGGCGGCTGGTGGTCAGCGCCGTGGTTATGCTCGGTGACGTTCCCCTGCGCTGCTGGCTCGTGCTGCTGAAGATGCTGCCGAGGGCGGAGCCGACGAGAAGGGTCAACAGAAAGGGCAAAGCTCTTTTGAGAAAGCAAGCAAACATTGTCAGGTACTCCTTAATCTATACGTTCCTACAACTCATGCTCTTCGCGCTGCGCTATCTCTTCGTAGGGAAGAATGCTGCGCGGGTTAGTGACGCAGGTGATCTGCGGTCGCGTCAGAAAATAAGACAGGCTCTCCAGGCTGATTGTCAAGTCAACGGTTTTGACCTTCACGCCGAGCCGCGCATGAAGGCGCACGGGCGCAAAGTTGAGCACGGCCTTAATGCCTGCGGCCATGATCTGGTTCAAGACTCTCTGGGCCACGCGCGCGGGCACGGCGATGACGGCGACATCTATCTGAAGCTCGCGCACGACGCGCGCCATTTTTTTGACGTTCGAGACTGTGATCCCGCTCTCGCCGACCGTCCGACCGATCTTCTCCCGGTCGTTATCGAAGAGGGCGACGACCGTAAAGTTAGACTTGGCAAAGCCTGTGTAATTGGCGAGCGCCGTCCCCAGTCGTCCAGCGCCGACGATGCCGACGCGGTGCGCCCTGTCGAGCCCGAGTATCTTCGTGATGTGGGCGCGCAGCTCTTCGACAAAATAGCCGACGCCTCTGACGCCGAACTCGCCGAAGTAGGCCAGGTCTTTCCTGATCTGCGCCGAATTGAGATTGAACTGATCGGCGAGCGCCTGCGACGAGATCGTCCTGATGCCTGCCGCCGCCAGCAGGTTCAGGCAGCGTAGATAAACGCTCAGGCGATTGGTCGTCAGCTCTGATATTTTCTCCGACTTCATTACCTGGGATTTCCTTCTTCCGCCCCAGTATAGCTCCAATCCCCCCGCCGGTGGTAGGGCTTCGCGCCCGCCTCCTGCCAAGCCTTGTAAAAAAGCATGTGCGATCTGTAAAAAGCGATGCTATGAGGCCACGCACTCAGTACGGCCAAAGGTCTCTGGCGGGTTGTCAGCGTGCCCTCACCAGCCCGAGACCTTAGAACGGTTTGCGATTGGAAGTTCAGGTCAGTACCGTCTGCGGTAGCGGGCGGGTCTCAACTCGCGGCAGCTCCCGCCAGAGACCTTAGGCGGTACTGACAAAGCAGCATTTAGTAACGCGTAACTTCGCTTCGGTATCGCGCAACCGGGCCTTGGGATTGCGATTCCACATCACGGAATTGCGATTCCGTCTCTTAGAATCGCAATTCCGTGATGTGGAATCGCGTTTCCCCCTAGTGGAATCGCAATTCCGTCTTCAGGAATCGCGTTCCAGGACTTGAAAATTACTATTCCGGCTGCAAGAATTGCGATTCCGGGCGCGAAGACCTCGTTCGTGAGGTAAGAATCTATGATTTTCCTCAGCAATTTCGCGTTTTCCGGTCACTGGCGGTAACGGGCGCAGGCTGGACGTGCGCCGGCAATCACAGGCTCGCGCCGTCACCGCGACAGACATTTCCGTGCCTCACAAGCACGCCACAACCAACCGCGAACCGTGCGCCCCACGCGCACAGAAAGGACTCTTCACACATGGCCATCAGCCCCAAAGATACCGAAGAGAAGATGCAGCGAATGCTCAACGCCTGGGAAACGCTCGCGTCCGGCAAAACATTCGGCGGCATGACGCTCGCGCAGTTTCAGGCAATAGCTCAACCCGCCCAGGCCGCGCGCCAGCGCATAGACGACCTCGAAGACCAACTCAAACAGGCCATAGCCGAACGCGAACGGGCCGATGAAGCCTTCCTCGCCAAAGCCCAGCTCGTCGTCAACGGCGTGCTCGCAGACCCCACGGAAGGAGCCGACAGCGCCCTCTACGAAGCCTTCGGCTACACACGCAGGAGCGAACGCAAGAGCGGCCTCACGCGCAAGAGCAACAAACCATCCACCAAGTAACACTCTAACCCTGGCGCGTTTGCCCGCTAAACTTGCGCACGCGGGCAAACGCGCTAGCTTTACTTTGCATTTAATATTTCAATAAAGACTGTTGTTAATAGTGGGGGAAATTTTGAAGCTGGTAAATGCGTGGATTTATCATTCAACCATCGGCTTAACGCTGGATAATTATCCTGACCTCTTGCCGACGATGCGGCAAATGCCTACTGCAAAATTATAAAAGCTGCTTTACAATTGTTGGAGTACAAGTTAGCTTTGGATATATCTCAGCCGGGCGTTTAAATGCTCCCAAAGCGCTTTGAAAGTGGCAACTACAATTAACGATCAGACAGATACTGTAGGTTTCTCAATATGTCAGTTTGGACGTGGAAACAAGCAGTTGCGGAACTTATTCTTGAGACGGCGAACCGAAATAGGTCGTCTGAATTCGATATTGACGATATATATCAATATAGTGAAGTTCTATCTCAGCAGTTTCCCCGCAACCAGCATGTTAAAGATAAAATCCGGCAAACACTTCAAAGACTCAGGGACGATGGTCTGTTGTTATTCCGAGGAGGAGGTAATTACTCTCTGAACTTAAATTATGAAGAACTAGAGAGCGACAATAAACCTCTGACTGTGCGGGGAAAAGAAGTTCCAGAAACAAAACAGGTACTACGCAATATCAGGCTGAGAAGCACATTGCTTGGAGCGGAAATCAAGCGACGCTACAACAACATTTGTCAGGTTTGTAGGAAACCTGTTCTGATAGGGAAATTAAAATACTATGCAGAGGCTCACCATCTTTGGCCCATTGGTTCGCCTCATTTTGGAGCTGATGTTCCCGGCAATATTGTTGTCTTATGCCCAAATTGCCATGTAATGTTTGACCGGGGGGCGGCGACTATCTTACCCAATACGCTAGATGTACAACATACGGTTGAAGGAACTTATCCTGCAAATAAGCGGTTATATTTAGAGCCTTGGCATATGTTAGGACAGAGGTATATTAAATATCATCACTATCAAATATTCAGCAAGTTCTCACAGATAACATTCTAAGAAGAATATTACAGTTAGAAGTTCCTGCACGCAGCACTTATTTTATATGGAAATTACAGAAGTAAGAGAGCCTTGGTGCATTGGGGATATTGGAGCTAGCAATCCTTACCCACTGAAATTTGCCTTGAAGTTGCTCTCAATATCTTCTTTAACCCTTGACTTCAAAAATCGAGATAAAGAATTAGAATGGGCTTTTACCGAGTTCTTACACGAGAACGGCATAGTATATGTGGATAACATCGAGAGCGGTGAAGGGAGTGATTATTCAAACATTGGCCGAGCATGGTTCTCATCTCTTGAAAAGATGGGCTTCATCACTCCTAAACTATCGAGAAATACAGATGTGCAAGGGATAGACCCGCGCCTTCAGTCTCTAATAGGAGGTGTCGCTGGCTTATCTGGCAGACCTTACGAGATTACACCTCAAGGGAGACGCCTTATCAATGCTGATACGCTGGTTGAGGAGCAGGAGTGCTTCTTACGTGCAATAGTAGCTCGTCAACCTAATCCTTTCACGCCGACGCTGAATCAGCCCGCCAGTATTTTAAATATCATTTTGAAAATCATGGCTGCCCTTGAGGCTGAGGGAAATGAATCATCAATTAGTTTTGAGGAGATGGCTTCGATTGTGCAGTTTGTCGTGACTGAGCGTGAAGTCGTTCAAGCTGTAGAAAAGATAATTGCATACAGGGATAAGAGGGCTCAGGCAAAAAATAAAAAGGTATTTGATAAAGAATTTAGATATAAAACGACTCAACCAAAGAATGACGAGCAATTTAGGACTTTCGGAGACTACGCAGATATGAATCGGCGTTACCTGCGAGCGTCCGGTCTATTTAGTCTAAGGGGGCGCAGTATTACTTTTGCTGATCGTAAGCGGTCAACTATCGAGCAGCTTTTATCCAGACCTTTTGTTGCGGAAGAAAAAAGAGACTATTTTTCAGCGCTCTGGGATGGTGCTAACCTTCCTACTGACTATGAGCCTGAAGCCCGCCACAGCATTCAGGTTTTATCAGATGTGCTTCTGGGCAGAGGTGAGCCTGTAAGCGTACCTGATCTCATGCCTTTGCCGATTCAAGACCTAACTCAAATTCGATTCAAATTAGAGCAGCAACTTGAAAGATTGCAGGAGGAAGAGTTTGCAGCGCGCCAGCAGTATGAATGGCGGGAAATTTTAGACTACATGGCTGATCTATTAAGGAGCAAAACGCGACGAAAGCTCGTGCCGCCGAGCGAAGACCCAGCCTATTTTGAATGGAGTATATGGCGCGCTTTTCTTGCCATTGATAGTTTAGTGAATAAGCCCAGCGAAGCGCGGCGCTTTCAAGTCGATCAAGACTTTCTACCAGTACGTACTGCGCCGGGCAACACTCCCGATATGGTTTTTGAGTTTGATACATTTGCACTTGTCGTTGAAGTGACCCTCAGCGGAGGCTCACGGCAAGAAGCAATGGAAGGTGAACCTGTGCGCCGTCACGTTGCCAGAGCCATTGAAGACTACGAGCGTGCAGGAAAAGAAGTATATGGATTATTTATTGCTATAGAGATTGATACTAACACAGCCGAAACTTTTCGTATCGGCACATGGTACAAGCGGGATGATTCGCGCCTTACGCTAAGAATCGTTCCACTCAGGTTAGATCAGTTCGTCCGCATCTTCGAGTTTGGATTCTCAAGAGGGAGAGTCTCTCCCGAAGCACTAAGGCAAGTATTAGATACTTGCCTTAGTGAAAGATCTGAGGAAGCCCCTGTATGGAAGGGTATAATTGAGCAAATTGTAAGCTCTGCCTGCGTGCCTACAAATCCCATCTTTTCTTAAGCAATGCGGACTCCCGCGCGTTGCCACGCGCGACGCGAATCAACTACAATTCCGTGTTGAAAGCGAAGACGCTCCCGAAATCTCTTCTTCGAGCTGAGACTTTTTCACTGGCAAATGATCGCACATCTATCCGGCAATCTGCTCTCTAAACAGGCGAACACTTGTATCATAGACGTTGGCGGCGTCGGCTATGAGGTGACCATTCCGCTCTCCACTTTTTACGATCTGGAGGAGGTCGCCGCGAGCGTTCAGCTACGCATCTATACGCACGTCCGCGAGGATACGCTGCAACTCTACGGCTTTAAGACGGCGCGCGAGCGGGAGCTGTTCCTGCGTCTGATCTCTGTCGGCGGCATTGGCCCAAAGCTCGGCATCACGATGCTTTCAGGGATGAGCGCCGACGAGATCATCGCTTCGATTCGCTCCAACAATCTCGCGCGATTGACCTCCATCCCGGGCGTCGGCAAGAAGACCGCCGAACGCATGGTGATCGAGCTGCGCGACAAGATCGCCGCGCTCTCGTCGCCCGCGCTCGAAGAGGAGTTTGCGACGCGGGCCGCGGGCGCAGCCGGCACGCCGCAATCCGAAGACGCGATGCGCGACGACGCGCTCTCGGCGCTCATCAACCTGGGCTATCAAAAGGCCGCGGCGGAGAAGGCACTCACCTCCGCCATTCAGGAAGGCGGCGACCTCTCCGTCGAAGTCATCCTGCGCCGCAGCCTGCGCCAGCTCGCCAGAGGGTAGAACGGTAAGGATAAGGGACGAAGAAATGATGAGCCTCATTTAAAGCAGGCTCTAACAGGATGGACAGGAGAGACAGGATAAAATGCATAAGCAGGATGAAAGACAGAAGCATTGCTGCATGAACAGCTCATCTCTTCTTCTTTATCCTGTCTCTCCTGTTAATTTTCTTCCTTCATCCTTTATCAATCATGTCTGAAGAACCGGCCAATACGCGGGATGCGACCGTCATGGATGAGGATGGGCAGTTTGAGCTGTCTTTGCGCCCGGTGCGGCTCGCCGAATATATAGGGCAGCGGCGCGCGACGGACAATCTGCGGATTTACATCAGGGCGGCGCTCGGTCGTAAGGAGGCGCTCGATCATGTGCTGCTGACGGGGCCGCCGGGCCTGGGGAAGACGACGCTCGCCAACATCATCGCTAACGAGATGGGCGCGGAGCTGCGTTCGACAGCCGGGCCTGTGATCGAAAAGAGCGGCGACCTGGCGGCGCTCCTGACCAACTTGCAGGAAGGCGACGTGCTCTTCATTGACGAGATTCATCGCCTCAACCCTGCTATTGAAGAGGTGCTCTACCCGGCGATGGAGGACTACCAGCTAGACCTCATGATCGGCCAGGGGACGGCGGCTCGCTCCATTAAGCTCGAACTCCCGAAGTTTACTCTGGTCGGCGCGACCACGCGCGCCGGGCTCATCACGGCCCCATTGCGCGGGCGCTTCGGCATAGTCTTTCACCTGGACTTCTACAATCACGACGACCTGGAAGTGATCGTCAAACGCTCTGCGGATATTCTCAAGGTCGAGATCGAAGAGGGCGGAGCGCGCGAGATTGCGCGGCGTGCGCGGGGCACACCGCGTATCGTCAACCGGCTGCTTCGCCGCGTGCGCGATTACGCAGAGGTAGACTACGAAGGGCGCATCACCAAGGAGATCGCCTCGGATGCGCTCGACCGGATGGAGGTCGATACCTACGGGCTGGACGAAATTGACCGCAAGCTGCTGCTGACGATCATCGAAAAATTCGGCGGCGGGCCCGTCGGCCTCGGCACAATCTCGGCTTCGATTCACGAAGAGAAGGATTCGATAGAAGAGATTATCGAGCCGTATCTGATCCAGATAGGCTTTCTCAACCGCACGCCGCGCGGTCGCATGGTGACGCGCCTCGCCTACGAGCACTTCGGCCTCAACTACGGCCTGCCGGAAAAGGGCAGCCTCTTCGATTCCTAACCACAAGCGCTTTCGCATAAAATGGTTCGGCCCTAGCCAGGTAAGTATATGAAGCAACGCACGCGCTCAAATGCTTTAACCCTTCTCTCGCTTCTTTCGCTGCTGGCGCTCAACAGCGCCGCACCTCTCGACGCTCGCGCGCAAGGGCAACAGTCGCAGCAGCCACAACAGCGCGGACGCAGCCCCAGGACGCAGGGCCGTCGTGGTGGGCCCACCCCTGAAACCAAAGACGCTCAGGCGGCGCGCAGACAACAGGCCGTCAACCTGCTGCGCGAGACCGCCGACGAGGCGCGCACTTTTAATGATCTTTTCTATCGCGCTCGCATACAGACGCTCGCCGCAGATGCCCTCTGGGAGTTTGAACAGGAGCGCGCACGATTGATCTTTCGCCGCGCCTGGGAAGCTGCCACAGCCTCGGACAAGGCCGAGCAGGAAGAGATCGAGCGTCAGAACGGAGCGGCTGGCGGCGCGGCGAAAGTCTCCATCTCGGAAGCGCGCGACGAGGTCTTATTGAAGGCGGCGACGCGCGACCCCTCGCTGGCCGAAGCCTTCCTGAAAGAGTTGTCGAAAGAGAAGACGGAAGATAAAAGCGGGCCGCAAAGCCAGACGACAGCGCGCACCCCCTGGCGCTCCCTGAGCGGGATTGATGCCGAGCGACTGGCTTTCGCCTTCGACCTCCTGGATCGCGGCGAATCAAACAGCGCGGCGCAACTGGCCACGCCCCTCGTCAGTCGCGGCGCGAGCGCAGACCTCATGGCCTTCATCATACGCCTGCGAGAACGGAACGCCGCCGCCTCCGACCGTCTCTATGGTCTGCTCCTGGCCCAGGCCCGCACGGACGCGAGCGCCGACGCCAACTCCGTGCTCCTGCTCTCCTCTCCGATGATCTCGCCCGAACTGCTCGTCGTCGTGGACGAGCGCGGCTCTTTGCAGTTTCGTCCACTGCCGCAGACGGGCGCCCCGGAGACTGAAGCGCCGCCCATCCCTGTAGCGGTGCGCAGCGCTTTCTACCAGACGGCTGCCGTGCTGCTGCTGCGTCCAATCGCGCCGCGCAGTAGTAGTAGTAGTAGCAGCAGCGACAACAGCGGGCAGACGCAGCAGCAGGCGCTTGCGCTCTACCTTGCGATGGGACGACTGCTGCCCTTCTTCGAGCGCGAGGCCGCGCAGTACGCGCCGGAGCTTCGCGCACGCGAGCAGGCTCTCGCAAGCGAGTTGGAACAGGGGCGTCGAGACATGCTCGCTTCGCATTTCGAGCTTCAAAGGGTGACGCCCGAACGCGGGGGCGACCCGCTGCGCGCCTCTTTCGAGCAGCTTGCCAGAGCGGGCAGCGCGGCTGAGCGCGACTCGCTCCGGCTGAGTATTGTGCGAACGGCGACGCGAAACAGGTTGTGGGATCGCGCGCGCCGCTCCGCCAACGAGATAGAGGATACGGATTCGCGCCGCGCCGCCCTCTCCTTCGTCGCCGTCAGCCAGATCGCAGACCTGGCCCATGCCTACGCCGATACGAAAGAGACGGATTACGAAAGCATCGTTAAATTTTTGCAGAATGCGGACGTGCCCCCGCTCGCCAGCGCATGGGGCTACGCGGAGGCGGCCAACATCGCCGCGCGCGCAGGCGACGCGCGCGCCGCGCTCGGGCTGCTCGACGAGGCGGAGCGTTTCGCCGCTCGCGTTGAGGCCAGAACGCGCCAGCGCGTCGCGGCCTATGCGATTGTCGCCGACACGGCGGCGCGTCTCGATAAGCAGCGCGCCTGGACGCTGCTCTACGAGGTGGTCAAGGCGGCGAACGCGGTGGAGGATTTCGCGGGCGACGAAGTGGCGCTCGACATTATGGCCAGAGACGCCTCGACACCGGAGGCCGCCGATCACTTCAGCGTGACGAGCGAGACGTTTCGTTTAGATAAGATTTTTGCGACAATGGCGCATCTGGATTGGACGAAAACTCTAACGGACGCACGCGCGCTCGAAGGCGATGTGCCACAAGCCTTCGTCTACATCGCCATCGCCCGCGCCGCGCTCGATAAAAAGCAAGGATGAAGGCGGAAGGATGAAGGATGAAAAAAATGCTTATGGTTCTTGAAGCCTTTTACTTCATCCTTCATCCTTCCGCCTTCATCCTTTACATATGAGGCGCTTCTCATCCTTTTCGCGGCACTCCTTCGGCGTGCGCAATCGCGCGCCGTGGCTGACTATTATCAACCACACGCTGCATAAGTTTCATGATAACGATCTGTTCACGTCGGCTGCCGCGATGAGCTACTTCGGGCTGCTGACGCTCTTTCCGGCGCTGCTCTTGCTGCTGGCCCTGAGCAACCGGATTGCGATGGGCACGGATGTGCTGGGCGAGATGCTGGCGCGCATCGTGCAGGTCTATCCGGGCTCGGGCAAATTCCTGCGCGAGACGGTCAACTCGCTTTCCGACCTGAGCACGGGCGTCGTCATCACCTGCTTCGTCGTCGTCCTCTGGGCGGGTTCCTGGGTCTTCGCCGTCATCGAGCGCGCACTCAATCGCATCTGGAATACGACCTCGCGCACTTTCCTGCACGGGCGCGGCCTGACGCTGGGGATGATCGGCATCGTCGGGCTGCTGCTCTCGATCTCCGTTCTCGCCACCTCAGTGCTGGTCTTCTTGCAGCAGTTGGCTTCACGTCTTTCCCCGCGCCAGCTTGAACACTACGCCTGGCTTGCGACCGCAGGCAACGCTTTCTGGCAATTCATCTTTGCGCTCGCCAGTATCCTTGTCACCATCGCGCTCTTCGTTCTCGTCTATCGCTTCATGCCGAACGCGCAGGTCAGCCTGCGGGATACTTTGCCGGGCGCGGTGGCGGGCGGCCTGCTCTGGGAGTTGTCAAAATACGTCTTCGCCTGGAGCCTGCACTATTTTCATTACGATCAGATATATGGTTCGGTCGGCGCGGTGGTCGCCGTGCTGACCTGGGGCTACTTCTCCAGCCTCATTCTACTGTTCGGCGCACAACTAACCGCCGTCTTTCATTACGAGCATCCGGCAGAGCCCTTACAAGCCTCTGCCTTAGACGCCGCCATAGAAAGGATGAAGGCCGAAGGATGAAGTAGAAGCAATGTTGGCAGAATGATTCAATTAGCAGAGCCACCCTTTTCATCCTTCCGCCTTCCGTCTTCATCCTTGCTTTTCCTATGCCGATAGAGGATTTCGATTATCATTTGCCGGAGGAGCTGATCGCGCAGCATCCGCTCGATAGGCGTGATGAGGCGCGTATGCTCGTCCTCGACAGGGCGCGGCGCGAGCGGCGCGATTCGCATTTCGCAGAGCTTCCCTCTTACCTACGCGCGGGCGATGCGGTCGTCGTTAATAACACGCGCGTTTTTCCGGCGCGTTTGACGGGAGCGCGCGAGCCTTCGGGCGGGCGCGTCGAGCTGTTTCTCGTCCGCGAGCGCGAGCCCTCGGTGTGGGAGGCGCTGGCGCGACCCGCCCGAAGATTACAGGCGGGCGCGCGGGTTGGATTCGGCGACGGGCGCTTGCGCGCGCAGGTCATCGAAGCCCTGGATGACGGACGGCGCGTCGTGCGATTCGACTGCGACGGCTCGCTCGATACCCTTCTCGAAGAGCTGGGCCAGACGCCTCTTCCGCCCTACATCAAGCGTGAGCGTGAAGCCCTCCCGGAAGACCGTGAGCGTTACCAGACGATCTACGCGAGAAAGCGCGGCGCGATTGCAGCGCCGACCGCCGGGCTGCACTTTACGCCGCGCGTGATTGAAGAGATTGCGGCGCGCGGCGCTTCGCTCGTCGAGATTACGCTGCACGTCGGCTATGGGACGTTCGAGCCCGTGCGCGTCTCTGACCTCAGCGAGCACAGGGTCGCGCCGGAGCATTACGAGATCAGCATGGAGGCCGCCCGGGCGATCAACCGGACGCGCGCCGAGCGAGGACGCATTCTGGCAGTTGGCACAACTACCACTCGCGCTTTAGAATCTTCCGTGGACGAAGCCGGACGGGTGCAGCCGGGAGCGGGTCTGGCCCAACTGACGATCACGCCCCCTTACAGGTTCCGCGTCGTGGATGCGCTCCTGACAAACTTTCACCTGCCGCGCTCGTCGCTCCTAGTGCTCGTCAGCGCATTCGCCGGACACGACTTCGTGCTCGATGCTTATCGCCATGCGGTCTCGGAAAGCTATCGCTTTTACAGCTACGGCGATTGCATGTTAATAATGTAATCGGCGAGTAAGAAACGCTCTTGCTTGTCACCAGTTCACCCTGTCACTATTCTCTTATGGCTGTACTGAAAAAGATTCGCTCAAGATGGTGGTCGCAAGGCGAAGGCAGCGGTGTGGTCGGCGAAGGATACGACGCGCTCCCGGCAAGGCCGCTCATAGAGCTGCGCTACGACGTGCGACCCCTCACCGTCACACAGCTTGACGAATGCTGGCGACTCGATCAACGCTGCTTCATAGACGGCGAAGCTTACAGCCGCGAAACTTTCGAGTATCTCCTGACCACGCCGGAATCAGTCTCTTATCGCGCCGTCACGCCAGCCGGGCTGATGGTCGGATTTATCGTCGGCCTCGTCGAGCCGGATCACACGGGCCATGTGACGACGCTCGGCGTCGCGCCCGAACATCGCCGACGCGGCATCGCGCGCCGCATGATGCAGAAGGTGGAGGACGGTTTTCGCCGCCGCAACGTGCGTATCATTCGCCTCGAAGTCCGCGCCATCAACACCGGCGCGCAGCATCTCTACGGGAATCTGGGCTACACAGTCACACAACGTCTGCCGCGCTACTACTCCAACGGCGGCGACGGCCTGTTGATGATTAAGTCGCTGGAATAAAAAAGGCAAAGGTCAAAGGCAAAAGTAAGAGAGCATCTCGACTCCGCTTCACTTTTGCCTTTGACCTTTTTACCTTCGCCTTCTCTTAGCTTTTCCTCAGTTCCGTCAGCACTTGCTTGGCCACAGCCTTGAGGGTGTCGAAGACGCCGACTCCCGTAGAGGCGACGGCTTCCACCGTGGGCTCGCCCTTGCGTTGCAGTTCGGCTGCGAGGTCTGCGACGGGAATGATGTTGGGCAGGTCGCGCTTATTGAGCTGCAACACGTAGGGCAGATTCATCAGGTCGTAGCCTTGTGTGCGCAGGTTCTCTTCCAGGTTGTAAAGCGATTCGATGTTGGCATCCATGCGCTCCTCCTGCGAGTCTGCGACGAAGACCACTCCGTCAACGCCCTTCAATATCAGCTTGCGCGAAGCGTCGTAGAAGACCTGGCCGGGCACAGTGTAGAGGTGAAAGCGCGTTTTGAAGCCGCGCACAGTGCCAAGCTCCAAAGGCATGAAGTCGAAAAAGAGCGTGCGATCAGTTTCGGTGGCGAGGCTGATCAGCTTGCCCTTCGATGCCGGAGCGGTCGAGTCGAAGATATATTGCAAGTTCGTCGTCTTGCCGCAGAGTCCCGGGCCATAGTAGACGATCTTGCAGTTGATTTCGCGCGAAGCGTAATTAATGAAGGTCATAGAAGTAAGTCACAGGGCAGCAGGAAAAAGGAAAGGGTCGCAGGAAAATTTTCAGGCCGGATACCACCTTTAACTTAAAATGCTTTTGTCCTCACTCTTACCTTTTACCTCTTTAGTTGAATAGGCTGTCAATATCCTCGTCCGTGATCTCTGCGAAGAGCGATGCCTCTTCAGCCGCTTTTCTGGCCTCGCGGATGACCGTCTCGAAGATGGCTGCCAGCTCAGCCGAGACCTGTTTGACTCTCAGCTTGACCAGCCCCAGACTGGAACGGTCATCGAATACGACCACGAGCAGAGCGCGCCCGATGACACAGATGTGTATGCTCTCGCGCTCGCCCTCGTGCGAGAGCGTCGGAAACTCTTTCTCGCCGATCAGGCGTGCCATGCCACCCGTAGCAGCCACGTTTCCGGCGGCAAGCGAGGCCAAACTGGTTGTGTCAAGATTACTCACATCGCCGTCAACGGCTATTTCCTGGCCGTCCTTATCTATAAGGAAAGCCACGCGGGCCGACGAGTCCAGGCGCAGTTTCATCAGGACGGCTTTGATCTGCCGATACTGCGGCTCGCGCATTACGATGGGAGTGTCTGCCATTAGTACAGCTTTCAATACTGGTGTGGCGGGCGAGGGGGGTGCTTACCGTGTCGCATGCGAGCACCCGGTGAGAATCTAAAGCATAGTGCCAGAAGGTTTTCGCCCGTTCTGAGAATCGCGCTCGGCCTGATGCGCGGCCCCTTGGGAGTGGGCTTGGCCGCATATCCATCTGGCACTCTAACATAGGGCGTCGAATGACTTCAACTGTTTTTCTCCGTTGGCCACAGGCTTCAAATGGTTCAACATCGGGTTCTGGATACCCGCAAACCCTCGTCTTACGTTGAATTTAGGCGGCCAGCTATGTTAAGCTGTGGACAGTTTTTTAGGGCGGCCCAAATGGTTGGGTCGCCCTTTGAGAAGTCGGGGGCTTCGCATGAGCGATCCTATCGTAAAGGGTGTGAAACGATCTCCCTCACGCCCTACCTCGCGCCACACTTCCACAGTCTCTTCGTCGAAGAACCGTTCATTGGCCGGCAAGTCCGCAAAACCCAAGCCGATGGTCAAGCGTTCGACGGCGGAGAAAGCCCCTGCGCGTAAAGCCACGAATTCCACTAAACCCGTCTCCGCAAAGAACAAAGGGGCGAAGAGCGCCCAGACGGCGCGCAAGAAACCTGTCTCCGTCTCCTCCAAAAAGGCTTCAAAAGCAAAGACGCCGCCGCCGCGAAAAGCTACAGTGCCAGCCACTACGCAAAAGAAGAGCCCTGGCACGGCAGCGAAATCAAAAGCGCCGCAAAAGAGCGCGCCGAAGCCCGCGAGCCAGCAGCGTCGCCCGGCTGCTCCGACGCCTGCGCCCGCGCCTCCGCGCCAGCCGACGCGCGATGAAGCCGCCGCCCTGAAAGCCTTTGAGCGTGCTCACAGAGAGTTTGTGCGCGGACATTTCTCGGATGCGCGGTCACTTTTTCGCGCGCTGGTCGAAAAGCATGCGGGCGTTTCCGAAGTGACTGCGCGGGCGCGCACTTACCTGGCCATCGCAGAGGCGCGTCTGCGCACGGAGTCCACGCTTCCGCGCGATGCCGATTCGCTCTATGATCGCGGCGTGATAGAGCTGAATCGCGGCGAGTATGTGGCCGCCCAGGAGATGTTCGAGCGCGCGCTCAAGCGCGAGCCCGACGCGGCGCACATTCATTACGGGCTAGCGGCGACGCGCGCCCGTCTCGGTGCGATTGACTCTGCGCTCGAATCCCTCGGGCGCGCCCTGGATCTGCAACCTAACCTGCGTGTACGCGCGCAGCACGATCAGGACTTGACCATCCTACGCAACGATCCTGATTTCGAGCGATTGGTCTTCGCTCCTCGCTCCTGAGAGGTCATCTTTTCTCCTCGGCCAGCGCCGGTCTTCCTCCGCCACCCCTTTATTATGCTTTCAAAGCCCCGGTCTTTTAGGTATCATTTCTCTGCCTGCACGTACGGGCAGCAGTGGCCAGCCATCAAGGAGTAGAGAGCAAATTGCCTATAGCGGAAACCAGTCGCGGATTGAAGCTTGTCGCCATCGGCGGCGGCACTGGTCTCTCGGCGCTGCTTGCCGGGTTGAAGCAGCTTGTCGGCCCGGGCAGTGTGGTCGGTGACGGCGGCGCGCGGCTCGAAACGCTTTCGGCCATCGTCACCGTGTCGGATGACGGCGGCAGCTCCGGTCGCTTGCGCGAAGAGTTGCAGATGCTCCCGCCCGGCGACATACGCAACTGCATGATTGCGCTCTCAGAGGATTCGACCCTTCTCTCGCGGCTCTTTCGTTATCGCTTTCGCGGCTCTGGCGAGCTCGGCGGCCATAGCTTCGGCAATCTCTTTCTGGCCGCGCTCACGGAGATTACGGGCGATTTCGTCGAGGCTGTGAGGCTTTCTTCTGAAGTCCTGGCGAGCAAGGGCCACATCTATCCGGCGACGATCAACGATGTGCGCCTCGTCGCGCAGCTGGAAGATGGGACGGAGGTGCGAGGCGAGACGCAGATCACGGCATCGCGCTCACCCATTCGTCGTTTGCGCCTTGAGCCCGAACAATGTCTTCCCCTCCCGGAAGCTCTCGTCCGGCTGCGCGAGGCCGACGTTATCACCATTGGGCCAGGCTCGCTCTATACGAGCATCCTGCCAAACCTTCTGGTGGCGCGCGTGGCCGAAGCCATCGGCGAAGCGCGCGCCATCAAAATCTACATCTGCAATCTGATGACTCAGCCGGGCGAGACCGACGGCTACACGGCCCGCCAGCACGTAGAAACGCTCAAGAAGTACGCGCCCGAGATAAGCTTCGATTACGTTATCGCCAACAGTCGTCCGATCACGGCAAAGCAGGCTGCGCTCTATGCAGCCGATGGCGCTTACCAGATAGGCATGCAGGATCACCTGCTGGAAAAAGCCTTCGGTAAAGAAGCGTTGATCGTGCGTGCAGACCTTTTGGAAGAAGGGGAGAAAGTCCGTCACGATTCGGCGAAGCTGGCGCACGTCGTCGCGGCCTGTTGCGAGCAGGGGTTCGTCCACGAGGCTCTTCTCGCCTGAGCATTCTATGGAGAAAAATCCCCAGATCACTTTGCAGGAATCGCCCGTTCCGCTGGACGTGCTGGTACTGGCCGCAGGACTCGGCACGCGCATGCGCTCGCGTACGGCCAAGGTGCTGCATAAGCTCGGCGGGCGACCGCTCGTGGCTCACGTCTGCCGCACGGCGACGGCCCTCTCTCCCATGCTGCGCGACATCTACGTCATCGTCGGTCATCAGGCGGATAAGGTCGAGGAGGCGGTCGAGCAGGAGCTTGGCGAAGGCGGCGCGCGATTCATCTTGCAGACTGAGCAGCGCGGGACGGGCGACGCCGTGATGAGCGCCCGCGAGGCTTTGCAGGACGCCGCCTCGACTCTCCTGATTCTCTCCGGCGACGTGCCCTTGATAGATGCGCAAACCCTCGGAGCGCTCCTTCACCAGCATCGCACCCATCGCGGTCGCGGCGCGGCCTGCACGCTGCTCTCCGTGCGCCTGGACGACCCGGCTGGCTACGGCCGCATCGTGCGCGACGAAGAGGGACGCTTTGAAAAAATTGTCGAGCAGAGGGACGCGACATCTGCGGAGAAGCAGATCAAGGAGATCAACGCGGGCATCTATTGTTTTGAGACGGGCCCGCTCTTCAAGGCGCTTGAGCGTGTGCAGCCGACCAATGCGCAAGGCGAGTATTACCTGACGGATGTTCCGGGCATCCTGCGTGCCGACGGCGAAGACGTGGGCGTCTATCTTCACGGGAACCCGCGCGAGGTTTCCGGCATCAACACGCGCGCCGAGCTGGCGGAGTTTGAAGCCATCCTGCGCCGCCGCACCCTGCGTCAACTGATGGACGCGGGCGTGACCTTCATTGACCCGTCGCACACCTATGTCAGTCCCGAAGCGAAGATCGGGCGCGACTGCATCATCTACCCGGACGTACACATCGAAGGCGAGACGGTCATCGGCGACGACTGCGAGATACGCTCGGGCACGCGCATCACAAACTCGGTCGTCGGCAACAGCGTGACCGTCAAAGATCATTGTGTGATCGTTGACAGCCGCATCGGGCACAACTGTTCGGTGGGCCCATTCGCGCACCTGCGCATGCAGGCGCACCTGGAGGAAGAGGCGGCGGTCGGAAACTTTGTCGAGATGAAGAAATCCACGCTCGGTCGCAAATCGAAAGCCATGCACCTGACTTACCTGGGCGACACGACCATCGGAGAAAAGAGCAATATCGGCGCGGGCACTGTCACCTGCAACTATGACGGCAAGAACAAGCACGCGACCGTCATCGAGGATGAAGTCAAGATCGGCTCGGACACGATGCTCGTCGCGC
Source organism: Pyrinomonadaceae bacterium (assembly GCA_036389095.1). Classification (GTDB taxonomy): domain Bacteria; phylum Acidobacteriota; class Blastocatellia; order Pyrinomonadales; family Pyrinomonadaceae; genus DASQYE01. Next base: position 30,834 of record DASVQM010000029.1, read on the forward strand.
CCGTCCGTGTAGGCATGGGCGCGGTGACGGCTGCCGGTTCGGTTGTGACCAGGGACGTGCCGCCCGATACGCTGGTCGCCGGTGTCCCGGCGGTCGTCAAAAAACGTCTCAGCAAGCAGGAGCCGAAGGAGACCGAGACGGTGCAGGAAGAAACGGTCTCAAGCAAATAAAAGCGCTTCAGAAAACTCCGAAAGCGGCCCGCCGCAGACAGGAAAGAAATCAACAGGGATGGAGAGAGATCGTCAGGATAAAAAGGCAGAAAGCAGGATGAAAGACAAAAGCACTACGGCATGAATGGTTCATCTCTTCTTCTTTATCCTGACAATCTCTGTCCTTCCCTGTTAATTCCGCCTTTGAGTTTGTAGATTTCACCTTCAAAAAGGAAAACGCATTATGTGTGGCATTGTTGGTTACGTGGGCAATAAGCAGGTCGTTCCGGTCATCATTGACGGGCTGCGCAAGCTTGAGTATCGCGGCTATGATTCGGCAGGCATTGCCGTCGTTGATGAAGATCATGACTTGGAGGTGCGCCGCGCAGAGGGCAAGCTGCGTAACCTGGAAGAAGCCATCCGCCTGCACCCGCTCGACGGCACATACGGTATAGGCCACACGCGCTGGGCCACGCACGGCAGGCCGACGGAAGAGAACGCGCACCCGCACCGCGACTGCACCGGCCGCATCGTCGTCGTCCATAACGGCATTATCGAGAATTACCTCCAACTGAAAGATCGTCTGCGCACAAGCGATCACAGGTTCGTGACCGAGACGGACACGGAAGTCGTCGCCCATCTGATCGAAGAGTATCAGCGCGCGGGCGATACGTTTGAGGAAGCCGTGCGCCGTACCATCGGAGACCTCAAAGGCATCTTCGCGCTCTCTATCATCTCGGCGGACGAGCCCGACACGATCATCGCCGTGCGTCAGGGGCCGCCGGTCGTCATCGGTCTGGGCGACGGCGAATATTTCGTCGCCTCGGACATCCCGCCCATCCTGCAACACACGCGCGACATCTTCTTCCTGGGCGACGGCGAGATCGCCACGCTCACGCGCGACGCCGTGCGCGTCACGGACTTCGAGGGTAACGGAGTCGAGCCCGTCCAGCAGCGCATCACCTGGGACCCGATCATGGCGGAGAAGGGCGGCTTCAAGCATTTCATGCTCAAGGAGATTTACGAGCAGCCGCGCGCCGTGCGTGATACCGTCCAGGGCCGCATCTCTCTGGATTCGGGCAAGGTCTTCCTGGACGAGATGAAGAACATCACGCCCGCAGACTTCCGCGCTTTCACTTCGATCAAGATCGCCGCCTGCGGCACGTCATGGCATGCGGGCCTGGCCGGAAAGTACATGATCGAGCAGTTGGCGCGCGTCAGCGCAGAGGTTGATTACGCCTCGGAGTTTCGCTATCGAGACCCCGTGCTGGACGAAAACACGCTGCTCCTGGTCATCTCTCAATCGGGCGAGACGGCTGACACCATCGCGGCCCTGCGCGAAGCCAAAGAGCGCGGCTCGAAAGTCCTGGCCATCTGCAACGTCAAGGGCTCGATGATTATGCGCGAGGCTGACGGCACGATTCTGACGCACGCCGGGCCGGAGATCGGCGTCGCCTCGACCAAGGCTTTCACCTCGCAGATGATCGCGCTCTATCTCTTCGCGCTCTACATGGGCGAGCTGCGCGGCGCGCTCTCGCAGGAGCAGGCCAAGGACCACGCCCGCCAGCTCGCCGAGCTTCCCGTCAAGATCGAGCACCTGCTCAATAACGCGGACGACATAGAGAACCTGGCGAAAGAGTTTTTCCGCTCGACGGATTTCCTCTACCTGGGTCGCGGCATCAATTTTCCCGTCGCGCTCGAAGGCGCGCTGAAGCTCAAAGAGATTTCATACATCCACGCCGAAGGCTATCCGGCGGGCGAGATGAAGCATGGGCCCAACGCGCTGATAGACGAGCGCCTGCCCGTCGTCGTCGTCAACACGCGCGAAGAGGGCAACCACGCCTCCGAGCTGCGCTATGAGAAGACGCACTCCAACATTGTCGAGGTCAAGGCGCGCGAAGGCGTCGTCATCTCGGTCCTGACCGAAGGCGACAAGATGTCTTCGGTCGCCTCCGACCACATTCTTGAGATTCCGGCCTCAAGCGACCTGCTTTCCCCCATCCTCGCCGTCATCCCCTTGCAGCTCCTGGCCTATCACATAGCCGTCCGGCGCGGCTGCGACGTAGACCAGCCGCGCAACCTTGCGAAGTCCGTGACCGTGGAATAGCTTGTCGGCTCGTCCTTGATAAGAAGGCGGCGTATTGCAGGAGCGAGAAATCTCGCCCCACGCAGTCCGCCGCTTTCGCTTTATCGCTGATCTCCATAGCGATTCTCAGTTGAGCGCGACAAGAGGTCAGTCGCGCCCTGAGGTCTCTGGCACTGACGCTTGAGACCCGCCCGAGACCTCGGGGCGCGACTGACAGCAGTCCAATCCTGACTGCGCCGCTCTTCTACTTTGAAAGCTCTTTTTCAAGATAGATCATCTGGCCGACGTGGTGATGAAAATGGGTTGCGCACCTGAGAAAGATGCTGAAGCGGTCCTTGACGAAATCGGCGGCATTGGTCGCGTCGTATTCCTCGGACCAGTTCTCGGCGGTCTGTCGCTCAAGCGTCGCAACCACCAGATTCACCGCTTCATCCAGGTGTCTTAAGACTTCCTCTTTCGATGGACGGCTCTGCTCTGTGAATTCGCGTTCGCGCTCGCGCACATATCCCGTATCGGCGATCTCCGTGCCAATGTAGTAATTGAGGTTGCCTGTGATATGCAAGGTCAGATGTCCGAAACTGTTTCCGTAAGCATAGGGCTTTCTCCAGAACTGCTCCTCCGAGAGATTTTCGGAAAGAGCATGGACTTTGCGGGCGAAATCCCTGTAGGAATGAATGAATCCGTTGGCGACCGTGCTCGATAGAGCTTCCATCTCTGTTGACCTCCAATTGGCTTTGAATGCGCCGCGTGATGAACCGGCTACCTCGACAAGCTGAGTCTCTCGTTCGGATAGTCAATCGTCACGGTAAACTCTTTGAGAAAGTTATAGCCGATGATTCCATTAAAATTCGCGCCCGTCGCCCGGTTAAGCAGGCTGAAAGTATCTGCGATGACGACCTGAAGATTGCGTGTCAGAGATTCTCCCACGGCCAATGAGGCCAGAGAGCCGACGGAGGCTTCGACCTGATGAGCGCCGCCCGTCGTAATGGGCGGAATCGGCACGCCCGCGACCTCAAGACTACTCGCCAGCTCCGGTGAGATCATCGTCGTCGAGCAGCCGGTATCAATGGCAAACTCGCAAGCCAGCCCGCCATTGATGACGACATTGACGAGCAACAGGGGCTTGACGGGAGCGGCGAGCCTGAAAGCGACCTCCTTTAAAGCCGCCGCGCCGACAGACTCATACAGACCTTTGGCGAGACGAAGCCTGTTGCGGCGGTAATCAATCGTCACCCTGAATTCTTTGAGAAAGTTGTAGCCGATGTCGCCGTCTATTTGCGCTCCGACAGCTCTTCCGACATCGCTCAAATCTATAATCGCCACCTGCAAGTTATCGACCCTGGCCTCGCCAATCGCCAGCGACGCGACGCTTCCGACCGGCACGCTCACCTTGCCCCCTGCGACCTGCCCCTCTTTCGTTTCCGTGCCTTCAACTCCGAGGCTGCGTGCAAGCTCCGACGATAACAGCGACGTTCCCGCTCCCGTGTCGAGAATAAAATCGTAAGCGCCCTGGCCGTTGACTTTGACTGGAACGAGTATGAGCGGCTGCGGGCCTCCGGCCAGGCGGAAATTGATTTCAGTAGTCATGGCTTATTCCCTGTCAGGCGAAGATATTAATGCTCGCCCGTACTACGTGCCATGCGTTTGAAAAGTTATGCGCCTAGCCGCCCGCGCCTCCCTCCTTGCGACGGCCCGTCGTCGTGCGCCCTTGAGTCTCCTTCGGCAAGGTCTCGACGAGGTGGTCTAAGCTCAGCCAGAGACTCCAGCTATGATGATAGAAGGCCAGGGGGAAGAGCACGGCGACGGCGAAGAGAGTGGATAGAACCGCCTGGTAGTAAGCGCCTATGAAAGGCATGGAGATAAGGTAGAGAGCCAGAATCACGACCTCCGTCGTCACGACGTTAATCGAGATCGCGCCGACGAAGAAACCATCCTCGCGCTTGAAGTGTGAACGACAAAAAGGGCACTGGTCTTTTATTTTGAACGGCCGCTGGACGATGGAGGACTGGCCGCAGGCCGGACACAGAAGTCTCAGGCAACGCAGCAACGCGGTTAAGGGCCGACGCTTGAGCGTCGCGTTCTCTCCTGCTGCCATTCGTCCACGCTCTCCGGCTTAGCCGGTGATCTGCTTGAGATGGTGCTTCATATGAGCGACGTAATCTTCGACCAGGAATCTGAGGCTCACGCTTTCGGAATCCGTAAACCGGCAGAGCGTGTCCAGCCTCTCTTCAGGGATGCGCGACGCGACGTGCAGGAGGTGAAGGTTAAAACTCTTCCACAGCAGCAGCAACTCCGCCCAGGACTCGCTCCTGTAATCCTGATGTTTGACCCACGCCGCCTGCTCGTAACGATAGAGCAACAGCCCGTCTGTGAACTGGGCTCTCACAAAGCGATGATGATTGTTCGAGGCCGAATCAATGAGATGACCGATCACCTCCTTCTTAGACCATTTACCGGGCGCAACCGCCTCCCCGCTCTCATCCTCCGTAATCTGCGCGAGCCGCTCGTAATAAGTCCTGATCGTGCGCTCGAAATCTTCCATTAAGCTCTGCATCGCTTTCATCTCCCGTCGGATTTTTTGAACGCCTCTTATCCTGCGTGCGCGTGTCGTTCGGCACATGATAGGGGCTTCACTATCCGTCATGCAATCGGCGCGTGCGATGAGCGCTTGAGCTTCTCTCTTGATCTGCGATATATCACTTCTTGATAAAACGGTCGATGGAGGAACCGGCATCGCGTGGCGAACAGACCCAGAGTTAAAATCTGCTGCATCGGTAACGCGGAAGAAGCGCGGCTGGCCGTCAGGCACGGCGCTTCTGCCATCGGGCTCGTGTCGGAAATGCCGAGCGGCCCCGGCGTCATCCCTGAAGACACGATCAGGGAGGTCGCCATGCGCGTACCGCCGCCCGTCGCCACCTTCCTGCTGACCTGTCAACAGGATGCCTCCTCCATCATCGCACAGCAGCAGAGATGCCGCGTCAATACCATCCAACTGTGCGACCGCGTCGAGCCTCACATTTATGACGAACTGCGCTGCGCGCTGCCCGGCGTCTCTCTCGTTCAGGTCGTACACGTCAATGGCCCGGAAGCTTTTAAGGAGGCCGCTTCGGTCGCGGGCAAAGCGGACGCACTGCTGCTCGATTCCGGCAACCAGAATCTTGCGGTCAAGGAACTCGGCGGCACAGGTCGCAGGCACGACTGGACGATCAGCCGCGCTATCGTAGAGGCTATTGACCTGCCCGTCTTCCTGGCTGGCGGCCTGAACCCGCACAACGTCGCGGAGGCCATCGAAACCGTCAGCCCCTTTGGGCTCGACGTATGCAGCGGCGTGCGCACAGGCGGTAAGCTGGACGAAGAGAAGCTCGCGCGCTTCTTCGAGGGCATCGGTTGATTGCGGTCTACGCTCAACCTGCTCTTGAGTCGCCGCGCCTCGATAGCATAGCTTTCATGCTTCAGATCAATGCTCTTGTCGCGCAAGAGCTGCGCTTGAACGACAGGGCCCATGCGGCTGCGGTCTGCCGGGTGCGAGATACGTTAAATGGTCGAGCTGCTTTTCATCAGGGACTTTCTGGATACGGCGGCGCGCGAGAAGATCGTCGAAGAGTTGCGCACGGCGGGCGGCGGGGCGGCGACGGTCTACGGCCTGGAGTCGTCGGGCGCGGTTGATTCGCGCGTGCGCCGGGCGACGCGCGTCGTCGTCTCAATGGAGACGCGCGAGCGCTTGATGCGACAACTGTTGGAGAGGAAGAGAGAGATTGAAGAGCACTTCGGGATTACACTGGGCCAATGCGAAGAGCCGCAGCTCTTACGCTACAAGGTCGGTGACTTTTTCGTCGCGCACCAGGACGGCAATACGCCGCTCATTCTCGACGAGTCGCGGCTGCGCAAGATATCCGTCATCATCTTTCTAAACCCGCAGTCGGATGAGCCAGCGCCGGACACCTACGGGGGCGGGTCGCTGGTCTTTCACGGGCCGTTCTCCGAGCCGCCTCAACCCCTCCCCCTGGCCGGTGCTCCCGGCACGCTCGTCGCCTTCCGCGCAGAGACGACGCATGAGGTGATGCCCGTCACGCACGGCGAACGGTATACGATAGTGTCCTGGTACAGGTGAGACGATAAGACTGACTGCCGCGGGTTCATTCTCTCCGAGCGGCCAGCCGCCCGTGTCTGCCTTCAAGCGTAAGATAGGAGCGAAGGCTCAAACCTCTATCCGCAGCAGCGATAGAATGCCCATCATCAGACAGAGGCCGAGCGCGCCGTAACGCAGGACCGGACGCGGCAAACGCCTGCATAGACCCGCGCCGAGCGTCAGCGCGAGTATGCCTTTCGTCAAGAGGGCCAGCGTCGCGCCGACCCAGACCGTGAGCGGTGCATGGTAGCGTGCCGCGAGCGTGGCGGCTGCTAATTGGCCCACGTCGCCCCATTCGGAAAAGAAGATGGCGGCGAACGAGACGGGCACGGCGCTCGACCAGCGTTGAGACGCTGCGCTCTCGTGTGGCGCGTCCTCGCTCTTTTTCATCCAGATGATAAGGCCCGTGGCGAAGAACGTCGCGGCGCTCATCCCCGTGACGAGCGCAGAGGGCAATTCGGCGATGGCACGTCCCAAGAGCACCGCCGCCATCATCTTTCCCGAAAAAGCCAGCGCTATCCCGCACATCACGGGCAGCAGCTGGAAGCGAACCGTCAGCGTGCTGATCGTATAGAGATTCTTATCTCCGACCAGCTCGGCTACAAAGACCGTTCCGTATGTCGCCAGCAGTAAGGAGAAGCTCATAGGATAAGCCTAGAGAGTGTTGAGGAAGACGGGCGGCCCTAAGCCGCGCGAGCTGTCCGGCGCGGCTCTCGTTATAGAAGTCGCCGGAAGTCAAAGAGAACCCATGGCGACGCGCAGTATATCAAGGCCCGGGTCTTAATATCCATAAAAAGTTCGCCTGTGCTGAGGGCTGAGAGGATGAAGCGTTGGACAGGCTTGTGATTTACGCATATGCTTGCGGCCAACGCTGTACGATCAACTTCAATTGAGCACGATGCAGAGTAGAAGCAGACTGATGGCCGAGGTGCTGCGTAGCGCCTGGCGCTGCGCTCCGCTCCCGCTTGAAATCTCCACCGGGCAGCTCGACGCGTTAACCCCGTTGCTGCTGGAATCGGGAGCGGCAGCGCTGGCTTGGCGACGCCTGCGCAGCTCTCACGCGCAGATGGACGAGAGCGCTTCTCAACTAGAGCAAGCATACCGCCTGCATACTCTGCGTGCTGCCGTTCATGAGCGCGACCTGCAAAGAGTTCTCACGCTCCTCGAAGCTGCCGGGATAGAGGCCATACTGGTCAAAGGGTGGGCCATCGCCCGCTTATATGCCGAGCCCGGTCTCAGGCCGTACGGAGATATAGACCTCTGCGTTCATCCGAAGCAGTACGAGTCGGCAAAGGCCGTGCTCGTCGGTGCGGAGTTAAGGAAGTACGAGGTGGATTTGCACAGGGGTTTTCTCAAGCTGGATGAGCGCCGCTGGGACGAGCTCTATTCACGCTCGCAGCTCTTCAGGCTCAAAGAGGCTTGGGTGCGAATCCCTGGCCCAGAAGATCATCTGCGCATGCTCTGCTTTCATTTCCTGCGTGAAGGCTCGTGGCGTCCGCTGTGGCTGTGTGACATCGCCGTCGCGCTCGAACAAAGGCCCAGGGACTTCGATTGGGAGCTTTTACTCGGGGCCGGTCGCAAACGTCTGGACTGGTACGCCTGCGCCATCGTGCTCGCGCATCAACTACTGGGAGCGGTTGTTGACGGAGTTCCGGCAGAGGTGTCGGCGAAACGACTGCCGAGCTGGTTCGTGCCCACCGTCCTCAGAGAATGGGAACAGCCCTCTATGCGCCGTCGCTACAGGTCGCCGATGACGATGGCGCACCGTGCCCCGGTCGAAGCTTTAAAGAATCTGCGTTACCACTGGCCCAACGCCATCGAAGGAACCATCGGCGTCAAGGGGCCATTCAACGAGCTGCCGCGACTGCCTTTTCAAGCCGGTCATTGCATCCTGCGCACGGCCCATTTCCTAATGCGCATGCCGAAGACGCGAGAACGCTCCGGGTTTTGATAAAGGGCCTGACAACGATTCTCAAGCCGCCCAAAACATTTGATTGACTTGCCAGTTTTACTTGGCTTATTCTTGGCGCGGTCAATCAACACCGGTCACTTTAATCCAATGAAGCATCCAGCCGGGTAGTTTCCATCTCTTCCGCAAGGAGATTTCCAAAGTGAGTAGAGCAGAGCACTCAACGCCAAGAGCGCGCCGCGAACAGCTCATCGTCAAGGAATTGGCGAATGAAACGCTCATCTATGATGAGAATAGCAACGAGGCTCACTGCCTGAATCAGACCGCCGCCTTTGTCTGGAAGCACTGCGACGGTCGCACCAGCATCGAGCAGTTGGGTCGGCTGCTTGATAAGGAGACGAAGGGCGCAGTCTCAGAGCAACTGGTATGGTCTGCTATAGAACAGTTGGAGAAGTCGCATCTTCTGGAAGGGCCCGTGTCGAGACCGGCGCATGTGGCACGGCTGTCCCGGCGCGCGTTGATTCGTAACCTCGGACTCGCCGCTGCCGTGACTGTGCCTCTGGTTACTTCTATCGTCGCGCCGACAGCAGCCGAGGCTGCTTCGGGCGCTTGTTCAGCTGTTAATGGGCCCTGCACGGTTGATACAGATTGTTGTGCGGGCCTCCTCTGTAACACCGGAACGGGAATGTGTTTCAATCCCTGAGCGATAAAGGTAACGCTTCAAGTGCCTGCCCTGAATTTGCCGCAGCTCAAGTGGAAGTCCGCTTGAATGGAGAAGATCGACCGCCTGGGCTGGGCGGCTGGCTTCTCTCTCATCTCTTTCGGAAGACGCATCGGCGTTCGCAGCAACGACCCCGCTCTGCTTGATCGGCTGCACAGCCGTCTCCCGCCGGGATGGAAGCCTTCATCTTCACACGCCGTCGAGCGGCTCTACTCGATCTTCACGGGTGGGCCCGGCGCGCGGCCAAATGTTCGTCGCTTCAATCTGCTCTATGGCGACATCACACGGCTGGCCCGCTCGACCGATATGGACGAGGTGCTCAGTAGCTTTGAATCTGACTTGCGCCTCTTCGTGGCCGAAGCCGCACAGCGCCGTCTCTTTATTCATGCGGGAGTCGTCGGCTGGCGCGGGAAAGCGATTCTGATTCCGGGGCGGAGCATGAGCGGCAAGACCAGCCTCGTCGTCGAGCTGATTCGCGCCGGGGCGACCTATTACTCGGACGAGTTCGCCGTACTGGACCAACGTGGCCGCGTTCATCCCTACCCCAAAACCCTCTCGATTCGAGATCAGGGCTTCTTCAGGCAGACGGAATACGCGGTCGAGTCTTTGGGCGGACGCCGTGGCGCGAGGCCCCTGCCCGTAGGCTTAGTCCTCGTCTGCAACTACAAAGCGGGGGCACGCTGGCGTCCCCGCCCCGTCTCCACAGGGCAGGGCGTCCTGGAGCTTTTAGCTCACACAATCTCAGCGCGCCGCCAGCCGGAAAAAGCCCTCTCCATACTTCAGCGTGCGCTCGTCAATGCTTCCATCCTCAAAGGCGCGCGCGGAGAAGCTCACGAACTCGCCGCCTCCCTCCTGAAGCTCAGCCAAGAGCAAAGCAGGAATTAACAGGGATGAAGAGAGATTGTCAGGATCAAGAAGAAGAGATGAACGATTCAGCAAGCGATGCTTTTATCTTTCATCCTGCTTGCTATTTTAATCCTGACCATCTCTGTCCCTCCCTGTTAGTTTTCTTCTTTCATCCTTGCGGCCTTCCGCCTTCATCCTTGCTTTCGCGCCGATTCGACCAAGCCGACCGTCGTGTGTTTAAATGTCTCTGAGAGGAAAACGGATGCAGCATCAGAACACGCTCGATGCGGCGCAGGCGGCGCTGGTCATCATAGACATGCAGGAGGCTTTTCGCGCCTCGATCTCGGATTTCGCCGAGACGGCGGCACGCATCGCGCTCGTGGCTCACGCCGCGCAGCTCCTGCGCGTGCCCGTCATCGTGACCGAACAATATCCGAAGGGGCTCGGCCACACGGCGAGCGAGATCAAGGCTGTCTTGCCGGCCACGCCCGAGATTATCGAAAAGACCGCCTTCAGCGCCTGCGGCGCGCAGCAGTTTGAGACGGAGCTTGAGCGGGCCGGGGCCAGACAGGTTCTCGTCTGCGGCATAGAGGCGCACATCTGCGTCAACCAGACTACTCATGATCTACTTGCGCGCGGGCGTCAGGTACATCTGCTCACGGATTGCATCACGGCCCGCGCCGCCCATAACAGGCACATCGCTCTCGCCAGGATGCAGCAGAGCGGGGCCTTTCCTTCCTCCACGGAGATGGCCCTCTTCGAGCTGCTGCGCGACGCGCGACATGAACAGTTCAAAGCGATACAGAAATTGATTAAATGAGGAAAGCAGGAGTCAGAACTCAGGACTCAGAATTCAGAATGAAGAAGACGAAGCCGTTTTTATTCTGACTCCTGAGTCCTGAGTTCTGAGTCCTTTATCAATTATGGACTTTCTCTCTCAGCTTAACCCCAGGCAACGCGAAGCCGTCGCGCATACGGACGGGCCGCTGCTGATCTTAGCGGGCGCGGGCTCAGGCAAGACGCGCGTCATCACCTACCGCATCGCCTACCTGATCGCCGAGCACAAGGTCGCGTCACACAATATCCTGGCCGTCACTTTCACGAACAAGGCGGCGCAGGAGATGCGCCAGCGAGTCGAGCAGCTCCTGAGCGGCTTGCGGCTCGGCAGCGCTCCACTGCTCTCTACTTTCCACAGCCTGTGCGTGCGTATCCTGCGCCAGCACATAGAGGCGCTTCAGGAGGGTTTCACGCGCTCCTTTACGATCTACGACCAGGATGATTCCGTGCGGCTCATCAAGGCTTGCATCAAGGATTTGGGCTACGACGATAAGCAGTTGGGCCAACGCGCCGTGCAGGGCGCGATCAGCGGCGCGAAGAATCGCCAGGGCGACGATGCCGCGTCTTACACGGCGCGGGTCGAATACGGCGACGAGAAACGAACCGCGATTGCGCGCGTCTTCCGCCTCTACGAAGAGCGCCTGCGCAACAACAACGCCCTGGACTTCGACGACCTTCTCATCAAAACCGTCCAACTGCTGCGCCGCGTGCCCGAAGTGCGCGAGAAATACAACGACAGGTTTCGCTACATACTCGTTGACGAGTACCAGGACACCAACTCGCTACAGTTCGCGCTGATACGCTTCTTGACCGAGAAGCAACAGAACATCTGCGTCGTCGGCGACGACGATCAAAGCGTCTACGCCTGGCGCGGGGCCGACATCAGCAACATTCTCAACTTCGAGCAGCATTATCCTGACGCAAACGTCATCCGCCTCGAACAGAATTATCGCTCGACGCAGAACATACTGGACGCGGCGGGCGCGGTCGTCCGTCACAACACCGAGCGCAAGGGCAAAGAGCTGTGGACGGCCAACCCTGCGGGCGAGCGCATACGCTATTACCAGGCGCTCGATTCCGAAGCGGAGGCCCGCTTCGTCGCCGCCAAGATAGATGAGCACCGCCGCGTCGAACCCGACATTCGCGCCGCCGTGCTCTATCGCACCAACGCCCAATCGCGCGTCTTCGAGGAATCGCTGCGCCGCGCCGGTCTTCCCTATAACATCGTCGGTGGCTTCTCCTTCTACGAGCGCGCGGAAGTGCGCGACATCATCTCTTACCTCAAGCTCGCGCTCAACCCGCACGATTCCATCGCCCTTCAGCGCGTCATCAACACTCCGCCGCGCGGCCTCGGCAAGCAGACGCTCGACGAGATAGCACGACGCGCGAAGGATTACGGCGTCTCGCACTGGGAGACGATTGCGATTATGACGGACAAGGGCGAGGGATTGAGCCCACGCGCCACCTCCGCGCTCAGGAATTGCCAGAACATCATTACCGAGCTGGTGAAAATCGCGACGGGCGCTGCACAGTCGGAAACGCCCGTCTCGGACGTGGTCAAGGCGGCGATCCTGGACACGGGCTACGCCAACGCGCTCAAGGCCGAGAACTCGGACGAGGCCGAGGGGCGTCTGGAGAACTTGCAGGAGCTCGTCAACGCCGCCGTGGATTACGACCGCGAGGAGGGCGGCGGCCTGCGCGACTTCGTGGATGCCGCCGCGCTCG
>DASVQM010000030.1:0-27356 GCA_036389095.1 Pyrinomonadaceae bacterium
GCTCAACAATGGGCAGTATGTGGACACACTGTTGCAGACGGCAGGCGTGGCGGCAGAGATTCCTGCCAGTGTGAGGCAAGGATGGATTACAGCGCTCGATACAAGTGCTCGGACGCGAGCACAGGTCTACAGGGAAATCTCGGAGCGGCAGGAAGTCAGTCATAAGTATGCGCACGAGGCGCAGGTGGTGAGTGCATATTATGGATTCTTCACGAGGAATCCGGACGGAGCATATTTGAACTACTTGCAGCGACTTGATAGCGGAGAGATCAACCTCGGAGACCTGGCTAACGCATTTATTAATGCTGCTGAGTATCGCCAGCGGTTCGGGCCTTGATGCTCGGACGGGCTTTTATCCGGCCCGGTTGCGAACCGGATTGTCAAAAACCGTCTCACTGTACAGGTGTACAGTGAGACGGTTTTTGGCTTTAAGCCCACAAAAGTTTTCCGTGCCGCTATATTTTGTAGAGAGGCGAATTTATAAGGGTTTGCCAAGGAGTACGACCACTGAGCGCAGCATTTAAGTCAGTAGCGCCAAAGGTCTCGGGCGGGTGATGCCGATGCAAGAACTCGCCAGAGACCTTTGGCGCTACTGACAGCAGTCGCTTGCGTTGGCAAACCGTTATAATTGAAACCGGATGGGCAATTGAAGCGTGGAAAGCGTAGCGTCTCTCTCTGTCAGCAAGCCTGGTTATCCGTTCTGGATTTTTCATGCTTTTATTGGGACGAGAGTCGCGCATAGCATCGCCGGTCGCCAAACTTATCGATTTGCTATCTCGCAGGGTGTCGCGTAAGCTTCCAGGCTGTGGAGTGAATGCGTTTGATACGCATACGAGGCTCTTTCAAACGCAAGGGTTTTCAGGTGAATGCTGTAAGTGCTTCCTTCTGGCCGCCGTGCCCGCGGGGAAGCTGCGTTTCTATGGGCCCGGGCATGGCTGGCAGAGTCCTCGCCTCGCGTTACCGGCGCGAGCGTGGTTTATGGCCTGCCCGTTGCATCAGGTAGTCTCCCGGCTGCCGACTACGGCGCGCATCCGGCGGCAACAGAGCGGCGGTTTTGGGCCGCAATTCGTACTCTCTCGTTAAGAGCCGGTTTTATGCATCGTTCGATCACAGCGCTTGTTCTGGTATTGATCATACTGGCGGGAGCTGTGCCCGCGCGCTCATATACTTTGCAGTTTACAGATGCCTCGTCCTCTGTTCAGATCAAGTGGCCGACGAGCACCGTGACGATTGCCCTGTCCAGCTCGCTCAGTTCGCCTCCCGGTAATATCAAGGCGGGAAGCGACGTGACGGGAGCGGCACGCAGGGCGCTCCTGCAATGGGCAGGTGCTTCCAACATACGCTTCGTCGAGGTCTCTTCACTCGCGCAGTCAATCAGTCCGAGCACGGGCAGCGACGGCGTCAGCCTGATCACGGTGGCCAACACGACAGAGAATGCCGCGCTCTTTAACGGCAGCGACCGGCCCGGGCGCACGCGCGTCTTTTTCGATCCGGCGACGGGGCTCATCAGCGAAGCAGACATCGCCCTGAACCCGTCGGCGCTATTCTCTACAGACGGCACGTTCAGCACTTACGATCTGGAATCTGTCTTGACTCATGAGCTGGGCCACCTGCTCGGGCTTGAGCATTCAGGGATGGTCGGTGCGACCATGCAGCCCAGGCTGGCACAGAACGGACTCTATACGCTTCCGGCTTTCTCTCCGCGCACTTTATCGGAAGATGACCGCGCGGGCGCTCGCTCGATCTATGGCCCACGGACGGGCCTCGGCGTGATTGCGGGAACGATCAGCTATGCGGGCGGCGCTCCGGCTTATGGCGCGCACGTCTGGGCCGAAGACGCTGCGACGGGCCGCAGCATCGCCGGAAGCATTACGTCTCAGAACGGCGCATATCGCATAGATGATTTACCGCCGGGACAATATCGCATACTGGTCGAGCACCTGAACGGAAACGTCGTCGCCTCGGAGATAGCATCTTCGGGCGGCGCTTATGCGGGGCTCTCCGTCGCGCAGGCCGCGTTTCGTGCGACGGAAGTGGCCGATCAGGTGCGCGTCACGCCTGCCTCCATCGCGCAGCTTAATATCACTCTGGCGGGCGGCCAGCCCTTCCTCAATCCGCGACTCTTAGGCATCAACGGCCAGCTTTCGACCATCGCCGTGCCGCTTCAGCCCGGTAGAACTTATACGCTCTATGTCGGCGGCGAGGGGCTAGACCAGATTGCGAGCACGGGCATCAGCATCGCTTCATCACACATTACGGTCGAATCCTCCAGTCTGAAATTGCAGCAGCTCGGCACGACTTACCCGATCATCAGCTTCAACCTCAAAGTGGCGGAGGAGGTTCCGGCTGGCGAGTATGATCTGCGCTTCCGCTCAAACAACGGCGAGGTCGCTTACATCGCCGGAGGATTGACCGTTGATGACGAGACCAGCCCACTCTTCGTTATGCAGGCGGGAGAAGCCGTCGAGAACGGGGACGCGACGAGCGCGGCAGAGTTTACGCTCTCTTTGACGGGCGAAGGGCAGGGCGCGATGACCGCCGATTATTTGATGGGCCAAAGCCTTGCGTCGAACAGTCAGCGCGCGTCCCGCCGCGCAAATGTGCTGCGCCGACGACAGCGCGCACCTCACTTTGACGGTCTCAAGATAGCCGCCGAAGAGAGGTTCAAAGCGCTCGTCGAGCCCCTTTTGAATCCGGCAGGCTAAGGGCTTCCGCCCCGGCCCTTCCCGGGACGAGCCGGGCCCACACAATAGCTCTTCGTCACGAGCCGCAGCCTTGAAGATTCAAAGCCTGGCTTTCCCGCAGTCGCAAGCCCTCGGCAGCCGATTATGTCTCGTCCCGTCGTATTATTTGCTGAAATACTGTGCCTTGCCTTGCGCTTCGCTCAACCTTACGCTTAAAATATCCACTTTTGAAACGTAGACGCGCGCTCCCCGGCCAGCGTTTCGACCATTAGTCCGGGTTTCCTTTTGGCCTCTCTTAAAATTTTAATCCGTGTTCTTATTTCGGAGGTTTCCAGTGAAGCAGTTTTTTCGTTTGTCGTGCGCGAGTTTCGCGCTCATCCTCTTTCTAGGCACGGGGCTTCTGGCCCAGGCTCAGACCGCCGACCCGTTCGTCACGCAGATCAGCTCCTCCACTTTTGAATCCTTTGCCGGTGGCATCAGCGGCAACGGTCGTTTCGTCGTGATCGAATCCAACGGCGACATAGCCACCGTCCCGCCGGGCCAGACGGCTGCGACCAAGACGCCGAATAACGCTGACGGCAATCGTGAGATTTTCCTCTTCGATTACGCGCAGCGTCGCATCTTCCAGATTACTAATACGAAGAGCGCTCTGAGAGATGCTGCTCAACCCTCGACGACCAACAGCAACATCGCCATCGAGGTCAGCAACAATCAACCGGCGATCAGTAATAACGGGCGCTGGCTCACCTTCAGCTCGAACGCGTCGAATCCTGCGAACTTCGACGGCAATGATGCGGCTAACCGCGCGGCGCTTGCCGCCGACGGCAACCAGGAGCTTTTTCTCTATTTCGTTCCGGCCCCGCCCGCTGCCACGCTCACGAGCGGCGCGAACGTGCCCTTCTTTGATCTGGCGAACGGCGAATTGACGCGCCTGACCAACACTCCGGCGAGCCGTCTGCCCACAGGCGGGACGACCAGCGTTTCGCCCTTCGTAGCCAACGACAACCGCGAATCCTCCATGAACGACAACGCCTCCGTCATCGCTTTCGTCTCCACGCGCGATCTGACCGGAACCAACGCCGACGGCAATCCTGAAATCTTTCTCTTCCGAAGAATCACGGCCTCGCCCGCCACAGGCACGTTCCATCAGGTGACGAACACGACGGGCAGTACGATCTTCAACGCAAACCCTAACGTCTCAGGGATAGCGGGCGGCACGACGACTCTGGCCTTCATCTCGAACGCCAACATTGCGGCGGGAGGGTCGAGCAACAACGCAGACCTCAATGGTGAAGTCTACCTGGGAACCTTCGACGGCACGACGGTGACCATCACTCGACAGGTGACGCGCACGACCAACAGCACGACGAACGGCAGCGCCGGAGTCAACCTTTTCTCTCCGGGCCAACAGCGCATCAGCCGCGACGGCAATTTCCTGGCCTTTGAATCCTACGCAGACCTTTCGGGCGACAACTCCGTGAAGACGACGACGACCGTTTTTATGTACAACGTCGCAGCCAACACTTTCACGCAGGTGGGCCCACGCGGCAATAACACCTCTGCGCTGCGTTTCCCGACCTTCACGGACTATAACGCTGCCGGACAGCCATCCACGATCCTCTTCTCTTCTTTCTTGAATTTCACGGCGACGGGCGCGGCTCCGGCGACCGCAACCGACGGGCTCAATCCGAACGGGCGCACGCAAATCTTCGCCGCGCCCGTCGCCGCGCCCACGACCTTTACGCGCATCACGGATACGCCCGCTTTCGCGTCGCCGGATGCTCTGCCACCCGCGATACAGACCTTTGCCAGCAACGCCCGGCTGCGTATCGCCTTCAGCCTCTCAAGGACGGAGCTTGGCGGCGGCAATAGCGATAGCTCAACAGAGTCCTATTACCTGCTCTCTCCGACGACGACCGACACGGCTGGCACTATCTCTTTCTTCACGGGAGCGAGCAATCGCCCGGTCACGGGCCCAAGCCCGACGCCTCCCGCCGTCGCCGGTCTCTCGCCCGGCATGCTTGCTATCGCGCGCTCGGCCACGGCGCTCGCCCCGTCTGAACAGGATGCCTGCACGGGTGGAGGCACGGATTGCCAGGATGAGACCAAGCGCGTTCCGCCGCTGCCGACCGAGTTGAACGGCGTCTCGCTCTCGATCAACGGCGCGGCAGCCGCTCTGCGCCACGTCTCTGCCACGCAGATAACTTTCGTTGTGCCGGTCGGGCTGGCGGCAAATACAGGCACTAACACCTATCCGGTAGTCATCAATAACAATGGCAGCGTGATACGCACGACGATTCAAATCCTGCCCGCGCAACCCGACATCTTCACGACCTCGAATGATGCCGGTGGCCGCGCCGCCGTCGTGACAGGCGGCTCTTCGGGAGCGGGCATGTTTGAGCCGTTTAATGTGCCGACCGTGCTGAGCATAATGTTAACGGGCGTGCGCGGCGTCACGAAGGGCCAGGTCACAGTCCGCATAGGCACGACGGATTTGACCGGAGCAGCGATTTTGACCGACGCTGTTCCTGTGACCAATATGTTCGGGTTCTACCAGATAGACGTGCAGGCTCCGGCTTCGCTGGCGGGCGCGGGCGATGTCCCCGTGATCGTGACGGTCGTCTCGGGCGGCGTGACGACCACCAGCCGCCCGGCTGATACAGCGCCGCGCATTCGGATTAACTAAAAGAAGCAGACGAGCAAGGCCACCAGCATGAGCAGTGAGCAGCAGTTATCTTCTGCTCACTGCTCAACTCTTTTTCAGGCATGCGTATAGGACTTGATGGCTTTCCGCTGGCGATGCCGAGGACGGGTATCGGTCACTACACTTTCGAGCTGGCTCGCTCCCTTGCGCTTCTCTCGCCCTCGGACGAATTCGAGCTGATCTCGCCTTCAGCCTTCACGCCGTCCCTGCTCGCGGAGCTTCGCAGCAGCGCGCCGAAGAATCTTCACGCCGTCACCCCGGCGACCACGCGCTACAGCAAACACTGGTGGGCCATCGGACTGCCTCTCTATTTAAGGCGAGCCAGGCTAGACCTCTTCCACGGCACAAACTATGAAGCCCCGCTCTGGAACAGGGGCCGTACGGTCGTCACGATTCACGACCTCTCGCTGCTCCTGCATGCCGATAAGCACGAACAGAGGCTCGCGCGCCGCGCACGCCGCCGCCTGCCGCTCATGGCCCGCTCTTCCGAGATGATTATCACGGCCACCGAGAGCGTGAAGCGTGAAATCTGCGAGCACCTGCGCGTTCACGCCGAGCGCGTCGCCGTCACACCCTATGCGCCGCGCCGCAGCTTTCGCCCCATCCCGCTTGAGCGAACCGTCGAAGCCAGGCGCAGGCTCGGCGTCGAAGACACCTTCATACTTTTCGTCGGAACCATCGAGCCGCGCAAAAATCTGTTAACGCTCGTGCGAGCCTTTGACGAAATACTGCGCCACACCCCTTTGCGTCCGCAGCTTGTGATCGCTGGCCGCGAGGGCTGGATGACAGACGACCTGCACTCTTTCATCGAGCGCGCGGGCATCAAAGACCGCCTGCTTCTGACCGGCTACGTACGGGAAGAAGACCTCGCGGCGCTCTACTCCTCATGCCGCGTCTGCGTCTATCCTTCGCTCTATGAGGGATTCGGACTTCCGCCCCTTGAAGCGATGGCCTGCGGTGCGCCCGTCATCACCAGCAACATTCAAACCATCGTCGAGACGGTCGCAGAAGCAGCGCGGCTCGTCGCTCCGACCGACGCGCAGGCGCTCGCCGCGGCAATCGTCGAATTGCTCAGCGACGAAGCGGAAGCGCGTCGTCTTTCATCAGCCGGACTTCAACGGGCCGCGCAATTTTCCTGGGAGAGAACGGCACGCCAGACTCTGGACGTTTACCGGGAAGTCTTGGCGCGAAGGAAGAGAATGACGATCTAGAGCGGTTTGCGATTGGATGCAAGGTCAGTACCGCCTGCTGCAAGCGGGCGGGTCTCAAGCGTCGACGTCACCCGCCCGCGACCTTTGACGGTACTGACAAAGCAACGTCCGCCTAGTCATTCGCAATCCGCTCTAGATCGTTAGCCCCTTTTGGCCCTACGCGCCTTGATCGAATAGATTCCCAAACCGATCAACAGCACGAGCGTCGAGAGAGAGACGAAAGCGCCGTTACGTGCGGCGGGCGCAGTGTATCTCATCACCACTCGATGCCTGCCAGCCGGGACGGCGACCCCGCGCAGCAGAAAATCTGTCGTGTAGAGCGTCGCCTGCGCGCCGTCAACGGTCGCAATCCATCCGGGGTAGCTTATCTCGCTCAAGATGAGCACAGAGGAAGCCTCCGATACGGTCTCAATCTCAAGGGCGTTGGCTTCGTACGTTGTGATGCGCGCGTCCGAGCCGGAAGAGACCGGGCCACCCGGAAGCACAGGCATCTCTTGAGGCGGGATTTCAAGCAGCGCTGTCCGCCTCGGATCAAACCCGCTCGCGCTCTCTCCGCGTATGCGTCTGAGAGCCTCTTCGCCGTCCACCGCCTCCGCCTCTGCGACCAGCCAGGCGCGCGGCAGCGCACGCTCGTTGCGCAATATCAGGACGCCTTCACTATCGTAGACCGTTTGCCAGCGCGCGGCGTCCAACATCTTGAGGGGCACTGTCGTGAGAAGCTGTGTCGAGCGGGCGGTCGCAGAATCGTAGATGGAAGCACGCCAAATCATGAGCGCCGCTTTGCCCGTGAGGTTGGTTATCTCTATCCGGTCAGGTTGCACGCGCTCGCCTAAATCCATGCTTGCGAGATAACGATAAGCGGTAAAGGTATTGTCTGCGTCGCCGGGTCGGCTGTCATAGACAGGAGCGAGCCGGTGGCGCACGCTCGCCAGAACCTCCGGGCTCTCGTGCATCCATTCAGCCGTTTCGATTCCGGCGCGCAGCTCGCGCTCGATCACACGACCGTCGCTCGTAAAGATACGCAGGCGTGCGACCCCGTCGCCGTCGGCTGCGTCTGTCGCTCCCATGAGCGTCGTCACCAGCAAGAGCGCGTCGCCCATCTCCCTGGCGCCCGTCAGGACGTTCGTACCGCCCGCGCCCACTCCGACCGGATGCTCTATGGACTGGGGCCTGATGCCGATGGGAATGTTCGCGGGAAGAGGTGGGCCCAACGCCTGCGGCTCGAACGCTTCCGCCTCGGTTGACAGGTTCGAGAAGGATGCGACGAACCTTGTGTTGAGCAGGTCAAGGACGTGCGACTTCTGATCGAACAGTGTGAGGTCGGGCGCAAAGCCCGGCCACGGGTTGACCGTGTCAATGCCGACATTGCCGAGCGCGCGGCTGTAACGCTCAAGCACCAAGGGCTCGTAACCGGCCACGTTATGCAGTCCGTAGATGGCCGTCAGGTTGGGCCCATCGAGTCGCGGCGTCGCGCCGTATTCCTCTGCCCAGAGGTTAACGCGCGTATAGACGCGGTTCTGCTCGGGCGGATAGTTTTGTAGAAAGCGTGTGGCAGGCGACGGCACGCCGAAGCGGCTCGCGGGCTTTGAGAGGGCCCACCACCAGCGCTCGACCCCTATAAACGGCTCGACGAAACAGACGAGCATGATGGCAGTCAGAAGCAGAGTCCTTCGCCAGCGCTCGAAAGGCACGCGCAAACCCTGCCACAGCGCGAAGAGCGTCAATATCGTGAACGCCGCTTTCCATAAGAGGTAGGAAGAATCCTTCAGGCCCGTATAAGAGGCCGCGCCGCGCACCGGCAGGCTGAGCGCCGCCTTCCACCAGAGCACGCCCAAGAGGAGGCCGAGCGCAAGCGCCGTCGCTGCGGCCAGAACCGCAAAGCGTCCCCCCAGCGCGCTCCTGATTCCTTTACGCGAAGCTGCCGAGAGGAGCGCGTCCCACCCGTACGCGGAGAGAATGGCGACGGCAAACGTCCATTCAAAAGCGTGACGCGAGGGCACGCGAAAGCGATTCAGGACGGGCACGTAATAGAGCAGGCGATAGAGAGGCGTATTTGAGCCGAGCATCAGCACGCACGCGACCGCCGCCGCCGCGAGCCAGAAAAGGATGCGCGCGTCGCTGACAGTCTTTCTTCGCAAGGCGAACCAGGCGGCGAGCGCCGCCAGGCCCAGAGCCAGCGGCGGCACATAAGCGGTCGTCTCTATCGTGTTATTGAGGGGCGCGAGGAAAGACTTCAAGGCCAGAAGCGGCGTGAACGAGCCCGCGCTGAAAATCTCATAGCTGAGATGGCTGCGCACGCTGCGCCGCACGGCCCGCATCGTCTCAAGCACCTGGAACGCCGCCAGTCCGGCGCTCATCCCCGTCGCTCCGATTGCCACGGCCAGCGGTCGCAGACGCTCCCAGGCCGTGCGCCCCTTCGGCTCATCATCGCTTCCCGTCTCATGATTCTTTCCGGCGCTCACGTTCGGCAGCGCGAGCGCGATAAAGGCCGCGTAGGCGATAGCGATGAGGCCGATGAAAACAAAAAACTGGCCGAAGCCAGCCAACACTGACAGGCTATAGGCGGCGGTCGATTTAATGAGACAACCGATAAAGGGTCGCGTGCGCGCACGCTCAATCGCTATCAGCACGAGCGGCAGCCACATCGCCGTATTGGTCGGTTGGCCCACGAAGCCCAGCGCGTACGTCATCATGCCGCCGTAGCCGAAGACGAGCCCTGCCAGGAGGGACGCGAGCCTGCTGAGCTTGATGGCGCGCGCATAGGCGTAAGTGAAAGCGGGGGCGAGCAGAAAGGGAGCGAGCAGGTAAAGCTGCTCGGCCCAGTGAGCGGGCAAAAGGAGGTGGGCCCACGTCAGCGGGTAGCCTATGCCGATGTTCTGCATGGAGAGCAACGGATAGCCGGACATCAATAGAGGCGTCCATAGAGGGAGCGTACCGCGGCGCAGCGCATCCCAGGCGATTGACCGCAAAGGGTAGGAGTAGACGAAGGCATCGCGCCCGACGACGAACTGACCTTTCAGAAAAACCCAGGAGAAGAAGAGCGCGAAGAAGAGTGTGATGACGCAGAGCGCCGCCGCGTCCATGCGGCGCGTGCGCCAAGCCTGGCGCAGACCTGCGCTATTGAGCCGGGCTTTCATGCGAGACCGCGTTCATCATAGAAGCTTCGGAGCGCCGGGCTCGCTCTCAGCCATTCGACCGTCCGTCGAAAGCCCTGCTCGAACGTATAGGTGGGTCGCCACCCGAGCGCCTCCTTGATTCTGCGATTGTCCGCCACCCACGTACTAGTGTCCCAGGCACGCTCCGGCATCGTGGCCCAACGCGGCTCGCACTCGACGAGGAGCACGCGACGCGCCGTCTCGACCGCTTCTGCGAGAGAGGTTTGAATGCCCGTGCCCACGTTATAAACAGCGCCGTGCGGCTGCTGCCCTGCGCGCTTGGCGGCGAGGATATAAGCTTCCGTCACGTCGTCAACGTAAACGTAGTCGCGCGCAATAGAGGGGTTAACGAGCGGCGGCAATTCATTCCTGAACCCGTGCGTGATGAGACGCGGGACGAGTCGGGTCGGCTCTTCGTATGGGCCATAGACGGAATAGAGGCGCAGCGTCGGAAGATGAAGCGCGCGGCTCTCAGCCGTGTAGCGACAGAAGAGGGTCGCCGATGCCTTGGTCACGCCGTAATGACTGTTGGGCTCAAGCGCTTCGTCTTCCGACGGGGCGTGATCTTTAAAGCCATACTCGGATGACGAGCCAGTGTTGACGAACGCCTCAAAGCCCGTCTTGAGACAAGCCTCGACCAGATTGATCGTGCCCGTCAGGTTAGTTTGAATCATCCGCCGCAGGTCTGTCTGCGAGGGGTATGCGCCGTGGGCCGCGAGATGAAAAATCCAGTCGGGCCGAATCCGTGCGACCGTTTGCGTGAGGGCTTCACTGTCTTCGAGCGCGACTTCGTGGAGCTGGACTTGCCGACGAATTGAGTCAATGCGCCAGGAGCTATGCGAGGGACGAACCAGGAGGTGAACCTCTTGACCGTCAGAGAGTAATCGCCGGGCAAGGTTCGCGCCGACGAATCCGGTGGCTCCCGTAATGATCGCGCGCTTCATCATCTCAGATGAAACCTTTGTAATCGAATATCTCCAGGTATTGCCAGGCATAGGTGCGAACGAGGTCGCGCTCCTGCACCGAAAGCTCGCGCGCAGTTTCGAGATTGGCTTCCGGCGTCGCCCTGCGAATCGTGCCCCACGGATAGACCTCCTCAAGCTCTGAACCGTTCCAGGTCGGAGCCCTGAGCGAAGGGGCACTCTCTAAGCCGAGCCTCTCGCAGATTGGGCCCAGAGCCTTCAGAGAGTCGGCCATCACATCTTCCGTGCGTATGATGTGCAGGCGGTCTGGAAACTGCGCCTTGAAGAGCAGCGCACAATACTGGTTGAGCGTCCAGCCGAGCATGTAATTGTGAAGCGACAACGGGACGGGGCGCTTCTTCGTATCGGCGTAGGCCGACCAGGGATTGCGAACGACGTGCAGAAAGTGTGCCTGCGGGAAATCCATCAGGATTTTATCCGCGTCAACGACCAGCACCGGACTGTAGCCGACAAAGAAGGTCTCTTCACCACTGCGGCGATAATCCTTCCACGCGTCGAAGGTCGCGCGAAAGAAGGCGGCGACGTTTGAAGGACGCGAGCGCCCTGACTCTGTGACGTACCGGCGGTAGTGCCCGGCGCGCTCATCGTCGGAAAAATCGAAAGGCATGTGCCGGAATTTGCTGACGCCGGGCGTGCGCGCTCTGACCTTGCCCTCTTCGTCTATGATCGCCTGGTAGTCCTCCGCAGGCGTCGCGTCGAGCGCGAACACTGGCCAGCGATACTTGACCGGGAACATGGACGAAAGGTTGTCCGTCACGAGCCGCGTGCCCAACTGCGACTCGAACGGATAGACGAACATCTGCGGGTGACCATCCAGGAAGCGATGCGTCGTATTGCCGCCGTTCTCATACATCGCCCCGAGCATCAGTAAACGGAAATCATCAGCCATTCTTTTCACTCTATGAAAAAGAAGGAATTAACAGGATGGACAGGAGAGACAGGATAAGAAGAAGAGAAAACAGATTCATGCAGCAATGCTTTTGTCTTTTGCTGCCTCTAGTTTTCATCCTGTCCATCCCTGTTAATTCTTATCCTTTATAGTCATACCAGGTCAGTCGCCAGGCGTCGTTTTCGAAAGTCCTGCCCGGAGTGTAATGGAGTTTGAGATATTCTGAAAACCAGGGGAAGAGCGGCTCGGGTCTTTTGTGCTCGATCAGCCAGCCGCCCGCCCCGATCCGACTTGCGAAGCGCGACATGTAAACCTTGCGCCGCTCTTCGGGAAGCGGCCCGAGCGAGTAGACCGGCACGGGCAGCCAGGACTTGTACGTCGTCAACACTTCCCTCTGATCGCCCTGCACGAAAGTCCAGGCCGAGAGGATGAGCACTTCATTCGGGCCGACGTAGACGAGCGGCGCATCGGGTTTGATCTCGGCGGAGTTCAAGAGATTGTCCAGGCCGGGGTCGGAGATGGGTATGAGGCGCTCGATCTGCACGTAGCTGGCCTGCTGCGCGAAGAGCAGTTCCGTGACCGCGCCCTTGTTAGCGAAGACCGAGACCAGGACAATCGTCAGGAGAGGAACCAGGCTCGCCTTCACAAGCATGGCCCACCACTCGTCCCTGCGCTCGCGCGATAGTAGTAGATAGAGCGCGAGCCCCATCGCACCGCAGAAGATCGCGCCCAGGTTATGAACATTGTTCGGATGGCTGCGCGAAACAAAATAGCTGCTCGTCGCCCACAATCCTCCCGCCGCACCGATGATGAGAGGCAAAGCGGCGCTCTCCGTGTCCTCGCGCATAAAATAGACGGCGACGGTCATAAAGGCGCAGAAGACTATGACGAGCACCCAGACGCCGCCATTCAAGTCAATGGGAATGGTTGCGAAGCCGCCCCTGTATGCCTGTGCGTATTCGATAAAGGAGTACCAGTCAGGGCCGTGGCCCAGTCGCAGGAAATAGAAGGCCGTAATCAGAAGCACGACCGAGAGCAGCAGGGCCGGAGGCAGCAAGAGCCGGCGCGCAGTGGCGCGCAGCCTGGTCTTCAATGACATGCCAGCCGATTCCATCTTCGCCGTCTCGCGCCAGGCGAGCAGGGCGAAGGAGGGCAGCCAGATGGCTGAGCAATAGACGGCGCTCTCCGCAGACCACAATGTTCCGACGAGCCACACGACGCATCCCGCCCATAATAAAAGCGTGTGCGAGCGAGCGCTCGACCCTACGCGATATTCCCGGAAGAGAATCGCCACCAGCGCGAAGGCCCAGAAGAAACGTAAGCCTCCGATGTTGGGCAAATGGCTCGGGCCCTCGAAGAAAGGCGCGAGGCCCGATCTGAAGAAGACGGCGGCCAGCGTCATGGCGAGCGCAAAGCAGAGATTCGTCAGGCCCGGTCGGAGCGCACGAAACAGGTAAAAGAGCATCAGCGCGATCAGGAAATTGAAGAGCGCGTTGACGAGAAAGAGCGACTGCCAGGCTGTTTTGGTCGGCAGCCAGGCCAGCGTCAGTGTGACGAGAAAGCCATATTGAGAGGGCACGTCCCAGAGCAGCCACCCGCCCTGGCGAACCATCTGGGCCGGGCCCGTGAAAAAAGACCAGTGATGAATCTCGCCCAGGCCAAAGATGTGATCTGTCCGCACGCTCACCATGGCGATCAAAAGCACCGCCACGATGTTGCCGATCAAGCGGAGCGTGTCTCGACGCTCATCCTGCGCGAGCGCGGGCTCCTGGTCGTAGAGGTTCAGGAGGACGACGAACAGAGAGAGGATGAAGATGATGAATGCGAGGTTCGAGCCCAGGATGAACTCCTCATAACCGACCCACCAGATGTATCTGGTCGCCGCGACCCAGGACATCACAATGACGAAGAGAAGCGGAAAGGCCCGCAGAGCTTTGGTCTTGAGATCAACGCTCTCCGTCGCCTGCGCGCCCTTTGATCGCACGGCGAGCCTTGAGGTCACTATCCATTGGACGAGCGAGATTATCAGGACGTACTTGATTTTATACCTGAGCGCGAAGACGGGCAGCAGTATGAGAAAGGCCGCGAGGCTGAATCTGACGGTCGAGAGCGTCTCGGCGAGCGCCGGCCGAAAGCGGTCGGCCAAGGATAGAGCGATGAGAAGGGCTGGAAAGATCGTCGCTAACAGTAGATATTCAGTCCAGTCGAAAGTCTCGCCTTCGAGATTGAAAAGGCTTCCGATGAAAAGGCAGAGCAGGGCCAGGCCCGAAACCCATAACGGCTCTATCGCCTCTCGCAGAGTATTGAGCCACGGGGCTCCCGTCATCGTCGTCGTCGCTTGCGACCCTGTAAGTCTTCGCCTGATCCAGACGCAGCCCAGGACGAGCATCAGTATGTAGAATATGGCGGAGCGCGAGCCCGCGCCTCTGAGCGCGACGGAGAACAACTCCGGGAAGACAAACCGCCTGGGCCAGATATAAGTGTGCATACAGTGATAGTAATACGCGACGCTTTCCTGGATGATCGGAGAGCGCGGGCAGTCCGGGCTGGGCCCAAAGATGCCACCAAGCACTTGATGACGAAACAGTATGGCGAATTGCGGGACGGAGGCAAGCACGAAGGCCGCGCAGGTGAAGGCGAAGCGATAGGTTCCGCCCAGAAGCGCTCTCAGCAGAGCTTCGAACTGCGCGGCATAGAAGGAGAAGAGCAGCAGCAGCATGGCCGGTATCCACGGCAACAGCAATCGCGGCCCCCAGGCCACCCATCCGAACGGCGCATACCAGCGCGAGAATCCTAGAGTGAGCGCAAAGAGGCTCGCCGAGACGATGAGCAAGGGCAAGTAGAATATCAGCCTTTCCCGCCCGCTCCGCTCGTCCTGCGTGTGCCGCTCTCTTCTCAAGCCTTGAAAGACGAGCAAAGCTGCAAGCGCGAAATAGAGAAAGACGAAAGAGGGCCAGAAGAAAGCCAGCCCGCCGTTTGGCGAAAACCAGATGCCGAGGAAAAAGTCTAGCTGAATGCGCCAGGACGGCACGATCAGAATATCCGTCAGGTAATCACGATTATAGAACGTACGGAAACGGAAATAGTTGAAGAGGGCCGTCGAGGCGGCGCTCAAGACCGCGCCCAGCGCCAGGTGAAAGACGCGCCGCTTGACCGCGTTGAAATCGTTGACGATCTCCGGCAGCAGGCATACCAGACCGATCAGCAATAGAAACGGCAGCGCCGTCTCCTTCGTCGTCCCGGCCAGCACCATCAGCAAGATCGTCAACCAACCCGAAAGGCGCAGCAGGCAGGCACAGGCAAAGGCGAGCGTGAGGAAGGCCGCGCACATTTCCGCGAACGTCGAATGGGAATACCAGAGCAGCGGGCCGCTCATGATGACGAGTGCGCCCGCGACGCCTAAGTGCACGGGCGCTCTCTTCTTCAACGTCCAGAAGATGAGAAAGACCGATGCGACGAAGGCCAGAAAGCTTGAGTAAGCGAAAAAGTGCAGGATGGAGGAATCAGGCCAGCCGAGGTACTTAAGCAAGAGCGTCGGCACATACTGGAAGAGCGGGAGCGGCCCGGCGTGTGTGCATTCGGTGTGCAGGTTTTTCAGGCAGCCGCGCACCGTCTCGATCAGCTTGTTGACGAGCAGCGCCGTGTCGGCCTCGTAATACGGCTCACTGACGGCGAAGAGCGCGAGCCGCCCAAGCACGATCAGAGCCGGTAGTCCATAGATGACGTGGCCCGGACGTAGATGACCGGTCGCTCTTAATTTCCGCCGGAGGGATGAGAGAGACATGGTCATTGATTTCGAGGAGCTTGATCCGCGCGACAACCGTCAGCCGTCAGCGCCGCTTGAAAGCAAGGCTCACAGCCAGCTCTCGGCTCTGGGGAAGTATCGCTTCGGCAGCGTTTCGTAAAAGCATTTGGCATGCTTGCGGCTGGCGATGGTGTTGAAGTAGATGATATGCAGGAAGGCCGCCACTCCGTCCTTCCAGCTCAGCTTTTTCCCTTCGAGATACTTGCGCGGAAAGTATGAGACCGGCAGCTCCATGATGCGCAGATGAAGACGGGCGATCTTGGCGGTAATCTCCGGCTCGAAGCCGAAGCGGTTCGATTCGAGCTTGATGTTTTTGATGACATCGGCGCGAAAGAACTTGTAGCAGGTCTCCATGTCGGAGAGGTAAAGCCCGCTCAACAGATTGCTGAAGATGGTGAGCACGCGGTTCGAGAGATAGTGGAACGTGCGATGAACGTGATAGCTGGTCTTCTTGAACCGGGAGCCGTACACGACATCCGCCTTGCCTTCCAGAAGCGGCCCTAAGAGCCTTTCTATGTCGTCGAGGTCGGTCTCGAAATCGGCGTCCTGAATTCCGATGAAATCTCCGGTCGCCCGCTGCACGCCTTCGCGGACGGCTGCGCCTTTGCCGCTATTGCGAGGCCGCTCGATAAAGATGGTGGGCGAGTTGAAACGAAAGTTTTTAAGAATCTCGCCGGACTCGTCCGTCGAGCCGTCGTTGATGATCACAAGCTCTTTCGTGACGGGCAGGCGCAGCTCGTCAATCAGCGCCAGAAACCGCGACAGGTGTTCAGCCTCGTTATAAATCGGAATGATCAAACTGAGCGTTTGACTCAAAGAATAACCTGTTCTTTCCGCTTTGCCGCTCCTGGGCCCGTCCTTGAGAAGACTGCTTCGGAAGCTAAGATGTAGTGGCGAAAGTATAGAATAGCTTTTTTTGACGATCAAGCGCGCGTCCCCGCGAGGCGGAAAACGCAAAGCCTGAAGAGATGGCACGGGGTATGGCCTCGACGGCGAAAATCTGATTGCCGTAAGGCCAGGTCAGGCTGCCGAGCACGAGCCCGGTCGTCGCGTCCACGGCATGCACGCCGCAGGTGCTGCGGTCTAAGTCCAGGCCGGGTGCGTACTGCCGGAAGCGCGGGATGACGCGCGAAGTTCCGACGAAGGCGATGGAAGAGTGAAAGCAGAGCCCGCGCGTCCAGCCCGGCAGTCGCACGACCGGCGTAAAGCCGCCTCCCTCCGCGATGCCAAGCTCTCCATAACCGCTATTGTCCACCCACACTTTTCCTTCATGCAGCCGAGCCGAGTGCGGGCGAGTCAGGCCGCGTGCTATGACTTCACGCGTCTTGCCGGAGAAGATGACGCCGCGCCCGTCTACAGGAAAGTTGCGATGGCCTGGCCGCCGCGCGCCGATGCGATCCGTCGAAGCAGAGAAGAAGGACTGCTTGAGCGTTCGACCGGCGGCGATGGAATTGAGTTGTATGTGATTCTGCCCGAAGACGGGGCCGCCCGCGCCTTCGATGCAGCGAGGCCACCAGACGCGCTCGTGCCTTCCGTCATCGTAGAGACGCACGACAGCATTCTCTCCGACCGCCGTGCCGTAGAGAGCGCCTCCGACGAGCGCCAGGTCGTGCAGGTAGAGGCTGCCCGGAAGAAAGCGAGAGCGCACGGGGACGAGCGGGCGATCACCGAGCGGATCGAGCTTTACATCCGTGCGCGGGGCGAGACGTTTTACCGGCGCGAGGTCATAGACCTGGTTGGGATTGCGCGTGCTGGCCAGAAAGACTGTGCCGCGCTTGAGGTCAACTGCCAAACCTGAAGGATGAGGCAGACGCATGAAGGAGAGCTTGGGCCCATCCTCGTCAACGCACATGGCCATAACGATATGCTCGTACTCGCGCGTGACGAGAAGAGTCATGCCTGTGGATGCAAGCGTCTCCCACCAGCGACCGCGTATCCTGTAGCGCAAGCTTTGCGGATCGGTCGCGGCGGCCTCCGCCCACTGGCTCGTGATCTGCGCCGCGTCGCGCCACTCGGCGTTGTGCCGCGCCCACAGAGCGTCCTCTTCTTTGCGCATTCGCGCCTTCATCTGTCGCCCTCGCGCTCCCTTTCCGCCGCCGCCATCTCGCGCCACATCTTGTAAGCGCCCCAGTACATCCTCAAAGCCGAACCGTAATTAGTCGTTGACTTGCCGCCGTGACGACGATGAGAGAAGACGGGCACTTCCAGGACGGGATAATTCTCGCGGCGGCAGATGGCGTTAAATTCGGCGTCAATCAGATCGTCTTCGCGCCTGAGGGCCATCAGCTTCGAGAAGGAGCGCGGGAAGACCTTCGGCGTGCCGTTGATGTCCCAATAAGAGAGATCGAAGAGCGCGCGGCATTCCAGATTGTAGATGAGCGAGCCGAGACGCCTGCGCCAGTTGTCGCGTATCTTACGGTTGGTCTTGATAACGACCTCAGGGTGGGCGAGCGCATAGAGCAGGAGCAAGGTGAGATCGCGCGGGTTGGTGCGCGCAAGATTGGTATAACAGATGATGTCGCCGCGCGCTTCGCTGAGGCCCAGGCGCACGGCCAGCCCCCAGCCGCCGCGTTCGCTGTTGATCGAGCGCACGCTGTCGTTCTCTTCCGCCATCTTCCGGCAGACCGCCCAGGAGTCGTCGCGGCAACCGTTCGTCACCAGTAGGAACTCGTGGCGGGCTGGAACCTTCAGAAGCGCCTCCTCGAACTTCGACACCATCTCGCCGACGTATGCGGCCTCGTTGTGCACCGGAAGGATGATCGAGATGAGGGGAGTCTCTGCGGTCAACGCCGTGTGACCTCTCGCACTTGCAACGCCTGTAAGGCCGATTCGACCAGCGCCTCGCTCGACAGCCCGTGAAGGCGATGAAGAAACTGCTGGCCGCCGACCACGCCGCCCGGACTCTCCCTGACCCCGCATCGCAGGACGCGGCAGTCCAGGCCGTGCTCGGCGACCACTTCACAGACGAGCGAGCCGACGCCGCCCGTCACGTAATGGGCCTCGACCGTCATGGCGACGCCGAAGCGCGAGAGAGCTTCCAGGAGATCGTCAACCGGCGCTGGATTGAGGCTGGCGACGACCATCACTGTGCAGCTTATGCCGCGCCTGGCGAGAGCTTCGGCGGCCACGACCACTTCCGACGTGACGCTGCCCATGGAGACGATGAGGAGGTCGCCGCCTTCGCGTATGACTTGAGCGCGTCCCAGCTCGAAGCGGCCACCAAGCCCCGGCACAATCCTTTTATCATCCTTGCCGAGCCGGTAATAAACAGGGCCCGGCAAATCCCACGTCACACGCAGGGCAGTTTCCGCCTGCTCGTGATCGACGGGCGCAATGACGCTCAGGCCTGGCTGTAGACGCATCACACCAATATCCTCAAGGCCGTAATGCGTCGCCCCGGCGTGGCCGTATTCAAAGCCGCCGCCGACTCCCGCGACACGCACCGGCAGCGATTGCAGGACGGGGCCGTTACGTATGAATTCGTAAGCGCGAAGCGTGGCGAAGGTGACGATGGAATAAAGGAAAGGCAGAAACCCAGCTTCGGCCAGCCCGGTCGCCAGCCCCGTCATGTTCTGTTCCGCGACGCCGACGTTGAAGAAACGGTCAGGGAAATTTTCCGAGAACGGCTCAAGGGCCATGTAGCCCAGGTCACCCGTCAACAACAGTATGCGCTCGTCACGCGCGGCCAACTCCGTCAGCGTTCTGGCGAAAGCGCCCCTCATACGCGTGCTCCGATCTCTTCGACGGCCTGAGCGTATTCCTCGTCCGACATGGGCCAGTAGTGCCACTTGATGCGGCTCTCCATGTAGGAGACGCCCTTGCCGAAGACCGTGCGCGCAACCAGGACGTGAGGCCGCCCGCTCTCCACTTCGAGGCCGTCAATCGTCTCCCGGATGGCTGAGGGGTCGTGTCCGTCCAACTCATGC
This sequence comes from Pyrinomonadaceae bacterium, assembly GCA_036389095.1. Taxonomy (GTDB): domain Bacteria; phylum Acidobacteriota; class Blastocatellia; order Pyrinomonadales; family Pyrinomonadaceae; genus DASQYE01. The sequence goes on from DASVQM010000030.1 coordinate 19,358, forward strand.
ACGTCCCAGCCGAAGGCACGCCAGCGCTCATGCATGGGCGAAAGCGACAGCACCTCTTCCGTATAGCCGAGCGCCTGCTGCCCGTTCAAGTCTACGATCACGATCAGATTCGAGAGACGATGATGCGCCGCGAACATGACGGATTCCCAGAGCGACCCCTCGTTGCATTCAGCATCGCTCACGAGCACGAAGACGCGGCGCGCGGAGCCCTGTAGACGGGCGGCGAGCGCCGCGCCCGCGCCCATCGCCAGCCCGTGCCCGAGCGAGCCTGTGGAGAAGTCAACACCCTTGAGCTCGCGCTCGGGGTGAACGCCGAGCAGGCTGTCGTCCGCGCAATACGTATCCAGAGAGGCTTGCGTTATCCAGCCCTTGAGATAGAGCGCCGCGTAGAGGGCCAGCGCCGCGTGTCCCTTCGAGAGTATAAAGCGGTCGCGCGAGGGGTCTTCCGTGCTCTCTATGCGAAGCACATGCTCGTAGAGCACGGCGATAATATCCGCGATGGAGAGGGCCGAGCCGATGTGACCGACACCGGCCCGTTTCGACTGTTCCAGGATGATTCGCCTGATACGCTGCGCTTCGATCGGCATGGCGATAAGTACGTGAATCCCTTCGGCTGATTGCAGGATAGGACTATAGGAAGAATTGTGGAAATCGGCAAGCGAGCGCCCCTCTCGCCCCCCTTAATAATAAAGAAGGCTGGCCCCCACGGGAGCCAGCCTTGCGTTGTTCCTGCTTTGTCCTCTGAGGAAGCGCCCTAGTACCTGTCTCTATACTCAGGCGAATAGACGAAGCCGAAGACCATATCGCGGTAGTTGCCCGTCGTGTTCAGCTTATTGATCCAGGTCTGGTAGAGAGCATCCGGGTCGCGGTGCAGATAACCGAAGTACATCATGACGACGAAGGCTTCGTTAAAGAACTTCGAGTCAACTTCCGCGCTATCGGCGATGGCTCTCAAGACCTGCGCGCGCGTGAGCTGCCCGGCACGCAGGGCATTGACCAGCGCATCCTTGTTCGAGATGCTGACTCCGGCTGATGCAAGCAGGGCGTTAACGTAAGCGGCGGCGTCGGTAAAGCCGTCATACTTGTTCTTGAACTCCGGGCGCGCGACGAATTCGTTGAAGAAGGCGGCCTTGTTGGCCTCTTCCTGTTCGGGCGTCTGAAAGCCGCTCACCTTGGCCAGGTCGGGCGTAAACTCCGAGTAGCGCGGGAAACGCCCAAGGCTGGAGGCATAGGCTTTGTAGACTAGATAGCCACGGCTGCGGAACTCCGGCGAGCGGTAAAAGGCCGAGGAGACTTCGACGCGGTCGCAGCGCGGGTCGGTCGAGCCGAGCTTGCCCTGATTATGACAGTTGTTCAAGACGCTGAGCCATCCGGCCATGCCCGAAGGCTCGGGGAAACGCTGAAGGAAATCCAGATAATGCTGCTCGACGAAAGCATCGTTATCGTCATAGGTGACCTTCTCGTTCGTGCCCGGGCGCAGGCGCAGCGGCTTCACCTTGACGTTCCCATAATAGAGCTCGGACGGCAGATTGGGATTATCGGTAACGATTTTAAGGGTTGGCGCGCTTTGCTGCGTCTGCCCCAAAGCACTGACGGCTAAGAGGGCACACAGAAAAACGGCAACAGCAAGCTTCATCATAAGGCTCCTAAAAATTTAAGTCCCGGACTCACCAATTATATGAAGAGGGGAGACGCGCTCGAACGATTGCGAAGGGCAGTGTGCTTGCATTCGCTTGCAAGCACAACCAGTTTAATCAACGCTCGGGGGGTTGTCAATAGGAGGGGTTTGGCCCCGCTTGCGCCGACTAAAGACTATCATCACAGAGACCAGAGCGAGCAGGGAAAGGGCGCTCACAGCCGCGCCGTAATAGAAGCTCCGTGGCCTGTAAATAAACCTGACGATGTGTGTGCCTGCGGGCACGCTCACGCCCCTGAGCGCATAGTTTGCCTGGTATAGATGAGCCGGAGCGCCGTCAATGCTCGCCTCCCAGCCCGGATAGTAGACATCGCTCGTCACCAGAAAAGAAGGCGCTGCCGCTGTCGTTCGGACTTCCATCGAGGAATCCCCAAGGCTCAAGACCTCCGCCTCGGCGGCCCCGCCGCCTGCGATCTGTCCGTCAAGCGTCAAAGGTTCCTCGACGATGGCTATGTAGCCGGGGTCGAAGCCTCGTCCGTCCGGCAGCCGCGCCGACTTGATGGCCTTGAGAGCCTCTTCGCCGCCAAGCTGCAAGACTTCCGGGACGAGCCAGGCGCGCGGCATCGCACGCGCGTTCTCGTAGACGCTCGTATTAACTATCTCTTCCCTGTGAATCCAGTTGCCGCCTTCGATTGAGCTGCTCTGGACGGGCACGGAGGCCCCGGCCCCCTCATTTATCAGGCTCACTTTATCAATGGCAAGCCCGCCGACCTGTCCTGTCCATTGAATCTCCACGCTGCTCACCTCCCTGAGCCCATCGAGCGCGAGCGTCGTCAAGTAGTTGTGCCCATCGCAGGAACGGCTCTCTCTCTCGACGGGGAAGCTGCTGAAGAGGTTGGCCCGATGATGAGCGACCTGCTGCCCCGCTTCAACGCAATCGTAGGCCCATTCGGCGGAGTCGCGGCCAGCCAGCAGGCTACGCTTGTGGACGCTGCCTGCGGCGTCCGTGACGAGCACCTGCGCGACCTCCGAGCCATCCTTGATGCCTGTCGAGCAGGCGAGCTTGCTGACGATGGCCAGGTGCGTGGCCTGCGCGCTCTTCAGCAGCTTGAACTTCAGCGAGTGCGGCAGAGCTTCCGGGACGCAGCCGGCGCCGAGCCAGATGTTCATGTCTTCGCCCGCCCATGTGACCCCTTGCACCTGCGTCGGCGGGACGGGGTCTTTCTGCGAGACGAAAAGATAGCGCACAGACATCAGATTCAAGCCCTGATCGGTCGTATTCCGCCAGGGGGCTCCGAGGCTCCCGGCTGGGCCCATGGACATCAACCGGCTCGGCCTGACCAGCGTCAATGGCCCATAGCCGCTCGCGCTCGGGATGCCCCACATTCTTGAGAGATTCGGCGGAATGTCCGTGACAGGCCCAAGCGCGCCGAGCGCCGGGTACATGCGCAGGTGATGCGTCGTGAGCATCGTCTTATAGGCATCGGCGAAGATCGGCGAGGGCAGCAGGTTCGTATTGGGCGGGCGGAAATGCCATTCATACGTCCAGCCGAAACTGCCCAGGTCCAGAACGAGCACGGCGAGGAGAACAATGCTGGCCGCGATGGATGCGGGTCGCCTGCTCCATAGGAGGAGGACGGCGGCGGCGATGACGAAGATCAAGAGCGGCACGCCTATCGTCGGATTGGCCCAGGGGAGCAATCTGATGGAAGTCACGCCCTTCCAACGAGCGTACAAGTCGAGCTTGAGGAAGATGACGACGAGGCTCAGAAGCATCAGCGCAGCGCCCGCCGCGACGACCTTCAGGGTCAAACGGCTCGTCGCCTTCCCTTGCTCAAGGCTTGCGATGCCCATTCCCGCCAGGACGCTTACGGCCAGCGTCATCTCTATCAAGTGGCGCGCCTGCGCGCGGAAGAGCCCCAGGAAAGGGAGATGATAGACCAGCCTGGCCAGAGGCGTGTGGTCGCCCATCGCCAGCAGGAGCGCCGTCAGCCCGGCACAAGACCAGAACAGGGCGAAGGATTTACGGCGAGAGGCGAAGAGCCCCGTCGCCGCGAGCAGCAGCGACAGCAGGCCGACGTAGCCGCCAAGCTCCGTATTATTCCACTCTCCGAAATAGGCCGTCGGCCCCCAGCTAGGAATGCCGCCATAGAGCACAGGGTAGATCAACATCAGCAGTTGCCTGCGCGGGATGGAGAAAGAGATGAAATCCGTAAAGCTCATCTCGGCGCGCAGGCTCAAGCGGGCCAGCTCCGCCGTCGGAATCAACTGGATGGCGGCGAGCCCCAGGCCGAGCGCGACGGCGAGCGCGGCGAGCAGGTAGTAGCGCACACGCCCGACCGGCGCATTCCAGCCGAAGACCAGAGCGTAGAAGCCCGCGAGCGTCAGGCTGTAAAAGAAGATTTGCGAATGCCCGGCGAGGAGGCTGCACACGACGGAGAGGCTCGTGAGCGCAAACCAGCCCGCGCTCGCCCTGCGCCGCAGCATCTCAAGCGACCAGATGATGAGCGGAATCCAGGCGGCGGAATGAATGATCGTCGTGTGGCCCAGGTGGGCCATCATAAAACCGCACATGCCGTAGATAATGCCGCTCACCAGAGCGCCCAGGCGCGAGCCCGTCAAGGCGTAGCTGTACCCGTAGGCGAAGCAACTGGCCATTACGTAGGCCGAGACGACGAAAAAGTTCCATGCGCCGGGAATCATGCAGAAGATCATCTCGGGCGGATACCACATGATCATCTGCGGGTCGGCAAACATCGGCGTGCCGCCCAGCAGCATCGTGTCCCAGAAGACGCGGCGTGAATAGAAGGCGGCGAGATGGTAGTTCAGACCGTCGCCTGGGGCCAGCAGGTGGTCGCCGCTAAAGAGCACGGGCGAGAAGAAAGCGCAAAACAGCAGCGTGAAAAAGAGCGCGACGGTCAAGCCGTGCAAGAGCGCTGCCTTTAACTCCGGCGACGGATGAAGAAGAGGGCCGAGCAAAGATTTGAAATTCATGAAAAGAAATTAACAGGGATGGAAAGGCAAGGATGAAGGCGGAAGGATGAAGGATGAAAGGAGTGCTTCCCTGTCTTGCAGGCTTTCACTTCATCCTTCATCCTTCCGCCTTCATCCTTTCTTTCCTGTCCATCCTGTTTGATTCTGCCTGAGACATCCTGGCCGCTTGGTTTTCGAGAGCGACTTTCAATTCTAATCACGCCGCAGAAACAGCATCCAGTCAAACCCGGAAGGATTGCTTACGAGCTGCTCTTCGCTGACCTCTTTGACGTTGGATTCGTAATCTATGTAGCGGAGGCTGAACTCCGCATCCAGAATCTGGCGGATGAAGGCGCGCGGGTCTCTATACTTCAGCGCGTTCACTTCCATAATGATTGTGATCGCGGGGTTCTGTTCCAGCGTGCGCTGCATCCCGCGCCAGATTCCCTCTTCCGCTCCCTCGGCGTCTATCTTGATAAAATCAACGCGCGGCCAGTCTTTAACGGCTTCGTCGAGCGTCGTGGTCTCCACCTCGAACACCTTATCGCCGGGAGCGCCCGCCCCGCAGAGCGTCCCGTTCATCGAGCGATTACCTTCGGGAATGACGAAGGTCACACGGCTTGCGCTCTCGTCCGAGATGGCTTTCGAGAGCAGCCTGGTCGAGCGCGGAAAGCCGTTGACATCTATGTTGCGTTTGAGAAGCTCTGCGAGGCGGGGGTTCGGCTCGACGGCCAGCACAGCGCCGTCCGCGCCGACCGCGTCCGCCATGATGAGCGTGTAATAACCATGATTCGCGCCGATGTCTATCGCGCGCCAGCCGGGCTTGACGGCCTGGGCCAACGCCATCGTAATCCATGATTCCCAGTAGCCGTTGAAGCAGAGATGCGGTGTGATGCCTATGTCTTCCGTGTCAACAAACATGATGTATTTGCCGAGCACGCGGCAGAGCGCCGTCTTATCGCCGAGGTAGAGCGTCTGGCAGCCTTGCCTTGAAACGCTCTCCAAGGTGGTGCGATCACCTGTCAGATGCGAAGGAATCATCCTGTCACCTCTCGTCCGCAGAGACCTTGCGGAATAGTTTCAGAGGGGACGAGCCTCTTTGTTCCGCGTCCGCTCAGCTTTGCTGATAAGACCTGTAGAGCCATTCGGGCCGGACGGCGGGCGAGGCCGCCGACGTTTCATTGACAGTGCTCTGGCAAAAGATATATTGGCCCAGGTCGGGCGCGCGATGTCTGACCAGCGGCTTGATCTTTTCAAGGTCAACGTAGGAGTCTGCGTATCGCTCGTGCACGTCGGCGCTGAAGATAGTATTGACGTGAAAGCCGTTGACGGTGAGCAGGCGATGCAGGTCGTGCTTGTTATATTCGCGGTTGTGCCTGCCGTATGGGCCATAGCCGGAATAAGGGTCGTAGATATTCTCTCCGCCGATGAGCTTGCAGACATTGTCCAGGCGCGCGACGTTCGGCGTCGTGATGACCAGAGTGCCGCCAGGCTTGAGCACTCTTCTGATCTCGACGATGGCATGAACGGGGTCGGAGAGCAGGTGCTCTATGATCTCACAGAAGAGCACGACATCCAGAGACTTATCTTCATAGGGGAAAGTATCCTCTTCGATATTAAACTGCTTGTAAGGAAAGTTGATGACCTCGCCGGTCTTGCCGATGGTCACGTTTTGCGCGGCCTCCTGTTCGGGGTGGCCGAAGAAATTGGCCAGGTGCAAACGAGCGTCCCTGAACTTGTGTAGAAGAGTCGTCGTGAAATAAGGGTTCGCGCCCAGCTCAAGCACGTCCAGGCGCGGCTTTTCAGGAACGAGCCCGAGCGTGTAGACGAACCGCTTGAAATCTTCGACGGCGTAAGCGCGCATCTCCGCGGGTGGCCCGCCTTCGACCAGCACGGAGGCGACCCACTCGCGCAACTCTGCCTCCGTCCAGCCTTGCGGCAGAGGAAGCGGCGGTGAGTTCAGCAGCTCATCTTTATTCAATTCGGTCACGCCCCTTTCATTCTTAACACGCTCGACGCGAGGCTTTGTATGCCCGCCGCCTCTGGACGGCGCTGGCTCCTCGCCGCAGGATTCTACGGCCTCTATGAGCGCGGCCCGAACACGCTCCGGCTGATAATTCGACAGCACATACTCTCTGCCCTTTGCCCCCATCTCCGCCCGTTTATCCTTGTCCGCCAGCAGCTCGCCCAGCGCCGCCGCGAAGCCTTCGTAGTCCCTGTAGATCATTCCGGCCCCGCTCTTTCGTACGTGGTCAAAGAGCACTTCCGAAGTGCCGCTCGCCAGCACAGGTGTCCGCTGGGCCATCGCTTCGAGCGTGACAATACTAAAGCTTTCATTCGGCGACGGCATCACGTAGAGGCTCGCGCCCGCCATCAGCCGGAACTTCTCTTCGTTTGAGACGAAGCCGCGAAACTCTATGTCCGCGTGGTCGGGGATGTCCAGATCATCTTTGCCCGTCAACACCAGTTTGAGCTTCGAGGGATGATACGCTTTGTACTTGATGAAGTGCTTGAAAAGCTCCGGGCAGCCCTTGTTGGGATCAATGCGACCGCAGTAGAGCAGGTAGGGCGATGGCGATCTGGCCGGGCGGTGAAGCTGCGTATCAATGCTCATCGCCACGACGCTGCCGGGCAATTCGCCCCACAGCTTGAGGCCGACGCGACGCTCGGCCTCCGTCAGCCAGATCATGGCGCGGGCACGCTCGGCGGCGTGCTTGAAGGCTGAGAGATAGGCCGGCTGCTCGTCGTGCAGGGTCGGCGCAAGCAGCGCTTGCCGGGGCGGAATCTGTTGCAGTCCGAAATAGGTTGTCGGATAAAGATAGGTCACGAAGATAACCGCGCGGTAATCGCGCCAGCGCTCTTTCAGGAAATGCAGGAGCGGCTCCGAGTGCGGGCCTTGGTGAAGGATAAACTCTTCCTGAAGTGGGATGCTCCAACGCAGATTACAGTTTAGGTTTGCTGAGCGCCGCCTGCCGACGGCGAAAGTGTTGAAGCTTTCCGTAAGACGATGATGAAGTTTTCCCCAGTAGGGATTGCTGCGCCCGGTGGTGACCTTGAAGCGACGAATAGCGACGCCATCTCGCCGCTCCAAACCTTCGGGCAGCGCGTTAATCCAGTAAGTGGTATCGAGGGCGGTCGTCGTCAGCACGTCAACCTCGTATGCTTCCCTCAGCAAAGTGGCATACTGCCAGGCGAGGGATTCCGAGCCTCCCACTATCTCCTCGTGACAGCGCTGGACAACGATGGCGACTCTACTCATAACAAAGGTTGGAGAGCACTCAAAAACTGCGCCTCAATCCTCTCGTTCGTATACCTCTCTTCGTATCGCCTCCGCCCCTTCATCCCTAACCCGACGCTCAGGCTCTCTTCTCTGATGACCATGTCCAACGA
>DASVQM010000031.1:0-8251 GCA_036389095.1 Pyrinomonadaceae bacterium
ACTCGCCATGATGCGTGTCAGCGAGAAGGCGGCAAGCAGTCCGATGCCGACGCCGATCAAGACGAGAGTCATGCCCTGACGGATGACCATCCGTAGGACATCACGAGTCTGTGCGCCGAGGGCGATGCGGATGCCTATTTCATGAGTGCGCTGGGTGACGGAATAGCTCATCACGCCGTAGATGCCGATGGCCGCCAGCAGCAGCGCCACACCGGCGAAGACTGCGAGCAGCATCATGTTGAAGCGTCGGCGGGCCAGGGATTCGGCGAGCAGTTCGTCCATCGGCTCAATGCGCGGAATATACTGTTCCTGATCTACCTGCTTGATGGCGTTGCGCAGGCTCGCTGTCATGCTCGAAGGATTGTCCGAGTTGGTGAGCACCACCAGTTCCGCACGTCTGAGCGGAGTCTGTTGATACGAGACGTAATATTCCGGCCCGGCTTCCCTTTCCAATCCCTGATGACGCACGTCGCCGACGACGCCGACGATCTCGTGCGGCGGCGGGTTCGGATTGTCTCGCGGGTCAGCGCCTATGATGAGACGCTTGCCGATGGGGTCAACGCCTGCAAAGAAGCGGCGCGCGAATGTCTCGTTGATGATGACGACGGGCGGAGCATCATTGTTGTCGCGCTCGTCGAAGGCACGTCCTTTCAGTAGAGGGATGCTCATTGTGCGGAAATAGCCCGGGCTGATCATGCGGCGGTTGGAGCTGGGCTGTTTTCCCGCGGCGACCTCCTGTCCCTCGACGGTAAAACTGACGGACGAGCTATTGCCGCTCAGTGGCAGAGGGTCAACGAACCCGGCTGCCTCGACTCCGGGCAGCGACTCAAGCCGCCGCAGCACTTCGCGGTAGAAATTTTTCTGCTGCTCTGCGTCCGGGTACTTCGCCTTAGAAGGAGAGAGCCCAGTCGTCAACACGTTCTTCGTCCTGATGCCCGGGTCAACCTCGCGCAGGCGCGCGAAGCTCTTAATCAGAAGCCCCGCGCCGATCAGCAGCACGAGCGAGAGCGCGACTTCACTGATCACAAGCAGGCTACGCACGCGATTGCGCCGGAGGCCATCGGTCGAGCCGCGTCCGCCCTCCTTGAGCGATTCGTTCAGCTCAACCTGCGAGGCTTGCAGGGCTGGTGCGAGACCGAAGGCGATTCCGGTCAGGGCGGAGATGCCCATCGTGAAGCCGAGCACGCGTGCGTCCAGACCGATTTCCCTCAAACGCGGGATGTCTACCGGAATGGATGCGACCAACAAGTCAACGCCCCACCAGCCGAGCAGCAGGCCCAGACCGCCGCCCATCACAGACAACAAGAGGCTTTCCGTCAAAAGCTGCCGCACGATGCGCCAGCGGCTTGCGCCCATCGCCGTGCGAATCGAAATCTCTCTCTGGCGCGCGGCGGCCCGCGCCAGCAGCAGGTTGGCGACGTTGGCGCAGGCGATCAGGAGCACGAACGCGACCGCGCCGAGCAGCACTAACAAAGCGGGTCGCACCGGGCCCACCAGCTCTTCATGTAAGGGGACGAGGGTTGCGCCGAGCCTCTGGCCCTCGTCCGGGTACTGCTGCTCAAGGCGCGCGCCGATGGCACGCATCTCTACTTCTGCCTGATCGATGGTCACGCCCGGCTTGAGGCGACCGACCACTTTGAGAAAATAGGCGCTGCGGCGGCTGAAATATTCACCGATGTTGGGCCCAAGCGGTTGCAGGTAGTCCGTCCGGCCCTCATCGACGGGAAACTTGAAACCTACGGGCAGCACTCCCAGCACGGTCGCAGTGCGGCTTGAGAGGCGGAGCCGACGACCGACGATGTTGGGGTCTGCGTTGAAGCGTCGCTGCCAGAGGTTATAGCTGAGAAGGATGACGGGCTCGCTCTCGGCCCTGTCATCTTCGCGCGTGAAGGTGCGGCCCATGACGGGCTTGACCTTGAGCAATTGCAGCAGCTCCGCAGATGCGATTGCGCCGACGATGGCTTCCGGGTCATTGCCTTCCCGGATGAGCGTGCCGGCAGTATTGTAGGCGGCTAGCTGCTCGAAGGTTTGTGTCTGGTCTCGCCAGTCCAGGAAGTCAGGGTAAGAAACAATACCGTCGCGCTCGCCGCCCGTCGGTGTGACGATCTCATCGGGCTGCTCGAACGGCAGAGGGCTCAGCAGCACGGCGTTGACGACGGAGAAGATGGCGCTGTTTGCGCCGATACCCAGCGCCAGCGCGATGACTGCGATCAGAGTGAAAGCCGGATTCTTCGCCAGCATGCGCGCACCGTAGCGCAAGTCCTGCAAGAGCGTTCCCATCACACCATCTCCACTGCCGAAAGGGAAAAGATAAAGCCGTTCGGAAATTTCACGTCTCGGATTTGCGACCGCGAATCTAGAACCCCGTTCGCGCGCTCCCGAAACCCGGAATTCTCGAATCCGAGATTGACCATCCCAAATCTGAGACTCGCAACCCTCATCGCTCGAACCTCGTATGCTCGTCCGAGAGCGCCGGTAACGGATTGCATCCCCCACCCGTCAAGCCCTGATAAAACCGGCCCGAAAGTCCCTGATTTCAACACCGGCGAGACGCCGACGAACGTCAAAGGAGAGTGGCCGTCGTGCTCTGAAGCAGACCTTACGAGACGGCACGTCAAGGCTCAAGCAAGCGCTCTAAACGGTAACGATGGATAATACAGGCAAGTATCATTCCCCGGCTGGCGTGCCTGCGGAAGGGTCTGGGGCCACAGAGCTGATACCAGGTTGCAAAACAAAGAAAGGTCAGTACCGCCCTCAGGTCTCGGGCCGGTTCTCAAGCAGCGGCATCACCCATCCGCTGCCACAAGTGGTACTGACCGCATGATGTTACATGCTATCTTTTTACTGCAACCCGGTATTAGAGTGAGAAAGCGAGGACGTGGGTAGCAAAGATGAAAGAAAATTCAAAGGCGGAATTTAACAGGATGGACAGGATAAGCAGGATAAAGAAAAAGCGATGAAGCATTCAGCAAGCGATGCTTTTGTCTTTTATCCTGCTTCCTGCATTTATCCTGACCCTCTCTCTTCATCCCTGTTAAATTCCTTCTTTCACCTTCTATTCGTAGCGGAGCGCGACCATCGGGTCTACCTTCATCGCTCTACGGGCCGGAATAAAGCAGGCCAGAAGTGAGACGAGCGTCAATAGAGCGGAGACGGCGACGAAGGTCAACGGGTCAACGGCGCTGACGCCGAAGAGCAGGCTCGTCATCAAGCGCGTCAGGGCAAATGCTCCGACCAGGCCGATGCCGATGCCGATGAGGGTGAGGGCCATTCCCTGGCCCAGAATCATCTTGAGCACGTCGCGGCGCTGTGCGCCCAGGGCCATGCGAATGCCTATCTCGTGCGTGCGCTGTGTGACCGCATAAGACATCACACCGTAGATGCCGACGGCGGCGAGCAAGAGGGCGACGAGAGCGAATGTGCCGAGCAGTATCATGTTAAGCCGCCGCTGCGCGATGATCTCGGAGACCCACTGGCTCATGGTCTTGATGTCATAGACGGGTTGTTCCGGGTCAATCGCCTGCACTGCGCTGCGCACTGGTGCAGCCAAGCCAGCCGGGTCAGCGTTGCCCGCAGCGCGCACGACAAGCGTCAATCTGCCGGGCGGTTCCTGCGCCATGGGCAGGTAGGTTTCGGGCCTCACTTCGGACTCGAAGCCCGTGCGGCGCGTGTCCGCGACGACGCCGACAATCGTCCGCCACGGGCTCTCGTCCTCCGGCGAGTTCGAAGCGCCGTACTTGATGCGCTGGCCGATTGGGTCAACGTCCGAGAAGAAGCGGCGGGCCATCGTCTCGTTGATGATGACGGCCCTCGGGGTGTTCTCCGTATCCTGCTCGCTGAAGGCGCGTCCCTTAATAATGGGTGTGCCCATCACTTGAAAGTAGTTCGCGCTGATAGAATCGACCGGCACTTCGACACGCTGGCCGGGCAGAAAGTCCGGGCGGCCTTCGATGCTGAAGTAAGTCGAGTTCGGAGTCTTGCTGAGAAAGACGCTGGTGATCGCCCCGGCTGATTCCACGCCGGGCGTGTGCGCGAGCCGTTCCATCAATTGCCGGTGAAAGACCCTGAGCTGATTTTCTTCACGGTATCTCAAGCCGGGAAGCTGAATCTTCGCCGTCAACAGACCCTCCGGGCGAAATCCCAGATCGAAATCCCTGAGACGGCTGAAGCTTTTCAAGAGCAGGCCAGCGCCGACGAGCAGCACCAGCGCCAGTGCCACTTCCGAAACCACCAGCAGGCGGCGCATCTGCCGGCTACGCACGCCCTTGGTCGCGCCTTTGCCGCCACCTTCTTTAAGCGTCTCGTTCAAGTCCGGCTGGGATGCTTGCAGCGCGGGCGCGAGGCCGAAGAGCAAGGCCGTCAGGCACGAGATCAAGATCGTAAACGAGAGCACGCGCGCGTCCACGCCTATCTGATCAAGGCGCGGCATATCGCTCGGCATCATCATCTTCAAAGCGTCAAGGCCCCAGACCGCGAGCAAGATGCCCAGCACTGCTCCCATCCCAGCCAGCAGCAGGCTCTCGACGAGCAGTTGGCGAACGATGCGGCGACGGCCCGCTCCCATCGCCATGCGAATGGCAAACTCGCGCTCGCGCGCGGCGGCGCGACCCAACAGCAGGTTGGCGACGTTGGCGCAGGCGATCAAGAGCACGAACGCGACCGCGCCGAGCAGGATGAGGAGCGCTGGGCGCACCGGGCCCACCGTCTGCTCGCGCAGCGGAACGAGGTTCGTGCCGAAATTGGAGTTGGCGTCAGGGTACTGCTGCTCAAGGCGTTTGGCGATGGTCGCCATCTCGACGCGCGCCTGTTCGAGCGTCACGCCGGGCTTGAGTCGCCCGATGACGTTGAGCCAGAAAGCCTGGCGCTGATCTTTGACCTGCGGAGGCGGCGCGAGCGGTATCCAGAATTCCGTCTCCTTCGCGGGGAAACGAAAGTCCGGCGGCATGACGCCGATCACAGTCCGCGTCGCGCCGCTCAGAGCCACGCTCTTGCCGATAATATTCTTGTCAGCGCCGAAGCGTCTCTGCCACAAAGAGTAGCTGATGAGCATAACGCTATCGTGGCCCGGCTGGTCTTCTTCCGCCGAGAAGGCGCGACCGATTGCCGGAGCGACGCGCATCACTTCAAAGAAACTGGCCGTCGAGGCAGCGCCGAGGACGCGCTCCGGCTCGCCCGTGCCCGTCAGGTTCAGGCTCGCATTTCTGTAAGCCGCAAGATTCTCGAAGACCTTGTTCTGCTCGCGGTAGTCAACAAAGTTCGGATAGGAATGGATGTCCTCCTTCACTCCCTGTTGGCGATTGTCCATCCACACGATCACCAGTTGCTCAGGGTCAGCAAACGGCAGCGGCCTCAGCAGCACAGCATTGACCACGGAGAAGATAGCCGTGTTGGCCCCGATCCCCAGCGCGAGCGCCAACACCGCGACGACCGTAAAGCCAGGCTTCTTCAACAGCATCCGAAATCCGTACCGCACATCTTGCCATAACGTATTCATAATGGTTCCTCCTCAAATGCAAGGATGCAGGCGGAAGGATGAAGAGCGAAAGACAAAAGCATTGCTTGATGAACCTGTCTTCGCTGTTTCTTCATCCTGACAATCTCCGTCCCTCCCTGTTACTTCTCTTCTTTCAACCTTCCGCCTTCATCCTTTCACTCGTACCGAAGCGCGACCATCGGATCGACTTTCGTGGCGCGTCGCGCAGGTATCAGACATGCGATCAAGGCGATGGCTGCCAGCAATAGCGAGACGAGGCCGAAGGTCAGCGGGTCTGTGGCGCTCACGCCGTAGAGCAGGCTCGCCATTACGCGTGTGATGGCGAACGCTCCGACGAGGCCAAGGCCGATGCCTATTAAGACCATCGTCATGGCCTGGCCCACGACGAGCTTGAAGACATCCTGGACGCGCGCGCCCAAGGCCATGCGGATGCCTATCTCGTGCGTGCGCTGCACGACCGTATAGGACAACACGCCGTAGATGCCGACCGCCGCCAGTATCAAGGCCACGCTCGCAAAGATGCTCAGGAGCAGCATGGAGAGTCGCTGCGAGGCGAGCGAATCGGCGAGCACCTGTTCCATTGTGTTGACGTTGAAGACGGGCTGGCTCGCATCAATGGCCTGCACCTCTCGCCGGACGGCAGGCGTCAGGGCCGACGGGTCTGAGGAGGTGCGTATCAGCAGGCTCATGCGATCAGCCATCAGCGGGAGGAATTTGTCCGGGGCCTGATTCCAGGCATAGTAGAGTTCGGACTGCACGGGCCCAGGCGTGTCGAGCCCGTAGTTTTTGACGTGCGAGACTACCCCGACGATTTCCAGATGCGGGATGTTCTCTTCCTTGCTGCCCTCTATATATTTTCCGATCGGGTCTTCATTCGGAAAATGCAGGCGTGCGAACTCTTCGTCAATGACGGCGACGAGCGGGCTCGTCTGCGTGTCCTGCGGCGTGAAGAATCTTCCGCGCAAGAGGCGAATGCCCATCGCCCGCAGGTAATCCGGGGTCGTGATGTAGATGACCGTCATGGGTCTTTTGCCGGGCTCGGCTGGCGGCCTGCCTTCGATGGCGAAGGAGGTCTCGGAGGCGCCAAGCAAAGGAACTCCGGTCGAGATGGCGACAGACTCGACGCCGGGCAGCGTCTTGATTCTCTCTTCCACCTGAGCGAAGAAGTTAGCCACCTTGCGCCCCTCATCGCGGCCCGCCGCATAAGAGAGCTGCATGGTCAGAAGGTTATCAGGATTGAAGCCCGTCTCGGTCTCACGCAAACGCAGAAAGCTCTTGATGAGGAGGCCCGAGCCGATCAGCAGGATTAAAGAGAGAGCCACTTCGGAGACGACGAGCAGGTTGCGTATGCGATGACGAGCAGCGCCAGCCGTGCCCGTGCGCCCGCCCTCTTTGAGCGCTTCGTTCAAATCGGGCTTGGAAGTTTGCAGCGCCGGGGCCAGACCGCAGATGACGCCGGTTAAGACCGAGACGGCGAGCGTAAAGATGAAGACGCTCGTATCGAGCTTGATCTCCGCCGTGGTGGGAATGGCATCTATGCTCGCCGTGCGGAGCACGTCTATGCCCCACAGCGCCAGCAGCAGCCCGACGCCTGCGCCGAGCAGGGCCAACAGCACGCTCTCCGTCAACAACTGCCTGATGATGCGCAGTCGCCCCGCGCCGAGCGCCGTGCGAATCGCAATCTCGCGCATGCGCGAGGTGGCGCGCGCAAGCAACAGGTTGGCGACGTTGGCGCAGGCGATCAGAAGCACGAAGCCGACCGCGCCGAGCAGGATGAGCAGTGATGGTCGGATATCGCCGACGAAATATTCGCGCAGCGGTATGAGGGTCACGCTGTTGCCCGCGTTCTCTTTCGGATAAGCCTGCCCGAGCCGCTGGGCGATACTCTTCATCTCGACTTCCGCCTGCTCGAACGTGACGCCCGGTTTAAGGCGAGCGTAGGCGTAGATGCCGGGATGATTGTCGCGCTGGTTGAGCATTTCGCCCGCCTCACGCAAACCCATCGGGACGAAGACATCCGTCGGCGAGCCGAAACGATAATTTTTCGGCATCACTCCGATGACAGTGTAGCTCTCGCTGTTGAGCGTCAAAACTCTGCCGATGATCTTCGGGTCTGCGCCGAAGCGACGCTGCCACAGCCCGTAGCTCAAGATGCACGTCGGATTGGCGTTGGCACGATCTTCTTCCGGTAAGAAGTTGCGGCCCATGGCCGGTTTGACTCCGAGCACGTCGAAAAAATTGGCGGAGATGTCCCTGCCCTGCAATCGTTCCGGCTCGTCAACGCCCGTCAGGTTGTAGCTATTAAAACGCGTCGCGCCGATGGCCGTGAAGACTGTGTTCTGCTCGCGCCAGTCTTTCAGGTTCAGATAAGAGACGGACATCCCCGGAACCTGCTGGCTCCACTCCGAGATACGCACCAGCCGGTCAGGGTCTTCATAGGGCAGCGGCCTCAGCAGCACGCCGTTAACGACAGAGAAGATAGCCGTGTTCGCACCAATCCCCAGGGCCAAAGCCAGGATTGCGATCACCGTAAAGCCCGGCCTCTTCAACAGCATCCTAAATCCATACCGCACATCTTGCCATAACGTGTTCATATATAGTTCCTCCTTAAAAACAAGGTGGAAGGATGAAAGCAATCAATTAACAGGGATGAACAGAGATGGTCAGGATGAAGAAAGAGCAAAGACCGAATTCATTGCAGCAATGCTTTCATCTTTCATCCGGCTTTTAGTCTTTCATCCTGACCATCCTGTTAAA
>DASVQM010000032.1:0-72499 GCA_036389095.1 Pyrinomonadaceae bacterium
TCGAAGAACTCTCGGAAGCCGAGGAGCGATTGCTGTTTCTGACAGGGCAGCGCAAGGACATCACCGACGGCATCGCTTCGACCGAAGAGGCCCTGCGTGAGATCAAGCGACGCTCGCGCGAGCGCTTCCGTCATGCCTTCGAGGAGATCAATCGCAACTTCGGCGCATTCTTCCAGGAGTTGTTCGGCGGCGGTCGCGGCGAGATGAGCTTGATAGACGCAGACGACGTTTTGGAGTCGGGCATCGATATAGTGGCGCAGCCGCCCGGCAAGCGCCTGCAAAACGTGCTGCTGCTCTCGGGCGGCGAGAAGGCCATGGCGGCGCTCGCGCTCGTGCTCGGCATATTTCATTATCGCCCCTCGCCCTTCTGCCTGCTCGACGAGGTTGACGCCCCCTTGGACGAGGCCAACGTCGGGCGCTTCACGGACAAGGTGGCGCAGATGTCCGCAGGCACGCAGTTCATCGTCATCACGCACAATAAGAGGACGATGGAGATGGCGCGCGCCCTCTACGGCGTGACGATGGAGGAGGTCGGCGTCTCCAAGCTTGTCTCCGTGAAATTCGAGTGAGGAAGATAGAAATAGGCTCGCGTCTTTTTGTTGCCGCGCTCCTCCTGAGCGCGGCTGTTTGCGCTGCGGCGCAGAATGGGCCGGCGGTCAAGCAGAACGAGCGAGCGCGCCCTGAAACGCCAGCCGCCTCGACAGCCCCGGCCAAATCGGAAGACGCAGCGGGCGCTGTAACCTACGCCTACGAGTTCAAGCAGCCGGAGTTCTACGTCAGCCACATCGTCATCGAGCACGACGCGGAGGGGCGCGGCACCGTCTCCTTCGAGCGCAAGGGGCTGGATGAACCGATAGTCGAACCGCTGGCCCTCTCGACGGCGGCGCGCGCACGCATCGTGGCCCTGTGGGAAGCGCTGCGGTTTTTAGATTCCGATACGGACTATCAGGCCAACAAGCAGTTCCCGCACATGGGCACTATGTTCCTGCGCATGACGCGGGGGACGCGCACGCGCACGGCCGAGTTCAACTGGACGCACAACCCTGACGCTGAGGCGCTGACCAAAGAATACAGGCGAGCGGCCGACCAGGCGATCTTTATCTTCGACATCAACCTCTCGCGCGAGAATCAACCGCTCAATTCGCCGAAGCTGATGGATCAGCTCGACAATATGCTCCGAAGGGACGGTCTCTCCGACCCGCAGCAGCTCATACCTCTCCTGCGCGAGCTTTACATGGACGAGCGACTGCCGCTCATCGCGCGCAACCACGCCGAACGCCTCTTGAAGAGGCTGGAAAAATAGGGCCCTTGCGGGCGCGCAACGGTTTCGGGCTGGAGTCCCCGGGCGAGATGCCCCCTCGCGGCGTCCGATGCGGCGACGATAAGTTCTCGCAAAACCTTTTCAGCTTCAACGCGCCTCTTCCTTTAAAATAATCATTTATCTTGCGCAAAACTTTTTGGCTCGCGCCGTCCAAACTGGCATGAGCGGGGCCCAGCGCTTTCCTTATAGACCTGCTCAATCGAGAAAATCGAAATGACTTTCACCTGCGCGCCGAGGGGCGAAGGGCTGTGATGGCGTCCCGCCGATCTCGAATCGCGCCGCTCGCCGGGACATTCGATCAAGGGGTGATTTCGCGGCGGCCGCCCGGGGCGTGATCTTTGCCAATCGAAAGTGGTGATGCGAAAACGCGCGGTTTAATTTATAATCACGCTCGCTAAAGTGACGACCGTGCCGCTCGCAAAACTTGAGGTCGCCCTGGGCGACTGTTCCGCCGATGTCAATGCGCTCTACGCGCGTTGCCGCGAGGCTGCGCCCAATTACGGCGTCTCGCCGGAAGATTTCCTCTCAGCCCTGCGCACGGCCGTCGATAAGTATTTGATCGATCACGTCAACGGCCACGCACCCTCGGCCGACCAGATACGTCAATTCCTGGGCGAGCTTCAAACCCATGACCTCTACCTGGCGCTCGCCTGTGCTCAGGGGAACGAACATGCCTGGTGGGAGTTCGATCAAAGCTATCGCCCCTTTATCGAGCGCATCGCGCGACACCTGGCCAGCGCCGAGGTCGATGCCGAGGAGGTGATCGACTCGGTCTACGTCGAGTTGTTCGGCACGCGCGTCGTCGATGGCGTTCGCCAATCTAAATTTGCCACCTACACGGGGCGTGGCACACTGCGCGGGTGGCTGCGCACGGTCGTCTGGCACGCCGTCATTGACCTGCACCGCGCACGCCGCGACGAGATTTCAGTGGACGATTGGTCGGAGGGCGGCGGCGAGACGCAGGATCGCCCGGGCTGGCGCGCAGAGGCGCGCGGAGGCGAAGGGGCGATGGTGGACAGGATCGCGCGCGAACGATACCAGTCGGCGACGCTCGCGGCGCTCGATTCTTCGATGGCGGCCTTGGACGATCACGAGAAGCTCCTGCTGCTCTATTACCACGTCGAGGGCTTGAAGCTGAGAGAGATTGCGCGGCTCGTCGAAGAGCCCGCTTCGCCCCTGCGCCGCTGGTTTCAGCGACAGTCGAAGAGGCGCTCGAACGTGCCTGACGCGCGCGTCCACGAGTCCACCGTGATGCGCTGGCTGGAAAAAGTTTACGCCAAAGTCTTGGACCACTTTCGCACGGAGTTGGAGAACAAAGGGGGCCTCAGCCCCGCGGAGATAGAAGTATGCATCGGGCTTGCGACCGAAGACCTCGCGCCCGAAGATGTGCGCCGCCACTTAAAGACCGAATCCAAGGAAAGCTTGGGCAAAGGCCAGACTGAAGAGCCGTCAATTTAAGGGAGGCTTCGAGGAGTGCCGCGACCGAAGAGCAACAGAGAAATAGAGGCCATGCGCCGTATGATCCATCAGCATCTACAAAGCCGCGCGATGGTTGCTCCGCCCATGCTCATGGACGCGCACCTGGATGAAGACGCGCTCAACGCCTTCGTCGAAGGACGCCTGGACGAAGCCGAATCAGCGCCGATCATCAAGCACCTGGTCGCCTGCGGCTACTGTCGCCACGCCACCTCGCAGCTCATACGCTTAGACACAGAGACCAGCACGGCTCAAACCGCCGCTCCTGCCATTTCGACCGAAGAAGAGCCTGGCCGCATCCGCCGCCTTCTCCAAGACCTGGCCGCGCGCGTGCTGCCTTCCTCGGACGAGGATGCCGTCTTCGCCTATCACGCTCCCGCCGAAGATTTTCAGCGCCGGGAAGAAGCTGGCCCAAGTGACCAGGCTGCGGGCGAAGAAGAAGGCGAGCAGACCAAACAGAGCGATCCCGAAACGGACGCGTAATCACCCCTCCTCCCTCCGCAATCGTCCCTCCAAGCTGTATAATGAATTCCGCTTAAAACAACGGGCGTCAATTCCCGCTCAGGCAGGCATCAGAGGGAGAGTCTAAAAAAATGGCAACATTCACGCCGCCGCCCTACTTCCCACAGGACGCACTCGCTGGTAAAGATGAAGGAAGATATAGGAAGTTCAAGCTCGCAGTGTTCACCATCCTGGGCGTGCTCGTGCTGCTGCTGATCGGCCTCGGCGTGGGAGCCTGGTACCTTTTGAAATCGCTATTCTGAAGGCGACGCTGCATGAGGAAATGCCCTGCCGTCAAAGCCCTCAAGCTCTGACCCTCTCTTATCAAAACAGCCAACGCCTACAACCTGCGCGTGCTTTGCTCCGCTCATCGTCTGCCCTGAATCCAGACCTAGAGCGAGCCTGCGATTGGAAGTAAGGCCAGTACGGCCCAAGGGTCGCGGGCGGGTCTCAAGCTGCGGCATCACCCGCCCGCGACCCTTGGGCCGTACTGACCTGAGCAGCATCCGTAAAGTTCGCAATCGGCTCTATAACAAAGCAGTGAACAGTGATGTGCATGCAGAGGGTATCAAGAGCGCAGCGGAGCTTGAAGCGCTGTTCCCGGACGCTCCGTCCGTCGAGGGGATGAGGCGTATGCGGCGTATGCGGCGGCGGTCAACGCGCTCGACGGTAAAGCGTGCGCCCTCGTGTTCGACCGACTCTCCCTGCCGGAGCAGCCGACCGGCCTTCGAGAGCAGGAAGCCCGCGAGCGTCGTGTAGCCGGCTTCTTCCGGCAGATGCAGGTTGAATCGCCGGTTCGCATCACGCACGGCCAGCATCCCGTCCAGAAGGTATGTGCCGTTATCTTCCACGATCTGTGCGCGCACTTCCTCGTCATACTCGTCGTTGATCTCGCCGACGATCTCTTCGAGCAAATCTTCGAGCGTGACTAAGCCCTCTATGCCGCCGTGCTCGTCTATGACGAAGGCCAGGTGCGTGCGCGACGACTGCATCTGCGCGAGCGCATTGCCGAGCCTGACGGTGGCGGGAAGGAACATCGGCGGGTGAAGCACCTTCTCCATTGAGAAGGCATCGGGCCCGTCGCGCAGGCACGTCAAGAGGTCTTTCATAAAGAGCACGCCGACGATCTCGTCCAGGCGGTCGCGGTAGACAGGGACCCTTGAATAACCCGTCTCGCAAAAAGCTTTTTCTGCTTCTTCTATCGTCGCCGTCACCGGCAGCGCGAAGACTGCCGTGCGCGGAACCATCGCCTCGCGGACTTCCGCATCGGCGAAGTCGAAGACGCGATTGATCATCTTCTGTTCGTCGGCTTCCAGATGCCCGCTCTTGGTGGACATGTCAACCAGTTGGCGCAACTCCTCAGCCGTATAGATCGAAGCGTGGTCGGCGGAAGGATGAAGCCCGAAGAGGCGCACGGTGCGCGTGCCCGCCCAATCAAGCAGGCGTATCGGCCAGCGAAATGTTTTGTAGAACATCAACATCGGCCAGGCTATCGCCATCGCCACCCTTTCCGCGCGTTCGAGGGCGAGCGTCTTCGGCGCAAGCTCGCCGAGAACGATGTGCAGAAAAGTGATGATCGTGAAGGCGATGCCGAAAGCGAGCGTCTCCATCAGGGCGGGAGGCAGCCTGTCCAGATACGGCAATTTTTCGAGCAGGTGCGCGACAGCCGGTTCGCCCAGCCAGCCCAGGCCGAGCGAGGCGAGAGTAATGCCGAGCTGCGTCGCGGAGATGTAGGCGTTGAGGTTGTCCACCAACCCGAGCAGCCGCGCGGCGCGGCGGTCGCCGCCCTGCGCCAGCGTGGCGATACGCGAACGGCGCACGCCCACCAGGGCAAATTCCGAGGCCACGAAGAACCCGTTGGCCAGCACGAGCAGGAAAACAGCTAACAGACCGGCGATAGTAACCATCATTTATCCAGGCACTTTGGCCATCAGCCAGAACAATTTAAAGAGTCAAGCGCGCGATGGCAGAAGGTTCGGATTTTCCGCATCCTCGCCGCCGAACTATTTCTCGCTGAAGGCTTGCCTGATAGCTTAGACGTTTCGGGGCACGAGCACAACTCTTCTCGTAATCATGACGACAGATGCTCGTTGACGCGGCGGCAAAACTCGACCACGCGATTCTCCGCCCAGAAGCGATCCTCGCCGTCGTTGCCGTCAGCCGCGACGAAGCCGACGTGACCGCCGCGCTGCGGGGCCAGAAGCAGAAGGTAAGGATTGCTGCTGGCGGAAGCCTCAAGCTGCGGCTGAAAGGGAATGAAGGGGTCGTCCTGCGCGTGAATAATCAGGGAGGGCACGCGTATGAAGTCCATGAGCGGAAGGGCGCTGGCCCGCCGGTAGTAATCATCTGCGTCCTTGTAGCCGCCGTCGGCGGCTGTGTAGCGTTCGTCGAAGTCACGAATCGTTCGCACCAGATGCAGGTCGCTCGTGTCATAAAGCTGTGGATAGAGCCTCTGCTTGTTGCGTATGCGACGGCGCAGGCTGCGCAGGAAGCTCTGCTGGTAGACCCAGTTGGCGCGGCGATTGATGGCCTCCGCGCAGGAGCTTAAATCAACCGAAGGCGAGACGGCGCAAACCCCCGCCAGCTCCGAGGGCGCGCGCTCCGCGTCCTCGCCCGCCAGCTTGAGCACGATATTACCGCTCATCGAAAAGCCGACGAGAAAAATACGCCGTAAGCGGTCGCGCTCGATGAGCTCACTGATGACGGCGCGAATGTCGCCGCTCAGACCGCTATTGTAGAGCGTCGGCGTAAGATGCTCCGTATCTCCGCAGTTGCGCAGGTTCAGGCGTACGACGTTGAAGCCGAGCCCGTAAGCCTTGGCTGCGGTTCCGAGCATATAGCGCGAAGCGCTCGAACCTTCGAGCCCGTGAACGAGCAGCATGGTGGGTAGCTCTTGCGGCTGCGCGGCCCGCTGCCAGCGGCAGTGAGCCAGGACTCGCACGTTCGGCTCGACCTCGAACGTGCGCTCCTCATCGTCGCGCCCTGAGAGAAGGAGCGGGCGGCGCGGCCAGGCATAACCGGCGAGCGTCTGCGCGTGCCCATTGGCGAAGAGGGGATGCGGCTTGAACGGCCTGGTCTCAAGCGCGCGCGCAATCTCAAAGAGGTAATCGGTCACACCCTGCTGCGCGATTCCCTGTGTGATGTTCTGGCCTCTATAACCTATTGTCTCGCTCATTCTTCACCCGCGCCTGCGCCTTGGTCGGAACGAGGAAGCGCCGCGCCACTCTATTCTACTCTCGCGCCGGGAAGAGGTGAAGATCAAAGCTGCTAAGAGCCGCGCGCGAGCCTATAGCGCAGTAGACAGGTCAGTACCGCCAAAGCTCTCTCGCGGGTGACGGCGATGCTTGAGACCCGCCCGAGAGCGCAGGCGGTACTGACCTGAACCTGTATGCTGTGGGCCCAGTGGTCGCACTCACTTGCAAACCGCTATCGGCTCAAGACGTTTTATCTCAAGTGTCATGGAAGCTGGCAGGAGTGCCGTTGATTCTCTTTCCTTCAAACTAAGCCAGACGTGTCGGCTCCGAGGGCGTGGGGTCGCCGATGGGCTGCGGGCTGTCCGGCTCACGAACCGGGGCGGCGGGCGAAGGGTTCGTGTCGGGAGGAAGCGGAAGGGGCTCGGGATTGGATGGGCCCGGCTCGGGCGGGTCGTGGGGCAAGGTTGGCGGTAAGCTCGGCTCACCCGGCTGCGGCAGAGGCTCGCCCGGTTGCGGCGGGTCTGTGTTCGTATTACGGCTCATGTGGAAATCTCCTTGGTTGATTGAAGAGCAAATGATGAGGTGTGATGATGAGGCGTGCGTGGCGCTACGGTCAAGCGCTCTGTGTCTCTCTCTCTCTGGCCGGGAAAGGCTCAGGCGCTCTCTTCGACGCTCTGCTGCTGCTCGTCTGCGCGCTGAAGGTCTGCGACGACGAAGCGAATCATGCGATAGTTGATGTGCGGAGGCAGCGCGTCGCGCAGCGGCTTCAATAGCTGTGTGCCCAGTTGATCGACGGCAATCTCGATCAGCGCGCGATCACGCTCCGAGACATGCTGTGAAAGATCGAAGGCGAGGCCGCGCGTGATGCAATCGGCGAGGTGCTTTTCGATGGTAATCTCGGTTAGTCCGCGCCGCTCGCTAATCTCCTCGATTGATAATCCTTCGGCGTAGAGAGCGTAAGTCTCCTCGACCGTGTTGACTTGTTTGCGCGGCGCGGCAACAGGTCCGGCCACGACCGCCGTCGTCGCTATAGAGCTTAAAGGGGTCTGCGGCAATGCCAGCTCAACGGTCGCGCGCTCGCGCATGACATCATTGCCGAGCGAGGATAGAGAGACTGTCGGATAAGTGCCGCCAGCCACGCTCAGACAACCGGAGGCGACGAGCGCGTCTATGTAGATCATCAGCTCATCCTGCGTCATGTCGTCCAGGATGCCATAGGTTGAAAGCTGATCGAGCCCGGCCTGCGTGATATTTTTGGCGCGCGAGCCGCGAAGCGTGGCGGCGAGCAAGCCCTTACCGAAACGGCCCTGCATACGAGCCGCGCACGCCAGGATTTTTCGCACCAGCAAGCGTTCCTCCTCGGTCAAAGCGCGCGCCTGTGTGACGCCGACCGCGCCCGCTTCCGTCCCTTCCTGAACCGACTCGGCGCGCTCGCGTGCCTCGCGCATGCGCGTCTGTCTCTGAAGCTCATCATCCAGGTCTAGCGCGACGGGCACATGTTGCATACGGAAGGCGTCAAGCTCCGTGGCCGCTTCCATCGGAGGAGCGCCGCTTTGCCGAGCACGCCCGCCCGCGCCTCTGGCTTCGGAGGTGCAGTTGCCGCATGTGCCGCAGTTGGCGGCGTGTCGCCTGTCGCCGAAGTAATCCAGGATGAAGGCGCGATAACAGTTCTCCGTATAGCAAAAGCTGATGACCTCGCGCAGCTTGCGTTGTTCGAGCGCGGCGCGGCGCGCGATCTCGCTCGGGCGTATGCGCAGGGTATTGACGGGCTGCTCGTCGAGCATGAGGACGCCGCGCGTCCGTCGGCCAGGAGTATAGGTGATGACGCCGGAGGTCGAGAGCGAAGCAAGCGAGCGCCGCACGGCCTGATGGTCTAGCCCAATGGCGTCGGCCAGCTCCGACGTGTCCAGCTCCGTCTCGGCACGCTCCGTTACGTCGTAGCCGCCGAGGAGCCCGAAGAGCACCTGCCGCGCTCGCGTGTCGCGCGTGCCCACCGTCTCGCGCGCTTTGTGCGGAGGCATACGCAGGCGCAGCGAGGCGCGGTTCTCGTTCGCCGCTCCGCGCTCTATGTGCCCGGCCTTTTCGAGAATGATGAGCGCCGACTGGACGGCCATCTCGTTACGCACCCCGGCGCGAGCGGCGATCTCGCTCACGGAAAGCTCTATGCGCTTTTGAGTGGTGGCGACGAGGGCCTGGTAGACGCGCGCCACGATGTCCGGCGGCGGGTAAGAGCCTTCGATGAAGTAGTCCTGCGTGCGCTTGTCCGCATAGTTGAAGAAGAGCGTGCAGGTCGAAGGCAGAGCGTCGCGCCCGGCGCGTCCGATCTCCTGGTAATAAGCTTCGATGGAGCCGGGCATCTGGTAGTGCGCGACAAAGCGTATGTCCGGCTTATCTATGCCCATGCCGAAAGCGTTGGTCGCAACGATCATCTGCGCGCGCGCGGCCATGAAATCTTCCTGCGCTCGTGTTCTTTCGGCGTCCTCCATCCCGGCGTGATAGGCGACCAGGCTCAGGCCAGCCGCGCGCAGCTTCGTCGTCACCTGTTCGACGGCCTTGCGCGTCGAAGTGTAGATGATGCCTGAGCCGCCAGCGTGCTTGGAGGCGAGCGCCTTGATGTGCGTGATCTTCTCGCGCTCCTTCTGCGTATGGACGACGTTGATGGAGAGGTTGGGGCGATCGAAGCCGCTGACGAAGGCGCGCGGGTCGCTCAAAGCGAGCTGCTCTATGATGTCTGCGCGCACATGCGGCGTGGCGGTGGCGGTCAGGGCGGCGATCTGCGGGCGTCCGATTGACTCGACCGATTCGCGCAGACGCAGGTAATCCGGGCGAAAATCGTGTCCCCACTGCGAGATGCAATGCGCTTCGTCCACTGCGAAGAGCGCGATCCGGGCCGTGCGCAGCGTCTCTACGAAGTGCGCGCTGCGAAAGCGCTCGGGCGCGACGTAGACGAGCTTATACTCCCCACGTCGTAAAGCCTGAATGCGCGCCTTCTGCTCTTCAAAGGTGATCGAGCTGTTGATGAAAGTGGCGGGAAGCCCGCGCGCGTGCAGCGCGTCCACCTGATCTTTCATCAGGGCAATGAGGGGCGAGACGACGACCGTCGCACCTTCCAACATCAGCGCCGGCAACTGGTAGCAGAGCGACTTGCCGCCGCCCGTCGGCATCACGACGACCGTATCATGGCCTTCGAGAATGGCGGAGACGACCTCGCGCTGGCCTTCGCGGAAATCTTCAAAACCGAAATATGTGTGTAGCGCCGTGAGCGCGTCTGCGATGGTTGGCATACCACGTCCGAAGTGACGAGCGATAGGTTATTTTAGCCTGTCGGCGATTATCTTGTCACTTGTCACGCCCTTTCTCGTCATCGTAAGCTGGCGGGTGTGATGAAGAGAAGCGAATGGAAGGCGCGCACGAAACGCGATTTGATGATCGAGGTATGGGAGCATCTGGATTGCGAGTCGGTGGGTGCAACCGAGCTGTTAGAGATCGAGCGGGCGGTGCGCGAAAGGTTCGGGCCGGGCGCGGTCGAGAGTCCTGTGCGCGTGGCTCGGCTGCTCGCAGACGAGGGCGCGGAGCTGCGCCACGCCGAAGTGCTTGAGATGGATGCGCAACAGCGCTCGACCGACCCTTACGAGGCGATGTTCCGTAATGTGCTGAAGTTTTCAGACTTCGCGCAGGCCGCCAACTCCATCAGGAATCTGGAAAATCTGCGCAGGCAGTTCGAGCGCACGCGTGACGAGGAGGGCTTGCGCCGCGTACGCGAGACGGCCCGGAAGGGTCAGCAGCGCGCGCAGATGATCGCGCGTAATAAAAGCGTGGACGCGAGAAAGCGAGCCGAGAAGGCTGAAATAGCCGAATGGTTCAGCGTCTGGCTCAGACAGCCGGAGATCTTTCAGGACTGGCTGGAACTGCGCCAGCGCTCCGTCGAGTTTCGCAACCTCTTTGCGGAGAAGAAAGAGACGTGAGGAGGGAATTAACAGGGATGGACGGAGATGGTCAGGATAAGAAAAGCACAGACGCACTCAGTCAGTTATGATTTCTGCTTATATCCTGACAATCTCCGTCCATCACTGTTTGATTCTGCTTTGAAGCGCCTTCGACGCTATCAATATTTCCGGGCAGCCGGTTTGGTTGCCTGCACAGCCGCAGCCGCTCTGTCCGTAAACCCTCCGGCGAAGGTGATCACACAGAGCGTGCCCAGATTCGTGCGTTCGCCGAGGGCGATTCCGGCGGCGCGATAGGTCGAGTCGAAGATATTTTTCCTGTGGCCGCGAGTGGCGATGCCGTCATCTACGATGAGGCCCATCACAGACTCCCTGGCCGTCGTCATCGCCTGATAGACGATGTTCTCGCCGATGTTAACCGTCCAGTCCCCGTAGCGGCTGACCCTCGCGTTGGGAGTGCTGCCGTCGCTGCCCTTGTGTCCGGTGTTGCCGCTCGTGCCCAGGTCTCGCGAATGATCTTTCGCGGCCAGAGACATGCCCTTGTAGACTTGCAGGGGCGGCAGAGGGCTCGCGGCGCGCAGGAAGTTGATCGCTTCCTCAAGGGCGCTCAAGCCTTCGACGGTCGCCTCGGCGGGCCTGCCGGGACGGCGTATCTGGTTGCCGATATAATATTTCTTCATCTCCTCAAGATAGGAAGCGTAGACTTGCGGTTGGGCCCGCGCGAGATTTATCTCGGCGATGATCTCGCTCTCAAGCGGCGAGAGGAAGTCCAGTTTGGGAATAGAAAGATTGGCGGATACGCCGCCGCTGATCTGTGCCGTCGTGTTACCGCCAGGCTGTTGGGCCAACACTGAGTAGGTTGTAGTCGACGCGACGAAGGCTGCGATCAGGATGGGATAGAACAGGGTTGCTGAGAGATAGGGGATTCTCCGTCTCATGACTTTCTTGAGTCTCCTTTGATCGGGGCATCTTGATGCCGGACGCAATGCGGAAAATTATAGGGCGGGCCACTGAAAAGAAGTGCGTGCGGGCGCAGGCTCTTGGGGGGGCCAGCCTGAAGCTGATGCCTTGCGGGCGTGAAGAAATTATTCCAGTTCGGTCACGATGTCAATAGGCGGAGAGTCAGTGGCCCAATGTTCTGCGTTCGCGGTAGATTCTGAGGGCCAACTGGCCTGACGGGTGCTCACGCATCTCCGTGATCGCGGCCTGCATTTGGGGAGGCGTTTCGGCAAAGGCAGGTAAAGCGCCTCCGTACTCGTCCGGCCACACGACGGGTGCAGCAGCGACGGCAAACGCCATGTCGGAAAGCGAGAAGTGCTCGCCCATGAGATAAGGCCCGCCCGCGGCGAGACGCTTGTCAACCTCTTCCATGACCTTTTTGATTTGAGCCAGCGCTTCTTGCGCGTGCTCGGCTGTGAGCCGCAGCAGCAGGCGCAGCAGGCCCGCGAAGACAGGATAAGCCAGTCGCACGGCCTTGACCTCGAACGGCGGAGCGCCTTCGCTGAGCGGGCGGATCATCACCGCGCGGTGCGGCAGCAGATGGTAGTAACCGAAGACGGAGGTGGCCGAGCCCAGCGTGTTGTTGAAGAACGTCCAGTCAGCTTCGATGCTCTTCGGGTCATCGCTGGCTGGCATGAGCCTGCGCTCCGGCGTGCTGAGCGGGTCGAAGTGGTCGATTATCTTGCGCACGGTGTTGAGGCGCAGAGAGTCGTCGTAGAAAAGCGGAAAGCGCACCGTGTAGCCGTGCCAGAGCGTGGCGAAAGAGGAAAAGATTATCACATGGCGCTGCTCGCGGTGTGGAATCCGGTAGTGTGTTAGCAAAAAGCGGGCTAGCTCACTATCCAGGCTGGGCGGGAAAGTGATGAGCGTGGGGTCAGTCATGATCCCCTTTCTTTGCTCGCTATCGGGCAATCGTGAAGAGCAGGCACGCCGGGCTATCTGGTTACCCTGCTTGATCGAGGTTGCCTGCCGGGAAAGGCGAAGGCTGAAATCCAACCTTCGCAGCGCGTACCGTGAGAGTTGCGGAATCCGGGTGATCCGCGACCGGCCCATGTTATACCAAGAGGGGCGTCAATCCAATAGTTTTCCGTCCCGCCCGGCTGGTGAGATACCCTGACGAGTTTTTACCCGAGCACAGCCTCGGCACTGACTATCAGCTCAGGGATGGCGTGCGACCGCGCTTCTTCGCCGCGTTTGATCTGCTTGATGATCTGATATGCGCCGCCCGCCGGTTCGGCGCAGGTTTCGATTCGCTCTGCGGGCAAGTTGATGAGCCACGCTTCGCTGATGCCAGCCTTCGCGTAGAGCGGAATCTTGATACGAAGATCACTATCAACCGTCGTGTCTGCGACTTCGATCACCAGTAGCACATCGGCGGGAGCCGGATGCGCGTGACGATAAAAGTCATCGCGCCAATGCAGGATGGCTATGTCCGGCTGCGGCTCTGAGAAATCGTCGAGTCGAATCGGGTCTTGCGAGCGGACAATGAACCTGTCGCCGAATTGACGGTTGAGGATATTGCCGAGAAAGCTGACGCAAGCTGCATGACGGCTTCCGATTGATGACATCTCATAGATTGAACCTTCGAGCAGTTCCAGGCGGGAATCCGGTCGAAAGATTCCCGCCTCGCCCATGCGCTCATATTCATCAACGGTAATCCAGTGCTTGGCCAACTGCTGTACCATGATTGCTTGCTTCCTCTTTACTCTTCCTCTTCGGCGCGGATTCTGCCTTCGGCCCTGGCCTGCTCGACGATCTTCTGCGCGATCTGGCCGGGAACCTGATCGTAGTGCGAGAACTGCATGTGGTATGAGCCGCGCGCAGCCGTGATCGAATTGAGCTTCGATTGATAATCGAGCATCTCGGCCATTGGAACCTGAGCCTTGATGACCTGCTGGTTGCCGCGCGTCTCCATGCCCTGCACGCGACCGCGCCGCGAGTTGAGGTCGCCCATGATGTCGCCGCTGTACTCCTGCGGGGCGCTGACCTCGACATCCATGATGGGCTCAAGCAGGGCTGGCTTGACCTTCTCGATGGCTGCGCGAAAAGCCTTGCGGCCCGCCGCGCGGAAAGAGTGCTCGTCGGAATCAACCGTATGATAGGAGCCGTCAACGAGCACGGCTTTAAAGTCGATCAGCGGGTAGCCTGCCACAGCGCCCTGTGAAGCCGCTTCGACGATGCCCTTCTCAATGGCGGGGCGGAAATTCTGCGGCACAGCGCCGCCGAAAATCTTGTCTTCAAACTGGAAGCCGCCGCCGCGCGGCAGAGGCTCGAAGATAACCTTGCAATCGCCGAACTGGCCGCGCCCGCCAGTCTGTTTCTTATGGCGTCCCTGCACCTCCGCTCGCTGCGTGATTGTCTCTTTATAGGGAACCTTCGGGGGGTGAAGCGCGACCTCTACGCCGTAGCGTTTTCGGAGCTTGTCAATCACCGTCTCGACGTGAAGCTGGCCCGAGCCTGCCAGGAGGAACTCTTTGGTCTGCGGGTCGCGGTCGAAGTGCAGCGCCGGGTCTTCCTCTAAAATCTTGTGCAGGGCGACGCTGATCTTCTCTTCGTCCTGGCGGGATTTGGGCTCGATGGCGAAGGCTATGGCCGCCTCCGGGTACTGCACCCCGTCGTAGACAATAGGCGCTGCCTTGTCGCAGAGCGTGTCGCCCGTCTGCGTGTCCTTGAGCTTGACGCAGGCGATGATGTCGCCCGCGTGCGCGCTGTCGATCTTGTCTAGCTGCTTGCCCTGCATGGTATGAAGCGCGCCGAGGCGTTCCTGCGCGCCGCGTTTGGAATTAAGGACGTTGGCATCATGCTGCACATGGCCGCTGATGATGCGCATGACGTTAATGCGACCGGCGAAGGGGTCTGCGACCGTGCGGAAGACGTAGGCCGAGAAGGGCTCGCTGTCAGAGTACTTGCGGGCGATCTTGTCGCCGTCGCCGTCGGCGTTGCCGTAACCGTACTCGGCTTCGTGATGAGCCGGGTCGGGAGCGTAATCCACTATGCCGTCAAGCAGGGTCTGTAATCCGACGAGGGTCGTGCTGGAAACGGCGAAGACGGGACAGAGGCGGCTCTGCGCGATGGCCTTGCCGAGATTCGGAATCAAATCTTCGTCGGCCAGAGTGCCCTGATCGAAATACTTCTCCATCAGCGCGTCGTCGGATTCGGCGACGACTTCGATCAAGCGCTCGCGCGTCTTATCAATCACGTCGCGCCCCTCTGTGGGCAACTCGCGCTCTCTGGCCTTACCGTTCTCGTCAAACTCGTAAGCCTTCATGTGGACGACATCCACGACGCCCTTGAAATCCTTCTCGCGGCCTATGGGCAGGGTGAAGGGAACGATGGCGCGGCTGAAAGTGCCGGTCGCGCTGTCGAGGGCCGCGCCGAAATCCGCCCGCTCCTTGTCCAGCTTGGTGATAACCATCATGCGCGGGAGGATGAACTCGTTGGCGTAGGCCCAGGTCTTCTCGGTTTGCACCTGAACGCCGCCAACGCCGTCCACGACGACGAGCGCGCAATCGGCGACGCGCAGGGCCGGACGCGCATGTGCGATGAAGGCGGCGTAGCCTGGCGTGTCTATGAGGTTGATCTTCGTCTCACGATGTTCGAGATGCGCAAGCGCCGTGTTGAGGGTGATCTTGCGTTCGATAGAATCTTCGTCGTAGTCGGTCACGGTCGTGCCCTCGTCCACCTTGCCCCAGCGGGGGGTCGCGCCCGCGACGTAGAGCATGGAGCTGACGAGTTGCGTTTTGCCTGCGTCGCCGTGTCCGATGACGGCCAGGTTTCTGATCTGTTCGGTTGGATAAGCTTTCATGGCGTTTGAAGAGAGTTCCTTTCAGACATACGAGTTTTGATGAAGGGCTCGCGGGGCCATCCCTCTGGTCGGTTGAAAACGTCCGAGATGATTGGGCGGGATGCGCTTCCGTTTGGCGGCTAATTTATCCGAGCGCGGAGGGGAAAAGCAAGCGAGCGCGCAGACGATGGCGACCTGGTATCCGATGACTAAACGGGTGCTCTTGTTTCAGCAAAGCTTGACGAGTAGCTGCGATCACGAAAATCCCCAAAAGCGGCCTGCGAATTCTCATTCCGGCCAGAATGATTCTCTTGACAGCCGTTATCTGTAAAGTCTATTTTGTTGGCGTTCTATATTTATTAGGCGAGAGCCTCATTGCTCAAGAGTCTTGCTCCTGCTTAATTCTCTCGCCAACAAGAATAACGTAAATTCAACTTATCAGTGCAACTTTGACGGTGATAATTGAAGGGAATTTCCGCATGCAAATATCGGGGAAAAACATAATCGTACTATGCTCGATCTTGACTGTTACGCTTATCGTGACGGCTGCTGCATTCCGTAGCCAAGGTCAAAATAGCCAGGTAGCCACGCGAAATGAAAATCCGTCGCCAGTACAAGAAGGTGTCATGACAAGAAAGCAGCGAGAGCACAGCAGGCTTTTTTCGCCAAAGTATGCGTATAGAAAAGATCAAAAGCTGCGTGATTTAAGGGGTCATGGTGACATAGAGGTGACGATCAGCAGCGGCGACAAGCCACGCAGCACATCTGCGCCCCCTTTTAATTTGAATCAGTTTTTGAGGGGTATGACATGCGATTCCGATACCATCTTGATCGGTCAAGTCAAAGATAAAGTTTCTCAACTCACCGAGAATGGAGAGTTCACCTTCACAGACTATGAAATTATTGTCGAAGATGTCTTAAAGAATAACGCTGCGGTTCTAATCAATCCTCAAGGCAACATTACCGTTACCAGGCCGGGAGGCGCTATTGAACTTAACGGCAGGATAATTCGCGGTATTGATTTATCCTACAAGCCTTTTGAGATGGGCAGCCGGGTATTGCTCTTTCTGAAATTTATCCCTGCGACAGGTGCTTATGAAACATTCCGAAGCGAAGGTGGATTCATGCTCACCGGCAACGAACTCGTCAAGCTGACGGACGAGACTTTTCCCGCCGAATTGGAGAGGGAAAAGGATGCCTCCTCATTTGTCAACAAAATCCGTAACTTAACCCTCAATAGTTGCGTTAGATAAAAGAACAGAAGAAGCCTATCATGACGAAACCTCACTTCACACACTATCGTTCCATATCGCTGTTAATAACTATGGCTTGCTTGGCGGCGTCCATAGTCATTACTACCCTAATTGTTTATGCACAATCTTCAGGGTGTCCAACTGTTGCCACAAAACCTTTCTGGCCTCCATGCGCGACCGTTTATTACACGATCAGCACTAATATCACTGACTCGCAGGAGAGAACTCAGATTCAACAGGCAATAGGTATTTTCTATAGTGCTAATATGAATAATGGGTCGGGTGTGAGATTTCTGCCTGGGCCACCCCCACCGGGAACGAGTTATCCTCATACGCTACTTTCCCAGAATGGAGCTCTAAATCCTGAAGAAGGGGCACGCTTTGATTCTATTTCATCTTATGGAGATGGCTTATTATCAGCGACTATCACATTTAATCCTGCCTGCATCATACCCAGAACCTTTGATAAATTTTATGATCCCAATGCGCCTGTTCAACCAGGTGCTTCGACAAACGGCTACGAGACGGTCTACTTCAAAGTAGCTTTACATGAACTCGGGCATACGATGCACCTTGAGCATCCGCAGACACAATTGCCACTGATGTCTATAATGAACGGTGGTGCAAATGTGAATGAGACGGGAAATTATATACCGACGGCTCCATCGTCATGTGATAATAATACAATCCTGTCTCAATACTACGTGCTAGGTTGTCCAACACCGACACCCGCACCGACCCCTTGTGAGGATAGGGTCGAGCAAGATTCCTGCGCTGAGTGTCTTCAGGAGGTAGGCGACGCTAAAGAATGTCAGATGTCACCCATAATCATAGACATCTCAGGCGACGGCTTCTCGCTCACAGATAATGCCGGGGGCGTCGAATTCGATCTTGATAGCAATGGTTTTAAAGAAAGACTTTCCTGGACAATGGTCTCTTCCGACGATGCTTTCATCGCCTTAGATCGCAATGCTAATGGCCTAATTGACAACGGTCGAGAGCTGTTCGGCAACTTCACACCTCAACCGCCATCGCTGGCACCTAATGGTTTCACGGCTCTAGCTGAACTCGATAAGATAGAGAATGGTGGTAACGGCGACGGTGTAATAGACTTCTCTGACACAATCTTCTACAGCTTCCAGCTATGGCAGGACACCAATCACAACGGCATCTCCGAGCCTGAGGAGCTACACGCCTTGCCAGAACTGGGGATAGCGAGCATGGAGCTTGGCTATAGGAAGTCGAAGCGCGTTGATGCGTATGGCAACTGGTTTCGGTATCGGGCGAAGGTCAGAGATGTGAAGGGAGCGCAGGCCGGACGCTGGGCCTGGGATGTCTTCCTGCTGCCATACCGACCATAGCTGGCGCGCACCAAAGCGCCGGAGCGCTCCACGAGAACACCGGCCAGTCATAAGAGCTTAGCGGATGTCCTCATGTTCAAAGCGGGTTACCCTTCGGGAGGGCCTGAGCAGTTGGGCCCATGAAGGGCCGGAATCTTGCCGCTGATGGTCGGGTAATTGGCCGCCTCGGCGTTTAAGGCGAGCCATTCCTGGTAGTGTTCGGGCAGCGCCGCGTCGGAAAAGATGGCCTCGATGGGACACTCCGGGACACAGGCATCGCAATCTATGCAGGTCTCCGGGTTGATATAAAGCCTGTCGGGCAACTCGTGAAATGCCTCGACGGGGCAGACCGCAGCGCAGTCCGTGTATTTACAGTCCACACACAATTCCGTGACTACGTAAGTCATCTTCCATCTCCCGTTTCGATTTTCGTCTTAACTTCGGGGCTGAGAGCCTGGCTGAGCGCTTCGCTATGTTTCTATGACAATGAGCCGACGGAAGTCAATAGGGAATGTCGCGTGCGAATGAAGCGAGCGGCGGGCTCGCGCGGCGTGCAGAG
Organism: Pyrinomonadaceae bacterium; assembly: GCA_036389095.1. GTDB lineage: Bacteria > Acidobacteriota > Blastocatellia > Pyrinomonadales > Pyrinomonadaceae > DASQYE01. The sequence goes on from DASVQM010000032.1 coordinate 18,372, forward strand.
AGTTCGGACTGCCGCAGACTTCTGCGCCTATCGCTCGAAGAGAGTGTCAGCGAGGCGTTGCGCGAATAGTCGTGGGCGGAGGCGGTGAGGATTGGTATTTGACGAACAGGCGATAGCCGAGCAGTAGGCCGAGCACGATGGCGAAGCGTACGGGCAGTCGCGTGTCGGATTTGACGAGCATCCAGTAGTGAAGCACGCCGCCCGCGGCTGCCACGTAGGCGAGACGGTGCAGGCGTGCCCACCTTTTGCCGCCCAGCCGTTTAATCATCCCGTTGGTCGAAGTGACGGCGAGCGGGACCATCAGAAAAAAGCTGAGCATGCCGATGGCTATAAAGGGCCGCTGGATGATGTCCTGGGCCGTGCTCTTGAGATTGAAGAAGCGGTCGAACCAGATATAAGTGACGAAGTGCAGGAAGCCGTAGAAGAAGGCGTAGAGCCCGAGCATACGGCGAAACCTTGTCAGCCAGTTCCAGCCAGTGACTTGGCGCGCGGGCGTGACGGCGAGCGAGATCAAAAGGAAGACGAGCGTCAGCATCCCCGTGGTGCGCGTCACGAACTCAAGCGGATTCGCGCCGAGCCTGTTGTGATAGGCGTCCCAGCCGAGCAGCGCGAGCGGCACAAGGCTATTGATGAACAGTACGATTTTAGCGAACCATGTATCTTTCATGCTCTTGACGGCCCCGTGCTGCTAGAAGTAACGCTTCAAGTCCATGCCGGCGTATAGCTGCGCGACCTGATCTGCGTAGCCGTTGAACATCAGCGTCTCTCTCATGCCGTACTCGCCTATGCGGCGCTCTCTGGCCTGGCTCCATCGCGGGTGGCTGACGCTCGGGTTAACATTCGAGTAGAAGCCGTATTCGTTGGCGGCCTGTAGGTTCCAGGTCGTCGGAGGCTCCGTGTCAACCAGCTTGATCTTGACGATGGACTTGATGCTTTTGAAGCCGTACTTCCAGGGCACGACGAGGCGGACGGGCGCACCATCCTGAGGGGGAAGCTGTTCGCCGTAGATGCCGCTCGCCAGAATCGTCAGAGGGTGCATAGCCTCGTCCAGGCGAAGCCCTTCGACGTAGGGCCAGTCGAGCACGCCTCTCCTTTGATTCGGCATCCGCCGGGGGTCGTAGAGAGTCTCGAAAGCGACGTAGCGTGCCTGCGAGTTCGGCTCGACCTGTTCAAGAAGCCTGTTGAGCGGAAAGCCGACCCAGGGGATCACCATTGACCATCCCTCGACGCAGCGGAAGCGATAGACGCGCTCCTCTAACGGCGCGATCTTCAACAGGTCGTCCAGATCGTATTTCTTCGGCTTATTGACCAGGCCTTCGACCGAGACTGCCCAGGGGCGCGTGACGAACCCGGCGGCCTCTTCGGCCACAGAGCGCTTGTCTGTCGAGAACTCGTAGAAGTTGTTGTAGTTGGTGATGTCCTCGAAGGAGGTCAGCTTCTCGCCAAGGGGCGGCGCTCCCGCAAGCAGCGTGCTCTTCTGCACTTCCGCGAACTTCTCTCCCGGCCTGGTCACAGGCGGAGGCGGGTTGAGCTTTTTATAGAACGCGCCGGTCGCCATGGTCGTGGCGGCAAGCACGGCCCCGCGCATGAAGAGACGACGGCTCAGGTAAACCTTCTTATCCGTAATCTCGCTCGATTTAATATCGTCGGCCCTCTTAATCAGCATCTCTCTCGATCTCTTCTGTCCGGCAAGCTCCTGGCCCGCGACCGGCTTCATACCGTTAAATACGGTCGCGGGAGCGATTTCGGTTCTTCCCCCAACCATTAGTCGCAGCAAGGCTGAAATCCTTACAGCTTTTCTGTGGGCAAATTTTGAGCACGCCTTTCGTCCAGTATTTTACATCAATGCGGCGCGTTCATTTGAGCATGCTTCGTGATAAAACTATCCCGCTCTGACCGAGGAGACTTCGAGACATCCTTGAGCCTCGCGCCCGCTTCATGATCTTTCGTGCTAAAATGCTCGCACAGGTGAAACGATGAACTTAACATTCCGACCCATCCGCTTAAACGCAACCAGTAGGCTGGCAACAGGTCTGGCGCTGCTACTGCTATTTGGCACGTTCTCAACGAACGCGCGCGGGCAGAACAATGAGCGGGGCCTGAATCTACAATCGTCCGTGCCCATTAAAACTCTGCCGGGCAGCGCTAAGCGTTATGCTCTGGTGATCGGAGTCGATCAGTACGCAGACACGCAGATCACGACTCTGGGCGGCGCGAGCAATGATGCCAGGACGCTCGCCAACGCGCTCGTCCAGTACGCGGGCTTCCCCAGCGATCAGGTGACGCTTCTCGCTTCCGACCAGCCAGCCGAGCGCCAACCCACGCGCGGTAACATTCTGCGCCGGTTGTCAAACATGGCGGCGGTCGTGCCGCCCGACGGGTTGCTGCTTATCTCTTTCGCCGGGCACGGCATCGAGCGCGGCGGGCAGGCATTCCTGCTCCCTTCGGACTCGCAGGTCAGCAACGACGTTGACCTACTCGAACAGACCGCCATCAACGTCACACAGGTTAAAGAGCGGATTAAGAAGATCGGCGTCAGCCAGGTCCTGATGATTCTGGATGCGTGCCGAAACGACCCCGTCGGGCGGGCCAATGCGGATAATCCTTTGACCGCCGCTTACACACGCGGCTTCAATTTCGATCTGCGCAACCGCGAGGTCAAGGCTTTCGCTACGCTCTATGCGACAGAGGTCGGAAAGCGTGCCTACGAATATAAGGAGAAGAAGCAGGGCTATTTCACCTGGCTGCTCGTCGAAGCACTCAAGGGCGGGGCAGCCAATGAGAGGGGCGAAGTGACGCTGGCCAGCCTGGTGAAGTATTTGCAGGAGCGTGTGCCTAAGCGCGTGCTGCAAGATTTGGGGCCGGGTAAGGAGCAGAAGCCCTTCGCAGTTATCGAAGGCTATCGCGCCGACGAACTGGTGATCGCTGTGCCGGGAGCAAAGGCCGCAGCCAGCATGGCGAACATGCACGAGACGAGCGCGACGGCCAGCGCTGCGACCGCAGACACGGCGGTCGAAGTGACGCCGCGTGATGCTGGCTCTTCGCTGGTGGGCACGAAATGGGCCGGGAGCAGTCCTGAGGCGGGCGAGTACACTGTGGAATTTCTCAAGGACGGCCAGCTTAATTACATTATCAAAGTTCTTCAGAACGGCGTCACCGCGCCCCGGACCGTCAAAGGCACTTGGAAGCAGTCGGGCAACAACGTCCAGATAGTGATCGGCAACTACTACTCCGTCTGGCAGGGCCAGATCGACGGACAGATAATCAAAGGCGAAGGGAATAATCAGGAAGGCGGCAAATGGAACTTCGCGCTTTTTAAGAAAGAGTAGAGAGGCAGATGAGCGAAGCCGGGCAACTGGAAGTTTATACGGATGGGCAGTGTCCGCTCTGCCAGTGGATGCGTGCGCGCGTCGAGCCTTTTGATCGTCATCATCGCATCCTCTGGCTCGATTACCGCGACCCTGAAGTCCTGAGCCGCGCCGCGCCCTATACGTTTCAGGAATTGAATGAAGAGATGCACGCGCGCACTCCTGACGGGCGATGGTCTGCCGGTTACAGGGCATGGGTTTCCGTGATGCGCGTGCTTCCGGGTTGGCGTCTGCTCGCGCCAGTGCTCTCCGTCTGGCCCTTCACGAGCCTCGGCGCTCTCTCTTATCGCTTGATCGCCGCCCGCCGCTACAAGCTCTTCGGCGTCCCGCCTCCCTGCGACCCGGCGGGCGTCTGCTCGCTCCACGCGCCGAAATAAACGAAGGCCAAAGACACTGTCAAGCCATCTGTCAGCCTGAGCGCGGTCTCTCCGATTTGCGCTTATCTCCTTCCTCCCATCCTCGCTTCGTAGCCCTCTGCCAGGCCACTTTTGAGGCCGCAAGAGCATCTTAATTCACGAAAAATTCGGGTTCTGAGATGGGCGGGTTCAAGCGCGAGAGGAGATTAAAAGCCCTGCGCGCCGCTCTGAAAGAGGAGAGCGGAAAGGGAGTCTTGGAGACTCGCTCGCCGACAGTTGAAAGACAAGGGGAAAGGTAAAAGAGATGTTAAATATACGAAAAATGCTCTCGTTCTTCGCGGCATTAGTCCTGGTCGCCGCAACTTTCGTTGCTCCAACGGCCTTCGCCTCTACGGGCGTTTCTGATCGGGACGGGAAGAAGGCTGCGCGCGTCAATCACGTTGATGCGCCTTTGAATCTGGCCGTCCTCATACAGGACGACGTGGTTGCTCGCGTCGGCTCGGAGCTGAAGGTGACGCGCGAGTTTATACGCGCTTTGCCCGCGGGCTCGCGTGTGATGGTCGGGTACATCACGAGCGGGTCGCTGCAAGTGCGCCAGCCCTTCACGGACGATCTTGAGAAGGCCGCCGGTGCGCTTCGCATTCCGAGGGCGAGCGCGAGCGGCACGCCCTATAATCCTTACGTCGGAGTCATAGAGGCGCTGCGTCGTTTCGATTCCGTGGGCAAGAATCGCAATGCGGTTCTCCTCATCTCGGATGGCCTGGATACTTCGCGCGGCGATGATATAGCGTCTATCGTCAACCCTGTTGACATGCAGCGCGCGGTTCGTGAAGCCAAGCGCCGGAACGTGGCCGTCTATTCTTTCTTTGCGCCGACGGTGGGCGTGACGAGCTTCGACAGCTCGGCTGCCATCTATGGCCAGGGCGCGCTCCATCGCTTATCGAGCGAGACGGGCGGTCGCGCCTTCTTTCAGGGAACGAATTTCGTCACTTTCGATTCCTACTTCGAGCGCTTCAGCCGGACTCTGAATGAGCAGACGACAACGGCCTACTGAAGCTTTAATCCTGGAATTGCGCCGCCCGCAAGAAGTGACCGAGCGCTTAAAGCGCGATCTTGATGAGAGACGCTGCCGGAGGAAGCCCTCCTCCGGCAGCGTCTCTGTTTTCGGCCCGAAAACTCTTCACCCCTCACACACTTTGGCGCTCGCCGCCCGGCAGTGGTAAAGTTACAGTTTCGTGCCCCCTGGAAACAGCTTTTCTGACACTATCGGGAGGGGCGCTTCCCCGGCCTGTGCCATGAAGACGAATAGCGGACGCGAATACTGTCTCATCGTGGAAGGTGCTTACCTCTCCGAATCAGAAGCCGAGCATGCGCTGCGCGACCCGTTTATCGAAGACTGGGTTGAGCAGACAGGGCGTTTTCGTATCCATAACATGGGCGAGATAGAGGTCACTCCGGGCGTCGCGCTCGGCTCGCTCGGCGTGCGTATGCTGGACGAGCGGCTGTTCGAGATTGCCAGCACCGATCCAGAGCACCCGCTCACAGAGCACAAAGCGAAAGGCATCGCAGAGGCTCTGCGGCGCCAGGACATGTTCGACGAGGTGAGGGTCGAGCCGCGCGAGGACGAAGAAAACAGTGACGAGTGACAAGCTTAAAGAACCCGTCTTTATAGCTTGTCGCTCGTCTCTTGTCACTGCTTTTGATTGGTGGAAGAAGAAACACATAAGTTTCTGGGTGGGCGCGTCCTTGTTCTCCTGGGCGACATTACGCGCCAGCCTGTGGCTGCCATCGTCAACGCCGCCAACTCGACCTTGATGGGCGGCGGCGGTGTTGACGGCGCGATTCATCGTGCGGGCGGCGCGGCGATACTGGAAGAATGCCTGGAGATTCGCCGGACTCGCTACAGGGATGGCTTGCCGACAGGCGAAGCGGTCATAACGACGGGCGGAAACCTCCCGGCGCGTCATGTGATACATACGGTTGGGCCTATCTATGGTCGTCATGACGGGCTTGAGAGCGAGCTGCTGGCCGCCTGTTACCGTAACTCGCTCGCCGTGGCCGCGCGTCACGAGCTTGATTCGGTGGCGTTTCCGGCCATCTCGACCGGCGCGTTCGGTTACCCGCCGGACGAGGCCGCACCCGTCGCCGCGCAGGCCGTCGAGCGTTTTCTTGCCGATCATGATCGGAGCGTGCGTGAGGTTCGTCTCGTCTTTTTTTTGCCGCGAGATATGAGTGTGTTCTTGAATAATCAGAGTTTTAGTTACCGCTGACTTCGACAAGGTAGGATTGATGGTTCAACTAACAGAAGAGATCGAACAGTTGGAGGCGCAGCCCGCCGGGCGTGCTCTGCCTTTGCCTTTGCGCCCGCTTGAAAGCCTGGCCTGGAATTACTGGTGGAGCTGGGCGGCGGACGCCAACGCCGTGTTTCGTGACCTGGACCCGGCTGTCTGGGAAGAGTGCGAGCATAACCCGCGTCGCCTGCTCGCCGAAACGTCCGAGTATCGCCTCATGCAGATGGCGACCGATCCCGTCTACAACGGGCGGGTCGCGCGCCTGGCCGAGGACTTTGAAGAGTACATGGCCGATAACAGGCCGTGGACGACCGACAAGGAAAAGATGGTCACGCCCGCGCGGCCCGTCGCCTATTTCTGCGCCGAGTATGGCATACACAATTCGCTGCCGCTCTATTCCGGCGGCCTTGGCATGTTGGCTGGCGATCATTTGAAGAGCGCCAGCGACCTCAGGCTTCCACTCGTGGCCGTCGGGCTGCTCTATCGTTACGGCTATTTCCGTCAGCGACTCAGGCGCGATGGGTGGCAGGAGGAGCACTACGGCGAGACTTTCCCGTCACAGTTGCCGATTCGCAAGGTGTCGGACAAGGCGGGTGCTCCGCTGATGATAGAGGTCGAGATGCGCGGGCGAACCGTGCGCGCGCAAGCCTGGCGCGTCAACGTCGGACGCGTCGCGCTCTACCTGCTCGACACCAACATTGCGGAGAATGAAGAGACTGATCGCTGGGTGACGGGCCACCTCTACGGCGGCGACCGCGAGACGCGCATCGTTCAGGAGATGATGCTCGGCATCGGCGGCGTGCGACTGCTGCGCGCGCTCAAGGTCGAACCGCAGGTCTACCATTTGAACGAGGGACACTCGGCCTTCCTCACGCTGGAATTGGCCCGCGAACTGATGCAGACGCGCCCCGAACTCGGCTTTAGCGATGCCTCGAAAATCGTGCGCGAGCGTTGCGTCTTCACCACGCATACGCCTGTCGCCGCCGGTAATGACGAGTTCGACCCGGCGCTCGTCGCCAAATGTTTCGGCCAGACCTATGAGCAATCGCTCAAGCTCTCGCACGACGAGTTCCTGAACATGGGACGTGTGCGCCCGGGCGACGAGAAGGAGGCTTACGGTTTGACTCCGCTGGCGATCAGAATGTGTCGCTCGACCAACGGGGTGAGTGCCAAGCACGGCGAAGTCTCGCGCGCGCTGTGGCAGGAGATGTGGCCCGAGATCACCTCCATGGAGGAGATTCCGATCACTTCCGTCACCAACGGCGTGCACGCTCCGACCTGGGTCTCGCCGCTGCTTCGCGCGCTCTACGAAAAACACATTGGCCGCGACTGGCAGCAGCGCATCAGCGACAGGGAGAGCTGGCGCGAGGGCGTCGAGGGGATTTCCGACCAAGAGCTGTGGCGGGCCCACCTTATGCAAAAACAGCTCCTCGTCTCCTTCATACGTCATCGCTCTTTTCACGCGCGCCTGGCCCGCAACGAGAGCATGGAGTATACGGAGTCTGCGCGCGCCATGTTCGACCCGGAAGCGCTCATCATCGGTTTCGCGCGCCGCGTGGCAGCCTACAAGCGCTGGAGCCTGCTCCTGACAGACCCGCATCGCCTGCTGCGCCTGATCAACGACGCGGAGCGGCCCGTGCAGTTCGTCTTTGCCGGTAAGGCTCATCCGCAAGATCAGGGCGCGAAGTTCATTCTACAGCAGTTGGCGCTCTGGAAATACGACCCGCTGGTCAGGCATCGCGCCGTTTTCCTACAGGACTACGATCAGGAGATCGCGCGCCAGCTCGTCCAATCCGTTGACGTGTGGCTCAATGTCCCGCGCCGACCTTTGGAAGCTTCGGGGACGAGCGGCGAGAAGGTGGCGATGAACGGCGGGCTCAATCTCTCTATCCTGGACGGCTGGTGGGTCGAGGGCTACGACGGCACGAACGGCTTCGCCATCGGCGACCTGAGCGCAGACCCGGAGGTTGAAGAGACGGATGCGCGTGATGCCGAATCGCTCTATTACGCGCTCGAACACGAGGTCGTGCCGCTCTACTACGAGCGCGGGGCCGACGGGATTCCGCATCGCTGGGTCTCTATGATGAAGCGCTCGATTGAGACGCTCGTGCCCGCCTTCAACAGCGACCGGATGGTTCAGGAATATGCCGAGAAGATTTACACGTAAGACGTAGGTGAAAGGCGGAAAGAAGAGAATTAACAGGGATGGACAGCATAATCAGGATAAGGAGAAGAGATGAAAGCTCAATGCAGCAGTGCTTTCATCTTTCATCCTGCTGTTAGTCTTTATCCTGACCATCTCTGTCCCTCCCTGTTAGATTCTGCTTTGAATGACGCTCATCATTCTTTTATCCTTCATCCTTGCTTTTCGTGACGCGGGGCGTGCTACACTGTAGCCCTGTCAAAAATCTTCTCGTCCGCCGCCCGACGCGCTCGTCGAGTTGAAGAGAAAGAATTTGCGGCTCGCTGTTGGAATCTCATCAAACCGGGGCATCCGAGGGTGGTACTGCGGTTAGCAATCACTGCCAGCAAATAATTACATGAAGTATTGTCCGGTCTGTAACGCGAAATATGAAGATGGCACGAGCTTTTGTGCGCTCGACGGCGAAGTGCTCGAAAACGACCCGACGAGCATCGTGGACCAGGTGCTCGACGGCCAGTATCACGTCGAAGCGCTGCTCGGCAAAGGCGGCATGGGGGCCGTCTATCGCGCGCGACATATCCTTTTGGGCGACCGCGTGGCGATCAAAGTCCTGCCGCCGCAGATGCGCAGCAACGCCGAATGGCTGCGCCGCTTTCGCCGCGAAGGCCAGGCCGCGCGCCGCTTCCGCCACCCCAACGCCGTCACCGTCTACGACCTTCGCACCACGAGCGACGGTCTCATCTACATGGTCATGGAATACGTCGAGGGCCACACGCTCGACGCGGAACTGAAGGCGCGCGGGCGTTTTACTCCGGCTGACGCCTTCACCACGCTTGAGCCCGTCATGAGCGTGCTCAATGCCGCGCACGCGCAGGGCGTCGTGCACCGCGACCTGAAACCCGAAAATATCATGCTCGGCAAGCCGACGGACGGGGGGCAGCCCTTCGTCAAGCTGCTCGACCTGGGCATCGCCAAGATCAGCGAGGTGGCGGGCTCGGACGCTTCCGGCACGACGGCCCTCACTGTGGCAGGCCAGGTCCTCGGCACGCCCTACTACATGTCGCCCGAGCAGTGGGGCGAAGTCTCGCACGACGGGGGCACGGAGGTTGACGGGCGCGCGGACATCTATAGCCTGGGCGCAGTCTTCTACGAGTTGATCGCAGGCCGTAAGCCCTTCATGGGCCGCACCCTGCAAGAACTGCGACGCGAGCATGTGTCGGTCATGCCGCCCCCGCTACATGAGTTGATGCCGGACGTGCCCGAGGGAGTCAGCCGCACGATTGCGCGTGCGATGGCGAAAGACCGCAGCGCACGGCAGTCAACCGCCGGGGAAGTGGCCAGCGAGCTGCACACAGCGCTCGTCGAGGCCGGTCTGATGCAGGAGCTTGGCACTTCCGGCGCGCGGCAGGCGACCGCCTCGCCGCAGACAACGGCGACGACTGGCCCCGTCAATGCGCCCGCGACGGTTTCCGGCGAGCTGTCGGAGGCTCGCGGCACCAATGCAGACGTTCATGCCCCGACCATCATGACCCTCGATGCGCCGCCAAGGCAGGGTGCAGGCGCACAATCGTCATCCGCCCAGTCTTCGCAATCCTCGCAGCCGGACGCCGCTGCACCGCCCACCGTGCAGCCGCCGCCGCAGTTTACGCCCGGGCCCAGTCCGTCCAGCACGCATCACAACGCGCCTCCGATGCCGACGGTTGCGACAAATCCTTCGGCCTTCTCCGCGAGCGTGCCCGCGCCGCAGCAACAGCCGCAGCAGCCGACGCCCTCTTATGCTCCGACGCCTTCCTACACGCCAGCCATAGCGCAGCCGCCGCCAAAGGGGCGCTCGCTCGCGCTTCCGATCATCGCGGGCGTGCTCGGTCTTCTGCTGCTCGTCGGTGTCGGCGGCGGCGTCCTTATCTGGAGCCGTTTGAAGGAGGAGAAGCCCGCCGGAACCGAGACTAAAACGGATGTGCCCACGGATGCGGGCAAGGATACGAGCGTGCCGAACGCGGCGGCGGAAGCGAAAGAGACGCTCACTTACTGGCTTGAGGTCGCGGCGGCATCCAAGGGCACGCCGTCAGCACATGTGGCGGGCGTGGTTCCTCTGGCTTCGGGCCAGAAGTTCAGGTTCCACTTCACACCGCGCGAGGACGGCTATCTATATATCGTCGGCCCCGGGGAAGGGAACGTGCCGACCACGTTTTTGACCTCCAAGCCCGTCGAAGCCTCGGGCGTGGAGACCAACGAGGTCACGGCGAGCGAGGACTACGCTTTCCCTGATGGAGAGGGCAACTGGATTCAATTGGACAAAACCGCCGGGACGGAGTTCTGGACGATCATCTTTTCGCCGACGCCGCTCTCTTCCCTCGCTTTCCTGAACGCCGAGGCCGGAAGCGAGCTTTCCGATGAAGAACAATCCGAGTTTAAGGAATTTCAGGCGCAGCATAAGGCAAATGCGCCCACGACCGCCGTCGTCAATGGTAATGGCGTAGACCCGATGGTGTCCGTTAAAGTGCCTCCGGCGAGAGCCAAGGACGAGCCCGTCGTCTTCGATATACGCATCGAGCATAAATAAGATGCTCGTCTTATGACGAAGCGGCTTTCCGTCCACTGTATGAGCCAAGCTACACGCGCGCTCTCTCTCGTCTCTGCGCCTGCGCTTGACGCCGCGAGCGTTGGGCCATCTTTCCGCGATCTAACAAACTAAGGGCAGTGAAATCTCTGTCCCATTCGATTCAGACAGGAGTTACTGATGCGTTTCAAGATTTACGTTTTTCCGCTTTTGATCGCGCTCGTGACGGGCGTCTTCGTGTGCGCGCAGGCGCAGGACGAAGACGAGGGCGTGCGCGGCGCGTTTCTTACTTCCAGGCCGACTGCTTCCGTTAGCGCTTCTGCGAGCACAGGCAGGACCAGCACGGGCGCTCCTCGTCGCCGCCGCAGGCCGCCCGCCAGAACCGGCAGCAGCAGCGCCGGCAGAACAACCGCGACCAAAAACAGTAGTGCGAGCGTCGGGGCGGGCAACACTTCGGCGACCGCTTCCAGAAACAACACCGCGACGACGGCCAGCGTCTCCACGTCCGGGCCCATCGGCCTCGGCTACACTCTTTTCATGCGCGACGCCAACGGCGACGCCGTTCGCGTTGACCCCGACAGAGAATTTCGCACGGGCGACCGCGTGCGCGTCTCTTTAGAGACGAATACGGACGGCTATCTATACATCTTCAATACGACGGATAACGGCGAGCCGGTGATGATCTACCCGGACGCGCAACTGGACGAAGGCGGCAACTACGTCGAAGCCCACGTCCCCTACGAAGTGCCCGCGAGCACCGCTTCGGAAGAGCGCCTGCGCTGGTTCGCCTTTGATGCCAAGCCGGGCACGGAGCGTCTCTACATCGTCGTCACGCGCGAGCCGCTGCCCGGCGTGCCCATCGAAGACGATCTGGTCAACTACTGTCGCCAGAACCAGAGCAAGTGCCCCTGGCGTCCGTCTACTGCGATGTGGGCCCAGGTCAACGCGGGCATGAAGGCACAGGCCAAGGTCGTCAAGAGCACGAAGACCTACGGGCAGGCGCAGACCGGCGGCGAGCGCGAAGCGACGACGCGCGGCCTCGGCCTCTCGCAGAGCGAGCCGCCGCCCGCCGTCATACGCATCAACGTCTCATCGAACACGGGCGTCCTGGTCACTGCGCTTGATCTGATTCACAGATAAAGGCGGCGAGAAAAGCAAGGATGAAAGAAGGAAATTAACAGGATGGACAGCAGAGTCAGGATAAGAAAAGCAAAGATAGATTCATCGAGCAGTGCTTTCATCTTTCATCCTGCTTTTAGTCTTTATCCTGTCTCTCCCGTCCATCCCTGTTTGAATCCACCTTAGCATGATGCTCATCATTCTTTCACCCTTCATCCTTTCTTTCCCGTTCTGCTGTTCTCAGCGTCATTATTCCCTTTGGAGGAACTTATGAAGTTCAAATCAAACCCTCTAGCTTTTCTACTGACGAGCGCCGTCGTGCTCACGAGCTTCAACCTCGGCATGCTTCGCGCGCAGGTCTCTCCGCCGAGTGGGCCCATGGCGGCGCTCTCCCTGCCGCAGGCTGAGCAGGCGCGGGCCGCTCTCGATCAGGGACGCAAGCTCCTGAAGCGCGGCCAGTCGGATCAGGCCCTCGGCCAGCTCGAACAGGCTTTGAAACTGTACCAGCAGGCGGGCGATGCCAAGGGCACGGCCATCGCAAGCGATGCGCTCGGCGACCTCTACAGCCGCCAGGGCCAGTACGAGGTCGCGCTCAAGCATTACCAGGAAGCGCGCAGCTCCTACTCTTCCGCTTCGGATACCTACAACGCCAACCTGATGCTCGCCAAGACCGGCGATATGTACTACCGCAGCGGCAATGTCAACGAGGCGCGCTCGGCCTATTCGCAGATGAGCGTCACCAAGCCTGACTTGAACGCCGCCAAGGACGTGCAGCAGAAGGCCAACAAGGGACGCGGACTTGCCAGTCGTCTCGGCGGTCTCGCTTCAGGCACGCCCAGCGTCTCGACTGCGACCGAGGCGGCCTCGGTCGGAACCGATGTTGCCAACACCATCAAGGAAGAGCGCGACAAATACCGCCAGTTCATTCTCTATTCGATCTATGAAACGGGCATCGGTCGCGCCGATTACCTCTCTGGACAACTGGACTCGGCCAAGACCCATTTCGATAACGCGCTCGCAGCCGCCAATAGCCCCATCTACGGAAAGTTCGGGCAGTCGCGCCGCTGGCGTGTTGCCGCGCGCACGAGCCTGGGCGATGTCGCGCTCGGCCAGAATCGCTACGCCGATGCCATCAAGCTCTACACGGCGGCGGCTGACGGCGCACGCAAGGACAACCGCCCTGACTTGATCTGGCCCGCGCAGCGCGGGATGGGCCGCAGCCTATGGGCCCAGGGCGCGCAGGAGAAAGATCAGAAGAAGGCTGCCAAGAGCAGGGAGGATGCCATCGCAGCTTATCGCAATGCGCTGAAAACCATCGAGGCCCTCCGCCAGGGAAGCCTCAGCGCGGACGAATCGCGCTCGACCTTCCTGGGCACGACCAAGGACGTGTATGACGAAGCGGCGAGCGCGCTGGCCGAACGCGCGTTGATGACAGCCGCCGGGGCGACCGGCCCGCTCACGGGAACGGCCCTGACCGATGCCGCAGAGGCTTTTCAGATCGTCGAGCAGAGTCGCGCACGCTCTCTGCTGGACATGCTCGGAGAAGCGGGCGCAAACATCACGGAAGGCGTACCGGCAGACTTGCTGAAACGAAAGCAGGACAATCTTGATCGCCAGCAGGAGATCGCCGAGATCATGACCGGCAACTCCCTTTCGCCCGACGCGGACAAGAAATCTAACGCCGACCTCGAAACGGAGCTTAACCAGCTCTCGACCGAATACGACAGCATCGAAAACCAGATCAGGGCGGCGAGCCCGCGCTACGCCTCGCTGACGCTGCCGCAGCCCCTTACGCTCGCAGAAGTCCAGCAGCAAGTCCTGGACGACAAGACGGCGCTTCTCGAATACAGCCTCGCCAGCCAGAACTCGTACCTGTGGGCTGTGACGCAAGGGGGCGTTTCGCTCTTCAAGCTGCCCGCCCGCGCCGCCGTTGACCAGCAGGCCATAGACCTTCGCAATCAACTCGTGCCGACGCGCCTGCGCACGCGTATCGCCGGGATTGATGTCGCGGCCAACCAGACGCGCGGCCTTGGCGTCGCCGCCGCCGCGCCCGACAATAGCGCCGCCGCCGCATTCGCTACGGCCTCCAACGCGCTCTACAAAACGGTGGTCGAGCCCGCCGCGACGCTGATCGGCGACAAGCGCCTGCTCGTCATCGCCGACGGCGCGCTCAACTATGTTCCCTTCGAGGCGCTCGTGACGGCTCCGGGCGGTGCGGATTATTCGGCCATGCCTTATCTGGTCAAGACCAACGAGATCGTTTACGCGCCGTCGGCTTCCGTCGTCTCCGTCATCAGAAAACAGACGGTCAAGCCGACGGGCAAGAACGTCTTGCTCGTGGCCGACCCGGTCTTTAATTCAAACGACCCGCGCGCCAAGGGGGCGACGGCAGCGCCGACCGGCGCAGCCGATACACGCGGCCTTGGGCTCGCCAGCGCCTTAACGGACGTGGCGGGCACGCCGTCGAATCAAACACCTGCGACGGGCTTGCAGCTTGCGCGTCTGAACGGCACACGCATCGAGGCAGACGAGATTGCCAAGCTCACGCGGACGAGCGGCGGGCAGGCGGACGTGTGGCTGGACCTACAGGCCAACGAAGCCGGTGTGCAGACGAAAGACCTCAAGAACTACCGCATCGTGCATTTTGCGACGCACGGTCTTTTGAATGCCGAGCGCCCGCAGTTCACGGGACTGGTGCTGTCGCTCGTCGGCAATAAAACGGGCGACGGTTTCCTGCGCACGGACGAGATATTCAATCTTCGCTTGGGTGCGCCGCTCGTCATGCTTTCGGCGTGCGAAACCGGCCTCGGCAAAGAGAAGCGCGGCGAGGGCGTGATCGGTCTGACGCGCGCCTTCATGTACGCGGGCGCGCCGACCGTCGGCGTCAGCCTGTGGTCTGTCGCGGATCGCTCGACCGCAGACCTGATGACAGACCTCTACAAGCGCATGCTCACGGGGCAGGGCATGTCGGCTGTGGCCGCCAAGCGCGCCGCGCAGCAGAGCATGATCGCGGGCAAGAAATACAGCGCGCCCTTCTACTGGGCCCCCTTTGTGCTCGTCGGCGAATGGCGATAAAACAATAAGGATGAAGGGCGCAAAGGATGAAAGACGGGCAACGTGAGCTGAATGATGCAATGTGAGCCCGCGCCAGGCTTTCATCCTTTGCGCCCTTCATCCTTTCATTAAGGAGATGCGAGAATGCGAACAAACAGATTGAATCTTGTGTTGGCCCTCGGACTGATGCTCTCTGCCGTCCTGGCCTGTAACTTCAACTTCACGACCGCCAATATAAGTAGTCTCAAGATCGGTAAGGATGAGAATGTCAAGACCGAGGCCAACGAATTCAAGCCTGGCGATGTGGTCTACGCCGTCGCGCAGATTTCCAACACGAGCGACAAGCATAAGGTCAAGGCGCGCGTCCTCTACGATGACGTGAGGGGTCAGAGCGCGGGTAGTTTAGTGGCTGGCCTGGAAACCACGCTCGACGTGCCGGGCGCGGCTCCCGTCATGCTCAATTTCACCGGCCCCGGAAAAAACTGGAGGGCTGGCCGTTATAAAGTCGAAGTTACGATGATGGACGACGCGGGCAAGCAGATAGATCAGAAGACGGCCACCTTCACGGTCGCGGGCGGCAGCGGCGGCGCGAGCTCATCCGACGATTCCTCGGAAGAGAATGCCAATTCTGAGGGTGGCGGCTCGCATAGCGGACACTAAAAGCAAGGCGGAAGGATGAAATGAGAGCTTCCCTGTCTTGAAGGCTCTCACTTTATCCTGCGGCCTTCCGCCTTCATCCTTTCCCTCAAGATGCGCCGCACACAAGCGTGCGGCGCATCTTTTTTTTCGATTAAGGCGAGCGCAGGCCGCGTTGTGGTAAAGAGGCGGGTAGGCTAATATCTAAAGATGTTACGCGTTATAAAAAATCTGATGACGAGGGTGGCCTCGATGACGAAACAGTTCGCACCAATCGCCGATACGAAAGACCTGGAAGAGCTGCTCGCACGCTCGCACTCCGAGCCGGTCATCCTCTTCAAGCACAGCACAACCTGCCCGATCAGCGCCGCCGCCTACACGGAGATGTCACGCGTCTCGAACGATGTGTCGCTGCTCATCGTGCAGCGAGCGCGCGAACTCTCGCGCGAGATTGCAACGCGCACGGGCGTACGGCACGAATCGCCGCAAACGATCATCCTGCGAAACGGTCAGGCCGTGTGGAACGCTTCGCATTGGAGCATCAAGGCGGCGGAGGTCGAAGATGCCTTTCGCCAGCACGTCTGAAAGGTTGATCTTCCGGGCAGCGGCGGCGGTGAGTTTATCCGTATGATGAGCGAAGAGGCGCAGAGAAGACGCGGGCCTGCGGTTGAGCCGCGCGAGATTATGCAGGAGGGAGAGGCTGCCCTGCGCATCACCTGGGCCGACGGTCGCATCTGCCTCTACGATGCGCCCTCTCTGCGCCGCGCCTGTCCCTGCGCGCAGTGCGTCAACGAGTGGACAGGGCAGCGCGTGCTCGCGCCCGAAGCCGTCCCGGATGAGCTGCTCATCGGCCGTATTGCCATCGTCGGTCGCTATGCGCTCAACTTCCGTTGGAGCGACGGCCACGAGACGGGCATCTATAGCTTTCGGCTCCTGCGAGAGTTGTGCGAGCGTGAAGAGGCGGGATGAAGGCTCAGCTGTTGCTTCGATCAGCGGGCCGAGCGCTCTTTTCTTGATGCGGGTGCGCCGCTCGTCTACGGTTATTCAACTATGAGTGACGAGAAAAAAATCCTGGTCATCGAGGATGATGACGTGGCGCGGGAGTTGATGCGCCTCACGCTTGAGCGCAAGGGATACCGGGTCATCACAGCGGAAGACGGCGTGGAAGGGTACAAGGCAGCCGTTCGAGAGCAAGCTGATTTGATCATCACGGACATCAGTATGCCTTCGGCGGATGGCGTCTACCTGGTGCGCCGCGTGCGCGATACGCCGGAGATTGCCGAGACGCCCATCCTGGTGACGACGGGGTTCGGCAGTGGACACGCGACCTTCTCGCTCACACAGGGCGCAACCGCCTACGAGCCGAAGCCGATTGATCCTGAGAGCTTTCTCTCGACCGTCGAGCGGCTGCTGAGTAGCTGAGTGAGCCGGATTGACGAATTAAAGCCCCAGGCTTTTCATCTATAATTTAAGATCATGGGGGAAGTGCATGACGGAAGTGATCGGATGGGCCAGCTCGTTTATCCTGGTGCTGACCATTGCCAAGCAGGTTTACAAGCAGTGGCAGGAGGGCACGAGCGAGGGCGTCTCGAAGTGGCTCTTCATCGGGCAGATGGCGGCTTCGACCGGCTTCACCGTCTATAGCTGGCTCGTTCAGAACTGGGTCTTTGTCGTGACCAATGCGTTGATGCTCGCAAACGGACTGGCCGGATTATTCATCGTCATGCATCATCGCAGGCGCGAGCAGCGCGAAGGCGCGAAAGACGGCGGCGATCTCAAAGCCGAGCGCGCCTGAAAAATTCCGAAGCTGAGCTGGACTTTTCCGAAAGACTACTTTCTTATGATGCAAGAACGAGATTTCTTTAACGAGCGACAGGAGACCAAGCGCGCGACCTACAGTTGCCCGCACTGCCGCGAGAGAGCCGAATACGATGTGCGCTGGCTGACGCGTATCAAGAAGGACGCTCCGCCGCGCGGGGCGAACGAACAGGATCGAGCGCGCTTCCAAAAATCACGCAACTACATGGTGCGGATTGACGATATGCTGGCGTGCAGAAACTGCCGCAAGCGGTTCGATATTCCCAATTCGCAATCCGTCGTCTTCATTTAAGTAGAGGGGGGCGGGCGTCGGAGAGCCGTCGGAAGCAGTCATCACAAACTTGAAGGAGCACAAGCACAATGGATGAATTAGTCAAAGTCGTCGCCGAGCGGGCGGGGATTCCAGAGGACAAGGCCCGGACAGCCGTCAACACAGTGATGGCATTCTTGCAGGAGCGGCTGCCCGCTTCGATAGCGGGCCAGCTTGAGAACGTGACGAGCAACGTCGGCGGCGGCGTCGCAGATATGGCCGGCGACGTGATCGGCGGCCTCGGCGGCATGCTCGGCGGCAAAAAAGAGTAACGGCGAGAGCGCCGGGAATCGAAGTACGAGAATGTCCTGCGCACGAGTCTCCTTCTGGCGAAGACTCGTGCGCAGGACATTGCTTTGCTCTCAAACGGCGTCGTAACGCTTGAGCTTACGATAGAGCGTCGAAAGGTCTATGCCGAGGATGTTGGCGGCGCGGGCCTTGTCCTGGTTGACGGAGGCGAGGGTCTCGAAGATGTGTCGGCGCTCGATCTCTTCGAGGGTGGGACGCAGGCCGTCAGGGTCGCGTATGGTCGTTTGTCCTGCGGCGGCGTCGCGCACGCGCGGGGGCAGGCTGTCGAGGTCTATCTGGTCGCCGCTTAAAGTGAAGGCACGCTCGATGGCGTTCTGTAGCTCCCGCACGTTGCCGGGCCAGGCGTAGTTGATGAGCGCGGAGAGGGCAGCCGGTTCAATCGCCTTCTCGTCGCGCTCCTGTTCGCGCGCGGTGCGCGTGATGAAGCTTCGCACGAGGAGCGGGATGTCTTCGCGTCTTTCACGAAGGGGCGGCAGGTGAATCTCGATCACGTTGAGACGATAGAAGAGGTCTTCGCGGAAGCGACCATCTGCGACCTCCTTTTCCAGATCACGGTTGGTCGCGCAGATGATGCGCGCGTCGAAAGCCACGGCGGTGCTTGAGCCGACCGGCATGACTTCGTGTTCTTGCAGCGCGCGCAGAAGCCTGACCTGCATGGCGGGTGTTATCTCGCCGACTTCATCCAGCAAGACCGTGCCGCCTTCAGCCGAGCGAAAGAGCCCTGGCTTGCTGGAGACCGCGCCCGTGAAAGCGCCTTTCGTGTGACCGAAAAGCTCGGATTCGAGCAGCGTCTCGGGCAGAGCGCCGCAGTTGATGGCGACAAAGGGACGCTCCGCACGCGGGCTGTTATGGTGAATGGCGCGGGCGATCAATTCCTTGCCAGTGCCGCTCTCGCCTTGAATCAAAATGTTGCTGTTCGTCCCGGCGACTTTTTCGACAAGGCGGAAGACAGCTTGCAGCGCGGGCGAAGTGCCGATGATTTCGGAGAAGCTATAGCGGCGATCAAGCTCGCGGCGCAGAGCGCGGTTCTCACGAAACAGCTCGCGCTGGCGCAGAGCATTCTTGACGGATTGGAGTAGGTCTTCGTTGACGAACGGCTTGGTGATGTAATCGTAAGCGCCTTTGCGCAGCGCCGCCACCGCAGAGTCAACCGAAGAGTAGGCCGTCATCACGATGACGAGCGCTTCCGAGTCGATGTCCTTGATGCGGTCGAGCAGGGCCAGGCCGTCCATGCCGGTCATGCGTATGTCCGTGAGGGTCACGGCCACGTCTTCCGAGCCGAAGCGTTCGAGCGCCGCCTCGGCGTTCGAGACGGCGACGCTGCGATAACCGGCATCTTCGAGCAGGCGCACGAGAATGGCGCGCATTAAATCTTCGTCTTCGGCGATCAGTATGAGCGGTGATGTTTTCATGTCGGTGCTAGTAGAATCGAAGCAGATTCTAACAGGATGGACAGGATAAATAGGATAAAGAAAAGGCGATAACAAATTCATCGAGCGATGCTTTTATCTTTCATTCCTGCTTTTTTATCCTGACAATCTCTGTCCGTCCTGTCTGATTCCGCCTTATGGCATTGGGCCCACAGGCAGCCGGACGCGCACGGTCGTGCCCTCCGGGTTGTGTGGGCCGATCTCTATGTGGCCGCCGTGTGCCGTGACGATACCGTAACAGACGGCGAGCCCGAGCCCCGTGCCCGTGCCTGCGGGCTTCGTCGTGTAGAACGGATCGAAGACATGCGCGCGATGCTCGGGAGCTATGCCCGTCCCGTTATCTTTGACCTCGACGACGACCTCATTGCTTAGCGCGTCGTAGTGGGTCGAGACTAAAAGCTCGCCGCCTCCGGGCATAGCGTCGCGCGCGTTCAGGAGCAGGTTGAGAAAGACCTGTTGAAGCTGGTCTGCATCGGCGTAGATGAGCGGCGCGTCCGCGTCCGCGTCTACGCTGAGGTGAAGGCGCTGGAAAGCCTTGTCGAAACTGGCCAGGCGTATGCTCGCCCCGACGATGCTGTTGATGTCGAGCGGCGCGCGCTCGGGCGGGCGGGCGCGCGCGAAGTTCATCATATCGCGTAAGACCTGCGTGATGCGGTCTATCTGCGTCGAGATGAGACGAAGCATCTCGACCGTCTCGGCGTCCACGGATTTTCGGGTCTGTAGCATTTGGATGAGCGACGAGATGGAGGCCAGCGGATTGTTGACTTCGTGTGCGACACCGGCGGCGAGCGTTCCGGCGGCGGCCAGTTTTTCCGTGCGTATCAACTGCACGTTAAGCTCGCGCAGTCTCTCTATATCGGCGGCCATCTTGCGGCTCATCTCGTTGAAGGAGGAGGCGAGGAGTCCCATCTCGTCGTTGCTGCTGAGGTCTACCTGCGTGCCGTAGGCGCCGCCCGCGACCTCCACGGCGGCTTCCGTCAGGCGGCGCACGGGCCGCGAGATTGTCCGAATAATGAGCGTCAATAATATCAGGTTGGGGACAAGCGCCGTGATGACGCTGAAGACCAGATAGCGTCGCCAGGCTTCGGCGCTGGGCCCATCGCTGAAGCTCCACCAGACGACCGGAACCTGTAGCAGAAGAAAACTGAGGACGGCCACCGCCGCAATCGAGAGCGCGACCTTGTAGGCGACGGGAAAGAGACGAAACTGGTCGAGCGCGGATTGAAGCGAGAAGAGCTTGAAGTTTGAGATGGCGTAAGCGTAGATGACGACGCCGAGGAGCACGAAGACGGAGCCGAGCGGCAACAGCTCGTAGAAGCCGGCGAGCGGCAGCAGGTTGTTCGCCAGCGTATTGAGCGTCACCGTGATGACGAGCGCCCAGAGAATCGCGCCGAGCTGTTTGCCCCACAACTGCCCTCGATAGCGACGGTATTTCGCGTAGAGCAGCCCGAACCCGTAAGCGAAGACGCCGTAAGCGTAGAGGCCGAAGGCGTAGGCGAGCGGCGTCAGCTCTATCCTGAACTGGCCCCGGACGAACCCGACCTCTCGCCACATCCAACCGGCGAGCGCCGCAGGCATCAGCACAGCACCCGGAGCAAAGAGCACCGCCGCGCGTTTCAAAGGCACGGGGCGATTCTCTGGAAAGACCCAGGCGAAGACGACCAGCGAATACTGCAACAGGAGCGCGATGATGAAGCTCACGCTCGCCCACCACGCCGCCGACCCCTCGCGCGCGTAGAAGCCCCAGAGCACTATGTCCTTGATCGTCCACAGCGCCAGGCAGGCGACGAAGGCGACAAAGGTCTGATGCGTGCGGCTGCGCGGGGCGGCGACGAAGACATAAAAGCCCAGCAGCACGAGCAGGAAAAGCGAAAGCAGCAGCAGGGCGAGCAGCATAAGCAGTAGGTCAGTAATCAGTAGTCAGTTATCAGTGGACGAGCTGATAGTGATCTTGAATACTGATCGCTGTTCTCTCAGAGACCGAGAATCAGAGCGGTGATCGTCAGCGCCACGCCGCAGGCGAGCGGCCAGAGATGACTCGCTTCAATCATACCACCGTGCGCGAGCAAGCGGTGAAGCGGCATGAAGAGCGCGAAGGCGAGCAGGCCGACCGGGACGGCGAACAAGGGCCCGAAGAAAGAGCCGATGCCGTAAAAGATGAAACCGCCCAAAGCGCCCGCCGACGCTCCCCAGAGCAGCCCGATGACGAGCGGCATCAAGAGCATTCGCAGCCAGGGGCCGCGCTCGACCGCGCCCGCCATCCCGCTCAGCCTACAAGCCATAAACCTTCCGGCCCAGCAGCAAGCGACGTTCATCGCCAGCAGCAGCAGGAACCAGCCCAGTTGAAAGTCGGGCCTCATCACTTCACGGCCAAACAGCCTGTAGAAGATCGCGGCGGGCGGAAGCGCCCCGAGCAGCAGGCCGAAGAGCGAGTAAGCCCTCTCGACCGAGAGAGGATGGCGCATCATCATCATCTCTTCTTCCAGACCGGCGCGCGCCAGACGTGCGCGCTCGGCGGCGTTGACGCGGAGCAGCCAGTTCAGCCGCGCGTCAACGGGCTGTTCGGCAATGGGCCAGTGAAGGCCAAGCGGTGTGTATGTGGTCTGCATGGTTCTTCTCCCGCCGGGCGCTCCTCATGTGAGCGACCCGGACTTGCGGCTTCCAGACGACGCAGCCGCGCGCATTCGGCGTCGAGCAGTCGCGCGACCTTACGCGCCGCGTCCTCGTCTTCCAGAAGCGACAAAAGATTGATGGCCTCTGCGTAGAGTCTCAGAATAGCGACGCTCGCATGGCGTGCGGCGGTGATCTCGCCGGGCGCAGAAGAAGCGTCTGCGGTCAGGTCGCGTAGCTCGGCCAGGGCGTGCAGAAGATTCGCACGCGCTCGCTCGCGGTGTGCGGAAAGACGCGCGACGTTGCGACGATGAATGCAGCGTCCGGCAATCAACAGGTCTTCGCCCGTGCGCCCGGCCACGCGGCACAACTCCATCTCCGTCCCGGTCGGCGGCCCGTCGGCGGACGCATCCCTTGAGCCCAGCGTCAGACCGACATATTTTTCGATGCTCTCGCAAACTACAAGCGCGACTCTCTCGCCTGTCCGCCCGCCTCTGCCGGGAACGGCGCGCGCAAGCTCTTCAACCTTGTGGAGCATCGCAAGCAGTTGACGCTTCGCCCGCTCGATCTTCTCTTCGACCCTGAGCGTCGCCGCATCCTCCTCGTCGGCTGCGTCGGCACGCTGAGGCCTGCGTGCAAGAAAGACCGTCGCCGCAGCGACCGGCCAGAGTAGCGCGGCCCAGGTTCCCCTAAGCAGATCTGACGTGCGCGCCCGGCCACGCTCGCGCCGAAGATAATAGCTCACGCCGAAGGGAGCACCCGCCGCAAGGTAAATTGTGATGGCTTCAATCATTCGCATCGCAACCATCGAGATGGCAACGCATATGCCAACCCGAAAGCCGAGGCCCGGCGCGCGTCGATGTGCGAGCCTCTTATGTTCATACTAAAAAGCTTAGCGATTATTCATGAGACGCGCGTAAGGGCTCTCTCTTGATGGAATGATGTCTCTTGCGGCTTGGCAAAGCGCGGCTCGCCCCGGGCGGCTTTGGCATTCTGCAAAGCTTAGGGGTCAATCATCAAGGGCCGTTCCCGGCATGCGCGCTGCCAGCCAACCTTTGCGCTCGACGAGCGTCAAGCTTGAAGGCGGTTGCTCATCCTCTCAGGCCCGGGAGGGCGCGGGCTTTCGCGTCTCACAGACGGACTTCAGAGGGCGAGGCGGGCTGGAAAGATTTGGAAGAGAGCGCAGAGCCGCCTGCCGTTGGGCCAACAGCCGCGTCGCAGGAATTGCCGGGCGGTAGATAGTTTTCTGAATATCTGATAACGGTACGAGCGATTAAGGCAATGTACGCTATGAAGTCAGGCTGCTTGAGCGTGCGACCACGGAGCTTGTGACGAAACTTTTACGTTTTTATCTTGACACTGCCCTGCCCTGGTTTCAGAGGTTTGTCGGCAGGAGCGCAAGCCTCCCTTCTGGGCCTACATGTGCGGCGCTCATGGCCCGTTAATCCGCACCGAAAACTTTTCCAACCGGCAAGCTTTCCCGAACGTCTTAGTTATGTAACCCTGATGAGCAAATCACAGGCGAGCGAGCGTCCTTGCTTCTGTGGCCCTTCGATTGCAAGGTGAGGTCGCAGCGACGAGTGACAACGTCGAGTCCGATACAAATAAGGAACCCCGGCGCTGAAAATTCGTTATAAAGAAAAGAACAAGGCAATAATTCAGAACAGGAAACAAGAGTTATCATGACTAAGAAGACCCCGATCAAGATCATCAAACGCAACGAGCGCAACAAACAGGAAAAGCCTGCCGAGCAACTCAAAAGCACACGCGAGAGCGCACAGGAGACGGCGCGTGATATGGTCACGACCGTCACTAACTGGGTGAATGAATTCCAGCAGAAGCGCCGCGCCGAGACGAGCCAGGCGCTCAAGACTTTATTCCCTGAGACGCCGCGTGCGAGCGAGGCATAATCCTTCTCACAGTTGGAGCGAGCGCACTGCACCTTTTGGTGAGAGGCGCGAACGAAATAAGAGAAGTTTAGAAACGAGGGCGACCCCTGCGACGGAGTCGCCCTTCGAGCTTTAACCCGGAGCCCAAAGCCAGGGACTGCTCGCCTCAGCTCTGACAACAGAGTCAAACCTCATCTCATCCGTGCGGCGCACGGCTGCTTCGACCACCATCCCATCAGATGATTGACACGAGCCTGCCGGTGAGCATAGCATCTGCTGCGTTTCCCGCTGAATAGTTTCGATGGTTCATGCTGTGAAGAAGACCGGCGGTAAGAAGAAGAGGAAGGACGAGCGACCCGTATTCGACGCGATACGGAAACCAGTTGCGCCGCCGGGCCATCCTCTGGGCCAAGCCAAGCCTGAAGAGCGTGTCCATCCTTCAATGCGTAAGGCCAAACATAAGCGGCGCGAGGGCGCGAACACAGATGAATGAAGAGACAGGGCCGGGACGCTTTTCGCCGCCCATACAGAATTCGGAAGAAGCAGCCGCAAGCAGAATCCCGGCGGCCTTCGTCGCAAAAGCGCGCTCGTATCTGGCGGGCGACTACCTGCCGAAGATCGAGCGCTGTCTTGAGCAGTTGACGGACGAGGCCGTCTGGTGGCGCTCCTCCGAAGAGTCCAACAGCATAGGGAATCTCATACTCCATCTGTCGGGCAATGCGCGGCAATGGATTGTAAGCGGGGTCGGCGGTAAGCCGGACAGCCGTGTGCGGCACAGGGAATTTGATGCGCGAGTCGTGATAGCGCGCGCTCAATTGCTCGCCCGCCTCAAAGAGACGCTCGAAGAGGTGGACGAAGCGCTCGCCCGCCTGGACGGTTCAAGCCTCCTTGAACGACGCCTCATACAAGGGCACGAGGTCACTATCCTTGAAGCGATCTTTCACGTCGTCGAACATTTCTCCATGCACACGGGCCAGATCATACTGCTGACAAAGATGCTGACGGGGAGCGACCTGAGGTTCTACGATTTTTCGAGCGGCGCGCCCGTCGCCGCGTGGCACAAAAAGAGGGCGGAAGGCTCGAATCCGTAATCTTAAAATAGAGAGTTTCGGATTCGGCGTGCGAGGCTTTGTGGGACGAAGCGCCGGTTTCTCATAAAAATCGGCCTCGTGTAAATTTTGTCTTTCAAATCTTGCGGATTCATGCTTAATATAGGCGCGTAATCAAAATATTCGTTGTGGTTGTCGGGCGCGACCGCGACACATGTGAGCGCTCCTTTTGAGCTTGCCTTAGCCGCTGTCGCCGCCGCTCAACCACAAGAGATATTCCAGGAGGAGGTCAATTAGATGACTTATGTCGTAGCGGAACCCTGCGTCAATTGTCGTTATACGGACTGCGCGCTGGTGTGTCCCGTAGAAGCTTTTCACCTTGATCCGACGATGCTGGTGATTAACCCCGATACCTGCATAGATTGCGACGCGTGCGTGCCGGAATGCCCCGTCGAAGCGATTTTCCCTGAAGATAAAGTGCCGGAGGAATGGGCGCATTACACGCAGATCAATGCCGACCTGTCTTTGAACGGCGGATTGCCGACCATCAGCGAAAAGCTCGATCCGCTTTGCTAGGCAGAGGCGGGCACGGAAGAGCACGCGCACTCTTTAAAGTGTCGCGGAGAGAACGCGGGCGCACGCCCTCCCAGCCGAGAAATCTCGGAGGCGCGCGCCCTTCGCTGTTTACAGAGCCACGGCGCAGAAACGGGTAAGCAAGCCATTTTGCAGACCGCCGGACAAAGCATGAAGAAACGCAGCAAGCGCCTCTTAGTGGGCATACTCGGTCTGGGTCTCGGCGGCCTCGGAGCCGCCGGAGCTTTTCTCTTGAAGAAGAGAGCGTCAAGCAGAGAGAACCGCCACGCTCAAAGAGGAAGAGCCGCAAACGTGTGGGCGCGTCCCGGCATGCGCGTCACCTTTCGCGCCGAACTGATGCCTGGCCGCGACGGCTCGCAGAGAATCTTTCGCGTCGCCGAAGTCTTGCCGAGCGGTCGCGTCAGGCTTGAAGACTTCGCGGGCGAGCACATGGAAAAAGAGTTCGAGGCTTTACGCTAAAGCGAAGGGAAGACCGCAGAGATGTCAGAGTCCAGAATAGATGTTTTCACGCAGATGGCGCGCGAGCAGCCACAAGAGGTGATGGTCTGGTACGGTTTGGCCAGCGAGTATGTCAAGATCGAGAAGTGGGGCGAGGCCGTCGAGGCTCTGCGTCAAGTCCTGAAGATCAACCCGGACTACACCGCCGCCTACCAGATGCTCGGCTCGGCTCTGATGAGCCTGGGCGAGAGCCAGGAGGCGCGACGCGTCTGGACGGAAGGGATAGAGACGGCCAAGCGAACCGGCGCTTGGAAAGCGGGTCAACACATGGAGGGCTTGCTCGCCGGTATGAAGGATGAAACGGGCTCAGGCTTCTGCGCCGAATAGAAGAGCACTGGACTTGATGCACGGGGAAACGCTCGGAAGGTTGAGCACAATCGCGGGGCCGCTTCATTTGATGGGCGGCCCTTCGCTTTACCATTCGTAG
The DNA here is from genome assembly GCA_036389095.1 of Pyrinomonadaceae bacterium. GTDB lineage: Bacteria > Acidobacteriota > Blastocatellia > Pyrinomonadales > Pyrinomonadaceae > DASQYE01. Next base: position 44,833 of record DASVQM010000032.1, read on the forward strand.
GTGCGACCCGGCTCCATGACGCTCAGGTGCGGAAGCTTCAATGCCTCAAGCTCGCTGACCACAGTGTCTCTGTAAGCGGGCTTGAGGTGGACGGCGAGGATGTCCAGGCCGTTGTGGTTAAGCTTGCGCAGCTCTTTACTGAGCAGGGCCGGGGTGAAATGCCTTGAGACTTCCGCCAGCTTGTCCATCTCGTTGGGGAAGGATGCCTCTATGAGCAGCGCGTCCAGGCGCGCGGTGCGGTTGACGAGTTCCCAGAACTCTTCCGTCTCGTAGGTGTCGGAACTGAAGGCCACGGTCGTCTTATCGTCCGAGACGAGGAGGCCGACGGTCGGGACGATGTGATTAACGGGCACGGCTGTGACGCTCAGGTGCGCGACCTTGAACTCTTCGCCCGTGCGGAAGGGAACGTATTTCATCACCGGCCCGTGCTGGTTGTTCAGCTCGGAGAAGCGCGGATAGACGACCCAGTTGAAGATGTCGCGCTCAAGGGTTTCGATGACCTCCGCCGTGGCGTGAACGCGTATCGGCTCTGTCAGAAAGCCGAAGAGATCGTCAATGAAGATGGGAAGGCTTGCGATGTGATCCATGTGCGGGTGCGTGACGATCACGTCGCGCACCGTCGAGCGCTGCTCGTCTGTCAGAGCAATGGCGATGCTCCCGGCGTCAACAGTCACGCGATCATCGATGAGAAAACAGGTCAGGCGCTGTTCCGGGGTGGCCCGTCCCTGCTCATCGAAGGTGCTGGGTAAGAGTTGAATTTTCACAGGGTTAGATCAGTTCGCGCTTCCGATTCCGCCAGAGCGGATGCAGTATAAAACATTCGGCCCAAATACGTGCGACATTTTGTTCGGCAATTTCTCAGTGAGAGCCCAGTCGCCGCCGCAGGTCTTGCAAAAGCTGTAGGTAAGCCGCCTCGCGCTCTTGCGCCTCCTGCGGGCCGGACGTAAAGCCGCGCGCCACGCGGCTGCGGTGGAAAGCCAGCTCGCTCGCTAACTGGTTGTACTCCATGCGTGCGCGCCAAGTGCCGAAGCCGCCTCTGCGCAAGGCTCTGAAGGAAGCGCCCATGCGCCCGCGTACGCTGCACAAACGATTATACTCCTCCGGCGAAAAGATTCCGCGTTGAAGATCACACAGGAGATGCTCGCGCACGATGCGCCCCTCCCGCCGCAGCGCGAAGATGATGGACACCAGAGCCGCGATGAAGACCGGAATCATGACGGCCCCATAAGTCAGGAAAAAGATCAGCATGTTCAAAGAGGCTGAAAGATTCCATAAGGCGTGCAGGAACATCGCCAGCCCGAAGCCGACGAGCGGGATGATGAATTTGATCGCCTTGCTGTTGGATTGGCGAGCCCAGCCCAGGCCGATGCCCGTCATGCTCGTAAATAAAGGGTGCGAAAAGGGAGCTATGCCTCCTCTGACGATGAAGAGCACGATGGAGCCTTCGACGCCTCCGGCCAGCGCCGCCTTGCCGTAATATTGAACATTCTCCGTCATGGCGAAGCCGAGGCCGACCATGCCCGCATAAACTACTCCGTCTATCACGCCGTCAAACTCGTCCTTCTTCCAGAAGAAGAGGATGAAGAGGATGATGGCCTTAAAGCTCTCTTCGACGACGGGCGCACTGATGATCGAGCTGAAATACTCTCCGGCCTCGTGTCCCCACAGCGAGGCGGCGATGATGTGGTTGATCGTGTTGAGAATGTAGGCGGCCAGCACTGCGACCGTCGCTCCCCAGATGAAGGCCGTCGCAAGCATCCAGGTCGGCTCGGATTCATAACGGTCAATCCACAGGATGAGCATGATGTAGATGGGGACGGGCAGCATCGCAAAGACCATCCCGACCATGAAGGCGATGGGCCCGGCCTCGCCGCCTCTCTCCATCAATTCTCCGCGAATCAAACCCAGCACGAGCAGGCCGACCAACATGAAGAAGAGAAACATAATGATGCCGAGCAGCCATTTGACGGCGCGCCTGTTCTTTGGCCGCCCCATCACAAAGGTCGGAGCGTAAGCGCCGGGGTTATTGATCATCTGGGGTTGATTCATCATGCTTAATGTACGGATTCAGAAGTCACGGCAGATGCCTTCACGCGCCGGGGCACGCCGACGCGCTCCTTCTACTCCACGTCCGGCGAAGGCTTCGCCTTCGACTGCTCTCCAATAATTGATTCAGTATCAAAGCCCGAATTCTCGCCGCCTCTGTATCTGGATGCGTGTCGGAGTGTCGCAAGGCTGACCTGCCGGTTTAACTGTCACTCTCTTTCGGAAGCCCTCTCGAACAATGCGCTCGGGCCGGGCAGGGGCCGCTCGTCAATCAAGACTGTGAGAACCGGCGCAAGTATAGCTATATTCGCGCCCGAACTTCTAGCATTATTTGCCGTCCAGGCGAGGTCTGCCAACTGGCCGCATCGTGCCCCTAAGAGCGAGGGGGCGCTTCCTCTCTTCTGTGCTGCTCTCTCATCTGGCGCATGTCTGCGCGCGCCCGCCGTCAATCGAATAGGTCGCGCCCGTAATCCAGGCCGCGCGCTCGGATGCGAGGTAAAGTATCAGCTCGGCGACCTCGCGCGCCTCTCCGACGCGCCCCAGAGGGTGCGTCTGTTTAGAGCGTTCGAGAAAGGCTGCGTAATCGGCTTCCGTCATCCCGCCGCGCTTGTGTATCTCGGTGACGACGACGCCAGGATTGACGGCGTTGACGCGCACGCCCTGAGGCGCAAGCTCAAGCGCAGCGCAGCGCGTCAACTGATCGAGCCCTGCCTTCGAGACGCAATAGGCCAGCACGCCCGGAAAGGCACGCAAGCCCGTCACGCTCGAAACATTGACGATATTGCCCCGCCGCGCCGCAAGGTGCGGGACCGCTTGCTGCATCAAATAAAAGACGGCGCGCAGATTGACGTTGAGCATCGCGTCCCAGGCATCGGTCGTCGTATTCTCAATCGTGCCGTTACTGATGTGGCCTGCGGCATTGACCAGCACGTCGAGCGCGGCGAATCTCTCCAACGTCTCCGCGACAACGCGACGCGCCTCCTCTTCCGCCGTCACATCTGCGCTGATCAGAAGAGACTCGCCGCCTCTCTCGCCCAGCTCTCGACTGAGGTCTGCGAGCGACTCTTCGTTGCGCCCGACACCAGCAACGCTCGCGCCCGCCTCCGCAAACAGCAGCGCCGTCGCGCGCCCTATTCCGGAGGTCGCACCTGTCACCAAAGCCACCTTGCCCTTCAACATGCTCTCTCCCATCCCGCCCTCCTTCGATCATCAAAGTTCCTTCAAAAGACGAAGGCAACGCTTTACGGATGATGTGAAATACGCCGGGAGTTTACGTTGATTTCGCTCGCAGATGGTAGCGCCCGGGCGCGGTCCTGGCCCACTCCCTCAAGCTCTGGGCCCGCCCTCCGCGCCCGCCGCGTATTGACAGATGGGCCAAAAAAAATGACTATAAACATCCGGCCATTGGATGGAACCGGCCACCGCGGGGGATTGACCAGTGGCCGCTGTCAAAATATTCATGCTATAGCGTTTGGTTGTCGAAGGTTAGCTTACTCCTTTTTGCACCGGGGATAAGGTTTGCGCAGCAACTCAGCCGACCAGGTTTGGAACCGCACGGCACGCCCGCGCCCGCCCGCCGGAATGGTGGGGCAAAAGCGTGCGGCGCGCGCTCGTATGCCCTCGACAGCCGGGTATATGGCCGCAGCGGGTCTGACGGCCACGGCCCTCTTTTTCGTCCTCCTCGGGATGTTGCACAGCAGCGGCGAGGATGCCGCCTGGGTTCCCGCCGGTCTTGCCGCCAGCGTCGTCATGATGGTTGCCATCGCCGCGCGCGAAGTCGTGATGCGCCGCGCCTGGACACGCTATATTCTCGAACAGGACAGGCGCGAACATCCGTCCCGAGACAAGGCCAAGCGAAGCAGTAGCGTCGGCGGCGGCAGCAGCAGTGGTAACGTCGCCTCAACAGGCGAGCTGCATTCGGCTGCATGGCGCACTTTGCAGCGCAGGTCTGCCGAAGCTGACGCCACGGGCTCACTGCCCGAAGCCCATCTCGACGCCTTTCATCTTTGCAAGGAGTACCTGGCAAACACGGATGATGCTTTGCGTTCGTCTGCGCTCAGTACGGAAAAGCGTGCCGCGCTGCGTGCCGGTCAGGAGAGAGCGCGCGCCCTGCAAAAACATCATCTGCTGCGTTGGGCGCGGGAGGCTTCGCGGCTCTTGACCGACACGGCGCAGCGGCAGGTTCTCGTCGCCCATAAAATAGAGACGGCGATGCGCGCCCTGACCGTCATAGATTCGGCGCTCAAGGTCTACCCGGAAGAGCCGCAGTTGCAAGCCTCCTCGGTCGCCGTCCAGGAGTTCATAGGCTCTTTGAAGGTCGCACACTGGGTCGAGCTGGCTGAGCGTTCGGCCTTCAAGGGCCAACACATGCGGGCCATCAACCGCTACCGCGACGCCCTCTTTTATCTTTCACGCGAGACCGTCGGCGATCAGATGCGCATGGAGACTGCCGAGCGTATAGGGCGCGAGATAGACCTCCTGCGCGCACGCCTCAATACCAGGAATGTCACGGCAGAGCCGCCCGCCTCCCATGCCGCCCGCAAGCGAAAACGGGAAGGGGAAGCGAAATGATCTCGCAGCGCTGTCCAAAGTGTAAAAGCTCGCGCATCCGGCGCGGTTATAAGCCTAACCTCTGGCTCTTCCGACTGTTTGGCATCTACAACCTTTTGTGCGATCATTGTAACCTGCTTTTCACGGGATTCGCCGTGCCCGGCACAGTCCCGAAACACGGCAGCCGTAAAAAGAAGAACCGTAAGCCGGAGAGGGCCTAGAGCGAGCCCGGCGATTTGAGGCCCGGGCCTTGAAATTGAAGATTTATATGCATTGCGAGGCAGCCTTTCGTCGCTTCCCCTCATCTCGAATAGTGCTCTAAAGTTTTGTTACTTCCGAAAGATAAGCAGCCATCAACCCTCTGGCGCGTCAAACCTTCGAGGATTCAGTTATGAAAATCAGAAAGCTATTCCTGGTCGCCGTCTTCGCCGTTTTCGCAGCGACTTCGTCGTCCCTGCTCCGCGCGCAGGAGCTTGGCCAGTCCGGCGGAGTTTCGAGCGCGGGCGGCGTGCAGGTCTCTTCGCTGGATACGCAGGGCATCAAGAAATATTTGCTCGGCCCCGGCGATACGCTCTCGGTCAGGGTCTGGGGACAGAGCGACCTCAGCGGTGATGTGGACGTTGACGACGAAGGCAATATCAGCGAGCTGCATTTCATCGAGAAGCCTATCCCGGCCCGTTGCCGGACTGAGAAGGAGGTCGCCAAAGATATCGCCGCCGCCTATGCGAAGTTCCTCAAAAATCCGCAGGTGAGCGTGCGCGTCGTCGGGCGCAATAGCCGTCCTCCCGCTGTCGTCTTCGGAGCGGTACGCGCTCCCGCGCGCGTTCAGATGCAGCGCCGTGTGCGTCTACAGGAGCTGCTCACAGCCTCGGGCGGCATCACGGAGCAGGCCAACGGCGACATTCAGATACTACATACGGAGGCGGCGATGTGCCCTGAGCCGGGCGACGAGGTCGAGCCGGTCTTCAGCGCGGACGGAACGGTGATGGCCGACATGAAGATTTACAAGATGGCCGACCTGGTGGCCGGAAAGGTCGCTTCCAATCCGCTGATTCGCCCGGGCGACATAGTGATCGTCATGGAGGCAAAGCCCATCTACATTACCGGCCAGGTCGTCGCTCCGCAGGGCTTGTACTTGCAGAACGGCATGATGCTCAGCCGCGCCATCGCCATGGTCGGCGGTATCAAGAAAGATGCTAAATCCGAAGACATACGTATCTACAGGCAGAAGCGCGGCACGTCGGAGCAGGAAGTCATCAAGGTGAACTTCAATGCCATTAAGAAGAAGCAGGCGGAGGATGTGCTGCTTGAGCCCTACGACATTATAGACGTGGCCGAGTCCAGCGCTTTCTCCGGCAAGCGCCTCTTTCCGGCCCTCGTGCAAACCATACTCGGCGGCGGCATGGGCATCGTCACAAACGGCATCAGCGGACTCGGCTATAAAGTGATCTACTGAGAAGCGTGCAGCCTGAAGCAGGTTGGAGGTTGGCGTCGGATGCCAACCTCCTCTTTTTGGGCCGAAGCAGTCAAGCACGGGCCGCGAGGTTGGCCGAGCGCTCTACTGTTATGATAGATTGATTTTTATCCGCAAATAATTTGGAGGGTTTGGATATGAGCCGCAATGTTTCAACGGCACAGGGACGCAAAAACAGGCGAAAGATCACATATCTCTGGGTTGCGGCGCTCGTCATCGTCATCGTCACATTACTGGCGCTGGAACAGACGGCGCTCCTCTACGTGCTTGCCACTGTGGGCTTGACTATCCTGTTGGTGATTGTCGCCATGGCAGACCTGAGCGGCTCGCAGCGCAGCATGGGCGAGGCCGTCCCCGCCGACGATGCCGCGGCGCTCGGGACTGGCATCTCGTCCGCCGTGCCGCAGGCTACGACAACCGCATCCGCTGCTGCGACGCCGCGCCCCGCGCCGCGCGCCAGCAAGCGCAGGTAGAAGCATTCGCTTCCAGTCTCTCTTTGCGTTCACAAGCGAAAGCCGCCGGGTCTTAGTTTCAAGACCCGGCGGCTTTCCTTCGTCCTCCTTGAGCGGGTATCAGGTTTGCACGACCTGCTCGGCTTCCGCGCTTCGTTCCTTCGCTTCAAGCTTCTCTTTAATCTCTCCAACGTCTTCGGCGACCTCCGCCAGTTGCCCGCTCGTGCGCTTAACATCCATGCGCACGGCTTCCACCTCGTCCGTAATCTCTTCGACCGCTTCATCCACCACCTGCCTGACCTCTTTGGTCTCTTCCTCGACAGCCTCGTCAATCACCGCCAGCACTTCCTGCGGTTCGGGCGAAACCTTCAGGGCCTGTACTTCAGGGTCCGGCTTGAAGGTGAAGCGATGGCCCATGTTGTCCAACTGCTGCGTCATCTCGTCTAGCATCTCTAAAACTTTGGTGGCCTTCTGTTCGGCCAGCAGGTTGACCTGGAGGTCTAACTCGGCGCGGCGCTCACTGGCCTGGGCCAGTCGGTTCTGCGAGATCAGCACGAAGGTCGAAAGAAAGATCGCTTCGAGCGAGACGATCATCGTGAGCAGGCCGAACGGGAAAGGGTCAAACTGGCTGAGGTGCGGCACATGCAGCAGCCCTACGTTGAGCAATATCCAGAGACCGAACCAGACGGCGTGGATGTAAACGAATGCCATCGAGCCGGAGAAGGAGGTGATCGAATCCGCGATCTGACCCTGCTTCGTCCGCGCCTGCGTCACCTGTCGCTGCGCCTTCATCACGGCGGCGATGTTCTTTCGCATGATGTCGCTTTGCGACATGACTTCACTGCTCATCAATCAGCCCAAACCTTCCTTCCGATGATTAGCGCCTGCGCGCCCCGTCGTTGAAGCCAACTTGAGGAGAAAGGCCCGCTCGCTCGTCACAAAGCGCCAGGCTCTTAAGCGACTCTCGGTAATCAAATCTTATGCCAACTGGCTAACCCCTATTATTTAAATTTTTATCACCGCGCGGGCCCACAGATGGCGTATGCGTTTGATGCAGAAAAGGAGGCTGCGCTGCTCGTAATTTTGACGCGTTAAGCCCATGGCGCGAGGCCGGTCGCCAGCGCCTTACTTCAGCCTCATCTTTGATTTAGAGGGAGGAGAAATTGTTTTATCGTGGAGGTTGAAACTTTATCTTCTCTGTTGCATAATCGCGCTGCGTTCACCTCCCCGGTGAGCGAAGTGGTCGCGAGGGGTGAGGACTCGTGGCCTTAGGGTGGGGGCTGTGGGAGGCCCCCGCCCGCTTGTTTTTTTGGCCTCAGTCTCTTCTCATTTAACAGAACTATTTCAAATCTTAAAATAAATCCCGGCGCAGAAGCTTAGCCCTGCGCCGGGATTTTCATTTTGAGTCGGGTGCTGTGACCTATCTGCTTGTGAAGGCTTCGCCGCCTTCAGATGCCGGCCTCTCCAGCCTCGCGGCCTGCGAGGAAACATGAGCGGCAGAAGACGGGCCGCCCCTGCGATGGATAAAACGGAACTGTCGTTTGCTGTCCGCACTGCGCGCATTGCACAGAGACTTCTATGCGCTGGCGAACGCCCGTCGCCTGTGCCGCTGCGATGGCGGCCAGGCGCTCATTCTTAGCTTGCTTGCAAGGCTTGCAACGCTTCGGTTCATTCTTTAAGCCTTTATCATGAAAGAAGACCTGCTCGCCTGCCGTCCAGATGAAATCCTCTCCACAATCAACACACTTGATGTTGAGATCATGGTACTCCGTTTCCGGCTGACTCCACTTTCCGTTCGATTCGCTCGTGACTTGAGTTTGTGACATATTGGTATCCCCACCGATGTACGTTTGCGACGCCGGACAAGGCTGGGGGCGATGCTGGCGGCGCACCATTGATTGTCAATGCAGGCTAGCGAGGGGCTTGCGAATATTGCTCGACCGGAACGAACACGTTTACGGTTAGTGCCAGATCGCGGCGCTGGGGTTCTCTTTTCTCCTACCTCTCGATAGTAGGTTCGCTGCCAGCCCTCTGCGAGATGTATAGAATATCGCTTTGCCCCGGCTGGCTTCTAAGCGGATCGAGCGTCGTCCGGTCTCTGGAATCTTCACCGAACCGTTAAAAAGTCAGCCTCCCATACGGGGAAGCGAAAACCTTATGTCAGGCAAAGTATAACTATCACGAAAATGTGTCAAGGTCTCGGGCCACGGCTTCAAAGTTTCTTGACAGGGTGAGCCCGTTCGTTGCAGCATCCGGCGCGCCTGGTTCTGTTAATATCGGGTGATGAAAAGAGAGAATTCAGGTACATGAAAATCCTCGTCATAGGCTCTGGCGGACGCGAACACGCGCTGGCGTGGGCCTTGGGGCGTCGTCGTGGCGAAAGGCCCGCGCTCAAGCTTTACTGCGCTCCCGGTAACGCCGGTATAGCTCAAGTGGCCGAGTGCGTGCCCTTCGGCGCAATAGACGTTTCCGGGCTGGCCCAGTTTGCCGAACAGGAGGGGATTGACCTGACGGTCGTCGGCGGCGAAGCGCCGCTCGCTGCCGGCCTGGTAGACGAGTTCGAGCGTCGCGGGCTCGTCGTGGCGGGTGCGAGCCAGGCCGCCGCGCGCCTTGAATCGAGCAAAGCCTTCGCCAAAGATTTCATGGCCCGCCACCAAATTCCGACCGCGCGCTATCGCGTCGCCGCTTCGCCGCGAGAAGCGCAAGAGATACTGGACAGTGGTGAGTTCGGCGCGGCGGCTGCTCCCGTCGTCGTCAAAGCGGACGGGCTGGCGGCGGGCAAGGGGGTCGTCTGTGCAGGCACGCGCGCAGAAGCCAGCCGTGCGATCAATGATTTGATGACGGGCGGGACAGTCGGCGCTGAGGCCGCACGCCTGGTCTTGATAGAAGAGACGCTGCGGGGCCGTGAAGCCTCACTGCTGCTCTTCGCAGATGGGCGCAACTATGCATTGATGCCCGCCGCGCGCGATCATAAGCGCGTCGGCGAAGGCGACACGGGCCCAAACACCGGAGGCATGGGCGCGATCACAGACCCGTCCGTGCTTGACGAGGCGACGCTACGGCTCGTCGTCAATCAAGTCGTCGAGCCGACGCTCTCCGGCGCACGCGAAGAAGGCTTCCCGTTTCGCGGAATCCTCTTCATCGGCTTGATGCTGACAGCAGAAGGCCCGCGCGTGCTGGAATACAACGTCCGCTTCGGCGACCCGGAAGCACAGGCCATTCTCCTGCGGTTGCAGACAGACCTGATTGATATATTCGAGGCTGTGGCGCGAGGCCAGCTGGGCCAACTCTCTATTGAATGGGCCAATCAATCCTCTGCCTGCGTAGTGCTCGCCGCGCCCGGTTATCCTTCGCACCCGCAGACGGGTGCGCGCATAGAGGGACTGGAAAGAGCGCGCGAGCGAGAGGGCGTGGAAATCTTCCATGCCGGAACCGCTCGCTCAGCCGAGGGCGAATGGTTGACGGCGGGGGGCCGCGTGCTAGGCGTCACAGCCGCCGACGCGACTCTGGACGGAGCGCTCGCTCGCTGCTACGGCGCGGCGAGCGAAATCCATTGGGACGGCATGCTCTACCGGCGAGACATCGGAAGATTCACGGAAAAGAGGCCGGGGGAGGCAGAAGGACGCGCGACGTGAAGGCCGAAGCTTGCAGCCTCCCGGTTTTCTGGCGGCAAATGCTTGACTCCTGCTATACTCAGCCGGACGGCTAATTTGCAACAACGTCATGAGCGTTGTCGTACAACCAGAGGCGAAGCGCCAGGTGCAAGAAGGCGTCGCCTGGGAGAGAGGGCCGTCAGGCTGGCGAGAGTACAGACTTTTATTTGGCTGGAGGAATGAGAAGAGATGGGACTTTGGGCTAGAGTGAAGCGTACCATGCGCGCATTATTCGGCGGCATCGTGGAGAGAACAGAAGACCCCGAACTCATCCTACAGCAGACCATTCGTGACATGCGCGACCGCGTGCCGGAGTTGAACAACTCCGTCGCGCAGGTGATGGCCACGGAAAAACTGCTCGCGCGCAGTAAAGAGCGGCTCGAATCGCAGGTCGTCGATCTCGATTCCAAGATTAAGGCTTCGGTCAAGATGGGGCGCGACGACATCGCCACGGCCTACATCGGTCAGCTTCAGCAGGCGCAGGTCGACCTCCAAAAGACCACGCAGCAACTTGAGCACGCGAACGCGGCATCCAAGCAAGCGCTCAAGGCTCGTGATAACTACGTGCTGCAAATGCAGAAGCGTACGGCTGAAGCGATGCAGCTCATCAACCAGTCGAAGCAGGCCAAACTGCAAGAGCAGCTCGCGCAGACGATGGAGACCTTCAATCTCGGCGACGATGCTTCGACCTTCAGCGAGATGCGCGACAAGATAGACCGCCGCGCCGCCGCCGCCGAAGCCAAGATGCAGTTGGGAGCGGCCTCCGTTGATACGCAGATGCAGGAGATCGAGCGCGAGGCGATGGATATGCAGTTGCAGGACAAGCTGCTTGAGTACAAACGCGAGATGGGCCTGCTGCCAAGCTCGACCGACGGCAGAGCGCCCGAAGCTCTACCGGCCAAGGGTGAAACCGGCGCGGGCTGATAGCCTGCGCGCTGCCTTGTAAATGTCTGCGAGAGCGGATGTGCCGGGATCGCGCCAGCACGAGGCAAAAGGTAACTGCGGGCTGCGTCCTTATGATTGGTTTTATTTACTTGCTTTGATTCACGGCGATGACAGATTTCTCGAAGATCAATTTTCAGTATTTGAAAGAGGCGCTCAAAGAACCCGTCAACTTCTGGGGGATGGCGGGCTTTGCTGTCGCCGCGGCCTACACACAATCCATCATTCCGCTCGGCGCGGCGCTCGCCGCCGAGGGCCTGTACTTGGCCGCTGTGCCCGCCAGCACGCTCTATCGCCGACTGGTTGACGGGCGGCAGAAGGCACGCATGCGCCAGCTACGCGACCGCCAGCGCGAAGAGATGATTAAAGGTTTCGACCCGCGCGAGCGCGAGGCCGTCGAATACCTGCGCTGGATGAAGAACCAGATTTACTCGAACTATCGAAAGTTCACTGCGACGAAAGAGATCCCGTCAAACATCCAGAGCCTGGATCAGCGGTGGGAGGATTTCGTAGACCTGCTCGACGTGTATCGTCGCCGGAAGAATCACCTGCGCTCGATCAATCGCCAGGCCGTGCAGAATCAATTGACGCAGGCCGAGCGCTCGGTCGAGAACGCGCCCGACGACAGGGCCCGCCGCGTCCAGCAGGCCAATGTCGAAATCCTCAAGCGCCGAGTCGCCGCCTTCAACGACCTGGAACGCTCCGTCAAGCTGGTCGAAGGACAGTTGCAGTCAATCGAAAACTTCTTCGGCCTAGTCAACGATCAGGTCGTCACGCTGCCGACGCCCGAAAGGGTTTCCGCTCTGGACTTCGAGCAGCTCAGCGATTCCATCGCCATGACCAAACAGATGCTCGAAGAGACTTCAGACACCTTCGGCGCTCTCGACAACCACAACCGCGATCAGGGCAACTACGACATGCTTGTCCTGAACCCCCCATCAAAATAAGTGACAAGTGGCGAGACGGAGACTGTTTTCTGCGGGTCACTCGCCGCTCATCACTGCTCGTAAGATGCTTTCCAGCTTCGCCTCATCCATGCGGTAGGACTCGTTGCAGAAATGGCAGGTCATCACTGCGCCATGATCTTCGCGCAGCATGGCTTCCAGTTCGCCTCGATCAATCGAGGAGATGAGCGACACCGCGCGCTCGTAAGAGCAGGAACAAGCGAAGCTCACCGGGCGCTCTTCCAGAATCTCAAACTCAATTGGCCCAAGCGCCGTGCGCAGCAAATCCACTGGCCGCGCGCCTTCACGGATCAAGGTCGTCGTCTGCGGCGTCAGGCTCACCGTAGACTCTATGGAAGCGATGGTCTTTTCATCTGCGCCGGGCATGATCTGAATCATCAGCCCGCCCGCCGCCGCGACAAACGCATCGCCCTTCTCTTCAGCCTTCAACAGCACTCCCAGCATCACTGCCGACGGAATCTGCTCTGACTTGCCCAGGTAGTAGGCGAAATCCTCCGCGATCTCGCCCGAGATGATCGGGACGGAGCCTCGATACGGGTCCCTATAGAGTCCCAGGTCATAACCCGACTCGCGCGTCACATAAAACATCCCGTTGCCGACCACGCCTTTCACGTCCAGCTTGCCCGTGTCGTTAAGCGCGACGTGCGCTTCAGGGTTGCGGACATAGCCGCGCACCTGTCCGCCGGCATTGGCCTCGGCGGTAATTCCGCCGATGGGCCCATCGCCCGTGATCTGCACCGTTAAGCGATCAAGTTCCTTCAGGCTCGACCCGAGCAGCAGCGTGCCCGTCAAGGTACGACCGAGCGCGGCGGTCGAGGTCGGCGATGTCTGGTGGCGTCGCGCCGCTTCCGCTACAAGGCCGGTCGTCACCGCCGCCATGCAGCGCACCGTTCCCTCCGCCGCCGTTCCGTGCACCAGCACGTCAGCTTCCGATCTATCTCTGTTATTCAATCCTGCTTGCTCCACTTTCTGCCGACTCTGTGGCAAACTATAACTATGAAACCCGGAAAATTAGGGCACGAAAATGTGCCCCCTGCATTACCAATGAGACAAAATTCTTTGTTGACCCGAAAAGCTCTCCCGATTGGTTGCCCGACCTAACAAAACTACGCTCGCCGGGCTCCAAAAGTACCTGCTTTGATGCGTAAAATGGGCGAAAAGATGTTGAGGTAAGTTCTCAACTAACACACTCTATTGCACTGAAAAAAAAGATGGCCACAATATATTGACATCGTGTTAATAAAAATGTATAGTGCGCTCCGCTTGGGACGGGGAAGGCGAAAGCAGGGTATGCGGGCTCTCCCGAATCGCGCTCTGCGAGGGATTTCGTCGCCTTAAATTTAAGCCAGCCGCGGTATCCGAACCACATTTTCCCGAACGGCGCGAGAGCGGTACTGAACGCGCCGAATCTTTTTGAACCCGACACGGGCTCGCGCGACAGTATCGGCGCGGGAAAGGCAGAACAGCAGATGAGCACCGTCATTGACCCGAACACCTCCAACCAGACTTCGACCCCGGCCCTGGCAGCCCCGACAGAAGAGCCGCGACCGTCTCTCGGACTCAACGCCCGCCGCGTCGTCAGCAAGCGCTACTCTTTAAAGGATGCGCAGGGCAGTCCGCTTGAGGAATGGCCGGACATTGTGCGGCGCGTGGTGGCGCACGTCTCTGTCGCCGAGACGGACGCGCAGCAGCGCGACCAGTTTTATGCGGAGATGGCGGAGGTGATGCTCAACAGAGAGTTCGTGCCCAACACGCCCTGCCTGGTCAATGCGGGCAAATCCACGGGGCAGCTCGCCGCGTGCTTCGTGCTGGAAGTGCCGGATTCAATCTCGGGGATTATGGAGCATGCCAAGGCCGCCGCCACTATTCACCAGACAGGGGGCGGGACTGGTATGACTTACGAGTTCCTGCGTCCAGCCGGAGCGATGGTCAGCTCGACGCGCGGCGTCGCCAGTGGGCCCGTCTCCTTCATGAACATCGTCAATCAGGTGACGGATGTCGTCAAGCAGGGCGGCGTGCGGCGCGGCGCGAACATGGGCATGATGAGGGTCACTCATCCAGACGTGCTGCGTTTCATCCACGCCAAGAACGATCAGCACAGCCTGACCAACTTCAACATCTCGGTCAACGTCACGGACAAGTTCCTGGAGGCCGTTGATCGCAATGAGTGGTTCCAGCTTGAATTCGACGGCAAGCCCTGGACGGATGCGATTCACGATCCGGTTGCGGGCGGAGACTATGCTATCTACCGTCGAGCGGATGGCTCGACCGTCACCTTCAGGGACAAGGCGGCGTTCGCCGAAGCAGATCTCTCCGGTTGCACGAGGGAAGAGCCGCCTTTGCCGGGCATGGTCTATGCGCCGGACATCTGGAATCGCATCGTGGCCAGCGCGCACAAGTATGCAGAGCCGGGCATAGCCTTCATTGACGAAGTCAATCGTCATAACCACATGATGAAGTCCATGGGGCCGATCTACTCCTGCAACCCCTGCGGCGAGCAGTTCCTGCATTTCTCCAACTCCTGCAACCTCGGCTCGATTGATCTCAACAAGTTCTATGACCCGGCGAAGCGTGTGGACTGGGAGCGCCTGCGCGAGGTGACGCACCTGTGCGTGCGCTTCCTCGACAACGTGATAGACACCTGCACCTGGCCGCTGCCGGAGATCGATCATACGGTGAAGAGAACGCGGCCCGTCGGCTTAGGCGTCATGGGCTTCGCAGACCTCTGCCTCAATCTCAAGATAGCTTACGGCTCGCCGCAGTCCATTGATTTTATGGATAAGGTGATGGGCTTCGTGCGCCGTGAAGCCTGGATGGAGAGCCTGCGTCTCGGAGCGGAGAAGGGCGTCTTCCCTGAATACGAGCCGAACAAAGAGTCTTATGATGAGTTCCTGCGCGGGCTGCTGGGCGATGCCATTGACAAGGAGTTTGGCGGGCGCATCACACCGCGCAACTACGAGGTGACGACGATTGCGCCGACCGGCACGATCTCGCTCGTCGCCGAGACATCTTCTGGAATCGAGCCGAACTTCTCATGGGCCTACGTGCGACAGGACACTCTGGGCACACGCACCTACGTGCATACGCTCGCCGCGCAGGCGCTCGGCATTGATGTCGATCAGACCGATCAGGCATCGATTGACGCGGCGGCCAGCTACGTCGTCGAACATGAAGCGGAGCTTCCGCCCTACTTCATCACGGCGATGTCCATCAGCGCCGAGCAGCATGTGCATGTCCTTGCTGCCGCGCAGCGCAACGTGGACAACTCTGTCTCCAAGACCTGCAACGGGTCTTACGATGACACGGTGGAGGCGGTCGATGCTCTCTATCGCCTGGCACGCCAGCTGGGTTGCAAGGCCGTGAGCTACTATCGTGACGGCTCGCGCGAGGGTCAGGTGCTGACTTCGATGAAGCAGGAAGAGAAGAGCGAGCTGGCCTGCAATCCAGAGGCGAGCGTCGAAGTCCTTGACGAGCCACCGGCGAGTCACGACGATGCTGCCCACGTCCTTCCCGTGAGCGCGGCGCAGTCGTCGCAGCAGCCAGCGGCGCAGCGCATAGAGCGTCCGAGGGAGTTGCGCGGCGCGACCTGGCAGATACCTTTCGACGGTCAAAACCTTTATGTCACGGTCAACCACGACAACAGGATTATTCAGGAGGTGTTTGCTACGGGGCCGATCTCGGGCGGAGTGGGCCTGCTGGCATCCAAGATGCTGCGCGGCGGATTCGAGGCGGCGGAAGTCGCGCACAGTCTGAACAAGGTGACGGGCACGCACGCCGTCTGGTTCAACGAGCGCCTGTTGACCTCGCCCGAGCAGGCCGTCGCCGAGTGCATCCTGCTCACCAGCCGTCGCCTGCAAGGGCTGCCGGATTCTGCGCGCGCCTCAGGCAAAACGCTCAAGACCGAGACCGCCGCGACCGCCCTCCATGCCGCGACGGGCCAGATGAGTTCCATGATCAGCGTCTGCCCGGAATGCCACGGTCAATTGGAGCACGCATCGGGCTGCGATTCCTGCCGCGACTGCGGCTACTCCAAGTGCAAGTGAGCGGAGAGAGAGCGCCTACTGTTTCTTTTGAGAGGAAACGCTTAGCAACAGATCATGTGATAAGAGAGAGCGCCGCCCGCGTCTGGGAGATGATGCGGGCGGCGCTCGAATTTTGGGCTTTCGTGTTGATGGGCCATGAGAATATCGTTAGAGAAGCGTGACTGTTGGCGGATTGAGTTTGGCCTCGACAGGCTGTAACGTATCTTTCAATGGTTGCTCCTAAACTCTCGCCTGACAGGACGGTGGAGGCCGTCCACGATCATCGTCGCTCATCTTTCAACGCTCTGCGCCACCGCGATTTCCGTCTCATGTGGATGGGCCAGTTCGTCTCTGTCACGGGGTCGCAGATGCAGCTGGTGGCGATCAACTGGCATGTTTACCTGTTGACGAAATCGGCGCTGGCGCTCGGGGCCATCGGGCTGGTGCGGGTGATACCGATCATACTGTGTTCGCTGCTGGGAGGCGTGGTGGCCGACGCTGTCGATCGCAAGCGGCTCATCCTTGCGACGCAGGTATTGATGCTCGGGAGCGCCGGAGCCCTGGCGCTCGTCACCGCAGGCGGCTTGCATAGCGTGTGGCCCATCTATCTGCTGACGGCGCTCTCTTCGGCAGCCGTCGCCTTTGAAGCGCCCGCCAGGCAGGCGCTCCTTCCGTCGCTTGTCCCGGAGGAAGATTTTCAGAACGCCGTCAGCCTCTACATGATCGTCTTTCAGGTTTCGATGATCGTGGGCCCAGCGCTCGCCGGGCTGCTGCTCAACTCGTTCGACCCGTCGCTGATTTACGCCATTAACGCCGCGTCGTTTCTGGCCGTCATCGTGGCGGTGTTGCTGATACGCGCCAGTGGCCGCGTGACGGCGGCGGACGGTGATGCTTCGAGGGGAGTCAGCCTGAGCGCGCTCGGCGAGGGCTTGCGCTTCGTCTGGCGCACGCCCGTCATCGTGCAGACGATGACGCTTGATTTCATCGCCACGTTCTTCGCTTCGGCGACGGCGCTGTTACCGATCTTTGCGACGGAGGTGCTGCACGTCGGCGCACGGGGCTTAGGGATGCTGGCGGCTGCTCCGGCTGTGGGCTCAGTCCTCACGGCGCTCGTCATGGCGCGGCTCGGTCGGCTGCGACGCCAGGGAGCAATCGTGATCGGCGCGGTGGCGGTCTACGGCGCGGCGACCGTCGCCTTCGGTCTTTCCAGAGTCTTCTGGTTCTCTCTGTTGATGCTGGCCGTGACGGGCATGGCCGATACTGTGAGCACTGTTCTACGGCAGACGATCCGGCAGCTTTCGACGCCGAATTACCTGCGCGGGCGTATGACCTCCGTCAACATGATCTTCTTCATGGGCGGGCCGCAGCTCGGGGAGTTGGAGGCGGGCGCAGTCGCGTCCCTGACGGGCAGCGCCATGATCTCAGTCGTCACAGGCGGCCTCGGGTGCCTGGTTGCCGTTGCGCTTATGGCCTGGATGGCGAAGAGCCTCCTGAGCTATGAGGGGGAAGCGATGAAGCAGACCGTGAGCGCGGATTGAAGAGCTGTGTAGATAGCTTTAAGCGGCTGTGGGCGCGACTCTCTTCGTGCGAAGAGCTTTCTCTCTTGCGCCTTCCAAGGCCGGGAAGGTACTATGCGGGCCAGCACAATTCTTAAAAATTCTTATCGAGACTGAAGGCTTCAAATGCTTGTCGAATGCATTCCGCGTCCTGAACTGAGAGCGCCCGTCCTGGAATTGATCGCCGGTGTTCATGCAAAGCATCTAGGCGGCGAGTTCAGGCTTGCGCTGGCAGATATGTTTGACTCCTTCGGCCTCTCGCTCGGAGCCACTGAATGGGCCAAGCTGCGCCGTCGCGGCGATGTGCTCTTTACGCCGCAGTCAGAATCGCAGGGCACTTTCATCAACAGCGCGCCGAAGCAGGAATTGCCGACCGAAGAGGGACTAACCATCGTCATTCCGCAGACCCTCTCAGGGGATTACATCACGACGCAGACCTCCCTGACCTTGAAATTTGCCGAGGGCGCGGCGCTGCGCGGATGCAAACGCGTGTTCGTGTTGATCTGCCAGGACATCATTAAAATAGATGCCGACGAGCACAAGCTTTACATAGACCTGCCGGGTGAAAAATATGATCTCTGTTTCGTCTTTTGAAGAGCCCGGGGCAGCATGACAGTTGATTGGTCGCCGCTTACAACCAGCACTCATCAGGATCACGTCGTCGCGCACGTCATCGGCGCAACCGTCCTCGGGTATTTCAAGACGGAGCAGGCCATACACCTCCTGCTCGACATGGGTTTCATCTGGATGATCTATGTCGATTGTGAGATGGGATTGCTTCCGCAGTCGGTGGCGATTTCCGAGCTGGAAGTTGACGAGGACGTACGCTCGCGCCTAGGCCGGGAGGCTCAGAGGTTGCACGACGACGGGCGGGCCGCAGAAGGGCTCCTGGAGTTCAGCGCCGCTCCCGCCGATTGTTTGATTACGGAGGTGAGCTTGGAGGCGCGCGGCGACGAGCGGCGAATACTCATCCGGGGCGAAGAATCCACTCTCGCCATAGAGACTTCGCTCGTCACGGGCGAGGCGCGGCTTCAAGCTCATCCCGTTTAGGGCGGATTGCGAATGACTGAAAGAATGCGGCTTTGTCAGTACCGCCAAAGGTCTCTGGCGGGTGATGCCGATGCAGCTATGACGCGCCCGAGAGCTTTGGCGGTACTGAGCTTACTTCCAATCGCACACCGCTCTAAGTAAAGTCTGCTCACGCAGAGTAGAACCCGAAAGTTTTGAGGAAAAAGGCGCGATGATCAATAGCAACAGTCAGGAAAAAGATGAGCGCGGCGCTGAGGGAAAGATCGCTTATTTGATGGAGGCGGAATCGCCTGGCTCGTCTGCGGAACAAACGCCTTCGGAGGGCGCGGATGCAGAGCTGGAAGATGCCGCGCGCGATGAGCGTGAGTATGTGCGAGAGCGTCTGCGCGAGGAACTGGGGCGCGAGCCGACGCCGGAAGAGCTGGACGAATGGCTGCGACAGCATACGGAAGGTTACTGAAAAACCATGATGGCCTGCCGCGACTGATTCCGTTGCGAGCAAAGCGCTTCGCAGATGGCGAGAGCACACAACAACGCGCCGCGATTGTCTGGATCGCAGCGCGTTGTTCTCTTTGCGAGTGAGAAGTCTGGCCTCTCCGCGTTCTGGGGTGAGATTCCTTAGGTGCTCGACACGACGATCTGATTGTCCACGCGCTTGACGCCCTTGACGGCTTTGACAATCCGCTCGGCGCGCGACTTCAGGTCTTCGGAATTGACCGTGCCGGTCAACGTCACCTTGCCGTCGAGGACTGTGGCGAGGATGCCGATTGAGCCGAGCGTCGTATCGTCTGACAGCTTCTTATCTATGTTGGCTTGCACGGTCGCGTCGTCCGTGCCGCTCGGCGCAGGGGCCGTCGTCGTGGTGGTCGTAGATGATGACGTGCTCGTTGCGGGCGGCGTCACGACGATGGGCTGAGCGCTGGTCGTCGCCGGTTGTTGAATGATGACCGGCGGCTGTTGCGGCGCGGGCTGCTGAACGATCACAGGCTGCTGCGCGGGAGGCGGCGCTGTCGTCGTCGTCGTACGGACGTTGGCGTTCATCTCATCCTGCCTGCTCATCAGGAAGAGAAAGAGTATTGTGACGAGCGCGACCGCGCCGATCACGAGCGCGGCGACCGCGCCGCCAGACATTCCTCGCCGCTCAGGCACGCGAGACACCTGCGTCTCGACCACCTCGCGCCGCGCCGCAGGCGTTTCTACTACGACACGGCTTCTGCGTTGTTGCTGTTCATCATATGACATGCAGTGTTCTCCTGAATCTTCCTTTATCTTAATCTATACCAACGCGAGGATTGTTGTTGTTGTCTCGAATATCCGCTCTCGAATAGTGAAACCGCGCTGAGAGGCCGACTGCGCGAGCAATCAGCCTCTACACGCGCATCCGCTTTCGTGCTGTCAGTAACGGCGTGTGCGACGCTGACTGCGGCGATAGAGAGCCGAGCCGCCCGCGCCCGCGAGCGCGCCGATCACCGCCGCGCGTTTGCCGCCGACGGCGCCGCCGACGCCCGCGCCGAGAGCTGTGCCGCTGGCGACTGTGCCGATTGTGCGCGTCCTGCCTCTGAAATGACGACGCGCAGCGCGCCTGTTAAAAGCATAAAGACCCGCGCCGCCCGCGCCTATGGCCGCGCCCTTCTTGCCGCCTGCAATCGCGCCGACCGCAGCGCCTCCGGCGACGATGGCCGCCGTGCGCGCCTTGCGCCCGAAACGCGAGCGCCTGCGCTGCCCTGAAGCCAGCGGAGCAAGAGTCGCGGCAAAGACCACGAAACATAAAAGTAACAGAACCATTCTCTTCATAAAGCTATTCTCCTTGGAACGCCCGCCCCGGGCGGGAATGTACGGTCACGGGAGAGAAATTTTTCCACGAACACGCCGCTTTTTCAGCAAATCGTATTCCGTAGCGACGGCTCGCAGAGCGCCCGTCGAAATTATCTCCATTTCCTTTTGAATTCGCGCCTCTCGCCGGATTATGACGAAAAGATTGCAGCTCTCAACCCGGCTGCGGCGTATGCATTTGATGCTTGCGCCTCGTCGCACGAGCCCATGCAGCGTGAGGTTATAAGACAGGCTTTGAGCGCCTGGGAGCCGTGCGGCGTCAGGTTTGACCTCCCGGCGCGCCCTCTCGCATAATCCGCCTTATGACAACTGCGATCATTCATCATCAGGTCTTTAAAGAGCACGACACGGGCGAGCATCACCCGGAACAACCGGCACGTTATAGCGTCGTGATGGAGGCTCTGCGCGCCGATATGGAGCTTTGGCCCAGGCTCGTCGAACTCGAAGCGCCGACAGCGCCGCGCGGTGACGTGCAGGCGTGCCATACCCCGCAACACTACAAGGCCGTTGAGCGTGCCGTGAGCGAGGGACGAGGTTTTCTGGACGCCGATACAATCGTCTCCATGCGCTCGCTGGACTCTGCTCTGCGCGGGGCGGGCGGCGCTTGCCGGGCTGTTGACGCAGTGATGCGCGGCGAAGCGCGTAACGCCTTTGTCCCCGTGCGCCCTCCCGGCCACCACGCCACGCAGGAGCGCGCGATGGGCTTCTGCCTCTTCAACAACGTCGCCATCGCCGCCCGTTATGCGCAGGCTCGCTACCAGGAGATAGAGCGCGTCGCCGTCGTTGACTGGGACGTTCATCACGGCAACGGCACGCAGGGAATCTTTTACGACGACCCTTCCGTCTTCTTCTTTTCAATGCACCAGTATCCCTGGTATCCGGGCACGGGAGCGCGCGGTGAGACGGGCATCGGGCGTGGGCGCGGCTACACTCTGAACGCTCCCGTGCGCGCACTGACCGCGCGCTCCGAGCAGCGGCGCATGTTCGACGCGGCGCTCACGGAGATCGGCGCGAAGTTTCGTCCAGACCTGATACTTATCTCCGCAGGCTTCGACGCGCACGCGCTCGACCCGCTGGGCCAACTCAAGCTTGAGGACGAAGATTTCGCGGCCATGACCGTGGCGGTCAAGGAGTGGGCGAGCGATGCTTGCGAGGGTCGCATCGTCTCTTGCATGGAGGGTGGCTACAACCTTGAGACGCTGGGCGCGACCGTCAGCTCACACGTTCGCGCGCTTGCCGAGGGCGCAAAGTAAGCCTCGGGCGTTGGGCCATAAGCTGTCCCTCTCTTTTATCCCTACGCCGATCACGCCTCATTATTTATATCTGTACAGCAGCGCCACGGGTGCGGTAAACTCGCGGGCACTCAAAGGTTTCTGTACAGGAGAGGCATCTCGGTCGAAATCTTCGAGCATGGGAACTGTGGCACGCCCTCGCGCTCTTACCTCGCAGGCCGCAGCCGAGCCTTTAAAAATCGGGAGCGCCGGGCGCTCCGCAGAGAAGCGGAGGGCAAAGCTCTTTGAGAGACTTGCTCTCTTCAGGAGAAAATAGCGATGCCAGATGTCGAGATCACCTGTGCCGAATGCGGTACGGCCTTTCCTTTTACCGAGCGCGAGCAAGAATATTACAACGAGCGCAACCTGAGTCAGCCGAAACGATGCAAGGCGTGTCGTGATGCGCGACGCGCTAACTTTGGCGGAGCCTCACGCGGCGGAGGCGAGCGCCAACGCTTCGAGATCACCTGCGATCAATGCGGCAAGACGGATTCCGTCCCCTTCAAACCCTCAAGCGGAAGGCCCGTTTTATGCGGCGAATGCTTTAGCGCCAGCCGCGCCCAGTAATGAATTAAGGCGAACAAACGCGCCGCCTCCGCCGTATAGCCTGAAGCGGCCATTGTCGGAGCACGAGTCTCTAAACCACGAAAGCTACAGGGCACAGGCTCGTCGGCGCAGAAGAAATTTTTTAATGGATGTCACGCCCGTCTGGTGAACATGCGATTGCAGCGTGTTCGCTTGAGACGGCTTTACGGGTAGACGTTATGAAGGAATGGCCTACGAAACGATCCAGTTAGAGATGCGTGAGAGCGTCGCGCTCATCACCCTGAATCGCCCGGCGGCGCTCAATGCGCTGACGGTCGAGCTGGGCGTTGAGTTTAGCCGCGCCGTGACGGAGGCGCGCGAGAGTGGTGCGCGCGCCATCGTCTTGACGGGAGCGGGCAGGGCCTTCTGCGCGGGCGGAGACCTGCGCGAGATGCGGCGTATGGCCGAAAGCGAAGGACGGGCGGATGCTTTCTTCGACGAGCCGCTCAAATTGCTGCACGATTGCATACGGCTCATCAGACGGACGCCGCTGCCCTTCATCGCCGCCGTCAACGGCTTCGCTTCGGGAGGCGGATGTAATCTGGCGCTCGCCTGTGATCTGGTCTTCGCGGGCGAGAGCGCCAGGTTCAACCAGGCGTTTATCCTGATCGGTCTGACGCCCGATTGCGGCGGCACGTTCATCCTGCCGCGCCTGGTCGGTCTCAAGCGCGCGACGGAACTCCTGATGACGGGAGATGTCCTGGATGCGCGCCGGGCCGCAGAGATCGGAATGGTTAACCGCGTCGTCGCCGACGAAGAGTTGATGCCGGAGGCTCTCAGGATGGCGGCACGACTCGCCGCCGCGCCGACAGTCGCCATCGGACGCGTCAAGGAACTGTTGGAGCAAAGCGCGACGAACGACTACAGCGCGCAGCTTGACTTGGAGCACAAGGCGCAGATTCAGTCAGGACAAACAGGGGATTTCAGGGAAGGCGTCGCAGCCTTTTTGGAGAAACGGCCACCCGGCTTTAAGGGAGGATAAAAGCGTTTCCCACATTTTTAGAAAGGCTGCGAGCCGCCAGGAGATCGATCCGGCGGCTCTTTTCATTGGGAATCGGACGGTAACGCAGGGCGGAAGGAAGGAATTTAACAGGATGGACAGGATAGATAGGAGAAATAGAAAAGGCAGGATGAAAACAGAAAGCATTAAGGCATGAATTCGGTCTTCGCTTTATCCTGTGCATGCTGTCCATCCCTGTTGATTTCCTTCTTTCCGCCTCACCGTTCGATGTAGAGGTGAATTATGGCTTCACTAACTTACAGGCAATTGCTGGTCGGCAATCGCTCATTCAGGCGATTGTGGACGGGGCAGGTCGTTTCAGAGCTGGGCAGTTGGTTCGACTTCATCGCCGTGCTGGGTCTCGTGCGCGCGGTCTCGGGCGGCGCACCGGAAGCGACGGCGATGATGGTCTTCGTGCGGCTCGCGCCGTTTGCTCTCTTTGCGCCGCTGGCCGGGGCGCTGGTTGATCGCTGGTCGCGCCGGACTGTGATGATCGTATCGGACGCGGCGCGGGCGGTCGTCGTGCTCGGGTTCCTGCTGGTCAGGGGGCCGGAAGACCTCTGGATAGTCTACGCCTGCTCGATCATCTCAGCGCTGCTCGGCGCATTGTTCGAGGCGGCCAAGAACGCTGCCGTGCCGAACCTGGCGGGCGGCGATGGCCTGCTGGCAGCCAACGCGCTGATGTTCTCGTCGCGCTTTCTGCTGATGTCCGTCGGCGCAGCGCTGGGCGGCGCGACCGCCGCGCGCTTCGGCTACACTGCGGCCTTCATCGTTGATGCCGTCTCTTTTCTGGTCTCGGCCTATTACGTCTGGCTGATACCGCCAGGGGAGATGCGGCAGGAGCGCGGCGAGGCGTTGGCGCGCGAGCCTGTGCCTGAGACGAAGAGTCGGCTGCGCGTGTTCGCAGACGTGCGCGAGGGT
The DNA here is from genome assembly GCA_036389095.1 of Pyrinomonadaceae bacterium. Lineage (GTDB taxonomy): Bacteria > Acidobacteriota > Blastocatellia > Pyrinomonadales > Pyrinomonadaceae > DASQYE01. Next base: position 69,132 of record DASVQM010000032.1, read on the forward strand.
TGGGCCTACATCGTGCATCATCGATTGGTGTTCTCGATCATCGGCATCAACATTCTGTGGGCGACGGGCGGCGGGGCGTGCAATTTGATCTACGAGCGCCTCGGCGCAGTAGTCTTCGCCCGTCCGGGAGACGCGCAGGCCGATACCAATGTCGCCGCCATCTACACGGTCGTGGGCGCAGGGTTATTCATCGGGATGATGCTCGCGCGTCGCATCGGCGCACATGTCGAGCTGCACGAAACGACGGCGGCTTTCATGGGATGGATGCTCATCGCGCATGGCATCTTCTTCGCGCTCGCCGGATTGATGCCGACGATCTGGCTGTCGGGGGCGATGATCTTCATCTCGCGTATGGTGATCGCCATAGAGTTCGCCGTGCAGGAGACGCTCATGATGCGTATGTTGCCTGACAGCCTGCGCGGGCGCGTGTTCACGACTGATCGTGCGGCGGAGATACTGGTGATGAGCGTCTCGCTGATGGTCGCCGGTTGGTCTTTGCGCTCGATCTCGCCGCGCACCTTGACGCTCATCTCAGGGCTGCTCTCGGCCAGTCCCGGCGTGATGTGGCTCGCGCTCTTCGCCCTGGGCAAACTGCGCCTGCCGCCTGCGCCAGAGCATCCTGCGCCCGGCGAGGCGGAAGCGGAGAAAGCCGTGCTAGTATCTGCTGGTTGAAACCCGAAGCGTGCCGCCCGTCGTAATAGCGGCGGGCGGCGCAAGCTTTCCACTTCGGATTGTGGATGGGCGAGCAGCGTTGACCGAAATCTCTTTTCTCGAAGCGAGACCTGAACGACCGCTAATCTAAAATGTTTTCTATGGTAGGAGAAGGTCGAATGCGCAAGCGCATACGCGCAGCAGGCAGCGATTTAAAGCGCGCGACGGGGCGCGTGCGCTCTGCTTTGCGCGCAGTGATGCCGCGCTTGGCGATGGCGGCGGCGCTCAGCTTCGCCGTGTGGCTGCTCGTGCGCGAGTACAGCTTCTACAGGTCGTTTTTTGTCGGGCGTGCGTTCGGTCGCGCCGTTTTTGTGCTGGTCTCTTTCACGCTCGCTTATTATGGGCTCAAAGCGCTGCGCTGGCTCAAGCGTCGTCTCCTGTGGAGGGTGCGCCGCAGGCTTGTCATCACGTATCTCTTCGTCGGCCTGACTCCGATCATACTGCTCCTCATGTTCGGATTGTTGTCTGCCTTCGGCGGCTCGGGCCAGGCGCTCTCGCGCATCATCACGGCCCAGGTCAATGTCATGCAGCAGCAGGCGCTGATGAACTCTCACGCCCTGGCGGACTCGTTCGCGCGCTTGCCGACAAATGCAGACGATCAAGCTATTCAAACGTGGCTCGACGAGCGCCGGGCGCTGCTTCAGGCATCGCTGCCTGGGGCGCGCGTGGCTCTATGGCGTGGCTCTCAAGGCGGCGCGGACAGATCGGCAACAGGGCATGACAGCTCCGCACAGTACTTGAGCGAACCGGCTGATGAAAGCACGCGCGCCGTCGGCGACGACAGGACTCCGACGAGCGCTCCACTGCCGGAATGGCTGCGCGGGCGCGCAGAGTGGAGCGGGCTCGCCTTCGCTCCGCCTGACGATGAGGAGCAGAGGTTCGCCTCCGCATCCGTGCGCGCGCTCGTGCGCGGGGCGAGGGGCGATAGAGACTTTGCGCTGTTGCTGGTCATACCCGTGAGCCGCGCATTCATAGAGCAGCAGCGCGCCGCCACAGGCATCTACTTCCGGCCATACTTCGTTAACCCCGTGCTCGGCAAAAGAACCGCTCAGGCCGCCGTGAGGGTCGCGGAGAGGAGCGGCATCGGTGGGCCGGAAGCCCGGCGCACCTATGAGGAAGAGCAGCTTGAGCGGCAGGCAGAAGAGTCGTTTCGCAGAGACCAGTTCGGAGAGATGCCCGCAGGCACGGTCTATCCGGTCGTCCTCCCGCTGACCAACTGGCAGAACGGCAAGACGGCTGAGAGCCTGAGCTTTATCTTCGATTGGTCCTGGGGCCTCGCCGTCAAGCAGTTGTTGGGAAGCAGCTCGCCCGGCCTGGTCTGGCGCAGGGCGCTCACGATGGTGAGCATAGGCTTTCTCGTCTGTGAATTGCTTGCCCTCGTCGCCGCCGCCTGGATGACGCGCGCCGTGACCGGCACGGTGCACAAGCTATATCGCGCAACCGAGTACATCAAGCGCGGCGATTTCTCGCACCGTGTTCGCGTCCGCTCGCGCGATCAACTGGGCGAGCTGGCCGGTTCCTTCAACGACATGGCGGCCAACATCGAATCCCTCCTGCACGAACGCGTCGAGCGTGAGCGGCTGGAGCGCGAAGTGGAGATCGCAGCCGAAGTGCAGGCCCAGCTCTTTCCGCGCCGCGTGCCGGACCTCCACACCATAGATATCTCTGCCGATTGCCGCGCGGCTCGCGGCGTGGCCGGTGATTACTACGATTACATAGAGATTGCGCCGGGACTGATCGCCCTCGCCCTGGGCGACGTGTCGGGCAAAGGCGTCTCCGCCGCGCTCGTGATGTCCAACCTACAGGCAAGCCTTCGCGCGCAGACGACCATCACGGCGGAGCGCCTGAACATAGCCGAGCGTGCTGTGGCCGTCTCGGCTGCGAGCGGCGGCTCGAAGCTGCTCGCACACGTCGTCGCCAACGCGGATATGGACGGCGCTGTCTCGCGCATGACCGCAAACGTCAACGGGCAGCTCACACGGAGCACAGATTCAAACCGCTTCGCAACCCTGTTTCTGGCCATCTACGAAGAGAGCACGCGTACGCTGCGCTACACCAACGCCGGGCACAATGCGCCGTTGCTGGTGCGCGCAGGCGGCGCGGTCGAGCGACTGGTGACGGGCGGCATTATGGTCGGCGCATTCGACTGGGCCAGTTATGAGGAAGCCTCGGTCGAGCTACAGAGGGGCGATCTGCTGCTCGTCTTCTCGGACGGTATCACGGAGGCCGAAAGCGCTGAGGGCCAGGAGTACGGCGAAGAGAGACTGATGCGCTTCGCCATCGAGCACAGAATCATGAGCGCGGACGAGTTGCAGCACGCCATCTTCGACGAGATAGATGCCTGGTCCGGCAAGCTTGAGAGAAATGACGATCAGACGCTCGTCATCGTGAAGAGTAATTAGACGTAATATAACGTGAGTTCGGCGGAAGCGGCACAGCCGCAGTCTTTACCCTTACGCCGAACTCACGTCGAAGATAAGGCTGGTGTCGCCCGCATTTTCCCTCCTCAATTACGCCATTTCTCTTGTCAGAAGAGCCATGCCGTACGATGGACATGGCATTTCAAGCCATGTAAACGCCCTTTCCTCTCCTCACAATGACGTTTCCACCCATCACAACGCCGTTTCATCCTTTCGCAACGCCGTTTCCACCGATCA
>DASVQM010000033.1:0-48777 GCA_036389095.1 Pyrinomonadaceae bacterium
GGAGATGCGGTGCGAGTGGAGACGTCGGCGAAGGCCAACGTCATCAGCTCGATGCTGTCGGGGAATCTGACGGGCGTGAACAACGTCGGAGGAACGGTGAATCTGGCTGACGCGTCGATCTTCAACAACGGGACGGGAGTCTCGGGAGCAGTCGTCTCGTCAGGCAACAACAACGTGAGAGACAACGGAGCAGGCAACACGCTGGGAGCAGCCGTGGGCCAGCAGTAAGAGGCTCAGTTGTCGAATTCGTTCATCCTCCCGCCGCCGTTCTTCCCCCGGAGCGGCGGCGGGAGGATGAACGATCAGCGGATTGCTTGATAACCTGACGGGTAGATCAAGCACCCTAATCACAGCCGATGCCAGCCGTTAAGCTTCAATTAACGCTGGCCTCAAAGCTCAGACAAAAGACAGAGTGAACGGACAAGCCGCATCCGTTCGCTCTGTCTTTTCGCGCTTAATGTCTTCGTCCCTCTTTAAGTAGATGCGTGAGCGCTCCTTGCAGCTCCGGGTATTGAAACGCATAGCCCGACTCCTTTAAGCGAAGCGGCTCGACTCTCGCGCTTGAGAGCAGCAGGGCATCGGCCATCTCGCCGAAGGCGAGGCGCAGGGCAAAGGCTGGCGCGGGCAGCAGCGTCGGGCGTGAGATGACCTGGCCCAATGTCTTCGTGAACTCAAGGTTGGTGACGGGGTGCGGCGCGACGACGTTGATGGGCCCATGCAAGCCTTCGCTCGTCAGAGCGTGATGGATTACGCCGATCGTATCATCGAGCGTAATCCAGCTCATGTATTGTTCGCCGCTTCCGACTCTGCCGCCGACGCCCAGCTTGAAGGGCTTGATCATCTTGGCCAGCGCTCCGCCCTTTTCACTCAGAATCACTCCGAAGCGCAAGTTGGCGACGCGTATTCCGCGCTCGGCTGCGGGCCTGGTCGCCAACTCCCACTCGCGGCAGACCTCGGCCAGAAAATCATCGCCCGCAGCGCTCAGCTCATTCAAGACCTCTTCGCCTCGATTCCCGTAGAAGCCGATGGCCGAAGCGCTGATCAAGACTTTGGGCGGCTGCGACAGATGGGCCAACGCCTCGGCGAGCACGCGCGTTCCCTTCACCCGGCTCTCGCGTATACGCTTCTTCTTCTCATCCGTCCAGCGGCCTTCGGAGATATTCTCTCCCGCCAGATGAACGACGGCGTCCACTGCTTCCAGACGAGCCGGGTCTGCGACACCGCGTTCGGCATCCCACTCTATCTCGGCGGCTCCGGCCTTGGGCTGCGCGCGAACCAGACGGATGACCTCCTCGCCCTGCGCTTCCAGATAAGGAACCAGCGCCGAGCCGACCAGGCCCGAAGCTCCCGTGACGACAATCTTCATCAATCATCTCCTCATTTTCAGCCGACGACACCGCATCCCGCTTGAATCACGTAATCCCCGAGTAAAACGCGTCATCATAGTAAAGCTTTGTGCCCTTCCGTTGCTAAGAGTCTGTACATTTTATTGTGCCCCGTGTCGAGCGTCCGCGACCGGGGCGTCAGCCCGGCTTACAGTCCGGCGCGCAGCGTCAGACGGGATCAGCTTGCCTTTCGTGATAAAAAACGTAGAATGACTTTGACAATATATAACGTGATGAAAAGCGTTTCCTTCGTCGCGCTATTTCTCGTTTCATTTCCCAATCGTCCTTTGCTTCTAATTTGAAGGCTGTTGCTTTGTTAGCTTGACTCTGCGGCCAGAGAGAGAGTGTCGCTGCTCTCCGGTCGCCCTCGCTCGCGTCAATCCCCGTCTCTGGATTGACGCATGAAACGGAGTTGTTCAGGGGTGCTTCGGGTGAGATCACTTGCCGCGTTGCTTTGCGTAGCGTTTTTGCTCTGCGCGATAGCGTTGCGAGTGGCCCATTCTCAGACCGGCCTGCGCCGCATTACGAACACCACCCAAGAGGGCCTCAATCTCAATCCCTCTCTGAGCGGTGATGGGCTGCACATCGCCTTTGAGACAACCGAGGACGTGGCGCAGGCCGGAGGCAGCGACCATTTCAGAGCCGTCCGCGCCGATGTCGCTACAGAACCGGCGTCTTTCATTCAGATGGGTGGGACGCGCGCGCCCGCCCCTGCCATCTCGCAGGACGGCTCGCGCATCGCCTTCGCTTCCAAAGACAATCCCCTCGGCACAAACCCTGACTCCAATTCGGAAATCTTCCTCTTCGACGGCACAGCGCTCAGGCAGATCACCAACACCTCTCCGGGCAATATCACAGACCGCGTGCGCAACGGGAATTTTCAGCCCTCCATCTCCGACGATGGACGCTTCATAGCCTTCTCATCCAACCGCGACCTGGTTGGACTCAACGCCGACGCCAACCTTGAGATATTCATCTACGATGCGCTGACGCAAGCCTTCACTCAGATCACCAACTCGCTCGGCACGGTCGGAGCGACCGACGCCAAGATCAGCGGCAACGGTACGCGCGTCGCTTACATCAGGGACGGCGGCGCGACCGCTTCGACGCAGCGCGACCTGGTCATCTTCAACCGCCAGACATCGGCGACGCAGGTGGCTTCGGCCAACGTGCCCGGCCTCGCGCTCACCTACGGGCGAGCCATCAGCGATGACGGGACGCGCGTCGTCTTCTCAGCCTTATCCGTTCCGAATGCGACGCAGGTTTTCCTCTTCGACGGGCGCAGCCTCAACCTGATTCGCCCCATCACGTTCCTGCGCACACTCGCCTCGGACGTGCCGCTTCATCCGACCATCAGCGGCGACGGCTCGCGCCTGGCCTTTGCCACGCGCCGCAATGTCATCCCCGGCACTAACGAAGATGACAGCGTTGAGCTTTACACCTTCGACATTCCCACAGGTCTGTTCGGGCAGGTTACGGACGTTAAGCCCAAAGACCCTAAAGACCCGACCATCACTGCCGAGGTCGTCTCTTCGCTCAACGATCAGGGCACGCTCGTCGCGTTCAATTTCCCGCGCCTGCTTTCAGGCCCGGTCAACTTTCAGGAGCTTGGCAACAACTCCGAGATATACCTGACGGCGACGCCGCCGCGCGCCGCCTTCGGAAATCTGACGGTCTTAAACGGCGCGTCCTTCGGCCACGAGCCCTCTACGACGAAAGCGGTCGCGCCCAACAGCATCGCCGTCGCCCTCGGAGGCGACCTCGCCAACTCGACCGAGCAGTCACAGCGACAGACGGACGGCACATTCCCGAGAAACGTCGGCGGCACGACCGTCACGGTCAATAACCGCCCCGCGCAAATCTTCTTCATCTCGCCCGCTCAGGTCAACTTCCTTGTGCCGCCCGAAACGGAAACGGGAACGGCGCAGGTCGTCGTCACCAACGCCACGGGTTTTGAGACGCGCGGGACGGTCACCGTCTTACGCTCAGCGCCGGGCGTCTTCACCTTCACGGGCGACGGAACGGGTGAAGGCGTGATACTCGACGCGACGACGCTTCAGCCCGGCCCCTTCGACCCGAGCAACGGGCAGCGACGCCTGATCGTCTTCGCAACGGGCGTACGCAACGCCGCGCAAACGGTCGTGACTATCGGCGGTCGCGTCGTCACGGTCGAAGCGATCATGCCCTCGCCGAACATGCCCGGCCTTGACGAGATACACCTGCTCTTGCCCGCAGACCTGCGTGGCGCTGGGATGGTCGAGCTGTTCGTCAGGGCCGATGGCCGTGACAGCAATCCCGTCAACATCACCCTGACAGGCGAAGCGCGCCGCGACGTGTTGATCAATGAAGTGCTCGCAGACCCGCCCGACGGGCTCGCCGGAGATGCCAATCACGACGGCACGCGCGACACTGCGCAGGACGAGTTTGTCGAGATCGTCAACGCGACGGCGAGCGATATAGACATTAGCGGCTACGAGCTGCTCGCGCGCGGCACGAGCGGCTCGCAGGACACGCTCAGGCACAGGTTCGCGCAGGGCACAATTCTTCCGGCAGGCGCGGCAATTGTGGTCTTCGGCGGCGGCACGTTCGACCCCGCCAATCCACTCTTCGGCGGCGCGCAGGTCGTCAAGGCTTCCACAGGCAGCCTCTCGCTCGTCAACGGCGGCGGTGTCGTCACACTGCGCGAGCCGACGGGCGCGATTGCGAGTCTCTTCTCCTACGGCGGCTCGACCAATCTCAACGCCGACGCCAATCAATCGCTCACACGCTCGCCCGACGTGACCGGCAATTTCACGGGCCATTTGACGGCTGCGGGCAGCGGCGAACGCGCCTACAGCCCGGGCACGCGCGTTGACGGCTCGCCCTTCCTCTCGCCCGCGATTGCGCGCATCGAAGTCACGCCCGCGACCGCTTCCATCTTCGTGGGCCAGGGCCAGCAGTTCACGGCGCGCGCTTTCGACGCCAACGGCCAGGAGTTGAGCGGCGTCATCTTCATCTGGCAGTCGAGCAATCCGGCCATCGTCTCTCTCAATCAGAATGGATTGGCGAGGGGCGTGTCCGAGGGGACAGCCGAGATCAGGGCTTCCGCTCGCGGCGTGCAATCCGCACCCGCCACCGTCACCGTCAGCCCGGTCGAGAGAGTCCTGACGCGCATTGAAGTCACACCGTCAACGGCCAGCATTCCGGTCGGCGGCGCGCAGTTGTTTACGGCCCGCGCCTTCGACCAGTTTGATAACGAGATGACGGGCGTCGGCTTCGTCTGGTCGTCGAGCGATAACAATATTGCGACCGTTGACCAGTCGGGGCTCGCCACGGGCATCAACCAGGGCTCGGTGACAATCACTGCATCGGCGCAGAACGTGAGCGGCACGGCCACGCTCAACGTCACCCCGCCGACCATCGTCATCAACGAAGCGCTCGCAGACCCGCCCGACGGCTCGGATGGAGATGCCAACCACGACGGCACGCGCGATTCCAACGACGACGAGTTCATAGAGCTGGTCAACTCCACAGCCGCGTCCATCAGCCTCTCTGGCTGGACGCTCAGGACGCGAACGCTCACGGGCACAACTGAAACCACTCGCCACACATTTGCGGCGGGCACGGCCCTTCCCGCGAGCGAAGCGATAGTGGTCTTCGGCGGCGGCACGTTCGACCCCGTCAATCCACTCTTCGGCTGCGCGCAGGTCGTTAAAGCCTCTACAGCCGGGCTGTCTTTGACCAATGGCGGCCTGACGATTATCCTGCGCGACGCGGCTGGCAATCTCGTCACGCAGTTGACCTACGGCGGGACGACCAACTTGAGCGGCGATCAGAATCAATCGCTGACGCGCTCGCCCGACATTACAGGCAGCTTCGCGCTACACACGGCGGCCAGCGGTTCGGGCGGAAGAAGGTTCTCGCCCGGAACCAGGGTTAACGGTGCGCCTTTCGGCAGTTGTGCGCAGCGCCTCACGAGCGTCACCATCTCCCCCTCGTCATCCAGCGTCCTCGTAGGGGAAACAACGCAGTTTACGGCCAGGGCTTTCGACCAGTTCGGCAGTCCTCTGACCGGAGCGACCATCACCTTCGCCTCGGATAATACAGGCGTCGCCACCATTGATTCGGTCACCGTAGATGCTGCGACCGGAATCGCCACGGCCACCGTCAAGGGACAGGCGCAGGGCACGGCGCACATCACTGCACAGGCGACCGACGGCACGACGACCGTGACGAGCACACAGGCGACGCTCACGGTTAATACAGTGGCGACGACATATTCCGTTTCGGGTCAGGTGAGGGATAGCTCCAATAATCCTGTGAGCGGCGTGCTGATAATGTTTGAAATGGACTTTCAGGGAACTCTGTCCGCTCAAACCACTCTGACCGACGCCAACGGAAACTATACGTCCGGCGACCTGGGCTGTCAGAATACGGTCAAGGTCACGCCCTCCAAAGCCGGATACACCTTTACGCCCGTGGCCATAGCCTTCACGAGCACGCGATGCCTGAGCGGCAACGATACGGCCAATTTCACGGCTGCGCCCCCGCCGCCGGGCACGCTCGTCATCAGCCAGATCTACGTCGGCGGCGGCAACGCGGGCGCAGCCTATACCAATGACTTCGTGGAGATTTTCAATAGCGGCACGACCACCGTAGACTTCTCCGTCACTCCCTATTCAATTCAGTATGTCGGAATCACAGGTTCGTTTGGTGCGACCGGGGCCGCCAACAAGACAAACATTACTTCGGGCACGATTGCTCCCGGACAGTATTTTCTGGTTCAGGAAGCCTCTGGCGGCGCCATTGGGGCCGCACTGCCAACGGCTGATGCGACCGGCAGCATCAATATGGCGGCGGCTGGCGGAAAGCTCGCGCTTGTCGTGGGCACAACGGCGCTCCCTGCCGCCACCTGCCCGGGCGATGACGGCGCATCTCCTTTCAACCCGAGCAGCTCATCGATCGCCGATTTCATAGGCTACGGCAGCAGTGCGACGACCGTTGGCCATTGCTACGAGGGCCCCGGGCCTGCGACTGCGCCTAGCTCGACCAACGCGGACTTCAGAAAATCGGGCGGCTGTGTTGATACGAATTTCAATGCTGATGATTTCCTCGTCGCGGCGGCCAACCCGCGCAACACCAGCCATGCTTTGAATAATTGCAGCGCGGGTCTCACTCCAGAGATTACGATCAACGATCCCGCGTCGGTCGCGGAAAGCACCGCCAACGTGACCTTCATCGTCACGCTTTCAACCCCGAGCGCTTCGACCGTGACCGTCGATTACGCGACGGCAAATAACACTGCGACGGCGGGCTCGGATTATCAAACGACGAGCGGCACGCTCACCTTCGCGCCCGGCGAAACCTCCAGGAGCATCACCGTCCCCATCATCAACGATACGATGGACGAGCCGAGCGAGACCTTTTTCGTTAATCTCACGAACGCTTCGCACGCCGTAATTCTGGACAATCAGGGACAGGCCACGATCACGGACAACGACGCTGCGCCGACCCTGGCGATCAATGATGTGTCTGTGGCGGAGGGCAATAGCGGGACGACGACGGCCAGTTTCAACGTGACTCTTTCCGCGCCGAGCGGTTTCACCGTGACCGTGAATTACGCCACCGCCGACGACACGGCGACATCCGGTAGCGATTATCAATCCACGAGTGGCACGCTCAGTTTCAATCCAGGTCAGACGGCGCAAGCGATCAACGTCCTCGTCAACGGCGACACCACCTTCGAGCCGAATGAGACGTTCTTCGTCAACCTGTCAGGCCCAGCGAGCGCCACCATCTCCGATAGCCAGGGACAGGGCACGATCACCAATGACGATGCGGCTCCTCCCATTCCTGCGATCACGATTAACGATGTCAGCCTCGCCGAAGGCGACAGCGGCACGAAGGCTGCGAGCTTCACCGTCTCGCTTTCCATGAGCCCGACCCAGGCCGTGACGGTGGATTACGCTACGGCCAACGGCACGGCTACCGCGGGAGTCGACTATCAGTCAACGAGCGGAACGCTCACCTTCAACCCGGGCGACCCGCTCTCCAAGACCATTAGCGTCACAGTCAACGGCGATACCCTCGTCGAGCCTGGCGAGACCTTCTTCGTCAATCTGTCCAACGCCGCCAACGCTACTATTACAGACGCCCAGGGCGTCGGCACGATCACCAACGATGACACGGCCAATCTCGTCATCAGCCAGGTTTACGGCGGCGGCAATAATTCCGGTGCGACCTACCAGCGTGACTTCGTCGAAATCTTCAATCGCGGCACGACCACCGTTGATTTCTCCTTGACGCCATACTCCGTGCAATATGCCAGCGCCGGGGCCAATTTCGGCTCGAACAAGACTGATTTAACTTCCGGCGCTATTGCCCCCGGACACTACTTCTTAATTCAGGAGGCAGGCGGCACGACCAACGGCATCGCGCTGCCCGCGCCGGATGCGACAGACAACATCAACCTGGTGGCAACCGCCGGTAAGGTGGCGCTCGTCGCGGGCACGGCATTGCTTCCCGCCGCGATCTGCCCGGGCGATGACGGCGTGGCCCCGTTCAATCCCAACAATGCAGCAATCGCAGACTTTATCGGCTACGGCAATGTGGTCTGTTATGAGGGCCCTGGCCCTGCGCCTGCGCCGAGTAATACGACGGCGGACTTTAGAAAGGCTGGCGGCTGCACGGACACTAACGACAACGCGGCGGACTTCTTCGTCTCCACACCACACCCGCGCAACAGCAACTCTCCCGTCAACAACTGTAGCGGAGGCCCGACTCCTAACCTGACGATCAGCGACGCGACGGTCACGGAAGGAAACTCAGGAACGGTCACGGCGACATTCACCGTCAGCTTGTCGGCGCTCGCGAGTGGAGCCGACGTAACTTTCGACATCGCCACGCAGAACAACACTGCTCTTTCCGGCAGCGATTACGTCGCCAGGAGTCTGACGAACCAGGTAATCCCCGCCGGACAGCAGACCTATACTTTCACTGTCACGGTCAACGGCGATACGGCCATCGAGCCTGATGAAACTTTCTTCGTCAACGTGACGAACGTCGCGGGCGCAACCGTGACGGACGCCCAGGCGACCGGCACGATTCAGAACGATGATCTTCCGTCGCTCTCGATCAACGACGTGACTGTCAATGAAGGCAACAGCGGCACGACAACCTTCAACTTCACAGTCCACCTGTCGGCGGCGGCTCCCGCCACCGTTACTTTCGACATCTCGACGGCGGACGTGACGGCGCGTGACGGCAATCCGGCGGGCGAAGATAACGACTACGTTGCGAGAAGCCTGACCGCTCAGACCATTGCGGCGGGACAACAGGATTACAACTTCGCCGTCACGGTCAACGGCGACCTGAACATCGAGCCCGACGAAACATTCTTCGTCAACGTGACGAACGTCGTGGGCGCAACCGTGACGGACGGCCAGGGCCTCGGGACAATCCAGAATGATGACAGCCCAGTGCTTTCCATCAATGATGTCAGCTTGAGCGAAGGCGACAGCGGGACGAAGAATTTCACCTTCACCGTCACCTCGACGCTGCCCGCACCGGCAGGAGGCATCACATTCGACATCTCGACGGCGGACGGAACGGCACAGGACGGCAATCCGGCGGGCGAAGATAACGACTACGTCGCGAGAAGCCTGACCGCTCAGACCATTCCGGTCGGACAGCAAACCTTCACCTTCGATGTCACAGTCAAAGGCGACCTGAACGTCGAGCCTGGCGAGACATTCTTCGTCAATTTGACGAACGTCTCAGGCGCGTCTGTTTCCGACAGCCAGGGTCAGGGAACGATACAGAACGATGACACGGCCAATCTCGTCATCAGCCAGGTTTACGGCGGCGGCGGCAACAACGGCGCGCCTTATACACACGATTTTGTTGAAATCTTTAACCGTGGAACAACGACCGTTAATTTCGCTCTTACGCCCTACTCAATACAGTATGCAGGCGCAACCGGCAATTTCGGCACGTCAAACATTACGATTATCAACTCGGGAACAGTCGCTCCCGGACGCTACTTCTTAATACAGGAAGCATCAGGAGGCGCTGTTGGCGTTGCGCTGCCGACACCGGACGCAACCGGAACCATTATTATGGCGGCAACCGCCGGTAAGGTCGCGCTGGTGGCAGGCTCAACTCCTGTAAGCGGCGTTTCGTGTCCCGGCGATGATCCGACGACCACGGCGCTGAACCCAACCGGCAATAACATCGTGGACTTCGTCGGTTATGGAACAACCGCCGCCTGCTACGAGGGAGCGGGGCCCGCGCCCGCGCCGAGCGCTACGAACGCAGACTTCAGAAAGTCCGGCGGCTGTATTGATACGAATAACAACGCTGCGGACTTTACGACAAGCACTCCGAGCCCGCGCAACACCAGCACGCCACCAAACGTGTGCGCCGCGCCCGTCCTCTCTATTAACGATGTGACCATCAGCGAGGGCAACGCGGGGACGACGACCGCCACATTCACCGTAAGCCTTAATACTACGAGTACACAGGCGATAACGGTTGACTACGCGACGGCGGATAACACGGCGACCGCACCATCTGATTATCTTTCGACGAGCAACACGCTCACCTTTAATCCGGGCGATCTGACCAAGACCATCAACGTCACAGTCAACGGCGACACGCTCGACGAAGTGGACGAGACCTTCTTCGTCAATCTCACGAACGCGTCAAACGCCACCATCTCGGACGCGCAGGGACAGGGCACGATCACGGACGACGATAATGCGCCGACCCTTTCTATTGATGATGTGACGGTGACGGAAGGTAACGCCGGGACTGTCAATGCGGCCTTCACCGTGACGCTATCGGCACAGAGCGGAAAGACCGTCACGGTGGATTATGCGACGGCTGACTCGACGGCGACCGCTCCCGCTGATTATCAGGCCGCGACGACAACTACGCTGACGTTCAATCCAGGGACGGTCATTCAAACCATCAACGTCACGGTCAAAGGCGATACGCTCGACGAATTGAATGAGACCTTCTTCGTTAACCTGACCAATCCTGTCAACGCCACCATCACAGACGCGCAGGGACAGGGCACGATCACGGACGACGACGCGACCCCGAGCCTCTCCATCGACGACGTGACCGTGACCGAAGGCAACAGCGGCACAAACACCGCCACGTTTACCGTCACGCTCTCGGCGGCGAGCGGCCAAACCGTGACGGTAGATTATGCGACGGCAGATGGGACTGCGACGGCGCCCGCCGATTACGTTGCCGTCACGACCACCACCCTGACGTTCACGCCCGGCACGCCGACGCGCACTTTAACAGTCACCTACAAGGGCGACACGCTTGACGAGCCGGACGAGACCTTCTTCGTCAATCTCACGAACGCATCGAACGCCACCATCTCGGACGCGCAGGGACAGGGCACGATCACGGACGACGACGCGACTCCGAGCCTTTCGATCAATGACGTGCCGGTCACAGAAGGCAACAGCGGCACGACGAACGCGGTCTTTACGGTGACTCTCTCGGCGGCGAGCGGTCGCACCGTGACGGTGGACTACGCAACCGCAGATGGAACCGCGCTGGCCGATTCCGACTATCAGTCCACCTCCGGTTCCCTCAGCTTCGCGCCGGGCGATACCACCAAGCAGATAACAGTTCCGGTGAAAGGTGATACTGACGCGGAGCCGAACGAGACCTACGTAGTGAATTTGACGAACGCCGCGAATGCGACCATCTCGGACGCGCAGGGACAGGGCACGATCACGGACGATGATACGGTGCTGCCCACGCTCTCGATCAACGATGTGACGGTGAATGAAGCCGACGGCAACGCCGTCTTTACGGTGACGCTCTCGACCGCGAGCACGCAGGAGGTAAAGGTTGATTTCAGCACCAACAACGGAACGGCAATCGCAAGCTCCGACTACACGGCGCAGACGGGGACGCTGACGTTCACCGTGGGTGGGAGTCTCACGCAAAACATCAGCGTGCCCATCATTAACGACACGCGCGACGAGCCGAGCCAGACCTTTACCGTAGACCTGAGCAATCCCGTCAATGCTGCCATCGCCGATGGCCAGGGACAGGGCACGATCACGGACAACGATAATCCGCCGACCCTCAGCATCAATAGCGTTTCGACGGCGGAAGGCAATGCCGGAGCGACGACTCTACAGTTTACGGTGACGCTCTCCACCGAGAGCGATAATATCGTCACTGTCAATTACGCGACCGCCGACGACACGGCGACCGCACCATCTGATTATCTTTCGACGAGCAACACGCTCACCTTTAATCCGGGCGATCTGACCAAGACCATCAACGTCACAGTCAACGGCGACACGCTCGACGAAGTGGACGAGACCTTCTTCGTCAACCTGTCAGGCGCAACCAACGCTTCCATCACTTCCAGTCAGGGCACGGGCACGATCACGGATGACGACCCGCAGCCATCGCTCTCCATCAGCAGCACCGCGAGCGCAGCCGAAGGCAATAGCGGGACGGCCAACTCCGTCACGTTCAACGTCACGCTCTCGACCGCGAGCGGCAAGACCGTTCAGGTCGGCTACGCCACCGCGAGCGGAACCGCCACGCAGGGCACAGACTACACAAACACCTTCGGGACATTGATCTTTAATCCGGGCGTCACGTCTCAGCCGATCTCCGTGCCGGTTATCGGCGACACGACATTCGAGCCCGACGAAACCTTTACAGTCACCCTGAGCAGCCCCGTCAATGCCACCATCGCGTCCGGCACCGGAACCGGCACGATCACCAACGACGACCCAGCCGTAGTCATTAATGAAGTGCTTGCCGATCCTCCTGACGGAGCGGCGGGCGATGCGAACCTTGACGGCACAAGGGATGCAACACAGGATGAGTTCGTAGAACTGGTTAACAATCCAATCAACACGAGCATTAACATATCAGGGTGGACAATTAGAACGCGCAGTGGGACTGGGCCTGAAACTATCCGCCACACTTTCGCCGCCGGTACTACGCTCGCTGCCGGCAAGGCCATTGTCGTTTTCGGTGGAGGTACTCCTGCTGCTGTGAGTAATTTTGGTAACTCTCAGGTGGTAACGTCATCAACCGGCAATCTGAATCTCACTAATACGGGTATAACCGTAGTCCTCCGTGATAATTCAGGCAATTTAGTCCAGGAGTTCACTTACACGGGTTCGGGAGCCTTGAATGGTAATAACAATCAATCGCTAACCCGGTCGCCCGATATAACGGGTGGCTTTGTGCAACACCTTTCGGCCACTGGTGCGGGCACAAGAGCCTTCTCCCCCGGCACTAAAGTTGACGGGACTTCCTTTTAAACTTATGGGCCAGCCGATTCATGAATTGAATCGGCTGGCCGATAAGTCAATGGTAGATGCCTATTTTTACTGAACGGTATGCTATTTCACTACACCATGAAGCGGGCTTGAAGCGCTGGCGTAGAGTCGCGTGGGCATACGGCCTGCGAGATGGGCTAATCGTCCGGCTTCGATGGCGAGGCGCATCGCGGTCGCCATCTTTTCGGAGTCCTGCGCTTCGGCAATCGCTGTGTTCATCAGCACGGCGTCCGCGCCAAGCTCCATAGCAATGGCCGCGTCGCTGGCCGTCCCGACTCCGGCGTCAACGATGATCGTCGCCTCCGGGAGCTGCTCACGCATGATGCGCAGGTTCGCGGGGTTTTGCACGCCCAGTCCCGAACCGATTGGCGCGGCGAGCGGCATGATGGCGGCGCATCCTGCGTCCAAAAGCTTCTTCGCCATAATCAGATCGTCGTTGAAATAGGGCAGCACCGTGAAGCCTTCCCTGACCAGCAGGCGGGCCGCTTCCAAAGTCTGCTCGTTATCCGGGAAGAGCGTCGTCTGATCGCCGATCACTTCGAGCTTGATGAGGTTGGTCTCAAGCGCTTCGCGTGCGAGCCGCGCCGTGCGGACGGCATCTTCCGCCGTGTAGCATCCAGCCGTGTTAGGGAGTATGACGAGCGACGGGTCCAGATGATCGAGAAAAGATTCCTGACTCCGATCTTGGAGCGGCACGCGGCGCACGGCCACCGTCACCATCTCCGCGCCCGATGCCCTGTGCGCCGCTTTCATCTCATCAAAGCTGCGATATTTACCCGTCCCGATAATCAGCCGCGAAGTGAACACATGACCCGCAATCTCAAACTTCTCCCCGGCTTTCTCGACCAATGATGACGCAACAGAAGACATAATAGTTTAAGAACTCTCCATTCACTCTTTTACCCTGACTTTACACCCGAACCGGACGAAAGAGAAGGATGGAAGAAAGCAATTAACGGGATGAACAGGATAAGAAAAGAACTGAGGCTATCATGCAGCAATGCTTTTATCTTTCATCCTGCTTGTAGTGCTTATCCTATCTATCCCTGTTAATTTCTGCCTTGAACAGCGTGCATCATTCTTTCATCCTTCCGCCTTCATCCTTTCTTTCTATCCTCCACCGACGAAGTGGACGATCTCTATGTGGTCGCCGTCTTTGAGCGGCGTGTGCGGCCAGTCCGAGCGGCGCACGACGGCGTGGTTGAGCTCGATGGCCAGGCGCTCGGGTGCAAGCGCCAGGTGCTCGACCAGCTCTTTGAGCGTCATGCGTTCATTAAGGTGACGCGTCTCGCCGTTGATTTCGACCTGCAAGCTTGACAGACTCCTTCAGGATGGATGAACGATGCGGCGCATCTCCACGTCCTCGCCGTTGCTGGCGGCGCGTATGAGAATCGCCGCGCGCCCGGTAGAAAAGCGCGGGAGGGCCGCGAACACTATGGCGATGCCGTCGCGGTCTGTTCTGGCAGAGCTGATGACGGGGCGGAAAGTCGTCCCCAAAATCTTTAAAGTGATCGTCGCATCGGGAACGGCATCCCTGGCCTCCGCCGTCCCGCGACTCAGACGAACGCGCAAAGTGACGAACTCGCCTCCGCGCAGCTCTCGCTCTTCGAGCAAGCCTAAATGTAGAGCCGCTTTCCCCGTCTGAGGCTGCTCCTGCTCGGCCCTGGCTGGCTGGGGCGGCGAAGCGGTGACAACGGGCGGCGGGGGCGTGAGATGAACGGGCGGCGAAAACGGCGACGGCTCATCAGCAGCAGGCGGCGGCGCTGAGACCGGCTCTTTCGCCGTCAGGTCGGAGACAGCGGGCGTCTCAGTCTTCGCGGGTGTAACGAGAGGGAGCGGTTCGGCGCGTTTGACAGGCCGTTCCTGCGCGGCCCTCCCGCTCATCTGTTTAAGGTCTTCCAGACGACCGGCGTTGATCGCCGCGCAGATCAGCCTGTGCTGGCGTTGCAGGCGCTCGGCAAGCGTCTGCTCGTTGAATCCGGCGGCGATCAGATCATCGTAAGGCGAGCGTTTGCTGGCCAGGATTGCGCCACCAGAGTAGACCAGCGACAGGATCAGAGGCGTCTCTAATCCTTTATCTTCGGTCTGCACATGGTAGGTGATGCCCTGGTGCTCTACATCTGTGTTGAATCCGGTGATCACAACTATTCGATTGTTCCCGTTGATTCGCTCTAACAATCTCAGCATCACGATGCCTGTGAGGAGCGCTTAGCTGAACAGTAACATAGCCGTTTTCAGACGGTCAATCTCCTTCACAAAAAGGGTTTTCGCCCGCCTAAAGCCAGGCTTGACAGCCACACCCGCTTGCACTAGGATGAGCTTGTACCATGATTCTCAATCTAGAGACGGGGCCGTTTCACCCTCGAATTCGAGGGCGAAACGATGGGCGAAAACAGGCTCGCCGGGGGTGCGTGTGTTCGAGCTGAAAGCATATTTGCCGATCCTGCTCATATTCGTCGTCGCGGCTGGCTTTGCCGTGACCAATGTCTTGCTGTCGCAGATGGTTGGCCAGCGAAAACAGACGCGCACGAAGCTGATGCCTTACGAGTGCGGCAAAGACCCTGTAGGCTCGGCGCGTGAAAGATTCTCGGTCAAGTTTTACCTGATCGCCATGATCTTCATCCTCTTCGATATAGAGGTCATCTTTCTAGTACCCTGGGCCGTGGTCTTCAAGACTCTGGCGGGGCCGGAGTATGGCCTGGGGGCGCTCATCTTCTGGGAGATGATTCTGTTTGTCGTGCTCCTTCTTGTGGGCTACATCTATGTTTGGCGGAAGGGCCTTTTTGATTGGGGCGACCGGGCGCGGCGCGAAGCGCATGCAGAGGCCAGGGCGCTCATTGATCTGCGAAAGTCGGCGGAAGCCGCGCCGCGCCGCGCCGCCTGAAGAGCGAGTCGAAAGGATTTTATGGGACTCGAAAACGTCATTGCCGAAGCTTTACCTGAAGTATTAACGACGCGGCTGGATTCTTTAATCAACTGGGCGCGCAAGTCCAGCCTGTGGCCCGCGACATTCGGGCTCGCCTGCTGCGCCATCGAGATGATGAATGCGACGAGTGCGCGCAACGATCTGGCGCGCTTCGGCTCAGAGGTCTTTCGCGCCAGCCCCAGACAGGCCGACGTGATGATCGTCTCGGGCCGCGTCTCTCGTAAGATGGCTCCGGTCTTGCGGCGCATCTACGATCAGATGCCGGAGCCGAAATGGGTCATCTCGATGGGCGCGTGCGCCACCTCGGGCGGTGTCTTCGACAACTACGCCATCGTGCAGGGCGTGGACAAGATCGTCCCCGTAGACGTGTATATACCGGGCTGTCCGCCGCGCCCGGAGATGCTGATTCACGCCGTCATGATGCTGCAAGATAAGGTCATGAAGGAGAGCGTGCGTGATCGTAAGGACGTGATGCCGGAAGAGGCGCGCGAGGCCGTGCCGCCGGGCACGCTGCCGGGCTCAGGCGTATCGGCGACCAACGAGGCCGCAGCCCAGGCGTCATCGCGGCCCTACTCCATCGCATCGCGGCACGAGCGCCGTCGCTCTTACTGAGAATTGTTTTAGACAAAGGAAGCTTTCGAGCAATACATTCGGGTCAGGTGCTGGGCAGAGTCCTTTTGCAAAATGTCAAAAGAAACAGAGCATGCAGGGCGTCCTGACGAAGGGGCTGAAGCTACGCCTTCTCACGCCGTAACGCCGTCGCCGCTGGTGACGGCGTTGCAGCATGGTCACGCCGAATGGGTCAGCCAGGTCATAGAAGCCTTCGGCGAGATTACGGTCGTCGTCCCGCGCGAGCATATCCTTGCCGTCTGCTCTTTTCTGAAGAGTGCGCCGGGTCTGGAATTCAATTTCCTCTCAGACATCTGCGGCGCTGATCGCGGGCCGGAAGAGGAACCGCGCTTCGAGGTCAACTATCATCTCTTCTCGACGACGCGTCATCATCGCCTGCGCCTCAAGGTAGTGCTCAACGAAGAGGACGCGCACGTTCAGACTGTGACGAGCGTCTGGCGCACGGCCAACTGGCACGAGCGCGAGACCTATGACCTCTTCGGAGTGATTTTCGACGGCCATCCCGATCTGCGGCGCATTCTCTTGCCGGATGATTGGGAGGGCCACGCGCTTCGCAAGGATTTCCCGCTGCGCGGCTACGAGCCGTACAGCCTGACTTAAATTTTGGATTTAATGTTTTGAACGGGCGCGTGATATGAGTTGTCATACCAGGTTGCAAGACAAAGAGAGGACGGGGTTCATGCAGTCAGTGCCGCCCAGGGTCGCGGGCCGGTCTGAGCGGCAAAAGAACCCGCCCGAGACCTTTGGCGCGGCTGACCTCTTTTCCTATTGCAGCTTGGTATGAGCTTGCAGGCCAGAGTCTTTGTGAGCGAATCCGAAATCTAAAATGGCTACTCTTCCGTCGCAATTTGAAGTCGTTGATCGTCCGCTCGATACGCAGATGACGATCTCCATGGGGCCGCAGCACCCCTCGACGCACGGCGTCCTGCGCCTTGAGCTGGTTCTGGACGGCGAGATGATCGTCCGCGCCACGCCCGATATCGGATACCTGCACACGGGCATGGAGAAGCTGTTCGAGTATAAGAAGTACCAGCAGGGCATCGTCATCACAGACCGCATGGATTACCTAAATCCGCTCGGGAATAATCTGGCCTACGTGATGGCGGTCGAGAAGCTGCTCGGGCTGGAAATTCCCGAGCGCGCGCAGACGATTCGCGTCCTGATGTGCGAATTGCAGCGCATCGCATCACATCTCGTCTGGCTCGGCACGCACGCTCTGGATATCGGCGCGATGACGGTCTTCTTCTACTGCTTCCGCGAGCGCGAGAAGATTCTCAACATGATCGAGGCCGCATCGGGCGGGCGGCTGACTCCCTCCTATTTTCGCATCGGCGGCCTGATGATGGACTTACCCGCCGGCTTCGAGCGGCGCTGCAAGCAGTTCACGGACGCTTTTCCGAAGGCCGTAGACGAATTTCACACGCTCCTGACGGGCAATACTATTTTTCAGAAGCGCACGCAGGGCGTGGGCCGCATTAGCGCCGAAGACGCCATTGATTGGGGGCTCTCGGGCCCGTGCCTGCGCGGCAGCGGGGTCGAGATAGATATTCGCCGCGCCAACCCTTACACGGGTTATGAGCATTACGACTTTGAAGTGCCGACCGAAGCCGACGGCGATGTCTGGGCGCGCTACATGGTACGCATGCGCGAGATGAGAGAGTCGCACAAGATCGTCATTCAGGCTCTCTCGCGCTTGCGCCCAGGCCCGGTCAAAGCGGATGCGCCGAAGGTCGTGCTGCCTGACCGCGAAGCGATGAAGACGCACATGGATGCGCTCATCCATCACTTCCTGATCGTCACCGAAGGTTTCGACGTGCCGGAGGGCGAGGTCTATCACGCGATTGAAGCATCGAAGGGCGAGCTGGGCGTCTACGTCAAGTCCAATGGTGGGCCCAAGCCCGCGCGCGTCCATTTTCGCGGCCCGAGCTTTGTCAATCTCTCGGCGCTGCCGCAACTGTGCGAAGGCGAGATGATCGCAGACGTGGTCGCCATCATCGGCTCGCTCGACATCGTGCTCGGAGAAATTGATCGTTGAGAACACAGAACGCAGAACAGAGGAGTCAGAATAAAAGCAACGCTATTTCATTCTGAGTCCTGAGTCCTGAGTCCCGAATTTTATGTCTCAGCAATTTACGCCAAACAATCCGCTGCCGCAGGAGGCGAAAGTCCCCGCAGAGATCGCCGTCTTTTCGCCGGAGGTGGAAGCGGAGATGGACAGGCATCTGGCGAAGTATCCGCCTGATCGCAAACGCTCAGCGATTCTGCCTTTGATGTTCATCGTGCAGCGCGAGCGCGGCGGCCACTTAGACCCGCCCGGCGTAGCCTATCTCGCGGATCGCCTGGGCGTGCGCATCACGGACATCTGGGAGGTTGCGACCTTCTATTCGATGATCAACACGGAGCCTGTCGGCAAGTATCACCTACAGGTGTGCAAGACGCTCTCGTGCAAGATACTCGGCGCTAATCAGATCACGGCTCAATGTAGTGAAAGGCTCGGCATCAAGCCGGGCGAGACCAGCTCCGACGGGCTCTTCTCGCTCTCTGAGGTCGAGTGCCTGGGCTCTTGCGGGACTGCGCCGATGATGCAGATCGGTTTTGATTACTACGAGAATCTGACGCCCGCGAAGGTGGACGAGATCATAGAGCAGTGCCGGAGCGGGCAACTCGGCAACGGCGTGCGCTAGCGCTCGACACTCCTGCGGCGCGCCATTGCCGGCGATTTACGTTTAGAGAAACGATTATGTTTATCGGTGCTATCGGCTGCGAACCTCTTCAGCTTGCGCGCGTGAACCTGGAAAACTCCGCGTCGCTCGAAGTCTATCGCAGCAACGGCGGCTATGAAGCTTTGAAGAAGGTGCTCGACGGCATGTCGCCCGAGGACGTGATCGGCGAGGTGAAGAAGTCTGCGCTGAGGGGTCGCGGAGGCGCTGGCTTTCCGACGGGCATGAAGTGGAGTTTCGTGCCCAAGGATTCTCCGAAGCCTAAGTACGTGGTCTGCAATGCGGACGAGTCCGAGCCGGGCACGTTCAAAGACCGCTACCTGATGGAGCGCGACCCGCACATGCTGATCGAAGGGATGCTGATCGCGGCTTACGCGCTCGGCTCGCGCGCGACCTACTGCTACACGCGCGGCGAATATCGCTACCTGATCGAGATTATGGATCGCGCGATTGAAGAAGCGCGCGGGGCAGGACTTGTCGGCGAAAATATCCTCGGCACGAATTTCTCCTGCGAGGTCTACACGCATACGGGCGCGGGCGCTTACATCTGCGGCGAAGAGACGGCGCTCCTTAATTCGCTCGAAGGCTTGCGCGGCCACCCGCGCATGAAGCCTCCCTTCCCAGCCATCGCGGGTCTCTACCAGTGCCCGACCGTCGTCAATAACGTCGAGACGCTGACGGCTGTGCCCGACATTATCAAGATGGGCGGCGAGGCGTATCAAAAACTGGGGACGGAAAAGAGCGGCGGAACGAAGGTCTGGTCTGTCTCCGGCCACGTCAATCGCCCGGGCGTCTACGAGCTGCCGATGGGCTACGACGACATGGAAAAGTTCATCATGGAAGACTGCGGCGGAATCCGTGACGGGCGAAAGCTGAAGGCCGTCATCCCCGGCGGCTCAAGCGTCTACATCATGCCCGCCGCAGACATCCTCGGCAAAGATGTGAAGATGGATTACGAGGGGCTTGTGGCGGCTGGCTCGATGGTCGGCTCCGGCGGCTTTATCGTGATGGACGACACGGTTGACGTTTTCGAGTCAACGAAGAACCTGATCGAGTTCTACAAGCATGAATCATGCGGGTGGTGTACGCCTTGCCGGGAGGGCACGGACTGGCTCGTCAAGATTTTCAAGCGCATCGCGCGCGGCGAAGGCCGTCCCGAAGACGCGCAGTTGATTCTAGACCTCTGCGACAACATCGAGGGCAAGTCCTTCTGTCCTCTCGGCGATGCCGCCGCCTGGCCCATCCAATCCGCCGTCAAGAAGTTTCCAGAGGACTTCAAGCGGCATCTCGTGCCGCTCTTGCAGCCCGAGACGGTCACGATTTAGAGATGACTGATGACGGGCCGCGTGTGCCGCGAAGGTAAACGGCTTTTCTGAGCACGCTGGGCCCACGCCCGCAATTGAGAGAGCAATGTCACAAGAGTTAATCAAAGTTACGATCAACGGCCAGGATTTCCAGGTGGAGAAGGGCGCGCGCCTCATTGACGTGTGCCGCGAGAAGAGTTTCGACATTCCCTCCTTCTGCTACTACGCCGACCTTGCCTTACAGGCTTCCTGCCGGATGTGCCTGGTTCGCATCGAGAAGATGCCGAAACTACAGACCTCCTGCACGATCACCTGCACGGACGGCATGATCGTCACGACCAAGAGCGAAGAGATCGAGAAGGCACAGCGCGCGATGGTGGAGTTTCTGCTGGCGAACCACCCGCTCGATTGTCCCGTCTGTGATCGCGGCGGCGAGTGCGAGTTGCAGGAGATGGCTTTCGACTGGGGCGGTCTCGAAGAGCGCTTCACGGAGCGCAAGAACTACGCGCCGGAAAAATATCTCTCCCCGATCGTCGCCAACGACCCGCAGCGATGCATTCTCTGTAAGCGCTGCACGCGCGTGTGCGACGAGTGGATGGGAGAGGATGCGATTGAGGCCGGGGGGCGCGGTGCTCATACCGTAATCGGGACATACGGCGGCTGGCTCAACTGTTCACAGTGCGGCAACTGCATAGAGGTCTGCCCGACGGGCACGCTGCTCGATGCGACCTATCGCCATCAGGCGCGTCCCTGGGAACAGTCGCAGACCATTTCGACCTGCACCTACTGCTCGGACGGCTGCGAAATGTCTCTGGGCTCACGCGCAGGCGAGTTGATGCGAATCGTCGCGCGCGACCGTTACGTTAACGGTCACAACGGCGAATTCCTCTGCATCAAGGGGCGCTTCGGCCATCCCTTCGTCAACCACGAAGAGCGCCTGCGGATGCCCATGATTCGTTACAAGAAGGGCGGCAAGCTGATTCCCGCCACCTGGGACGAAGCCATTCGCTTTTCGGCCACAAGGCTTGACGCCGTGGCCGAAGCGCACGGCCCTTCCGCCATCGCCGTCGTCGGCAGCCCGCGTATCACTAACGAATCTCTTTACGCGCTGCACAAATTTGCGACCGAAGTGGTCGGCACGGACAATTTCACGGCGACGGATGCTTTCAGTCTACGACCCTTCTTCGACAATCTAGCGGGGCCGCTCGCCACGCACCGCGATATTCGTCACGCGAAGACTATTCTTTTGATCGGCGGCGAGCCGGAGGAGTTGCAGCCCTTCACCGGCAAACAGATCCGCCAGGCCGTCAGAAACGGCGGGGCGCAACTTCTGATCGTCAATAGCGTTCCCATCCGTCTGAAGCAACAGGCATCTAAGTTCGTCCACATCAGGCCCGGCACGGAGGATGCCGCCGTGCTGGCCATCGCCAACCAAGCGCATAACAAGCTCGCGGCGCAGAAGATGGGCGTCGAAGAGGTCGAGCTGATCGAGCTGCGTCGCGCCCTGACTGGTACTGAAGGCGACCTGGTCATCATGTTCGGCGCAGAGCTGAGCCCCGAGGCCCAAAGCGTCGTCGCGCAGCTTCCACACACCCTCGCCCGCGCGTCCAGTCGCGTGCTGCTGCATCCGCTGCCGCTCTATAACAATAGCGTCGGCGCGCACGACATAGGACTGATGCGCGGCGCGAAGAGTGCGACAGAGATGCTGGACGCGGCGGGCGAAAGCATCCGCGCGATGTACGTGGCGGGCAGTTTCCTTCCTCAACATCTGAGCGGGCGCGAAGATGCGCTCTCGCGGCTGGACTTCCTGGTCGTCCAGGAGCTTTTCGAGACTGAGACGACGGCGTTTGCCGATGTCGTCCTCCCAGCCGCTTCCTGGGCCGAATCCGACGGGACTTTTACAAACAACGACGGGCTCGTGCAGCGCGTGCGTCAATCAATCCCGCCCGTCAATCAATCCCGGCAGGACTGGGTGATTACGTCGCAACTGGCAAAGGAGCTGGGCATTGATTTCGGTTTTCAAATGTCGGCCAGCGCCGTCTTCAAGGAGATAGGCGAGCGCGTTGCGGCCTACGAGGGATTGCGCTACCCGCTCCTGAAAGACGAGACGAAGCCCGTGCAGGCCAAGTACGCAATAGCGGACAAACGCGACCTCTCACAGCAGCTTGAGAGCATACGCGTGCGCGTCGAAGCCCTGGACGAAAACACGGCGAAGATCAACGGCACGCCGGAGGTCGGCCACGAGCTGTTCAAGCCTGGAACACTGACGGGCAAAGTCCCGCAGTTTCACCTGCTCGCCGCCGGTAATCCCGAGCCGCCGACGGTTGCGATTTCGCCCCTCTACCAGATTACGGTTGACGAGAGCCTACAGCGCCGCAGCGAAGCGGTGGCGGGAGACTGAAAAGAAAGGATGAAGGAGGAAGGATGAAGGATGAAGTAAAAGCTTTCAAGATAGAAAAGCATTCATTTCATTATTTCATCCTTCATCCTTCCGCCTTCATCCTTTAGTTATCATGGACTGGAATACTCTCACTTATGGCGGATTGAAACTGGCGGGCATCATGGTCGCCTTCGCGGTCGTGATGGGCGTCGTGGCCTACACGGTGCTCGCCGAGCGCCGCGTGCTGGCGTTGATTCAGGGGCGGCTGGGGCCGAATCGCGTCGGCTATGGCGGCATGCTTCAGCCGCTCGCGGACTTGCTCAAATTCATCTTCAAAGAAGACATCATCCCTGACAAGTCAACGAAGTTCATCTATTTCTTAGCGCCGATCATCGCTACGACCGCCGCTCTGATGACGATCATCGTCTACCCGTTCGGCCCGACGGTCAACATACCTTTGCTCGGCGCTGTGCAGCTCGTCGTCACGCGCTTCGACGTGGCGCTGCTCTATGTGCTCGGCGTCACGTCTGTCGGCGTGTACGGCATCGCTCTGGCCGGTTGGTCATCCAATAATAAGTACAGCCTGATGGGCGGCCTGCGCTCTTCCGCTCAGCTCATCTCCTACGAGTTGTCGCTCGGGCTGGCGCTCATCGGAGTGGTCTTGCAGGCGGGCACGCTCGATCTCTATAGCATTGTCGAGCAGCAGTACGGCGTGCAGGGAATGGGCTGGTACATGTTCTGGGTGCAGCCGCTCGGGTTCATCATCTATCTGATCTCGGCCATCGCTGAGACCAATCGCGTCCCGTTCGATCTGCCGGAGGCGGAGACGGAGCTGGTCGCGGGGTTTCACACCGAATACAGCGCGATGAAATTCGCGCTCTTCTTCATGGCCGAGTATATCAACATGTTCACGGTCTCGATGCTGGCAACGACGCTCTTCCTGGGCGGCTGGAACGGGCCCTTCGTCAAGCAACTGCCGTGGCTTGGGCCCATCTATTTTCTCGGCAAGGTCATCTTCTTTCTGTTCCTTTACATCTGGCTGCGCGGGACGCTGCCGCGCTTTCGTTTCGATCAGTTGATGAACTTCGGATGGAAGTTTCTGCTCCCCGTCGCCATCCTGAACATCATCCTGACGGCGACTTTGCAAATAACGGGCATCATCGATGCGGTCAATAATTTCTTTAAGACGACGCTGGGCTTTTTAGGGTAGGCAAGGAATTAGCAGGAGAAGCAGGATAAAAGACTAAAAGCGGGATAAAAGACAAAGGCATTGCTGTCTGGATTTGTTATCTCTTTATCCTGACAATCTCTGTCCGTCCCTGTTAAATTCCGCTTTGATAAGCTTGAGAGTATGCTGGCTCTTCTCTTCATACTGTTTGCTGGGCTCGCCATCGGCTGCGCCGTGGCGATGGTCGCGCAGCGCAATCCGCTCTACAGCGCCATCTCGCTGATCGGCGTCTTCATCTCGCTCGCCAGCCTTTACGTGATGCTCGCCGCGCCCTTTATCGCCGCCGTGCAGATCATCGTCTACGCGGGCGCGATCATGGTGCTCGTCGTCTTCGTCATCATGCTCTTGAATGTCGAGGAGGAGGAACACCGCACCCTTCGCCCGCGCTTTTTAGTCCCGGCGGCGATTGCGATGGCGGCGGTGCTCTTCGCCGAAGCGGCCTTCATCATCTCCTTCGTCGGGGATTCGCGCAGCACCCCGGCGACCAACACTTCGGACGTGGGCCTGACGATGTCAATCGGCGCGGGTCTGTTCACGAAATACCTTCTGCCCTTCGAGATCACCTCCATTCTGTTATTGATGGCGATTGTCGGCGCGATGACCCTGGCGCGGCGCGGCGGCCTCTTGCCGGAGGACGCGCGTGTCGTTCCCGGCATGCAGGTGCTGCCGCGAAGCGTCGTTGACCCGAACGCTGTTGGCGATGCCACGCCCGTTGTGGCCCATACGACCGCAGGGGCGGCTGAGCTTCTGCGCGGGACGGCGGACGCTCCGCCCGCCTCTCGTATAAAGAATACGGATTGAAGAGATTATGACTCCGCAACTCTCATGGTATCTGGCGCTCTCCGCCATCCTGTTCACGATCGGCGTGGTCGGCGTCATCATTAAGCGCAACGTCATCTCGATGTTCATGTGCATAGAGCTGATGCTCAACGCCGTCAATCTGACGTTCGTCGCTTTTTCGAGTTTCTTCAAGGACGTGTCGGGACAGCTTTTCGTCTTTATCGTAATGACGGTGGCGGCGGCTGAGGCGGCGGTCGGCCTCGGCATCATCATCGCCATTTTCCGTAACCGCGAATCGCTGGACGTGGACGAGGCGAATATTTTGAAGCTATGAAAAGCAGAATTCAGAACACAGAAGTCAGAATAAAAGCCAAGCCTTCTTATTCCGTGTCCTGAGTCCTGAGTTCCGAATCCTATGTTGCGCTATATCATCTTCGCGCCGCTCCTCGGCGCAGTCGTCAACTGGTTCATCGGTCGTCGCCTGCGCAGCGAAGCCTTTATCGGGCTGGTCGCGTGCGGGTCTGTCGCCGTCTCCACAATCGTCGCCTTCATCGTCGCCTTCGGAGGCCACGGCGTGCTCCACTCAAACGCGCCCGTCCTTGATCATCTCTGGACCTGGATTGAGGTCGGAGGATTTCGCGCCGACTTCGGCCTCGCGATGGATCGCCTGAGCGGCATCTATGCGCTCTTCATCACATTCGTCGGACTTCTCATACACATCTTCGCTACGGGATACATGCACGGCGATGGCGGCTTCTATCGCTTCTTCGCCTACCTGAACCTCTTCATGTTCTCGATGCTGACGCTCATCCTGGCCGACAATTTTCTTTTGATGTTCGTCGGATGGGAAGGCGTCGGTCTCTGCTCTTACCTGTTGATCGGCTACTACACTGATCGCCGGGAAGCGGGCGATGCGGCGAAGAAGGCTTTCATTGCCAATCGCGTCGGCGACTGGGGAGTCATCCTCGGCATCATGCTCATCTTCGTTTTGACGGGCACGATCAGCTTCTTCCCCAAGCCGCAATACGGCATACAGGAGAGCGCGCTACAGCTCATCAACGGGATGAGCGTTGACCCGTTCGCCTGGAAGGCGCTCTTCGCGGGCGGCATTACTTCAGCCGCCATCCTCCTCTTCATCGGAGCGACGGGCAAGAGCGCGCAGCTTCCGCTCTTCGTCTGGCTGCCGGATGCCATGGCCGGGCCCACGCCCGTCTCCGCCCTGATTCACGCGGCGACGATGGTGACGGCGGGCGTCTACATGATCGTGCGCTGCTCGGCCATCTATACGCACGCGCCGACGGCGATGTTTATCGTGGCGATCATCGGCGCGGCGACCGCCCTTTTTGCCGCCACCATCGGGTTGGCCCAGAATGACATTAAGAAAGTCCTGGCCTACTCGACCATTTCGCAACTGGGCTATATGTTTCTCGCGTGCGGCGTCGGCGCGTTCGTCGCCGCCATCTTCCACGTCATGACGCACGCCTTCTTCAAGGCGCTGCTCTTCCTCGGCTCAGGCTCCGTCATCCACGGCATGCATCACGAGCAGGACATGCGGCGCATGGGCGGCTTGCGGAAGTATATGCCGATCACGTTCGCCACGATGCTGACGGGCTGGCTGGCGATCAGCGGTATTCCCATCTTCGCCGGGTTCTTCTCCAAAGACGAGATTCTATGGAAGACCTGGAGCGCCGCCGGGATAGGTTTCGAGAGCGGCTTCGGCAAAGTTCTATGGGTCGTCGGTGCGCTCACAGCGCTTCTGACCGCCGTCTACATGACGCGGCTGATGGTCATGACCTTCTGGGGCGCGGAGCGCTTCCGCGAGGCCCACGCTGGCGGGCAAGCCGACGAAGCTCACGCTCATGGATACGACGAGGGAGAAGAGCCGCACGACGCGCAGATGGCTTCGGCTGGCGACCGCCCGCATCACGAGCCTGGCGATGAAGTGAGTGATACTGCGGCTTCGCACACGGCTCACGCTCCGGCTGACGATCATCACGACGACGACCACCACGGCGTTCATGAGCCGCACGAATCTCCACTGTCGATGACCGTGCCGCTCATTATTCTGGCCGTGCTTTCAACCTTCGGCGGACTGCTCGGCGTCCCTTACGCTTTGAGCGGCGGGCGGCTTCCAAACTATTTCGAGCACACGCTTGAGCCCGCCATCGCTCATGCGCCGGAGCCTGCCGGTGTCGGACGCGAGGGCGCGGGCGGGCATGGCGGCACGGGCAGTGAAGCGCCGCGCTTCCTTTCGCCGACGCCGCAGCCGCACGACGGCGCGTCGCCCTTATCCGTTGGCGAGGGCTCGCAGAACGAACCGGCTGCCGAGCAGGTGCATTCGCCCGAAGAGGTGCGCGAAGAGATACTATTTTCCGGCATCTCTGTTCTGATCGCCCTCGCCGGCATAGGCATCGGCTGGACTCTCTTCAAGCGAAGACCGCTCATGCGTATGCCCGCCCTGCTTGAGAATAAATACTACGTGGACGAGATTTATAACGCCGGCGTCATCAACCCCATCAAGGCCGGCTCGCGCGAGGGGCTCTGGAAGCTCTTCGACGTGGCGGTCATAGACGGCATCGTCAACAGTATGGGCCGGGGCATCGCAGAGATCGGGGCGCTCGTGCGTTATCTTCAGGTCGGCTTCGTGCGCAGCTATGCCGCCGTTATCCTGCTCGGCGCTCTGGCCGTCATAGGCTATTTCGCTTATTACAGTATTCAAACACTTCTGCCCTAGACGGCGCTTGCGCTTATGCAGCAATACTTGCTCACAGCTTTGATTCTCGTCCCCCTGGTCGGCGCACTCGCGGCCATCGGGCACGGTTTCGCGCCCTACCGGCGCGAGACGCATTACCGCTCGATAGCGCTCGGCTTCTCGCTCTTGACCTTTGCGCTCTCGCTCCTGCTGCTCACGGGCGGCGGCTCCTACGGGACGGGTTTTCGTTTTGAGCAGAACGTCCCATGGATAGGGGCCATCGGCACGAACTATCACATCGGCGTGGACGGCATCAGCCTGTGGCTCGTCATACTGACGACGCTGCTCGTTCCCATTTCGATTCTTTCAAGCTGGCGCGCGGTCGAAAAGCGGCAACTCTCTTACTACGTCTTTCTGCTCGTGCTCGAAGCGGCGATGATCGGCGTCTTCGTCTCTTTAGACCTGCTCGTCTTCTATCTCTTCTTCGAAGCATCGCTCGTCCCCATGTTCTTCCTGATCGGCATCTGGGGCGGGCAGCGCCGCATCTACGCGGCGACCAAGTTCTTCATCTACACGGCGGTGGGAAGCCTTCTGATGCTGGTCGGCATCATCGCGCTCTACTACATCTACGGGTCTTTCGACTACGTGACAATCCTGAGCGCGATGAAAAGCGGGATGACCGTTGCCTCCCGCTCGCCGCGAGCCGAAGCCTTGCTCTTCCTGGCTTTCGCTTTCGCCTTCTGCATCAAAGTCCCGCTCTTTCCCCTGCACACCTGGCTGCCGGACGCGCACACGGAAGCGCCGACCGCAGGCTCCGTGATTCTCGCGGGCGTCCTGCTCAAGATGGGCACGTACGGGCTGCTGCGTTTTAACCTGGCGCTCTTCCCCACCGCCGCGCATGATTTCGCGCCGATGATTATCACGCTCGCCATCATAGGCATTATCTACGGCGCGCTCGTGGCGATGGTGCAGCCGGACGTAAAAAGGCTGGTCGCATACTCGTCTGTGAGCCACATGGGATTCGTCGTGCTCGGCCTCTTCTCATTTACAGAGATAGGCATGCAGGGCGCTCTCTACCAGATGCTCAATCACGGGGTTTCGACGGGCGCGCTCTTTTTGATCGTCGGCATGATCTACGAGCGCCGCCATACGCGCATGATCGAAGACTTCGGCGGGCTGGCGACGGTCATGCCCTGGTTTTCGGCCTTCTTCGTTTTCTCGTCGCTCTCCTCCATCGGGCTGCCTTTCCTGAACGGCTTCGTCGGAGAGTTTTTAATCATGCTCGGGATGTGGACTTCGGAGTTTCGCTGGGCATGGGTGGCGACGATGCTCGCGGGAACGGGCGTGATCTGGGCCGCCGTGTACATGCTCTGGATGTTGCAGCGCGTCGTCTTCGGGCGCATACGCCACGAGGAGAACGCGCATTTATCCGATCTGAACGGGCGCGAGCTGGCGCTGCTCGCACCGCTGCTCATACTGATGCTCTTTATGGGCGTGTACCCGAAACCATTTTTAGATCGCTCGCGCGACAGCGTGGCCGCGGTGCGCTCCATACTGGCCGCGCCGAAGGGCGGGGTTTCGGCCCCGGTCGAGGCGCGCAATACGAAGAGCGAGGCGCACTAGGGAACGCTTATGCGGAAGACACTCGCATCTCTTTTGCTGACGGCTGGCCTGCTCTTATGCGCGGCGCTTCTGCCTGCGCGGGCGACGCCGCAGACCATGAACGCGGCGGCGAGCGAGGTCTACGTCAAGCTGCGCGGGATTGACGGCAAGATGTATGACGTGGCGGAGATGAAGGGCAGCATCGTGCTGGTCTCCTTCGGCGCGACGTGGTGCACGCCCTGCACGACGGAGCTTCACGCGCTCGAAGAGTTGCAGGATGAGTTCCGCGACAAGCCCGTCAGATTTATCTGGGTGAGCCTCGATCAGCGAGAGCACATGTCGGATAGGGACTTGCGTGATTTCGCCAGGGCGAACAAGATTTCTTTTACTGTGCTGAGGGATGCCACGCAGTTGACCTATGCGCAGTTCTCGCAGAGCATTCGCCTCCCCTTCGTCATCTTCTTCGATAAGGAAGGGCGGCTGGCCGCTCCCAGGCAGGTCGGCATGGCCAAACCGGAAGAGTATAAAAAGATCATCCGCGATAATCTGAATAAGCTTTTGACGGCGGAGGCAGTCCCTGCCGCACCGAGCGCGAGATAGGCTGCGGCTCTTTTTGGAAACAGATGAACCTGAGTCTTGCATTTCAAATCTTGAACGCCGACATCAACTTCAAGCTCATCCTGCCGGAGTTGATCGTTGGAGGAGTGGCCGTGCTCGTGATGCTGGTGGACGCCTTTGCCCGCCCGCGACAGAGATGGTTGACGGGAACCATCTCGCTGCTGGGACTGGCGGCGGCAGCGGCCACCTGCATCTGGATGTGGCTCGCCTGGGCGGGCGCGGGCGCGCCTCTCGCGCAGGGCGGAACCTTCAACGGCATGATCGTGCTCGACGGGCTGCGACTGAGCTTTACGTTGATCTTTCTGCTCGTCTCCGCGCTGACCATACTGATCTCCATGGTCTGGGTCGAGGGCGAAGACCTGCCCGCAGGAGAGTTCCATTCCCTTCTCATGTTCGCCACCGCTGGGATGATGCTGATGGCTTCGGGCGGCGACCTCGTGATTATCTTTCTGGGCCTTGAGATTCTCTCGATCGCCACCTACGTGATGTGCGGCTTTCGTCGCACAGACCTGCGCTCGAACGAATCCTCGCTCAAATATTTTATTCTGGGCTCTTTCTCTTCGGCGTTTCTGCTCTACGGCATCGCCTTGATCTACGGCGCGACGGCGACCGAAGGAGGGCTCGCGGGCACGACCAACATCGCTGAGATAGGCTCGCGCATCAACGATTCTCTCTATCCGCCGCTGCTCTTTGCGGGCGCGGCGATGCTGCTCGTCGGATTTGGCTTCAAGGTGGCGACGGCTCCTTTCCACATCTGGACGCCGGACGTTTACGAGGGCGCGCCGACTCCCGTCACGGCCTTTATGGCCGCCGGGCCCAAGGCCGCAGGGTTCGCTTCCTTCCTGAGGGTCTTTGTCTTCGGCTTCCCGTTTGTGGCCAATGCCGCGAGCATCTCCGGTTTCGCTCATACCGCGTGGTTGAATGCGCTCGTGGTGCTGGCCGTCATTACGATGACGGTCGGCAATCTGGTTGCCATCGTGCAGAACAACGTCAAGCGCATGCTGGCCTATTCCTCCATCGCGCACGCCGGGTATGCGCTCGTCGGGTTCATCGCCGCAGGCGCATCAAGCGACGCCGATCAGAGGAGCGCCGCGCTGGCTTCGGTCGCCTTCTATATGCTGACCTACGCCGTGATGAACCTGGGGGCGTTCGCCGTCGTGACGGTCATTGCGCGAAGCGGCGACCGTCGCACGGAGGTCGAAGATTATAACGGCATAGGCTTTCGCGCTCCGGCGCTCGCCTTCACCCTCTCACTCTTCCTCTTAAGCCTGCTCGGGATGCCGCTGACCGCCGGTTTCATGGGCAAGATCATGGTCTTTCGCGCAGCCCTCAACGAAAGGTATTACTGGCTGGTCGTCATCGCCGTCCTCAACACGGCTATCTCCGCCTACTACTACCTGCGTCTCATCATCGTGATGTTCTTCCGCGAGCGCACAACGGAATGGAACGCGCCGCGCGTACCGGCGGCGGCCCTCGCGGCCTTAATCATCACCGTGCTCGGCGTATTTTATCTCGGCCTGTTTCCGGGCCGCGTCATAGATGCGTTTCAAAAGAGGCCGGGAATCTCGACGGCGGCAACGGCGCGCTAAAGAGAGCGAGACAAGTTTTCAGCTTCCGGTTACGCCTCCGAGAGGTTATTCTAAGATCGGAGCCGGAAGCTCTTAACTTGAGTTAACATGAATTTTATTACCGTGGCCAAGACGAGCGCGAATGTTCCGTTACCGTCACTAGCAGCGACAAATCCGGCGGGACGCGCCCGCGCCGCGACGCACTACGTCGCGCAGATCAGAGACGCGCTTGCCGAGATGTGGATGCCGCGCATCTACCGCGAGCGCATCCTGAGCATGCGCACACGCTCTCACCATCTGGGCGTTCCCGCCCGCTCCGTCAGCGTGGAAATCCAGCATACACTGCTCGGGGTCGAGCTGAAGACGGGGCGACGACGCATGATGTGTCCAGACCTGGCGACGGCTCGCTACCTGGCCGTGTTTGCGCGCGCCGGGTGCGCCGATGTCGCCGTGCCATACGACATCACGCAGATTTCAAGGCTCGCAGATGAGCTCGAATCTTCATGGCATCGCATGTTACTCTTGATAGAGAAGGCTGCGGAGAAACGCAGCCCCGCATACAAATCGCGCCTGCGCCTGCTCGTCCTGAACGAGTTGCGGGCAGAGATCACGGAGGCCGGGGCCGGCACGCCGGTCCCTCAATTTAATCAGAATACC
This sequence comes from Pyrinomonadaceae bacterium, assembly GCA_036389095.1. Taxonomy (GTDB): domain Bacteria; phylum Acidobacteriota; class Blastocatellia; order Pyrinomonadales; family Pyrinomonadaceae; genus DASQYE01. Next base: position 31,809 of record DASVQM010000033.1, read on the forward strand.
AAACAGCGGCGCGCGCCGGAGAAATAAGGACTCGCGCTCTCTGAAGAGAATTTTTTTCGCCAATGATAGAAGAGATCAAGCTAGACCAAAACACACCGCTCGACGCCCCCGAACCGTTGCCTTTTCCTTTCAACCAGCGTCCCTTCTGTCGTTATGAGCCGATTGAGAAGCGCATCGAAGAGGCGCGCGTCCTCGTCATCAACGACCTGCTGCGTCATGAGGATGACATCTCGGACGTGGCGCGGCGCGAGTGGGGTCGCATGACCTCGATAGAGCTTCAGCGCGAGCGCAAAATCTCCGGCCTCGCCATCGAGAATATTCTCAACAATATCGCGCGGCTCGTGAAGCGCCCGACCACGCACGTCGCTCATCTCTCCGAGATTGCGGAGGCGGCCCGGGAGTTTCGCCCCGAAGCGATTGTCCTGAGCGGCACGCTACGGGATTTCGACTACTACAACCAGGCGTACCTGGAGAATTTCGGCTCCTTCGTGCGGGAAACGCGCATCCCCGTGCTCGGCATCTGCGGCGGTCATCAACTGGTGGGCCAATGCTTCGGAGCGCGCATCTTGACGCTTGATAACATGGAGCAGCACGAGCGGCGCGTGAATCGTTCCTTTGAATACCAGTACCGCTTCATACGCATCACTGCGCCGGACGACCCGATCTTCTGCGGCATCAACGACACGAACACCGGCGTCTGGCAGGATTACACGACCGAAGCGCGTATCCTGCGCGTCTGGCAGAATCACGGCCTACAGCTTGATCGCGTCCCCGTTGGCTTTCGCCTCCTCGCCACGGCCTACCTGTGCCGCAACCAGATGATGGTCAAGCGTGACGGCGGACAGCTCATCTACACCGTACAATTCCATCTCGAAAAATCTTTCGAGGACTGGAATAAGAATCGCACGCGATGGGAGCACCAGAATGAGTCGCGCGACGGGCGCATCATCTTTGAAAACTTTCTACAGGAGTCTCTGAGCCACATGGGCCGCACGGAGGCTGGATGCGCCTTGGCCGAGGAGTAAGACAAAGAGGTCAGGACGGCCAAAGGGCGCGGGCGGGTCTCAAGCATCGGCTGCAACCGCCCAAGACCTTTAGCGCTACTGACTGCATAAGACATTGAGGAGAGCCGCGCAAGCGTTTGCGCGGCTCTTTCTTATTTGGAGATGCTGGAAGAAGAGGTGACCGGAGCAATCCTGTCGAGCGGAATGTCGCGCGGGACGTTCTCCATCGTCCGCTCGATCAGGCGGTCGACGACGGCCTTGAGGTCGTTGGTCTCGCGGTAGATTCGCAACTGCTCGTCGGCTGACGTGCCGCGCTCAAGAATCGTGTGAATGTGCTCGATCTCTTTGCGCGAGCCCAGATCATCGAGCACGTCGTCAACGAACTCCAACAGCTCGAGAATCAGGTCACGCACGGGCACTTCCTTCTGCTTGCCGAAATCTATCATCTTGCCGTCGAGCCCGTAGCGCACGGCCCTCCACTTGTTCTCCTGCACGAGCGCGCGGCGATAGAGACGGAATCCCAGATTTTTGTCTATCAGCTTATTGAGCTTGGCAACGATGGCCTGGAAGAGCGCGGCGATAGCGATGGTATCGTCAACGCTCGTCGGGATGTCGCAGATGCGGAATTCCAGAGTCGGGAAGAAAGGATGCGGGCGCACGTCCCACCAGATTTTTTTGCCGTTGTCTATACAGCCCGTCTTGATCAGCAGCTCGACGTAGCGCTCGAAGGATGAATAAGAGTCGTAGTGGTCTGGAATGTCCGTGCGCGGGAACTGTTTGAAGACTTCCGAGCGATAAGATTTGAGTCCCGTATTGTGGCCCATCCAGAAGGGCGAAGAGGTCGTGAGCGCGAGGACGTGCGGCAGAAAATAGCGCGCGGCGTTCATAATGTGAATTTGCCTGTCCTTGTCTGCGATGCCGACGTGAACGTGCAGGCCGAAGATGAGGAGCGAGCGCGCGACCGTTTGCAGTTCTTCGACGAGCAGCTCGTAGCGTTCGTCGTCAAATATTTTCTGATCCTGCCAGCGCGAGATGGGATGCGTCGAGGCGGCGACGATCTCAAGTCCCGCTTTGCGCGCCAGGCCGGAGATGATGCCGCGCAGGCGCGAGATGTCTGCCCGAGCCTCCTGTATGTTGTGACAAATGCCCGTGCCGACCTCGATCATGGATTGAATCATCTCGGGCTTGATCTGCTCGCCGAGAATCATCTTGCCTTCTTCTAAAAATTCGGAGACATGTGAACGCAGCTCGCGCGTCTGCGGGTCTACGATCTGAAATTCCTCTTCGATGCCGAGTGTGAATTGCTCAAACATGTGAATTGTCTCCTTCTTATCTGGCTGGCCTCCCCTTGGTGTCTGTGGGCCTCTCTCTCAGTTCAAAGGGCCCACACGCTCCGCGCCTCTCAGACTTTAGCTTTGAACTCGTCTAAGACGCCCCCCTGCTCGCCCCAGATGGAGGCGCCGATGACGCGCCAGTCCGGCGTATAGCCGCGAAGCTTTTCCACAAAAAGATGGCGCATGGCGTTTACGGGCGAGGCCCAGGGGTTATAAAGATCGAAATGCGCGGCCCAGCGACGCTCCTCCCCTTCCTTGTCCACATAGAGCAGGTGCAGGGATGCGCGGCCCACTCCGCGCTCGATAAAGCCCCCGGTCGTATCGCTGTGATTGGCCAGGCGGGCTGTGAACTGCCTGTGCCGAGAGAGCGTCGAATGAAGCACCGGCCAGGCGTCGAAATTCATCCCCACCCCGCCCTCGCCGTAAACATTACTGACGCGGCGCACCGCCGACCACAAGTCCAGTTCTATAAAACGGCGGGCGAGTATCAATAGCGCCTGCTGCTTATCGAGCGCGAGCGAATCGAAGGCATCCTCGTCGCGTGCATATCCATAGAGGTCTTCCAGTTTTCTATGGAGCGCATCCTGAAGGAAGCGCGGAAGCTCTCGCCAGCGAAGCCTAACGGGCTCGTTTATCGTCTCAGCAGGGCTCATGGCGAGGGCAGCTCACGCTCCATCAAAGCCCTGTCTCTCTCCGAGAGACCCTGAAACTGTACGCCGACGCCGCGACCCGGATTGCTGTAGACGACCTCCCCGTTAACTATCACCTGCTCGTCGCCTAAGGGTATTCGCAGCATGAGCACAGCGCCCTCGGGCAAGACCGTCTGCGTGTTCATGTAGAGGCCGCCGACGCTGATATCTTTTGTGCTGGCGACGCCGGTCGCGTCTCGCCCGTCGAAAAAGACATCCACGATGAGGCGCGAGCGGTCGTGCTGACGGCGTTCATCAGACGGCAATAGTGTTTCGCTGTCACTCTCTTCGACCATATGCCTAATTCCCCCGCTTCAGGAATTTGACCTCCGCGAGAACCTTTATTCTACTCGATACTGCCGACCCACGGCTCGTCTTAAAGAGCGCGTCCTACTTTTCGCCGATGATGAAAGTGGGAACCATCCCGCCGCCCGAGCTGACGTTGGCAAGCTCCGTGAAGGAAAGCCGTGTGAAGGCCGAGCCCACCTTGCCGTAAAAGAGCAGCGGGTCGAGGTCAACCAGTTGCTCGGCGAAATTGATCGTGCCGTCCTCCTGCAAAGCCGGGAAGACTTCGCGCGCCGTCGGCACACGCTCCTGCACCAGATAGTCGCCGTTAGCCAGCGCGCTCTGCATCGCCTCGGCCCATGAAATCTCGTCCGTATTCCATCCGATGTAGATTCCGTGACCGCCGTAATCGTCGTTCGGCTTGAGGACGAGGCGGTCGCGGCGGGCGGCGACGAATTCGAGCAGGTCTATCTCGACGCCCGAATAGTCGCTCTTTTCGGCGCGCACGCGACGCGTCCATGGAACATGCGCGGCGATCACGTCGCGCTCCTGCGCCGTAAACAGTCGCGCGTAACGCTCATCGGTCAGCACCGCGAAGAGCGCTTTCTTGTGAATGAGCTTCGAGCGAAAGCTATTGACCATACAGACGGCGTGCGCGCGGTAGGCATCGAGAAGCGCCGGGCTCTCTTCCATGATCGGCAGGTATTCGTTGACGAGCAGGCGCTTGTAAACTATATCGATCTCGAAATCCCCAGCGCGCAGGCGGCTGCCCGTCCATTCCAGCTCGTCCGGCGAGCTGATGATGGCCGGGCAGCCCTGGCTTTCAAAATACTCCTTGAACAACTCGAACTCTTTCTGCGTCGGCAAACCCTTCAGATCAATGATGGCGATGTGCGGCGCATGGTCTGGCTTGCGGCCAAGATACTCTTCGTGCGCTCTGAGCAGCACGTCCAGCATCTTCGCGCGACCGAAAAGCTGTCGCACGTTGTAGCTCTCGGCGAAGCGGCGCATCACCGGAAGCTGCTTGAAGATATCGTATGCGGCGTCGGCGTAAGCGATACCGGCGGGGCTTTCGCCGTTGAGTTCCACGAAGCTGTAAGCCTCGTCAGTGAGGAAAGAGTCCAGGCGGGCGGTCGGTGAGACGGCCCTGTAGCCAGGGTCGATCTGCACCAGCTCTCGCTCGGTCGGTGTCAGCCCCAGCTCATCAATGATCGCCGCGTCTTCGACCGCCGCATCCTTGACCTTCTCAATCGCGCTCCACACCGTCTCGCAGATAGTCGTCACGCGCGACCAGTCTTCTTCCGTGACGAAGTGCGGGCGCAGGTAGGGCGAGAGACGACGACCTCCGAAGATGAGCTTGGCGCGTTCCAGGCCCTCATCCAGCATCAGGCGCGAAGATTCGGCCAGGTCGCTCTGCGTCAGCAGTTCGTGATAATGCGAGACGGCTTTATGCAACATAGGAGCAGGCAAGAGATACCCGACTACTTCGGAGCAGGATTAAACGAGCGTTATTGGTGCGTCTAGAGTAACACAGTTTCGGGCTGAGCAAGCAAGAAGAGGCGGCGCGAAAACGAGATAAATCGCTGCGCCCGCCTGCTGCCATTTTGATCGGAGGATGTTATCGCTGGCTGGCTTTTTTAGCCGAAAGGGTGACGGTTATTTTCTGGCCACGGCGGACGATGCCCAGCATCAGTCTGGCATCGCGTGCGAAGAGCGTTTCGGTTCCGCTCGTCGAAGAGAGCAGCTTGCCGTTGACGGATTCGATGACATCACCTTCGAGAAGACCTGCGCGGGCCGCCTCGCTCGCCGCTGCGACGGAGACGACGAGCACTCCGGCACGCGCACCGCGAGGCTGCGCCCCGGCGCTCGCCAAAGGGAGTGTCTCGACTCCGCGCGCTCTAAGCGGGCCGGGTCGCGGGGCCGTTGCAGCCGTAACAGTTCCGGCAGGTTTTGGCGACATCAACATCTGGAAGGAATAGCTCAATTTGACGGAGACGACGATGGGCTTGAGCGGCCTCGGAAGATCGAAAGCTTCAGGATTGAAAGCCGGCATCGCCGGAATCGAGGCCGCAGCAGGAGGCGCTGGCTGCGGAGAAGAAGCCGCACGCGGCGCAGAGGCGGCGGGCGAAGGGGCCGCCCCTTGGCCTCTCAAGACCGTGAACATCACGGTGGAATCGCCGCCCGCTTCGTTCAGCGTAAATGAAAAGTCTTCGGCGCTCTTGATACTATTATTGTTGACGCTGACGATGATATCGCCGGGGCGCAGGTCTGCGAGCGCCGCCGGTGTATTGGGCACGACGGAGGTCAAGAGCAGTCCCTGTCCCTTGTTCATCAGGGCGACGGCCTCCGCCTGCGACCAGCCGCTGGAAGTGAATTGAAAGACGGAGGCGGATGTCACGGGCCTGCCGCTGACGCCCAGCAACGGACGAGGGACGCTGGCGCGGCGGGCAAGCACGCGCTCGGCGGCACGCTTGACGATCTGCACGGGCAGGATGCGGGCTTCGGTCGCCGTGCTGGATTCGACAATGCCGACAGTCTCGCCCGCGTCGTTCACGGCCACGCCGCCATTGATCGAGGGCGAAAGCCCCTGCGCGCGAACGGCCAGGTGCGCGATGCGCCCCGAGGGCCAGCGAGTGATGGCGGCCAGCCGACCTTCTATCTGGCCCAGGCGCAGATAAAGATTGTTCGACGGTCTTGCATCAGTCCGACCGGCAGGCTCAGGGGCGTAGAGCCGCACGCGCTGCCCGACCGCCAGCTTCTCTTCCAGAGCATCCGGCATTGACGGAAGCTTGAGACCCTCTATACGCAGCAGTGAAAGGCCGGTCAGCACGTCCAGGCCGACATAGTTTGCCGTCAACTGAAAGCCGTCCGGCCTGACGACACTCATATCGGCGGCTCCCGGCGACGGCGCTGGTGCAGCCCCGGCACGCCGCTGCTCTTCAGTCGCGGAGGTCATCATACCGACCTCGACCTCTGCCTCAGCCTGCGGAAGCGAAGCGATAATGCTCTGGCCGTCGTTGAGCGCAAACCCGGCGGTGATGCTCATGTGCATATTGGCGTCGGTCGCGCTCCCACGCTCGAACTCTACGACGGCGGCCACTGGCACGCCCGAGCGGTTCAACCATCTCATCAGCTTGATTCCCGTCAGGCGGTGCAGGACGGTCACGATCTGTGGCGGCGAGGCCGGACGTGCCGGGGCGGCGGGCGCTGTGGCAACACGCGGCGGCGCGGGCGCTTGCGGTGCGGGCGCTGGCTTAGGCGGCGGCTGTTGCGCGTGCGCCGCCATAGCCGCGATGAAGAGCAATGCAGCAACTAAGGACAGACTCTTGATATATCTTAAAAGCAAGGCTATTTATCAAACTCCCGGTTAACGCTTCAATTTGATTCTTTACCAGATTTCCTCTGCGCTCGTCTCCGTCCCGCTCGCAGACGCGCCGCGCTCAAGAATCTTCTGCGCGCCGAAGGTGACGGGCTGCAAAGCGACCGTGCGCGTCGTTCCGCGTCCTTCATCGAGGAGGACTCGCAAGGATTGCGTGGGCGTGCGTACGGGCACGGGGAAGAGCGTGACGACGGGCGCAACGCCGCTGCTGAAATCTTTCGCGCGCAGCGAAGGATTATTCACAGCCGTCAATACGGGCGCTCGCGTCTCCGCTCTGGCGCTTTTGACCTGAACTGCGCGCGCGCTTCGCACCCTGCTGCCCGCAGAAGATTTCGTCTCAGCGCCCGTCGCTGCGCCGCCGTCCGTTGGCGCAGCAGCAACGGCGACACTGGCTATTTCGGGTGATGTGACGGAATCATCGCCCGGCATCTGCGCCGCCTTCGTCGCCGTTCGATCAGCCGTCGAGACTGCTGAGGGCGGGTTGACCTGCCTGTCGGCTTGCCTGAAGAGAATGGCGGCGGCGATCAACAGCGCGAACGAGGCGGCGAGCCCGATGGCCGGAAGACCCGGGGCGAAACCTTTGAGGAAGCTGCGGCCCGGCGTGCCCTGTTTCTCCGCGGCCAGGCGCGCACGCAGCCGCCAATCGAAATCGCCAGGGGCGGAGATCGTTCCAAGCGACGAGACAAGCTCTCTGAGCGCGCACTGCTCCTCGCTGAAGGTGCGGCAGGCCGCGCATGATTCGAGATGCGCAAGCGCACCTGCGCCCGGACGCTCCTTCGCCGCGGCCTCTTCAATCTCTTTCCGACATGCTTTACAGTCCATTGCTTTTACTACTTTCATCACAGATAAGCCTTCAGCTTATCGCGCAAAAATGAGCGCGCGCGGCTGATACGCGATTTAACCGTTCCTTCGCTGGTTTGGAGAATTGCCGCAATCTCTTCGTAGCTTTTGCCCTCGACATCTCTGAGCACCAGAGGCGCGCGATACTTTTCAGGCAGCGTAGAGATGGCCCGCGCGACCGCCGACCGCCGCTCTCTATCGACGAGGGCCGTGTCCTGTAGGGGACTCAGGTCGGGCGGATTGAACTCGACGGGAGGCGCGCCCTCGCTCGACTGAAAGAATCCCGTCAAAGAGACCAGCCGCCGACGCTTACGCTTGCGCAGCTCGCTGATCGCCAGGTTCGTCGCGATGCGATAAATATAGGTCGAGAAGGCATGGCTCGCCTGGTAACGGTCAGCCGCGCGATAGATACGCACGAAAGTCTCCTGCGCCAGATCGACCGCGTTGTCATAATCGCCCGTCATACGATAGATGTAGCTCGTTATCGGATTACGGTAGCGCCTGACAAGCTCTGCGAAGGCGGCCTCGTCGCCCGTGCGCGTGGCCTCCAGCAAGGCATGATCGGTTGGGGGCTCGGCCACGACTAATTGCGGCGCAGTGGATGTGCCGAAATACAGCTCGTCAATAGAAGTTACCGTATCCATTCAGGCAGGCGGGCGATGGCTACCGGGACGCGAGCGGGCCGCTTTCGTCTATCATGCAAGCGGCGTAAGTAGACCGCGACCTCCCTCGCGCTTTTCCGTGCGGCCTTAAACCGATTCCGGCTAATTATACACCCTCCGGCCACACGTAGAAGCAAACACGCGCCGCGCGCCGGAATGTTCCCGAAAATGCGCAGGCTCGGGCCGGTAATGAAAAAGCGCCGCCGTCCAGAGATGAACGGCGGCGCTTGCGCTCTTGAAGCTGTAATATCCCGGTTAGGGTCTGGCGGAGGAGGATGAACTGGCCGGAGCTTCCGGGTTCTGGAACAGCGCTTCCTCCATCTTGATGCCGTAAGTGACCGTCAGGACGCGCGCCTCCTGCGTCTGCTTTTCATTCTCATAGAGCACCGTGCGATAGGGCACGAGCGTTCCCTGAGCGTAGCGATAATCGTGGAATTTCCTGGTGTATTTGACCGGCGCGCTCGCTCCGGCAGGCGTCTCCTCGTATTCGAGCCAGAGGACGCGGAAGGTCTTGGCGCTGATAAAGTAGCGTGTGCGGCGCTTCTCCTTATCGGTGAGGTCTAAAATGTAGAGGTCAAGATTCTTCTGCTTATCCTTGCCTTGCAGGTTAATGGTCGAGCCGTTCTCTTTGTAACGAAGCAGCGCGTCTATGTCGTGCCACATCTGGCCCAGGAAATCCACTGTCGCTTCCTGCCGTGGCGCAAATGTCGAACCGTTGATAAGGCCGAAGGTATTTCCGCTGCCGTAGATGAGCGAATATTCCGTGGTCGGCATCTTCTGGTCGAGGCGGATTTTGTCCTTGTCGGAGCTTTCGCCGCGAATGAAACGGCGCTCGTAGGAGGACTCTTCCGTGCGGCCCTCGGCGTTAATGCGCGTGACGCGCCCGCGCTCAAGGCCGTTGCGCCGGATCTGCTTCAGGCCCTCACGCGTGCCGTACACCACGACGACGGTTTCCGCCACCTGCTCAGCCGTATAATTCTTTTTGTCCTCTGCACCGGCCAGAGCTTGCCCCGGGGACAATCCCACGGCGGCGAGCAGAGTCAACATCAGGGCAAGGCTAATCAAACGTCGAAACACTTTAGGATGCTCTCCTTCGAGCTGGTAAATTTTGGTTCGCGGCGGAAAGGGAAAGTCGGGCCATTCCGAGAATGTGATTGTAGCACAGAGAAAAGAAAGATGCGCCCACCCCATGCCGTAACCAGAGGCAATGGTTATAGATGCGTAGAGGTGAGATGCGGATGCCCGCCGCCGCGATTGACAAGGCCGTATGAGGGCATGTAGAGTGCACGGTTTTCATGAGTGGCAGGCGGGCGATTTAAGATGCAGGGCAAGCTTTTCCCGGCGCGCTCGGACTTCCCCGTTTATCTGTCACGCTCTCTCAGCTGAAAGGAAGTTGCAGTCGTGAATAAAGTAGGAATACTCGTGGGCCGCGAGCAGTCTTTTCCCGAAGCGCTCATCCAGAGCATCAACGAGCGCGGGCGCGGCGAGACGGTCGCAGAGTTTGTCAAAGTCGGCGGAGTACGCCTCGATTACCCGCGCCAGTACGATCTCATCATTGATCGCATCTCGCACGAAATCCCCTTTTATCGTGCGTTGATGAAGCGGGCCGCGCTCGAAGGCACGATCATCATCAACAATCCTTTCTGGTGGTCGGCGGATGATAAGTTCTTCAACTTCTCGCTCGCCACCAAGCTCGGCGTCGCCATTCCGAAGACAGTGCTGCTGCCGCAGAAAGACTACATCAAGGGCGTCACGTCGGAGAGCCTGCGCAACCTGGAATTTCCGCTCGACTGGCAGGGCATAGTGGATTACACGGGGCTCCCGGCCATACTGAAACCGTTCGACGGCGGCGGCTGGAAGAATGTCTCGCGCGTCAACACGCTCGAAGAACTCTGGTCGGAGTATAACCAGACGGGCACGCTCTGTATGACCTTGCAGGAGTTCGTCAACTTCGACCAGTTCGTGCGCTGCTACTGCATCGGGCAGGAAGAGGTCATGATTATGGCCTACGACCCGCGCAAGCCTTACCTCTCAGGCGAGCAGTACATACACAACCCCGACTATCTCTCGCCGCAGTTGGCCGAGCGCGTCGCCAACGACGTGCGAACGCTCTGCCGCGCTCTCGGCTATGACATCAACACCGTAGAGTTTGCGATCAAGGACGGCGTTCCCTATGCGATTGACTTTATGAACCCGGCCCCGGACGCAGACCTACATTCGGTCGGCGAGTTCTATCATCGCTGGGTGACTAACGCCGTCACCGATCTGGTCTTCAAGCGCCTGGCAGAGCCGAGGCCCGCGCCGCGCTATCGCTGGGACGCACTCCTCAATCCCGCGCCGGAGCCCGCGCAGGTGCTCTCGGCGGTCGCCTCCGCCGCCGAACAGGCCGCGCGTACCATCATCCCCAAACCCGTGCGTGAGATTCCCGGCGACCTGGCGGCAGGCGTGAGCGAGATAGTCAGCGACGCCGCTTCGGCTGTCTCCGAGATCGTCGAATCAATCACCGAAACGAAGGAAGAGCCGGCGGCTAAGACCGCGAAGCGAGGCGCACCGTCATCAGGCGCGCGCAAGACTGCAAGCAAAAAAGCCTCCTCGCCTCGGAGCAGAAAGCCTGCGACAGAAGCCTGAAAACCGTCAGCGGACAAAAGCGCGAAAGGCAAGAGCGGAGAAGGGTTTCAATCCTCTCCGCTCTTGCCTTTCACGCTTTACGCTCTCCCTTTACTCTGCCGTGCGCCACTTACGTCTGGGCGTCAGCAGGCGGCTCATGACGGCGACGCCTATCCAGCAGACCAGTGACGAAGAGGCGAGCGACCATCCGATATCGGCCAGCGATTCATCCACGGAGCCGCCCAGGAAGGCTAGCAGAAGACTTGCGAGCGTGACGCGCGCTGCGATGCGGCGGGCGCGAAAGATGCTCTGAAGCCAGTTGATGCGCCTTAGTTCTGCCGCCAGGTATTCGTCATCGTCGTTGAGGCGCGAGTAGTAATCCGACTCGCGGCGCGCGAGGCGTGCGAGAGCGCGGTCTGCCGCGATGCGCGTCGCCGCATCGTAATGATGGATGACGTGGGCCAACTGGCCGTTACGCAAAGCCACTTCGGCCAGACCCATCTCGGCGCGGAAAGCCGTCGGGTCAATCTCAAGCGCACGGCGAAAAGCGCGCTCCGCATGCTCCATCTCGGAATACTCGACAAAACTCTCGCCGATGCGTGAGAGCAGCGAGGCGTCAACGCACCCGCGCTGTCCGGCCAGCCTGAGTCCTGCGCGCGAACGCGCCAGCAGGCGCGCATCACCCATCACTCCCGCCTGCGAGCGTAGAAAGCGCGCGAACTCGTAGAGCAGCCAACTATCTTTAGGCGTCACCAGCAGCGCGCGGCGAAAGGCTTCTGCGGCCTCTCGCAGCCGCCCAGCCGCTCGCAACTCGTTGGCGGCGCGACGCAGCATTCGTCCACGCTCGACATCCGCGCCCGAAGGTTGGCCCATCCACGCCGCTCGCTGGTGACGAACAATCCTTTTCGCATTATGGTCGAAGTCTGCGGTCGCACCCTCAAGCACGTTCGAGGAAGCGAGGCGCAACAGATCGAGCGTCGCGCGCAGCGTCTTTCTATCCGATAGATAATCGCGCAGTTCTCTTGATCGCGCGTCGAGCTTATCTTCCGGCACGAGCGCGAACATCGCCCGCACCATCCTTCGATAGCTCTCGCCGCCCGAAGCGAAACGAAAGCGGAGGCCGTCGCCCACGACTTCGCTGCGATAGCGATAGCGCACGCGCCCGCCGCGCCTGAGCGTACGCACGGCGCTCGTCTCGACATGCTCGATCTCACTGACGAGAAGCTCAAGGCGACGGCCCCTGACGAGCCTGTAGAGGAGCGCGATGAGGCCCTGGCGCGAAAGGGCGCGGCCATCGAAGTTGACGCGGTCGGTCAGGGCGCAGAGAGGCGTCACCATCCAGGCGAGCGCGATGGCGGCGAGCGCATAAACATCTAAAGAGGAGCGCAGGCAGAGAAACGAGATGAAGGTCAGCGCGCAGGAGGTGGCGAGGTATCCTTCCGGCGAAACACGCACACTGGCCAGACGAGCGCTGCGCTTGGGCGGCGCAAGTCGTCCCGCAGCGGCTTCTGCCACCGCTGCCGCCGCACCGGAACTCTGCACTCCTGCCGTTTGATTCACTTCTTGTCTGACGCTCCCGTCTCCTGCTGCTGCTCTTCGTCGATGCACGCGACGGGAAGTTCCAGGGCGAAACTGCCGCGCTGTTCTGTGCCGGGCTCAGTGTAGCGTAAGTCTGCCAATTGTACGAGGAGTTGGCTGGCGCAATCCCCCTCAACTTGAAAGACCGGAAAGCGTGCGAATTCCAGAAAAACCTTCGCCCCTTCCTCCTGCGAGACACGCTCGACGGCGCGAGCCTCGCTTCCCTGCACCTTTTCGTAACGCACAAGGTACGAAGGGCTCGGCCCGAGTTGCCCCAGACTGAGGAAGTACCTGTATGTCGCTCGATCAGTCTCGGCCACGGCCTGCCAACGCAGGGGATTAGCCAGCATCGGCATCGCCGCTGTGCGCAAGACCGTTTCGTTCCTGTCAGCGGCCAGCCTCCTCGCCATCACTCCCGTTTGCTTCAGCGCGCGGGCATGCAGTAGAGAGAGCCCGCCCCAGTAAACTATGACGAAGCCCAGGGCCGCTACGGCCAGGGCGCTCCCATAACGCCGCGCCAGCCCGAAACGGTGGGCCAGAAAGAGTCCCGCCAGTCCCAGAAACCACAGAACGCTTGAGAGGGTAGGAAAGTCCGTGAACGGGCGGCGCTGCGGCAGGAAGATGATAAGGGTCGTGATAATCAGGGCCAGCGCAGCCCAGGCGGCGATGCGCCATTTCGTCCGCGCCGTCAGCAAAAAGCTCGCGCCGCCCAGGATCAGCCAGAGCCAGGGGTCGAGTATGAAGACAAGATCGCCGTAGAACCACTGATTGTTCCAGGGCAGCAGCGGACGCACTCCGTAATTATTCGTCCAATCCATCAACGGATGAGTCGCGCTCGTTATAAGCGAGGCCAGCAGCAGACCACGAAAGGAGAGGCGATGGGCACTGTGCCGTAGTCGCGCGAAGGCAAGCCCGGCCAGATAGAAGACTAAGGGGACGAGAAGCGCGAGCGTGAGCGTGCCGACCATTGAATGAGTAATGCCGCGATGATGGTGCAGGTAAGACCAGCGCCCGCCGACCAGGCTCACGATATCCGCATCCGGGGCATTGGCGGCGATCACGCAGACCGCAGTCGCCCCCGGCGACAAGCGCTCAAGCCCCGCCTTCGCTGCCGCGAGCCCCATCAGCGAGTGCGTCAGATTATCCATAGACGAACAGCTTACACTGGACGGTTAACGAATGTATGGCTTTTATTTAGAGTACCTGACATACCCTAAAGCAGAATCTAACAGGGATGGACAGAGATTGTCAGGATAAGAAAAGCACAGACACATTCATCCGGCGATGCTTTCATGTTTTTATCCTGACAATCTCTCTTCATCCCTGTTAATTTCTTAGAAAGGCAGATCGGTTGCGGGCGGGGGCTCGGGCGGAAGCTGAGCGTAGCGCGCGGGGTCAAGCTTCTCAAGTTGTTCGAGAGCTTCGCGTGCGGCTGGGCTCGGCGGGATGGGTTTGCCCTCCTGGTCTTTGGCCGTGCGAGCCTTTTCTCCGATAGAGAAGAGTAGATCGGCGGCCTCTTTCTTCTTGCCCTGCTTCTCATAGACGGCGGCCAGGCGCAGGTTGGCCACGTCCTGTGTCACGACGAGGCCGCTCTGTTTGCCCAACTCCGCGTAAAGCGAGGCCGCCGCGTCATACTGCGCGTCGGCTTCTCTGGCCTGGGCCAGGGCGAATTTCGAGAGCGTCGCAACCTCCTGATCGCTGCTTTTGGCGAGCGCTTCCATCTCGCTGATACCTTTGGCGCGATCAACGGTCAACAGATTGGCGGCGAGGAAATAGCGTGCCTTTTCTCGGTAAGGGTTACCATATTTGTCTGCGACGGCCTGAAACTCTTTGACGGCACGCTCGGCGCGATCTTTCTCGGTCGGGAAGCTGAGGTCTGTCGAGCCGGGCGCAGGCGACGCTGTGACGGGCGCGGAGGCAACCTCTATGGCATGACCCAGCGCGCGCCTGGCTTCATCGCTCTTGCGCCCGCTCCACCATGACCAGATGCCCGCCAGAGCGACGGCCAGCACCAGACCGGCGAGCGCGTACAGGATAGTTTTGCCACGGCCTTCAAGCCGGTCGCCGAGGCGGTCGAAGAAGCCCAGTGTCGTATCGCGGAAGCGATCATGCTGTAGTTCGCGCGCGCGTCTCTTTTTGTAGCCTGCCACCGTTTTGTCCTCACGCAAGAACACATAGTCGGGTGCGTTCTTTTAAAGGTATGAAAGGTCAAATGCTGACTCTAACGGTCGTTGCGAGAGGTTGTCAAGCAAGGCTGTCGCCACTGTTGTTTGACGAAGGAAGGGAGGCGTGCTAGCTTTGCCTGAAAGCGCTTCAGAATTCACCCGAGTTGTAAAATCCGAGAACCCGGACGGGGATTTCATTCATCTTAGACCTATACTGAAAGTTGTGCGGAAGTGGCCCGAGGAGGAGGAGGAGGCTTTGGGCACGCGCCGTTTCTCATTTCGACCGTGGACAAAGGCGGCGCGAAAAGTTTTTAGGAACAAAGCATGAACCAGTGGTGTCTAAAGGCTCAACTGTCAGGGGAGCGGCCCGTCGGGCCTCCAACTAGAATGCTTCCCGCCGCCGGGGGATACGAGTGAGCTTCGGAGAGCCAATCGCCCTCCGCGGGCAAGCAGAACTGGAAGAGGCCGCTGCGGCGAGCCCGAGCGAGGTTCGTGCGGCGGGCGAAGCGCAGTTTGTTGAAAGATTGAGGACGGGCGAGGCGGCGGCCTTTGACCGTCTGGTCAGGGAGCGCTCCGGCGAGGTTTACGCGCTCCTCTATCGTTTGACGGAAGACGCAGAGGAAGCGCGCGACCTGACGCAGGAGACCTTTCTGCGTGCCTTTCAGAACATCTCGCGCTTTCGCGGCGATGCGGATTTGAAAACATGGCTGTACCGAATCGCCATCAACCAGGCGCGCAATCGCTGGCGCTGGTGGCGCAGGCGGCGGCGCGATCAGACGGTCTCTCTGGACATGGAGAGCGGCGAGCGCCAGGAGAGCTTGAGCGCAAGCCTCCCAGACCGCGCTCAAGCTGACCCGGAACAGGAGACGCTGGCGCGTGAACGCGAGCGAGTGCTGCGCAGGGCATTACAAACGCTCGGGCGTCCCTTCCGCGAAGCCGTCGTCCTGCGGGATGTAGAAGGTCTCAGCTACGAAGAGATCGCCGCGACGCTGGAGATCAGTATCGGCACTGTCAAGTCCAGGTTGTCGCGCGGACGCTTGGAACTGCGGCGCAAGCTCGGCGGCTCTTTTTAAGAAATTGATCGCCAATCAGTCTTAAAGAAAAGGCTGATAGCTCTTTGAAGCGAATGGTTGCCCCGCCCCGGCTTCACCAACAACTCGGTGCCAATTGGGTCGAAGTGACGAAGGCGGTCTGCAACCTGTTCCTCTGCTTGACGAGCGGACGGCGTGAGTGGTTTTGAAAACGCGGCCAGCAACACCCGTTTAGTCCTCGCATTCGTCCGTCAACCGGCAGGAGAGTCCGGTCACAGATCGTAAGAGTTGCTTCCTTCATCAAAAAAGGGAGCAGCCGGGGTCGGCCAGCCATTCGCTCAAACAACAGATGCCGGATGTCGGTTTTTACCAGCATCTGACATCTAACATCCGGTCTCTGAATTATGATGTCGTGTGAGGAAACACAGCAGGCGCTCTCGTCATACCTTGACGATATGCTCGCCCTACCTCTTCGCGCCGCCTATGACCGGCATCTGGAACAGTGTCCGGGATGCCGCGCGCAGTTGGCCGAGATGCGCTCGCTCGCTCGCAGCCTGCGAGTGCTCACACGCCCCACGCCTCCCCCAGACCTTGCCCCATCGATCAGCGATGCGCTGGCGATTGAAGCCGCCGCGCTCAGGCGCGAGCCGCATTTGCCGCTCGGCGTTCTGATCGCGCGGTGGCTGCGCCCGCGCCTCATGCCCTACACGATAGGGACGTTCGCTTCCCTGCTCCTCTTCATCTCACTCCTTGGCGCTTTGCGGCCACACCTGGTCGCGCTGCGTGAAGCCGAGATGGCATCGCGCGAGGCCGCCACGTTCAGGGTTTTCGTCCCGCGCGGCAGCGAAAGAGGATTCGACATCACGCAGCCTGTCTCGCCGGAGGCATGGTCTAGAAGTCGCGCTCCTTTCGCAGTCCAGTCTCCGAGCCTGAACCCGCGCGGCGCGCTCGCGGCGCTGACGTTTGCGCCCTCTCACGGCCACGCCGAAGATGCAGACGATATGGTCGTCGTCACGGACGTGTTCAGCGATGGACAGGCTTCGCTGGCCGATGTCGTGCAAGCGCCGCGTGACCATCGTATGCTCGAAGATTTCCAGGACGCACTGCGCGAAGGCCCGGCCTTCGTCCCGGCATCTTTCGACCGCCGCCCGCAGACCATGCGCGTCGTCTTCGTCGTGCAAAAGGTGCGTGTCTCCGAAGGCGGATTCTGAAGATAAGGACAGTACCCCCCTACATTTTCCTCCTCAATCACGTCATTTCTCTTGTCAGAAGAGCCATGCCGTACGATGGACATGGCATTTCAAGCCATGTAAACGCCCTTTCCTCTCCTCACAATGACGTTTCCACCCATCACAACGCCGTTTCATCCTTTCGCAACGCCGTTTCCACCGATCA
>DASVQM010000034.1:0-21168 GCA_036389095.1 Pyrinomonadaceae bacterium
GACGCGCGCCGGGGCAGGTTAATATTCGGCGTCGGGCAAACGCTCCTGGGAGCCATCGTCGGATGAATTACCGGCATCCTCCTCGTCCCCGAAGCCGTGCGCCTGGAGTTCCTTGCCGGGCTTGAAGCGTATGGTCTTGCCCGATGGGATGGCAACCTCTTCACCTGTGCGTGGATTACGGCCCACGCCGCGCTTTCTGGGCTTGACGACGAAGACGCCGAAGCCGCGCAGCTCAATGCGTTCGCCGCGCGTCAGTGCCTCCTTCATCGAATGGAAAAGGGCATCCACGGCCTGTTCGGCCTTCATCTTGGGAACGCCCGTGCGCTCGGCCACACGGTTGACGATGTCGAGTTTAATCACGTTGCTTCGGGCCTCCGTCACTCTTCTTGCTGCTTGAAAAGGATGAGCTTGAATCTACGGGAAGTACGCTTAACCAGAAGCGATGATAGAGATGCACAAGAGAGGCTGTCAAGCTTGAGCCACAGGCGAGGCCCCCTGTCAGTCGCTCGCGTTGACAAAGCGCGCGGGGCGCGGCTAACCTCAACGGGAACGATCAATGCCGCGACACGAACGATGAACCGTAAGCGTTCCCTTCTGATCGGGCGGCGTCGGCGTTCATCCGTACGCATTTGATTGATATGTTTGGACTCAAGAAAGAGACGCGCGCGCCGCGCTTCGGCTCGATCACGGCTGAAGACGACCCGGACATCGAAGTGCAAAAGCCGCAAGTGGCGGCGCGCAATAATTTCTGGGCCGAATCGCGCCTCCTGCTGAGAGACCTGATCGTCGTCCTCATGGCGACGGCCCTGATGGTCGTCTTCATCGTCCAGCCGGTCAAGGTCGAAGGCACTTCGATGCTCCCGCGCCTGCACGACGGCGAGAGGATTTTCGTCAACAAGCTCATCTATTACGGGATGCCGAAATTGGAGCGCGGCGACATCGTCGTCTTCTGGTATCCGAACGACCCGTCGAAGAGCTATATCAAGCGCGTCGTCGGATTGCCGGGCGAGACCGTCGAGGTGCGTGAAGGACGCGTCATGATCAACGGCAAGGCGCTCGAAGAATCGTACCTCGACCCGCAGCTCAATCTCTCGCACATGAATCACCAACCCGTGCTCGTCAAGGATCACTACTACTTTGTGATGGGCGACAACCGCGATCATTCGAGCGACTCGCGCTTCTGGGGACTGGTTCCCGAGAAATATATTTACGGCAAAGCGTTGTTTCGTTACTGGCCGATCAGCAGCGCGAGCATGATCTCGCACGATGCGAACTACGAAGGCGCAGCGCAAACACCGGCTGGCTTTCCACAGGCGACGGATCAGCCGAACATGAACGACGAGCCGTAGCTCGGGTTGGTCGGGTGGCGGGTGGTAAACGGGGGCGAGCCGGTTTTGTCTTCCGGCCATTGATTATTGACCGTTGACCAATGAAAAGATGATTGAGTGGCTGCGGGCATTATTGAAACTGTTCTACGCGCCTGCGCGGGGGATGGATGAAGTGCGCGAGCGTGCGCCGGTCCTGCGCGCCGTGCTTTTGGCGCTCTTCATGCAGGCGCTCTATGCCTTCTACATGCAGTGGCAGTGGCCGCAGCTCAAAGGCTCGCTCGCGCTGCGCGCCTTCCTCGCCCTGGTCAGCTCCGGGTTTTCACTCTTCTTCATCGCCTTCATCTTCATCCCCGTGACGATCTTCGTGGCGAACCTCTTCGAGCGGCGCGCGAGCTTCGGGCTCATCATGCAGCAGGAGTACGTCACCGTCATCAACGTCTTCTTCTATGCCTGGGCGGTGGCAAGCGTGCTGGCATTCCCCCTGGCGATCATCAGCCGTTGGAGCGGCATTGAGGCTGTCGCGCTTGAATCAAGCGATCAACTGCGGCTCTTGCAGGCGAGCATGTTGCAGGAAGGGTTGCCGCAGGCTGAGATGGAACGCCTCATGAGCCAGATGCTCTTCCACATGTCCAGGATAGTGCCCGCGCTCTTTATGATGTCGCCGCTGCCGCTCTTCGTCGTCTGGGCCACCATCAGTATCCGCCAGGTCTTCCGTACTTCCTGGTGGCGCTCTGTGGCGATCATCTTCCTGAGCGGCCTGCTGATGATCCCTGTGACCTACCTGTTGATGACGCTCTTCGGCTGGATATTCGTTTCGCCTTTCCTGCTGCTCTTGCTCTTCCTGCTGCTACGCGGTTACGCCGGAGACCTGACGCGCGCACATCGCGCCCGCGCCTCTTTCCGGCAGAACCTTGAGGCGGCCACGCTGAATCCGGCGGACGCTTCAGCACATTACAACCTGGGCCTCATACACCAGCAGCGCAACGAGCTTGACGAGGCACGCCGACGATTCGAGCGGGCCATAGAGATAGACGCTGACGAACGCGATGCTCATTACCAGTTGGGACGCATCGCGCGCTCTCAAGGCAGGCTCGCCGACGCCATCAAGCATTTCGAGCAGGTCGTCGAGCGCGACCAGGCGCATTCTCAGCACGAAGTCTGGCGCGAGATCGGCTCGACCTATCTGGCGGCCGAACAGTTCGCAGATGCGCGCGATGCCCTTGAGCGCTTTCTCGATCATCGTCCGAACGACCCCGAGGGGCTTTACCTGATGGGGCGTGCCTACGCAGGGCTGGGCCACCAGCGCGAAGCCGCCAGCTCTATGCAAGCCTGCATAGAGGCCGTCAAGACCGCGCCGGCCTATAAGTACCGGACGGAAAAACGCTGGCTCAACGAAGCGCAACAGTTCTTAAGACAGTGACGAGTGACAAGTGACGAGCAAGAAAAAGCTTTTAGCTCATCACTCATCACTCATCACTTTTAGCTCGTCATTTTTAACTTGTCACTGATTTCATATGAAAGAATTAAAAGCTGCATTGCTGGCGCTCGAAGACGGGCGCACGTTTCGGGGGCGCTCGTGGGGCGCGGAGGGCGAAGTCTACGGCGAGATGGTCTTTAATACCTCTATGTCCGGTTATCAGGAGGTCTTGACAGACCCATCTTATGCCGGCCAGATCGTGTGCATGACTTATCCGCTGATCGGCAATTACGGCGTCAACCGCGAGGATGCGGAATCGTCGCGCCCCTGGGTAGAAGGCTTCGTCGTGCGCGAGGCGAGCCGCACGATGTCCAACTGGCGTGCCGAAGAGACGCTCGATGCGTACCTGAAGAGATGGAACGTCGTCGCCATTGATCACCTGGACACGCGCTCTCTGGTGCGTCATATCCGTGATAAGGGAGCGATGCGCGCCTCTCTTTCGACCGTTGATCTCGACACAGAGAGCCTGGTCGAGAAGGCGCGACGCGCGCCCGCGATGGAGAACAGGGAATTGGCGAGCCTCGTGACGTGCAAGGAGCCCTACACGGTCGAGGCCGTGGGCGAGGAGCGCTTCCACGTCGTCTGCTACGACTTCGGCGTGAAGATGAACAGCCTGCGGGAGCTGGCGCGCATGGGTTGTCGCGTCCGCGTAGTCCCGGCCCAGACGCCCGCAGCAGAGGTCTTGGCCCTGCGCCCTGACGGCATCTTTCTCTCTAACGGGCCGGGCGACCCGGCTTCGATGACGAAAGTGGTCGAAGAAGTACGCAGCGTCGTCGAAGCGGGCGTCCCCACCTTCGGCATCTGCTTCGGCCATCAATTGCTGGGCCGCGCCTTCGGCGGCCAGACCTACAAGCTCATGTTCGGTCATCGCGGCGGCAACCAGCCCGTCAAAGACCTCTCCGCAGGCTCGGTCGAGATCACCTCACACAATCACGGCTTCGCCGTCAGCGCCGAAAGCCTGCCGCCCGAGGTGGAAGTGACGCACATCAACCTCAACGACAACTGCGTGGAAGGGATGCGCCATCGCACGCTCCCCATCATCTCCGTCCAGTATCACCCGGAGGCAGCTCCCGGCCCACACGACGCCGCGCATCACTTTCAGCGCTTTATCGAGCTGATGCGGCGCAACGATGCCTCCGTCTCTTAAAAGCTTCCATGCGAAGTTAATTTCTGCCTTCGGCTACCAGCGATGATAAGCAGGGTGTCCGGGCTTGACGGCGACGAAAGTGCCGCGACAGGTCGCGCAGACTTTCCCGTGCGCGATCAGCTCGGCTTCGACTATGGCGCGATCATCCGTTGCTTCGACGACTCTGGCGGCGAGCCGGATGGGAGCGTCCGTGGGCGTCGGGCGCAGTAGCTTGATGGCGTAATCAGCCGTGACGGTGGGCGGCGCTTGGTCTGAGCCGCTGCGCTGCATTAGATGCCAGACGGCTGTCCAGTTCGAGTGGCAATCGAGCAGCGTGCCGATGATGCCGCCGTTGAGGATGCCCGGAAACGCTTCGTGAAAAGTCTCCGCCGTCCACTCTGCGACAACTTCATCTCCACGCGCAAAGCTGCGTATGCGCAATCCCTTCTCGTTGGCCGGGCCGCAGCCGAAGCATCTATTGTGCGGCGCGTACCGCTCCTGAAGACTTTGCTCCGTCATCTCAATTCATTCCCGGTCGCAGGCGATTTGGTTTCGAGCCGCCGTAACACGAATCGGTTCGCTACAGCTTGAGCTCGCCGGATGTCAGGTCCGGGCGCGCGCGCGTCATCTCTTCGGGAGTCGTGTTGACGGATGGGTGAGCCTGCTGCCGTGTCTCGGGCTGCACGGCCGCTGTGGGCCCATCCGAAGGTGTGGGAGCGGTGACGGCTTCCTCTACGGGTTTCAGCAGATCGGCCACCAGGCCCTCGCTGCCCTTGTGCTCAAGCCAGTGACGATAGCTGACGGTAGCGATGGCGATCACCGGAATCGCAAGGAATATTCCGGCGACGCCCGCCAGCTCAGCGCCCGCCAGAACGGCCAGGATAACCGCGAGCGGATGCAGGTGTATGCCCTGGCCGATGATGCGCGGGTAGATCACGTAGTCTTGAGCGATACGCAGGACTCCCAGAAAGAAGAGCACCGCGATGGCCAGCTTGACGGAGTAAAAGCTGGCGATCAGGGCGGCGATAATCGCCAGCGCGAGCGGCCCGACGAGCGGAATGAATTCAAAGAGCCCGGCCAGTATGCCGAGCACCAGGGGATAAGGCACGCCCATCAACAGGAAGCCGCCAGTGCAGATGAGGCCGATCAGGAGACACGCCACCAACTGCGCGCGGATGTAGGCGGCGAGCGTGCTGTTCACGTCCTGAAAAAATTCGTCGCCGCGCCAGCGCCAGCGCCCGCGCGGCAACATCTGCAAGGCCGAGCGGCGAAAGCTGTCCGCATCCTTCAAGAGGAAAAACGCCAGTATCGGAATCAACACGAGCCAGGGCACGTAGCTCAAGGACGCTATAAAGAGGTTGCCCAGGCCCTCGGTCGTATAAGCCCCGACGGTCTCGATGACGTGCGTGACGTTTCTATTGATCGCCTCGCGCGCGGAGACGGGAATCTGATAGCGGACATAGAAATCCTTCAAGCTGTCGGCGCGAGCGCGCGCCGAGGTGAAGTAGACGGGGGATTGTTGCGCGAACTCCGTGATCTGGTTGCCGAGGCGCGGCAGCAGGAAATAGAGAGTGATGCCGAGCGAGCCGAAGAGCAGCAGATAGACGATGGCGATGGCGAGCACTCGCGGCATAATGTGCTCGCGCCCGCGCAACTGGAAGGGACGATGCACGAACTCGACGAGCGGCGCGATCAGATAGGCGAAGAAGATCGCCAGCACGATCAGGAGTATGACGCCCGTAATGGCTCGAATAATCCAGAGCGCCGCCCCGACCGCGAGCACGATGAAGATGACACGCAGGATGGCGCGCGTCTGCGGCCAGGATGCTTCGGCGGCTGCGACGGCTGCCGTCTCCGCGACCTGTTTGATTTCCTTTCGCTCGCTCACACTAGCTCCCGAAACATTATTGTAGACGCTCGACGAAGTTTTTGACCTGCTGCTGCTCTATGGCCGAGAGGTCTCGAAACTCTATGCCGAAGCTATCCTGTGTGCCGTGATGGACGACTTCGCCGTGTAGAGAGAGGGCATGCTCCGTGCCCATGAGCAGGAGCCCGAGCCTGTCTCCGGGCCGCACGTTGTTGTGCGGCGGCAGATGCCGCACGCGCAGTCCGCCCAGGCTGATGTCGCTCGCTTCGCCGATGCCTATGGACTCGTTCACGCTCAGGTCTTGAACGGCCAGGCTCATGCGCGGCGGCATCTCATAGCGCGGATACCTGCGGCGCTCCTGCCAATAAAGCTCGGAATCGGTTTGAACATCCTGCATGGGTGCTCCTCTCTATCCATCACAACTCAGCCGTCGCCCGCAAGGAGATTGTCGCGCGCGAGAAATGCAAAATCCTCTTGAGAGCGAACAGGGCTGCGGCTTCGCTCTACTGAAGCAGTCGCGTCAGTGTTCGACTTCCTCTTCTTCGTCCTCATCGGGCGCGGTGGGCTCGCTCACGCGCGGGGCGGCGGGCTCCCAGACCAGCCCGCGCCATTCATCCATCGCGTCGAGCAGTTGGAGCGCAGCCTGCGGGTGCGCGGCGTTGCGCTCAAGCCGCAAGACCTCCGTGACGACCTGCAACTTCTGTCCCTCTCCGCTGAGCACGCGTAGTTGAACGCGGCTGCCAACGTCCGGCAACTCGCGCTGCAAATGTATGAGCGTCCCTTCCGGGCCGACGTTCTCCGTCGTGCCTTCGGCGACGATGTGCGCGCCGTCTTCCGTATCCCACTCCACCTGCACCGGCAGCGATGCCAGGTAGCGCTGGCCAGTTCTATTCTCCGTAGGATGGTATCGCGGCATAAAATCACTCTCTCCCTTGCAAAGCAGAAGCTGCCGAAAAATTCCGCACCAATTTGACCGGCTTTCAGTAGAGGTAAACGACCAATTGCAACAAAACCCTTAAAAACAGTGACGAGCGGCAAGTGACAAGTGACAGGAAACAGTGATGAGTCGATGAGTGATGAGCTAAAAGCTCATTCCTGCTCGCCACTTGTCACTCGTCACTTGTCACTGCCTTGATTACTCTTCCGCCGCGCGTAGCTTTTCGAGCACGGAAAAGTCTTCGAGCGTGGTCACATCGCCTGCGACCGCGCCGCCTGAGGCGATTTCTCTCAGGAGGCGGCGCATGATCTTGCCTGATCTCGTTTTCGGCAGCGTGTCCGTAAAGCGTATCTCGTCGGGCCGGGCGAGCGCTCCGATCTCGCGTGCGACGTGTCGGCGCAACTCCTCCTTGAGCGCGTCGGAAGCCTGATGCGACCCTTCGAGCGTGACGAAGGCGACGATGCCTGAGCCTTTCAACTCGTCGGGCCGAGCGACGACAGCCGCTTCGGCGACGGCTTCGTGCGAGACGAGCGCGCTCTCTATCTCGGCTGTGCCCAGGCGATGGCCGCTGACGTTAATCACGTCGTCAACGCGGCCCATGATCCAGAAGTAACCGTCGGCGTCACGCCGCGCGCCGTCGCCTGCGAAGTACATCCCTTCGATCTCCGACCAGTAGGTGTCGCGGTATCTCTGGTCGTCGCCCCAGATCGTTCGCAGCATAGCGGGCCAGGGACGCTTGATGACCAGATAGCCGCCTTCGTTTGCGCCGACGGCCTCGCCGCTCTTCGTCATCACGTCCACGTCTATGCCGGGCAAAGGTCTGGTGGCCGAGCCCGGCTTGGTGGGCGTCGCGCCCGGCAAAGGCGCGATCATGATTGCGCCCGTTTCGGTCTGCCACCAGGTATCCACGATGGGACAGCGGCCCTTGCCTATAATCTCCCTGTACCACATCCAGGCTTCGGGGTTGATCGGCTCGCCGACGCTGCCGAGCAGTCGCAGAGAAGAGAGGTCGTGTTTGAGCGGCCAATGCTCGCCCCACTTGATGAAGGCGCGGATGGCGGTCGGCGCAGTGTAGAGGATACTCACGCGATGGCGCTCGATGATCTGCCAGAAGCGATCAGGCTCGGGATGGTTGGGCGCTCCCTCGTACATCAGGACGCTCGCGCCGTTCGAGAGCGGGCCATAGACGACGTAAGAGTGGCCCGTCACCCAGCCGATGTCCGCCGTGCACCAGTAGAGGTCTTCATCCCTGAGATCGAAGACCCATTTCGTCGTCAGGTGTGTCTGCAAGAGATAGCCTGCGGTCGTATGCAGTATGCCCTTGGGTTTCCCGGTCGTGCCCGAAGTGTAGAGGATAAAAAGCGGGTGCTCGCTGTCGAGTTCCTCCGCCGGGCAATCCGCATTGACCGTCTCGACAAGCTCGTGCCACCAGTGGTCGCGTCCCGCCTGCATCTGGACGCGCGTCCCCGTGCGGCAGACGACGATGCAGTGCGTGACGGTCGGCGTCTGCTTGAGAGCCTCGTCCACGGCGGGCTTTAATTTGACCTCAGAGCCTCTGCGCCATGCGCCGTCCGCCGTCACGACCAGCTTGCATCCGGCGTCGTTGATGCGGTCTTTCAGAGAGTCCGCGGAAAAGCCGCCGAAGATGATCGAGTGCGTCGCGCCGATGCGCGCACATGAGAGCATCGCTATCGCCAGCTCTGGAATCATCGGCATGTAGAGCGCCACGCGGTCGCCCTTGACGACGCCCATCTTCTTGAGGACGTTAGCGAAGCGGCAGACTTCCGTATGAAGCTGTTGATAGGTGAGCGTGCGCTGGTCGCCGGGCTCGCCCTCCCAGACGATGGCCGCCTTGTTGCGACGCCACGTCCCGAGATGCCGATCCAGACAGTTATGAGAGATGTTGATGCGGCCTCCCGTGAACCATTCGGCGTGCGGCGGCTCCCACTTGAGAACCGTGTCCCACTTCTTGAACCAATCAAGCTCCGAAGCCATGCGCGCCCAGAACTCTTCGGGCGCGGCGGCGGCCTCCGCATACAAACGCTCATACTCTTCCATCGAGCCTATATGAGCGCCCTCGGAAAAAGTCTCGGCAGGTGGAAAGATGCGCTTCTCATGAAGCATGGATTCAATGTTCGGTGTGACGGAAGACATAACTTTTCCATTGGCCCCCTGCATATAGGAATGACCGCCGCGTCCCCCTGGCCCCGGAACGAATTGAGCCGTGACGTGCGTTGGATAGTTCTCTGTGTACCACAGAAAGGCTGGAGGCGACAACGACTTGTCGGCGTAATCGAGGTACGGGTCGGCTGGGCTTTCAGGAATCGCGGAGGGATGAGCGGGCGGAAATCTGAGTGGAACGTCAGTTCGAGCTGAGCGATAGAGTGCGGCCTGGAACGCGGGGCCGAAGGCTTTCAGCACAACCGGGCGACCGAGGCCGCTTCCATCGAGCCGACGTGAGCGAATCACTCTTCAACACGCCAAGCGAGGGAGGAAAGGCGTTTGTGCGTAGAATGCCTTTCCTCCCTCGCGTGCCTGTCGGCGTTTTTACTGAAGCGCGATCAATTCCGGTCTACGCGCTCTACTTCGAGTATCTCTTCTTCGGTCTTCCTCCACTTGACGTAGGTCAGACCGAAGCAGCCAAGCGCCAGCACGCCCTGTGCGATAAGCCCGCGAGCCAGAGCGCTCCATGCCTCATTCGTTTCCTGCTCGCTGAGGCGTTCCGCAGTGGCGTACCTGTCCATGTAAGGGTCGCCCTGCCTGACGGCGTAGGTGTAGAGCAGGGGGTTGAGCATGGCGGCAGTGCTCCTCTTATTCCCAAACGAAGCGCCGATGATTCCCATGACCAGGTAGAAGATGACCGTCAGGGCGACTCCGGCCCAGGCCCCGATGCGGAATCGCTGCATCGCACAATACTGTATGAAGAGGGCCATCCCCGCCACGGTCAAAGTAAAGCAGGCGGCGATGGCCGCCAGTTGCACGCCGCCCGGAACTCTTTGCGGTGAAAGCTCGACGTAGGTATAAAAGCTGGCCCAGAGCGCCGTCAGGCCCAACAGAGAGACGGCGAGCGCCACGACGAAAGTGGTCATGGCGTTGATGATCTCCCGGCGCTGAAAGAGTGCGAGCGGGTCTGAGCCGGCGCTCCACCACTCACGAAGGCGTCCACGGCTGAGGGCTGAGCTTCCGGCCAGAATCATTAAAGCCGCCCAGTTCAGTAACAGATAGACGGTGAGGCGCGCGGCGGGTATAAACTCAAACAGCCTTTCATCACTCGACTCGGTAAAACCGCCCCAGAGCAGACCCGTGAGCATGGCCTCGGCGGAGGCGAAAAAGAGCCAGGTCGGCCAGGAGCGCAAGGGTATGAGCTGGCTCACCTTGATGCGCCGCACCGTTCCGACGAAGGCCCACACGCCGATGAAGATCATAATGACCAGGATGACCACGTAAGGCTTCAGTTCGACTCCATAAAAATGCCAGCGCTCGGATGAGACCCTGAAAATACCGAGGGGGTCGAAAAACCTGTAGAGCCCGATGGCCGAGAGTGCGCCGAGGCCGCCGACCGCCGGGCCGACGAGCAGCCCGCCGCGCAGGAATCTCTCGCCCGGCCCCGAGAGCGCTGAGGAGATGAAGAGCCCGACCGACTGGCAGCACAAGCCCCCGATCAAGAGAAAGAGACTGATGCGCACAAACTGGCTCAGGCCCGTCGTGCCAAGCAGGGCTGTGGCCAGAAAAAACGGGTAGACGAGGGCCGCAACGAAATAACCGATGAGCCCGCTGCCGACAAATTTGCCGACCGCCAGCTCGAAGGGCGAAAGCAGAACCATCTGCTGAAAGATGGATGTGCCGCGTATCTTCTCCTGGATGAATGAGAGGGCCGCCGTCGCAGGCGTCAGGACGAAAAGCAGCGCGAAGAGCACCACCATGAGCATCCCGTACATGGAGTCTGCGGCCCGGCTCAGCTGCTGCGCCGAGGTGAGACTCACTCGACGGGCGGCGTCGTTCCAGAAGAGGCCGCCCACGACATGCAGCAGTATGATCGTCAGGAGACTGATGAAGAGAACTCTTCTCGGCGGCAGGGTGACGCGTATGCTCCTGAGTATTTCAGGGTTCAACTTGGCCGTCCAATTCCTATCCATCGCTTCTCCTTACAAAAAAATCAAGAGACCTTGTGGCTGCCGACAGCCATAAAAACATCCTCTATGGTCAAGCGCCGCTCGTAGAAAGAGACGACGCCCGGATGCGCGACGACGATCTCACGGTGGAGGCGCGCGAGCGCCGCACGGTCGCCGTCGAATGCACAATCGAGCGTCAACTGGTTAAGGCTGATATTTTTCAGGTCGTCTCGCCGGGCAAGCTCCGACGAGAGGGCCAGGGCCGCCGCTTCGTCCGTTAACTCTATGCGGACGGGGAGGCCGCCGCGTATCGCCCCGATCAATTCCTCTATGCGTCCGGCGCGAATGACGTGGCCCTGTTCCATAATCACGACGGAGGTACAGAAGTCGGCAAGCTCCGTCAGGATATGCGAGCTGACGACGAGCGTCGTGCCCAAGCTCCCAAGCTCCCTGATCAAGTCACGCAGCTCCACGCGCGCCAGCGGGTCTAAGCCTGAAGCCGGTTCATCCAGGAGCAGGACTTTGGGCGCATGGAGCAGCGTTTTGGCGATCACGAGCCGCTGGCGCATACCGCGTGAGAGAGAGCCGACAGACGAGTGCAGTTTGGAGCTGAGATTGGTCAGCTCAAGCACGCTCGCAATGCGTCTCTTGACACGGTCGGCGACGACCCCGTGAGCGCGTGCGAAGTATTCCAGGAACTGCCGAACCGAAAGCTCGTCGTAGAGACCGAAGGTGTCCGGCACATAGCCGACGATCTCGTGCAAACGCTTGGGCTCGGCCCCGACCTCTATGCGGTCTACCTCTATCTTCCCGCTCGTCGGACGCAGGAGTCCCGCCAGCATCTTGAGCAGCGTAGTCTTGCCCGCGCCATTCGGGCCGATCAACCCGCAAATCTCGCCCCGCGAGACGAAGAGATCAACGTCACGCACGGCCGGCTTTGTCTCGTAATATTTGGAAAGGTCGAATGTGCTGATCATGAAGATTCCCGGCCCTCAAGCGCTGCGCCTTATGCTCGATAGTGCTGAGGGTAGACGAACGACCGACGCGGACTTGCCTTATGGGCTCGTCCCTGAAGAATCGTCATGCTTAGCATAGCGGCACGGGATGCCCGTGTGCAATAGAAGCGCTATGAAATCCACGTTCCGGCCTGGCTCCTGACTCGCCAGACATTCCCGTCCTTGAAGAGAGCGACGAAGGAGCCGCGACCGCATGTGTCGTCGCAGGTGAATTCCTGATAGACGAGCGCCTGGCTCCGGTCGCGGCTGAATCCGACCTTCGAGAGCGTGACGAGCCCAGCCGCGCCCCTGTACTTACGGTAAAACAGTTGCCAGCCGCCGCGTCTTCCGAAATAGCTTTCGACTTCGCTGCGGCTCGCAAGCGTAGTCCTGACCGGCAGGCAGAAGAGGTTTTCCGTTGACCGCGTAAGGTTCTCCAAAGACTGAGACCGCTCGTTGTTTGCTAGAAAAGCGTCGAGCGTCTCCTGGGCCAAAGGGAAGCTGCCCTGCTGTAAGGGCTCAAGCGTCCGCTCTATAGATTCGTAGCCGAGAAAATCATTCGTCGTGTGATCCTGTAGGACGATCAACTCGCCACGCTCGCTCTCGCTCAGAAGATTAAGCAGGGCGGAATAAACGGCGTACTCTTCCTCTTGCTCCGTCGTCGGCTCGATGCAGGGGCGCGCACGATCAGGAATCCCGCTTAAATGGAGCGCCGGGATGGTCTCGGACGGCTCATATATCAAGCGCTCAAGCCCTTCGAGCGCGAAGGTGATGAGAAAGGTCAGGAAGAGCCCCGTCAGAAATGTCAGCAGGAGCACGATGGGTCGAAATATCAGGCGTCGCATAATTACATTCCTCCCTGAAGAGCGAAGTGCGAAGACAAACGGGCCATTAACTCCTTAGACGCGCGTTTGACCGAAAAGTTCCGCCACGTTTGCACGCGACAGCGAGAGGGAAAAACGGCCCCTCGCAACCACGGACGCGCCGCTCTTATAGCGGCTTGCCGATGAAAGCGAGCCCTCAGCACAGCATACAGGTCAGTAGCGCCAAAGGAACATCCATTTGCAATCCGCTACAGGGGTCATCCCTCTCGCCTCCGAAGCGACTGCTGTCGAGAAGCATTAGACTTCCTGCCTTGACTTGAAACAACGGCGAGTGTGGTCAATGATAGGGTGACAGCTCAACAGGATATGGACGGGTCAATGATGAATAAACGAAAATCTCTGTACTTGACTACTCTCATCGCACTGCTCCTGCCCCTTTTTTCTCTCGCCGGTCGAACAGTTCCAATGAAAGCGCAGACCGACCAGCAGCCCTCTTCGTCTCCGACGCCCGCTGCGCGCGACGAGCGTTTATGGCGTGAGGCGCTGCGTCTACATCGCAGGGCGATGGTCGTTGATACGCATAACGACATCACCTCGCCGATGACGGATGACGGCTACGATCTCGGCACGCCTTCGGCTGGCAAATACCATACGGACATTGAGCGTATGAAGGCTGGCGGCCTGACGGCTGAATTCTTCTCGATCTACGTGGACAAGCAGTACGCGAAGGAGGGAGGCGCCGCGCGCCGCGCGATGGATATGATAGATATGGTTTATCGCGCCGTCGAGCGTCATCCCCGTGAGCTGGTCTTCGCCACGTCGTCGGCAGACATCTTGCGTGCGAAGAAGGCGGGAAAGATCGCCGCGCTGATGGGCATAGAGGGCGGTCATGCGATTGAAAATTCGCTCTCCGCCCTGCGCGACTTCTATCGCTTAGGCGTACGCTACATGACGCTGACGCATAACAACACGAACGATTGGGCCGATTCCTCGCGCGACGAGGCGCGGCATAACGGGCTCACGGGTTTTGGCCGGGAGGTCGTCGCCGAGATGAACCGCATCGGCATGCTCGTTGATGTCTCTCACGTCTCGGATAAGACGATGAGCGATGTGCTCGACATCTCGACAGCACCGATCATCGCCTCGCATTCTTCGGCAGGCGCTCTTAACGAGCATCCGCGCAATATCTCGGACGAGCTTCTGCGCCGCATTGCCAGGCAGGGGGGCGTCGTGATGGTCAACTTCTATCCGGGCTTTATTGACCGAAAATACGCTGAGGCCGACAAGGCCCGCGATGCGCGACTCAAGCCGCAAAGAGACGCGCTCAATGAACGATTCAAAAACGACCCCCGTCGTCTGGCAGAAGAGACGAAGAAGCTCGAAGCCACAGACCCGCTTCCGCCATCGCCGCCGCTCTCCGTGTTGATCGATCACATAGATCACATCGCGCGCGTCGCAGGCATAGACCACGTCGGCCTGGGCTCGGATTTCGACGGCGTGCCGAGCCTGCCTGAAGGCATGAAGGATGTCTCGGAGCTTCCCAATATCACTTACGAGTTGTTGCGGCGCGGCTACAGTGAGAAAGATATTCGCAAGGTGCTCGGCGAAAATTTCCTGCGCGTCTTCGCCCAGGCCGAAAGGGTCGCGCGCAGCCCTGCACGCACGATCAGCGGTGAGGGCAGCGTTCGTCGCATCGGTTCTTCGCCAAAATAGATAACCGAGAATGGAAAAAAGCTTCAGGCGGGGGACGCTGATTTAGAGATCAGCGTCCCCCGCCTGACTAATTTATGTCCCTGCTATCAGAGGACGATCAGCCCGGTTTCGCTTCCGGTCAATTGACCGGAAGCTCTACAGGCTATTTTCTCAACGACCGCCGCCTGAGCCCGAGCCTCCACTACCTGAGCCGCCGCCGCTGCCGCCGCTGCTGCCACCACTGCCGCCCGAGCCGGAGCCGCCGGAACCGGAGCCGCTTCCACCGCCCGAGCCCGAACCACTTCCACCGCCCGAGCCGGAACCCGAGCCGCTGCTGCCTGACCCGCTTCCGCCACCCGAGCCACCGCTCGAACCCGAACCGCCACCGGAGCCGCCGCCGGTTCCTGATTCGTCGCTGCTGCCGCTTCCACTACCCGAACCGCCACCGCTGCCGCCCGAGCCGGAGCCGCCGGAACCGGAGCCGCTTCCACCACCCGAGCCCGAACCACTTCCACCGCCCGAGCCGGAACCTGAGCCGCTGCTGCCTGACCCGCTTCCGCCACCCGAGCCACCGCTCGAACCCGAACCGCCGCTACCACTGCCGGAGCTGGAACCGCCTCCACTGCCCGAGCTTGAGCCTCCGCCACTTCCGCCACTACCGCCCGAGCCGGAGCCTCCTCCGCTACCGCTGCCCTGCATGTCATCGTCCATCAGTTTGTTCTGTGCCATCGGATATATCTCCCTTCAGGTTTGGGTATTTATTCGCTCAATGGAAACGCAGACCATGCCCCGCGAAATGGTGGCAAGCTCGTGCGTCAGAATCAATTGGCCCAATATCTGCAATCGAGCGCAGAGAGCCGCTCGCACGTCCATCTGCGGGCCATGATAATGACTGGTAATCTGCTAAGAACCTTTGACTATCGCTCTGCTTCCAACATATAAAGCCATACGGAATTCATGCTCAAAGCGTATCACTCTAGACTAGTCTGTTCTGGATAAGTGCCGGTTTAATATTCCACTAAAGCGTGCAGACAAAAAATCGAGCCGCTGCCTGAAGATACGAGCCGTGGGGGAAATAGACCTATGTGAGAACCTGGTTTTCGATGCGCTCTGGTTTTGGTTGAGGCATTATAGAACACTTCGCCGCGTGGGGTTGTACGGAAGCGTACACAACTTTTAGAAAATTTTTCGACCGGATTGCAAAGACGTTTTATCCTGATGCAGGCATGAAAAGCTACTCTTCTCGCGCGCATGCTATAATCCCTGCTTCAACATGACGCGAGCCGGTATCTACATCCATATTCCGTTCTGTCGTGCACGCTGCTCCTATTGCGACTTCGCCACCGGAGCTTACGAGGGCGCACTCGCCGCGCGCTACGTTGACGCGTTGGCTTTGGAGATAGAGGCGTTCGGATTAAGAGGCGCGATCGAAGAGGTTGATACGATCTACCTGGGTGGTGGAACGCCCTCGCTTCTTGCGCCCTCGCAGGCGGCGCGCATTCTGGAAGCTGTCCGGGCGCGTTTCAGCCTCGCAAAGGATGCGGAAGTCACGATGGAGATGAACCCCGGCACTGTGACGCTCTCGACGCTCGCGGAGTTTCGCGCCCTCGGCATCAACCGCGCCAGCTTTGGCGCGCAGACCTTCGACGATAGGGAGCTGCGCCGACTCGGTCGCCAGCACACCGCCGAGGACGTTCGCCGTACTATCCGGGACCTTCGCACAACAGGGTTCGATAACGCCAGCTTCGATCTCATAGCGGGCCTGCCCAACCAGACGCTCGACGCCTGGTCGCGCAACCTGGATGAAGCGCTGGCGCTTCGCCCGGAGCATCTGTCGCTCTACCTGCTGGAAGTCCACGAGGCCACGCCGCTCGCCGAACAGATCAGGCGCGGCGCTCTCCCACGGCCCGACGACGACCTGGCGGCGCTGATGTATGAGTTGATGGTCGAGAAGGCCACAGCCGCAGGCTACGAGCATTATGAGATTTCCAATCTCTGCTTGCGCGGTTACCAGTCGCGGCACAACACCAAGTACTGGCTGGGCGCGCCCGTCTACGGCTTCGGCTCCTCGGCCCATTCATACGACGGCGAGCGCAGGCGCTGGGCCAACGAGCGAGACGCGGCCCGCTACACAGAGCTTGTCGAAGACGGTCGCACGCCCATCGTCGAAACAACCGATTTGGACGAGCATGACGCGCAATCCGAAGCAGTCTTTCTGGGCCTGCGTCTCTTACAGCGCGGCATCAGCCTGAACGATTACCGCGCGCGCTTCGGCACGGACTTACGCGAGCGCCACGCCGCCGACCTGGCGCGTCTGCGCGAGGCCGGGTTGATCTCTTTAGAAGATGACCTGATGAGATTGACGCCCCACGGCGCTCTGCTCTCCAACGAGGTCTTCGCCGCTTTGATCTGAAAGAGTGATCGGTTCTTCATCGGACAACTGATAACTGCCTGCTAAAACAATGATTGATCTACGGAGCGATACTGTTACCAAACCGACGCCCGCCATGCGACGTGCGATGGCGGAAGCCGAAGTCGGCGACGATGTTTATGGTGAAGACCCGACCGTGAATCGTTTGCAGGAGCGGGCGGCGGAAATCTTCGAGAAGGAGGCTGCGCTCTTCGTGCCGACGGGTTCGATGGGCAATCAGATCGCCATCAAGCTGCACACGCGGCCCGGCACTGAAGTCGTCATCGAAGAGCGCGGGCACATCTTCAATTTCGAGATGGCGGCGATGGCTGCCATTAGCGGAGTGCTGGCGCGCCCCGTCAGAAGCCAGGACCCCGGCGGCATCCTTACCTGGGCCGAGATCGAAGCGGCGGTTCATGTGGGGGGCGCTTACTACGTCGCGCCGACCGGCATGATCGCGCTTGAAAACTCTCATAACCTGGCCGGGGGCTCTGTCCTCCCGCGCTCCCGTACAGAGGAGATAGCCGAGCGTGCTCACGCTCTGGGGCTTCCCGTACACCTGGACGGCGCGCGCATTTTCAACGCTGCGGTCGCTCTGAATGAATCGGTCGCAAGCCTCGCGCGCCCTGTTGATTCGGTGATGTTCTGTTTATCGAAAGGACTCGGCGCACCCGTCGGCTCAATGCTTCTGGGCCCACGCGACTTCATTGCCGAAGCGCGTCGCTTTAGAAAGCTTTTGGGCGGCGGCATGCGACAGGCGGGAGTATTGGCCGCCGCCGCCCTCGTCGCGCTCGAAGAGACCCCGAAGCGCCTGCACGAAGATCAGTCGAATGCGCGCCGCCTGGCCGAAGGATTGGCCGAGCTGCCCGGCGTCGCTATTGACCCCGAGCGAGTTGCGACCAACATCGTCATCTTCGACGTGACGAAGACAGGCCGGACGGCTGATGAGATTTGTGCCCGCTTAGCCGAGCGCGGCGTGCTCGCCTCCGGCTTCGGCCCTTCCATACGCATGGTGACGCATTTCGATGTCTCAGCCGCGGATATTGAAACGGCGCTCGGCGAGATACTAGCGATTTTGGCGGACGGCGAGCAGTAAAGCAGAGTAAGGCATTGGATGTTTA
The DNA here is from genome assembly GCA_036389095.1 of Pyrinomonadaceae bacterium. Lineage (GTDB taxonomy): Bacteria > Acidobacteriota > Blastocatellia > Pyrinomonadales > Pyrinomonadaceae > DASQYE01. Next base: position 17,890 of record DASVQM010000034.1, read on the forward strand.
CTACAGCGCGTCTCTCCGACCGCTGACCCCTTCTTATGACGAGACAAATGATTATCGCTATTGACGGCCCATCGGGCGCGGGCAAGTCAACGCTCGGGCGCATGATCGCGCGCGAGCTGAATATGCTCTACATCGACACGGGCGCGATGTATCGAGCCGTCGCCTTCGCCGTCATCGAATCGGGCGTGAGCACGGCGGATAAAGAGGCCGTCGCACGCGTGGCCGAGAGCGCCGAGATCAATCTCGCAGGCGACCCTGACTCCCTGCGCGTGACGCTCAATGGCCTCGACATCTCGGATGAGATTCGCACGGAACAGGTCAGCCACACGGCGTCCGTCATCTCCGTCATCGGTGAAGTCCGGCGCGCGCTCGTCGGTCGCCAGCGCGAGATGGGTCGTCGCGGCAGCGTCGTTTTGGACGGGCGCGACATAGGAACGGTGGTGTTCCCCGAAGCCGACATCAAGTTTTTCCTGACGGCTGCGCCGGAAGAACGCGCTACGCGCCGCTACGAAGAGGATCGCCTCAAGAAGCAGGACGTGACTTTTGAAGAGACGCTGGCCGACATCAACACGCGAGACCAGCGCGACTCGACGCGCGCAGACTCTCCGCTCGCCATCGCCGAAGACGCCGTCGTCATAGATTCCACAGAGCTTTCGATTGAAGACGTATTCGAGCGCATGATGGAAGTCATACGCCAGCGGCAAATGAGCCGGGGATAAGCCTGAGCGGCCAGGTCGGGCGAGTTGGCCGCCTCCTGAAAAGAGTTGCCACACAATGACGGGTGCGACATCTTTCTTCAAGCGTGAAGCCATTTTCACCTTGCTCTTGCAGATCGGGTTTCCCGCCGTGGGCCTCCTTTTCGTGCTCGTCGTGATGTGGTGGCGCTGGCTCTCGCGTTGAGATTTTATGTTCACAGGTATCATCGAAGAACTGGGCCGTGTGCGCAGCCTTGAGAAGAGGGGCGAGGGCGCGCGCCTGCTTATCGAAGCGCGTACGGTGACAGAGGATGCGCGTGAGGGCGATTCCATCGCGGTCAACGGCGTGTGCCTGACGGCGATTGAGGTGCGTGAGGATTCATTTGCCGCCGACGGCTCGCGCGAGACCTTGCAGCGCTCGACGCTCGGGCGTTTGCGCTCCGGGGCGGTCGTCAATCTCGAACGCGCCGTCACTCCCTCGACGCGCCTCGGCGGGCACATCGTACAGGGCCATGTGGACGGGCGCGGGCGATACCTCTCAGCCGAAGAGCACGGCGGCTCCTGGACGCTGCGCATCGCCTACCCTGTGGAGCTTGCGCGCTATCTCGTCTTCAAAGGCTCTGTCTCGGTCGAAGGCATCAGCCTGACGGTCGCTGCCCTCACGGACGAATATTTCGAGATCGCCATCATCCCGAAGACCTGGGCCGTCACCAACCTCTCGCACCTGCGCCCGGGCGACGAGGTGAACCTCGAAGCAGACATTATCGCCAAGTACGTCGAGCGCATACTGACAATCGGCAAGCACGAGCAGGAGACGGGGACTTCCTCCGGGCTCACGATGGAGAAGCTGGCCGATCTGGGCTACAAGTAGGATTAGTTAGAGGGCAGAAAGGAGAGGGCGATGAGCGCAAACGCAGTGTCGTTCAATAGGGGCGTGGTCAAACCGCTCGACTGTTTGAAAACGGGATGGAGCATGATTAAAGGCCAGTATTGGCTTTTCCTCGGCATCACGGCGGTCGGCATCCTGATCGGCAGCGTCGGCCCGATGGCGATTCTCGTTGGGCCCATGATGTGCGGTATCTACCTCTGCCTGCTCGCGCGCTTTCGCGGCGAGGCCGTGAGCTTCGAGCTGCTTTTCAAAGGCTTCGACTATTTCGCGCAGAGCCTGATCGCCGCCCTCATACAGGTTGTGCCGCTGATGGCGCTGCTCGTGCCCGTCTACGCCATCTTTTTCATTATGTTCATGGGCCAGATGCAGAGGCCGCGCACTCGCGGGCGCGGCGCGCCGCCCGACCCGTCGGAGATGCTTCCGCTCTTTATCATGATGGGCGTCGTGATCCTCTTGATAGTCCTGATCGGAACGCTGATCGGCGCGTTCTTCATCTTCACTTTCCCCTTGATCGTTGACAGGCGGCTCAAGGCGCTCGATGCCTTGAAGACGAGCGTCAAGGCCGTGATGGCGAATTTGGGAGGAGTGCTCGGGCTCATGTTGCTCAACATGCTGCTCGGGCTCGCAGGCATGCTGCTCTGCTATGTCGGGGCGATTTTGTTGATGCCGGTCAGCTTCGCCTCCTGGGCTGTGGCCTATCGCCGTGTCTTCCCGGCTGAGACTTGAGAGGTCAGGCGCGGATTACGATAAAGCGCAAAGTGCTTGTCAAGCTCCGCGGCTGCGCTCTGCGCTCGGGCTGCGACGGACACTTGTCGGATAAATGCTGCGCCGGTCCTCTTTATCAGAAGCCGTCTGAGCGCCGCCCCGCATGCCTCTCTCGCTCCGGTACGTTTGTTGCCAGCAGGAGCGCGGGTTACGAGTCGCAAAAATAGAAGCTTTCGGGTAACATAGCCGCGTTCGAGGCTGAACTCTCCTGAAACATCTGTCGAGTGAAACCACAAATGCCTTTCGCCTCCATTGAAGACGCCGCCGCAGACCTACGCGACGGGCGCATGATTATTATCGTCGACGACGAAGACCGCGAGAACGAGGGCGACCTGGTCTGCGCGGCGGAGAAGATCACGCCCGAGATTATCAACTTCATGGCCACGCACGCGCGCGGACTCATCTGCATGCCCTTAACGGAAGAGCGCTGCGACGAGCTGCACCTGACGATGCAGGTGGCCGACAACACATCTTTTCTCGGCACGGCTTTTACGGTCTCGATTGAAGCACGCAAGGGTGTGACGACGGGCATCTCGGCGGCGGATCGCGCGACGACCATTTTGACGGCGGTCGATCCACAGACGCGCCCGCAGGATTTGGCGCGTCCCGGCCACGTCTTTCCGCTGCGCGCGCGCAAAGGGGGCGTGCTCGTGCGCCCCGGCCAGACCGAGGCGAGCGTCGATATGGCGCGCATCGCCGGTCTCTACCCGGCGGGCGTCATCTGCGAGATCATGAACGCCGACGGGACAATGGCGCGCCTGCCCGAACTGCGTGAGTTTGCCCGCACGCACAACCTGAAGATCATCTCGGTGGCCGACCTCGTGCGCTACCGGATGCAGAAGGAGACGCTCGTGCGCCGCGCCGCCGAAGCCGAGATCAGGACGGTCTTCGGTCGCTTTCAGGCCGTCGCCTTCGAGAACGTGATCAACT
>DASVQM010000035.1:0-274713 GCA_036389095.1 Pyrinomonadaceae bacterium
GGCTGCGGGAACATACCCGCCCGGGACCTTTGGCGCGACTGACCATTTATTATATGAGCAAAAGTGTTGTCCGGCAGGCGCGCAAGTGGTTCGCGCTCGACGTGGCGATTGAGAGCCGGGCTCTTGAGGCTGTCCAATACGCTTTGATGGAGGCGGGGGCGCTCGGAACAGAGAGCCGGGATGAGATGGGGGAAGCGACCCACATCGTCGCCTACTTCGACGCTCGGCCCGAGCGTGAGCGCGTTCGCGCCGCTCTCTTTGACGCGCTTCGCCTTTACGATCTTCCGTCTTCATCCGTGCGCGAGATGACGCTTGCGGATGTAGAGGATAGGGACTGGCTCGGCGAATGGAAAAAGAGCTGGCAGCCGGTCGCCGTGGGCCGTCGCTTTATCATCGCCCCGCCGTGGAGCGAAGTCGCGGCGCAAGCAGATCGTATAGTGATTCGCATAGAGCCCGGCATGGCCTTCGGCACGGGCACGCACGAGACGACGCGGCTCTGCCTCTCGGCCATCGAAAAACATTTTCAGGGCGGAAGCCTTCTAGATGTCGGCACGGGCACAGGGATACTGGCCATCGCCGCCGCGCTGCTCTCAACACAATCACGGATCGAAGCCTGCGACACGGACGCGGATGCCGTCCTGATCGCGCGCGAGAATGCGCGCTTGAACAACGTCTCAGAGCGCATCAGCTTTCACGTCGGCACGATTGAAGAGACCAGCCCTTCAGCCGACGTGGTCTGCGCCAACCTGACGGCGGACGTGATCGCGCCGCTTCTCCCAGCGCTGATCGGCGCGACGTGCGGGCGCTTGATTCTTTCCGGCATCCTTGATTCTCAGTCGGAGATGATCGAGTCTCGCCTGCGCGAGCTGGGCATCGGCGAGCCGCTCGAAATCGCAGCCGATGGCGAATGGGTCGCAATCATCATTTAAAGCAAGGGCAGAGGGCGGAGGGATGAATAAGAAAAAGCGAAATTGCTCTTACTTCATCCCTCCGCCCTCTGCCCTCATCCCTTTCTGATTATGTCTCGACGAAGATTCTATGCGCCGCCGACCGCCTTCGATCAAGGTGAAAGGGCGGTGAGGCTCGCTACGGAAGAGGCGCGGCATCTACGCGACGTGTTGCGATTGAAGCGGGGCGACGAGGCTTTCGTCTTCGACGGCGAAGGCAGAGAGTATCGCTGTCGAGTGGAGGAGTCGCGGCGCGAGGGAGCGACCCTCGGGATAGTCGAAGAGGTGGAGCCGCAGCGCATGGAATCGCCGCTCAGTCTCCAACTCGGCGTCGCCCTGCTCAAAAGTGAAAAGTTCGATCTCGTCGTGCAGAAGGCGACCGAGCTGGGCGTGGCCCACATCATTCCCGTCATGACGAAATTCGCCGATGTGCGTATCAGAGACGACGCGGATGGCGAGAGGCGCGTGGCGCGTTGGAAGCGAATCGCGCTCGAAGCTGCAAAGCAATCTGGCCGCGCACGCTTGCCTGAGTTTTCAGCACCGACGCCCTTCGCGTCCTTCATCGAGAGTGCGCCGGCCGGAGTTTTAGAGTGTCGCTTGTTCTTCTCGGAGCGTGAAGGATGCTCTCTGATGGAAGCGCTCGGTCGATGCGCGGCGCAGTTGAAAGCGGTCGCGGCCCTTGTGGGCCCGGAAGGCGGCTGGGCCGATGAAGAGATAGCGCAGGCCCAGGCAAGCGGGTGGAGCATCATTACGCTCGGCGGGCGCACGCTGCGCGCAGAGACGGCGGCCATCGCCGTCGTCGCATTGCTCCAACACCTGCGCGGCGACTTACGATGATCGCTCCCCGTTTCGAGGTGATAGATGGAAACGCAGAATCCAGACTTCCGGCGGAAGGTGCAGGAGATATTCGAGAGGGCGATTTTTGTCAGCGATGTCGGGATTAAAATGAGCGGGCTGGGAGTCGGCTGGTGCGAAACGACGCTCGATATTTTGCCCAGGCATTCACAGCAGGACGGATACGTTCACGCGGGCGTGCAGGCCACGATGGCAGATCATACGGCTGGCGGGGCGGGCGGCAGCATCATCCGACCGGATGAGCTTGTCCTCTCCGTCGAATTCAAGATCAACTTCCTGCGCCCTGCCATCGGACAAAGCCTGCGATGCAGAGCCGATATCTTGAAGGCGGGCCGCTCGCTCATCGTGGTCGAGTCCGAAGTCTTTACGCTCAACGGCGCTCAGGAAAAACTGACCGCCAAGGCAACCATCACGCTGGCGGTGAAAAGGATGAAAGAAGGAAATTAACAGAGATGGACAGAGATTGTCAGGATAAGAAGAGAAAGCAGGATGAGAGACAAAAGCATTGCTTGCTGAAATTGCCGACTGAATTTGTTACCACCTTTTCTTTATCCTGTCTCTCCTGTCCATCCCTGTTAATTCCGCCTCTGCTTTTGCATCCAATCGTCGCAGCATCTCGCGCGCGAGGCGGCTGTCGCGCTCGGTCTCGAATGCCCAGGCCGCGTCGAGCGGAGCGTTCAGAATAGTCTCAAGCTCGGAGCGTGCGCGCGCGAGGTCTCCGGCGTCGAGAAGCATTTCGGCGAAATAAAGGCGCGTGACGGTGTTGGCGGGCGCAAGCTCTATGGCGCGAGTGAAATCTGCGCGAGCGCGCACGGGGCCTCCGCCGAAGACGCGCGGCAGTTTGTGCTCAAGGCGCGCGAGGACGCGTAAAGGCCCTGCGCCGTGATAGGCCGGGTTGATGCGAGCCGCACGCTCAAGCGAGCGCTTCGCGCGCAGAGCGAGCGCCAGGGCCATGAGCTGCCTCTTTGTCGCCTGCGCTTGAAGCGCCAGGTTGACGCCGAGCCAGAAGTGGCCCTCGACGCGTTGAGGCAGAGAGCGGGCAGCAATCGCACACGCGGCGACGCCTTGAGCATGAAGGCTGCGCGCTTGCTCCTTGTGCTCTTCTTCCTGGCCGAGAAAAAAGAGAGCCCTGCCGAGTCGCCATGCGATCTCGAAATCATCACGCGGCGCGACCCCTTCCAGAAGCTCCACGCAGGCGCGAACATTTTCCACCCGCTCGCGCCCAGCGTAGAGCGCATCGGCCCGGCCCGTGATGTCTGAAAGATTCCATTTCATAAAAAAGTAGTCGTCGCGGAGCGCGCACCCGTCTCTAAAACTTTGACGAAGAGACCCGCACAGGCGCAGAATAGGCACAATGGCACGCGGGCGACAAGCGCCGGGCCGGACAAAAGGAGTGAACAAGGATGGCCATCAGCAAAGAGGATGCGATCAAGCGGGCGCGGGCCGATCTGGCACAGCGCCTGGGCATCTCGGAAAATGAGGTTAAGGAAGAGGCCGTCGAGCAGGCGGATTTCCCGGACATGGCGCTCGGCGCTCCCATCGCGGACGAGATGAGCGGGCAGATGATCACCCCGGGCTGGCGCATCCGCTTGAACGCGGGAGGCCGCAAGGCAGAGTATCGCGCCAGTCGTGATCAGCTCAGGCTCTATAACTATCAGGGCTCGAATTACCGTCTCTGACATGGAAAACCCCACTTCTAAGATATTGAGGTAAGACCGATGAACCGACAGAATTTTCTCGGACATCTGACGCTGGCGCTCGCCCTTATCGGGCTGGCCGCGATGGCCGGACAGGTGCGTCGCTGGCAGCACCATCACCAACACACAGAGGGAGTCCTGGTTGCAGACTCCCGGACGACAACCACCGTTGCCCCGCGACATGATTTCAAGCGCGCAGAAGTGCTCGTGCGTTTTCACCCCGGCACGACTGTTGACAGAATGCGCAATATCGCGCGCCGCTTGCACGACCAGGTCGAGGACGAGATCGAGGCGGTTGACGGCCTCGCCGTCATCGAAGGCGAAGACGGAGAGACGGCGGAAGAGATCGCCGCTCAATATCGCTCGCTGCCCGAGCTGGTCGCATACGCCGAGCCGAGCTACGAGATCAACCTCGATCAAGAGACGGCGGGCGGCACTTCGGGCGAGCACCCGGACGACCCTATGTTCGGAGAACAGTGGTCGCTGGAAAATACTGGGCAGAACGGGGGCCGCGCGCAGGCAGACATCAGCGCCCTTCGTGCCTGGGCCAGGACCACCGGCAGCAGCAAGGTCGTCGTCGCCGTCATTGATAGCGGCGTTGACTATACGCATCAGGACTTACTCAATAACATCTGGGTTCGCCCGCCGGACATGGACGAGTACACCGACGACGAGCTGGGCACGATTGACGACGCCTACGGCTTCAACGCCGTGAGCGATAACGGCGACCCGATGGATCAGAACGGCCACGGCACACACTGCGCCGGGATCATCGGCGCAGAGGGCGGCAACGCTCTGGGCATCGCCGGTGTCAACTGGAAGGTCGAGATCATGCCCCTGAAGTTTATTGACGCGAGCGGCTCGGGCACGACCAAGGATGCGATCAAGGCCATCAACTACGTGATCAATCGCAAGCGCGCGGGCGTCAACGTCCAGATCATCAGCGCCAGTTGGGGCTCGACCATGTACTCAAAGGCGCTCGAAGATGCTATCCGCGAGGCGGGCGAAGAGGGTATCCTCTTCATCGCGGCGAGCGGCAACGCAAGCGCCAACGCAGACAAATCGCCGCACTACCCCGCGAGCTACAACCTGCCGAACGTCATCAGCGTGGCCGCGCTCAACCGCCAGGACGAGTTGGCATCTTTCTCGAATTACGGCGCAAAGAGCGTCCACATCGCAGCGCCGGGAGCGGAGATACTGAGCACCTGGCTCAATGGAGATTTCCGGGAAGCTTCCGGCACGTCCATGGCGACGCCGGAGGTGGCGGGCGTCGCGGCGCTGGTGCTCTCGGCTGAGCCCGGCCTCTCGATGAAGGAGTTGCGCGAGCGCCTTCTCAATTCCGTGGATAAGCTGGACTCGCTCTCCGGGAAAGTCTCCTCGGGCGGGCGCATCAACGCGGCCAAAGCCGTCGGCGCAGATTGATTTGAAGCATCCGCGAGTCATCGTTGAAAAGCTCCCTCGACCATGATGGTCGAGGGAGCTTTTCGCTGTCGGCTGATGAAACTGTCCCGAACGGAGATGCCGTCGAGCGCTTTGCCGTCACTTGCATGAAGGGGATGAATATGTGATGATCGAATTTTGAATGAATACCTTATTTCATCTTTAATAGACTTGATCTTTTGAGGAGAGCAAGAGAGTGAAAGCGGAATTAGAGCAGTTGATCGCTTTGCAAAAGACGGACACGAGCATACGCAGACTACAGGCCGATATTGAGGCCATCCCACAAAGGCGCGCTGAGATCGAAAAAGAGTTCGATCAGCGCGCCTTTGAAATTCGCGCCCTGGAAACAAAGCGTGATGAAGCCAGAAGCGAGCGCGCAAGGCTCGAAGCCGAGGTCGAGGAGACCCGCGCGAACGCCGCCCGCGCCGACCGCAATCTGATGTCTGCGCAGAACGAGCACGAGTACACGGCTGCGATTCGTGAGGCCGACGCCGCGCGCAAGCACATCTCACAGCTTGAAACTCAGATTCTCGAAAAGATGGAGACCATCGAGCAGTCCGAGTCGGTGCTCAGGGAGCGAGAGCCGGAGATCATCAAGCTGCGCGCCGAGATGGAAGAGCGCATCAAGGCTTTCGAGGAACAGATTCGCACGCAGACGGAGGAACTGGCCGCGCGTCGCAGCGAGCGCGAGCGACTGCTCGCCACACTGCCCAAGCAGATGAGCGCCCTCTACAATCGCATCAGCGCGCGCATACGCGATGGCATCGCCGTCGCCGAAGCCCGCAACGGCTCCTGCACGGCCTGCTTTATGGCGCTTCGCCCGCAGGTGATGGCCGAAGTCCGGCGCGGCGACGAGGTCATCATCTGCGATAATTGCAACCGTATCCTCTATTACGTACCGGCGGACGGCGTGCGTGAAACGCCTGGCGCTGCCCTCTCCGCAGAGCCCAAAGCCGCAGCACAGTAAAGGCAAGACCGAAAGGCCGCAAGGATGAATGAAAAGAGAGATGCTCTTTCATTCATCCTTGCGGCCTTTGCCATTCCTCATGACTTCAGCGTTTCTTGCTTGAGCCTTTTCTGGAACGCGACTCGGCTGCGCCTGCTGGCTTGACAGGGTTTCTCTCAATCTCCAACATCGCCTGCGTAAAATTGTCCATGGGCAGTTTCTTCAAGAGCGTTTCGACGGCGTTGATGGCATTGCGCGCCTCAGCCTGAGCGGGAAAGCGTTGCATGGCCGCCTGCTCGCGCAGCGCCACGAGCCACCAGATGCCGCACCAGTGGAAGGTCGGGGGAAACAGCGTGACGCATATTTCCTTCCCGCAGTTGGCCCGGATGATCTGCAAGTGCGAGATGTGATTGCCAAGCGTGGTGGGCACGGTCGTGTTAGGCGCGGGCGACCACGTCGCGCAGACCATGTAGCAGCCCGGAGGTATCTCTATCTCCAGATGGCCGCACTTGGTCATTAAATTGCTGTAACTCTTGCCGCACCACTTCAGTATCTCTCCGTTGCAGTGGAGTATGTGGACGAACCATTGATAATCATTGTCGATCTTGCAGGGGTCACCAACTTTGGTTACCCAGACGTTCAGTTTGGCTGTGCTCATTTTGTTCCTCCGAAGTATGGGTTTGTCGGAAGTTTGCGAGGGCTGAGGCTGTCTTGATTGCGGCGAGGTGGGCTTCGGCCCGGCGACAGCCCTGGATGTGCAGCAACGGTTCTCAAAAAAGGGGCTGAGGGGGTGATGGTCAGCAACAAGTTTGAGGGTGGAGCTGTTGCAACGACTGCAAATATATCATAGAGCTAACCTATTACAACCAGTTTTTCCCCGCGCGACGGCCCACGCGCGAAGGCGCTTATCCTGAGGCACGGAATTTGACTATAATGATCTGAATATCACAACTACGAGATGTTTTCGGACAGTTATCAGCAAAAAATTCTGCGAAGGTGTTCGCAAAACGGGTAGCACCATTTCGAGGAGGCAAGGACATGGAATCAATGCAAGAAGCTTTAGAGCAAGCGGGCGTCGTGAGTAACGAGGGTAGGACTAACGTCGAGCGGAGCGGGGCCACGAACGCTGGCGAGACCAATGTGGGCGAGATCGAGCGCTGGGCGTCGGCCATCGGTGGCGGCGCGCTGGCCGTCTACGGTGTGTCGCGGCTCTTGTCCGGTCGTTCGCTGGGCGGGGCGGTGCTGGCTCTGGTCGGCGGCAGCCTCATCTATCGCGGCACGACGGGTCACTGCAACATCTACGAAGCGGTGGGCATCAACACCGCCGGGACGGGCTCTGACAATCCTATCGTGAGCGTCAGCGCAGATCGCGGCATCAAGGTTGATAAGAGCATCACCATCAACAAGTCGCCCGAAGAGCTTTATCGCTTCTGGCGCAGGTTCGAGAATCTGCCGCGCTTCATGAACCACCTTGAATCCGTGACGACGACGGGCGAGGGCCGCTCGCACTGGGTCGCCAAAGCGCCGGCAGGCTCGACCGTTCAATGGGACGCCGAAATCTATAACGAGAAAGAGAATGAACTGATCGCCTGGCGCTCTCTGGACGGCGCGGACGTGGACAACGCCGGAAGCGTGCGCTTTGAGCCCTCTGCCGGGGGACGCGGCACGACCGTTCGCGTGACGCTCAGGTACGACCCTCCGGGCGGCGCGCTCGGCGCAGCCGTCGCCAAGCTCTTCGGTGAAAATCCCGAACAGCAGATTGACGAAGACCTCAGACGCTTCAAGCAAGTGATGGAGACGGGCGAGATTGCGACCACAGAGGGGCAAACCTCTGGCCGCGCCGCTCGTGCGTAAGGCGTAAAAGCAGAAGGTAAAAGGAGAGAGTGTGGAGGCGGCTGCGGCTGCGCGCTTCACTCTGGCCTTTTACCTTCTGCTTTTTTATTCGATTAAAGGGGGGGGAGCGAAATGAAAGCTCTGTGTTGGTACGGCAAGAATAATGTGGGGGTCGAACAGGTTCCAGACCCTAAGATTATTAATCAGCGTGATGCCATCGTTAAAATCAGCTCGACGGCCATCTGCGGCTCTGACCTGCATCTCTACAACGGCCTCATGCCGACGATGGAGAAAGGCGACATCCTCGGCCACGAATTCATGGGCGAGGTCGTAGAGACCGGGAGCGAGGTTAAGAACTTGAAGACGGGCGACCGCGTGGTCGTCGCTTTTCCCATCTCCTGCGGCAACTGCTTCTTCTGCCAGCGAGAGATGTTTTCGCTCTGTGAAAACTCGAACCCTAACGCCTGGATGGCAGAGAAGCTGTTCGGCCACAGCCCTTGCGGCATCTTCGGCTACTCGCACCTGACGGGCGGATACGCAGGAGGCCAGGCGGAGTACGCGCGCGTCCCCTTCGCCGATGTCGGCACGATTAAGGTTCCCGAAGGGATGCCGGACGAGCAGGTGCTCTTTCTGTCAGACATCTTTCCGACGGGCTACATGGCCGCAGAGATGTGCGACATCAAGGGGGGCGACACCATCGCTGTCTGGGGCTGCGGCCCTGTCGGACAATTCGCCATCCGCAGCGCCTTTCTGCTCGGGGCCGAACGCGTCATCGCCATTGACCGTTTTGCAGAGCGCCTGACGATGGCCGAGCAGGGCGGAGCAGAGACGATCAACTATCAGGAGACCTCCGTTTATGATGCTCTGATGGAGAAGACCGGAGGGCGCGGCCCGGACTCCTGCATTGACGCCGTGGGGATGGAGGCGCACGCGCCCGGAATCGTCCACGCTTACGACCGCGTGAAGCAGGCGTTGATGCTTGAGACGGACAGGCCGCATGCCCTGCGTGAAGCGATCATGGCGTGCCGCAATGGCGGCACGGTCTCTGTCGTGGGAGTCTACGGCGGGTTTATAGACAAGTTTCCGATGGGCTCTTTGATGAACCGATCTCTGACGATCAGGACGGGACAGACCCACGTCCAACGCTACATGCAACCGCTTCTGGAAAGGATTGAGCGAGGGGAAATAGACCCGAGCTTCGTCATCACGCACCGCATGCAGCTCAACGATGCGCCCAAGGGCTACGAGATTTTCACGGACAAGGAAGACGACTGCATCAAGATCGTGCTCAAGCCTTAAAGCGAAATTCCGAAAGGGGAGAAGAGAGTGGCAAACGAAGAAGAAAAAGACGAACGGAAAAATAGCGGCAGCGCCTCGCCCTCAGAGGGCGGCGAGAGCCGGACGGGCGACCCAGGCAGAACACCCGGCACAGCCGAGGGCGACGAGGAGACCGTCGAGGAAGACCTGCGCCAGAAAGAAGGACAGCAACAGTAGATTCAAACAGGGATGGACAGGATAAGAACTTAAAATCAGGATGAAAGACAAAAGCGTTGCTGCCTATATGCTTCAACGCTTTTTCTTTATCCTGACACTCTCTGTCCATCCCTGTTAATTCGCTTCCCTCACCGCGACCCACCTACTTTACCCAGATCAACCTTCTTCAAATCCTCGTTGGCGGGGCCCTGTATGACCTCTCCGTCGTAATTGAAGCGCGAGCCGTGGCAGGGACAGTCCCAGCTCCGCTCGGCGCTGTTCCAGTGAACGATACAGCCCATGTGCGTGCAGACGGGCGAGCAGGCATGGATTGTTCCCGCCTCGTCTTTGTAGAGCGCGAGCCTTTCGCCCTTCCACTTGAGGACTTCGCCGCCGCCCTCCGGCAGCTTGTCCAGGTCTTCTATCTCGGGAGTGGAAATGCGGTCGGCCATAAACTCTTTGGCGACGTTCAGGTTCTCTTTGACGAAATCTGTGGCCGAGGTGACGGGCTTGAAGCGGGACGGGTCGAAGACCCTGGCCCAGGGGTTCTCGCGCCCCTCGATCATGTCCGTGAGCAGGATGGCGGCGACGTGGCTGTTGGTCATGCCCCATCCTCCGAAGCCCGTCGCCACGTAGAGATGCTCTGAGGCGGCGGAGAGCTTGCCGATGTAGGGAACCTTGTCCACGGTGTTATTGTCCTGCGTTGACCAGCGATACTCGATTGATTGAACCGCGAAATTCGCGCGGGCCCATTCTTCCAGCCGACGGTAATGGTCGCTCATATCGCCGCCCTGTCCCGTCTTGTGATTTTCGCCGCCGATCATCACGATCTCGCCGCCCTCGTAAGGATTACTGCGAATCGAATGATGAGGCGAGCCTGCGCTGATGTACATGCCCTGTGGCGCTGGGCCATTCAGACGACAGCCGAGCACGTAGGAGCGCTTGGGCGACATCGCCGCGAAGTAGATGTTCGGATCGTTGTAGGGGAAGTGCGTAGTGATGACGACGGACTTTGCCTTGATCGTTCCACGGCTGGTCTTGACGGTGCAGGGCTCTTCGTCTTCGATGTCGAAGGCGCGCGTCTCTTCAAAGATGTAGCTGCCGTCGCCCGAAATCCGCTCGGCCAGCGCGAGCAGGTATTTGCGCGGGTGAAACTGCGCCTGGTTGTCGAACCTGACTGCCCCCTTGATCGCAAACGGCAGCTCGCAGTTTTCGACAAACGAGGCCGGAAGCCCGAGTCTCTTTGCCGCTTCCGCTTCCCGCTTGATCTGTTCCAGCTCCTCTTCGAGCAGCGTGTAGGTATAGGCAGAGGCCCGGCGAAAGTCGCAATCAATCGAGTACTGTGCGACGAGCGCTGCGATCTTCTCTTTGGCCGACTCCTGCGCCTCGCCGAAGAGACGCGCCTCTTCTTCGCCGAATTGATTGACTAGATGATCGTAGATCAGGTTGTGCAGCGATGTGATCTTGGCGGTCGTGTTGCCGGTCACGCGTGCTGCGATGCGAGCGGCTTCGATGACGGCGACGCTCAAGCCCGCCTGCTTCAACAGAAAGGCGGTACTGATGCCCGCGATCCCGCCGCCCAGAATTGCCACGTCCACCGAGATGTCGCCCGGCAGTTGAGGGTAGTGGGTCGCGGGAGTAGTGGCGAGCCAGAGTGAAACGGGTTTTCCTGGCAAGTCATCGGCGGCGCTCCCGCCATCTTTCGGTTGTGTCGTGTCCATCGAAATTCTTCCTCCCAAAGGGTTCGTTTAAGAGCTGCTCGAACAAGCTCGTTCAATTATTTCAAGGGGATTGTTATTCGTGCGTTGTGGGATTAGGATATGGCCTTATAAGCGAATTGTAAAATCTATAGGCGAAGCGCAGACGCGGGCCGCGCCCCGCGCTTGATAATCTTCCTCGTACTCCGAAGGCTCTCGAAGCATCATAACCACGAATCTCTCTTCCGGGCGGAAGATGACGATTGATTGAAACGGTTGACCGCCTGGAGACGTAGATGTTTGGCGGTCTGGATGGGTGAGAGTGGCGGGTAGAGAAAAGCCTTGCCCTCTTCTCGCTTCAGGGCCGTAAGAATGCAAGGGCAGTTCTTATTTCAGCTCAGGGCTCTTTTATGAAAACGGAAAGAATAGTGCTTGTTTGGGCCATCCTGCTCGTCGCCTCTGTCGGAATGGCGGGCGTCGCCCGCGCGCAACGACGCGGCCCTTCGGGCCAGCGACAGGTGAGAGTCTACTTTCCGCGAGACGGCAATCCGCATCCTCGTGACCCTTTCAATCTACAGTTCGTCGTGCGGGCGGTCGCGGCGGCTGCGCCCGCGCGCCCGGCGCTCGAAGCATTGCTCGCCGGGCCGACAGCCGCCGAGCAGCAGAGACGGCTGCGCGCCCTGGATGCGCGCGGGCTCGCCATCGGCACGCTCTTGATTAAGGAAGGGACGGCGCGCGTCGATTTCGTCTCTAGCGGCGGCAAGCGCTGGGCCGGTGATCTGTCACCGGCGGAGTTCCGTCGCGCAGTCGAGCGCACGCTCAAACAGTTCTCGACCGTTCGCAACGTCATCGTCTCAGTTGACGGCAGAACGGATTTCGACTCGGGGCGATAAAGCTCGACGGTGATCTATCCGGCAACATCCCTCAAGAAGTCGTGGCAGGTGCGGCACAGTTTCACAAGACCTTAGACGTAGAATGATCGTAGTATAGGGGACGAGCCGGGGAGGGGAACCGATGTCGAGCGCCATTGTCGCCGCAGTACCAGAGCCGGAAAAGAGCGCTCTTTCTATCCTGGAGCGCGGCCCGCGCTCGCGCTGGTGGCGCAGGGTGGGCACGAAGCGTCGCGGCTTCCGTTATGAGGATCAAGAAGCGCGGCCCATCACGGATGAGGCCGAGCTACAGCGCATAGAGTCGCTCGTGATTCCGCCCGCCTGGTCTGACGTGCGCATCTCTCCGAGCCCGCGCAGCCGCCTCCAAGCCATCGGCGTAGACGCGCAGGGAAGAGTCCAATACCTCTATCACCCGCAGCACGCCGCGCGCCAGCAGAAGAAGAAGTACGAAAAGATCATCCGCTTCGGCGAGCACCTGCCGCTCCTGCGCCGCCGCACAAATGAAGACATCGCGCGCTCCGACCTCTCGCGCGAGCGCGTGCTGGCCGTCGTCGTGCGGCTCATCAACGAGCTCTACTTTCGCGTCGGCTCGGAGTTGAGCGTCAAGCGTTATCGCACCTACGGGGTGACGACGCTGCGCAATCGCCATCTTGAGATCAAGCGCGGGGGCCGTCTCATCTTCAGCTTCGTCGGCAAACACCACATACGCCATCGCCGCATCATCGTTGACGAAGAGCTGGCAATGTTGATGGCAGACATCAAGGCCATCGGCGGCTCGAAGCTCTTCAACTACATGGGCGAGGATGGCAAGGCTCATCCCATACGCCCGCGCGACGTGAATGACTACATCAAGGCTGCGACCGCGCCGGAATTTTCCGCCAAGGACTTTCGCACCTGGGGCGGAACGCTCAACGCGGCCATTGAGCTGGCGGAGCTGGGCAAGGCCGAAGATGAAAAACAGGCGCGGCGTAATCTCGTGCATGCCGTCAAGGCGGTGGCCGAGCGTCTGGGCAACACGCCCACCGTCTGCCGCAACTGCTACGTTCACCCGGCTGTCCCCGACGCCTATCTGAAAGGCATCACGCTCGCAGAGTTCCGCCGCAAAGTCGAGCGCTCCATCAAGCGCATCCAGCCCGAATACGAAGTCGAAGAAGCCGCACTCCTCAAGCTGCTGAAGAACAGTGACAAGTGACGAGTGACAAGATAGTCATGAGTGATGAGTGATGAGTGATGAGTAAAAGCATCTTGTCCTCTTGCTCATCACTCATCACTCATCACTTCTTTTCTTCCTGCTCGTCACTTGTCACTTGTCACTCGTCACTGCCCTTAAAAGTGCTTGTTAGATTTCTTTGCGCCTGCTGAGCGCTTGCGCCGTTTGCCTTTGCCTTCTTCCGTGCCTTTGAGGGAGGCGAGCGGCCAGAGCTTGTGCTCGATCTCGGCGAGGCCCGCTTCGACGACGGCGCGCACGACCTCTTCCGATGATTTGTAGGCGGGCGCGGCTTCGTCCAGGGGCACTCGCCCGTCAATGTTGACGAGAATGCCTGCGGCAGCATACTCGTCGTCTATCTGTCGCTGCGACAGGCTGCGGTTGGCTTCGCCGCGCGAAAGTCTGCGGCCCGCTCCGTGATTGACCGAGTAACCGCTTCTGACCGCGCCCGCTAATGGACGCAGGATATAGCTGTAGTCCTTGTTGCTCCCGGGTATCAGCACGGGATGCCCGGTCTCTTCCCAGAACGTGCCCTTGAGCGCGGGATGCCCCGCCGGAAAGGCGCGCGTCGCGCCCTTTCGATGAACCCATACTTCGCCGAAATCAGGATGCCATTCGCGCTGGACGAGGTTATGACTGATCTCATAGATGAGCTCCAGATCTTGACGAAAGACTTTGCGGAAAGCTTCGGCGACCTGCTCGAAGATAATCAGCCGGTTGAGAATGGCATAGTTGCCGCCCGCCGCGACCGCGTTGAGATAGTCGCTGTAATGACGTGAATCCGGCGTGAAGTAGCCCAGGTCAATGTCTGTGATCGCGCCGGGCCTCTCCTCTCTGGCCATCTCGAAATAGTTGGTCGCGAGCCCATGACCGAAGCCACGGCTTCCAGTGTGCACCTGTAGAAAGAGCGTGCCCGTATCCTCTGCGCGTTGCAGCTCTATGAAGTGATTGCCGCCGCCCAGGCTTCCCAACTGGTCCAGCCCGCGCTCGGGCCTGCCCTTGCCGCCCCAGGGAATCCGCCACTCGTCCTCCACAGGAATGCGATGACGCTCGGCGCGACTGCGATCAAACGTCGCCCCGTACTTTTCGACGTAATACTCGGCCCCGCCCCTGACCAGATTATTGAACTCCTGCTTCGAGACGCTGCCCAGGCGGTGACTCTTCCCGCCCGCCCCCATCGCCACCCTCTCCATCACAGCCCGGTTGAACTCCAACCTCTTCTCCGGCGTCGCCGCCTCAGCCGCCACTTCCGAACGCGCGCTCATCATCCCGCAATTATGCACAAACACACCCGCATCGAGAGCAAAGTTCCCGTACTCTGGAACAGTCAGGCAGTACACATCTGCGATTTGATTTAACGGCTCAACGGAAACGACTTTGTGATTGTAGCCGTGTCGCCACCGCCGGTGATTATGAATGCCAAACCCGCCCACTAAAACTTCCCCGCACGTCTCGCAGGTATATTGACGATGGGCCACCTCCGAAGATTTCTGACGCCCTTTGGGGCTTACGTTATAAGCCTGTAAGTATTTCTTGCCTCGCTCTCCATTACCAGCGACAGCTTCCCTAAAGTGTTCAGGGTTATTCACCATGTATGCGAGAATGTTCTTCGTGCCGCGTGCAGCAAAGAATGCTCGTCCCTCTTTCGTAAGAGCCTTCTGTGAGATTGCTTGTAGACGCCGCGCCTCAAATTCCTTCGATTGAAAGTGAGCGTTTTGCTCAACTATCGTACGGTGATAGCTCATATGATCTCTATCGCCCATGAATTGAAGATTTTCGGGGCGATTATCACTGGGCCTAAAGTTTTTGTGATGGATAATAGTTCTCTGTCCTTTAAATGAAGGAATTTCGCCAAGCAGACCACAGCGAGCCATGATCCAATGAACCCTTTGATTTGTGCCCGTGGCCGGATGCCTGACCAAGACGTAGCCATCTTTATCTATGCGCGTATCGAAAGGCATCAAGGAAGTTTCGGGTATTAACTCCTCAGCCTGGCGATAAGTTCCGTCGCGCAGCATGAATTCGTGATCAGGTGTGCAGATGATCTCTCGTCCATTATCCAGGGTGACTTTGACCAGTGGCGCACCGGCGCGCGTCTTTCTGGCCGTCGCTTTTGCAATGACGACCATGTGTTCTTGAGAGAGCGCGAAAACAAATATCTCCTGGCCTGACCGTGCCAGCTCGCCGATTGGATAGGCTTGGCCATCGGCTAAAGGGATAAGGGTTTCCGCCGTGAAGCAACCAATATCGTAGCCCACCGGGCCCATTGCGACCGCGCCGCTCTCGGCGTCTGTGATGAGCACGCAGCCGACGGGCACGCCGTAGCCGTAGTGCGTGTCCGGCGTGATGACGACCAGACGCACGCCGGGAAAGCGCGTCGCGTTGACGATCTGGCGGTAGAGAATATCCTCCGCATCGCTGAGGAGCGTCGGCGTCAGAAACAGACGCACGGGCACATCCCCAATATCATCCGTCTTCAATTCGTAGTAGCCTTCGCCGTTCCAGCGCGCGAGGTGTTTCCAGTTATCGGCATTCTTCAAAGTCTTCGCTACTTTGAGCGCCTTCGCGTCTCCGTCTTGTTTGCTCATCTCTCGGCCCCTTGTTTAAGTTTCCATCCCTTTGACATCAAACCGCGTCGTCTTCCGGCGGACTTTGCCGCAATGCGTTGACAATCTCTGTCGCAATCGCCTCCGGGTCGCTCGCTTCATCGAGCGTTATGCGCAGCGGCGCGAGCGCATAGAGGGCGCGTCGTTCTTCGTAGAGCCTGCGCGCCCGCTCAAGGTCGCGCCCGAGCGGGCGCGTATCGCCTGCGCCTATGATTCTTTGCCAGCAGAGCTCGAAGGGCGTATCGAGCCAGACGGTAAAGCCTTCGTACTCGCCGACGAGCGCGCGATTGGCTTCGCTCATCCATGTGCCGCCGCCGAGCGCGATGACTTGCGCCGTCTCGTCCTCCAAAGCTTCGCGCAGTGCTTGCGTTTCCGTCTGACGAAACCTGGCTTCGCCATGCTCGTCAATGATGGCCTGAATGCTACGGCCCTCGCGCCCTGCGATGTACTCGTCCAGGTCCAGCAGGCGACAATCGAGCCGTCTTGCGAGCGCCGCGCCGATTGTCGTCTTCCCCGCGCCCATGAAACCCGTCATCACTATGCGTCTGGGCCCATTCATCGCTCGATCACCGATTCGAGCACGCGGAAGAACTCAGGGAATGAGACGCCGACGCACTCTTGTGCGCCTTCTATCTCGGATTCGCCGTCGGCGACGAGCGCCGCGACCGCCGAGGCCATGGCGATGCGATGGTCTCCCCTGGCGTCGAGCCGTGCGCCGCGCAGGCGCGTTTGTCCCGCCACCGCGAGACCGTCCTCATACTCTTCGACCTCCGCGCCCATCGCCCGCAGGTTCGCTACGGTCGCAGAGATTCTGTCCGTCTCTTTGACGCGCAGCTCCGAGGCATCACGAATCGTGAGACCTCCCTCGACCTGCGTTCCGAGCACGGCGAGCATCGGCAGCTCGTCAATCAACTGTGCGATGAGCGCTCCGCTCAAGAGATTCGAGCGCCCGTCTTCCAGGGGGGAGAGCGAGCCAGCGCCCAGACCGATAACCTTGAGGTCGCCCGACGGCTCGTTAAAGTCGCCTTCATCGAGCCCTTCGTTTGAAGTCGCGTCCGTCACACGCACATCTGCGCCCAGCGCGCGAAAGGTCTCAAGCACCCGCGCGCGTGTAGGGTTTAGCCCCACCCCTGTAATCTCCAACTCGGAGCCCGGCAAAATGGCGGCGGCGGCCATGAAGAAGACCGCCGATGAGATGTCTCCCGGAACCGTTCCGTCTCGGGCAAGGAGCTGCGCCGGGCCTTCGACAGAGAAGGTGCTGACAGACCCCGGATCATTCCGATAACGGGTCGTCTCAACAGGGACGCCGAACCAGCCCAGCATGCGCTCCGTGTGATCGCGCGTCGGGCCTCCGCGCTCGATGACGCTGGTGCGCCCCTCTGCCATCAAGCCCGCGAGCAGAATACAGGACTTGACCTGCGCGCTGGCGACAGGCATTTCGTATGTCACGGGCAGGAGCGGCCTGCGACCCATGATCTCCAGGGGAGCGCGGCCCGCCTGTGATGAAATCCGCGCGCCCATCAACTCCAGAGGCTCTATGACTCTGCGCATCGGCCTGGCGCGCAGCGAATCGTCGCCCGTCAGCGTCGAAGCGAACTCCTGCCCGGCCAGCACTCCTGCCATCATGCGAATCGTCGAGCCGCTATTGCCGCAATCGAGCGGCTCAGCCGGTGCGCTGAGCCCGCGCTCGCCGACACCCGTCACCAGCACGCTTGCGCCGTCTCTCTCGACCACTGCGCCCAGTTGGCTGAGACAAGAGAGCGTCCGAGCGCAGTCCTCGCTCGTCGCATAGTTCTTGATTCGGGAGCGACCGCCGGAGAGCGCCGCCATCATTGCGGCGCGATGCGAGATGGATTTATCGCCGGGCAGTGCGAAGCGCCCGCGCAGGCGTCTTGCAGGCTGTATTCTCATGTCGTCAATCATACACGAAGCGGGGGAGGAGGGCCGAAGGGTGAGGGGTGAAAAAGGAGGGAAAGAAGGCAAAACGGCGCATAGACCGGATGTTTTGATTCATCGCTCACCCTGCGGCCCGCCTCCCTTTCTTGACAGGCGGGCGATGGGCGTGTTACACCCTGAATTCTTCCGGTAAGCTTTCCGAAGTCTGTATTAAGTAGCCACGCCCCGCCGGACGGCTCTTGGAAAGGTTATGTCTTTAGGTGTGACGGAACAGACGAGCGAACTCATCTTGCCGAGCCGCATTGAGTCCGTGGCCGAGGCGGCTGAGGCCGCTGCGAAGTTCATCGGTCGGCTGGGGCTGGGCGAGGAGATTGCTTTCGGAGTGGACATGGCCGTGAGAGAGGCCGTGACCAACGCCGTGCTGCACGGCAATAAGCAGGACGTGGAGAAGAAGGTCGAGGTCACGCTGCTGAATACGGCGAGCGCCCTTGAGATTACCGTCCGCGATCATGGGGTCGGCTTTGATCCCGGGAGCGTTCCTGATCCGACTGACCCGCAAAACCTGATGAAGACATCCGGGCGCGGGATTCTCTTTATGAACACGTTCATGGACGAGATAAAGTGGCTGCGCCACGACAAGGGCGGCACAGTGGTGCGGATGATTAAGCGACATTAACGATAATTCTTGTAAGGGAGACTTTTCGAAATGGCTGAACTGGATATCAAAGAGCGTCAGGCCGGAGATGTAACCATTCTCGACATGAATGGTAAGGTGACCATCGGTGAAGGCTCGGTGGCGCTCCGCAGCGCCATTCGCCGCCTCCTCGAAGAAGGCAAGAAGAAGATTCTCTTGAACCTGGGGGGCGTCGGCTATATTGATTCGAGCGGCATCGGCGAGCTGGTCTCAAGCTACACGGCGATTGGTAAGGAGCAGGGGCAGCTCAAGCTTCTGAACCTCACGCAGAAACTTCAAGACCTGCTGGCGATCACCAAGCTTTTGACCGTTTTCGACGTTTACGAAAACGAATCCGACGCGCTCAACAGCTACAAATAAGGCGGTCGAGAGTGACAAGTGACGAGTGACGAGCTGAAGTCTTGTTTTAACTTGTCACTTGTCACTCGTCACTTGCCGCTGCTTTCAGAATGTTGCGCGCCACCCTTCGCCGTCTGCTCGCTATAGATGATCCGCCGGAGCGAACGGCGCTTGCTTTCTCCGTCGGTGTCTTCATCGCCTTTTCACCCTTCCTCGGCCTGCATACCGTCATGGCGACGGCGCTCGCCTTCATCTTTCGCTTCAACAAAATTGCGATCTACACGGGAACCTTCGTCAATAATCCCCTCTTCACGCTCGTGCCGATCATCCTGGCCTCTTACGGCGTCGGAGCATTTTTTTTGGGACGACCGCTCGGCCTGCCCGACGAAGGTCTGCAACTCCTGAAAGAGCCGCACCTGCTCACGGGCGATTACTGGCGACGGCTGTTCCTGCACAGCTCGGACATACTCGTCCCGTTCGCCGTCGGCGGCATGGTGCTCTCCGTGGTTTGTTCGCTCGCCGCCTATCCCTTAACATTGCGTATGCTGCGCGCCAAAAAGCGGCTCAGGATGAGCGCCGGGAGAGCAGGCGAAAGCGATTGATGGAAGAGATTGGGCGACCCGCTCATACAACCATTCGCCGCGCTGTCATCATCCCTTCATCCTTTACCAAAACGGCTTCGCTCTCCCCTTTGAATATTTCACGCACGGAAATTCAGTTTCTTATGAGAAGAGATTACTCGATCATCGCCACGGCGCTTACGCTCTGTCTTGCGGGCGCTTCTACTGCGCGCGCACAGAACCAGGCGACGCCCGCGCCGCGCGCCAATCAGGGCGCACCGCAGCAGCAGCAACAACAGCCAAGCCAGCAGCAGCAGCAGCGCGGGTTTGATCTCACGGAATACGGTGTGAGGATAGAGCCGGATGCGAGACTGATCGTCATGATGGCCGCGCTCGACGCCGCCGGTTTCGACCCGACTCCGACGGGGGCGAGCCCTGCGGTCTTTCGCGCGCAGGTCAGGCGCGATCAGGCCGAAATCGACGAGGACTTGCGCAAGCGCCTGCGCGACTTCTTCGAGCGCAACAAGCTGAAGGCGCAGGGGGGCAATCAGCCGACCGCAGCCGAGCAGGCCGCACGTTATGTTTCGCTCGCCTACGCGCTTGGGCCAGCGCCCGGCTTCGATGCGCCCGCGCGCACAGATGACCTTCCGGCGGGGTTGCTCGACGTGCTCGACTTTGCGCCTCTCCTGCGCGAGTTCTATCGCAAGTCTGGAATGGACGGGCGTTTGCCCGCCTACCTTCGCGCCTATAGGGATGAGGGCGACCGCCTTCGCCGCCCGACGGCTGAGATGGTGCGCTTCGTCCTCTCCTACCTGCACACGCGCCCCTTGACCAGTACGGTCGAGCGCGTGCCCGTCAGAAATACCGGCACGCCGAAAAAGGGTGAGCAGCCGCGATACACTGTGCGCGAGCACGAGAGGCGATTCTTCATCGTGCCCGATCTGCTCGCGGCCCCCGGCGCGATCAACTTTCGCGTCATCTCCGACGACTATTATGTCATCGTCCCGGAAGGCACGGACGCCACCTCAGCCGAGCTGCGCCGGGCCTATTTGCAGTATGTCATTGATCCGATCATCGTGCGCTTTAACAGAGACATCGCCGCGCGCCGCGAACAGCTCAAGCAACTGCTGGACGAGCGCACCAGGGCCGGGGCGAGCGTCACGCCGGATGTCTTTACGGCAGTCTCGCGCTCGATGGTGGCGGCGGCTGAGGTGCGCCTTGACGAAGCGATACGGCTTGCGGTGCTGACGAACGAGACGCGCAGCCGTCTTGATAGAGCCACGGACGCAAACGCTCGCGCCGCTATCTCGAAAGAGATGCAGGCGGCTCGCTCCGCCATTGAGGATGAAAAGGTGGCCCGCCTCGCAGATGCCTACGAGGGCGGGGCAGTGCTCGCCTTCTACTTCGCAGACCAGTTGGGCGGGCTCGAATCCTCCGGCTTTGACATCAGCAATTTCTTCTCCGACATGATCGCTTCTTTCGACCCTGTGCGCGAAGGCAAACGCTTGACGGAAGCGACCGCGGCACGCACACGCGCTCTGGCCGCACGCAGGGAGAGACGCGATCAGAGACGCTCCGACATGGAAACGACGGAGGGCGCAGGCGGAGCGGGCGGGACTGCTGCCGAGGCGCAGCGCGCGGCTCTCATCAAGAGCCTCACGGAGGTAGAGAAGATGCTTCAGTTGAGGGATTACGCGGCGGCTGAGTCGCGCCTCAAACAGCTCTTACAACAGTTTCAGGGAGAGTCGCGTATCTTCTTCGCGCTCGGCAAAAACTCCAGCCTGTGGGCCCGCGACACGACGGATGATGATTTAAAGGTGACGCGCTTGAACCAGGCGCTCGCGCACTACCGTATGGCGATTGAAAGCTCCTCTGTCGAGACGGAACCATCCCTGGTCTGTCGCGCGCACGAGTCGATGGGACGCATCCTCGCCTTTCTTGATCGCCCCGGCGAAGCCTTGAAGGAGTTCGACACCGTCATCGGTTTAGGCCAGGTGTGCGGCGATGTGCTCAGGGATGCGACGGATGCGAAAACGAAACTGAGCCAGCAGTAGTGAGGCGGCAAGAGGGCGGTTTGCGATTGGAAGTAAGGTCAGTAGCGCCATGGTCGCATCCGATTGAGAACCGCCATAAGAGTTAAAAGAAAGAGGCCGCTGCGGAGAATCATGAACGGACTTCTCCTCTGCGGCCTCTTTCTCTTTCGCCGCCCTATCAAAGCGGCGTCGTCTGTATGCGCGGTATTTTGATGGCCGGTATGCTCGGAATCACGATCTTGTCTATCTTCGGCAGCGCCGGTAGGACGATCTGCGGCGTGGCCCGTATCCTCAAGGCGGGGATTACGGGCAGGGTGATCTGCGGGAGCACGACCCGGCCCACCTGTGGCGCGATGTTGATCTCCGGGCCGAAGTCGAACGCCTGCCCGCGCTCCGGCGTCAGCTTGAATGTGCGCGACGATTTATCGCGTATGACCTGTAGCGTCACTTCGCCCTCGCCCCTGCGATTAAGCTCGCGCATGAGGTCTGCGAGCCGCTCGATACGCACTCCGTCCACAGCCGTGATCACGTCGCCTGCCTTCAGACCGGCCTTTGCCGCCGGGCCGTTTTCGTTAACGGAGGTGATGAGCACGCCGCGCCCTTCAGGGACGCCGAAGTAGTCCGCGAGCTGTTTGGTTAACGGCGATGCGCTGACGCCTATGCGACGGTTGGCCCCAAAGACGAAAGAGAACTCATCGCGGCCCGGCGTATTCCCCAACTCTCCCAGGTCACCGCGCAGACGATCAAGCTCCTGCCGGGGAAGCGTCATTCTGAATGAGCGCGGGAAATTCTCGCGCTTGGCCAGGGTGACGGAGATTTCCTGCTCGACGCCGCCACGGCTGATGGCGAGGCGCACCTTATGCTCGGGCGCGACTTCGCTGATCAGCCGGTTAAGCTTCTGCGCGCTCGTCACCTCTTCGCCGTTGAAGCGCAAGATGACGTCGTCTTTCCTGAGCCCGGCGCTCGCTGCCGGGCTGCCATCTATGACTCGGCTGACGGCGACGCCGCGCGGCTCGCTCAATCCGTACTTCCTCATATTCTCGGTGTTGATGTCTTCCGCGTAGATACCCAGATAGCTTTGACCGTTAAAGAAGAATGAAAAGGTCTCGGGCTCGGCGGGCGCTTGCGGCGCAAGCGCAGCCAGAGTCGGCGTTGGTGGAGGCGCAACCGACGGCGCTGACGGAGCAGCCGATGGAGCGGGCGGCGCAGTAGTAGCAGCAGCGGGCGGCGGCGCTGCTCGCGGGGGCTGCTGCGCGAGCGCGTTTGTGCCGAAGCAAAGCAGGAGAAATATGGTCAGGAAAAGCGGGACTCTCAGGGTCATGGCAAAATCCTCCATAAAGATTTTGGCTCTTGCACGCAGCGCTTATTCGGGAGTTCCAAATTTTTGCCGGGCCCGGAATGCCGTTTCGATGTGGCCCGGCGTTCAAGGGCCAGATATGATCTCGGCGCATGAAAGCCTACAGGCCGGGGCCGCTTCGGAACATTTTGGAAGAAAGCGGGCGGTCGAGGTGTCTAAATGTATGTGCTGACGCAAACGGCTGAAGCCCTCGACTACGAGGCCGCAGGAGGAGAAGGGGAGGACGAGCAACTCGTCGCGCGCATCTGCGCGGGCGAGAGAGCGCTCTTTGCAAAGCTTTACGGGCTTTATTACCCGAGGGCTTTTGCGCTCGCCTTTGGCATGACGGGCAGGCGAGAGCAGGCCGACGACTTGACGCAGGAGATTTTCATGCGAGCCTACGAGCGGCTTGCAAGCTACAACGGTCGCGCCAGCTTCTCGACCTGGTTCTACCGCCTGGCCGTCAACCAGTCTCTCAACTACTGCCGGAGGGAGCGACGGCACAAGGGTTCTGTTTCGGACTCAGGCGACGTGGAGGGCCTGGCGAGTGCCGCGAGCGGCGGCGCTGGTGAACGCATGGAGGCAGCGCTCTTGCGGCAGCAGGTGCAGCTACAGGTGCGCCAGGCATTGCTCACACTCAAGCCTGAGATGCGCGTCCTGATCGTGATGAAGGAGATCGAAGGCTTGAGCTACGAGGAGATTTCAGAGCGGCTGGATTGCTCTATGGGGACGGTCGCGTCGGGGCTGAGCCGCGCGCGACGGCTGCTGGCGCGCAAGCTTGAGAACTTGAAAGGAAAGATTTAATGATGCCGCGAAGCGATTCTGACTGGCGGGCCAAGCTGCCCTGCATCTCTCAGCATAAACGTAACCTCTCGGCCTATCTGGATGGCGAGCTTGAAGGGAACGCGCGCGCGGGCGTCGAAGATCATCTAAGCTCCTGCTATAGCTGCCGCGCCGAATATCAAGAGCTGCGCCTCGCCTCGCGCGCCCTGTCATACTTCGTCGTGCCCGAATCAAGCCCTCCGAACTGGCAGCCTGCCCTGATGGCCCAGCGATCAAGGGACAACGCGCCGGTGGCAGCGCTCAAAAGATGCTTTGCGATGAAGGTCGCCGTTCCCGTTCCTGTCTTTGCCGGGCTACTCGTCGCAATCATCCTGGCCGCCTGGTTGCTTTTGATGCGACCGGGCTTGACGGCGCGAAGCGTCCCCGCTCCGTCGGCGAGTGCGGACGCGCCGCCTGCCGCAGTTATAGAAGTCCCTGTCGAGCGCGAAGTCGTGCGCGAGCGCGTCGTCACGCGCGTCATCTACTCGCGCCGTGCGCGTCCTTCCCCAGCGAGCCGCAGACGCACTGCGGAGGAAGAGCTTCGTGGAACAACTTTGATCGCCGGGCGTCGTCCTGCTGCTGACGTGCGCGGCGCAAATGCGGCAGCGGCGTTTACGCGCGCCAGCCTGGCGGGATTTCGACCCGCCAGGACAGCCGATCTGCGTATCGTCAAGGAGCCTCAACCATGAGCAGGTTTCTCTTGCTGATCAGTCTCTTATACGCCGGTCTGCCTGTAGTAGCGACACCCGTTTACGCGCAGGAGGCCGCAGGTCAGCAGATGATCGTGTCGTTGCCCCTCGGCGGTCACGTCGGCTTCAGGGTCAAGACGACGGCTCTCAACGTCAACGCCGGGACGAGCATGGGCCAGAGGGGCGCGGCGCTCTCGCTCGCACCGCAGGTCTTGCTGGACGAGGGCAATATACTCCACCGCCTGCTCCTGGACGGTGACGGCAACTTGGTCTTCGGCTATGACCTGGTCGTCGAAGCGCTCAGTGCGACGCGCACGTTCAAGGTTACTGCGCGCCCGCTCGACAAGCTGTTTGAAGCGCGAGTGCGAGCGCGGCGCGAAGGCGCAGCCAACGGCTCGCAAACACCCTTTATCCTTCACACTCTGACACGCTCGACGGGCGAGCACATCATCGAGGACGGCGAAACATTTGCGCTCGACCTGCTCGTCAATGACAGGCTCGGATTGAAGGTCGTTGACTACGTTAAGGTCACGACCGACAAGTCGCGTCTACAGCTTGCGCCGAGCGTGCCCGGCGCTCCTCCTCCTCCAGCGCGCGACTTCGCCGTGACGAACGTCGAGCTGGCGGTCGTCAACTACCAGCTCAGCGTTGACGGCACGGCTCTGCGTACGGCGAGCGTGCGGCGCAGTTGTACCGGCTCGCTTCTCTGGTTCGCTTTGCCGGAGCAGGGCCGCTTCATCTTCTCGCTCGCGCCGCACAACGGCTACGACTTCGAGAAGGTCGGCGTGATCGAAGGTAACAAGATCGCTTTCTCCTGGAAGGGAGTTCGTTACGAGTGGATTTCAGCAGCGCCGATTGTCGGCAGCGGCGGCGTCTGGAATCTATGGGTGTTGCACGACCCGACTTATACGGACGGCTTTACGCCGCCGGGTAACCGTCGGAGCGAGGCATCAAGGCTCGAACGGGTGTTGAATGACCCGCTCGGCGCGCTCACAGGAAAGATCAACGACCCGAGGCGCAGCAGCGACTTGCAGACGAGGGAAACGCGCGCGGCCCAGTCCAGAGAGCGCGTCAATGTCCGCATCGGCGCGGCCAACAGCATCGAGTCTTTACTGCCGAAAAAATGATGGCCGACTAACTCAAACCCATACCCTACAAAACCAGAGGAATAATATGAGAAGGCTGATTCAAATTCTGACCTTGGGCGCGACGTGTCTCTTTTTCGCTCCGGGGGAGGCGGTTCAAGCTCAATCCGATGAGACGCCGCGCTATGAAGTCGGCGCGCAGTTCTCTTCGCTCTCGCTTCGAGACCCCTCCTTTTCCAATTTTACGGAGCCGGGCTTCGGCGGCAGGTTCACCGTCAACATCACGGATTACCTGGCCGCCGAAGCGCAAGTGGACTTCTATCCGCAGAATCGCAGCAACGTCACAGAGTCCAGCGGCGGGCGAACCCTCACGGGCTTGTTCGGCCTCAAGGCCGGAAAGCGCTACGAGCGTTTCGGTCTATACGCCAAAGCCCGGCCCGGTTTCATCCATTTCAGTCGTACCATCGGAGGCTTCAGCGAAGTTCCCGTCGTTGCCAATCCACCCTTTACACTCTTTATCCCGCAGTATCGCTCGCGCACGGAGTTCGCCGCCGATATAGGAGGCGTGCTTGAGCTCTACCCTACGCGCCGTATCGTGACGCGCTTCGACTTCGGCGACACCATCATTCGTTATCAATCGCGCACCATCGGCGTCCAGACCATCGGCACGCCGCCCACAGCCACAGTCCTGCCCCTGACGCGTCCCCCGGAGACGGGTCACAACTTTCAATTCAGCGCCGGGATAGGATTTCGGTTCTAAAAAATTTAACA
Organism: Pyrinomonadaceae bacterium; assembly: GCA_036389095.1. Lineage (GTDB taxonomy): Bacteria > Acidobacteriota > Blastocatellia > Pyrinomonadales > Pyrinomonadaceae > DASQYE01. Next base: position 25,817 of record DASVQM010000035.1, read on the forward strand.
GGAATGGACAGGGGAGAAAGGACGAAGGCCGCAAGGCGGAAGGATGAAAGCAGAGTGATGCAAGTTGAGCTATCCTTGTTTATCCTTCCGCCTTGCTTTCCCATCCCTGTCAAATTCCGCTTTCGGGTCTAGATCAGTGGTGGGCAGTAGGCTTTCGATAAATTTCGCGCCCGTCGCTCAGCTCAAGCGCGAGCTTGTTTTCCGAGTGGGCCAGGTCAAGGTGGGCGACGGCTTCCGAGACGGCGAGGAAACGATGCACGTCTTCTGAGCCCGGAAACATCTCGCGTGCCAAGTCCCAGGCGGTCGCGCCCTCTTTGGGCACGAGCCTGATGACTTCAGCCTGTCGCTCGCGTATGGCGCGCAGGTAGCGATTGAAAAGCTCTTCGTAATCCGTGACGGGCTCGCCGTGCCCGCCGTGCACGAGCGTCGGGGCGAGCGCGCGCAGACGGGCCAGGCTCACCATGTATTCGGCGAGCGACGGAAAGCGCCTGCTCGGGTCAACCGGGTCCGGCGAGAGGATCGGATTCGGCGTGATGCGCTTCAGGATGCAATCGCCTGCGAAGACGGTGCGGTCGGCCTCGCGCAGGAATGAGCAGGAGCCTGGCGTATGGCCCGGCGTGTGCACGACTCTCAGGCTGCCCGTTGCAAACTCTATCTCGCTTTCGTCCACGAGTTCGTTGTATTCGCCGTCTTCGAGCGCGTCGGCGTAAGCGCGCACGCCCTCGTACATCGCGCGCAAACTCTTGATGTCTTCGGCTGGCACTCCGGCGCGCACCAGCAGCGTGCGGTGTTCCTCATATTCGAGTCGTGCGGCGCGATGTCCCGTCTCCCATCCATGAACGAGCACCTCCGCCTCCTTCGCCTCGTCGCGCAGCGCGTGCGCCAGCCCGCAATGATCTTCGTGCGCGTGCGTCAGCACGATGCGTCGAATGTCGGAAACGCGAACCCGCGCCCGCCGCAAACCCTCGCGCAGCGCCTCAATCGCTTCCTTAGTCTTAGGCCCCGTATCAATCAACGTCAAAGGCTCCTCGGCTATCAGATAGACGTTGACCGGCCCAACATAAAACGGCGTCGGCACTGAGATAGGAATAATGCGCATGATGAAAGAAGGAGTCAGAACTCAGGACACAGAACTCAGAATAAAAAGCAGTTTTCTCTTCTTCATTCTGAGTTCTGTGTCCTGAGTCCTGTGTTCTGTTCTTCAGTAAGTGTACTTGTTCGCCTTGATCATGACATCGGCGATGCGCTGGCGAGCCGCGATGGTGTTCATCGGCGTGAGCTTGGTGAAGCGGCGAAGCGCAGCCAGCAGCGTGCGCAGTTCGTCGCCCTCGCTCATTCCGGCGAGCGTGTTCTTGGCGTTGGCGTCTATGCGCTCGACGGCGTCGTTGCAGAAGACGCGCGTCATGTCCAAGTAACGCGCGGCGGCGTCCTCGCCCTGCGCGGCGGCCATTTTCTGCGCTCTCAGGATGGCGGACTCCATCGCGTAAGCGTCAATGATGATGTCGGCGACGCCCATCAGGATTTCCTGCTGGTCTGAGAGCGCGAGCATGTACTTCTGCGCCGCCGTGCCCAGGACCATCAGCGCGACCTTCTTGGCATTACGGGCGAGCTTCTGTTCCGCCGCGAGCACGCCCTCGTCCTCATCCAGGGAAGGCATGGAAGGCGAGAGGACTTCGTCCATCAGGCTTTGCGCGGCGGGCAGCAGCGCGAGCTTGCCTGTCATCGCTCGCTTCATGAGCATGCCGGGAATGAGCATGCGATTGATCTCGTTGGTTCCCTCGAAGATGCGATTGATGCGCGAATCCCTGTAGGCGCGCTCCGCCGGATAGTCAGCGGAATAACCGTAGCCGCCATAAATCTGCACCATCTCGTCGGCGGTAAAGCCGCAGTATTCCGAGAGCGCGACCTTGATGATCGAGCATTCAGCCGCGTACTCTTCAATAGCGCGCAGCTTGGCATCCGGGTCGGAGGTCTCGCTCACGGCGGATTCGATCAGCCCGACCGTGCGATAGACCATCGCCTCGCCGACCCAGGTGCGAATCGCCATCTCGGCGAGCTTCGTCTTGATCGCGCCGAAGGATGAGATGGGCTTGCCGAACTGCTGGCGCTCATTGGCGTAGCGCACCGCCTCGTGCAGCATGAGCTTCATGCCGCCCGTGCACATCGCGCCCAGCTTGAAGCGTCCGATGTTGAGAATATTGAAGGCGATCTTCGCGCCCTTGCCGACTTCGCCGAGCAGATTCTCGACCGGCGTGCGCACGTCCGAGAGCACGAGAGCGGTCGTGCTCGAACCCTTGATGCCCATCTTGTGCTCTTCGGCCCCGGAGGTGAGACCCTCCTGGCGCTCGACGATGAAGCCGCTGAACTTATCGCCATCCACCTTGGCGAAGACGACGAAGAGGTCTGCGAAGCCGCCGTTGGTAATCCACATCTTCTCGCCGTTGAGGATGTATTCTTTGCCGTCCTCGCTAAGGCGCGCGGTCGCCTTGGCCGCCAGCGCGTCCGAGCCTGACCCGGATTCGGTCAGCGCGTAAGCCGTAATCAGCTCGCCGCTCGCAATCTTCGACAGGTACTTCTGCTTGGCCTCTTCCGTGCCGAAGTAGATGATAGGCAGCAGCCCTATGCCTGACTGCGCGCCGAGGGTGGTGGCGAATGAGGCGGAGCGACCGATGCCTTCGCCGATGAGCGCGCTGCTCGTCTGGTCTAGGCCGAGGCCCCCGTACTCTTCCGGGATGTTCGCGCCGATCAGGCCAAGCTCGGAAGCCTTTTGCACCAGTTCTCGCGCCAGCGCCCAATCGTGCTTCTCAAGCTCGGCGGTGCGCGGCAGCACTTCGTTATTGACGAACTCGCGCGTCGTCTCTGCGATCATCCGATGCTCTTCCGTAAAATCCTCCGGCGTGAAAGTCTCTTCGAGCGTGCGCTCCTCGATCAGAAAGCTTCCGCCAGTGATAAATTTTTTCTCTTCGACTACGGCTGACATAGTTTGCTCCTTTCAAGCGCAAAAAGCAGAACACAGAACTCAGGACTCAGAAGACAGAATAAAAACGGTCGCCGCCTCTTCCTTCTGACTCCTGTGTGCTGAGTCCTGAATTCTCATCCCATTCTTTCAAAGATTCCCGCCGCGCCCATGCCGCCGCCGACGCACATCGTAACCATCCCGTATCGCCCGCCTCTGCGCTCAAGCTCGCGCAGGATGGTAGCCGTCAGCTTCGCGCCGGTGCAGCCCAGGGGATGGCCCAGGGCGATGGCCCCGCCGTTGACGTTGACCTTCTCTTCGTCCAGCCCGAGCGTGCGAATGACGGCTAAGGATTGGGCGGCGAAGGCTTCGTTAAGCTCTATGACATCTATCTGGTCGAGCGTGAGCCCGGCGATCTTCAACACTTTCGGGATAGCGTAGACCGGACCGATGCCCATCTCTTCGGGCGGGCATCCGGCTGTCGCGTAAGCGATGAAGCGCCCCAGAGGCTTCGCCCCCAGAGCACGCGCGCGCTCCTCAGACATCACGACGGCCGCCGCTGCGCCGTCTGACATCTGCGAAGCGTTACCCGCCGTGATCGTCCCCTGCGCATGAAAGGCAGGCTTGAGCTTCGTCAAGCCCTCCATGCTTGAGTCGCGCCTGACGCCCTCGTCCTTATCGAAGACGACCTCGCGGCGCTGCTTTCGACCACGCTCATCCAGCTCTTCAAACGTCACGGCGAGCGGCACTATCTCGTCCTCGAACTTTCCTTCGTCGAGGGCCGCCGCTGCTCTCTGGTGCGAGCGCAGCGCGAAGGCATCCTGCTCTTCCCGCGTCACCTCGTATTTACGCGCGACGTTCTCCGTGGCGAGTCCCATGTTCAGATAGAAATCCGGGTAGTGCTCGACCAGGTAAGGGTTGGGGCGAATGATGTGCCCGCCCATCGGGATCATGGACATGGTTTCGAGCCCGCCCGCGACGGCGACTTCCGCGCCGCCCGTGCGTATGCGGTCTGCCGCGATGGCGATTGATTGCAGGCCCGAAGAGCAGAAGCGATTGATCGTCATCGCGGAAGTCTCCACCGGCAGCCCCGCGCGAATAGCCGCCGAGCGAGCCACGTTCATGCCCTGTTCGGCCTCCGGCATCGCGCAGCCCATAATCACGTCCTCGATCTCAGCCGCCTCAAGCCCCGCGACACGCGCGATTGATTCCTTGATGACAGTCGCGCCCATCTCATCTGGCCGCGTATCCTTCAGCGTTCCCTTCGGCGCTTTCCCCACAGCCGTGCGCACGGCTGACACGATCACTGCGTCTCTCATAAAAAACCTCTTGGAATTCAGAACACAGAACTCAGGAGTCAGAAGTTAAAACCGCTTGAGTGTAACTAGTAAGTAATCTGCTGACTGCTTCGAGTTGCTGCGTAAGTTATTGCGTGTCGCCAGAGCCAAGATCATTAGTTAAGATCAGGTAGCAGCGGCACTCTTCTAAAGAACCATGCGCGATATTAAGAAATCGCGCCTTGTCATGTTGACCCTTTTTCTTGAAGCCTTCGGCCATATTCGCCGGAATCGAAACCGCCGCGCGCCGGAATTGCGACGTGAGTCCATAAATCTCTTCTCGCGGGAAGCTTCGACTCAGCTTGTAAACTCCTAATACGAACTCATGCGCTTTCCGCCACACTATCAGGTCTTGAAAATTCTTTGCAGGCGGCCTGCTCCTTCTGACTCCTGAGTTCTGTGTTCTGAGTCCTGCTTTTCAATTCCTGAGCGGCTTTCCGCTCTTGAGCATATGTGCGATGCGTTCCTGCGTCTTGCGCTCTCCGGCGAGAGAGAGAAAGGCTTCGCGCTCCAGGTCGAGCAGGTATTGTTCGGAAACGCGCGTCGGATGATTGAGATCGCCGCCCGTCAGAATGCGGGCGAGCTTTTCGCCGATCAGCGCGTCGTGGTCGGAGATAAAACCGCCGCGCTTCATCTGATGTATGCCGAGCTTGAGTGTGGAGAGGGCCGAAAGGCCGAGCGCCTGAATGTCTGTGCGCGGGCGCGGCGCGACGTAGCCCGTGGAGGCAAGCGCGAGCACCTCCTGCTTGGCATCATTGATGAGCCTGTCCGTGTTCATAGAAACGCTGTCGTCATCGCCAAGGAATCCAAGCTGGCGTGCCTCTTCCGCAGAGGTCGCCACTTTGGCCAGCGCGATGGTCTCGAACGCTCGCTTGACGAACGGGAAAGGGTCTGCCTCCGTCACGTTCTTCGGAATCGAATCCAGCGCGCGCACGAGCATCTCTTTCGTCCCGCCGCCCGCAGGGATTATGCCGACGCCGACCTCGACCAGACCGATATAGGTTTCCGCCGCCGCCCTGACCCGATCAGCGTGCAAGACCATCTCGCACCCGCCGCCGAAGGTCATCTGAAAGGGCGCGACCACCACCGGCTTCGTAGAGTAACGCAGGCTCATCGTCGCGTTCTGAAAGACGCGCACCATCATGTCCAGCTCTTCCCAGTTCTCCTCCTGCGCTTCCAAAAGCATCAGCATCAGGTTCGCCCCGACGCAGAAGTTCGCGCCCTGATTGCCGACAACGAGGCCCAGGAAATTCTTCTCGACTTCGACGAGCGATTGCTTGAGCATCTGAAGCGTGTCGCCGCCGATGGCGTTCATCTTTGAATGAAACTCAAGGCAGGCGACGCCGTCGCCCAGGTCAACGAGCGACGCGCCCGCGTTCTTCTTGATAACGCCCGTGCGGTCTTTCAAGGACTTCAGCACGATCACGCCGGGCTGCTCCGCGACGGGCACATACTGTCCCGCTGCGAAGTCGAAATAGAGCCGCTCGCCGCCCTGCCCCGTCCTGTAAAAGGAGGTCGCGCCCGAGTCCAGCATCGCCTGCACGTTGGCGGGAATCTTTTGGCCCTCTTCCTTCATCCGCGCGACGCTTCGCTCGACGCCGATGGCATCCCAGACTTCAAAGACGCCAAGCTCCCAGTTGAAACCCCAACGCATCGCGCGATCAACTTCGACGACCGTATCGGCAATCTCAGGTATCCGGTTGGCGGCATAACGCAGCGTGCGCGAGATGGTCTTCCACAGGAACGAGCCCACACGGTCTTTGCTCCACACGAGGGCTTTAATGCGCTCGCCCGTCTCCTCTATATTCTTCGCCATGTCGAGCGCGGGCAGCTTGATCTTCTCCGCCGGGCGATATTCGAGCGACGCTACATCGAGCGTCCAGATCTCCTGCTTCTCGCCCTTCTGCTTCTTGTAGAATCCGCCCTTCGTCTTGTTGCCCAGAATTCCGCGCCCAATCATCTGCGTCAAAAACTCCGGCGCGATGAACGCCTCGCGCTCCTCGTCTTCGGGCAGCGCTTCGTAGAGATTCTTGACGACGTGCGTAAAGACATCTAGCCCGACGAGGTCGAAGGTACGGAAGGTGGCCGTCTTGGGCCGCCCGACGGCCTGGCCCGTCATCTTGTCCACCTCTTCAATCGAGTAGCCGTCCGCAAGCATCGTGCGGATCGTGTCCATCGCGCCGAATGTGCCGATGCGATTGGCGATGAAGTTGGGCCTGTCCTTGGCCGCCACCACGCCCTTGCCCAGGCGCTCGCTGAGAAAGCCGTGGATGGCGCAGGAGACCTCAGGCTTCGTCCATTCCGTGCGAATCAGTTCGACCAGGTGCATGTAGCGCGGCGGGTTGAAAAAATGTATGCCCAGGAAATGAGCGCGAAAATCATCCGAGCGCCCTTCGGCGAGCTGGCGAAGCGGGATGCCGCTCGTGTTGGAGGCCACAACGGAGCCGGGCCTGCGATGCTCTTCAACGCGCTCGTAAAGCTTTCGCTTGATCTCCGGGTTCTCGACCACAGCTTCGATAATCAGATCGCAATCCTTCAAACGCGCCATGTCATCGTCGAAGTTGCCTGTGGAGACGAGCGCCGCCAACTCCGGCGTGAAGAAGGCAGCGGGCTTCGCCTTCTTCGCCGCTTCAAGGCCGCCCCGCGCGATACGATCACGTACTTCCTTAGATTCAAGCTTGAGCCCACGCGCCTGCTCTTCAGGCGTCAGCTCACGCGGCGAGATGTCCAGCAACAAGGTCGGAATCCGCGCGTTCGCCAGGTGCGCGGCGATCTGCGCGCCCATCGTGCCCGCACCAAGGACGGCGGCCTTTTCAATCCGAAGCATAATCCGTTAGAAACCTTTCCTGCGAAATTAGATGCGCCAGCGAGCTCACGCGAGAGCCCACATGATACTGAATGAATACTCATTCAGCAAGGCGGGAACCCCAGAAACCCCCGTCCCCAGCCTCTCAGACGGCTAACCTCTCTGGATCAGGCTTCTTTGTCTCCGAGACATGACCTAACTTTCAGGCCACGACTCTTGCGTGAGGCAAAACGGGCTCTTTCGGCTGTGGCGTCGAATACCTTATTTTTTCGAGCATCCGTACCGCGTGCTTAGCCCTTAATCTCATGGATGGAATGTGGCCGGGCGAATGCGGGTGGCCTGCTTAAATTGCCGGTAAATCCCTCATCCGTCCCTCGCCGCCAGGAAGCCGCTCAGATGTCCTCGGCCTCCTGCGGCAGATAGACCGCCCTGAGTAGCGCGAAAATGTCGCTCAGGTCTGTAGGGAGGCCGGGACATCTTCGCGCTCTAGCAAGGCATCCTTTAAACCCCTTAACGGGACAGTGACACCGGAGTGGCCGATGAAGCACAGCATGAAGAAGCCACAATCTCTTCAGCGGAGATTGAGCCGCAGCCGCAAGTCTCTCCCGTAGAGGCTGAGACAGATGCCTTTGAGGTGGCACAGTCGCCAGCCTGTGCGGGCTCTGCCCTGGCAGCGGTCTCAGACTGCTCGGCCTCTGCGGTCGCACAGCAAGCCGTTGTCTCGGCGAGGTTGTCTTTCAGGACGACGAACACTTCCCAAGCATTGCCGTCAGGGTCATGCACCCAGGTCTTGTCCTGCACGGCGTAGCAACAGTTGGTCTGCATCTCGTCGCGCGTGACGAGTCCTGCCTCGGCCCACTTCCGGCGCATCTCCAGCACGTCCTCCGTGGACGCTACCTGGAGTCCCAGATGCGAAAGAGCGCCCCGCTCCCCGAACGATACCTGATTCAAGGTCAGGTTGAGCGGCGGATTCTGCACGTCGAACTTCGCATACCCGGTTCTGACCTTGAGCGGCTCGATCCCCAGCATCTTCTTGTAGAACTCAAGGCTTCGCTCGACATTCTTCACGTTCAGCGCCAGGTGCGCCTTGAGCACCCGCACCTCTTTTGTATCAGTGTTTTCCATTTTACTCATCCTCTCCCCGTCTAAGCTCGTATTCGCTTTGGCGAATGTGTGGGGAGGATACACGCCCGCAACACATGTGTCAAGGCATATTTGAAGAAAAACAGAAAATAAATTTCTAGCCCCTACGGAGCATTGCCTGTCTAACGGGTGAGATGATGAAGGAAGGGAACAGGGCAGGGAGCGTTTGAGGGAATGAGCATGCAGGTCGCGCAGGCTTTTGACTTTCGCGGCTTAAACGGGAGGCGCTCTCACAACGCCTGAATTGCAAGACGCTACGCCGCTTGATTCGTCATCTACCTCAGATACTTCGCCGTCAGGCGCTCTGCCGTCGCTGCGAAGCCCGGATGCTTTTGCCATTTCTCGACCAGATATTGCCAGCCAGCCCGTTTGCGCCCGGCGTCCTGTACGGTCGTGGCGCACACCCCGTCCACGTCCGGCCCATAGACTTGCCTGTATTCGACCAACACCTTCCCAATCCAGTGCACACCCTCCGGGTAGCGAATCAGGCAGCGCGTAAAGAAGTCCCAGTCTTCGAGCCAGCGACACGCTTCGTCCCACCCACCCACCGCTGCCAGCACATCTCTGGTATGCACCATGCAGTTGGTATCAGGGCTCTTGAGCTGGAGCGCATCGTCCAGGCTATATTGAGCGCGCAGGTCGTCCTGCTCGCGCTCTATCCTCCACGCGCCGCACGCTTCGCGCCGCCACATCCTGGTATGTTGTCCGCAATACCACAGAACTTTAGACGACTGTCTCCCTATCGCATCGAGCATCGTGGAGAGGAACTGCGTGTGCCAGGTGTTATCCGAATCAAGGTAGGCAAGGTAGGGAGCGCGGGCCAGACGCCCGCCCGTATTGCGTGCCGCAGAGGGCCCACGATTCTCTGTCTTGACTGCCCTGATGCGAGAGTCTTGAAACTCCTCCATGAGGCGGCAAGTATCATCCGTCGAGCCGTCATCCACCAAGATCAGCTCCCAGCGGGGCTCAGTTTGAGCAAGCACGCTCTGGATGGCGCGCCACAGAACGTATGCCCGGTTATAGGTGGGCAGGATGATTGAGAAGAGCGGCGTCATCATCTCTTCATAATTTCTTCATTGACGGATTCATCCTCATGCGACAGGTGGAGCGGGGTCACGAGCGACTTGAGCTGTCTTCGCTTGAGCAGCCGCCGTGCGCTTAATAGTTGGTCAGGATGGCTTCGGGCGCGAAGCCCATCTGCTGTAGACGGTCGCGCGTCTGCTCGATCATCTCTCTTGAGCCGCAGATGAGGGCCACCGGGTCGGAGAGGTCAGGCAGAACGTGATCGAGGAGGGATTGCACGTAGCCTGTGGGCCCAGACCAATCGTGCCCGTCCGGGCGCGAGATGACCTGTCGCAGCTCTACGCCGGATGCCTCCCAGCTCTCCGTCTCGTCTCGATAGCAGAAATCGTCAGGGGTGCGCGCGCCGTAGAGCACGACGAGCTGACCGTAGTCGTCGGCATGACGTATCGTGTGACGCAAAGCGGAACGCAGCGGCGCAACTCCCGTCCCCATAGCGACGAAGACAAGGTCTCGACCCTTCTGTTCCTGTAACGCAAAGCCCTGGCCCACGATGTCGACCAGCTCGACGCGCGAGCCCTCAGTCATCTCGTAGATGCGGCCTCCCGCGCCGCCGCCGCGCTTGATGAGAAACTCTACCTCGTCATCTTCGGGCGCGCTGGCGAAAGCAAAGTAAGCCTGGCCCTCATCGCCCGCGCGCAGGATTGCGACCTGACCGGGCGTGAAGCCGAGCTGGCCCTCCTCCGTCACCATGTCGAAAGAACGCGTGTCTCTCGCCTGCTCGCGCACACGCTTGATGACGAGCGGGCGAGGCGGCTGTGTGACGATCATAGAGGCTCCGTAAAAAAAAGAGTTCAGAACACAGGACACGGAATTCAGAATAAAAGCAAAGGCGAGTTCTTCATCCTGTGTTCTGTGTCCTGCGTTCTGTTTACTGCGTCGTGCTTTCAGTCTCTTCGTAGAGGCGAGCAATCAGGTCACGATATTTTTCATTGACGACGCTGCGCTTGATCTTGAGCGTGGGCGTCATCTCGCCGCCCTCTATCGTCAGTTCGCGTTCGAGCAGCGCGATGCGCTTGACGCGCTCGTACTGCGCCAGGTCTTCCGTCATCGCGTCAACCTGTCGCTGAAAAAGATCGAGTATGCGCTCGCTCGCACAGAACTCGGCGGGAGTCTTCAGACTCAGACCCTTCAGTTGAGCATAGGAGTTGAGCTGCTCCCAATCCGGGACGATGAGCGCGGCGGGGAACTTGCGCCCGTCGCCGATGAGCACGACCTGATTGACGAAGCGCGAGGCTTTGATCCGCTGCTCGATGGGCTGCGGCGCGATGTACTTGCCGCCGGAGGTTTTGAAAAGCTCCTTCTTGCGGTCCGTGATGCGCAGGAATCCGTCGGCGTCGAGCGTGCCGATGTCGCCCGTCTTGAACCAGCCGTCGTCGGTGAAGACGGCGGCGGTCGCCTCCGGCTTGTTGTAATAGCCGCGCATGATGTTGGGCCCACGCGTCTCTATCTCGCCGTCCGGGGCGATGCGCACCTCGACGTTGCGAATCGGGCGGCCCACCGTGCCGATGCGATTATCTTCGAGCGTTCCGGCGCAGATCACGGGCGAAGTCTCCGTCAGGCCGTAGCCCTGCACGATGGGCAGCCCCGCGCCCGCGAAGATATAGCCGATCTCGTCAGGCAGCGCCGCGCCGCCCGAGACGAAGATACGCATCCGACCGCCCATGCCCTCGCGCCATTTCGAGAAGACGAGGCGCGAGGCCAGCCCGTACTTGAAGGCGAGCCCCTTCGGCACAGGCTGATGATTGAGCGTGTGCTGCGCGTAAGTCTTGCCGACGGAAACGGCCCAGGCCAGAAGCCCGCGCTTGAGCTTTCCCCCTTGAGCCGCCTTGTCTTTGATGCGCTCGTAAATCTTCTCGAACAGTCGCGGCACGCAGAGCATGATGGTGGGACGCACCTCGCGCATGTTGTCGCCGATCTTTTCCATAGACTCGGCGTAAAAGATGCTCATGCCGTGATAGATGTACATGTACATCGCCAGGCGCTCGAAGACGTGCGAGAATGGGAGCACGGAGAGCACTATGTCGTTTTCGGAAAACGAGAGATGGCCCGAGGAATCGATGAGGTTCGTAACGAGGTTCGAGTGCGTGAGCATGACGCCTTTGGGCTCGCCCGTCGTGCCGGAAGTGTAGATGATCGTGGCCAGCTCATGGGGCCTGGCCGCGCGTGCCAGCTCATCTGAAAGAGCCGGCTGCTCTGCGCCAAGCTCTCGCCCGCGCGCTTCTAAACGAGAGAGCGTGAGCGCGCCCGCTTCCTCCGCGCCCGGCTCCTGAAAGAAGACGACGTGCTCAAGCGCCGGGCAATCACTGATCGCTTCTTTGACGCGCTCATACTTTTCTCGGTTTTGGATAAAGAGTATGCGCGCTCCCGAATCGCGCAGGATGTAGGCGACCTGCTGCGGCGCGAGCGTCGGGTAGATGGGTACGTCTATTGCGCCCGCGTGGAGGCTCGCGGCATCCGTGAGCGTCCATTCGGGACAGTTGTCGGCGAGAAGCGCGATACGTTCAGCGCGTCGTATGCCGAGCGCATAGAGCCCGAGCGCGAGCGCGCGCGCACGCTCGACAAACACCTCGGTCGAGATCGAGCGCCAAGCGCCTTCGCTCTTGTAGTTGAGGAGGTCTGCCTTTTGGTGCAGCCTGCGCGTGCGCTCGAACATCTCGACCAGTGTGGTCGGTTCATCGGGCGAGAGCGGCACACGCTCCGGCAGTGGCTCGGCTGCGCGCAGGGCTGTCGTTTGCATCGTTTCGTTCATCGGGCGCTCACACCATTCAAGAAAATATCAAGCACCTGGTCGGCCATCGGGGCCAGCTTGTACCTGCGCTTGGAGAGAATCCAGTTCGTCGCCATCTCGTCGAGCGCGCCGAAGAGAACCTTGGCGACCACCTTCGCATTCAACTCCTTGCGAAACACCCCGGCGCGTTGTCCCTCTTCGACCGCCGCGCGAATCAAGCCCAGGTATTCGGCGAAACCGGCGGCGGAAAACTCCTCCATGAACTTGGTGGAGCTGCGCAGCTCGACTTGAAAGACGATGGCCAGGTCGCGGTCAGTCCCGAGGCGTTCGAGATGAAGATGCGCGATGCGGCGCAGCTTTTCGCGCGGGTCTGTGATCGAGAGAAGCTGGCGGCGTCCTTCGGTGATCGCCTCGCCGACGCTGCGGTCGAAGATCGAATGCAGAATCTCCTCCTTGCTTTTGAAGTAGAGATAGACCGTGCCGTCGGCGACGCCCGCGTCGCGCGCGATGTCCGCGACCTTGGAGTTGAAATAACCGTTGCGGGCAAAGACGCGCGTGGCGGCGCGCAGGATAGCCTCGCGCTTATCGGCGACGGGAGCGCGTGCGGAATTGAGGGAACGAGCAGAACGCATAAGGACGATGACGGATTTTAGATTTTGGATGAAAGAATGATTCGAGCCTGGAGACTGCGCTTTCCAGCCTGAGCCCCGGCAAATACAGACCGGAGGTTTCAGTCTCAGATTGCATCAATCCAAAATAGGGCGGCTGAATGAACAGCCACTCAGTCGCCGCCCTCTTAGCCTAACCTCAGCGCGCGGGTTTTGTCCAACGAACAGGGGAGCTTATCTGACGGAGTGCTCGGGCTCGCGCCTGCCCTCGGTCGCCTCGCCCTCGTCGTCAAAGGATTCGGGGCCGGATTCGATTTGCAGCGCGCCGCCGCGCACTCTCAGCTCGCGTTGCGGGTACGGTATCTCAATCCGTTTCTCGCGGAAGAGACGCGCGATCCGGTAGTTGATATCGCTCTTGATCTGCGGGTGACGACGCGGCCTGTCTGTCCAGACGAGCAGGCGGAAATCGAGCGAGGATTCACCGAAGCCCAGGAATTGCACGCCTGGCTTCGGGTCTGGCAGCACATGCTTGATACCATCAGCCGCGTGCAACAGCGTCTCTGTCACCATCTCCACATCCGAATCGTATGAGACGCCGATGGGCACGGAGATGCGCGAACGACTCCCGCCGTAAGACCAGTTGATGAGCTCCTGATTGACAAGCTTGGAGTTGGGCAGGATGGCCGTGATGTGATCGTTTGTGACGACGACGGTCGTGCGCAGGTTGATGCTCTGCACGCGTCCCTCCGTGAGCTTGCTGTCGGGCCCCGCGACCGTGATGAAGTCGCCGATGCGAACCGGACGCTCGAAGAGAAGGATGAAGCCGGAGGCGAGGTCGCCCGCGATGAATTGCAGACCGAAGCCGATGCCGACCGAGAGCGCCGTGAAGAGAACCGCCAGCGATGTCAGGTCAAGGCCGAAGGCGCTCTTGAGCGCGAACAGAACGCCGACAGAGATGATCAGATAATGAGCCAGGCGAAAGATCGTGTACTGTATGCCGGGGTCTATGTAGCCGCGCTTCTGCATGCGGCGCTGCAGGACTGATTGCAGCGTGCGCGAGATGAGCAGCGCGAGCAGGAAGATCGCCACGCCAATCGCCAGACTCGTGATCGAAATTGTGATGTTGCCAATCGTCAGCGGTTGGTTAACCAATTTGATATAGTGCCAGATACGCTCAAGCACGTTCTGGGAGTCCCCCTGCCATAGCAATGCGCCCTTCGGAGATTGCCAGTTCTCAAACATGCCGCTCATCATCAACATGGCCTCGCTCAAATTCTCTGCAAACAAAATCACACCCTCCCCTCTTCTCTCTCCCTTGCGCGCCGAAGCCCTTTCGAGCCGGAAAACAATCAAGCCGTCGAACGCTTCGGGGGCGCGCGAACGGCTCGTCGGGTAAAGCCTGGAAACTCTTGGCGGAGGGGACAGGACTCGAACCTGCAAGCCCGCAAAGGCGGCGGTTTTCAAGACCGCTGCATTACCAATTATGCTACCCCTCCACGCAAGCTCCTAATATAGCCTACAGAGCCGGTCTCCTCAACTCAGGAGTAAGAGAGCGCACATCGAGACTAAAAGCTTGCGCGCGTCAGGATATGCCTCTGGCCGTTTCGGCGACGATCAGGTCAATGACATCTTCCAGGCGACCTGTGCGAAGGAAGGCTTCGCGCTGTCTGGTTGCGCCCGTGCCGCGTCCGAGCGTCTCACGCACAAGCGTCGAGACTTCCTCCCACGCGCCGCTCTCCTCAAGCGCCGGGCGCAGGAAGGCCAGAAACTTTTCAATCAACTCTGGGGCGGGCACTGCGCGCTGGCTTTCGGTGTCTATCAGGTCGGCGTCGAGCCCGTATCGCGCGGCGCGCCATTTGGCGGCGCGTAGAAGCTCCGGGCGCGCATGCACCATGGGCTCATCGCTGATGGCCTGCTCGTAGCACCTCTGCGCCAGCGCACGCGCGAGCCCCGCGATCATCACCGCTTCGTCCACAGTCATGCAGACATCCGTGACGCGAAACTCGACCGTCTCGAAACGCGCAGAGGGTCGCGCGTCCCAGTAAATCTTTGTCGCATCCGTGATGCTTTCGGTCTGAACCAGGGCCTCCACGAGCCGGTCATATTCGGCGCGCGAGGCGAAGACCTGCGGCGTTCCGGCCATGGGCCAGCGCCGCCAGATTTCCGTGCGAAAGCTGGCGTAGCCCGTGTCAGTGCCGAGCCAGAAGGGCGAGTTGGCCGCCAGCGCAAGCATCGGGGCGAGCCACCCGCGCGCGCGGTTCATCACCTGTACGGCGGCCTCTCGGTCGCGTATGCCGACGTGCACGTGACAGCCGAAGATCAACTGCTCGCGCGCAAGCTGCTGGTAGTCCTGAGCGATTCCGACGTAGCGCGCTTTGGGCGTCAGTTGCTGCTCTCCCCAGTGCGAGAAAGGGTGCGTTCCGGCGGCGGCGATACGATTGCCTTCTCGCTCAGCCGACGCGATCACTTCGCGCCGCAGGCGCACAAGCTCGCCGCGCACCTCAGAAAGATCGTGGCAAACAGGCGTCCCGATCTCTATCTGCGACAGAAAAAGCTCAGGGGTTACACGCTCGCCCACGGCCTCCTGCGCTCCGTTTAAGATGCGCTCCTGCCGCGACTGAAGCTCGCGCGTCTTTCTGTTAATGATCTGATACTCTTCTTCAACGCCGACCGTGAACTCTTCTCTGTTATTGGACATTGCGAGGCTGATATTCCTTGCTGCTGCTCGAAAACCGCTGACGATTACCAAAGGGGGTTTGTGCTTCCACCTTACCACAAATAGCGATGGCCGCCACGCTGAGGCGGCCTCTTGCTTATTGGCTTTGCAAGCCTGTGGCCGTCAGTGCGCCCGGCCAGAGCTTCTCCTGGAACAGGCGCGCGGCAGCAGCACGTTTAATGGGCCTTAATCGGCGGCGTACAGTTGATGAGATGGAGGATGGTTTCGCGCAACTGTTCGAGGCCGTCTCGATGAGGCGTTCTTAAGGGCAATGCTTCCGGGCGCGGCTCGCAGTTAAAGATGATGGGGTGAAAAAATGCTGGCGGCGCATCAATTCATTAAGAAGTTGCTGCGCCGCCAGCTACCCTGCTTGTTAATGAAACATAATATAGCTGATTGCACGCCTCAACGTCTGTACGGAAAGGGACAAACAGCCAGGAGCACGAGCGCGCCGGCTATAACGCTCGCGCCCGTCCTCAAATTAGGCTAAGATTGCAGGGCATTAACGACTGTGCGGTTGAGGCTTCGTTGACGAGCAGGAGACTACGGCCTCTAATAATGAGCGCGATGAGACGACTCCGCAGAATCTCTTTGACGAGCATACTGTTACTGGTGGCCCTGGCCTGCGCCGATATCCACGCGCAGGAGATGACCTGGGAGACCTCTCATGAAGCCGGAAGGCGGGCGCTTGAGCGCGGCGATTATGCGGAGGCGGAAACGCAGTTAAAGGCGGCGCTCAAAGAAGCGTCCGCCTTCAGCCTGCGTGACCAGCGCCTGACGGAAACCCTCGACGACCTGGCGAGCGTCTACCGCGCCGCAGGGCGCTTTGACGAAGCCGAAACGCTCTACCGCCGCACGCTCTCTATCACCGAAGCAGCCCTCGGCCCGGAGCATGCGAACACGGCGGCGAGCCTTAATAACCTGGCCCTGCTTCTATACACGCGCGGCCGGTACGCAGAGGTCGCCGCGCTGCTCAAGCGCGCACTCTCCATCAGCGAGAAAGAGCTTGGCCCGGAGCACGCAGACCTCGCGCCGAGGCTCACCAACCTGGCGCAGGTCTACCGCATACAGAGAAACTACGCCGAGGCCGAACCGCTGCTCCTGCGCGCCCTGGAGATCAGGGAGAAGGCGCTCGGCGCTGAGCACGAGGGCATCTCCGTCGCGCTTGATAACCTCGCGGCGATCTACAACGCGCAGAAAAACTATACGGCAGCCGCTCCGCTACTCAAACGCTCGCTGGCGATCAAGACCAGGGCGCTTGGGCCCGAACATCTTCAAGTGGCGCTTGGCCTGGAAAACTACGCTGACGTGCTACAGAGATTGAAGCGCTATGCGGAGGCCACGGAATTAAGAGCCCGCGCCAGGACCATCTGGACGAAGGCCATGAAAAAGAGTAAGACCACCCCGGCCCCCGCCACAGGCGCTTAGCCCCGCTCACCTCAAGCCATTAACGCCCGGCCAACAGGCTCATCAACCACACGGCCAGCGTCACCAGCAGCGCGATCCCCAGAAAGATAGCGAAGAAGCGTACGATGTATTTCGTCCCCTTCGTCGGTTTGGTTATCTCAGCCATGCTTTTTACTCCCCAGTCCCCCTTCGACTCTGCATCTCCCACACGTCCAATACTAAAGCCAACATGCGTAGACAATGTCACGAAAACTTGATGATTAAAAGCAAGGATGAAGGCGGAAGGATGAAAGAATGATGAGAGTCCTTCAAAGCAGAATTTAACAGGATGGACAGGATAAGAATTAAAAGCGGAATGAAAGATAAAAGCATTGTTCGATGAATGATTCATCTCTTCTTCTTTATCCTGACCATCTCTGTCCTTCCCTGTTAATTCATCTTCTTTCATCCTTTAGTTAGTCGCCTGTAGATGCCCGGCATGCGCTCGGGAAGGCTGAGCACGTCGTCGATGATGGTATAGCCGATGTCGCCGTAGAGGTCGCGCAGCTCTGATTCGGACTCGCGGTCGATGGTGATGCAGAAGGGAGTGATGCCCTGCATCTTGGCCTGGCGCAGAGCTTCGCGCGTGTCTTCGCGTGCGTAGCGCGCATCGCCGTAATCGTGATCGTAGGGTCTGCCGTCCGAGAGCACGATGAGGAGACGCGTGCGCGCTTCCTGGCGTGCGAGACGGGCAGAGGCGTGGCGAATGGCTGCGCCGAGCCGCGTGTTGTTTTGATAACTGATGCCGCCGATGCGCCGCGCTATCTCTTCGGAATAAGCCTCGTCGAAATCCTTGACGACGTAAAACTTGACGTTGCGCCGTCCTTCGGAAGTAAAGCCGTTGATGGAGTAGGCGTCGCCGACGGCTTCGAGCGCCTCGCTCATCAAGACCAGTCCTTCCTTTTCGATCTCGATGATGCGGCGGCCAGGATGCGTGTAGGGCTGCAACGGGTGACGACCGATGGTGCGCGCCGTCGAAGAAGATTGATCGAGCAGGAAAGAGACGGCGACATCTCGCTGGCGGCGCAGGCGCTTCGTATAGAGTCGTTCGGACTGCTGCCCGTCGGCCCGCCGGTCAACGACGTAATCTATGACGGCGTTGAGGTCGTAGTCGTCGCCGTCAATCTCGCCCGTGATGCGCAGCAGGCTTTCCGGCTTCATCAACTGAAACTGGTGGCGGATGGAGGAGATCACCCCGCGATAACGCTCGCGCGTCTGTTCGACGAAGGTCGGAGCGCCACGCTGCACACGCTTTTCGATGACGCGACACCAGCCCGTCCGGTGATCGGTCAACTCTCTGTCCCACTCGTCGTAGTTGAAGGCCACCTCGCCCGCTTCAAGGCGCTGCTCTGGCATCTCCTGCTGCATCCACATCTCTACGCCGTCAATATCATCCGGGTCTCCCTGCGGCTCCGTGTTGGCCCAGGCATTGAAAAGCTCGCGCGCATCCTGCTGCTGCGACCTGCGCTCAGACCTGCTTTCGGACTGCTGCGACTGGCTGGCCGTGCTCTCATCCTCGCTCTCCTCCGCTTCCCGTTCGATCTCATCAGACTTCTCCGCCGTCTCGTCCGGCGAGATGGATTGAAAGAGCGAATAGACGCGGCTCGTCGCCAGAAGAGTGTCCGAGACCGTGGACTCCGGGCCGGAAAGATAATCGGCCACGACGGCTTCAAGCTCTGAGACGAGCTGGCCGTAGAAGGCGCGCGTGTCGTCGAGCGCGCCGCCGCAGAGGGTAATCTGAAAAAGCAGCTCGAAGGGGACGAGCGTGACGGGAAGATTGCTGATGCGCGGTCTGCCTGCCCGCAGGTGCTCGCGCGTCAAGTCCAGATCGCGCACGAGGCCGCGATAGATGTGTCGCAGGCGACGATCAATCCGACCGTTCTCAAGCGTGCCGAAGATGCGGCGGGCCAGTCCCGCGTGCGGAAAGAGCGAGAGCACGGCGCGATAATCGCCGCCGGGCGGAAGACGCCTGCGCTCCTGCGCGGCACGACGCGCCTCCTCTTCGGGCGCGAGAGCCGTTTCACCCTTCGCCATCTCGTTGATGTAGCCGTCGAGGGCGAAGGCGTCGCGCGCGTCCACGTTCTCCGGCGCATAAAGCTCGGCGATTGAGGCATAGACGAAGCGCAAGTCACGATTTTCGCGCTCGTGTGTGCCGAACTCTATCTGCCCGGCGGCGTGCGCGGCGAGGACTTTGTAGAGACGGAAATCCCTCTCGTCGTCGCCGAACTCGGCGACCGTCGCGGGCAGATGAATCGTGCGGCCATCGCCTATGCGCGCCTCTTCGGGGAAGGCTGCGAGCGGAGCGACCTCTACGGCGCGTCCGGTCAGACCCTCTATGTAGAGACGCAGCGTGTGCTGAACCGATTCGAGTGAGAGCCCAGCGCCGCCCGTGTGCAGCGCCTCATTGCTGCGGCGTGTTTCGAGCGCGTAATAACTACGACGCGCGCGCGCCTCGCCGCTGCGCTCAAGGCCGTCGCGCACCCACTGCTCAAATTGTTCGATGGAGACAGTACGCAGCGCCTTCGGGCTTGAGCGGAAACAGGCGAGCGCCGCTTCGCCGTCAACGCGCGCGACCTCTTGCGTCGCGGCGATGATGCGACCGGCAAGCTCGACGGCACGCTCGTGCTTCGCATCACTTGAGAGCGCCGCGAAGAGCGAGGGGCTTGAGCGCACGAATGCGACCAGCGCGGCGTTGCCATGATCGGCCACCGTCCACAGCAGCTCTATCCAGGCCGCGAACGCTTCGGGTACTGCGCGCAGGATTTCGCCGCCTGCGACGAGCACATGAAGCGCCGCGCCTCCGCCACGCTCCAAAAAGTCGCTCGCGCGTTCAAGCAGAAGCGCTGCTCTCTCTGCGCTCAGGCCGTTTAAGGCTGCGGGCAGAGCCGCCCAGGCATCGGCGGCTATCCCTCCCGCGCGTGCCGCAAACGCAGCGGCGAGCGAGAGGGCTGCGCGCGCCACTCGCCCATGCTCATCTGCAAAACCGTCCAGGCGTTCGGTGACGCGCGGAGTCGTCCCCAGAAAATCCAGGCTGTGTTTGGCCGAGCGGCGCGAAATCTCCGCCGCGACTGCGAAGATAGAGCCCAGCAGCGCAGCATCCTTGATGACTTTCGCCAGGAGCGGCGCGCGGCGAAAGGTCTCGACGGCGACGGAGCTTGAGAGCGTCATCTGCCTGGTGCAGATTTGAAAGATCAGCGGTCGCGCCTCTCGCGGCACAAGACCGAGCGGCTCGACGCCGGAAGCGAAAAAAGCTATCGCCGTCTCAGCATCGCCCATCGCCAGGCGTCGGCCCATCTCGCCCCATGCGCGCAGCTCTTCGGCTTCCAGGACAGAAGCGGCCTCCGGCGCGGCGCGCAGAAACTCCATGCTCGCGCGCAAAGAGACGCCCGCAATGCCCGCGCTCGTCTCAAGCGCCGCCCGCGCAGCATCAACGGGCAGCCGACCCAATTCACGCGCCAGCCCGGCCAGCGTCCGCCGCTCCGTCACACTCCTGACAGCCTGCAAACGCTCACGAAAAGCATGCTCGATGCTCTTCTGCGCCGAAGGCTCATCGCCGCTGCGGCGCGACTCACTGCCAGCCGCTTGTTCACGATCACGCTCGTCCATTGGGTCAATTGTCGAAGGACAACTCCGAACCGGCGGTTTGCTGAGCCAAATTTTCGCCCGTCATTATCACGCCCGGTTCAGTTCTCTTTACAGTTTGGCCTTATCAGCATCAGCAGGCGGTTCGATTTCCAAGTATTCTTTATAAATCCTGTTCCTATATTCTTTACCGATTTCATTGACTGCGCTGATGAATGATTGATAAGTACCGGGCCCGCCTATTTTCTCCCAGAATTCATCGCCGATAAGCACGACCGCATCCTCCGTCATATTGAACCAACGAGCAGGAAAGCTCCAAGCGTAATCTTCTTTACATCCATAAGGGTTATAAGGAAGAGCATAGTAGGCTCCATCAATCCGGGGTGGCTCCATGCTATAAAGCTTCAGTACCTTCTCTTTGCTAACCTTTGTTATATCACTGTTGGGAAGCGGCGACTTCAATTCAAAAGCATATCTTTTGTTGTTAGCAATATCTTCTACATAGACATCACAGATTACGGTGACAGGTAACAGTTCGCCTTTCCCTTTGAGAATATAGGCTAATTCTTTGTCCCAATCCGGCTTAACTCTTTGTTGGCCTTCTTCGACATGTTCCAGCTTGTTTAATGTGGCGGCAATGCGCCTCAGCCTTCCGGCTTTGACCATACCTGTAATTCTATATTCAGTAGCTGCATAACCTAGGCCCTTCTCCGCCGCTGCTTGAGCTAATAACTGCCATGCCTTACCAAATGGAGTTACAAATCGCCGTTCAAAGTGTGAGCCCTTGAAGATTTCATCCGGTACCAGAGCCGCGTAAAGAGGCCGTCTGTAATGGTGCTCCTCTTCAACGAATGGGTCTTTGACGAGGACGTTATACATGACCCGATCCATCATCGCTCTGATGACGGATTGAATAATGGCTTTCATTTCGCGTTGGTCAGTCATCGAGGTTTGCGCCAGATAAAAATAGATTCGTAGAACTCACTGCTTCGGCGTCCCGTCCGACGATTGACATGGCGTGTCACAACCGCCTCAACCTCGAAGCCAGCCAAGCCGGCTATTTCACCATATAAGTCGGCTTTGTCACTCGCAACGATAATCATGCGCCCGCCCTCCTTAAGACCTATGCCTACACGTTTGAAAACGCTGGCAATATCTTCCTGGTATCGCAGGCGGGCCCTTTGACTTATGCCATTAGCTGCCGCTCCAATTTCATTCATCCGTTTGTCTTCAAGCCCCAACAAGGAATATGCGTATGCATGCTGCTCATGATAGTCAATTAAGCCTACATAGGGAGGGCTGGAAACAACGCCATCAATTGTAGGAAATGTACCTTGACGGCTATCCTCATGGTAGATTTCAACCGTTGCGTTTGTGCGCTTAGCAGCAAACTCTTCTACTCGCTTGATAGTATCTAAGCTATACCTCTTCAAAAATTGAAATGCTTGGGTCGTAGGCGAGCACGTACGCGAATGCTTGTAGCAGTAGTAGGATTCTGTTTGCGGCTTCTTCGGGAAGTCTAAATCGAAGTGTGTGGTTAATCTCGCTGAGCGCGCCGCCCGCGACAGGACCACCTTAAGTAAGTCTTGATAGCGATAGTCGGCAATTAAATCGCGGTAATTAAGCAATTCATGTAAAGCTTGGGGCGCAAACCATCTTTGCAGGTATTGATCGTTACTGGTGGCGTGAGGTCGGGCTGCCTGATACTCATCCCACAACAAATGATTTTTTATATCCTGGGTCGCCAGTTGGACTTTCTTTAGGATGTCTAAGACTTCCTTGCGGACTTCAGGCAGATTATATTTTGCCGTTTTAGCACGGCATAGTGTGACGTTAAAGGCAGAGACATCATAACCAATACTGTTGATGCCTAGTTCATTTGCCTGCACCAGAGTTGTCCCCGAACCACAGAATGGGTCAAGCACAGTTTGGCCTGCTTGAAAATACTTTCGTAAGAAAATCTCGACCAATTGAGGGATATACTTACCTAAATAAGGGTGCAAACGATGAACATGCTTCGTTCTTTCCCGCTCCGGCAACTCTTTCTCACGCCAATTAAGATTTAATGCGCTCAATGGTGTATCAGATGTCACACTCCCTGGGAAGGTAGGGCTTTCGTCGCTTGAGTAAGCGGCAACCCGCTTTTCTTCATTCGTTAGAATATCAGGATCAAAATTCATCTGCATTGGCAGACCTCACATGAAGTTCACTACACTGAATGAGATGGTATTGGTCATTAGGTACTTCATAGAATTCGGGTGCTTTCATACTCAAGCCTGTCCAGGCAATTTTTATAACAGTTGGCCGCTTAAATGACGGTCGTGACGATCTCGCGTATGCTGCGCTGCAACTCGCGGTCGTCGGTGATGGGAGAGCAGAGGGCCACGTCGGCGGCGGCGATGGGCGGGATGCCGCGCGCGATCATCTGCGCGGCGTAGATCAGCAGGCGCGTCGAGACGCCTTCTTCCAGCCCGTGCCCGCGAAGGTTTCTCACCTTCTGGCCGATGAGCACCAGGTCGCGCGAGGTCGCTTCGTCTATGCCGCCTTCGCGCGCGACGATCTCGGCTTCCAGATCGGGCGGCGGGTAGTCGAACTCGATGGCGATGAAGCGCTGGCGCGTGGATTGTTTCAAATCCTTGAGAATGGATTGATAGCCCGGATTGTATGAGACGACGAGCATGAAATCCGGGGGCGCGTCCAGGATCGTGCCGCGCTTTTCAATCGGCAGGCGGCGGCGGTCATCCGTCAGCGGGTGAATGATAACGACCGTGTCTTTGCGCGCTTCGACGACTTCATCCAGGTAGCAGATCGCGCCGTTGCGGACGGCTGCCGTCAGTGGGCCATCATGCCAGACGGTCTCTTCGCCTTCGAGCAGGAAACGCCCGACGAGGTCTGTCGCCGAGAGGTCTTCGTGACAGGCGACGGTAATGAGCGGTCTCTCCAGGCGCCAGGCCATGTGCTCGACAAAGCGCGTCTTGCCGCACCCCGTGGGCCCCTTGAGCATGACGGGCAGGCGCACGGCGTGCGCCGCCTCAAACAGCTCGACCTCGCGCGCCACCGCCAGATAATAAGGCTCGTCCGTAACTCTGTACTCTTCAATGGCTCTTTCAGGCATGATCTTCGTTTCTGTTCGTCTCTTAAAGGGTTCTCTGTGAATTCAAGGCTGCGGTGCAAGTCCATCGCCGGCTGACGTTTCGCCCCGTTTGAGGTATCCTTATACGTTTGTAGTAGGTCTGCTTATCTAAACAGAGCAGCATCTTAACACCCGCCGCGAAGGGGCGGCAAACGGACGGAAAAAGCAGTGACAGGTGACTATTGACGAGTGACAAGCTGAGGGCAAAGCTTCTGTTTTTTCAACTCGTCACCTGTCGCTCGTCACTCATTACTGGTTTTATATGAAGATCGCAGTGGCAATGAGCGGCGGCGTGGATTCGAGCGCGGCGGCGGCAATCTTGAAGGCCGAAGGTCACGAGCTGGTCGGCTTTACGATGCAGTTATGGAATCAGCGTCGGGGCTTGAGCCTGGATGAGCACGGCGAGCCGATGCCGTCGCGTTGTTGCTCGCTCGATGACGTGTACGACGCGCGGCGGGTCGCCGAAGAGCTGGGTTTTCCCTTCTACGTGCTCAATCTCGAAAGAGATTTCGAGCGCGAGGTCGTCCAGCCGTTCGTCACAAGCTATCTCAGCGGCGAGACGCCGATTCCGTGCGTCTCCTGCAACAGTCGCTTGAAGTTCGCTTCGCTTGATCGTCTGGCCGCCAGCCTCGACTGCGAAAAGGTGGCGACGGGCCATTACGCGCGCGTGCGGCTTGACGAGCGGGCGGGTCGCTATCGCCTGCTGCGCGGTCTCAATCTGCAAAAAGATCAATCCTACTTTCTCTGGGAGTTGACGCAGGAGCAGCTCGCGCGCGCTCTGTTTCCGCTCGGAGAGATGTCCAAGCCGGAGGTGCGCGAGATTGCGCGGCGCAGCGAATTGGCCGTGGCCGAGAAGTCCGAATCGCAGGAGATATGTTTCGTGCCGGACGGCAACTACGCGGCCTTTATAGATCGTTACCTCGAATCCGAAGGCGAAGAGGAGCGACAGCCCGGCGCGGGCGAGATCGTCGACGCAGAAGGGCACAGGCTCGGCACACATCAGGGCATTCATCGCTATACGGTCGGGCAGCGTCGGGGGATAGGCGTGGCGAGCGAGCGCCCGCTCTACGTTATCTCGATTGATGCGGCGCGAAACCGCGTCACGGTGGGCCCACAGGAGGAGTTGTTGAGCGAAGAGTTTATCGCCGCAGGCGTCAACTGGGTCGCCTTTGACTCGCCCGCCCGGCCCGTGCGCGCCGAAGTGCGAGTCCGCTATCGCCATCAGCCTGCGCCAGCTCTCGTCGCCCCGCTGCCGCAAGGGCGCGCACGAATCACCTTCGACGAACCGCAACGCGCCATCACCCCCGGACAGGCCACAGTCTTTTACCGCGACGACGAAGTGATCGGCGGCGGGTGGATAGTGAAGAAGGGATGAAGGCGGAAGGATGAAAGGAATGTTTTCCTGTCTCGAAAGCTTTTACTTCCGCCTTCTGCCCTTATCCCTGCTCTTAAACCTTTTCACTTTTGATTACGTAGAAACATTAAGATCACGCTCCCTTTTAAATAGCAGGAGTTGGCCTGCGGAAGTTCTGTTTGATTCAGGAATTAGTTATGGCAATGTCACGTACACGAAAAATCGTTCTCGTCATTTCCGGCATACTGGTCGCGCTGCTGGTGGTTGTGATTATCGGCATCGCTCTCATCTTTGCGATGCTGCGCGGCAGCGAGCCGAACATTAAAGACAATAGCGTGCTGGCGCTCAGAATCAGCGGGTCTTTGCCGGATTACGTGTCGGAAGACCCGATGCGGCGGCTGCTGGGCGGAAGCGACGAATCGCTCGCCAATCTCCTGATGCAGCTCAAGAAGGCCAAGGTTGATAAGAGAATCGGCGCAGTGCTGCTTGAGATACATCCGTCGGACGCCGGTTGGGCCAAGGCGGACGAGATACGTGATGCCATCGCGGACTATCGCACTTCGGGCAAACCCGTTTACGCCTACATGGAGTACGGGCTCAATAAGGAGTATTACATTGCGACCGCCTGCGACCGCATCTACATGGCCCCCCCCGGCGACCTCTTCATCAACGGGCTGGCCGCGCAGGTCATGTTCTTTCGCGGCTCTCTGGATAAGCTCGGCGTCTACCCGGACGTTTTCCAGATCGGCAAGTACAAGAACGCGCCCGACATGTTCACGCGCAAAGAGATGTCGGAAGAGCATCGCCTGGTGATCAACTCCCTGCTCGATGACCTGACCAATCGCATCGTCAATGCGATTGCCACGACGCGCAAGAAATCTCCCGAAGACGTGCGCGCGCTGATAGACCAAGCCCCCTTCAGCCCCGCGCAGGCCCAGGCCAACGGCTTGATTGACGGCGCTAACTATCGTGAAGAAGTCGAGAAGGAATTGAAGAAACGTCTCGGCTACAAAGACTCCGACAAGCTGCATATCGTGAAGGGCTCAGAGTATAGAGAGGTAAGCCCGGAATCGCTCGGCCTCAACAAGGGCGAGCGCATCGCTATTATCTACGCCTCGGGCTCGATTGACCTGGGCAGGTCTGAAAACAGCCCGCGCGGCAGCCAGTCTGTCGGCTCCGATACGGTCGTCAAGGCGCTCAACGATGCGCGCGACGATCAGAAGATTCGCGCCATAGTGCTCAGGGTGGACAGCCCCGGCGGCTCTTCCTACGCGAGCGACCTGATCTGGCGTGCCGTCGAGGACGCCAGGCAAAAGAAGCCCGTCGTCGTCTCGATGGGCGATGCGGCGGCCTCGGGCGGCTACTACATCTCCTGCAACGCCAGCAAGATTGTCGCCGAGCCTTCGACCTTCACGGGCTCCATCGGAATCTTCGCCGGAAAACCCGTCTTGAAAGGGTTCTATGACTGGCTGGGGATTTCCACAGAGTACGTCATGCGCGGCAAAAACGCCGGGATGTTCCGCGAGACAGAGCCTTTCACGCCGGACGAGCGCGCGCGTTTTGAGGCGATCATCAAGAGCACCTACTACGACGAGTTTATCCCGAAGGTCGCGCGTGGGCGCAATCGCGCTCCCGAATACATAGACTCCATCGCGCAGGGGCGCGTCTGGACGGGCGAGCAGGCCAAAGCCAACGGCCTCGTGGACGAGTTCGGCGGACTGGACCGCGCCGTCGAGCTTGCCCGCCAGCTCGCCGCCATTCCCGCCGACAAAGGCATACAGCGCGTTATCCTTCCATACCCGCGCAGCTTCTTTGAAGACCTGTTCAAGGGTGAAGATGAGGTCAGGGCAGGGCAACAGCGCGCCGTCATCGAAACGCTTCCCGAAGACGTGCAGCGCACGCTCCGCTACGCGCAGATGCTGGGCCGCATGCAGCGCGGCGAGACGATGGCCCTCATGCCTTTCGATATACGCATCAAGTAATACCAGGTTGCCATAGACAAAGAGGTCAGCACCGCCAAAGCTCTCGGGCGGGTCTCAAGCATCGGCATCACCCGCCAGAGACCTTTGGCGGTACTGACTGCATGGCCTCGCGTCCTCTCTTTGGATTGCAACTTGGTATCAGACAGTAAGGCGCAGGCGGAAAGAAGAGGGCAGCGAGTGGGAATGTCACTCGCTGCCTTTCAGTTTCCTACATGACTGCTACTTGCTGGCTTCTATTTTTTCCAGACCGTGCATGTAAGGGCGCAAGACTTCCGGGATGACGACTGAGCCGTCCGCCTGCTGGTAGTTTTCGAGGATGGCGATCCATGTGCGACCGACGGCGAGGCCGGAGCCGTTGAGCGTATGCACGTATTCGGGCTTTGCGCCGCCCGCGCGACGAAAGCGAATCTGCGCTCGACGGGCCTGGAAGGCTTCATAGTTCGAGCACGAAGAGATTTCGCGGTAATTATTTTGCGATGGCAGCCAGACCTCTATGTCATAGGTTTTGCTTGGGCCGAAGCCTATGTCGCCGGTCGAGAGCGTCACGACGCGATAGGCGAGCCCGAGTCTCTGCAAGATCGTTTCCGCATTCCGCGTCAGCGATTCCAGCTCTTCATAAGAATTTTCGGGCAGCGAGAGCTTGACCAGCTCGACCTTCTCGAACTGGTGCTGTCGAATCACGCCGCGCGTGTCGCGCCCGTAGCTCCCGGCCTCCGAACGAAAGCATGGCGTGTAGGCCACCATCCTCATCGGCAGTTGCGTGGCGTCCAGTATCTCTTCACGATGAATATTGGTGACGGGGACTTCGGCTGTCGGGATGAGATAGAGATTGCGCTCGTCCGTCAGCTTGAAGAGATCGTCTTCAAATTTCGGAAGCTGGGCCGTGCCGTAGAGCGAAGCCGCGTTGACGATGAAGGGCGGCAGCGTCTCCGTGTAGCCGTGCTCGCGCGTGTGCAGGTCGAGCATGAAGTTGATGAGCGCGCGTTCGAGACGAGCGCCCGCGCCGCTCAGAATAGCGAAACGCGCCGCCGCAATCTTGGCCGCGCGCTCAAGGTCTAAGATGCCGAGCGCCGTGCCCAGATCGACGTGATCTCTGGGCTCGAAGTCGAAGGCCGGCGGCGTGCCCCAGCGCCTCTCTTCGCGGTTGGCCGTTTCGTCCGCGCCGACCGGCACGCTCTCGTGCTGGACGTTCGGCAGCGTCGAGAGCAGTTCGCGCATCCGCTCCTCCGCTTCATCACGCGCACGGTCAAGCTCCGCGATACGGTCTTTCAGTTGGCCCACGGAGCGACGCCGTTCTTCGGCCTCTTCACGCTTGCCCTCTTTCATCAGTGCGCCGATCTCGCGGCTCGAACTATTGCGCTCAGCGTTGAGCTGGTCGGATTCACTGATGATGCGGCGACGCTCTGCATCAGCGTGTGCGAATCGGTCGAGCGCCTCGGTCGGAAAAGCGCGCGCTTCGAGCGCCGCGCGCACCCTTTCCAGGTTTTCCCGGACGAAGTTGAGATCGAGCATTTGCTGCCGTCCTTCAAGGTATGGTATGAGATACGCCTTATACAAAGGCGTCAATCGAAAAAGGTCAGGCTAGACGACGCCGCACGCGTGTGTCAAGAGAAGGGCAAATCATGACTCTCTCGCTCATCTTGATGAGCGAGTGCATTCGGAGTAGAGAAATTTTTTGATGGGATTAATTTATGCCAAAACGAATTCGTAAAGCTGTATTCCCGGCGGCTGGCCTGGGCACGCGATTTCTGCCCGCGACCAAAGCTTCTCCGAAAGAGATGCTGGCGCTCGTCGATAAGCCGCTCATTCAATACGTGGTCGAAGAGGCCGTGGCCTCCGGCGTCGAATCCGTCATCATCGTTACGGGGCGCGGCAAGAACGCCATCGAAGACCATTTCGACATCTCGTTCGAGCTCGAACACCTCCTTGAGCAGCGCGGCAAGAATGAGGAGCTTGAAGAGACGCACGCCATCTCCGAAATGGCGCGCATCAGCTACGTGCGGCAGAAAGAGGCGCTCGGCCTCGGACACGCCATTCTTCAGGCGCGAGACCTGGTGGGAGATGAGCCCTTCGCCGTCATGCTCAGCGACGACATAGTGGATGCGGAAGTGCCCGCGCTGCGCCAGATGCTTGATGTTTATGAGAAGTACGATGCTCCCGTGCTGGGCACAATGCAGGTTGCAGGCGAAGCCATCTCGCGCTTCGGCGTGATTGATGCGGAAGAGATAAGCGATGGGGTTTACAAGATCAAGGATATGGTCGAAAAGCCGCCCTTCGATGAAGCGCCGTCCGATCTGGCCATCATCGGGCGCTATATTCTGACGCCGGACATCTTCGACGAGATAGAAGGGACGCGCCCCGGCGCAGGCGGCGAGATACAGATCACGGACGCGATGCGCGCTCTCTTGAAGAAGCGACCCTTCTACGCCGTGCGCTTCAACGGAACACGCCACGACGCGGGCGACAAATTGGGCTTCCTGATCGCAACAGTCGAGTTCGCCCTCAAACGTCCAGACCTCGCGCCGGAGTTCACCGAATACCTTCGCTCGCTAAAACTATAAAAGCAGATGCCGGATACTAGATGTTAGAGGTCAGTCCAAAGCAGTTGCTCACATCTGGCATCCGGCATCTGCTTTATGAATGGAGGACGAAAGATTTTGAGCGATTCAGAAAAGCAGTTCTCTGGCCGTGCGGCCATCGTGACGGGCGCAACGCGAGGTATCGGTCGCGCCATCGCCCTTGAGCTTGCGCGGCGCGGCGCGCACGTCGCTTTCAATTACGCCACGAGCGCCGCAGCAGCCGAGACCATCAAGGCTGAGATCGAAGGCTACGGCGGACAGGCGCTCTCCATGCAGTGCGACGTGGCGCAAATGGAGGCCGCCGCCGAGATGGTCAAACAGACCAAAGACGCCTTTGGCCGCATAGATTTCCTGGTCAATAACGCCGGTATCACACGCGATAATTTGATCCTGCGGATGAAGGAAGATGACTGGGACGCCGTGATTGATACGAATCTCAAGGGCCCCTGGAACTTCGCGCGCGCAGCCCTGCGCGTCATGCTCAGGCAGGAAGGCGGCGGCTCCGTCCTGAATATCTCTTCGATCAGCGGCGTCGTCGGGATGGCAGGCCAATCGAACTACTCTGCCTCGAAGGCCGGTCTGATCGGCCTCACCAAGGCGCTGGCCAGAGAAGTGGCGAGTCGCAAGGTGACGGTCAACGCTCTTGCGCTCGGATTGGTTGCCACAGATATGGCGGGCGCGTTGGATGAAGCCTACCAGGCCAAGCTGCTCGCACAGATCCCGCTCGGGCGTTTCGCCGAAGCCGACGAGGTAGCCCGCATAGCCTGCTTCCTGCTCTCAGAAGAAGCGCGCTATATCACAGGGCAAGTCATACAGGTTGACGGCGGGCTGGCGATGTAGGTCGTTTGCCGAAGGGGACGGACAAAAACCGCGCGGGCAAAATTTGAGGCTAAAAAGAGGGGAGCCCCGTCAATCTTTTGGACTGACGGGGCGAAACTTTCAGGGCAGGCTCGGAGATCAGGGTGGCGTTGGCAATGAACTGAGAATCGTCACTTATGGCCGATTCTGTAATTTATAGGCGGTGCGTGTGTAGGGGCGAGATAAAGCCGCGTGGCCTAAAGAAATATAACGCGCCAGCATTTGAAGCCCTACGCACCTTTCAACGGAGCCTCTCTAGAAAGCGTTAACAGCCACATTGTCAACCATCTGTTACCGAAGCATGCCTTAATTTGGGGGTTGTCGCTGCTCGGTATGTGCGAAATTATACCGAAGTTTTGTGAGCTGTCAAGCACAAAATTTACTGAATCTCAATAATTTTGTGACAAAGTGATTGGGTCGAGTTCCAGAGGAGCCGGCGGCAGGGCATGTAAAGCGTTGTAAACAGGAGGATAAAGCCCCTTAGATTAGTCAGTTTGGCGCTGCAATTGGGTGGCCGACGGGCTCGCATAAAAATTTACTTCTCCCGCCGGGCGTGTGTTCCAACGCCTGTGAATCCAAAGCCATTGTCCCGGGAAGCGCCGCACGTAGCTTTCAATAATCGAGGTGAACTGTGCGGTCAGGCGGCGCACATCTTCAGCTTCATCCCCCGTACGCTCCACCTCAAGCGGCGGATCGACGCGCAGAACGAAGCGCCGCCGCTCGGCATCCCAGGGAATGAAGACGGGGAGCACATCTGCTCCTGTGCGCAGTGCAAGCGTGGCGAGCCCGGAGGTGGTCGAAGCCGGGATGCCGAAGAAGTCAACGAAGACGGCTTCATGCGGATGAGTGTTGAGGTCTACGAGAATGCCGACGATTCCGCCCGCGCGCAGTGTGCGCAGCATGGGCCGGGCAGCGCTGCGTTTATCAATCGAGCGATTGCCGAAGCGCGTGCGCGTCGTCTCGACGAGTTCTTCGACTTTGGGATTATCTATGCGACGGGCGAGAAAGCTCATCGGGTAGCCGAAGGCCGAAAGAGCGAAGCTTGAAAGCTCCCAAGCGCCCAGATGACCGGTGAAGAGAATAACTCCGCGCCCGGAGTTGCGCGCGGCTTCGAGGTTTTCCAGCCCCTCGCACACAATACGGTCGCGCAGGCTGTCCGGCGTGGCCCGCTGTAACTGGCTGAACTCGCCGAGCAGGCGGCCCAGATTCTCAAAGCAGCCACGAAGAATCTTGGCGCGCTCATCCTCGCTCAGGTTGTGAAGAGCGAGTTGCAGATTGCGCTCGCCCGTGCGCCGCAGCCTTCCGCCGAAGGTGTAAGCGACGCGCCCGATTCCGCGACCGAGAGTGACGGCTAAGGGGCGCGGCAACAGTCCAAGCCCGGTGAGAATTGAGCGCGCCGCCAGATACTCAAGCGCAGTTTGTACTTTTCCGTGTTTGCCCATCTAGTGGAAACTTCCAGGGTAGTCTAATGCGGAGAGGACAAAGTCGCAAACGGTAAGAACAGGTATCGGATGTGAGAAGGCAGTAAAAAGCAGTTGCGCGCCGCCCGGCATCTGTTTTTGATCTTGCGCGATATGTTAATCTCCAACATCAGCTATCATGAATGGGCTATCATTGCTTTTAATTTCGCCGTACTGCCGGGTACTTATCGGATGATTGACGTATCAGTGCAGTTGAGGATGATGAGCGCAACGCCGGGCAGGCAATCCGAGACTGAGGAAGGTCGCCGCGAAGGGTTGCACGATATTGCTGCGATCATCGATGGCTCAACGCGGAGAGAACACATATGAGAGAATGGACATTCTATACGATCTTCTTCCTGCTGCTTCTCTTCCTCTGGCCGAGGCTCTGGCGGCGTTCCGGTCAATCGTCAAAAGAAAACGATCATTCCGTAGCGATGGGACTGGTGGGCTGGCTGATACATGCTCCTTCCGTCATGTTCGCCGCCTCCTTATCCAAGGCTCTCTCTTTAAGGTGGTTTTATACGGATGCTGTGGGGACCGGGCTCATCATGTCTTTCTTTCTGGTCGCCCTGGCCTTTGTCTCAATCTGGCGGGCGGCGAACAGATCGGGCTATGAGAGAGGTCTCGAAGAGGGATATAAGAAGGCTGTCGTTGACCAGCCTCCTTACCGATAATTTTCAGGGACAAAAGGGATGCCTTCGGGAAGAACACATGATGTCGTGACGATCATTCTTGCCGCGCCGACTTTCGTGGCGGCGTGGGGATTGAGCGGAAGCATTGCGCTCGGGACTCTCTCGACGCTCTCGATGTTGTTCGGCGGCTTTATGTTCGGCCCCGACCTGGATATTCAGTCGCGCCAGTACACGCGCTGGGGGCTCTTTCGCTTTCTCTGGCTGCCTTACCGTATGCTGTTCAAGCATCGCTCGCGCTGGTCTCACGGCATCATCTTCGGGACGTTGATTCGCGTCATCTATTTCGCCCTCGTGCTGGCGCTCATAATCGCGGCGGCGGTCTACCTGAGGGCGGCGCTGATGGGCGGCGCGCCGCCGACTTTCGAGGGCTTTGCGGAAGCGTGGCGAGCCATTCAGGCGAGCGCCGGGCGCAGCGTTGGCCGCCACGCCGCCTGGGCCATACTGGCAGGGCTCTGGTGGGGCGCGGCGAGTCACACGCTGACGGACGTGGCCTGGTCAGTGATGCGCAAAGGCTCAGAAATATTTTAACTACGGTGACGAGTGACGAGTGACAAGTGATGAGTAGGAAGAAAGTTTTCTTAACTCGTCACTTGTCACTCGCCACTCGTCACTGTTTTCAGGTTCGTCTCCCGGCGATAAGGCGATAGAGAACGAGTAGAATGATCGCGCCGATGACGGCAAAGGCGAGGCGGATAAGAAAGCCACGGTCGCCGAAGCTTCCCGTTTCGCCCGCGAGACCGAGCAGCCCGGCGAGAAATCCGCCGACGATTGCGCCTGCGATTCCCAGCAGAATGGTGATGATAAAACCGCCCGGATCATCGCCCGGCATCAGAATCTTAGCGATCACGCCTGCGATCAATCCGAAAATAATCCACGCGAGTATATGCATCTTTGTGAGCCTTTCTGGCTAAATGGCGGCGCGTCTTTGAATCAAGGCGCGCGGTTGTTGTCGTAAACAGCTCGCGCTTTTCCGGCATGAAAGGCGTGAGCCGAAGGCCCGGAAGCGAAGGGGGAGATTCGATTGACGGACACGCAAGTGGCGGG
This sequence comes from Pyrinomonadaceae bacterium, assembly GCA_036389095.1. GTDB lineage: Bacteria > Acidobacteriota > Blastocatellia > Pyrinomonadales > Pyrinomonadaceae > DASQYE01. The sequence continues at coordinate 59,327 of DASVQM010000035.1, forward strand.
GAACAGTCGGGCGGATTCTATGGAGGCGGCGTGCTCCTTGTCAAACTGATTCAATGGCCCGTGCGCGTCTGGACGAGACGATAGGCCTGGCGGCGGACGGCCTCCGAGACGTTGCGATTCTGCGTGATGCCCTGTAGGTCGCGGTTATGTATGCGCGGAAGAATGGTGACGGCGGTGGGAATCGGCGTGCGCGGATTGCGCGCGAGGTTGAGGATGATCGGGTAGCTGCGCGCCCATGCCCTGTTCATCGCTATCATGCGCAGCACTTCGTCAGAGACAGTCCTCATGGCCGCGATGTTTTCGACTTCGTGATCGGTGATGCGCGGGTTATGTATGACGGCTGCGGCGACGACCTTGTTTGAATCGCGTATGAGTATGGCGCGCGCTTCGCGGTCGCCTTTCATGCCGAGCTTGATGCGATCCTTGACGGTCATCATCATGATGCGGCGGATGAGGGAGATGCGCTCGGGCGAGACTTCATCGCCTTCCAGGCGCGCATCGGCGATGACGCGCTCGGCGTTGGCAGCTCTCTGCTCAAAACTCTCTTCGATAAGCTGCTCGATGCGCTCCATCGCCAGCCAGGAGTCGTCTATATCATCGTCTGAGACTTCGATGTGCTTGGCGATGAGCCAGGCATCCTCTGCCTGAAAGGTCGCGTCCGCGCCGACAGACTCCGCGCTCTCGAAAAACTCTGCGGCAGCCGTCTCGCCGCGCGCACGCAGTTCGTCGGCGATCTGCTGTGCGCCGCGCTCTTTCTCGAAGAACTCGCGGCGCGTCTCGCGCGCTCTACGCTCGGCCTCGGGCGTGCGCGAAGGGTTGTTGATGAGAGCCTCTATGATGGCCGGAGCGCGTATGAGTCGCTGCTGGTTAATGGCGATCAGTTCGAGTAGTGACCCATCGGTGGTCGAAGTGGCGAGTAAGGCGATGGCTTCATCGGGCGTGTTGTGATTAAGCGTGACGGCCTCTTGAATCTCGCGTCCGGCGCTGCGGCTCGTGGCGAGATAAGAGAGGACGGCGGGCGCTGTCTCGCTCGTCCTGGCGATCTCCAACAGCTCGCTCGCGTCCTGCGACTCAAGCGTTGAGTCGGCAGCGCTGGCCACCTCCGCGTTGTCGCTCGCGCGCAGGGCCACGAGCGCCTCAAGCAAGTCAGCCTGCGGCAGCGGAAGCAGCCCGCGCGCAGCCATCATGCGCGCCTGCGGCGGAGCCGTCCCCGTGACGATGGCTTTGACCAGCGGATTGGTTGATGTGACGTTAGCACTCATGAAGTCAGGACTTCATCTTAGCACTTAATAGAAATTGAAGCTGTATTCGATTTGAATGAACTGCGAAACCGGGCGACCGTCCTTAGTGGCCGGAGTAAATTTGATCTTGCGCGCGGCGCTGATGGCTTCTTCCGAGAGGCCGTGGCTCAGGGAGCGTAGCAGCAGGATGTTCTGGACCGTGCCGTCGGCGGCCAGGATTGCGCGCAGAACCACTGTCCCCGCAATGCCCGCTCCGCGCGCCTGAATCGTGTAACCAGGCTGGGGCTTGAAGAGTATGCGGGCCTTCGTCGTCACCTCGCCGGGGGCAAACACAGTGCGTTCGGAGGCGGGCTTGTCCGCGTTCTCGGCGTACGGGCGCAGCGCCTCCAACTGGTCACGCCAGAGCTTCAAGTCTCTCGCCTGCCTATTAGCCTGAAGGTATTTCTCAAGACTCTCATAGGCCTCCTTGAGCCGCGAGTGCTTACGCGCCGCGGGAGTTACATTGCCCGCGAGGGAGGGCTGCTCACTGCTGAAAAACTCGACCACGTAGAGGCCGAGCAGCGCCTGACATTTGAGGAGCAGCGAGGCGGAAAAGTTTGGGTCGTCGTGCAAGGACTCTTCGGCCTCCCTGAGTGCGTTGGCAGGCTCGTTAGTTCTCAAACGCACGACACCGATGATGTAGTGCGCGACCGCATTCTTCGCATTTAAGGCCAGCGCGCTCTCGGCTTCGCGGACGGCTTCACCCATTTTGTTTGCGAGCAGCAGCGTGTAGGCCCAGCCCGTGTGCGCCTCTGAGGAGTTCGGATTGAGCTTGACGGCGGTTTCAAATGCCTTGCGCGCTTCTTTGATCTGGCCCACGCGGTTGAGGGCCAATCCGAGGTAGAGCCAGGCGCTCGGATTATCCTTGTGAAGCTTGACGGAACGGCGCAGCGTCTCGGCGGCGGCGAGGGAATCTCCCTGCTCGTAGAGCCTGATGGCGCGCGCAACTTCGTCAACTGTCGCGGCCTGCGCTTGCTCTACGGCGTGGGCCCGAAGGTCTAAGCCGTAGAGCAAGCGCGGCGTGGCGACGAGCAGCGCTGCGATGAAGATAGGGGTAAGGGTGCGGCGAGGCCCTGACATGATCGGTTCCTTATCAGGCTGCGCGCGCCGTTCAAGCGCCGCAGCACTTCTTGTACTTCTTGCCGGAGCCGCAGGGGCAGGGCTTGTTGGGCCCAACCTTGGGCTGGGCGCGCGTGATCGTCTTGGTCTTGGCGGCTTCCTCACCGGCGGCGGTCGCTCCCTGGTTGGGCCCGGTGAAGGTCAGAGCCGACGGACGGCGTGGCGCGCGCCGCTGCTGAATCTGTTCGGGCGCTTGCTCTGTCACGACCTGTAGATTGAAGAGCGAGCGAATGGTCGTCTGGTCAATGCGGTCGAGCATCGCCTGGAAGAGATCGAAGCTCTGCTTCTTGTATTCGACGAGCGGGTCTTTCTGCCCGTAGCCGACCAAGCCTATGCCCTGCTTGAGGTGATCTATGGAGAGCAGGTGGTCTTTCCACTGCGCGTCGATGATATTGAGCATGATGATGCGCTCGTAGGTGCGCATCGCCTCGACGCCGATCTGCTGCTCTTTCTCGGCGTAGCGGGCCTTGAGTTTTTCCCAGATGGCCTGCTCGATCTCTTCCGAGGTGGAGTTGGCGAAATCAATCCCTTCGGCATCGGCGTCGAAATCATAGATGGAATCGAGCTGTACCTTGTAGTTCACCAGATCCCAATCGTCGGGCGCAATGTCAGGGTTGAGATACTGCTTGGTCAGGTCTGCGAGGAGGTCTCGCGCCACGCCCGTTTCGCCCAACAGGTATTCGCGCTGGTCCGGCTCTTCCATCAACTGTCGCCGCAGGCCGTAGATGGTCTCGCGCTGCTTGTTCATCACGTCGTCGTATTCGAGCAGGTGCTTGCGCGATTCAAAGTTGCGGCCTTCGACAGACTTCTGCGCGCCCTCTATGCGCTTGGAGACCATCTTGGATTCGATGGCGACGCCCTTCTCCATCCCGAGTCGCTGCATCAGAGCCTTGACCTTGTCCCCGGCGAAGATGCGCATCAGGTCGTCTTCCAAAGAGAGGAAGAAGCGAGATGAGCCGGGGTCGCCCTGGCGACCGGCGCGACCGCGCAACTGGTTATCAATGCGACGCGATTCGTGACGCTCCGTTCCGATGATGTGCAGCCCGCCGAGCGAGACCACTTCCTTGTGTTCCTCTTCGACGATGCGCTTGGCGTGCGAGAGCGCCTCTTCCCACTGCTCGTCCGTCGCCTCGTCCGGGTCTATCTCGTCGCGCTTTAAAAATTCGCGCGCCATGAATTCCGGGTTGCCGCCGAGCAGGATGTCCGTGCCGCGCCCGGCCATGTTGGTGGCGATGGTGACAGCGCCTTTGCGCCCAGCCTGCGCGACGATCTCTGCTTCGCGCTCGTGAAACTTCGCGTTCAGGACGTTATGCGGGATGCCGTCTTTGAGCAGGCGGCGCGCGATCAGCTCAGAGTTCTCGACCGAGACCGTGCCGACGAGCGTGGGCTGTCCCTTCTCATGGCACTCCTTGATCTCTTCGACCACGGCGTCCCATTTCTCCGGCAGCGTGCGGTAAATGGCATCGGGGTTATCGGTGCGCACCATTGGCTGATTGGTCGGGATGACGATCACGTCCAGCTTATAGGTGGAATGAAACTCCGCCGCCTCCGTCTCCGCCGTGCCCGTCATGCCGGAAAGCTTTTCGTAGAGGCGGAAATAGTTTTGCAGTGTGATGGTGGCTAAGGTCTGGTTCTCTCTTTCGATCTTGACGCCCTCTTTGGCTTCGACCGCCTGGTGTAGCCCGTCAGACCAGCGACGGCCCTTCATCAAGCGGCCCGTGAAGTCGTCAACGATAATCACTTCGCCGTCCTGCACGACGTACTGGTGATCGAGCTTGTAGAGCGTGTGCGCCTTCAAAGCCTGCTCGACGCAGTGCAGCAAGTCCATGTTCGACGGGTCGTAGAGATTGCCGACGCCCAGCAGCCGCTCGGCCTTATCAACGCCCTCTTCCGTCAGCACTGCCGTGTGCTGCTTTTCGTCAACGAGATAGTCGCCGACGGTCGTATTGTCCTCTTCGCGCTTCTCGCCCTTCTTAAGCTGCGGGATGATGGCGTCGGCCTTGTAATACTTGTCCGTGGCTTCGTCTGAAGCGCCGGAGATGATGAGGGGCGTGCGCGCTTCGTCAATGAGGATGGAGTCAACCTCGTCAACGATGGCGAAGTAGTGGCCGCGCTGCACGCAGGTCGCCAGATCAAACTTCATGTTGTCGCGCAGGTAATCGAAGCCGAACTCGTTATTGGTTCCGTACGTAATATCTGCGGCGTAGGCGGCCTGGCGCTCAAAGTCGTCCATGTCATTCTGGATGCAGCCGACCTCAAGGCCAAGGAAGCGATGAATCTGGCCCATCCACTCGGCGTCGCGCGAGGCCAGGTAGTCGTTGACGGTGACGACGTGGACGCCCCTGCCCGTCAAAGCGTTCAGGTAAGAGGGCAGCGTGGCGACGAGCGTCTTGCCTTCGCCCGTGCGCATCTCTGCGATCTTGCCTTCGTGAAGGACGAGCCCGCCGATCAACTGCACGTCGAAGTGGCGCATACCAGTAGCGCGCACGCTCGCCTCGCGCACGGTGGCGAAGGCTTCGGGCAGCAACTCGTCCAGAATCTCGCGCTCGCGTCGCTTACGATCTATGGGGTCTGTGGCATCCTCGACGGCGCGTGCGACCTGCTCTTTAAAGTGAGCGGTGCGCGCCCGCAACTCGTCGTCCGAGAGTCGCTTGACCGCAGGCTCAAACTCGTTGATGCGCTCGATGACGGGGCGAATCGTCTTCAGATAACGCTGGTTACTGCTGCCGAAAACTTTGGTTAAAAACTTGTCAATCATGATCTTTATTCCACCTGCCCAGGGCGAAGCACACAGTTGATAGAGAGTCTAAAGCGCACTGAAATGCGCAACAGACGATTGTAAGGGAAGGGATGAAACGGAGGCAAGCGAGGGCAGTTTGAAGTCGTGTGCTTTCGCTTCGAGGCTGCTTAGATGGTCGCCCGCTGCTGCTCCGCGAGCAGTGCCGGGAGACCTGCGCGCGGCAGGCGTGTCACGACGAGGAGTTGATCTGTGCCGGAGAGGGCCAGTGTGTTGTGGTAGAAAACTTCCGCCGGTTCGAGCCGAATATGGCAGGCGGCGATCTGGAAATATGAGTTGGCGGCGGCGGCCAGTTTGCGGGCCTGCTGCGGCGATAGCTGCTGGGAGGTCGTACCGGCGACGAGCGCCTGAGACCTCTCGACCGCCACGCCAATCCCTGGCTGCGTGTGAGCATGAGCGGGCACACCCGTCATGACGAGACCGAGGCAGGCCGAGAGCACAGTCACGAAAAGCGATGCATTGTTGATTCTGGACGTGTGCATATCCTGCGAAAAAAGTTAAGCGCGTCTGGAAAAAAAGCCGAGAGAGAGCGGCGATGCTCCGGCAACTATTCGAGCCTGTGTTATCTAACTCGTCGGCACATGCTTGGCGAGCATACTGGCGGCGGTCGCGCGCGGCATTTTGAAGTTGACGATCAACTGCTTGCCGTCGGCTGACACGCTCGTGCTCTTATAGAGAATCTCCTCATCCTCGCCCTTCTTCTTGATTGCGCCTCCGACTAAGAACCAGTTGAAGACTCCCGACAATTCCTTGGCGCGTTCCACGGAGTTGGCCTCGGATTCGACCCTCGCCACCACCTCGTTCTGATCGAGCTTGATGGTGATGCGCAACTTCCTGACATCCTTTTTCATGAAGCCGAGCACCTTGCTGTCGCCGATGGCGGCGACCAGTTCCTTGGCGGCTTCCACCAGGCGCGGGTCGCCCTCCTTCTGCACCACTTCGGCGTTGCGCAGCGTCCCATCCTCGTTAAGCTCGGCCTCGATGACCATCTCGATGGTTCCGTTCAGATCGAGCTCGCCCTTGACCTTCCGCTCGTTGTTGCGAGCGAGCCAGTCTTTGAGCGGCTTCTTATTGATGGCATCCTCATTGGGCCGTTCCACATTATGTTCGGCGGCTACCCTGTTGAGCTCCCTCTCGGCCTCCTCCGGTGTCCTCGGCGAAGGGTTGGCCACAGCGACAGAGGGCGTCGCGCCCGCCACCGCCGGACTGGACGAGGGCGATGCCTGGGGCGAGGGAGAGGCCGCAGGCGAAGGCGAGGGAGAAGGCTGTGGCGTCGGCACGGGCGTCGGAGTCGGCAGCGGCTTGGGCGGTATGAAGACCGGCACAGGCTGCGTCTGCGCGATGATCTCCGGCGCGAAAGGGTCTGGCTGCGCAGCGCCCGTCGAGAAGTATCCTTCCGGGTAGTGGAACTTCTCTTTGGCGAGGTCTATGACCTGTGCGCGCTCGCCTATCACAGTCCGGTTGTAGTCCTCGTCAACGTACCTGGCGTCCGAGAAGAGGTAAGCGATATTCAGAGCACTGCGCACGCCGGGCACATACACGGCGCAGAGGACGAGCGCCGTATGAAAGAGCAGCGACGCCCCAACCAGGCGCAGAATGACCGGCCAGAAGGGCTCACGGTTGACCTCGAAATTCTCGAAAAGCTCTGTCACTTTCCTTCACCCGGCGCTCGAAAGCATTCGACGCATCGGCGCGCATCCATCCTTAGACGCATACGAGCCCGCAATCGTTGCGAGGCTCGCCCCTATAAGTTAGCACCACACGAGCCACAAGAAAAGCAAGGATGAAGGCGGAAGGATGAAGGGAGGGTGAATCTCAAATTTGGGCAATAATATATTTGACTCACCAAACGGTACGGAGTAGAGAGGTAGTAATTTGGGACAGCAGGGCGCAGGCTTTAATTTTAGAGCGTGTGACCGTTACCGCTTAATAAGCGAGCAAACTCTTTCTTCAGAATCGGGTAACATTCACAAGATACGGCTTCCAGCCCTTCGCGGTCGAGGATAGTGACATTACCGCGCCTGTAATTTATTAAGCCCAACTGTTTGAGTTGACCTGCGGCTTCGGTGACGCCTGCGCGACGCACGCCCAACATCTGGCTGATGAACTCATGCGTTAAGCCTAATTCCTTCGAGTGTGACCTGTCCTGACTCATCAAGAGCCACTTCGCCAGCCGCCCGTCCACGCCGTGGGCGCGATTACATGCCGCGCCCTGCGCTACCTGCGTGAGGAAGGCTTGCGTGTACCGCAGTAGTAAGTCCTGCAACTGCCCGCCCTTCTTAAACTCCGCCTTGAGCACGTCGGCACGCATTCTCAACCCGTCACCCTCAAGCTGCACGATAGCTTCAAGCGGCGTAGCAATGCTACCCAAAAAGGCGCAGACGCCGAACATCCCTTCATTGCCTACCATCCCGACTTCAACGCTTTCGCCATCCTCAAAAGTGGAGACGAGAGAGACAGCCCCGCTATTGGGGAAATAGACGTGAGTGATGGGTTCGTTGGGACGGCAAAGGATTTCGCCGAGCGGCATCTTGACGTATTCCAGATGAAGGGCAAGGCGCTTGAACTCGTCACGAGTCAGTGCGTTGAGGATTCGATTTGCGGTTTGAGTGGGTGCTTCTAGAGTAGTAAACATTGGACTGAGCCTTTCCGTGGCTGTGCGTTGAGTCGTAAAAGACAGCAAGCAGCACAGGAAGAAGTTCATAAGGCTAGTCCCGATGTTGGGTGTTGGCTCTGAAAAAGAACGGTTTGAAGTACGTAAAGACTATAGCACATATTGTCCATAATGGACACTCTGGGTCAGCGCCGGACAAAAGAGTTGGTAATATTCGTACCGACAAATAAAATTGGCTGTGCCATCGTTCTCGGTTCGAATAAGGAGAACAAATGATGAACAGCGAACAGGTGAAGCAGCCGACCATCTTTCTCATCGAAGAAGACGACGAGACGCGCAGACCGCTTGTGGAGAATCTACGCAGGAACGGTTACCGCGCAATTGTAGCGATAGATGAAGAAGACGCGCTTGAAAGAGTCGGCGATGGACATATACGCGCTGATTTAGTGCTAGTAAATCTCGTCAGGAAGCCTGTGGATGAACTGTTAAGAGTAGGACGTACAGTCCGAGAACACGCGAAATATGAGGGTAATACTCCGCTCGTCGTGATGCCTGAGAAATACAGCAAGGAAGTGGAAGGCACGGACGTGAACGTCGAAGGCAACGACTGGGTACACTATATCGGAGATGACCTTGACCAGTTACAGAATCTTCTAGCCCGCCTGATATAAGCAGTTTGGTAGATAACTAACTGCCTTCCTATTGATTCTGGTGAGTCAAAGATATTATTGCCCAAATTTGGGATGCTCAATCTGAAATCTGAGATGCGAAATTCTAAATCAGCTTATTCTTCATCGTTGCCGTCTTCATCCTTCATCCTTCATCCTTTACAATGACGCCATGCCACGTTCACATGTTAACAGCCGACGCGGGAAACGGAGTTCGGACGGGAAGGGGGAGAAGGGGGAGCGCCGTAAGGGCGGGGGGGGAAGAGAGAATGAGCGGCCCTCCGTTTCACGCGAAGATTCGCCGGGACGGACGCCGACGGGCCGCACAGGCTCGCTCCCGCGCGAATTGCGCCTCCTCCTGGAAGGCATAGGGACGCCCGCCCCCGCTCCGTTCAAGCCGGACCCTTTTCAACTGGAAGCCCTGGCTGCGCTTGAATACGAGGACGTGTTGGTGACTGCGCCGACGGGCAGCGGCAAGACCTGGATTGCACGCGAGGAGATCAGGCGGCTGCTCGCCGCAGGGAAACGAGCCTGGTACACCAGCCCCTTGAAGGCGCTCACCAACTCCAAGTATCAGGAGTTCGCCGAAGAGTTCGGCGCAGAGAGCGTCGGCATACTCACGGGCGACAGGAAAGAGAACGCAGACGCGCCGCTCATCGTCGGGACGACCGAGATTTATCGTAATCAACTGTTCGACTCCCTGCGAAGCGGCACGCAGATTCGCGCCGACCTCGTGGTCTTAGACGAAGCGCATTACCTGGCCGACGAAGATCGCGGCCACGTCTGGGAAGAGGCCATCATCCTGTCTCCCCCGCGCATACGCCTGCTGCTGCTCTCCGCGACCATAGGCAATGCGGATGAGTTCGCGGCGTGGATTTCGGAGGTGCGCGGCGTGCGCTGCGGCGTCGTCGCCCGTCCAGGCGCGCGGCCAGTCCCCTTGCGCGCCGCCTTTCTACTCCCGGACGGACAGTTGATGCCGCTCGTTGACCGTAGCGGAGGCTTGAACCCGGAGATCGTGCGCCTCGGCGAGCGACATGAGCGCGAGCCGCGCCAGCAACGCTCCGGCTGGCGACCCGGAAGAGGAAGGGGCCCGCGTTGAAACTGAGCATGCCGGAGATGCCGCCAGCGACGCTCCTCGCGGCCCTTGAGTCTTACAACCTGCTGCCTGCCATAGTCTTTCTGCCGACCAGGCGGCGCTGCGACCAGGCCGCTTCGGAAGCCGCGCTCGCCCGGCGCGACTCTGGCCCGGAGCGTCTTGAGGCACGGCGCGCACTGCTGCGAAGCTTCGTCGAAGAGCACGCGGAAGTTCGCGGCCATCGCCACTGGGACGCGATCATACGCGGCGGCGTCGCCGCTCATCACGCCGGGCACATCCCTGCATGGAAGCTCGTCATCGAGCGCCTGATGAGCGCCGGACTCCTGGACGCCATCTTTGCGACGGCGACCGTGGCGGCGGGCGTGGATTTCCCTGCACGCACGGTCGTCATTACGAACGTGGACGCGCGGACGGCTGGCGGCTGGCGGCTGCTCTCGGCCTCGGAGCTGCAACAGATGACCGGGCGCGCAGGTCGTCGTGGCCGCGACCGCGTAGGCTTTATCGTCGCCGCGCCCGGACTCCACCAGGACCCCGAGCGCATCGCCCTGCTGCTCGAAGCTCCGCCCGACCCGCTGCAAAGCCAGTTTCGTGCGACCTACTCGACACTGCTCAATCTGCTCGACGCCTACAAGAGCTTCGCGCATGTGCGCGACATAGCCGAGCGCAGCTTCGCCTTCCGCGACGTGACGCGGCGCATCACGCGTTTGGAGCGCGAACGCAGCGAGAGCGAGCGGCGCATCAGGGAAAGGCTCGACGAGGCCGGATGCCGCTTGCCGAACTCGGTCGCGCGCGGGCTCGAACGCCTTGCGAGCGCGCGTGCCAGGCTGCTTGAGCACCTGCCGCAGACGCGCGCCGAGGTCGTCATGCGCTGGCTGGACGAAGTGGTTGTGCCGGGACGCATCGTCGGCGTTGGCCGCAGCGGGCGGCGACTCGTCTTAGTGACGCGACGGCGCGGCCCTAATCTCGTCGGCATACGCGAGGACGGTCGCAGCGCCAGCCTCGCGCTCGAACGCATAGGCAGGGTTTACGAGAAGGCTTATCCCTTAAACGAAGATGCTTTGGACGAGTCTTTCGCGGACGTGCGCTCCCATGGGCGCGAACTCCTGCTGCATGAGCCCAGGCTCAGAGATGCGCGCGAGTATGAGGGCGATGCTGTTGAGATCATCAATCGCATGATTGACGAGCTGGCCCCGACAGCTATGAGCACAGACGAGCGATCTACGTGCGCCGAAGCCCTCTGGTCAGTGATCGAGGACGCGGAAAGGGCCGAGCGCGCCGAAGGACGCATCGAAACTCTGCGCGCCGAAGTATGGCAGCCCTTCGAGCGCAGGGCCCACGTACTCTCGGCCTTCGGCTATCTGGACTTTGCGCAGGAGCGCGTCACGGAGCGCGGAAAGTGGCTCGCGGATTTACACGTTGACCGCACGCTCCTGGTCGGCGAAGCCGTCCGTCATGGTCTCTTCGATGCGCTCGACATGAAACACGCCGCAGGGTTGATGGCGGCCCTCGCATCGGATGCTGACCGCGATTACGGCGAGCTTGCTTTGGAGGATCAGCTCGTGACGACGCTCGCGCGGTTTGAGGAGGTCGCCTACAGGGTTGCGACCGAAGAATGGAAGCAGGGATTGGAGCCCGCGCCGGAGATCAACTTCTCGGCGGCGGGGACGGCTGCGCGCTGGGCGGGCGGCGCTGAGTGGAAAGAACTGGTCGAAGAGTCGCGCGCCGAAGAAGGCGACCTCGTTCGTATGCTTTCAAGGACGGGCGAGTCGCTGTTGCAGATAGCAGGACTCAGGGCGTCGCAGGCCAGGGCGGCGCATCGGGCTGCTCTCGCCGCAGAGGCTGTGCTGCGCGAGCCTGTTCGTTGAGGCGGTCACGTCAAGGGGGGAAGTATGAAGCTTGTAAAGCTCTTTGGCATCGAGCGCAGGCGCGTGCTCGTCATGACGCTTTTGATGATGACGGCGGGCTGCGCTGCCAGCAGCACCACCGGGCAAAAGGAGAACGAGTCTGTGATGACGAAAGACAAGGTGGGCGGGCCGGTCGTCTACGTGGCGCTCGGAGATTCGACGGGCGTCGGAGTCGGAGCCAGGGATGGCGGCTACGTCGCGCGGCTCTTTGCGAGAATCAAGCATGAGCGGCCAGACTCTCGTCTGACCAACCTCTGCGTCAGCGGCGCGACGACCGAAGACGTGCTGAGGGAGCAGGTCGGGGCAGCTCTCTCCTCAAGCACGACCCTCGTCACGCTCGGCATCGGCATCAACGACGCGGGCCGTGGCGTCGCCGTCGAGCGCTTCGCGCGCAACTACGAAGAGATCATCAAACGCGTCAGGGCCAGGACCGGCGCGCCCATCGTCCTCACCAATCTCCCGGACGTTTCGCTCGCGCCGGTCGTCCCCGTCTTCATGCGTCATGAAGCGCGTCGCCGCATAGAGCTCTACAACCAACGCATTGATGAGATAGCCAAAAAACATGGTCTGCTCGTCGTTGACGCTTACACGACGACGCACGAAGTCATACCCTCGCATCCTGAATTCTTTTCGAGCGACGGATTTCACCCGAGCGATATAGGCTACGAGTACTGGGCCAAGACCATGTGGCCGACGGTGAAGACTGCGATAGGTGAATGATGCTCACCTGTCATCAACGCCCGAAGCGTCGAAGCTGACACGGCGCGGTGTGTCACATGGGGAGTTTATCTTCAGCGAAGCCGGTAACAATCCGGCGCTTCGATACTAAACGTATATCATGTGCAGGCGTTTCCAACGGGGAGACGCTCATTGGCCTCGCTTGTCAATTCTAGTTAAGCGAATTGGAGATGTTATTGATGAACAGGCGTTCCTTTCTTTCCTACGGTATCACCCTTGGGGCGATTGCCGCGCTTTCCAGGTTACCACTCGCCTCCGCATCCGTCCTGAAGGACGAGGGCGAGACTGCGCCTTTGGAGAAGGTCGTCAAAACGGACGCCGAGTGGAAACGCATTCTGACTCCGGAGCAGTATTACGTGACACGTCAAAAGGGAACGGAAGCCCCCTACTCAAGCCCGCTCAACGAGATTCACGAGCGCGGAGTCTTTGAATGCGTCTGCTGTGCGCTTCCGCTCTTCAGCTCAAAGACGAAATTCGATTCCCACACGGGTTGGCCGAGCTTCTGGGCCCCGATTTCAAAACGGAATGTGTTGGAAGAGGAGGACAAGAGCCTGCCGCAGACGCGCACCGAAGTATTGTGCGCCAGATGCGACGCGCACTTGGGCCATGTCTTTGACGACGGGCCGAAACCGACGGGGCTGCGCTACTGCATGAACGGCATCGCTCTCAAGTTCACCAGAAAGAGATGAGCCGGACTTGGCCATGAGCCAGCCGCCTAGAGCGATTTGCGATTGGAAGTAAGGTCAGTAGCGCCAAAGGTCTCGGGCGTGCGTGCAATGTTGAGCACCCGCCCCGCGACCTTTGGCGCTACTGACTGCACGCCCCGCCTTATCTCTTTCCGTTTTGAAGACACGACTCAAGAGTGCTGTGATCGAGCGGCGCTATGCTAAAATGAATCGTACGAAAGACCGGGAGCGACCGTCGCCAGCTTCCCCAAGCGGCGCGCGCTCCGGGCGGAGGCCAAGAAGATGGAAGAGACGAAAGAGACGGGCGGTTACTGCGCCGCCAATAGCGTGTGTGACGCGCTGCGATTTCTATGCGATGCGTCCTATGCCGTGTTGCCGAGGGACGCGGCGCACCAGTTGGGCGAGATGAAGAAGAATTTTTTGAGCGGCGTGCGCTGGGTCATCGAGAAGGACATCGAATGGATAGATGCGCGCGTGGCGGGCGGCGACCGTCTGCGCGAAGAGTGGCAACGCAGGCGAGCGGCGGATGAAAGCGGCGCGGCGGCGGGCAGCGGAATCTAGACACGGAAAGATTGAGAAGATTATGGAAGTCTTACTGGCTGAAGAATACGGTTTTTGTTTCGGCGTCGAGCGGGCCGTGGATATGGTCGAAGAAGCGATCACGGAGGGCGGGACGATTCGTTCCCTCGGTGCGCTCATACACAACGCGCAGGAGATGGAGCGGCTCGAAGCCAAAGGCGTGGCGACCATCAATTCACCTGCCGAAGCCGACTCTCACACGGTCGCCGTCATTCGCGCGCACGGCGTCACGCCCGAAGTCCAAAGAGAGCTGGAAGAGCGGGCCGAGCGCGTCATTGATGCGACCTGCCCTTTCGTCACCAGAGTCCAGCATTTAGCGGAGCGGGCCGCCGAGCAGGGCCGTGATGTCGTCGTCGCAGGCAATCCAGAGCACCCTGAGATGATCGGTGTCGTCGGCTACGCGCCGAAGAATACGCACGTCGTGAGGGATGCGAGCGAGGCCGCAAGGCTTCCGATGCTGCACGCGCCGCTCGTCGTCTCGCAGACCACCATCAAGCTGCAAACCTTTCTCGAAGTCGCCGAGGCCGTGCGCGCGCGCTCGGATGCAGAGCCGCAGGTCGTCAATACCATCTGCTCGGCGACGCGCGACCGCCAGGACGCCGCGCGCTCTCTGGCCGGAGAGGTTGATGCCTTCTACATCATCGGTGGCCGCCACTCCTCCAACAGCGTCAAGCTCCTGGCCGTCTGTAAGGAGCAATGTGAAAAGAGCTTTCTGATCGAGACGCCAGCCGAGATCAATCCGCGTGACCTTGAAGGCGTCGAGCGCGTCGGCCTCACCGCCGGAGCCTCGACTCCCAAGTGGCTGATCGAGCAGGTGCTTGAGCGACTGCACGAGCTGGGCCGGAAATAAAAGAATCCGTCAGAGCCGCAAGTAAGAAAAGCTCAAGGCCCAAGTCCGCTGGACTTGGGCCTTGAGCTTTTCGCACAAACGGCTCTTTAAGAGACTCTCTCTTTAGAGGTCGTCTTCAATCTCTTCCACCTGATCGAGCGCGTTAATGAGATGGCGCGCTTCTTCCGAGCCGTACTCTATGGCCTGGCATTCTAAGGCATCGCGCGCTACGGCGGCATCCACCGGGTCCGTGAGAAGAGAGATGAGCGTGGAGGTCGGGGCCTGCGCGAGAGCTTCGTGAGCGAGCGCGCGCACGACCGGGTGCGCCGAGCGTGCGACCTCGCACAACTCGCTCGGCGCAAACCTGAGCGGGAGCGCATCGGCCAGCGCATCTATTCGCGCGAAGTCATGCTGCCTGTGTGCGCGCTCGACCAGTTGCGCGAAGACTTCCGCCGACTGCGTCTGGCTCTGAAGAACGCAGGCTGTGGTCTCTGCCATACGTCTCAGGCTCGTGGCCTGTTCGTCGTTCAAAGAGACGCCTGCCTCTGCCGCGCGCTCGTCGAGGGCCGCCAGCAAGCGGCTCAGTTCCCAATCCGCCCGCGCATCATACGAGTGGGCACGCTTGAGCCTGCTATTGACAGCCGTCGCGGATGTTGATTGCAAAGCGCCGACGATCAGGCTGCGCGACTCCGAGCTTAAGCCCTCCCACACGCTCGCCACACGCGCCCCGAAATCTTCGATGATAACTCTCAAAATTGGCTCTCCTGCCTGCCTCTCGGATAGAAGCTTTTCCATCCCAATGGTTGTACTATACCGCGAAAAGATAACGAATGGCGAACCTGTCTGAAAGGATGCAGGATGAAAGAAGAATTATTCGCCGCGAGCTTTCGCGCTTTCATCCCTGCTGCGGGTGACGCCCTCATCCCGGCCAGCGTGTGCCGAGGAGCGTGAAGGCGCGAAGCGTCTATGAAAAGCGAAGAGATTGATCGTGAGACTTTAATCGCCGCCGTCGAAACGGAGTTGCCGGACGTAGAGCATTTTCTAGACCTTCGGACGGGCGAGATTTTGACCATCGTCGGCGGTGTCTCGGATGACGAGGCGGAGATGGACGCGCTTGATGAGATTGCGCGCGATAACAGGCATCTGGCGAGCCTCGTGCGCGCTGAGCCGGATTGCTACGAGCCCGTGCCGCAAATCGCGCCCGAGGCAGGTTTTCGCTGGATGCAGGAGTTCGCCGCCAGCATCGCCGACGAGCGCCTGCGAGCGAAGCTGCAGAAAGTCCTGCGCGAATGCGACGACGAATGCTTCAAGGCTTTCCGCCGCGCGCTCAAACACGCGCCCGAAGAGGAGCGCGAACGCTGGTTCGCCTTTCGCAACGAAAAGATTGCGGAGTTTGTAGAAGCCTGGATCGAAGGAAGAATCAATGACGAATTATGAAGGCTCTCGGGAGAAGCGTTTCTCTTATCCTCGACAGCCTTCATCGTTTCGGGAATTCTATGCCGCCATGCGCGCGGGCCAACCTCATCCGGCCTTGACGGGCGGGTTGTGATCTATGATCTCCGTGATGGTCGAGAAGGGTATCTTGATGATCTCGCCACCGGCTACTTCCATCTTCAGGCTCGGCGTCGTCAATGCCTGCGTCGTCTTCATGCTGCGGACGATGCCGCGCACGCGATGGCCGTTGGCGGTGACGATCTCCACGTTATCCTGTCCGTAGAGCGGCTTGAGCGCTGCGAGGGCTTTGGTCACTTCCACTGTTTATTTACCGCGCTTTCTCGGTTCTTCCGTTTTAATCGGTTGAGCCCGGGCATAAAACTTACAAAGTTTTTCGCGGGCCGATTAGTAATGCCTGCGGCAGTCTCGAACCAGTCCTCGCGCTTTTCGGTTTGTGCAAGCGGAGGCCGGGTCGTTCCAGAGCGCGCGGCGGCCGTCGTCGCGCCGGATGTAAAAGAGCGCTGGCACAGGCGGCGCCGCAGATCGCAGTCGAAACCCTGTGCACGCACGCATACACTTGTGGCTGAGCTATAATAGCGCAAAAAGCTGCGACCGTCGCGCCCCGCGCGCCATCCGGCCAGGAATGAAAAACCTTGACGGCGCATCAACAACGTGCAACCGTAGGGCGCAGATTGACGTATAGAGGCACAGGAAATCTTTGTTCTTCCTCTGAAGAATGGTTAAGTAATCATGCAATCCGAACCGAAACAGGCTGGCCCGCAGGCGGCCCCGGAAGAGATCACCATTTGCCCCAACTGCCATGTTCCGATGCCGAGCATGCTGCGCTTCTGCCGCTCGTGCGGCTTTCGCCTGGGCGAAGGCGTGGCGGAGTATGCCGACACGGTGCGCCTCCCCAACCGTCCTGCGAGCGCCGCAGCGGCGGGCTCTGCACAACAGGGCGGGCCAGCAGCAGCAGCAGCAGCGCCGCAGGGCGTCAACCAATGGTCGCCGCTGGCGCGCGCCGGGCACGAGCCGCAGCAGCAGGTTGAGGGTCAGGCTTGCGCTTACCCGGGACAAAAGAAGCGAGGCCGCAAACGCGCGCCCTGGATTATCTGGGTCGTTCTGGGCGTGACGGTCGCATCGGTGACCGGCGGCGGTCTGCTTTCGCCTTTCGGCCTGCGCCGCACCGGTCGCACGACGGCTACGCGCAGCGCCGCGCGCTCTTACGTGGGCGTCAACGAGCTGAAGACGACGACCGGCGGCGTGACCTTCGACGCCGCCACTCCGCCGGGCTCTGCGGCGGACAAAGCCGGGCTCATCGGCGGCGACGTGATTACCTCTTTTGACGGCCAGCAGGTGACGAGCGCAGATCAACTGATGAAGCTTCTGGTCGCCACCCCGGTCGGAAAGACCGTCGAGGTCATCTACATACGCGACGGCCAGACCAACCGCACGCAGATGACCACAGTCTCCAGAGATGAGAACGCCAGGCTCGAAAAGCTGTTCGACAACCGGCCCGGCGGCAAAGGCTTTCTGGGGATAGAGGAGTGGGAGCGCGTCGCGGTTCCCGGCACAAACATTTACGGCGTGCGTCTGGATGAGGTCGCGCGCAATCAGCCGGGCTACATGGCGGGCCTGCGCGATGGAGACATCATTATAGAGTTTGACAAGATTCCCATACGCACGAGCCGCGAGCTGGTCGCGCGCATAGAGCGCGCGATTCCCGACAGCGTTGTCCAAATCGTCGTCATGCGCGGGGGCGAACGGCTGGAAATTCCCGTCAAGATCGGTGTGGACGACTAAGAGCGACTAACATAACTCATAAGGTGAGAGGAACGAGACGGAGAAATTAACAGGGATGGACAGGATAAAGAAGTAAGAGATGAATCATTCAGTCAGCGATGCGTTTATCTTTCATCCTGCTTTCTCTTCTTATCCTGTCCATCCCTGTTTGCATCTGCCTCGTATGTCCAGCCTCGTCTAAGCGCGAGCTGCGTAATCGCGCAGCCGCGCTTCCATCTCGCGGCGCACCTCTTCGCGGTCTTCTTCGGCCTCGTCGGCCTCAAACGTCTCAAAGAGCGCATAAGGCGTGTCGCCCACAAGTCGCAGCTCCCATGCTTCGCGCCCGGCGTGCGAAGGCCGCGCAAACCACAAAGCATCCATCGGCGCTTCCTCCAAAGTCACCTCAGCCAGCGGCGTTCCCGTCAAGTTGATTTCGG
The DNA here is from genome assembly GCA_036389095.1 of Pyrinomonadaceae bacterium. Taxonomy (GTDB): domain Bacteria; phylum Acidobacteriota; class Blastocatellia; order Pyrinomonadales; family Pyrinomonadaceae; genus DASQYE01. The sequence goes on from DASVQM010000035.1 coordinate 77,290, forward strand.
CGCGCGTCTCCGGTCGCAGAAGAGCGCGCGCCAGCCGCCAGCCGTGCGTGCCATACCGTTCTATGATTTCGTTGAATCGTTCGAGCTGGCCCAAGCGAGATATAACCTTCCGCTCCTCCGGCAGGGAGATAGCCTCTCCTCTCATCACTATGCTGCCTCGATGCACAGGCGATGAAGTGCGAGCCTCTATTTGTTGACGCTCTTATCCAGGGCGAGCTTCCACGCGCCATCCTCTTTGACGAACTCGACCGTCTCCCACAGGCCCGTCCTCTCATCCTTTATCTCAAGCGTCGCCGCGTCGCCGTTGACCATCTCGTTGCGCGTCTCAGGCATTCGGCGCGGCATCGCTTCGGCATTGGCCCGCAACCCTTCTTCCGTCGTCTTTCGCGCGACCCTCGCCATCTCCGCGAAATACTTCAGCGAGCTTTGCGAGAGCGTCTTCTTCATGCCCTCGATATCGAGCTTGAGCGCGGCTTCATAATAGGCTTTAAAGGCCGCGACCGGCGACGCTTCCACACGGCATGCCGCCGCAAGCAGAGCGATGGCCAGGAGCGCAAACAGGAGCCGGTTTTCCCGATCTGACTTCATCTCGATAACTATCGAAGGAGACTTATTGATTGAACTGTGCAAGCGAGCCCGCGCGCACGCGCATGGCTCTCAACAACTTTTTTTCGAGCCGAAGCACGAGTTGAGCGAAGTATACCTCATTCAAAAGAGCGCGTTCCAGGCATCCGGCCAAAAGCCTGGCAGGGCTCGCGTCTCATCACCCGATTTAATACTCTTCTGCGCCGATTGCGACGTGCCTTTGTTGACCGCGCAGCCCTGGGCCAACTATGATTCGCCATAATGATCGAGCGAAACAGGCGCACGCAGCTATTTCAAGACGAAGACTACGGCCCGCACGATAGGTCAACGCGGGCGGCGCAGCTCAAGGGCGGTGCGGGACGCGCGGCCTCTCGGCGGCAGCTCTCGACAACGCTGTGGGCCATCTGCATGATGACGGCTTTGCTCTGCGGCTCATGGCTCGCAACAGGCTGCGCTCAAGCGAAGAGAGAGCCCGCCGCGCAGGAAGGGCAGCAAACGGCTACGCCGAAGCCGACGACCACAACACGCCCGCGCCGCGCTCTGGAAATCTCTAACCCCACGGCGCCGACCGGCACGGACAGTAGAGAAAAAACCGACTCCATGAATGCGTCTGAGGCAAACGGGGAGAGAAGCGGCACGCGGGGCCAGGCCGCCTTTTATAGCGCGCTCGCAAGAGCCCTGAACGCTCGCGGAACGGCGATGGAGAGGGTCTGCGACGGGCGCGACGCTGTCTCGCGTCGTGTGCTCGAAGATTACGGCGCGATGTTCGTGGCGAGCGCAGAGGTGCTGCCTCCGCCCGTGTGCATGTTCACGAGCGAAGCCGAGGTGACGAGGTTTCAGCAGGATGCCAGGCCCACGGCAGAGGTGATCGGCGGGACGCGCATAGAGCTGCAAGCGGCGGCGATGAAAGCGCTCAGGGAAGCGCGCGCGGAAGCGCACGCGCGGGGGCTGGACATCACGCCGCGCGGCGGGACGGAGGCGGCCAGGCGCAGCTACGACGACACGCTGCGCCTGTGGAACTCGCGTTTTGTGCCCGCGCTCGCTTACTGGAAAGGGCGCGGACGGCTCTCCGAAGAGCAGGTCTCGCGCCTGCGCAAAGCGACGCTGCGAGAGCAGGTGCGAGGGGTGCTGGAACTGGAAGAGAAGGGCATCTTTTTCAGCAAAGACTTTACCAAGTCGATTCTCTATTCGGTGGCCGCTCCCGGCACGTCTCAGCATCTCTCGATGCTCGCTTTCGACGTTTCGCAGTTCGGCGACGCGCGCGTTCGCAGCATCCTGGCCGCTCACGGCTGGTTTCAAACCGTCAAGAGCGACCTGCCGCACTTCACCTATCTAGGCGTCAGGGAAAGTGATTTACCGGGCCTCGGCCTGATGAGAGTTGAAACCAACGGACAAGTCTTCTGGATACCAAACATTGGCGATAATAGATAGGGATAAAGGATGAGGGATGATATAGAAGCGATGGCTTTTCTTATTCATCATTCATCCCTCCTAAACCCCCCTGAAGGAGAATTCGACGAATGATCTTCTGCACAAAATGCGGTAGTCAAAACGATGATACGGCGCGCTCGTGCTCGAACTGCGGCGCGACGTTCGGCGGGCAGACCGGCTCGACGCCTTTTACGACCGGCACGCCCGGCACAGGGACGCAGGAAGCGCCCGGCGGCCCGGGCGGTTGGGCCGCCCCACCCTACGGCGACCCGGCTTATAATATGCAGGCGGCGGCGGGGCGTCCGGGCCTCTATACGGTCGGCGAAAAACGCGACCCGATCATGGTGCTCCTGCTCTCTCTGGTGACCTGCGGCATCTATGCTTACTATGAGGTCTACAAGGTCTCTTCGGAGATCAGGGATGCGCTCGGGCGACAGGATGTGAACCCGACGATGGACGTAGTGCTCGGCCTCGTCACCTGCGGGATATACTTTATCTATCTCGCCTACAGGTATCCACAGCTCTTGCTTGAGATGCAGGACAGGGTGGGGCTGCCGCGCAACGACATCTCCATGATCTCGATCATCCTCTCGGTCTGCGGCCTCGGCATCGTCAGCATCTTTATGATTCAGACGGAGCTGAACAAGGTCTGGGACGCGTCGCGCGGCCAGTAGGAGAGTGTGCGCGGGCGAGACCTTTTTCGTAAGATGTGGCGAGGGCCTTGTATGCAAGCAGCATTGAATCAATCCGAGGCCGGGTCTACGCCAGCTCGCTGGCAGTCCTGGGTGCTCTTTGTGGGGCTCACGGCGATCTTCGCCGTGAGCGCGCTCTGGCGTCCGTCGGACGACGGCACTATCCTCTGTCTTTTTCGCGCCCTGACGGGTTATCCATGTCCCGGCTGCGGAATGACGCGCGCCTTCTCGGCCATCGCGCACGGCGAGTTGTGGCGCGCCGTGCGCTACAATCCTTTCAGCCCTCTACTGTTTCTGGCGGGCGTGGCGGTCTGGGCCAGCGCCGCGGCGACTCTCCTGCACTGGCACGGGGCACGCGCGGCTCTCTCTCGCCTGCGCCCGTCCGGTCTTCTGGCCAACGTGCTGCTGCTGATGGTCATGCTCTGGTGGATTACGCGCCTCGCCATCGGCATCTAAAGAGAGCGCGCGCGCCTTGCGATCAAGCGAGCCCGGTATCCGCTCGCGCGATATTTAAGCTGCGCGCTCGCACACGCCGGAGCGTAATACCAAGGCGAGAGCGGAAGCCCGCAATGAAACGCTGTCCCACATGTCAGAGCACTTATACGGACGACTCTCTGCGCTTCTGTTTGCAGGACGGCGCGACGCTCTTGCGCGAAGGCGACGCTCCATCCTCGCCCAACTCCGAGGCGACACTCGTCAACCAAGTACCCGGACGCCTCGGCCATGATCCGCCGCCCACAGAGTTTCTGGATGCGAGCATCGCGCAGACTGTCCGCACGCCGCCGCCCGCCCCGACCGAGAGCATACGTCCGCGCGTCACAGACAGCCCGCAGCAAAATATTCCCGCCGCGCCGAAGTCATCCGGCCCTGCGCTGACCATCGCCGTCATCGCCGTCGCCGCGCTCCTGCTCACGAGCGCCGGACTCGGACTCGCGCTCTGGCTGCGCTCAACGCCATCGCCACAGGGAGACCGCCGCAACGCCGAAACGAGCGAGGGCAATCGCCGGGCGGCGGGCAGCGAAGAGAGTAAGGGGACGACTAATGCGGCGGGCGTCGAGGGCCAGCCGGGCACAGCGCCGAACAGCGTCACGGCGACCGCCTCCTCGACACGAGCGCCCATGTCCGGCAATACTTATGAGCCCGGCAAGGTGCTGGACGGGCGTTTGATGACGGCCTGGGTCGAAGGCGTCAGCGGCGCAGGCATTGGCGAGTGGATACGCTGCGACTTTGAACGCGAAGCGACGCTGAAGCGAATATCAATCGCGCCCGGTTATTTCAAGAGCCCGCAGATTTGGGCCAGGAATAATCGCGTCGCCGCCGCCACCTTCTATTTCTCCGATGGCGGCTCGCGCCAGTTCCGCTTCCCTGACCGGATGGAGGAGCAGCTGCTTGAGCTTGGAGCGGTCAGGACGAGCTGGGTGCGCATCGTCATCAACGAGGTCTATCCGGGAGTAGACCCGGACACGGCCATCTCCCAAGTGGCATTTGAGTGGGAGCGCTAAATCGTTTATGACTATTATTCGCTCCTCGAGTTTTTTCTAAGAGCCGTGCTTTTATACTTTCATATCAGCGTCGCTCGCCGGGAGCCCGTGAGCTTCGCTAAAGCGTAACGCGCGGCGGTAGTGCAAGAGAATGAAACGCTGTCCCACATGTCAGAGCACTTATACGGACGACTCTCTGCGCTTCTGTTTGCAGGACGGCGCGACGCTCTTGCGCGTGAGCGGTGGAGGCGCACCCGATACGGAGAAGACGCTGCGGATAGAGGCGGCGTCGCGCAGGGAAGAGCCGCCCCCAACTGAAATCCTGGGCCCATCGGTTCAGCCGACGGCCTCCAACTCGCCCGTCACCATCCCGCAGCAGCCGCGCCCCACGGAATTGAGCGCGCATGGCTACGCCGCCCCGGCCACGACTGCCGGGAAGAAAAATGTCCTTGTCATTCCCATCACGATCGCGGCCACGGTGCTCGCGCTGGCGCTCGGAGGGCTCGGCGCGTGGCTTCTTTTAGGCGGGAGAGAGAACGGCGGGGCTGATAACGGCGTTCGCGTCAACGTGGGAGGAGCTAAGGGGACGCCGACGCCCGGCAGCAGCCCGGCTGCTTCGCCAACCAATGCGGCCTCTGCTCAAAGGCCCGCAGCTTCCCCTTCGCCCGTTGACGTGGCGGCGCTACGAAATGAAGTGACGGCTCTTCTGAACGGCTGGGCCAATTCTTCCATGGCGCACGACATCAACACGCACATGAGCTATTACGCCGACACGCTCGACACCTACTATACGAAGTCGAACGTGAGCGCGGGCGAGGTGCGCGCCGATCGCCAGCGCGCGTATGAGACCTATTCTTCGCTCGACATCTCTTTGAGTAATATTCAGATTACGCCGGACGCGACGGGAGAGCGCGCGACCGTCGTGCTCGATAAGACCTGGAACTTCACGGGCGAAGAGAGGGCCACTTCCGGCTCGGTGCAGCAAAGGCTCACGCTGGCGAAGATCGCTGGCCGCTGGCGCATCACGGGTGAAAAGGATTTACGGGTTTACTACGTCAACAAATAAGAGATGGGCCCGGCGGAGGGTTCTTGAGCGCCTGCGCCGTCGAGCGCTCAGAAAACGGCCCTCTGCTCTTATCTTGAAAACGGAAGCGAAGAGTGAAACGCTGTCCCACATGCCGGAGCATCTATACGAACGATGCGCTACGTTTCTGCCTGCAAGACGGCGCGGAACTCCTGAGCGCAAGCGATGCTGGTAGTGCCGGTGACGACTCTCCGAGCGAGCGCAATGGTGTGGCGGGCGAAGAGACGCTTCAGCTCAGCGGCGCTTCGCCTTCGACCGGCATCGTAGACCCGCGCGCCACGCCGACCGTCAAAACGCCAGCCGCTCCCCCGACCGCCCTCGAAAGCCCAAACTTCGGCGAGCGCTCCGAACCTGAAGCGGACGCGCGCACGGCATCTCCGAGATCAACGCACGGAGCGCTCATCGCAGGTGTCACCGCCATCGCCGTCCTGCTGCTGGTGCTCATCGGCATAGGCATCGCGCTGCTGCTGCGCGGAAGATCGGACGAGGGTGGAAACGCACAGGCGCAGATGAACAGGAACGCGAACCTTCACGGCGGTAATCATAACGCTGATTATGCGGAGAACTCAGATACGCAGGGCAGGGCGCGCAGGCCCGATATGACCGGTGAATTTTCGCCCGCAGCGGCGCGCGTCGAAGCCAAAATCCTGCGCGGCGCGTCCGTCAGCCAGAGTGATATTACAGGGCTCTCGCGTGCCGAGCTGCGTCGTCTTCGCAATACCGTCTACGCGCGCCACGGTCGCATCTTCGAGAGGATGGAGCTGCAACAATACTTCGACGGGCGGCCCTGGTATAAAAAACGGGCCGACTACAGCGACAACGACCTGAGCCCCGTTGACCGCGACAATATCAACCTCATCAGAGCGGCGGAAGATCGCAGCACTTAACAGATTGCTGTCAGTAGGGCCAAAGGTCTCGGGCGGGTCTTACTCAGCAAAAGCACCCGCCCCGAGACCTTTTGTGCTACTGACCTGAAGGCTGCGCTAATCGGTTCATGCATCGCTTCGGGTTGCAACCGTTCCTGTCTCTCCCTGAGCGCGTGCCTCCACACGCCGCTTCATAAAGCGCCTGAGCGTGGCGAGCCGTTCCTCGCAATCCGGCATCCGCCGTATGAGTTGTTCCAGATGCGAGAGATACCAGGGCGTGCGTGTGGCGGAGCGGAACTCGGCGAGAAAGGGCTCGATGCGAGCATAGACGGCGATATGCTCGTTATGTATGTCGTTGAAGAGCTGTTCGTCAATGGCCCCGTGATTGACGAAGGCAGCGGCCATGTCCCAGTAGGTCGTGACCATGCGGTACTTGGCGTTGTGCTCGCCGACGATGGTCTGTAGAAGGTCTTGCGTGCTCTCAGGGCGAAAGTCGGTCAGAAACCAATCGCGCGCACCCCGCATCGTCTCCTCTCGTCTCAGCTCGTAGAGCCGCAGTATCAAATTAGCGTCCTCTTGCTTCGTGCTCATGATCGTCTCTCCGCTTTAATTTCTGGATGCCATTGTATAGCTGCTGCGAGCGCGCACGACGAGGCCGCCCCTGGTGACGCGTACGTTGAGCTGGCGGCGCTCGCCGGGCTGCGCCGGTCTTTGCGGGTAGTAGCCGAGACTGTATTGCAAGCGCAAGTCCTGCGCGATGAGGGCGAAGGATTCCGACAGTTTCTTCAGGCTCCCGGCATGATAAAAGCGCGTGCCCGACCTCTGCGCGATCTGGTGTAGATAGGTGTCGGCGCGCGCGTAGTGTTCGGCGGTAAAGCCCGGCGGGTAAACCCTGGTGCGCTTGATCGTCATGTCTCCGACAAAAATATTGGACGGGCCGGGGTTGAGAACCTGCAACTGCGACTGTTCGATGAAGGTGTCATACTGTATCGGATAGACGAGCGCGTCCGACTCTTCGATCTCTCGTAGGGAGCTGTCGAAGCTGGCCGAGGCGCTGACGTTATCCACGCCGTCGGTAAAGAGGACGACCGCTTTGCGGCCCTCTATGCGCCCGAGCTGTTTTTTGAGCACGGACTCGACCGCGTCGTAGAGGAATGTTCCGCGCTCGGATGGTTTGAGCTGAATGGCGCTGCGCAGGATGGCGCGATCACTGGTCGGTTCCGACATCCCAAAGACCTGGTCGTTGAAGGTGAGAATCATCACGCGATCATCTGGACGCAACTGATCTATGAAGGCGAGGGCAGCCTTCTGAATATCTTCAAGCCGAAAGGCCGTCGAGCCGCTCGTGTCCAGGAGGAGCGCAACCGTGAACGGCTTTTCCACCGGCTCGAAATAGGCGATCTGCTGTTGGACGCCTTCCTCGAAGATGAGAAAATCTTCCTGCCGCAAATTCGAGACGGACTTTCCCTTGCGATCCACCACCCTGGCCGAGACGGTGACAAGCGATGTCTCGACGCGCACGACTTCATCCGCTTCCTGGCCCTCCGCCTGCTGAGCGTGTGGAGGACTTGCCTCCTGCGCGTCGAGGTATGGGCCAAGGACGGAGAGCAGCAATAGTAAGGAGAATGAAGCGGTAAGTCTTCTCATCATTATCTCCGGCGAGGCGTGTCCGGCAGAAAGTCTTCTATCTTCGGGCCGGATAATTTCGTATCCGTTTGATTTAAGGGAGACTGTTACGGGCCGCTTGAATTGCCGTCGAGCCAGGCTCCGAATCTGGCCAATCATACTACGGAGCGGCGATTACCGCACGCGCGGATTCGCCGACGCGTGGGCCTGGATGGTGCCGGAAAATATTTGCTTGATCGAGCAAAAATGGTAGACTGTGGCCGCAGTCCGGCCCCGCAGAGGTTTGGCCGGACGTATCTTTCCCCGCACTTCGCCGGATAAAAAACTAACAAGAGCGCCGCCCGGCCTTCTCTCGTCAAGCTCTTTTATAAGAGCCTTGGGTCGGCGACCCTTTAAGCCCCCGGAGGGTCTCACTATGGATGTCCCCCACATCATCGCCGGTCGCTTTCGCATCGAGTGCGAAATCGGCAGGGGCGGCATGGGCACTGTCTATCGCGCCACGCATCTCGGACTCGAACGCCCCGTCGCCGTCAAGATCATTAAGACCGAGTTCGCCTCAGACCCGCATGTCACAGATCGTTTCCTGCGCGAAGCGCGGACGATGGCACGCCTGCGTCACCAGCACGCCGCGATGATCTTCGACGCGGGCAACCTGCCCGACGGACGCCACTTCATCATCATGGAATTCGTCGAGGGCTCGACGCTCTCCGAGATGCTCCATCGTGAGGGACGCTTCACGCCCGAGCGGGCGGTTCGCATCGCCTCGGACGTGTGCGACGTGCTCGCCGAAGCGCACAGCCTCGGCATCATCCACCGTGACCTCAAGCCGTCGAATATTATCCTCAACGAGCGGGGCGTGTGCGTGCTCGACTTCGGAGTGGCGAAAGTGCTGGCGACGACTTCGACCGATAAGGTGGCGACGCACGCGACGACCGGCTCGGGCGCTATCGTCGGCACTCCGCGCTATATGTCGCCCGAGCAGTGCATGGGCCAGAAGATAGACGTGCGCAGCGACCTCTACAGCCTCGGCGTGCTGCTCTACGAGATGCTCGCGGGCCGTCCGCCCTTCGTCGATCCGCTGGCCTCCGCCGTGCTCGTCAAGCAGGCGACAGCACAGCCCGTGCCGCTCACGACGCTGTGCCCGGAAGTGCCGCGCCCGCTCGCCGCAGCCGTCCACACCCTGCTCGCCAAACAACCTGAGAATCGCCCGCGCAGCGCGGCGGCTGCTCGTGCCCTGCTGGAAAAGAGCATCGTGCGGCCAGAGCGCATCCTGCCGGAAATCTCGCCGCTCGCAACGACCGTCTCGACCGCGAGCGCTGGCATCGGGAGCGGGCGCTGCGTCATCTTTCGCGCGGTCACTCCCGTCATGATGATCGCCGTCCTCGGCCTCCTGCTCTTCGTCTGGGGACGTAGCGGACAGAGCATGATGCAGACGGCATCGTTCGAGGAGGAGGGCGCTGCCGCCGCCGCTACATCTTCGCGGGATTCACTGGCCACGGGCGCGGGCTCACCCGTCATAGTTCCCACGGCAGCACTGACGACGGATGAGGCGCGCCGCGTCGTAGACGATGCCTCTCATGGGCCCGTCACCGACGTGCGTCTCGTGCGAAAGGGGCGCGACGCCGCGATCATCTCCATCCACGATGAGCATCGCGCGGGCACAACGCATCTCTTCATGATGGAGCGTGCCGGTGGGCGCTATCGCATCACTGGCCGCGCTGCGCTCGACTCCGAAGGGTTTCGCGGGGCGACCTGGGCGGCGGAGACTCTGGACGCCGACGGCGACGGCTTCGAGGAAGTCCTCTACACGGGCACGAAGGCGCGTGGACGAGCGGCGGACTATCGCCTGGTGCTCTACGTCCCGCGCGCTCGCCAGGCATATGTCCTGCGCATCGAAGGGGCTGCGCCCGGCGCAAAGACTCTGCGCGCGACATGGTCTGCGAATGCGCTGCGGCGCGCGGCTGCGTCCTATCGCGCCGTCCTGCATGAGCACGCGCGCAACATTACCGGCGCTCGCTGAAAATCTTCGCCCGTCGAAATCCGAGTTGGCAGCCTCTAGCGCTCTTTGCCTCTGAGCAGAGAGGACGCGCGGGCGTAGATGCTTGAAGACTTTATGCGAGACGTAAAATGGAAAAAGAGACGGTCGCATCCTTTCTGGAATATTACGAAAGAATCCGCGAGCGCACCCTGCGTGTCATCAAGTGTATCCCGCCGGAAAAGATAGACTGGACGTACAGGGAAGGACGATTCACCTTCGCCGACATGATTCGCCATCTCGCGGCGATAGAGAGATACATGTATGCGGAGAACGTGCAGCTCAGGCCGAGCCTTTATCCGGGACATGGCCGGGAGCTTGCCGACGGATACGACCCTGTGTTGGCCTTCATGAACCGCATGCACGCTGAGGCGATGGAGATATTCCGTTCGCTCGGCGATGAGGATTTGCAGAAGCGGTGCGTTACGCCGGGCGGCGCTTCGATCACGATCTGGAAGTGGCTGCGCGCGATGATCGAGCACGAGGTTCATCATCGCGGTCAAATCTATCTCTACCTGGGTATGCTGGACATCAGGACGCCGCCGCTTTACGGCCTGACCTCCGAAGATGTTTTAGAGAGAAGCCGCGCCACGCGTTAGCGCCGGGCCGCGTGCGAGTCGGCACGTCGCCAACCAATTCGAGCGCAAACTGATTCGAGCGTAATCGTGATGGAGATCAAACATATCCTGACGCCGGACGCGCCCGCTCCCGGCGGCCATTATTCACAGGCCGTCATCCATAACGGGCTGGTCTACGTCTCCGGCCAGCTCCCCATCAACCCGCAGACGGGAGAGAAGGTGCTCGGCCCCATTGAAGAACAGACCCGCCAGGTGCTCGAAAACATTGGCGCGGTTCTCAGGGCGGCTGGCAGCGATTTAAGCCGCGTCCTGAAGATGACGATCTACGTCTCAGACATCAGCCTGTGGTCGGCTGTCAACGAGGTCTACGCGCAAGTGATGGGCGATGCCAGGCCCGCTCGCGCCGTCGTTCCCACCAGAGAATTGCACTACGGTTTCCTCGTCGAGATAGAGGCCATCGCGGCCACAGATACTTGAGGCGGCGATTAAGCCGTCGCCGCCCATATACCGCATGTAAAGGCCACCGCCAGCAGTGTCCTGGTTTGAATAGAGGCACAGGGCTGAGCACGACGCGGGTAATAATTGCCACAGACGGAGTTTCCTTTCATGTGGCCTGCCCGTTAACGCCCAGCAGGCGCTCAAACTCCTTTTTCACTATGGGGTAGCATTCGCACGACACGGCCTCCAGCCCCTGGCGGTCGAGGACGGTGACGTGTCCCCGCCTGTACCTGATTAAGCCCGTGTCCTGAAGCTTACCCGCCGCCTCTGTAACGCCCGCCCGCCGCGTGCCCAGCATGACGGCCATGAACTCGTGCGTCAGCTCCAACTCTCGCCCCGGGGCGCGGTCGCAAGTCATCAACAGCCACCGCGCCAGCCGCCCGTCGAGCGGGTGCACCTTGTTACAGGCGGCGGTCTGCGAGATCTGGACGATGAAGGCTTGCGTGTAGCGCAGCAATAAATCCTGCAACTGCCCGCCCTCCTTGAACTGCCGCTGGAGCACGTCCGAGGACGCACGCACGCCGTCGCCCGGCAGTTGCACCATCGCTTCGTGCGGGGTGGTCACGCTGCCTAAGACGACGTTGATGCCGAACACGCCTTCGTTACCGACGAGGCCCACTTCGACGCCCCCGCCGTCGGCGAAAGTAGCGACGACGGAGACCGTCGCGCTGTTAGGGAAGTAGACGTGCGAGACCGGGTCTTGCGGGTAGTAGAGCACGTCGCCGAGCGACAGCGTGACGGGTTCCAGGTGGGGCGACAGGCGTTCGTATTCTTCCGGCGCTAGCTGGTTGAGTATCCGGTTGCCGATCGGCGGGTTGTTCGTTGATTGTGCAGACATGAGCAATCTCCTTATGCCTTGGGCCATTAAGAGTCGGCATAAGGATAGGTTGCTAAGCTAGGTTTATGTCGAAGGACATTCACTGACTACTTGGAGCAGTATAGCATATGTACGTGGGGGGACACAGTACGCTTCTGTACTTAGTACGGTGCAGGACACAAACTCTTCGACCGTATTGCTACAATAGCCAGCTTAAAGACAACATGTTCGCTCAGGGCAAAGGGAGAAGCGCGATGAGTGGTGGAGAAAACCGCCGCACCATACTCTTGGTCGAAGAGGACGACGAGACGCGCCCCATCTTGAGGGCGAATCTACAGACCGACGGCTACCGCTTGTTGCTGGCGCTCGACGAAGAGGACGCTTTCGACAGGGTGGGCGGCGGGGGCGCGCAGGCGGACTTAGTGCTCATCAACCTCGTCGGCAAAGCACCGGAAGCCGGGCTGGCCGCGGGGCGCAGGATACGCGCGCACGCGAAATACGACGGGCACACGCCGCTCGTCGTGATGGCGGAGAAGTACGGCCAGGAATTGGAAGGCACGGACGTGAACGTCAGCGGCAACGACTGGATCACCTACCCGGAAGACCACGACCAACTGCGGAATCTACTCGCCCGCCTGCTCAACCAGCCGGCAAATTAGGACACTACCCCACCGCCTGCGTACTTGTCGTGCACGCGCCGGACATGTCAAGATAGCCTCGTTCTGAGCAGCTTAACCTTGCCCCGTCGAATGGGCCCACGTTTCCCCTTTATGAGCAGTCCCCGGTTCGACCAATCCGCCTGCGATCAACTGGCAGAGTGTGTCCGCGAGATAGAGGCCGGGACGGATGCCGAACTGGTGATCGTCGTGCGCGCACGCTCCGGCTCATACCGCCACGTTGATTACTTGTGCGGAGCGATACTCGCTTACGCTGGCCTGCTCTTCCTGCTCTTCTCACCCTGGACGTTCGCGCATTACTGGGTCGCCATCGATACGGCGCTGCTCTTCGCCCTGGGCTTCTACATCTCTTCGCGCAGCGACTCGGTGCGACGCCTCCTGACGAGCAAGAAGGCGCGGGCCGATGCCGTGCGGATGGGCGCGGCGGCGATGTTCTATGAAGCGGGCATCGCTAACACGGCGAGCGAGATGGGCGTGATCATTTATCTCTCTTTGCTTGAGAGACGCCTTGAGCTGATCGCTGATCGCGGAGTGCTCAAGGCCGCCCCGCCCCTTGAGTGGAACGAGCGATTGTTCGAGCTGCACAAGGCCGGGCACAGGCCCCACCTGCCGGGCCTGCTTCAGGCGCTTAACGATCTGGGCGCACTGCTCAAGCGATGCCTTCCGCCGACGGGCGCTAATCCCAACGAATTATCCGACATGCCGCGCTTCGACCTGCGATGAACCTACGCTTACGCATACGCGCGCTCATCCCCGCCCTCGCGGTCGCCTGCCTGATGTTGATTGCGATTGCGCCGCTCGCGCCCGCGCTGGCGCGCGTCGGCGGCGGTCAGGGGTACGGAGGAGGAGGCGGTGGGGGCGGAGGTGGCGGCGGCGGTGGCGACGACGACGGCTTGATCGTCTACCTGCTCATAGAGCTTGTTCGTTTGCTCATCTATCTGACGATAGAGTATCCGGCCATAGGGATTCCGCTCGACATCATAGTCGTGGCCGGAGTCGCCTACTTCTTCTTCTGGCGCAGTCGGGGCGGCAGCGTCTCAGGTTGGAGTTCATCCACCTGCGCGAGCGATGGGCCGAGCGTGAGCGTCGGGACGACGACCGCCAGAAGCCAGCAGGATGTCAGCCGCGAGCTGATGCAGTTGCGCCGCTTCGACCCAAACTTTTCGGAGATCATCTTCACGGACTTCTGCTACGCGCTTTACAGTAGGGCGCAGGAGGCGCGCGGGCGCGCGGCGCTCGATGAGCTGTCGCCCTACCTGAGCGCGGAGGCGCGCGCCGCGCTTCTCTCTCGCAATCCGAAGAATCTGCGCGAGGTCGCGGGCATCATCGTCGGCTCGATGCAGGTGGCGGACGTGCGCGGCCTCTCTTCGCAGATGGTCGAGATCAGTGTGGATTTCGAGGCGAACTATACGGAGCTGACGGGGGCGAACGGGAGCGGTTCTGCGGGCCAGACGGCGTACTACGTGCGCGAGCGCTGGCAGCTTGAGCGCAGGCGCGACGTGCTCTCGCCGCCGCCCGCGCAGGCGGTTGCTCTTCATTGCCCGCGTTGCGGCGCGGCCTTACAGAAAGATACGACGGGCGCTTGCGCCTTCTGCGGCGTCAGGGTCGAGAGCGGCGAGTTCCAATGGTTCGTCCGCACCGTCAAGCTGCTCAGCCGCGAAAAGCGCTCGCCTGCGCTCACCTCAAATGTGCCCGAGGTTGGCACGGACAATCCTTCGGTCGTGCAGCCCAGCTTCGCCAACATCCGTGCATATTTCGAGAAGACGCACCCGGAATTCAACTGGAGCGAATTCCAGACGCGCGCACGCATGATCTTCGACGAGTTGCAGGCGGCCTGGTCGTCGCTCGACTGGGAAAGAGCGCGCCCGCACGAGACGGACAACATCTTCCAGATGCACCGTTACTGGATAGAGGCTTACAGGCGCGCGCGCCTGCGCAACATGCTCGACAACTGCCGCATTACCTCCATGCAGCCCGTCAAGATCATGGAGGACGCCTTCTATAACGCGATCACTCTGCGCATCTGGGCCGAGGGCCACGATTACACTGTGGATGAAGGCGGGCGAGTCGTCAGTGGGTCGAAGAAAGAGCTGCGGCGTTGGAGCGAATACTGGACGTTTATCCGCAATCGTAACGCCAGGCCGCAGCACGCGCGCACAGACCTCTCCTGCCCGAACTGCGGCGCGCCGCTCAAGGTCAATGTCACCGGCATCTGCGAATTTTGCGGCGGCAAGATTACTTCGGGCGAATTCGACTGGGTGCTCTCGAAAATCGAACAGGACGAATCTTACGCGGGCTGACATCTCGAAAGGCGTTTGAGACATCGAACACGGCAGCCAATTTTGCAGGGAAACAGGCGCGCCGGGAAACTTCAGGCGCGCCCGCTGCGTAGAATATAGCCACCGGCAACCCCTAGAGGCGAGAGATTTTACAAAACTACACCTTTGCGCTTCGGCCTCTTTCGCGGGAGGCTGGAAATCGCCGGTCAATCTCTTTTCACGAATGGAGTTTTTTGTGAGACGCACCCTTTATATCTTCGCGCTCGTCCTCGCACTCGTCGCGCCGCAGCTAGCGCCCGTCGCCGCACGCGCCGCCGAGCCGCAAAGGCAGCCGCAAAACCTACTACAGCGCCGCAGCGCCGCGCCGCAGACAGCCGGGGCGACTGCTCCGGCCAAGCAGGCGCAGGCACAGCTCGTCAATCGCGTCCTCGCCAACGGTCTTGAAGTGATCGTGCTCGAAGATCATTCCGTGCCGCTCGTGACTATCGAGCTGGCGGTCAAGAACGGCTCTTATACGGAGCCGCCCGAGCTGAACGGTCTCTCGCATCTCTACGAGCACATGTTTTTCAAGGCCAACCGGGCCATCGCCAACCAGGAAGATTACCTGCGCCAGATAGGCCAGATGGGCATCGCCTACAACGGCCAGACGCAGACGGAGCTGGTCAACTACTACTACACGACGACGAGCCCGAACATGCGCGTCGCGTTTCAATTCCTGCGCGACTCCGCGCGCTGGCCGCTCTTCGACAAGAACGAGTTCGAGCGCGAGCGCGAAGTCGTCATCGGCGAGATTGATCGCAACGAGTCGAACCCCTTCTTCTATTTGAACCGCGAGATCAACGACCGTCTCTTCTACAAGTATCAGAGCCGCAAGAACCCGCTCGGCAATCGCCAGACGGTCTCGACCGCCACGACCGACATGATGCGCTTGATTCAGGGACGCTACTACGTGCCGAACAATTCGGCGCTCGTCGTCACGGGCGACGTGCGTGCCGAAGAGGTCTTCAAGTTGGCCCAGGACTTATACGGCGACTGGGAGCGCACCGAAGACCCCTTCGTCAAGTACCCGCCCGTGGAGCACCCCGCGCTTCCGAAGAGCGACGGCGTCATTATCAAGCAGCCCGTGCAGAACGTGGTCATAGAGATCGGCTGGCATGGGCCCTCCATCGGCAAGGACAATCCCGGAACCTACGCGGCGGATGTTTTCTCTTTCATCCTGACGCAGCCGAACTCGCGCTTCCAGCGAGCGCTCGTCGACACCGGGCTCGTCAACGGCGTCTTCATAGGCTATCTCACGCAGCGCAACGTCGGCCCCATCACCATCATCGCCCAGACTTCGCCGGAGAAGGCGCGCGCCGCGACAAAGGCCATCTATGAAGAGATAGCGCACTTCAACGATAAGGACTACTACACGGACGAGCAGCTTGAGAGCGCCAAGGCTCTCCTGGAAGCCGACGATCTTTATTCGCGCGAGAAGCTGAGCGACTACGCGCATACGCTGAGCTTCTGGTGGGCTTCGACCGGCCTCGACTATTTTCGCGGCTATCTCGGAAACCTGCGGCGCACGACGCGCGCAGACATCAGCCGCTACGTCACCACCTATATTCAGGGCAAGCCGCACGTCGGCGTCGCGCTCATCTCCGAAGAGGCCCAGGCGCGGGCCCAACTCAAACCTGAAGACTTGATCGGTCAATGAGAAACAGTATGAAAAACGAAGACAGCAGAAAACGGATGGCGCAGTCAGACGCAGGCCGCCGGGAAGGCTTTGAAGATATGGAAAGCGTAGAGCGAAAGATAGTGAGCGCGAAGCGTGGAGCAAAAGAGTTGAAGCACAGAACCGCTAAGCGACGCGCGCTTCGCCGTCTGCTTCCGACTCTTCTCAGCCTGTTGTTGACCGTCATCACCGCGCTGCCCTTGACGAGCGGCTCACAGACGGCGGCGCGAAGCGTGCGGCGCGCGCAATCCGGCTCGGGGCCGCTCAAGGTAGATCGCCGCAGCAAGTCGCAGCCGGACGTGCCGGAGCAAAGCTCTATCCAGAACGTCGAGGCGACGCAGGCGGCGCTCGTCTCGGAGTTCGATGTCAACGGCCTGAAGGTGATCGTCAAGCGGCGTCCGGGCAGCCTGACGGTGGCGGCTGGCCTGTTCCTGCGCGGCGGCTCGCGCAACATCACGGCGGAGAACGCAGGCATCGAAGCACTGATGCTCGACTCTGCGACCGAAGCGACGACGAACTTCCCGCGCGAGCGTATGCGCTCGGAGACTTCGCGTATGGGGACGGTCGTCGGCTCAGGCGTGAACTACGATTACTCGGCGCTGACGCTCGCCTCGACGCGCGTCAACTTCGACCGCTCCTGGGAGATATTCACGGATGTCGCTTTGCGTCCCTCGTTCACGAAGCAGGATGTCGAGCTGGTGCAGAGCCGCATCGTCGCCTCGCTGCGCGACGACGTGGACGACCCGGACGACTACCTTCAACGCTTGCAGGAGAGGGTCGCCTACGCCGGTCATCCATATTTCAATCGCCCGCGCGGCACGGCCGAGAGCGTGAGCCGTCTGACGGCGGAAGACCTGCGCCGCTATCACCAGCAGATGATGCAGACCTCGCGGCTGCTGCTCGTGATCGTCGGCGACCTGGACGTGGCGCAACTGCGCGCTAAGATTACGCAGACCTTCGGACGGCTTCCGCGCGGCGATTACAAGCCCTCGCCGCTGCCGCAGCTCTCCTTTGCCACGCCGTCGGTGGAAGTGACAAGGCGCGGCCTGCCGACCAACTACATTCAAGGTCTCTTTGCCGCGCCCTCCTTGACGGCTGCCGACATCTACCCGATGCGAATCGCTTCGAGCGTCCTGCGCGACCGCGTGTTCGAGGAGGTCAGGGTCAAGCGCAACCTCTCCTACGCGCCGAGCGCGTTCCTGAGCAGCCAGGCCGCAAACGTCGGCGGCATCTACGTGACAGCCGTAGATGCGAACAAGGCCGTGCGCGTCATGCTCGACGAGATTGCGCGCCTGCAAAACGAACCGATCTCGCCGGAGGAGATTACGGGCGTCGTCTCGCAATACCTGACCAGCTATTACATGGGCCAGGAGACGAACGCGGCGCAGGCCGGAGAGCTGGCGCAGTATGAGCTGATCGGCGGCGGATGGCGCAACTCGCTCGTCACCATCGAGCGCCTGAGGGCCGTCACGCCCGCAGACGTACAACGCGCCGCACGCTCCTACATGCGCAACATACGCTTCGTCGTCATAGGCAATCCAGATCAGATAGACAAAAACGTCTTCACGAGCCAGACCGGAGCGGAATAAAAGCCAGGCTCGTTGCGATGACGGCTCAAAAGATAAAAGGGTGAAGCTAAAGCACGCTTTAGCTTCACCCTTTATCCATTTGACGCAGCACCTTTTCTTACCTGTGGATTTCGCTCATCAGCTTATCGTAGAGCTTGGCGTCGAGCGTCTGAAGGAGTCGGCTCTGCGCGATGGCCGAGTCGCGGTCGCCGATCTCCAGGTAGGCCATGCCGAGATTGTAGAAGGCATCGGCGTGGCGCGGGTTGAGGCGCGCGGCCTGCTTGTAGGCTTCGATGGCTTCGTTGAAGCTGGCAGAGAAGAAGTAGGCGTCGCCAAGCTTGTTGTAAGCTTCGGCTGAGGTGGGGCGCAGGCGTATGGCCTGTTGGAAGGCGCGTATGGCGTCCCGGTTCTTGCCCTGTTTGACTTTACAGTATCCGACCTGAATCCAGGCTTCGGCCCTGCCGGGATTCTTATTGACGGCGATCTCGAAATAGCCGAGCGCGCTCTCGTAGTTGCCGAGCCAGAGTGAGTTGAGCCCGTTCAAATACCAGCGTTCGGAGATGGCGTCGGCCTGCGGGCTGCCGCGCAGCTTGGCCGAAAGCTCTTCAAAGCTGAGCAGCCTTTCCGGCTCAAGCGCCGCGAGACGCGACGAGGCCAGGGCGAGGTTGATGTTCTGACCGTTGGTGACGACCATCGTGACCACGCCGATGACTTCGCCTCGCATGTTGAAGAGCGGGCTGCCCGAATTGCCGTGCGAGATGGGCGCGGTGATCTGAATAATCCTGGCTAGATTCGGCACTTCGCGCACGGCTGAGACGATGCCGTCGGCGATGGAGCCTTCCATCCGCAAAGGATTTCCGATGACGAAAATCTTTTCGCCCTCTTCGGGGACGACGTTCGAGATGGAGAGCGCGCGCCCCCGCTCGGGCGGCATGTCGATGCTCAGGATGGCGAGGTCGCCTTCGAGGTCAACGTCGAGGATGCCCGCGACCGGAAAGGTCTTTCCCTTACCGTCGAAGGTTCTGATCTCGGCGTGGTGCGCGCCCTCTATGACGTGAAGGTTGGTGACGACCTGGCCGGGACGGATGAAGAAACCGCTGCCGGTCACAGTGACGTTGCCCTTCGCGTCGTATGTCACGACGGAAACGACCGATGGTTTGACACGACGAATCAGCTCGGGGAGCGTCTCCTCGGCGGAGGCGGCGCGCGGGCTGAAAATCATCAGCGAAGCGAGGATGAGCAACAGGGGGAAGTTGCGTCTCATGGCTTAAAATCCATCTGCGTGCGGGCACGAAGACCGAACCGTGACCGGCAAAGAGGGCAAGCCCTTCTTCATTAAAAGAGGGAAACCCTTCTTAAATTCTGGGAGCTAGGCGCGAGGAGCGCGGAAACTAACTGCGAGACGGAAAAGATTACGGCCCGCCTGGCGACGACCCCTTACAGTGTGCCGGTTATTCGTCGGGGGAATGGCGACCGGGAGTGCCCGAGCGCCGAATCACCGGCTGTTCCTGAATATAACACAGACGGCGCTCGCCCAAATCACACTATTTCGGATAAAGCCCACTTCTGTTTGTAAAAGAATTTATGGAGGGATAAGCCCGGCGAATGAAAGAGGCCGCCTTGCGTACGCAAGGCGGCCTCTCTTCTTTGTCGTCGCTCGTTGATGGAAACAGTCAAGCCGCGAACGGCTTTTCGTGTTCCGGCCAGCTTACTTGATGATCGTGCCGACGACCGTGCCGCTCGGGTTCGAGAACTCGTCTTCCATCGTGATCAGCAGCCCGAAGTCCTGCAAAGCAGTCTCGGTCTGAATCTGCGCCTCGTTGCGTTGGCCCGTGTTGACTATCTGGCCCAGACGCACGTACTTGTTGTCGGGCGAGACGGCCCACAGCGCATAGACCTGACCGGCGGGCGCGTCCTTCAACTCGTGGAAGCGCATCTTGATCGTCGTGGGCCCATCCTTGCGCGGCTCTATATAGACGTTGGCGCGCGAGCCCGTCATCGCTCCCGAAAACCTGATCTTCATCTCCGTATCGGTTCCGCGACGGAAGCCCGGAATGCCGAGCAGCGGCGCGCTGTAGGCTGAGGCCGTATTGGGCGTCGTCGTCGCAGAGACGCGCTCGCCGACAGCCGCACCGTCCCTCTCTCCACGGCTTGAAAGCGGCACGACAGCGAAGCCCTCGGGCGCTGCGCTGCGGAAAATCACATTTGAATTCGGCGCGTAGGTCGTCAGGTTAGTCTCCGGCGAAAGCACGAGCATAAATTTATCGAGCGGCGACGTGGTGGTCGCACTGAATGTGCCAACGCCGTTATTGACCGAGACGGGGCCAAGCAGCGTGGTGCGTCCCATCGGATCAACCGCGTAGAGATTCAAGTTGCTCACGTCTCCGGTCAAGCCCGACAGATCAAGGTTGACCGTCGTGCCGTTGGCCATGCGCATGATCTTGGCCGTTCCCCTGGCTCCGGGAATCGTTGTGCTCGGCGTCAAATTCACTATGACTTCTTTGCCCACCGGGTACTCGACGACAGTCCAGGAACCGTCGGCGTTCTGTGTCGTCTGGGTAACGGTGTTTCCCGTCACGGTGGTGGTGGTCGTCGTCCCCGTCGTCTGGGTATTCTGGCCCAGAGCCAGGCCCGCTGTCGTGAGGGCGAGCAAAAGCCCTCCCGCGATGCTCAGTAAACGCTTACTCATCTTAATTTTCTCCTCCTGAATTTATCTATTTTGCCTGTGCGGGGGAAAGATACAGAATTAACCTTATAGATTGGGTCGCAATGGGCATGCCACGCGACCGAGCGCGTTTAAGTTAATGTAAATTATATGTTTATGCGGAGCGGGCGAAAGGCTTGAAGGCGGAAGCGAAGCGTTACGATACATCTCGTGTACGGCAAGTTGCCGCCTGTTTTGACGGCCAAAGCCGAGCTGCTGAGAACATCGATCAGCAAATGGATGCGACTGCTGTCAGTCGCGCCTGCGGTCTCGGGCGGGTCTTACGCAGCACAGTACCCGCCCGAGAGCTTTGGCGCGACTGACCTGCATGCTGCGCTCAGTGGTCGCCCCCAATCGCTTTAGAGCGTACAGCGACGCCTCACAGGGGCTAATGGAGCCCATGTGAGGCGTCGCTCGTCTTTACATCTTCCGACGCTCTTCTTAATAGCTGTAGAGTGCCGTGACAGCTCGCAGCACGTCGTCCACCTGCGGCAGGATGGCGTCTTCGAGTTGGGGAGCGTAGCCGACAAAAGTATCGAGCGCGGCGACACGACGCACGGGCGCGTCCAGGTACTCGAAGAGTTCGTCGCTGATGCGCGCGGCGATCTCCGCGCCGTAGCCGAACGAGAGCGAGTCTTCGTGAGCGACGATCACCCTGTTGGTCTTCTTGACGGTCGTCTCAATCGCCTGCCAGTCATAAGGCGAGAGCGTGCGCAGGTCTATGATCTCCACGTTGATGCCCTGCTGCTCGGCCTGCTTGGCGGCGACGAGCGAGCGCTGAACGAGCGCGCCGTAAGTGATGATCGAGAGGTCTGTGCCCTCGCGCACACGCCTGGCTTTGCCGAAGGGAATCATGAAGTTTTCGGGTGGGTACTGCGATTTGTTATAAGCCTGGCGATAGAGATGCTTGTGCTCAAGGAAGAGCACGGGGTCGTCTGCGCGTATGGCCGTGCGCAGCAGCCCGTTGGCGTCGAGCGCGTTTGAAGGATAGGCGACTCTCAGGCCCGGTATGTGCGAGAAGATGGAGACGCCGGACTGCGAGTGATAGATCGCGCCGCCCTTGAGATAGCCGCCGACGGGAACACGCATTACGACGGGCGCTTTCCATTCGTTGCCCGAGCGCCAGCGCATCAAGGCCAGCTCGTTTCTGATCTGGTGAAAGGCTGGCCAGATGTAATCGAAGAATTGAATCTCGACCACTGGCTTGAGGCCGCGCGTCGCCATGCCGATGGCACGCCCGACGATGTTGGCCTCTGCGAGCGGCGAGTTGAAGACGCGCGCCGCGCCGAACTTTCTTTGCAGGTTGGCCGTCACTTTAAAGACGCCGCCCTTGCCCTTCACCTTGTCCAGATTCTCTTCGCGCGAGCAGTCGGCGACATCCTCTCCGAAGACGACGATAGAAGGGTCGCGCTCCATCTCTTCATGAAGGCAGCGATTGATGAGATCAACCATCGTCCCGGTGTTGCCGGAAAGCTCTGCACCCTCTTCCGTGTCGAACTCCTTGGAGGTCGGGTCAACGTCCGGCGAATAGACGAAGAGCGTCGCCGTTTCGGGCGCGGGCTGGCGGCTTGCGAGCGCGAGGTCCGTGGCCTCGTTAACTTCACGGTCAACCTCGTCCTTGATGCGCTGCAATTCGTCCTGCGTGATGACATTCTCTTCGATGAGGAGAGCGCCGAAGCGCTTGACCGGGTCGCGCTCGGCGTCCGTTGTTCGCTCTTCGTCAGAGCGATAGAGCTTTTCGTCGTCCGAGAGCGAATGCGAATAGGGGCGAATCACCTTGGCGTGAACGAAGGAGGGCCCACGGCCCGCGCGGCAGTTCTCGACTGCCCGCTGCATCACTTCCAGGGATTCGAGCGGGTCTGTGCCGTCGCATCTTTGTCTGTAGAGATTGGGGAACCCTGCGACGAGCTTGGAGATGTCGCCTCCGGCGGTCTGCACCTCGACGGGCACGCTGATCGCGTAGCCGTTGTCTTCGACGAGGAAGAGCACCGGCAACTTTAAATTGCAAGCGGTATTGAGCGCCTCCCAGAACTCGCCCTCGCTCGTCGTCCCGTCGCCCAGAGAGACATAGACCACCTCGTCGTCCTGAAAGCCCTTGACGCGCTCGCGCAGACGATCTATGAGCCTGACGCGATAGCCCGCTTCGGCGCAGCCGACGGCCTGTAGCGCCTGTGTTCCCGTCGGCGATGATTGCGAGACGATGTTGAGCCTCGTATGTCCCCAGTGTGAAGGCATCTGGCGACCGTGCGAGTTCGGATCGTCCTCAGCGCCGACCGCCGCGAGCAGCTGCTCCAAAGGCGTCATGCCGAGCTGTAAGCAGAGCGCGCGATCACGATAGTAAGGGTAGAACCAATCGTAGGCGGGCTTTAAGGCCATCCCGGCGGCGACGAGCACGGCCTCGTGGCCAGCGCCGCTGATCTGAAAGTAAATCTTGTTCTGTCCCTTGAGCTGAATCTCCTTATCGTCGAGCCGCCGCGACAAATACATCGTCCGGTAAATGCCTATCATCTGTTCACGGTCGAGTTCGTCGTGCTCGCGTGCTTCGGTGGCTGCGCTGCTCATCGCGTCTGTTCTCCTCACGAGTTTCAATACTTTGGTATCAGTCATCATAGTCGGTGGCAAGCGTCATGCGATAATCTTCCGCCATCGAAGGATGACCGTGCTGCTCTGACGCCGCGATACCGCGCTCGTAAGCCTCTCTTGCTTCCTCGCGGCGTCCGACCTTCTCCAGGGCGCGGGCCAGCATGCCGAAAGCAGCGCCTTCATCGTCGGCGCGTTGCAGGTAATCCGTGAGCGCCGCGATTGCCTCTTCGTACTGCTCGGCCTTCAAGTATTCGTTGGCCAGCCCGAAACGCACGAGCGAGTTTTCCGGGTCGCTCTCCAACATCTGCCTGAAAGTATCTATGCGTGACGGCATCAAAGGGTTGCTCCTTCGCTTCCACGGTCAGACGACGAAAGGCTTCTTGTCGTCGGTCAGTATCTTGGCAATCGTTTGCAACTGCATATTGGACGTTCCCTCGTAGATCGCGCCGATCTTCGAGTCGCGCCAGAATTTCTCGACGGGGTAGTCCTTGACGAAGCCGTAACCGCCGTAGAGTTCGATGGCGCGCGAGGCGATGCGCTCCGCAACGCGCGACGAGTAGAGCTTGGCCATCGCCGCCTCTTTGACGAAGGGCAGGTGAGCGTCCTTCAAACGGGCCGCGTTGTAAACGAGCAGGCGCGCGGCTTCAAGCTCTGTGGCCATCTCGGCCAGTTGAAACTGCACGCCCTGAAATTCGTTGATGCTCTTGCCGAACTGCTCGCGCTCAGCCGTGTAGGAGAGGGCGGCTCCGAGCGCGCCGCGCGCCAGTCCGATCATCTGCGCGCCGATGGCTATGCGCCCCTCGTTCAGAGTCTCGATGGAGACTTTATAGCCACGCCCCAATTCGCCGAGCACATTCTCTTTCGGCACGCGACAGTCTTCGAGGATAAGCTCCGTGGTCGAGGATGCACGAATCCCCAGCTTGTTCTCCTTCTTGCCGACCGAGAAGCCGTCGAAGCCCTTCTCGACGATGAAGGCCGTGATGCCGCGATAGCCAGCTTCGGGGTTCGCGTTGGCGAAGACGATAAAGATTTCCGCCTCGTTACCGTTGGTGATCCAGAGCTTGCGCCCCTGGAGGCGGAAATGATCGCCGCCGTCCACGGCGCGCGTCGAGAGCGCGAAGGCGTCCGAGCCGGAACCGGCTTCGCTCAGCGCGTAAGCGCCGACACGCTCGCTCGCCAGTTGCGTCAGGTACTTCTTCTTCTGCTCCTCGTTGCCCCAGCGCAGGAGGGCGTTATTGACGAGCGTGTTCTGCACGTCGACGAAGACCCCGACCGACGGGTCAACGCGCGAAAGCTCCTCGACGGCGATGATCGCCGTGAAGAATGTTGCGCCCGCGCCGCCGTATTCTTCGGGCGTTTCAATCGCCATCAATCCAAGCTCGAAGCATTGCTTGATGAGCGCCGGGTCGAGGCTCCCGCGCTCGTCCATCTCTTCGACGCGAGGGCGCAGCTCGCCCTCGGCAAACTCACGCACGCTCGCTCTGAACATCTCCTCGTCCTCGGAAAGAGAGGTCAAGGGTTGTGCCATCTGCTCTTTGATTACCGTTTGGCTCATCTTGTGTCTTGCTCTAGGGAAAACAATTATAAGTTTTGAATATAGCATCATAAACAAGGCAAATGGAAAAAGGCAAAAGGCAGGGTAAGAGGAAGGCAGCAGGCAGCAGGCGACGGGGAAAGGTCAAAGCCGAAAGCGAAGCGACTTTCGAGAGCTTTCCTTGGTTTTACCTTTTGCCCATTTGCCTTTTATCTTCTTACGACGATTGTCGGCCAAATACTGCTGCGCTGGACTTGCGGCGGCGCCCGAGCAGAGGCCGCGTATTCCGGCTCCTCTACACTTTTCCTTACGCCTTTTAGCTTTTAGCTTTGGCCCGTGTTGTGCCGGTACATTTATTGCGGGGTTGAGAATGGCGGCACGATACCGTATCTTGCTGCTTACTCGAACCGCTGAAGCTGAAAAACGATACGCGCCAGGGCCGCCCCGACACCTTGTAGCATGAACCAGAGCGCTCAGAACAAGACCGCCTCGAAAAGATTTACGCCGCTCGGCATCGTCTTTGCCATTCTGGGCCTGCTGCTCTTCATCTATTTCGTCAGGTCGGCGGGGACTGCCGAGATTCTGGACGGCATAGGACGCCTAGGCGCTGGATTCCTGCTGGTGCTGGCCGTCAGTTCTCTTCGCCCGGTGGTGCGCTCTCTGGCCTGGACGCGCTGTTTTGAAGGGCCGTACCAGCTTCGCTTTCGTGATGCCCTGTGGGCCTATCTGATCGGCGACGCCATCGGCACCTTGGTTCCGCTCGGCATCATCGTCAGTGAGCCTGCCAAGGCCGCGCTCGTACGCAAGCGCGTGCCGCTCATGGCGGGGCTTTCGGCGCTCGCCGTCGAAAACCTTTTCTATAGCCTCTCGGTCGCGCTCTTCATCTTCTCCGGCATGGGAGCATTGCTTTTAAGCTTCACCTTGAGCAAGCCCTTAAGGATGGTCGGCATCGGCGCTCTGGTGGGGGTCATCATCGCCGTCGCGCTCGCTTTCCTGGTGATACGCAAACAGTGGAAGTTTTTGAGCGGAGGGCTGGATTACCTTTACCGGCGAGGAGTGGGCCAACGAATGCTTGAGACGCGTAGAGAGCGCGTGCGCTCTCTGGAAGAGCGCGTCTACGGCTTCTACTCGCGCAACCGTTCGCGCTTTCTGCCGATACTGCTTTTGGAAGCCTGCTTTCACCTCTCGGGCGTGGCGGAGGTTTACGTCGTGCTTTCATTCATCAGCGATAGCTTCACGGGCCAGGCGGCTTCGCTGTTGCTGACAGCCTTCGTGCTCGAATCGGTCAATCGCGTCATCAACGTCGTCTTCAAGTTCATCCCGCTGCGCATGGGTGTTGACGAAATGGGCTCGGGCTGGGTGACGCATGTGCTGAAGCTGGGCAAGGCGAGCGGCGTCACGCTCGCCATCATACGCAAGGCGCGCGTCATCTGCTGGACGGCTCTCGGCGTCGCCTTGCTCGTGCGGCGCGGGCTCTCTCTGCGCGAGGTGGCTGAGGAATCGCAGGCGGCAGTCGCCAAGGAGATAGCCGCCGCGAGCCCGGCTGTCACGGCTGCGGGCGAATCCAGGTAGAAGACACGGGGGCAGAGTAAGCGTGAAAGGCAAACACGGATTTTCTTATGAAGGGCTTGACGGCCGTGGCGGCACGCGCGCCCCGCTTGCCGATCATTCTTTTGACCTCTCTCCTCTCACTATGTTCCTGACTGAAGGAGTTACTTGTCACGTTCTGTTGAGATAGAAACGGCCAGGCACGAAGCTGAAGCTTTTCCGGCAGCCGAGCGGCGCGCTCGCACGCGGGTGGGCCAATGGTCTGTCCCGCTCGCGCTCGCCGCGCTGCTCCTGCTGGGCTTCGGACTGCGCCTGAGCGGCATCTCCGCGGTCGGATTTGCCGAGGACGAGATCAACAAGCTCGAAGCCGTGCGTAAATACGAGCACGGCGACATCAGTCCCAACGCCGAGCATCCGATGTTGATGAAGGCGCTCATCTTCGCTTCGCTGCACGCGGCGCGGGCCTGGAACGCCACACTCGACGCGCCGCAAGTGAGCGACGAGGCGGCGCTCAGGCTGCCCAACATTCTTTTCGGCGCACTGACGGCGCTGCCGCTCTTTCTTCTCACCGCAGCCCTTTTCGACCGGCGCACGGGGCTCGCCGCCGCCGCGCTCTGGGCCGTGGGCATCAATGCCATCACCTACAACCGTATCGCCAAGGAAGACACCCTGCTCGTCTTCTTCATGCTCTTCGCCTTCTACTTCTACATGCGCGCCAAGCTGGCCGCGCCCTCCGAGGAGAAGACCAAGCGGCGTCACTACGCTTTGAGCGGCGCAGCTTTCGCCCTCATGTTCGCCTCGAAATATTTCCCGCACTACTTCGGTCTGAACGCCCTCTATCATCACTATTACAGGATACGCGAGCGCTCGCCGGGCGAACCTCCCGGGCACACGCCGCGCATCTTTTACGTCGTCATTCCCATAGTCTTTATCCTGGCCAATCCCGTCTTGTTCCTGCCGCAGACCTGGAGCTACTTGCAGGCTTACACGAGCGAGTCGCTGTTGACGCATACGGGCTACTTGATGGGCGAGCACCTCTACCGCAACAATACCTCGGCGACGCCTTTCCGTGGCACGCCCTTCTATTTTTACGCGCTCTTTCTGGCGATCAAGGTTCCGCTGCCCGTGCTCGCAGCTTTTCTCGTCGGGCTGTGGCAGTGCTTTCGTCGCTTCAGGAATCCCGCACACGCTTTTCCGCTCCTGATGTTTCTCTTCTGGATCGTGCCCTACTCTTTCTTCGGCGCGAAGTGGCTGCGCTATACGCTCAGCCTGATGCCGTTCCTCTACATGATCGCCGCCATCGGCATTATCGTGCTCATACGCCTGACCGCTTCGCTCCTCAAGGGCCTTGGCGAGGAGCGCGCGATGCGACTTGTGAGCGCGGCGGCTCTCTTGATCTTCATCGCCTGGCCCGCCGTGACGGCCTACGCCTTCAGTCCGCATTACGCCGCATATACCAACGCTCTGGGAGGCGGGCGCACCGGCTATTATTTCCCTCATGACGAGTTTTATGACGACGGGCTGCGCGAGGCTATACGTTACGTGGCGGAGCATGCGCCGACTGGGGCGACCGTCGCGCACGAGACGCCCGGCGTTGTGCGCTACTACTTGCAGCGCTACGGGCGCACGGATTTGCAATCGCGCGTCCTCTCCGATCACGCCTTCAACCTCGCGGACGCTCCCGCTCCCGCTTACTTCATCCTTCAGCGCGGGCGTACCTATTTCGAGAATCAGGAGAAGCTCACAGAGGTGCGCGCCCGCTATCCTAAACTGTTCGAGGTGACCATCAATGGCGCGAGCGCCGTCGAGGTTTACGCCGCGCCGTAAAAGCTCATCCGTAACCGAAGAGCTGCCCGTCAGGGCTTTGGAGATTTCTAACATGAGGGCCAGGACTTCTTTCCGCTTCATCCCGTCGTCCGTACTCTTGATGGCGACCATCCTCGCCTCGCTCTGTCACGTCTGGACACTCAGTCGTGCCGCCGCGCAGCCGCCCTCACGCGCGCACCTGACCGTCATGGCGACGACAGACCTGCACGGCAATATTCTCCCGCTCGATTACTACACCGACAAGGCGGACAATCGCGGGCTCGCTAAAGTGGCGACCATCATCAGGCAGGCGCGGCGCGAAAACCCTAACCTGCTGCTCCTGGATTCGGGCGATACCATACAGGGCACGCCCCTGGCCTACTATCACAACAAGAAGAACAACGCGCCGCCCGACCCGATGATGCTCGCCATGAACGCGCTCAGCTACGACGCGATGGCGGTCGGCAATCATGAGTACAATTTCGGTTTGCAGGTGCTCGGCAAAGCGCGCAGCGAGGCGAAGTTCCCCTGGCTCTCAGCCAACACCTACAGGAAGGGAACGGACGAGACGGCCTACGACCCCTATCTCGTCAAAGAGTTGAGCGGCGTGCGTGTCGGCATACTCGGCCTGACGACGCCGGGCGTCCCCGTCTGGGAGAACGCACAGAACTACGCCGGCCTTGAGTTTCGTGAGCCCGCCAGCGAAGCGAAAAAATGGGTGGCCGTGCTGCGCGAAAAGGAGCGCGTTGACATCGTCATCATCGCCATGCACATGGGCCTTGAGGCAGACCTGCGCACGGGCGAGGTCAATCCCGGTCAGGTCTTGAACGAAAACGAGGCCATACGAATCGCCGAACAAGTGCCTGGCATTGATCTCATCCTGATGGGCCACACGCACCGCGAAGTCCCTTCGCTCACGATCAACGGCGCATTGCTCGTCCAGGCCAACTACTGGGGCCGTCATGTGGCCCGCGTGGACTTGTACCTGGAAAAGGAGACGGCTGGGCGCTGGCGCATCCGCGCAAAGTCTGCGCGCACGATTCCCGTGGATGAAAGGGTGGAAGCGGATGCGGAGGTCTCGCGGCTCGCCGCGCCCTACGACCGCGAAACGCAGGCCTGGCTCGGGCAGGTCATCGGCGAGTCGAGCGCGGACTTGAGCGCCGGCGTCGCGCGCTTTCGTGATACGGCGATTCTAGACCTCATCCAACGCGTGCAGTTGGAAGCGGGCAAGGCAGATGTTTCGATGGCCGCCAGCTTCAACCCCGAAGCGCGCATCGCGCGCGGGCCCGTCACGGTGCGCGACATCGCCGGGCTCTACATCTACGAGAATACGCTGGTCACGCTTGAGGTCACGGGCCGGCAGCTAAAGGACGCGCTCGAACACTCCGCGAAATATTTTCTGCCCTACGTGCCGGGCAAAACCGCCGCCGAGCTGGTTGACGAGAAGATTCCCGGCTACAACTTCGACGTGGCCGAGGGCGTCACCTACGAGCTGGACATCACGCAGCCCCTGGGCCAACGCATTCGCAACCTGCGCTTTCAGGGACGCCCGCTCGCGCCCGCGCAGAAGCTGCGCCTCGTGACCAACAACTATCGCGTCAACGGCGGCGGCGGCTACTCTATGTACAAAGGCGCGCCGGTCGTCTACCGTTCCAGCCAGGAGATACGCGAGCTGATCGTTGACTGGGTGGAAAGGCACAAACAGATTCCGGCTGAGCCCACCAACAACTGGCGATTATTGCCGTAGAAAAGCGAAAGAAGGAATTAACAGGGATGGACAGAGATGGTCGGGATAAAAACAGCAAGCAAAATGAAGGATAAAAGCATTGCTGACTGAATCTGTCGTCGCCTTTTCTTTATCCTGTCCATCCTGTTTGAGTCTCCAAAAAACCGAAACGGCAATCCGAGTTGCGACGCTGCGGATTGCCGTTTCCCTTGTACGACGCGGGTCAGGTAGGTGCGTCAGTTGGGGCGTTTACTGCGGGAGATCGGCTTTCGCCGTATGGAGATCAATATCATTTAAGCTGCTCTCTGTTTTGGGCCCAATCGCTCGCCGGGCTCCTGCTTTTCACTGTGGGCCGTGGGCCGTGGCGTTCTCCTCGCCGGAATTAACATTCGGCGCGCATCCGTATCTGCGGCGGTTGGCCTGTCATCGCGGTCGTCACGTTCGATCTGCGATAGCGAATACGTGGGGGGTTATGCCCGCCACGGCCCTGCGGCTGCTCGATCAGCCATTGGCTGAGACTGCCGCCGTAACGAACGCCACGGTAATGATCAGTATCAACATCGTGACGGCTTGAATAGCTTGCGTTGTCATCTCTTCTCCTTTTGCCTCGCTGGGCTCTCGGTCGAAGCTGGCCGACCGCCCGGTTCACCGGGGTAAAAGTGGCCTCTGGGCGACCGACCGCTCCGACCTTTTCAATCTTGATTCGGGGTCTGGCTGGGGCGATTCCCCGAATCGCCGGATATATATGCTATCGGCGTGCCAGAGCGAGCGTGGGCCCACACCCGCGCGCCCGTGATAACCAAAAGCGCTTGATGAAGAATAAGATAGTGCTTTTAAGGGGCTGAAAATGCGAAGCAGCTCGAGGTGGAAGGCTGGGGCCGGACTCTATCCATTCGGATAGAGTGGCTAACCTGTCGGATAGATTTACTTCCGCCCTCCCGCTTCGACACCGGCTTTGATGGTCAAGCCCTATGCTTGATCGAGGAAAATATGTTAAAGAGAATCCGAGGGGCGCTTCCTCCATTATGAATCCAAGACTGACAGCAGTGGCCGGGCCGCTCAAGGGGCGGACGTTTCCGCTTCAGCCCGGAGAAGAGACGACCATCGGGCGCGAGTCGTCCAATCAACTGTGCATCGCCGACGGCTCTGTCTCAAGGCGGCACTGCGTCGTGCGCCCTGAGGGCGAGCTGTTCAAGATCAAAGACCTCGAAAGCCTCAACGGCACATTCGTCAACGACGTGCCGGTCAAGGAGCGCGAGCTTGCGCATGGTGATCGAGTCAGAATCGGGCATCACCTCTTTCTTTTCCTCACGGGCAGCGATGACGTGCCAGTGGTGTCGAACCAGGTCGTGATGGACGAGAGCAACCTGTTGACGGGGGCAACCGTCCAGGTGCAGGTCAAAGATGCGCTCTACCTGATGGCGCGCGACTTGAGTGCCCTGATGAAGATCAGCATGCGGATCAACCTCGTGCGCGAGTTGGAACAGCTTGAGCGAGAGCTGCTTGAGCTGATACTGGAAGTTGTCCCGGCCGAGCAGGGCGCAATCCTGCTCGTTGACGGAGGAAAAGAGTTCAGCTCCGTCTTCGGCCTGGACAGGGAAGCGGGCGCTGATCGTCCGGTGCGCGTCAGCAGTACGATCAGCCGTAGAGTGCTGCGCGAGGGCGTCGCCATCCTGAGCAACGACGTGCAGGCCGGGGCGGGCGTGGATATTAGCGAAAGCCTGATCGCCTCGCGCAGCCACTGCGTGATGTGTGTCCCCCTGATGCTGCGTGAAAAGGCGCTCGGCGTCGTCTACCTCTGCACGAGCAGCGTGACGGAGCGCTTTGACGAAGATCATCTGAAGCTCTTGACGGCCATCGCCAACATCGCCGCCGTGGCCGTGGAAAACGCGCGCCACGTCGAATGGCTTGAAAGCGAGAACAGACGCCTTCAGGCCGACATCCGGCTCGAACACAACATGATCGGCGAGAGCCCACGGATGCAGAGCGTCTATCAGTTCATCAGCAAGGTCGCGCCCACCAGCTCGACCGTCCTGATTGACGGGGAGTCCGGGACGGGCAAAGAGATGGCGGCCCGCGCCATTCATCTCAACAGCGGTCGCGCAGATAAAGCATACGTGGCCGTCAACTGCGCGGCCCTGACCGAGACGCTGCTCGAATCCGAACTCTTCGGCCACGAGAAGGGAGCTTTCACAGGGGCCGTCGCTCTCAAGAAGGGGAAGCTGGAAGTTGCCGACGGGGGCACTCTATTTCTTGACGAAGTGGGCGAGATGGCCCAGTCGCTTCAGGCCAAGCTGCTGAGAGTCCTGCAAGAGCGCGAGTTCGAGCGCGTCGGCGGCACGCGCACCATCAAGGTCGATATTCGTTTGATCGCTGCCACGAACCGCGACCTTGAGGAAGCGATCAAGCAGGGCGAGTTTCGCCAAGACCTCTACTATCGTCTCAACGTGGTCTCGATCAGGATGCCGCCGCTGCGTGAGCGGCGCGAAGACATCCCGCTGCTCGCCAGCTACTTCGCGGCCAAGTACAGCCGCAAATGCAAGCCGCACGCGATGGGCATCAGCGCCGCCGCGCGCCAGCTTCTCTCGCGCTACGATTGGCCGGGCAACGTGCGCGAGCTGGAGAACGCCATCGAGCGTGCCGTCGTCCTCGGCTCGACAGACCTGATCCTGCCCGAAGATTTGCCGGAAGCACTGCTTGAGACCGCAGCCCCCGCGAGCGCGGGCGTGGCCAAATACCACGAGGCCATCGCGGAAGCGAAAAAACAGATCATCCTCAAAGCCGTCGAGCAGGCGAAGGGGAACTTCACGGAAGCTGCGAAACTGCTCGGCGTCCATCCGAACTACCTGCATCGCTTAATCAGCAATCTGAATCTCAGACCCGAGTTGAAGAAGTAGAGCGATTGGAAGTCAGGTCAGTAGCGCCTGCGGTCTCGGGCGGGTGCTCAGCGCTGACACGCCCGAGACCTTTGGCGCTACTGACAACGCCGCATTCTTTCAGTCATTCGCAATCCGCTCTAGACCTTTGATAACGGCAAGGATGAGCTAATCGCTCGCGCCCGCTTTCTCGACGCTTGCTTCCTCTGGATGAAACGTCGCGCGCTCCTTCCAGATACGGTAGAGGTGTAGGGAAAAGGCCAGCCAGAGCCCGCTCATCAGATAAGCGCCGAGCGTATCGCTGGGCCAATGCGCTCCGAGGTAGACGCGTGAGAATCCGACGAGCGCGACGGGCAATGCCGTCAGGGTGAGCGCCGAGCGCCGCGCCACAGAGCGCAGGGGCAGGAGCGCGTAGGCGACGAAGAAGAGAAAACCGAAATAGCAGACGTAGAAGGTCACATGCCCCGAAGGGAAGCTCTGCGTGTGCAGGTCACGATAGACCGTGACCAGTTCCGGGGTCGGGCGCGGGCGGGCAATCAGTACCTTGATTAAGCCGTTGAGTATGGAGCTTCCGCCCGCGCTCAGGACGAGCCCGGCGGCCTCGCTGCGGCGGCTGAAGGCCAGTAGCAGCAGGACGGTGGCGGTCGTGATCGCGTAGGGCTTCCAGGTA
Organism: Pyrinomonadaceae bacterium; assembly: GCA_036389095.1. Taxonomy (GTDB): domain Bacteria; phylum Acidobacteriota; class Blastocatellia; order Pyrinomonadales; family Pyrinomonadaceae; genus DASQYE01. The sequence goes on from DASVQM010000035.1 coordinate 110,668, forward strand.
TTGCCGAAGACGGAAACGAAGCGCATGAACTCCAGCAGGCCGGGCAAGGGCAAATTTTGCAGGGCGCGCGAGACTCTCAAATCCCAGCCGAAATACTTATTGAAGTAAGCGAAGAGGGCGAGCACGGCGAAGCCTGCGAGCATGATGGCGTAGAGCGTCTCTGCCCGAAGGAGGCGGCGCGCGGCTCTGCGTCGCAGGGAATCCCTGACGGGAGCTTCCACGCTCAGCTTACGATCTTCTTCCATATTCTCCTTCAAGCGCAGAGGCTTCTGCGTAGCGCCTCGGCCTTAGATGCAATATAATACATGCAACACCATCTCCCGAAGATAGCGAAGAGAGTAGGCGTGGCCGCGTGCATTACTCGCCCGAGCGGGCCCAGTGCCTCGGCTCTATGGGAGGGCAAAGAATTTGTTAAGAGTCGAATATCGAGAAGGATTGTATCTGCCGGAGCTGGACTTGTGGCTCGACGCCGACGGCCCGCGCGACCGCTGCGTCATCTCGCACGGACACTCAGACCATATCGCCGAGCATCGCTCGATCATCTCGACGCCGGAGACCGCGCGCATCTTTCGCCATCGTCGCGGCGATGCCGAGATGGAACAGCTTCCCTACGGCGAGCGACGCGATTTTGGCCGCTTCGCTTTGACCTTTTTCCCGGCGGGCCATTGTCTAGGCTCTGCACAGGTTTTAGTCGAGGCCGACGGCGAGCGATTGGTCTACACGGGTGACATCAAGCTGCGCCCGAACGTCACAGCCGAGGATGCCGTCATAGTGCCCTGCAATACGCTCGTCATGGAGTCAACCTTCGGCGACCCGCTCTACCGTTTCCCGCCCGACGTGGCGACCTTTGAACGCCTCTACGCGGCTGTAGATCGCGCGCTCTCGGATGACCGTGTGCCGGTCGTGCTCGCCTACGCTCTGGGGAAAGGGCAGGAGGCGCTTGAGCTGCTCCTGCGCCGCGATTATCGCGTGACGCTGCACGGCTCTGTGTGGAACGTCGCCGAGATTTACCACGAGCTTGGCGTGGAGTTCTCAGGGCCTTACGAGAAATATAGCCGTGAACATTTGCGTGGCCGCGTCCTGATCGCGCCGCCGGGATGTCGCAAGCAGCCGATGCTGACCAACATCGAGCGCCGCTACCTGATTATGCTGACGGGCTGGGCGATGAACAAAAGCGCGCCCTACATGTACAGGGGCGTGGACTTGATTCTGCCGCTCTCCGACCACGCGGACTTCGACGAGCTTGTGCATCTGGCCCGCTCGTCGGGCGCAGAGCGCATCATCACCATGCACGGCGCGCCGAAATTCGCCGCCACCTTGCGCGAGCTTGGCCTCAACGCCGAGCACCTTGCGCATCATCCAGAATCAACGCCGGCCAAAGCGGCACGCAAGCGCACGCCGAAGAAAGCAGCGACCGTCATTGAGCGGACTCTCTTCAATTGAAAGTGGGAGAAAGGAATTAACAGGGATGGACAGCAGAGTCAGGATAAGGAGAAGCAAAGACGGAATTCATGCAGCAATGCGTTTATCTTTCATCCCGCTTTCTCTTCTTATCCTGACAATCCCTGTCCATCCCTGTTAAATGCCGCTTTGAAATTTCTTCCTCGCAGCCTTTATCACTTCACCCTTCGGCTTTCATGGCTTTCTGGCCGCGTTCGTCCAGCAGCTTGATGATGGCTCGCTCGATGTTGGAGTCGATCTCGGAGAGTTGCGCCAGGAGGGGACGGGCCAGGCGCAGCGTAAGGATTTCGGCCTCCTCGGGCGGAGACTCAAGCGAGCGCTCTATGGCCTCAAGCATCGCGTCCAGGTCGGGCGGCTTGGAGAGGTACTCTTCGACGCCCAGCATCTCGCATTGTTGGCGCAGATCGTCGCTCGCCTCGCCCGTGACGATAATGATCGGGAGGCTGGCGTTAAGAGCCCGTATCGCCTTCAAGACCTGCGCGCCGTTCATCTCCGGCAGTGTCATGTCGAGCAGGATTAAGTCGGCGCCGTTGGCCTGGAACTCCGCCAGGCCCTCCTCGCCCGTGTAGGCGTTTCTGACCTTGTAACCGGCTTTTTCGAGCGCCGATTCGTAAAGTTCTGCCAAGTCCTCTTGATCTTCTATGATAAGAATGCAATGCTCGTCCACGTTTCCAAAACCCCCTTGCCGTGACGCTGTGAATTTGCGCTGTGCTGATTTTAGTATCGTCCCGGATTATAACAGAAAACTTTTATGAGTCCCGTCGCTATCGTACTCATTCTGCTCTTCGTCGCCGTCGTGCTCTTTGCGACCGAGCGCATCCCTATTGACATCGTGACGATCATGCTCGTCCTGGCGCTGATTCTGACGGGCACGCTCTCTGCCGCAGAAGCCTTCGCCGGCTTCGGCAACGACATCGTCATTACCATCTCCGGCCTCTTTATTCTCACGGGCGGGCTCGTCAAGACGGGCGTCATTGATGTCGTGGGCCGTCGCCTGCACAGGATCGCCGGAGGCAACGAGTTTCGCCTAACGGTGCTTATCATGGTCGTCGCCGCCGCCTGCGCCGCCGTGATGAAGAACACGACGACGACGGCCATGTTCGTGCCCGTCGTGCTCGGGATGTCTGAGCGCGCGCGTGTTCCCGCGTCAAAGCTGATGATGCCGCTCGCCTTCGGAGCAATACTCGGAGGAACCTGCACGCTGATCGGGACTTCTACGAACCTGGCTGTCTCGGGCGCGCTGTCTCGTTACCAGCCTCTCGCGCCAGGCTACAACCTCGGGCCGTTCTCCATGTTCGAGCTGACGCCCGTCGGCGTGGCCATCGTCGCCGTCGGCATGCTCTACATGCTGCTCATCGGTCTGAGACTCCTGCCCAGGCGAGGCGGCGCGGATTCGCTCACAGAGCAATATCACATCCGCGAATACATGTCCGAGGTCATAGTCCTGGACGAATCGCCGCTTGTCGGAAAGACGCTCGCCGAGGCTAACCTGAGCGACGAGCTGGACCTGACGGTCGTCGGCATCATACGAGGCACGCAGGGCCGCATCGCGCCCAGCTCTCAACAGAAGGTTGAAGCCAGGGATCTGCTGCTCGTTCAAGGGCGCGTCGAAGACATTCTGAGAGTCAAGACGGAAGCCGGGATAGAAATCAAAGCCGACTTCAAGTTGAGCGACCGCGTGCTGGAGGGAGAAGACGTGGAGCTTTTCGAGGCGACCGTGCTGCGCGGCTCGGATTTCACGGGGCGCACGCTCAAGGGCTTGAAGTTTCGCCAGCGCTATCAACTGACGGTGCTGGCCGTCAATCGTCATGGCGTGGCGCTGCTCTCGAAGATCAGCACGCTGCCGCTGCGCTTCGGCGATGTCCTTTTGGTGCAGGGCAAACGCGAGCACGTCGAGCGCCTGGCCCTGGACGGCCAACTGCTTCTTCTCGAAGATGTCTCGGAGAGGCGCGGGCGCGCAGGGAAAAGACGATGGGCGCTGCTGGCTTTCGCCGTCTTCCTGCTGCTTTCGATCACGCACATCATGCCGCTCTCGGCGGCAGTGCTCCTGGGCGTGCTGATTCTGCTTGCAAGCGGCGCTGTCAGAACGCAGGAAGTCTACGCCATGATCGAATGGCGCTTGATCGTCCTCATCGCCGGAATGATCAGCTTCGGCGTCGCAATGGAGAAGGCGCACGCCGATCAATACCTCGCAGACCTCATCGTCAAAGCCACCGGCAGCTTCGGCCCCGTCGCCGTGCTCGCCGGATTCTTCATCATGACGGTCATCATCACGCAGCCCATGTCCAACCAGGCGGCGGCGCTCGTCATGCTGCCCATCGCCGTCAAGACGGCGCTCGCGCTCGGGCTCAACCCGCGCACCTTCGCCGTCACAGTCACCTACGCAGCCTCCTGCTCCTTCGTCACGCCGCTTGAGCCCGCCTGCGTGCTGATCTTTACGCCCGGACGCTACCGGTTCTTCGATTTCGTCAAGGTCGGAACAGCCCTCACCATCGCCGTCTTCGCCATCGTCATCCTGCTCGTCCCGATCTTCTGGCCCCTGTGATGGATGCCGGATGCTAAATGCTAGTAAAATGGGCTGCTTTTCACTAACATCCGGCATCCTGCATCCGGCATCTGCCTTCCCTCCTTTGTCTTTTCGTTCCTGGTCTGTATAATGCGCGGGCTTTTGAGGGCGCGCGCAGCTTCTGGCAGGAGGCCGAAGCGCCCGGCGAGCCTTGCCGATCAAATAAGATCAAATCATGGCAAATACGGTCAGGTGGAGAGAGCGCCGTCGCGGCGCGCGTGCGAGTCTGGAAATGGCCCCGGCGACGCCTCTGCGCGCGCTGGCGGGTGCGCTCACGCAGGCGGCTCGCGCGGCCCTCGCCGAACCCTACATGCTCAGCGTAGAGCATCGCGTTATCCACCTGCGACGCCTGCCGCAGGCTCTCGACGGCCTGCGCATCGTTCAACTCTCGGACATTCATCACAGCCCCTTTACCGGAACCCGCCAGATCAAGAGCGCGATTGAGACGGCCAACAGCCTTGAGCCGGACCTCGTCGCCCTGACCGGCGACTACGTCTCGCACGAGCGCGATTATGCCGCCCCCTGCGCGGAAATGCTGGGGGCCTTGCGCGCCAGGTACGGCGTCTATGCCGTGCTCGGCAATCACGACCACTGGACGGACGCCGCGCTCATCACAGACCTCTTTCGCCTCGCAGGCATTCGCATGCTGATTAACGAAGGCATGCGCTTTGAACTCAACGGAGCGGCCTTCTGGCTGGCTGGCGTTGACGATACGATGGTCGGGCTCGAAGACCTCTCTCTGGCCATGGCTGGCTCGCGCCAGGACGAGATGAAGCTGCTTCTGGCGCATAACCCTATCATCCTGCGCCGCGCCGCACGCGCAGGCGTCGATCTTGTCCTGAGCGGTCATACGCACGGCGGGCAGGTCACTCTACGCTCTGAGCGTAGCGCTTCGGGCCGCCCGCGCCGCCGCCTGCTCCGTGGGCTTGGACGCCAGGGCGAGACACAGATTTATGTGACGCGCGGCCTCGGCACGGTCGTTCTCCCCATACGCTATGGCTGCCCGCCAGAAGTCTCCCTCCTTGAACTGCGGCGGACGTAAAATGCAGTGACAAGTGTTGAGTGACCAGTGGCAAGCTAAGGTCTTGTTCTTTCTCGTCACTTGTCACTGGTCACTCATCACTGCTTTTAAATGTCTTCCAGGATCGCTACGCTGCCCAATCTGCTTACCATGCTGCGCATGGTAATGATTCCTTTCTTCGTTTCCCTACTCTTTTACCAGCGTTTCTACTGGGCGCTGGCGATCTTCTGCCTGGCGGGCGTGACAGACGGGCTCGACGGGCTGCTGGCGCGCCGCTTCGACCAGAAATCTCAGCTCGGCACGATTCTAGACCCCATCGCCGACAAGCTTCTGCTCGTTACCTCCTTCATAGTCCTTTCGCTGCCATCCATCAGCCCGCAGCAGGAACCGCCTAGCCACCTGCCAGTGCCCTTCTGGGTCACGACAGCCGTCATCAGCCGCGATGTCTTTATCCTGGTCGGCGCGGCGGCCATCAACATCGTCACGGGATTTCGCGGCTTTCGTCCCTCTCTGCTTGGCAAGGTCAATACCGTCGTTCAGATTCTGGCCGTTGTCTCCATCCTCATCGCCGCAGGCATTCCGTCCTACATTAGCGGCTATTACCTGCCCACCGTCTACGTCACAGTCTTCCTGCTGGCCATCCTCTCCGGCATACACTACGTCTTCTTCGCCACCACGCTGCTCAACGAAGAGCGCCGCCAGAGCGAATAGGGCCTTCCCGCAAGCACAAGGGATTAGCCCTAAACCTTAATATTTCAAAAGTTAAAGCTAGAGGCGGGCTTGCAGGATTTCTTGAAAATAAAGTTGACAAAGAGGGACTCAAGTATTATATTAAGGAAGCGTTCAACCCGTAATATTAACCGACCGCAGGGCGTCCGCCGACTGAAATTATAGAGGGCGGCGCGGCAGGCGGGGGCTCTGAGAGGCGGCGGGCGCGTCTTCCACCGTTCCCGGGGACAAGATTTTCCGTGGGCGGTAATCAAAATCTGGAGAGTAAGAGAGCAATGAGCAAGATTATAGGAATTGACTTAGGCACGACTAATTCAGTGGTGGCCGTGATGGAAGGCGGCGAGCCGACCGTCATCACCAATTCGGAAGGCGGTCGCACGACCCCCTCTGTGGTCGCTTTTGCCAAGGATGGCAATCGTCTGGTCGGGCAGGTCGCCAAGCGTCAGGCCGTCACGAATCCTGAAAACACGATCTATTCGATCAAACGATTCATGGGCCGTCGCTACAACGAGGTGACGGAAGAGATCAAACAAGTACCTTATAAAGTTAAGGGTTCGGGCAACGGCGACGTGCGCGTCGAGGCCGGGGGCAAGGAGTGGAGCCCACCCGAGATTTCGGCGATGATTCTGCAAAAGATGAAGCAGTCGGCGGAAGACTATCTCGGCCAGAAGGTTGACAAGGCAGTCATCACCGTCCCGGCCTACTTCAACGACGCGCAGCGCCAGGCCACCAAGGACGCCGGAAAAATCGCCGGTCTCGAAGTGATGCGTATCGTCAACGAGCCGACGGCTGCGGCCCTGGCCTACGGGTTGGACAAGAAGAAGGACGAGACCATAGCGGTCTTCGACTTCGGCGGCGGCACATTCGACATCTCCATCCTGGAAGTGGGCGAGGGCGTGGTCGAGGTGAAATCCACAAACGGCGACACGCACCTGGGCGGCGACGATATAGACGAGCGCCTGATGGAATGGATTACCGAAGAGTTCAAGAAAGACCAGGGCATAGACCTCTCCAACGACAAGATGGCCTTGCAGCGCCTCAAAGAGGCCGCCGAGAAGGCCAAGATCGAATTGTCCACGGCGATGGAGACCGAGATCAACCTGCCGTTCATCACGGCGGACGCCTCGGGGCCGAAGCACCTCGTCATGAAGTTGACGCGCGCGCGCTTCGAGCAGTTGATTGATCCTATCCTTCAGCGGTTGAAAAACCCTGTCGAGCAGGCGATCAAGGATGCCGGTATGGAGGCCAACAAGGTTGACGAAGTGGTGCTCGTCGGCGGCTCCACGCGCATCCCCAAGGTGCAGGAGATAGTCAAGACCATCTTCGGTAAAGAGCCGAACAAGAGTGTCAACCCGGATGAAGTGGTTGCCGTCGGCGCGGCCGTTCAGGCCGGAGTGCTTTCGGGCGAGAAGACGGACATTCTGCTTCTGGACGTAACGCCCTTGAGCCTCGGCATCGAAACCCTGGGCGGCGTATTCACGAAGCTGATCGAGCGCAACACGACTATCCCGACCAGAAAGTCCGAGGTCTTCTCGACGGCTTCGGACAATCAGACCTCGGTCGAGGTTCACGTCCTACAGGGCGAGCGCCCGATGGCGACCGATAATCGCACGCTCGGCAAATTCCATCTCGTCGGAATCCCGCCCGCACCGCGCGGCATGCCGCAGGTCGAAGTCACATTTGACATTGACGCCAACGGCATAGTCAACGTCTCTGCCAAAGACATGGGCACGGGCCGCGAGCAGAAGATCACGATCACGTCCTCTTCGGGTCTCTCCAAGGAGGAGATTGACAAGATGATGCGTGATGCCGAATCGCACTCTGCCGACGATGTCAAGAAGCGCGAGGAGATCGAAGCGCGCAATCGTCTCGACGGTCTGCACTACCAGGTGGAGAAGACCTTCAACGAAAACAAGGATAAGGTTGACGCGGCGGCGGCTTCAGAACTCGAATCGGCGCTCGCTGATGCCAAGAAGGCAACCGAAGAGGGCGGGGTCGAGCGCATGAACGATGCTTTTAACCGGCTGCAAAGCGCTTCGCACAAACTGGCAGAGGCGCTCTATCAGGGAACCGCCGCGAGCGGCGGCGCGGGCGGCCAGGCTTCGGCTGCCGGCGCTTCGGGCTCCGGTTCGCAGGGCTCAGGCGGCGCAACAGGCAGCGGCGGTGAAGACAACGTCATTGACGCCGAATACGTAGACGTAGACGAAAACAAATAAAGCAGTGACGAGTGACAAGTGACGAGTGACGAGCAGGAAGAAGGCTCTTCATCTTGTCACTTGTCGCTCGTCACTTGTCACTGCTTTTAAATGGCAAAAGAAGATTACTATCAAGTTCTTGGCGTTAAGCGCGACGCGAAGCCGGAAGAGATCAAGAAGGCGTATCGCAGGCTGGCACGCAGGTATCACCCGGACGTAAATCCGGGTGATAAGAGTGCAGAGGAGCGCTTCAAGCTGATTACGGAGGCGCATGACGTGCTCTCCGATCAGAAGAAGCGCGGCGTCTACGACCGCTTCGGACAATACTCTGACAATCTGGCCGACGCTGCTGCGCGCGGCGCCGCAGGAGGTGCAGGCGGGACGGGAGCGGGTCGTGGCCCGGCTGGCTTCGATTTCGAGGGCTTCGACTGGGGCTCGGCTTCGAGCACGGGCGGCGCTGGCGGCTCCTCCTCCAGCTTCCGAGACATCTTCGCAGACCTCTTCGGCGGCGCCAAACAGGAGCGCGAACCTCCCCGCCCGCAGCCGGTGCGCGGCGCGGACATAGAGATGCCGCTCGCCCTCTCTTTTGAAGAGGCCATCACAGGCATGACCACCAACATCACTGTCAATCGTTCCGAGCAGTGCTCTCGCTGCAACGGCGCGGGCGATACGGGTGGGCCTGTGGTCGTGTGTCCGACCTGCAAAGGCTCCGGGCAGGTACAGCGCGCGGGCGGACGTTTACGCTTCGCGCAGGAGTGCCCCGATTGCGGGGGCACGGGCAAGCGCCGTCAGCCCTGCTCTGTCTGTAAGGGCGCGGGCGTCGTGCCGAAGACAGAGACCGTCAAGGTGCGTATCCCAGCCGGAGTTGATACGGGCTCGCGCGTGCGCGTTCCCGGCAAAGGCGAAGGCGGGCGCATGGGTGCGCAAGCGGGCGACCTCTTCATTATCACGAACGTCGGGCGTCACAAGTATTTCACGCGCAAGGGCGACAACATCTATGTCACGGTTCCGTTGACCGTGCCGGAGGCGGCGCTCGGTGCGAAGATCGAAGTGCCGACCGTGGAAGGAAAAGCGCAGTTGCGCATTCCGCCCGGCACACAATCGGGGCAGAAGTTTCGCCTGCGCGAGCGCGGCGCGCCCAGCCTTCGCAACTCGCAGGCGCGCGGCGATCAGTTCATAGAAGTGCAGGTCACACTGCCGAAAGTAATCTCGGAAGAGACGAAAGAGCTGCTGCGCCGCTTCGCGCAGCTCAACTCGGAGAATCCGCGAGTGGTGATGGGACTGGAATGATTGTTGAAGCACACAGAACTCAGGACTCAGAATAAAAGCAAAAGCCTTTTCATTCTGTGTCCTGAGTCCTGAGTTCTGACTCCTGATTTATGAAACGCAAAGGTCGCACATATACAATCAGCGCGGTGGCGGACGAGTACGATATTCACCCGCAGACTTTGCGTCTCTACGAGCGGGAGGGGCTCTTGAAGCCTTCGCGCTCGGAGGGCAACACGCGGCTCTACACAGACACCGATCTGGAACGCCTTGAGGTCATACTCTCTCTGACGCGCGACCTCGGCGTGAATCTGGCGGGCGTCGAGATTATCCTCAACATGCGCGAGAAGATGGACGCCATGCAGCGCGAGTTCGAGCGCTTCTTCCAGTACCTGCAAATGCACGCCGACGAGTTTTCACATTTCACCGCCGCCCCGCCGCCCGAAGCAGGCGCTCTCGTCCCCGTCGCGCGCGCCGTCACCCTGCGCCGTCGCACCGCCTCGCGCAGCTAATTCATCATCGGGCCAGGCGCGCCTTGTGCTCTTCCGGCGCACTTGTGTTAAAGTCCCCTCTTCAGAGTACGATTCAGTACACTTCGTTTCAGCACGCTTTGATCCTTTAACCAATTCGTTCAGGCTTGAGCGGTTCGCTTCTCCCCTAAACGGCTAATGCCTGAGATAGACTTCTTCGGAAGGGCACGCTCGCGCCGCGCCTGGCGACCCATGCCGCGCTCATCCGGCGGTGCTTCCGGGCCCGCCACGCCGATGACAGGCGAGCGACTGTAGTTTATGAAAAGCCGCGCCTTACGCCTTCTCGTCATTATCTTCGCGGTCTGCATCGCCTGGCCGCTGTGGTCGGCTGCGGGCGTGTGGGCCCAGGACCTCGACAACGTGACGATCAGGGGACGCGTCTCGGACGAGAACGGGGCGATAGTGCCGGGCGCGAGCGTGACTGCAACTCTCGTCATGACGGGAGACGAGCGCACGGTCTCGACAGACGGTGAGGGACGCTACCGTATCATAGAGCTTGAGCCGGGCGTTTATACCGTCAGTGCTTCCTTTACGAATTTTGCCACCGAGCAGAAGACCGGGCTCACGACGGTCGCCGGTCAGAACGTCGAGCTGAATTTCACCTTGCGTCCAGCCGGGGTCGTCGCCGAACAGACAGTGGTAAGCGAGGCTGATGCGCCCGCCGTTGATACGACGCGCACGGTGGTGGGCGGGACTGTCACGACCGAAGAGATAGAATCGCTGCCCGTCGCGTCGCGCTCGCCGCTCGACCTGATCTTTACGCTCGGCGGCGTCACCGAAGAGCCTCTTTCGACGCGCGATCTGGCCGAAGACAGCCCGGCCGCCGGGGCTACGGCCAACACGCCGGAAGAGGCCGGATCGTTCGCGCTCTCGGGTGGGCCCGCTTACTCCAACAACATCACGATTGACGGGCTCGACAACAACGACGACCGCGCGGCGCGCGAGCGTTTCCAGCCTTCGATTGAAGCGGTCGAGGAAGTCCAGGTCATCACCAACCAGTTCTCGGCTGAATACGGTCGGGCTTCGGGCGGGCGCATCAACATACGCACGCGCGGCGGCTCGAACCGGTATCGCGGGCGGGCCTTCTACTTCTTCCGCAACGACATCTTCAACGCCAACACCTTCAGGAACAACGCGCGCGGCATCCAGCGCCTCCCGCTCGAACAGCACAATCCGGGCTTGACCTTGAGTGGGCCCATCAATCTTCCGCGCAGTATCTTCGGCCCCTTCGCCTACGAGGGGCGTAGCCGTACCTTCTTCTTCGCGGCCTACGAATTCGACACGCTCTTCGACACGGCGACCATTGATACGTTCGTGCCCGTACTACAGAATCCGCTGTTCCCTCTGCCCGCGCCGACCATAACGGATGCAGCCACGGACGAGAGGGTCTCAGCGCCCTCGACGGCGGCGCGGGTCGCGCCCTTCATTTCGGGCCTGAGCACGCCTTCAAGAAACAATATTTTCACACTGCGTATCGATCACAAGTTCGGCGAGCTGCACAACGGCTCCGTGCTCTACCAGCTCGGACGCCTCAATAACCTGCGGCAGTTCGGCGGCGGCGACCGCCTGGCCGAATCATTGCAGGCCAGGACGACTGCCACTGACGCCATCTCCTATTCCGACAACTACGTCTTTTCGCCGCGACTGGTCAATCAGGCGCGCGTGCAGTATTCGAGCTTAGCGCCTGCGGTCGAAGCGCGCGGCGACGAAGCGAAGCCCGTGGTCATCATTAACATCGGCGTGCCCGTGCCGGGGACGAGTGATACGGACAGCCACACGCTCGTCGCCGGTTCCTCGACCATCGGCGCGACCGACCGGCGCGAGACTCGTTTCCAGTTTCAGGAAGCGCTCTCTTTCGTCGCCGGTTCTCACTCCCTGAAATTCGGCGGCGACTTCCAGCGCATCAACTCCACCTTCATCGATCTCTCGGACGCTTCCGGCACTTTCACCTTCGAGAGCGCGGGCGATTTTCTGGCCAACAAGCCCTCTCGCTTTCGTCAAAACTTTCAGACCGAATCCGACCAGCACAACACCTACATGAGCGTCTTCGTGCAGGACGAGTGGCGCTTGCGACCGAATCTGACCTTCAGCTTCGGGGTGCGTTACGAGAGAGAGACGATCATCAGGGATACAAACAATTTTGGGCCCAGGCTGGCCGTCGCCTACGACCCCTTCAGCTCCGGCAAGACCGTCATCCGCCTCGGCGCAGGTATCTTCTACAATCGCGCGCTGCTCAGAACCATAGACGATTTCACGCTCGGCCAGCAGCAGCGCTTCTTCGACACGAACGAGCTTGTGAACGCCACCACGGGCCGCGTCATGAGCACGACGGAGCGCCGTGATTTCATCGACCGCAACCTGCGCTTTCCGCAGGTGCTCACGGCGGATTCGACGCTCGTCGCACAGAACGCGACGCTCAACACGACCTTCTCGCGTCGTCTCGACCCGGCCATACGCATCCCGGAAAGCTACCAGGCGAACGTCGGCTTCGAGCGCGAGCTGGGCCGCTCCATAGTCTTCGAGGCCAACTACACTTTCAATCGCGGCATACACCTGTGGCGTGAATTCAACGCCAATGCTCCCGTCTTGCCCTCTGGCTTCAGCAGTCTGACGCAGTATCTTCTCTCGCGCGACTTCCCGAACTTTCGCAGCCGACCGGGCGGCCCGCGACCCATCTATGACGCTTCGACCGCAGGCGAGCTGGTGCGCTTCACGCTCGCGCCCATTGACCCGAGCAACAATATTACGCGCATCATCGAATTCGGCGTTCCCGTCACAGTCATGAATCTCAACACCGTCAATTCGACGACGGTGCTCAACTCCTCGCTCGACGCTCTGCGCGACCTGCGCCCGGACCCCAGCCGCGAGCAGATAGAACAGCTCGCCTCCATCGGCAACAGCTTCTATCACGGCTTAACGCTTGAGCTCAGACGCCGCTTTCGTGCGAGCAAGAGCGGCTTCGGCTTTTCAATCCGTATGGCCTATACGCTCTCGCGCCTGATTGACGACGGCATCGTCAATACTTCGAGCGCGCTGCGCGCCGGAGATTTTCGCGCCGAGCGCTCGCGCAGCCTGCTCGACCGTCGTCATCGCTTCGTTCTTTCGGGGACTTTCGACACGCCCTGGTGGCTTGGCGGCCTGCGTCTGTCGCCCATCTTTCGCCTGGCTTCGGGCGCGCCCTTCAATATCTCCATCGGCGGCGACGACCGCAACTTGGACGACGTGGGCAACGACCGGCCCAGCTTCAACGGCGACCTCTCCCTGTTGCGTTCCAGGAATCCCGGCGAGCCGCTCAACCCTGCGCTCCTGAGCGCCTTCTCGCTCCCCGTAGTCGGGCAAGATGCCGGCAATCTGCCGCGCAACGCCGGAATCGGGCCGGGCATCTTTCTTCTCGACATCAACATCACGCGCGAGTTTCGCATCGGCAAAAATATGCGCCTGCGCCCGGTCATAGAGATAGACAACCTCCTCAACAAGACCGTCTTCAGCTTCGGCTCGCAGTTCATAGGCTTCGACGCGCTGAGCCCGTCGGCCACGCCCGAAGCGCGCCAGGCCTTCATAGATAATTTTCTCGTCCCGACGCGCACACTTCGCCCGCGCACCGTACGCATCGGAGTCCGCTACGATTTTTAGAGCGATTGCCTGCGGGCGGCGGAGTTTATGAGCGGATGAAAACGGAGCGAGCGGAATGAATCCATTCCGCTCGCTCTTAAAATATTATTTGGAGGGACGGCTCGGCACGCTTGACGCGGAAACCGGCTCGGGGCGCTGTCGGCTCTTGTCTTTGACCTCTTCATCGCGCGTCGCTTCGCGTTTGCGCGCTGGCGATACCCGATGGCATCTGGCGCGCGAGCGCTCGATGCGTCTTTGCATCCGGCTCATCATACGACTGCGATCCTGGCTGCATTGACCGGAAAGGTGTCCAGAAAAGCTTCGACGGCGCGGGGGTCAAACTGTTTGGCGCTGTGCTTTTGCAGCTCGGCTGCCGCCGCGTCGTGCGAGAGCGGCTTGCGATAGGGGCGCTGGGCGACCATCGCATCATAGGTGTCTGCGACCTGCACGATGCGCGCCATCAGCGGAATGTCCTCACCCCCGAGCCTGTGCGGATAGCCTTTGCCGTCCCAGCGCTCGTGATGATGCTGTGTGCGTATACGCAGCTCTGCCGGAAGGTTGAAGTAGGAGGCCAGCAGGGCCCCGAAGCTCGGGTGCAGGTGCAGGATGAAAAGCTCCGTACGGGTGGGCTTGCGCGGGCGATTGAGCACGGCTTCCGGGACGAGAATCTTACCGACATCATGCAGCACGGCTGTGTAGCACAGTTTTTTCAAGCGCTCTTCATCGAAGCCGAAGGCGACGCCGACCCTGCGTGATAATCTTGAGACGCGTACACTGTGATAGTAGGTTTCGGGGCGAGCCCGTTTGAACCGCTTGAGGAGGCTTTCCGTGCCGTCCGTCCTGTAGAGATGGCCGAGCTTTTTCAAATTGGCGAGAGTCCGTTGCAGATAGCCAGCCCAGCTTCCGTTGACCAAACGTATAGTCGCAGCTCCCGCAGCCTCAAATGTAATCTCGTCGTACATGCTTAGAGACTCCTCTGGTCAAAACCAGCCGAAAGAACTTTAATTTTTAGGGGGAATAGCTCTGGCCGAGAAATCCTCACGCAAGCGAGACTAAAACAGCTTTTGTGAGTCGCACGCCCGATTGCATCGCATCTAGTGTGCCACGTCTCACGCGCGGCACAAGCTGGCAAGACAGATACGCAGAGAGGCCGTAAGTCAAAGAGCGGGCTAATTATGCAGAATGTCTAAGAGCAAGTAGCTCAAGATTTGCCGTAAGGATGCTGAGAGAGAGGTTAAACTCCTGCGGGGATTGCGGATTTGCCGCACCCGTGATGCAAAAATCCGCGCCGTGTGGTGCAAGTTTCACCTTTATACGATATGGTATCCGGGCGACGCGAAACAACGCACGAGACGGGCGCTCTCTCTCGTCGCTTATGCTAAACTCCGGCTGCCCCGACCCGAAATCCCAAGCACAGGCTTGAGCGCCTGGGCCCTGCATATGAACAACGCTTATAACCATCAGGAACCGGACGGAGAGATCGAGACGGCGCTGCTCGACGCCGAGTTATTCATCAAATACAAGGCCCCGGAGAGAGCCATCGCCAGGCTCAAGAGCGCGCTTGAGGGAAACCCGCGCTCCCTTCAACTGCGCGAGCGGCTGCGCGAGATCGCAACGGCGAAACACCCGGAAGAGGCTGCGCGCCAATGCCTGGCGCTCGCCAGCCTCTATATCGCGCGCGAGGATTTCGACCTCGCGCAGGATCGCCTGCTCGAAGCCAAGCGTTTAGACCCGCGCATCTCCATCGCCACGGGCCTCGAAGCCATACGGCGCGCGCGCCGCCCGCACGCGCAGGTATTTGAGGCGGTCACGGAGGCAGAGGCGCGTCCGAGCGTGACACTGGCCGGAGACCTCTCGGCCATCTCTATCTTCGACATCGTGCAGGTCTTGGAGAACTCGCGCCTGACGGGCGCTCTCTCCATCACTAATGAAAGGGAGGCCGGGCGCATCCTCTTCAACGAAGGACGCATCGTCGGCGCTGAAGTCGGAAAGAAGGGGGGCGCGGAAGCCTTTCGCAGCATCGTGGAGCTGGGCGGCGGCGCGTTCGAGTTTGAAAGATCGGCACAGGAATTTCCCGTCACCATCAACTCGTCGAGCAACACCAACCTCATACTGGATTCATTAAGGGAAATAGACGAAGAAAACCGCTGATAGAGAGGACGCTCAAGGGGGAAAAGAGCAGGTATTGAACGCTTGCTCTTCCTAGTCATTTGCCATCGGGTGTGGGGTCATGTCAGTAGCGCCTAAAGGCTCGGGCGGCAGAAGCCGCCCCTTGAGGCCCGCCCGAGACCTTCGGCGGTACTGACACGGGCGCTTTCGTTGCTGACGCTAATCTATCAGGACGCCTGTGTGCAGCGCTTCGGCGCGTTCAAAGGCGGCGAGCAGGCGCAGGTATTGCGCGTAATTACGGCTTCGCTGGTCCAGACGCTCGCGCTCGCGCTGAGAAACGTCGTTGCGCAGGGTGAGGTCCAGGAAATCGTAATAGTCGGCGGTGGCCGTAAAGGGGAACTCGCGCGTGTAGGTGGTACGCATGGCCGTCTCGGACTTGAAACCGGCGAGCATGTCGAAGAGATGATCGGTCGTCAGGTGCGCGGCCTGGCGCGTGAACTTGATGGGCAATCGAAGCTCGAAAAACCTGAGCCCCTGTGCGGTCGTCACACGTCGCAACTCCTTCGTCCCTTCGCCGTCAAAGGGCGACTCGGCGTCAACCAGTATGCGCAGCAGGCGCGGCTGGTCTTCCGCATCGAGCGTGTCGAGCATCAGTTGCACGCGGTCTGCCAGGAACTTCTCGAACTGTGCTTCGATGGGGTAGCTGATGCGGCCCAGGCAGCCGACCGCTTCGCCTTCGGCCCCCTCCATGGGCAGGCAGGCCGGGCACGTACTGCACAGCGCAGTTTCCGACTGCATCTGTTCTATCTCGCCTCGCGCATCTTCGACGAAGCGCACTTTATCGGGCGTCGGCGCGGCGCTGTCGCCCGTCGTCAGGCGCGTGTGTATCTGGCTGAGGCGTCCCCACGCGCGCAGGTGCTTCTCCGTGTAGCGCTGGCGTAAAGGACATGGATATTCAACGGCAAACTCTAAAGACAATGGCCCGTCTCCCTGGCTTATAGCTCCTGGTGCGTCCCAGGCGCTTGGGACGCTCTCGATCCGATAACTAAAATCACTAACACACCCGTACGCGATAGGGCAAGCGAGGCACGGTTTGGGTGCAACAAAGGGCTGGCCTGGCGTCATCATAACGCCGGTCAAGCGACGCCTGGATGTTTGACCCCGGCACGGCGCAGGTGAAAAGATAGGGTTATCTTAAGACCGGGCGACCGAAGCTTTGACCCGACGACATAGTAAGGAGTATCCGAAGTCATGATCCCCCAGCTTTCCCCGGGCCCGAAACGCAAATTCTTCGGGCTGGATTTCATCACCTTTCGCCGCGATCCCGTCACTTTCCTTCAGCGCATAGCGCGCGAGCACGGCGACATCTCCTATTTCAGGATGGGCCCACAAGACGTTTACTTTCTCAACCACCCCGATTACATCAGGGACGTGCTCGTCACGCACCAGCAGAATTTTACGAAGGGACGTGCGCTGCAAAGGTCTAAGAGGCTGCTCGGCGAAGGCTTGCTGACAAGCGAGGGCGACTTTCATCGCCGCCAGCGCCGTTTGGCCCAACCGGCCTTTCATCGCCGCCAGATCGCCTCTTACGGCGCAGCGATGACGGAGTACGCGGCGCGCATGCGCGAGGGCTGGCGAGAGGGCGAAACCCTCAACATCTCGCACGAGATGATGCGCCTGACGCTCGGCATCGTCGGCAAGACGCTCTTCGATACGGATACGGAAGCGGAGGCAGACGAGATCGGCGACGCGCTGACGACAATCGTCAAGCTCTTTAACGCGATGATGCTGCCCTTCTCTGAGCTGCTGGAAAAACTGCCGCTGCCGCAGAAGCGGCGCTTCGAGAAAGCGAAAGAGCGGCTCGACGCGACCATCTACCGGATGATAGAGGAGCGACGCCTGAGCGGTGAAGATCGCGGCGACCTGCTTTCGATGCTTTTAAGCGCGCGGGACGAAGAAGCGGACGGCGGCGGGATGACAGACAAGCAGGTGCGCGACGAGGCGCTGACCATATTTCTGGCCGGCCACGAGACGACCGCCAACGCCCTGACCTGGACCTGGTATCTGCTCTCGCAGCACCCGGCAATCGAAGAGAGACTTCACGTCGAGATTGACACGGTGCTCGAAGACGGGCGGCTGCCGACCTTCGAGGATGTCTCGCAACTGCGCTACACGGAGATGGTGGTCGCCGAATCCATGCGGCTCTACCCGCCTGCCTGGGCCCTCGGTCGTCTCTCGATCAACGAGCACCAGATCGGCGGATACGTCATGCCACCGCGCTCGCTTGTTCTCATGAGCCCTTACGTCATGCACCGCGACGAGCGCTACTTCCCAGAGCCCACGCGCTTTGACCCTGAGCGCTGGACGCCGCAGGCGCGCGAATCCCGTCCGCAGTTCGCCTACTTTCCCTTTGGCGGCGGCGCACGTCGCTGCATCGGCGAAGGCTTCGCCTGGATGGAAGCCATCCTGCTCGTCGCCACCCTGGCCCAGAGGTGGAGGTTGCGCCACGTCCCAGGCCACACGGTAGCGCTCCAACCGGCCATCACCCTGCGGCCCAAACACGGCATGCTGATGAGTGTGGAGAAAAGAAGCCCTCAGCCGAAAATCAGCGACGAGCCGAGAAGCGTTGACCACCCGCAGCTCGTCGCCTCTTAAGAGCAAGGATGAAGGATGAAGGATGAAGGTGTGGCTGTTCGACTTGAATTATTCAGTTAAGATTGCTTTTACTTCATCCTTCCGCCTTCATCCTTCATCCTTGCTCTTCTGGGCTCCGCTTGCTCGCCGCTTCTGCAAGCTGTTAATCTTAACCTCTTTTACATAGAGCATGGGTGCGCAACAGGGTAACGGGAGAGCGCGTCGTGCGTTTCAACGAGAGGTTAAAAATCGATGGCTATCAGTGAAGATTTACTGGAAATTTTGGCGTGCCCGGCGTGCAAGTCAAAGGTTGAGTTGAAGGAGGACGGGAGCGGCTTGAAGTGCGTGGAGTGCCGCCGCCTCTACCCGATACGTGATGACATTCCGGTCATGCTGATTGACGAAGCGACGATTGAGGATGAAGAGCCTGCGCGAAAATCCTGAGCCGCGACCCCTTCCGCTCAGTTCTCCCTCACGAGAGCCGAGCGCGCAGACCAGACCGCAGCCGCTCGGGCCAGCGCGATGGGACTGGGCGGGTGTGCGCCGCGTGCTCGTCGTGCGGCTGCGCTCGATTGGCGATACCGTTCTGGCTACCCCGGCGCTTCATGCGCTGCGCCGCTTTCTACCAGGCGTTCGCCTGGACGTGCTGCTCGAAGACTGGGTTGCGCCCGTGCTCGATGGTTTTTCGGACGTGGACAACATCATCAGGATTGAGCGCGGCGCGAGCACTCTTGCGCGCGCGCGTGCGGCGCGTGAGCTTCGCTCGACGCGCTACGACGTGGCGTTCAATCTTCATGGCGGGACGACGGCGACGCTTTTGACGAGGAGTTCGGGCGCACGCCATCGCGTCGGCTACGCAGACTACCAGTATAGCCGCCTGCATAATCACAACGCGCCCTCGCCCATAGAGCTTTGGGGGCGGACGCGTTTGCATTCGGTCGAGCAGCAGTTGGCGCTTGTGGGCTGGGCGGGTGTGCCCGTCAGCGATAGACCGCCGACGCACCTGGCGGTGACCGAGCGAGCAGCCGCGAGCGTCCAGGCAAAGCTCCTCGCCGAAGGTCTTGACGAGAGAGCGCCCCTGGCTCTGATTCATCCGGCTGCCGCCTTTGCTACCAAGCAATGGGAGAGCGCCAACTTCGCGCGCGTCGTTGAATATCTGAGCGAGCGCCGCATCAACTGCGTGGCCATCGCCGCGCCGGGCGAAGCGCAGTTGGTCGCGGAGCTTTCGCGTCAGAGTTCCGCCCGCCTGCACGCTTTCACAGACCTTTCGTTGCCGGAGGTGACGGCGCTCGCCGCGCGCTCCAGTCTTTTCGTCGGCAACGACAGCGGCATAGCGCATATCGCCGCCGCCGTTCGCACGCCGTCGGTGGTCATCTTCGGTTCTTCCAACATTACGCACTGGCGGCCCTGGGCCATCGCGCCCTCAGAGACGGTGCGCGAAGAGCTGTCCTGCCAGCCATGTCCCGGCTACACCTGCGCGGAGTTTGACCACCCCGAATGCATTCGCCGCGTCAAGGTCGAGAACGTGATCGCAGCCATTGAGAGAGTGACGAGTGACGAGTGACGAGTGACGAGTGATGAGCCTGGACAAGAGTTTTTATCTTGTCACTCGTCACTTGTCACTGAATTTATATATGGAGCAGCTGAGCCAAGATCGTGTCGGTGAGATCGTGCGGCGGATGCGCGATTGTTCCGTGGTGGTTTTGGGCGACGTGATGCTGGACGAGTTTATGTGGGGCGACGTGATACGCATCTCGCCGGAGGCCCCCGTCCCGGTGGTCGAGATACGACGCGAGTCGGCGCACCTGGGCGGGGCCGCGAACGTGCTGGCCAATCTGGTCGCGCTCGGTGCGCGGGCGAGCGTGGTCGGGGTGGTCGGAGACGATGCGGCGGGAGAACGCCTGCGTAGGGAACTGCTTGAGGCGAGCCCGGCGCAGACGGATGAGCTGATCGTCGTTGACAGCAGTCGCCCTTCGACCGTCAAGACGCGCATCATCGCGCACAGCCTCGCGCATAGCCAGCTCGTCGTGCGCGTAGATCGTGAGCAGCGCACGAGCGTTGACTCTCAGACGGAAGACCGCATCATCTCGGTCTTGCGCCGCGCGATCAAAGAGGTCAATGCTTTTGTCGTCTCGGATTACGATAAGGGCGCGGTGACGCCGCGCATCCTGAGTGAAATCCTGCCGCTCGCCTACGGGCGCGGGATACCCGTGCTGGTTGATCCGAAGATTCGCAACTTCGACGCCTATCGCCCGGCGACACTGATTACGCCCAATCATCACGAGGCTCTACGCCAGACCAATACGGAAGAGGATACGGATGAAGGCTTGAGGCACGCGGCGGAGTTGATACGCGAGCGGCTCGGCTGCGATTCGGTGCTGATTACGCGCGGCGAGCGCGGCATGATGCTGCTCGAAAGCGGGCGCGAGCCCATCTACGTCGAGACCGTGGCGCGAGAAGTTTACGATGTGACGGGCGCGGGCGATACCGTCATTGCGACGCTTGCCGCTTCGCTCGCCGCCGGAGCGACGATGCTCGAATCGGCCATCCTCGCCAACCATGCCGCCGGAATCGTCGTCGGCAAAGTCGGCACGGCCACGGCCAGCGGCGATGAATTGGTCGGCTCGATTGAAAGGGACTAAGACAAGGGATGAGGGATGAAGTAAAAGCATTGAAGCGAGAGAAGCGCTCCTTTCATCTTTCATCCCTTTATCCCTCTTTCCCCCGGCGTCTTACTTCGCATGCGATAGTTTTCCTGCTCTCGGTCTCGATCGGCTGCGGGGTTTGTTTCCCCGTGGGCGCGCAACAACAGCAGCGCGAGCGAAGAGTTACACAGGCCCCGCCCGTCACAACCACCGCTCCCGCAACAAAGCCAACTACGACAGTCCTTGCGCCGCGAAGTCTCGAAGAGTTGCGGGCGCGTATAGGGGAGGTGCTGCGACGCCCTGAGCTTGCTCCGGCGCAGGTGGCCGTGAAGGTCTCTTCGCTCGATACGGGACGCACGCTCTTTGAAGAGAATGCCGGTAAGCTGCTCGTGCCCGCCTCGAATATGAAGCTCTATACGGTGGCGGCGGCCCTAGACCGTCTCTCGCCCGATTTTCGTTTTAAGACATCGGTCTACGCGAGCGCCTCGCCCGATGCCGACGGCACCATGCGCGGCGACCTCATAGTCTACGGGCGCGGCGACCCGACGTTTGCGGCGAGCCTCAACGGCGGCGACTATTTTAAAGCGATCAACGAGCTGGCGGAGCGCATCAAGGCAACGGGCCTCAGGAGAGTCGAGGGCGATCTGGTCGGCGACGAATCTTATTTCACGGGTGCGCCGCAGGGTTTTGGCTGGGAGTGGTCTGACCTGACCTGGTACAGCGGGGCCGAGGTGAGCGCGCTGAGCGTCAACGACAATGCGCTCGACCTGATCGTCAAGCCGGGCGCAAGTCTGGGCTCGGCGTGCACGATCACGACCGGCCCGCCCACGCCGCTCATCACAATTACTAACCGGACGACGACGAGCGCGCGCGGTTCCAGAAGAGACCTCATCGTTTATCGCAGGCTCGGCGAAAATGTGATCGAGGTCGGCGGCAGCCTGCCACTGGGCGACGCGGGTTGGACGGCTGGCGTCGCCGTCTCTCATCCGGCGCTCCTCTTCGTCTATATGCTGCGCGCGTCGCTCGCCGAGCGCGGAGTCCAGATCACGGGTCGTTCAAGAACAGTGGACGCACCAGCGATTCCTGCTGCGACAACCGACACTTCATCGCTCGTCGAGATTGCGAAGATGGCGTCAGAGCCTTTGAGCGTCATCGCGGGGCTGGCGCTCAAGCCGAGCCAGAATCTCTACACGGAGCTGATCCTGCGCGCGCTCGGCAAAGCGACCGGGACAAGCCACAGGCTTTCGAGCGAAGAGGCCGGAATCGAAACCGTCAAAGCTTTTCTCAAAGGCGCCGGCATCGAAGCGAGCGAGGCCGTCTTGACGGACGGCTCAGGGCTTTCGCGCCGCGACCTGGTGAGCGCCAACGCGACCATTCAACTGCTCGTCTACATGAGCCGTCATCGCTACGCCGCAGCCTTTCGTGAAGCGCTGCCCATCGCGGGCGTTGACGGAACTCTCAAGAACCGCATGAAGGGAACACAGGCGGCGGGCAACGTCCGCGCCAAGACGGGTACACTCTCGACCGCCTCTTCACTCTCCGGCTACGCGACGAGCGCGGCGGGCGAGCGCCTGGTCTTTTCCCTCATGCTCAACAATTCACCCGAAAGCACGCTCACGCTCAGAAACCATCTGGACGACATAGCCGTGCTGCTCGCAACATATAAAGGCAGTGATAAGTGACGAGTGACAAGTGACGAGTTGAAGACATCTGCTCTTGCCCTTCTTTTTCTTGCTTGTCACTCGTCACTCGTCACTTGTCACTGTATCAACAATGCGCTTTATCAAGTTTGAAGGCTTCGGTAATGACTACATCGTCTTTGAGGCGGAGCAGTTGGAGAGTGTCGAAGACCTGAACGGGTTTGTGCGGGCTGTGTGCGAGCGTCATTACGGTGCGGGCGCAGACGGCATCATCGTCCTCGGCAAAGCGGAATCGGAGGAGGCGGATTTCGTCGCGCGTATCTTCAACGCGGACGGAAGCGAGGCCGGGTTGTCCGGCAACGGGACGCGCTGCGCCGCCGCTTATCTTCATTATCGCGGGCTCTGGTCGCAAAGGGAGTTGCGCTTGAGCACACCGACGGGCGTAAAGCTTTATCGTCTGCGCGAGACCATCAGTCGCGGTCATTACTGGTTCGAGTCGGAGTTGGGCCAACCGCGTTTTGAGAGCGGCTCGATACCGATGTCGGCGGAGCCTCCCGTCGAGCGCGTCGTCGCTTACCCGCTCGCGGTTGACGCCGCGACCTGGCCCATCACTGCCCTGAGCATGGGCAACCCGCACTGCTGTATCTTCGTAGAGGATTTCGCGGCGCTGGATTGGCGGCGCGTGGGGAGCTTGATCGAAGCGCACGCTCAATTTCCCGAAAGAGTCAACGTCACATTCGTGCGCGTCCTTGATCGCGGAAATATAGAGGTGCGTATCTGGGAGCGCGGAGTGGGCGAGACCTTCTCTTCCGGGACGTGCTCTTGCGCGGCGGCGGTTGCATCAATCGTCAACGGCAGGACTGAGCGGCGACTGAACGTCATCACGCCGGGCGGGCGTATCGAAGTCGAATGGCGCGAGGACGGCGAAGTCGTCCTCACGGGCCGGGCCGATGTCGTCTACGGCGGTGAGTGGCTTAGAGAAGAAAATTAACAGGGATAGACAGGATAAAGAATAAAGCGATAAGAAATTCATGAAGCAACGCTTTTGTCTTTTATCCTATCTATCCTGTCCATCCTGTTAGAATCCGCCTTGAATGACGCTCATCCTTGCTTTCTGATCTCTTCGAGCACGGCCTTGCGCAGCAGGTCCGGGGGGAGAAGGCCCTGCGAGAGGATGAAGTCGTGATACTTCTGCTGGTCGAAGCGCTTGCCCATCAGCTTTTCGGCTTCGGCGCGCAGTTCCATCAAACGCGTGTAACCGTAAAAGTAGGAGGTGGCCTGGCCGGGCGTGCGGAAGGTGTAGCGCTCGACCTCCTGCGTCGCCATCGCGTCGGAGAGCACCACGTCCTCTTTCAGCAAGCGCAAGACCTGCTCGGGCGTGACCTTGCCCATCTGTAGCTCCGGGTCCGAGAAGGCGCGGGCCGCGCGCATCAATCGGTGTTGAAGCGAAATGAGCTGCCCATCGAGCGGCATGAAGGGCTTCATGATCGCCTCCGAATAGAGCCCCCACCCTTCGGCGTTCGTCGAGTTGAAAGCGAAGATGGCGCGCGCAGACGAGACGCCTTTCTCGATAATAGAGGCGAACTGCAACTCGTGGCCGGGACGCGCTTCGTGGGCCGAGAGCGTCCAGGAGGCCGCCTCGAAGGTGAAATCGTCGAACTGTTGTAAAGCCTCGCCGGGCTTGTTGCTCGGGACGCGGAGCGGGAGGACGAACTCGCCGATCTCGCCCGTATTCCCGAGCAGGCGTGGCGGGCGCATGTTGGGCGCGGGGACGGCGGCGCTCTCGGCCTCGCTGGCGAGGCGTATGCGTACGGGGCGCGTGGGCAGCGTGACCAGTCGCTCGCGCCGTATGATCTCTTCGATCTCTTTGATGCGCTTTTCGTAGAAGGGAAGAATCGCTTCGCCGACAAGCTGGTCTTTCTTGAGCGCGCGAATCACGTCGCGGTAGTCGGTCGCGTTGATGCCCTTCTCACGGGCGACGCGCGGCGCAAGCTCCTGCATCTGCTTCTGAATCTCGGCGAAGGCGGCGTGCGCCTTGGCTGCGAGTTCTGCGGGCGCAATGTCTACGCCGTACTGTTCGAGCGCGTAGGCGTACTCCTCGGCGGGCATGCGAAAGTCGGTGCGCGCTTTGGGCAGTATCTCTTTGCGCACGAAATCGTTGTAGGCCGCGAGCTGCTCCTTGATCTTGGCGTAGGCTTCCTGGTAGCCCTCTATCCTATATTTCTCGAACAACTGGCCCATGCCGTTGATGAAGAAGTCTGCGTTGGCGAGGTCTTTCTCGACCTGGATTTTGGGCGGGCCCAGGAGGCCGGGCTTCGAGAGCCGCTCGCGCGTGCGCGCTTCGGCCAGCTTGGTCAGCGGCTCGTAACCCGCCTCCATCCCGGCATAGCGGCGCAGGCGCACGAGCGCAGCCTTGCGTCGCTGCGCCGGAACCTGATCGTCGAGCAGAGCGCGCGTGCCGAAGAAGATCGCCCGCGACATGTTGAAGTACGGAATCTCGTACTTGTCGTTAAGCTCGTTGCCGCGAATATTGTCCTGCGCAGACTTGATGAGAATCTCCAAGTCCTGGCGCACGAGCGGGTCTTTCTCGGCGGCGAGCTTTCCTTTGAGTACCTGTATGGCTTCGCGCGTCGCCTGGTTGGCGCGCTCGTTGACCCTCGGCTTGAGGTCTATGATCTGCTCGTCGTAGCCGTTGACGCCGAGCTGCGCCGCGCCCTCCGGCCCGAAGCGAGCCAGCACGTTGAGGAGCACCTGCGTATTCTCGTTGCTGCGCACGACCCAGGCCGGAAGCGCAGCCGTCGGCGTCGCGCTTCCCGCGACCTGTGGCGATTCCGAATCGTGCAGGCGGGCGGCGACCCTACCGGGAATTGGCAGCGTGGTTAAAGATGAGAGCGCCAGCAGAAATATGAAAAGCTTTCTCGTGAGCATTGAAGGGAGGTTCTCCTTATTATAGATTGATCCGGCCCTCTCTCTTACGGAGGCCGCTATCTTTTAGTTTCGCTAAAGAGGCTTGCTTTATACCAAGTTGCGATAGAAGAAAGAGGTCAGAAGCGCCAAAGCTCTCGGGCGTGTGCTGTGTTGAGTCTGACCCGCCCGAGAGCTTTGGCGTTACTGGCTTTACGTCCTCTCCTTCGCCTGCTCTTAATATCCGCCTCACGCTCGAATAGTTCCAGAATCGACGGTGGAGAGGTGTCCGAGTCGGGCGCTTGCGTCGGGCGCTCCCGGCTGGACAGCCCGCGCTCGGTGTGCTAATCTCCTTCTCGTAATTGAACTTAATAGAACAAGCGGACAACAGATGTTCGCTTGTTTTTCTTTTGTGTAGCTCTTTCAGCGCACCGCATCAAGGATGCAAGCCCCCAACTCCGGCTGACCGTCAAATGACTCCTAGAGCCGGAGGTCGAGTCATAGGAAAGAACGGACTCGCGCGCCGCAGCGCTGAAAGGTTGTACTTACCACCTCGGACAGGAGACCCGATTGATGAAAATGTTCTTTGGCGGAAGCGCGGCCTTTGCCGCAACGCTTCTCGCATCTTCCGTTCTTTTTCACGCCAGACCTTTATTTGCCGAAACCCCGGCATCCCAGCAACCCGCCTCGATAGAGCAACAGAAGAAAGAGAGTATCGAAGCCGCTCCGGCTCAAAGCGCGCAGGAAGCCGAAACACGAAATGCTTCCGAGCCCGCCGCAGCAGCAGCGCCCGAGAGCGCTCCTGTCGTAGGCGCAGCCGGAACAGTTACGCCGCCGGGTAGCGTCTCGTCGAAGACGGCTG
The DNA here is from genome assembly GCA_036389095.1 of Pyrinomonadaceae bacterium. Lineage (GTDB taxonomy): Bacteria > Acidobacteriota > Blastocatellia > Pyrinomonadales > Pyrinomonadaceae > DASQYE01. The sequence goes on from DASVQM010000035.1 coordinate 136,842, forward strand.
CCGAAGCGCCCGCCCCTGCCGCTACTGCTGCCACCCCTGCGGCTGAAGCGATCACAGCGCCACAGGCTTACGTCGCCACGGCTTACAGCCTGCCCGGAAAGACCGCCAGCGGTATGCGCGTCGCCAAGGGCGTCATCGCCGCAGACCCACGCGTTCTGCCCCTCGGCACGCGCGTCAGGCTCGACGCAGGCCCCTACAGCGGCGAATACATCGTCGCCGACACGGGCTCTGCCGTCAGAGGGCGCAAGATAGATGTTTGGGTTCCCAGCTACCGTGAAGCCTGCCGCTTCGGTCGCCGTAATATCAGGCTCAGCGTGCTCAGCTACGGCGGCAGACGGGCGGCAACGACCGCGCGCAACGCAAGACGCGCGAAATAGAGAAGGAAAAACCGTAAGGCGAGAGTAGAAAGGTAAAGGGAAAAAGTGGAGACCGAAGGCGGCGAGCCCGTCTCCTTCTTCACTTTTGCCTTTTACCTTTTTTGCTTATATAACTGTCGCCGATGATTGAAAATAAAGCGAATGAAATACCGGAGCCGGAGCCGCTGGTCGAGGTCAGGCGCGGCTCGATTACGGAATCGCGCCATCGCGGGCACGTCGTCGCCTTGGACGCGGACGGCCAAATCCTCGCCCGCCTCGGAGCGCCCGAAACGCTGACGTATCTGCGCTCTTCCGCCAAGCCCTTTCAATCGCTGCCCCTTGTCGCTTCCGGCGCGGCAGATCGCTTCGGCTTTACAGAACAGGAGATAGCCATCGCCTGCGCCTCGCACAACGGCGAGCAGATGCACACGGAGACGGTCGCACGCATGCTGCGCAAGATCGGCATGGACGAGAGCGCCCTCAAATGCGGTGTGCATGAGCCGTTTAGTGCCGAGGCCGCCGCCGTTTTGCGCGAGCGCGGCGAGCGGCCCAATGTGCTGCACAATAACTGCTCTGGTAAGCACGCGGGTATGCTCGCGCTGGCGCTTCACCTGGGAGCGCCCACGGAAAATTACGACGAGGCGAGTAATCCAGTGCAGTTGATGATCGGTCGCACCATAGAGCAGTTCTCCGGCGTGCCTTTGGAAGATATAGCCGTCGGCGTTGACGGGTGCGGCGCGCCCGTTTTCGGTGTGACGGTGCGCGCGATGGCCTTGATGTATGCGCGTCTTGTTGTGCCGCCGGAGGGTTGGCCCGCAGACGTGCGACAGGCCGCGCCCCGCATAGTCTCTGCCATGATCTCTAACCCGGAGATGATCGGCGGTCGGGCCGAGCGACTGGACACGGTTCTGATGCGCGCGGCGCACGGCGGACTGGTCTCGAAAGTCGGCGCGGAGGGCGTCTACACGGCGGGCGTGCTTCCTTCCGAGAGGTGGCCGCGCGGTCTGGGCCTGGCTTTAAAGATAGAGGACGGCGAAGACCGCCGCGCCCGCCCGACCGTCGTCATCGAAGCCCTCAGACAACTCGGCGTGCTCGAAGGAGCGGCGCTCGACGCGCTCGCTCCCTACGCCTCTTTTGCCATACGCAATCATCGCGGCGAGACGGTGGGCGAAGTCCGCGCGAATTTCAAACTGCAACCAGCTTGAGAGACGCGCTTCGCAAGAGCTTGGAAGTCCTATGGCTAATCCAGAATCAAACATGAAGGGGCGTGCGCAGCAGCCGTCGCCCGTGCTCAGACGCGACGAGCGAGGGCGTCTGGACCTCAACTCTGTGGGCGATTGCATACAGTGGTTTCTGGACTATGACCAGAGGGTCGCCGTCATACGCCACCCCAAGGTCGAAGAGCTTTTTCAGTGGAAACAGGAGCGAAGCCGTAGCGAGGGCGAAAACGTCTTCGATTTCAATCGTGCCGAAGACCGCCTCGCCATAGGCATCATGCAGGCGCTCGCCGTTCACGCAAGCGAGCCGGAGTTGCACGACTGGATAGGCCAACTCCTGAACGCGCTTGACGAGGCCGGGAAAGCGAATGAAGAGATTGCCGCCGCCTATAAGCTTGAGCTGGGCGAGGCTGTCTCGACCGTCCGAGAGGCGGCGCGGATTCCCACCGAAAGGGGGCGCGTAGAGTATCTAACCTCCTGCTGGCTGGAAGTCTTATGCACGGCGGAGGTGCGCGTGCTCGGCTGGTTTTACCAGGAGCTTTACGGCAGGCCCTTTGCTCCGCGTTAGACAGTGCGCAGCTTTATCCGGCAGAACCCTTCGCCCTGCTCTTTTCCGTGCGACCTCCGAAACGATAGGCGGCCATGCTCAGACTGCCATGAGTCCAGCCGCGATGCAGGCTCTCGGCTCTCACTTGCTCTTCGCCGATGACGGCGCTGCCCGCCCCCATCGCAACAAAGAGCGGCAGCAGGTGATCTTCGGTCGGGTGCGCCAGCGCCCCGTGCGGCGCAAGCCTGCGATACTCCATTAACTCCTCGTAGCTGCCGTCAGCGATTTTCCGTCCCAGCCAGTCGTCAAACTGCGCGGCCCACTCGGGCGTAGAGCCTTCCGCCCCCAGCCGAGACAGGTTATGCACAGCGCCCCCGGTCGCTAAAATCAGGACGCCTTCACGCCTGAGCGGCGCGAGCGCTTCGCCCATTCGAAAGTGTGCCGAGGGGCTCTCATGCGCTTGCACCGATAGCTGCGTTACGGGAATGTCTGCCTCCGGGTACATCAGCAGGAGCGGTATCCACGCTCCGTGATCGAGCCCGCGACGTGGCGCAATCTGCGATTCGATGCCCGCTCCGTCGAGCAGCCCTCGGACGCGCGCCGCGAGGCCGGGCGCACCCGGCGCATCGTAACGCAGTTGATAGAGAGGCGCAGGAAAACCCCCGAAGTCGTGTATGGTCTCCGGCTGCGGCGCGGCGCTGACAGTCGGCACGGGCGTCGTCCAGTGTGCCGAGACGCAAAGGATGGAGCGCGGCCTCCCAATCTCAGCGCCTAGCCGCTGAAGAAAGGTGACCGTATCGTTGCGCTCGATGGCGAGCGTCGGCGCGCCGTGAGAGACAAAAAGGCTGGGTAAGATTTCTGTGTTCATCGGTAACTTTCCAGTTGATCGTTATAACGACTATCGTCGCAAAAAATTTTATTCCGCTCGGTCGCGCAGGGCGTCCAGTAATTTACTCAAGGTAGCGAGCTGTTTTTCTCCGAGGTGGCCCATCTGGCGACGATGGCACTGCTCTATAGGCTTATCCAGCCCGCCGAGCAATCGCAGACCCTCCTCTGTGATGCGTGCGATGAGGCGACGGCGATCCTTCGCCTCGCGCTCACGCGAGATCAGGCCGCGCGCTTCCAGGCGATCAAGCAGCCGCGTAATATCCGAATCCTTCGTCACCAGCCGCTCGCTAATCTCGCTACAGGATGCGCCCTGCTCTCCCGCGCCGCGCAGGATTCTGAGCACGTTATACTGTGTCGGCGTCAACTCCGCCTGCCTGAGCGTCTCGTTGATGCCCCACCACAACCGTTCAGCCGTCAGTTGAATATTGAGGTAGACCTCCTCTTCACGGCTGGCGAAGGGCTTCGTTTGTCTCAACTCTTTTTGCAGTCTCGTCAACACGCTTACGAATATACTCGTTATAACGACTATTGTCAAGACGAGCAGAGGTGATGCTCTGGCGGGCGCTCCTGTCAGGATGATTCGGTTTCCCTGCGTGGCTCGATGGTTGAATCCCTGATGTCGCGTTCCGCACCTTTCATCTGGGCCGCATCGCGTGGGTCTGCCTGCCTCTCGAAGCGCTCATAAGCGGCATGGCTCGTGAGCGGCACGCCTTTCAACATGCGCGCCGCGAAGATGCCGCCCCAGACGGCGATGAATCCGGCGACAAAACTCAGGACGACGTTCAGGCAAGCGCGAACGTAATCGCCCTCTTCGACGAGGCGGGCCGTTTCATACTCGAAGGTGGAGAAGGTGGTGTAAGCGCCGACGAAGCCGACCGCCACGGCGAGCCGCAGATGCGGGTTGACCGGGATGCGCTCGGTCACGAGCGTGAGGAAAAAGCCTATGATGAAGGAACCAGTGATATTGATGACGAAGGTGGCGGTGGGAAAGGGCGCGGCGGTGCGCGCGAGCACAGAGCCGCCCAGGTAAAAACGCAGCATCGCGCCCAGCGCGCCCCCCACGGCGACGGCCAGATACCTGTAGAAAGTCTCCATGCCGTAAACTCAGGAGCGCCTCTCGGCCTGCTCGCTCCCCAACGCCTGCTCCGCCTCCTTGACGCTGATCACCTTGGACGGCTGGTGCGTCAACATGTAAAGGGCTGCGGCAATGGCTGCGCCCACTAGCGGCGCGACAATGAATAACCAGAGCTGGGTGAGGGCCCACCCGCCGACAAAGAGCGCCGGCCCAATCGAGCGCGCAGGATTGACGGAGGTATTGGTCACGGGAATGCCGACAAGGTGTATGAGCGTGAGCACCAACCCGATGGCGATACCGGCAAAGCCGACGGGCGCTTTGATGTCAGTCGCGCCGAGCACAGTGAAGACCAGAAAGAATGTCAGCACGACTTCGACCAGAAAGGCCGATAACAGATTGTAGTGGCCCGGAGAATGGTCGCCGTAACCGTTGGCTGCGAAACCCGCCACGGACGGATCGTAACCGCTTGGCGCGCCCTTGACGATGAGCAGCAGCAGAGCCGATGCGGCAATGGCTCCAAGGATCTGCGCCACTATATAACCGGCAGCATACTTCGCATCCATCTTCTTGCTCATCACTATGCCGAGCGTCACGGCAGGGTTGATGTGACAGCCGGAAACGGGGCCGATGGTGTAGACCATAGCGAGCAGTGAAAGGCCGAAAGCCAGCGAGACGCCGAGGAAGCCAATCTTGTCTCCGGCCAGAACGGCGCTCCCGCAGCTTGCAAAGACCAGCACGAAGGTTCCAATGAGTTCGGCTACATATCTGTTCATCTCTTCATCTCCTCTGGAAAAGAGCACGCTTCTTTATCCTCTAGGCATCGCCCGCACTCTCGCTGCCTATCGTCCCTTGCCGCTTGCGGCTCATCATACAGCACTTCTCACAGAAATCTTCCATCTTGCGTTCACGCCCGGCGCCTTCACCAGTGGAACACAATCAAGTTGGGGTGGCGGCTCAGGTCAGTACGGCCAAAGGTCTCGGGCGGGTCTCAATCGGCATCAGCATGTGATGGCGGCGTGAAGATATCGTCGAATCTGTTTACTATTATCCAGAACCTATGCGCTATGATTCCGGCATGCGGTTCACCTCTAAGGGAGGGCGTTTAGAGAGTATGACGACGGCGAAAAAGAGCGGCAGCAAAAAAGATGGAAAGTCAGGCGGCGGCAAAAAGTCTCCGCCGACGAGAGCGGCCAGCGAGCGTAAGCGCAAAAGTAGAGCCCGCGACGGGGATGCTTCGTCTGACTCCGGGATGCCGAAGGTGAGCAAAACGGAGGCGGGAGGAGGCAGGTGCGGCGGCGGGCTGCATTGAAGAGACGGGAGTGACGCGAAGAGGGATGAGCTTGACCGCTTCAAGACGGAAATCTTCTGGAGGAAAAGATGGCAAACAAGAGTCGCAACAAGGCTAACCAACCACCGACCGGAGAAGGCAAGAAACAGAGTCCACGCTCGGGCGCGGCCCACAAGCTGGACAAACGCTCGGAAGTGGCCCAGGCCCGGCACAACAGGCCGGATGAAAATATCGGAACCGCGTCGGACGAAGCGGCTTCCAACACAGAGCTGGCGGAGAAGGGTAAAGCCGCACGACCCAAGGCTGGGCGTTAACTACAGTGATAGGTGACAAGTGAGAGGTAAAAAGTTCAAGGCATATCTTTGGCTTATCACTCGTCGCCTGTCACTCGTCACCGCACTTCTGATGCTTGGTACTATATTTTTTGGCCTGCTTGCGTGGTGGGCACAGCCTGCGTCCGAGGGCGAAGATTTAGAGCCCGCGTCGCGCCGCCCGCTGCTCGTGATCGCTCATCGCGGCGGAGCTGCCGTGTGGCCCGAGAATACGCTTTATGCCTTCAAGCGCGCACGCGACCTGGGCGTGGACGTTTTGGAGATGGACGCGCAGGTCACGGCTGACGGCGTGCTCGTCGTGATGCATGACGGCGCGGTTGATCGGACGACGGAGGGCAGTGGGCCCGTCAACCGTCTCAGCCTGGCCGAGCTGAAAAGGCTGGATGCCGCCTATCGCTTCTCGCCCGACGGCGGGCGCACATTTCCACTTCGCGGTCGCGGCATCACAGTGCCCACCTTGCAGGAAGTCTTCAAAGCACTGCCGGACGTGCGCTTCAACATAGAGCCCAAGCAGGCGCAGCCTTCACTGGTCAAACCCCTGTGCCGGATGATTCGTGACAACGGGATGCAGCAGAAGGTGATGATCGGCTCATTCAGCGCACAGGTCCTGGCAGAGTTCCGCGAGGAGTGTCCGGAAGTCGCCACGTCTGCGAGCCCTGCGGAGGTGAGCACGCTGCTGGCGAGCAGCCCCGCTGGGGCCGAGCGCGCGCCTGCTCTTGCGGCCAAGGCGCTGCAAGTGCCGGAATACATCGGTGGGCAACGTCTACTGACGCGCCAGCTCATAGAAGCGGCGCACGCGCGAAATCTTGAGGTTCACGCCTGGACGATCAACGACGAAGAGAGTATGCGGCGATTGATAGAGCTGGGCGTGGACGGCATTATGACTGATTACCCTGATCGCCTGATAGCGCTCCTCAAGAGCAGGGACGAGAGATAAGACCGCAAGGATGAAAGCTTGAATCTCAAGTTTCAGATTTGAAAGCTCAAAATCGAAACGCGCCGTAGATTTAAGCCTCACGCCGCGACACGCATTCACAGAGCCCGAAGGTTGATTGATTTTATGAACGACAGTTTACGCGCGCTCTTTCCCATTACGGAGCGCGCCGTTTATTTGAATCACGCTGCCGTCTCGCCGCCCCCGCGTCCCGTGACCGAAGCTGTCCGCGCACAGTTAGAAGACGTGGCCTTGCACGGCTCGCTCAATTACCGCCGCTGGGTGGCGGTCAGGGAGCGTGCGCGCGGGCTCGCCGCCGGGATGATCGGCGCGCGTCCTTCTCAAATCGCCTTCATGCGCAACACCTCGGACGGACTGTCGGCAGTCGCTAATGGCCTGCGCTGGCAGCCAGGCGATAACGTCGTCACTTTCCGCCGCGAATTTCCCTCAAACGTCTACCCCTGGCTGCGCTTGCACGAGGCGTACGGCGTCGAGATTCGCATGTGCGAAGAACGCGACGGGCGCATAGACCTGGACGAGCTGATCGGAATGATTGATGAAAGGACGCGCGTCCTGGCCATCAGCCATGTCCAGTACGGCTCAGGCTTTCGCGCTGACCTTGAGCGATTGGGGCGCGCTGCTCGCAGGCAGAATGCGCTGCTCGTCGTGGATATCATACAGGCGATGGGAGTCTTGCCCATAGATGTCGAGGCCGAGCTGATAGATGCGGCGGCGGGCGCGTGCCACAAGTGGCTGCTTGCCCCTGAAGGCGTAGGCTTGCTCTACCTCTCTGATCGTGCCCGCGAGCGAATCGAGCCGACGCTGGTGGGCTGGACGAGCGTACCGCAGCAGGAAGAGTACGGAAATTTCGAGCAGGAGTGGCGCGACGGCGCGCTCGCCTGGGAGACCGGAACCCTGCCGACCGCCCTGCTTCACGGCCTTGACGCGAGCCTCAGCCTTCTCACTGGGGTAGGGGTGGAGCGTATCGCCGCCCACCTCGACGAACTGACCAACCAACTCTGCGAAAGATTGAGCGCAAAACCCGATTATGAGCTTGTCAGCTCGCGCCTTGAGGGCGAAAAGTCCCAGATCGTCTGCTTCAGGCACAAGGGGCGCTGGACGCCCCACGCGCTTTACGCTCATCTCAAGCGGCAAAATATCGTCGTCGCGCCGAGAGGTGAACGATTACGAGTCGCACCCCACCTCTATAACACAGCCGCGGAGATCGAATCACTCATCAGTGCCTTGCCTTGAGCGGGTATTTAGCCCCCGCAAATCCAGGATTCTGGGGTTTTGGGCAGCCATGGGAGCCGCTGACAGCCAAGCAGAAGGATAAAAGCAGGCGGCAATCGGCCCATGTGAGCGGTTATGATGCATTTGTATGGTGGGATTGTAGTAATAGAATACAGCCAGAAGCATTGCGCGCCCGTCTCTACACATATCGAGAAACCTCCCTTCCGGCTTTTTAGCCTGATATTTAAAGGGCCGAAAGTCATTCTTAGATTTTGGTCAGCAAAATTAGGTGAATTGGCATGGTCATTGCTCTATAAGGGCCTGGCAAAAATAAGAAGGGTACATGAGGGTAATCGGGTCAGGCTCTGAGACGGCAGTGAGCGAAGGCTTTGGGGGAGGCGTTCTCTCACTTTGAAAAGCAGGTGGCGGCCCTTTCGGGGGAACGGGGTTGCTGCAAGCTATGCGGTCGAAGGGCAACAGTTGCTGGGCTGCTGGTCGGCGTCCTGACGGGGCTTGGGGGAGCCTCACAGGAAGACCAGCAGCCCGCACTTTCTGGCAGCAATGATTGAGAATAAAGAGGCGCGGTGGCGAATAACCACCGCGCCTCTTTATTTTTCCCGACTGTCAACCCGTCTCATCAGGCTTTGCTCTTAACCATCGCCTCTGCCGAGCAATCTCGCCGGGTCCCGTTGCGCGCTCATCCCGTCAATATTCAGGCGCACCATATCGCCCGCATCGGAATAGGCTGCCGAGGCCGCCTGCTGAGCGCGGCGGTGACGGAAGACAAGGCCGCCGAAGAGGCCGCCAATCCCAAGGCAGAGAAGAATAGAGAGGCCGGACGCTTTGAGGACGGAGACGATGATACTGGCCGTCGTCTCCGTGTACTGTCTCTGGGCACGCTCAAGGGCGCGTGGATTATCGCCGAGCCATTGCACCACCTGTTCGTAGCTGATGCCCTTGATTAACTGCGCCGCCGCCTGCTCGTCCGGCGCGTCGAAGACAAAGACGCTGTAGTTGCCGACGCGCTGATAAGCGGTCGGGACGCTCTGCCCTTGCTCTCTCAGCTCCCTGAGGCGGCCCTGTATGCGCGCGTCGTTGTCGGTCGCAAGCTGCGGGGTCGTGTTTTCGACGATGACGAGCCGCGCCTGCCCGTAAGGGGCCGTCACGGCTTCCGCGCCGCCCGCAAAATTGATCGCCTCGAAGACCGGATGGCCGCCCGCAGCCTCTTGCAGCGCGTGCAGTGTCACAGCATAGGCAGCACGCTCCTGCGCCTTTTCCCAATCGGGAAGATGCTTCACGAGTACGGGAACTTCTCCTTCACCTTTATCCAGGGTATCTGCAAAGAGCCGGGCGAGAGCCATGGTCTCTTCCGTATTGGCCTGCTTGTCCAGGGCTGTAATTCTGACTAAGGCTCTACCTTTGAAGAAGGCCACGCGATCAGGCAAAGATAGGCTGGCTGTTCCGACCTTGTTCGACTCTGCGGTCTGTGACGGCGCGCCGTCTCGCATGCGCCTGGCGACTTGCGTGAAAAGCGAATAAGCGTCCGCATCCTTACGCAATTTTACGAGCTCGACCGTAAATTTTTTCCCGCTCGCCGAAACGTAAGCGGATTCAGCTCCGATAAAAGCGGGCTCGCCATGAGCTTCTGCCTGAGCCCTGAGATTTTCCGGGCTCATCAAGCCCTCTTTAGAGAAAGAGACGAGCGGTCGCAAAGACCCTGAGAGCAACGAACGAAAGTCGCCCAGCCGGTCTGGAAACATCTTCAAGACTTCGTCCGGCGGGGCATCCGTGGGTCTTTTCTTAACAGTATTTGACGACACATTCTGCGCTGCCGCCGAGGCCAGTAAGAGAAGTAGAAGCGAGCAGGCGAAAAAAAGTTTTGATACGAACGTAAGACTCAAAATGATACCTCTCGATGGCAGCCGTGACGACCGTAATATAGTTAGAAACCGCAGGAGATTAGATGTTCCGGTTAATCTCGCCGGTTGCGCAAAAAAAGAGTCGGGGAAACAACAGTTTAGCGCGAGCGGCGAAGCTCACGCAAAAGCAGATCGGCGTGATGCCGCGGGTCTGAGATATTTCGCAGGACGACGTTGCCGCCCTGCTCGCTCGCATTATCAATAATCAGGTTGCCGTAGCCGAGCATTCTCTGCGGGATGGTGGCGGAGACCGTCACGTCTTGAATGGTTCTGAGCGGGATGTTTCGCGTCGTGCGCGCGATTAAGCCCTGGTCGATCTCGATCTTGGAATCGGTCAGCGTGTAGCGAATAGTGTTGCGCTTGAGATGGTAGAAGGCTGGGATGAGCAGGAGCGGCAGCGCGACGGGGACGGCGATCAGCGCGGAGACTCCCAGATAAGCCAACAGGATGGTCAGAAGTACGGCCCCAAGCATGGCGGCTACGTAGCCTATCTTGACGAAGAGAAGCGTCGGGCGGGCAGTGAAAATCTGGCGCTCTATATCGCCGGACGCGTCTTCGCGCGTCAGCGCACGCGAAGCTACAGCGCCAGCCGTGCGCGTCATCTCGGGATCAATGGCCGTCTGGCCGCAGCCGGCGCAGAAACGCGCGCCCGCAGGAATATATGTGCCGCAGTTTGTGCAGTGCATGGATGGCTCTCCTTATTCGACGTGCGCGGCCAGGCGCACGCTCTCCAGTAGATTGGCCGGATCGTAAGGAGTCGTGATGACGCTCTGCGCGCCAAGCTCAAGCGCTTCCGGGCGTACGCTCTCCATCTCCGAGGGAAGCAGCAGGATGACAGGCAGCGAAACACGCCCTCCGCCCTGCTTACGCAGACGCCGCAACGTCTCCATGCCATTGATGCCGTTCAACTCGTAATCGAGCAGGAGCAGATCGGGTCGTTCAATGCGCAGTAGGTCTAGAGCCTGCTGCCCGTCGAAGGCCGCCCGGGCCTCGTAGCCTGCGGCGCGCACCAGCGAATTCAGTTGCGTCATGCGCGTCGCGTCCGAGACCGTCAGCAGCAGGCGGCGCGGCATGATCGCACCCCGCGAGCGCCTTTCAAGCTCCTGCGCGGCGGCCTCCGAAGCCATGCGAGCTGACCCGGAGCCCTTCATCTGCATCGCCTGCGGCCTGTGCGCAACGCGAGTTGCGCCTGCTGCTTCCTCCTCCTCCTCCTCCTGCGCGCCAGCCGCCTCCGTGCCGTGCGTAGTCATTGACGCGGATGCTTCAAGAGAGGCTGGCTCGCCTGCGTACGCCTTCGGCGCGTCGCTCCTCTGCACGCCAGGCACGCCGGCTGGCTCTTCGAGGGGCAAAGGCGTCCTCGTCAATTGCGACGCTTTGTAGGTCAGAATCCGCTCGGCCCGCCCGCCCTGACGAGCGAGGGCGACCGCCGTTTCGGCTTTTTCGATCAAGCTCTCAACGTCGCCGCCGTCCTCCGGGAAAGATGCCAGGCCGATGGCCACGTCGGATTCGGAAGATTCATTCAGGAACTGGCCGCGAAGATTAGAGAGCGCCTCGACAGCCGCGCCGGCTTTCATACGCGGCAGGTAGACCAGCAGCGTCGTCGGCCCGTAGAAGGCGACGGCATCAATGCGGCGCAGGTTGAGCTTGAAAAAACTGTGGCCCTGTTGAAGCGTCCGGTCGCGCAGGGTCTTATCAATCCCCCGGCTCTGATCGCGTGCGACCGGATAGATCAGTCCCAGCGTCCCGCTCGCACCGCTGCGCATGTCGTCGCGCACGGCATCCAGGAGCAGCATGAAATTGTCTATCTCAAGGCGCTGGTCGCCCGCCACGGGCGCTGCTCGCCTGTCGGCCTCGACGCGCCAGAAGAGCGCGTCAAGTCGCGCCAGGACTTCCGCCGCCGGAGTGTTGAGCGAGAAGTAGTCATCGGCCCCGACATAGATGGCGGCGCTTCTGACTGCGCGCTCGTCTTCCGCCCAGACGAAGACGAGCGGCAAGGCGTAGGTGGCGGGCTCTGCGCGCAGGTGACGGGCCAGGGCTATGCTCGCCTCTTCGCCGCTGAGACCGCCGCGATGCAGCTCTATGATGGCTACGTCGGGCGCAAACTCGCCGATAGCTCTGGGCGCTGCGTCCGTAGTGGTCGTCAGCGTCTCATAGCCGTAAGCGGCCAGGTACTTCTGCAAGGTCGCGGCGGCTGCATCTACGACCACGAGCGCACGGCGCGGGCGATCCTCTACGACTGGCAGCGCGCCACCGACTGAACCTGTACTAGACAAGAGATGGGGGCCTCCTACGCTCTTAGTTGCGCAAAGATAAGCGGCGCACGCACGACGTAAAGCGTCGGCGTGTGCCGCCAATCATACATAAATAACGTGCGCTTCAGAAACAGGAAACAGGGCCGCTCCTTCAAGTAAGCGAAGAAGCGGCCCTGTGACGGGACGAAAATCGTAGCCGGTCTTTTACTGGCTGACGAGTTGGAGTCTGCCGTCCGGCAGGCGCACGGCGTAGACGTTGCGCTCGTAAATGGAGAGCGGCGCAGTAGAGCGCGCGGTTTGAACCTCTGCAACCTGGGTCGGCGTCGCCAGGCGCGCGTCGCGCGTCGTCTGCGGGTCGCGCAGCAGAGCGTAGCGCCGCGTAATGCGCCGCACGTACTCCTGCGTCTCACGATAAGGCGGAATCTGGCGGCCATACTTTAAGACCGCACCCTCTCCGGCATTATAACCGGCCAGCGCCAGCGACACGTCGCCGCCGAAGGAGTCCAGCAGAAAGCGCATGTAGCGTGCGCCGCCCTCTATATTCTGTCGCGGGTCGAAAATATCCATGACGCCGAAACGCCTCGCCGTCCCGGGCATCAACTGCATCAACCCTCGCGCGCCCTTGGGCGAGACGGCCCTCTGCTTGAAGGAAGATTCCTGATGCATCGTCGCATAGAGCAGAACTGGGTCTACGCCGTTGCGCACGCCAGCCTCGACGATATAGGCGTCGATTCGCGCATCTCCCGTCGTGAAACCGTCCAGGGAACGGCTCGCCGCCATTGCGCTCGGCTGCGTTGTGCGCGGCTGCGTATAGAGCAGCGGCGCGGGCCTCGTTATCGTCACACCCTCGGCGGAACTGCTGTTGACGTGGGCCGTCTTGCGAACAGTGCTGATGGAAGGTAAGACTGACCTGGTCGGGACATCGGCGACGCGTACGCCGTTCGGCGCGTCGAAGTTGTCATAGCGGTAGCCGTTTTGAGCCAGAGCGGGGGAAGCGCAGACGAGCGCCAGCAGACAGAAAAGGGGGAACTTTTTCATGTGACTCACTCAGGATTTGGGGTTTCAACTGGTACGGCTCCGACGATGGAGCTAAGGGGCAGGCCGGACCGGGTAAATTTGAGAAGACCTTTGTACCGATCAGCGTCCCGAAAGGACGCAAAGAAATAATAGCACGTTGTTTAATCCATGCACAACAAATTTATAAACACGGGCTTTCGACTTAAACCGCCTATTTAATGAAACTTAGCGGAACACGCTCGGTCTCGATGATAAACCGGGGCCGGAATCCTTGCGCTTTTTCTTCTCTTCCCGCACTCTGACTCGGTGCTTTTTGAAGGGGCGTGTGAGGGGGGTTGACAGCAGGGGTATGATAGCTGGGCTTTACCTCACAATCCGAACGGCGTGCTCAAAAAAGAGAAAGTGCGTCCTATCTATCTTTTAAGGAGAATAAAAACGATGAGAAGAATACTATTCCTCACAGCCACGCTTGCGCTGCTGCTGTCATTATCGTTGACGGCATCGGCGCAGAATACAAATACCACGGCGAACAACGCCAACACCTCGGGCGCGGGAAACACCAACGCCAACAGGAAACGCGGCCCAGTCTTTCGCGCGAACAAAGATCAGATCAAGCAGGCGCAGGCCATACTCAAACAGAAAGGCTTCTACGCGGGCGAGCAGACGGGCAAGCTCGATCCCGACACGCGCGAAGGCTTGAAGAAGTACCAGAGTGCAGAGGGGCTGAAGGTGACGGGCACGCTCAATAAGATTACGCTCGAAAAGATGAATATCACGCTGACGGATAAGCAGAAGGCCATGTAAGCGGGGCCCGATACCTGGCAAGGCTTGGAGCAAACAAAAAGCGCGAGCACATCTATCTTTCAACAGACGATCTGCTCGCGCTTTATCCATCCTTAGCCGGGCGGGTTGCTTATCGCCGCTCAGCCGAGCATGCGCTCGATGACGGCGTAGCTGGCTTCGAGCGCTTCCGCCAGCTTTTCCGGCTGGTTGCCGCCGCCTTCCGCCATCTCGGGTTTGCCGCCGCCGCGCCCGCCCACCATCGGCGCTAATTCTTTAATCACCTGTCCCGCCGGAACACGTTTTAATAGGTCGGGCGAAGTGCGTACGATGAGCGAGACTTTGCCTTCAAGACTGCGGCCCAGCACGACGACGCCGGAATTGATCTTCGCCAGCAGCGTGTCGGAGAGCTGGCGCATCCCCGAAGCATCCAGCCCGCTCGCCTCGCGCGCGAGCACTCTCACGCCCGGCGCAACCTCGCGCGCCTCGTTGCCGTTTGAAGAGGCAGCGCCCGCCGCGCCCGTCGCCAGCTTCATACGCAGCTCGTCCGATTCGCGCCGCGCCTTCTTCAGCTCCTCCTGAAGACGCTCGACCGTCGCCGGAATCTCCGTGCGCGAGGTGCGAAGCTCCGCTGCGATCTGGTCTATGAGCGCCTCCGTCTCCTGAAAGCGCGTGAAGGCATCCGCCCCGGTGACGGCGCGTATACGACGCGTGCCGGAAGCGATGGACTCGTCGCTCGTGATCTTGAAGAGGCCGATATCGCCCGTGGCCCGTACGTGCGTACCGCCGCACAGCTCCTTGGAGAAGCCCGGCACGGTCAGCACTCTCACCTTCTCCGCGTACTTTTCGCCGAAGAGCGCCATCGCGCCGGATTGCATGGCCTCTTCCAGAGAAAGAATATCTGTCTGGACTTGCTCGTTGCGAAGCACCTGATAGTTGACGAGTCGTTCCAGTTCCGCAATCTCTTCGCGCGTCAGGGGCTGGAAGTGCGAGAAGTCGAAGCGCAGGTAGTTGGGCGCGACGACCGAACCCGCCTGCTTGACGTGCGCGCCCAGGACTTCGCGTAAAGCCGCGTGCAGCAGGTGCGTGGCCGTGTGATTGCGGCGCGTCGCGTCGCGTTTCTCCGCGTCAACCTGAGCCGAGACTTCATCGCCCGCGCGCAGGAGCCCGCGCTCTACGCGCACGCGATGGACTATGAGACCATTTACGGGCGAGACAGTATCGTTGACGAGGACGTGCGTCGTGGCGCTCGCAAGCGTTCCGGTATCGCCCACCTGCCCGCCCGATTCGGCGTAGAAAGGCGTACGATCCAGGATGACCTCGCCCTCTTCTCCTGCGCGTAGCTCCTGCACCTCCTCTTCGCCATTGATGAGAGCCAGAACACGCGCGCCGTCGAGCCGCGTTCCTTCATAGCCGGTGAACTCGTTCGGCCCCGTTCGCTGAGCGATGCTTTCATAAACGGGCTTCGATTTGGCGCGTGCGGGCCCATGATCGCGCACGCTCGCGCGCTGAATCTCGCGCAGCGCTACCTCGAACCTTTCATTGAAGGTCTCCTCGTCAAAGTTCAGCAAGCCGCGCTCTTCTATCGCGACGCGAATCAGGTCGCGCGGCGTGCCGAACGTATCATAAAGGCGTGCCAGCTCTTTCCACTCCGGGTACTGACCTTCGGGCGTGGTCGAGAAGAGCGCGTCGAGTTTCTGCAAGCCGATGGTCAGCGTAGAGCTGAAGCGCTCCTCTTCGAGCTTGACCATGCGCTCGATAAATTCGCGCGAGGCTTCAAGCTCAGGATAGGGTTCGCGCATTAAGCCGACGACGAACTGCGTCACCTTGTAGAAGAAGGAATCTTCAAACTGAAGCGCATGGCGGCCATGATAGATGGCGCGGCGCATGATCTTGCGAAGCACATAGTTGCGTCCCTCGTTGCCGGGCAGGATGCCGTCGGTGATGGCGAACGCAGTGGTGCGCGCGTGGTCGGCGATGACGCGCATGGCGAAGCCTTCGGGAGTCTCTGCTTCATAGCTGCGGTCGGCGAGGGTGGCAGTGAAATCTATAATCGGGCGAATAATGTCGGTGTCATAGTTGGACTTCACATTTTGCAGCACCGCCGCGATGCGTTCCAATCCAGCGCCGGTATCTACGGAAGGCTTCGGGAGCGGCGCTTGCACGATCTCTCCGTCGCTCGTCCTGGTTCGCTCGTACTGCATGAAGACGAGATTCCAGATTTCCATCGTCGTATCGCCGGGCCCATTGACCAGCTCGGGCGAGTTCTTCAATGGGTCTGACGGGTCTTCGCCCATGTAGTAATGAATCTCGCTGCAAGGGCCGCATGGGCCCGTGTCGCCCATCTGCCAGAAGTTATCCTTATGTCCGAAGCGCAGGATGCGCTCTCTGGGTGCGCCGACCTTCTCCCACAACGCCTCCGCCTCAACGTCAGCCGGGACTTCATCGTCGCCCTCGAAGACGGTGAACCACAGGCGCTCAGGGTCCAGGCCGTACTCGTTGACGAGCAAGTCCCAGGCGAAGCGTATGGCATCTTCCTTAAAATAGTCGCCGAAGGAGAAATTGCCGAGCATCTCGAAGAAGGTGTGATGGCGCGCGGTCTTGCCCACCTCGTCAAGGTCGTTGTGCTTGCCGCCTGCGCGCACGCATTTCTGCGACGTGGTGGCGCGCACGTAATCGCGCTGCTCCGCGCCCGTGAAGACATCCTTGAACTGGTTCATCCCGGCGTTGGTGAAAAGCAGAGTCGGGTCATTAGCCGGAAGCAGCGGGCTTGAGCGCACGACGCGGTGGCCCTGGCGCTCGAAATAGTCTAAGAACTTTTGGCGAATCTCGTTTCCAGTCATATCAGTTGAATCCCGTCACGTTGAGATAAACAATAAGTGTAGCACGGCGGGCGCGGGCAGGCGAAGCAGCCTACAGAGTTGAAGAAAAGGTGGCTGGAACCGGGGCCTTGGGCGAAAGCTTTTGGAGGGAAAAACTCTTACTCGCCATCCTCTTCGTCAATGTCGGTTTCGGAGGCGGCGCGCACCTTGCGCACCACCAGCTCGTAGGGAAAACCCTGTCGCAGCAGGTGGTCAAAGAGGCTTTTGGTTTCGGCGCGCGTTGCGGGGCGACCGCGCAGGCGCGTGCGGCGTTCAATGGCCCGCTCGATCAACTGCTCTTCGGGCATCTCTTCAAAAACCTGTTTGATGGCTTCGTCCGCCGTCTCGCGGTCAACCTTCCTGAGCGCCAGGGCGCGCTGCAAGCGCGTGCGTCCGACGGGCTTTTGCCGCACCTGGAAGGAAGCATAGCCGAGAGCGTACTGCTCGTCGTTTAAGTAGCCGTACTCGCGCAGCTTGCTTATCACCGCGTCCACCACGCTTTCATCAGTCCACTGCTTTTCGAGCAGTCGCTCGCGCAGCTCCTCGACCGAGCGCGGCTTGGCTGCGAGCAGCTTGACGGCGCGTTGAAAGGTGCGCTCCCTGGCCTTCTCAGGGTCAATCGTGCGGGGCGCTCGCTCCGTCTCCTCGTTAATCTGCCGCTCCTGCGGCTTCCACCTTCGTCTTCTCATAGCCGATTGTAAACCTTGCCATTTTAGATTACGGAATTTTAGATTTTGGCCTGGCAATTAGCAATTGAGCAGCGTCTCGCAATCTTCAATCAAAAGGTTTGCGGGCTCCTGTCGCAAAAGCTCATAATGAGCATGGCCAAGGTGTATCCTGAAATCCAACTATGGACGGCATTCTGATCATAGATAAACCGGCGGGGCTGACTTCGCATGACGTGGTGGCGCGCGTGCGCCGCATCCTTCGTGAGCGTAGGGCCGGGCACACGGGGACGCTCGACCCGTTTGCGACGGGCGTGCTCGTCATGCTGCTCGGGCGCGCGACGCGATTGGCCCAGTTCTTGTCGGCGGCGGACAAAGAATACGAAGCCCTGATTCGCTTCGGTTATGCGACCGAGACGGGCGACGCGACCGGCGCTGTGAGAGGCCGCGCGGAGGATGGGCCCATGGTGCAGCCTGTCCCCGACTGGAGCGAGCGTGAGATCGAAGCGGCGCTTGCGAGCCTGCGCGGCGAGATAGCACAGGTTCCGCCGATGTATTCGGCGAAGAAGGTGAAGGGGGAAAAGCTATATGAGATGGCGCGGCGCGGCGCGGAGGTCGAGCGCGCGGCGGTGCGCGTGAAGATTCATGAGCTGGAAGCTTTGCGGCGCGAGGACGGCTCGCTGCTCGCGCGCAATGAGGACGGGACGTTCGACCTCGGCGTGCGCGTCGTCTGCTCGGCGGGAACCTACGTGCGCACGCTTGCCGAATCGGTCGGCGAGCACCTGGGTGTCGGAGCGCACCTGGCGGCACTGCGCCGCGAGCGCGCGGGCGAGTTTAGCCTGCAAGGGGCCGTCACGCTCGAAGGGCTTGCGGAGCAGGCCGTCTCGGGCGACGCAGAAAGAGCCATTGTTTCATTAAACGCAGCGCTCTCATGGATGCCTGCGGCGCATCTAACGAGCGAGGAGGCGCGGCGTGCGCGCCACGGCATGGCCGTGCGCCTGGCCGATGAAAAATATGAGGACGGGCAAAGGGTCAGGATGATGGACGAGCGTGGAGATTTTCTGGCGGTCGCGCTTTACGAGGCCGAGGCTGGGAGCCTGCGCCCGCGCGTCGTCCTCGCGCCGGAAAAATAAGCATTGACTTCCGGCCTTGGGCGTTGTGTTATACTGAGGAGTAGTAGTTGAAGGGGAAGCGCGCAAGCGGGCCGCTTCCAAAATGTTTGGCCCGTCTCGCCCGCTTCGATTGACACTAAAGCTCGTTGATAAGCTCCCGGCACTGAGGGGTCTCTCTCTTCAGTTTAATCCTGAACCGATTGATTGCCGGAGGCTCCGATACTTCCGATCATTGAATATGGGAACAGTCTCGACGGGTGCGCCGCACGCTAGACGCGCGCGTGACGCTCGGCGCATATCGAGATTCATCCTGAGAGCAGCCGTTAAGGGGGCCACCGCGTAGCGCGAGCGAACGTATGGGCCCACCCGTCCGGCTCGCTTGAATGAAGGGCGTGCTTTTCCCACACGCTATCTACTGCGCGCGAAGCCCATAAGAGGTACGAAAAAGGCTATGCAAGAGCAGGATGGCAAAGATCAATTCAATATCAGCCAGCGGCTGGAAGATTTACGGCGCGACCGCGAGGCGCTCCGCTGGGAAGGTTCATTCCGCGATTATTTTGAGCTCGTCGCACAAAATCCACGCATCGCACAGCTCTCGCACGCGCGCATCAACGACATGATTCACGCTGCCGGGGTCGAGAAGCTCAACGAGGGCACGCGCGACGAGATCGCACGCTATAACTTCTTCGCCTCGGAGCTCTTCGGCATCGAAGAGCCGATTGCGCGCATCGTCGAATATTTCAAGTCGGCGGCGCAGCGCCTGGAAGTCCGCAAGCGCATACTGCTCTTGATGGGCCCGGTGGGCGGCGGCAAGTCAACGATCGTGACGATGCTCAAGCGCGGCCTCGAAGAATACACGCGCACCGAAGGGGGCGCGGTCTTCGCCATCAAGGATTGCCCGATGCACGAAGAGCCGCTGCACCTTATCCCGCACGAGCTGCGCGCAGAGATCGAGAAACATTACGGCCTCTACATCGAAGGCGACCTCTGCCCGCAATGTCGCTATGCGCTTGAGCACGAATACGGCGGACGCCACGAAGACGTGAGAGTCCAGCGCATCCTCTTCTCGGAAAAGGAGAGAGTCGGCATCGGCACGTTCGCTCCCTCAGACCCCAAGTCGCAGGACATCACGGAGCTGACCGGCTCGATTGATCTCTCGACCATCGGCGATGTCGGCGTTGAATCAGACCCGCGCGCCTATCGCTTCGACGGCGAGCTCAACATCGCCAACCGTGGCTTGATGGAGTTCGTCGAGATGTTGAAGGTGGATGAGAAGTTTCTCTACTCTCTGCTGACGCTCTCGCAGGAACAGAACATCAAGACCGGGCGCTTCGCCATGATCTACGCCGACGAGGTGATTCTCTCGCACACGAACGAAAACGAGTACATCTCTTTCGCGGGCAATCGCAAGTCGGAAGCCTTGCAGGATCGCATCATCCTCGTGCGCGTCCCCTATAACCTGAGGGTGTCGCAGGAGGAGCGCATCTATCACAAGCTGCTTCACCAATCGGAAGTCCTGCGCAACGTCCACATCGCGCCCAACACTTTGAGAGTCGCGGCCATGTTTGCCGTGATGACGAGGCTCGAAGAGCCGAAGCGTCAGAACGTGGATGTCGTCAAGAAGATGAAGCTCTACGACGGCGAGGACGTGGAAGGCTACAAGTCCAAGGACGTGCGCGAGCTGAAGGACGAAACCGTGAGGGAAGGCATGGACGGCATCAGCCCTCGCTATATCATCAATCGCCTCTCTTCGGCGCTCGTGCGCGACGGCGTGACCTGCATCAATCCGATTGACGCTTTGCGGGCCATCAAGGACGGCTTCGAGCAGCACACAGGCATCAGCGCAGACCAGCGCGAGCGCTACTTGAATCTCATCTCGGCGGCGCGCAAGGAGTATGACGAGCTAGCGAAGATAGAAGTCCAGCGCGCCTTCGTCTACTCGTTTGAAGAGATGGCGCGAACGATCTGCAACAACTACCTGGATAACGTCGAGGCTTACTGCAACAAGGAGCGTATCAAAGACCCGATCACGGAAGAGGAGATAGACCCCGACGAGCAGTTGATGCGCTCCATCGAAGAGCAGATCGGGATCAGCGAGAACGCCAAGAACACTTTCCGCCAGGAGATACTGATTCGCATCTCTTCTTACGCGCGCAAGGGGCGCTCCTTTGAATACAATTCGCACGAGCGTTTGAAGGAGGCCATCGAGAAGAAGATTTTCGCCGACCTCAAGGACGTGGTGAAGATCACGACTTCCGCCAAGACGCCAGACCCCGATCAACTGCGCCGCATCAACGAGGTCGTCGATCGGCTCGTCAAAGACGGGGGCTACTGTCCCGTCTGCGCCAACGAGCTGTTAACCTATGTCGGCACGCTGCTCTCGCGTTGAAAGAAGCAGGGCCACGCGGCTCTCTTCCAAGTCACACCGGGATGGACACGACGATGCCCGCGCTTTTCGAGCTGGAAGGCGCGGGCGTTTTGTAATGAGGTGGTCGTGAGCAAGACAGCCTACATCCATGGCACGCACAGTTCGGAGCAGGCGCGCCTGGCCCTGCTCAACCGCCTGACGAACCGGCCCTTCATCGAATTCCTTGAGCTTGCGGAGAAGGCAACGGTGCTCGAAGTCGGCAGCGGCCTCGGGATTCTGGCGCGCGCGGTGGCGGAGCGCGTGCCCTTCGGAGAAGTCTGGGGCGTAGAGTATTCCGCCGCGCAGTTGGCGCTCGCCAAAAGCTCTGCCCCGAATCTTCATTTCATTCAGGCCGACGCCCACGCCTTGCCCTTCACCGCCGAGAGGTTCGATACGGTCTATTGCCGCTACCTGCTCGAACACGTCGCAGACCCCTTGCGCGTGCTCGCAGAGATGCATCGCGTGCTGTTGCCCGGAGGGAGGGTGATGGCGCAGGAGAACAATATTCTCATCATCACTTTTTTCCCCGAATGCCCGCGCTTCGAGATGGTGTGGCGCAGCTTCGCCGAGCTACAGTCGAAACTCGGCGGCGACGCCCTGATCGGTAAGAAGCTCTTCTCGCTCTTCAAACGTGCGGGCTTCTCCGAGATCAGATTGAGTCTTCAGCCGGAGATTCATTATGCGGGCGCGGAAACTTTCCGGCCCTGGGTCGAGAACATCATTGGAAACGTCGAAGGCGGCGCGGCGCAGTTGCAAAGACACGGCCTGGCAACTGCGGAAGAGATGAGGGCGGCGATTGCCGAGCTGCAATGGTTCGTCGAGCAAGACGATGCGTGCACCATCTTTTATTGGAACAGAGCGTCGGGAGTAAAATCATAGGCGGGCTGCTCGGCGATGTGAGAGAATTTCCTGGGTCGCTGGCCCCAATGTCCTGAGGAGGCAATCACCGCCATGGCTCACGAATGGGTGCGCGGAGAATATTCGATCAGCACGGACAAGGCCAGGCTCGATCTGCAAGCCATTCATGATTACCTGTCGAACACGTCATACTGGGCCAAGGGCAGGTCGGCTGAGACTATTGAGCGCTCTATCGAAAACTCCCTGGCCTTTGGCATCTACAGGGGCCGCGAGCTGGTCGGGTTCGCGCGCGTGATTACGGACTACGCGACCTTTGCGTGGCTCGCGGATGTCTTTGTGCTGGACGAGGCGCGCGGCAAGGGTTTGGGCAAGTGGCTCGTGGAGGTCATACTCTCGCACCCGGAGCTGCAAGGGTTGCGCCGTTGGCTGCTGGCGACCAAGGACGCGCACGAGCTTTATCGCAGGTTCGGCTTCGAGGAGCTGAAGCGGCCCGAACGCTGGATGGAGAGGCATGACCCGCAGACAGAAGAGAAGCCGGACTATTGGGCCAAAGACCCCAACTGACCGGGAGACGGAGCTGGCTTTGACAAGTAGAATCGTGGAAGAAAATTTAAGCAGGTAAACTACTCTGGGCCTCTTATGAAGAAACGATACCTGATCGCGGGAGCTTCAGGCGTGGCTGGCGGTGCGCTGGCCCTCAAGCTTTTGACCCGCCCGCGCGCCGTCGAATGGGCCGATCACAGGGAGCAGCTACGTCATGCCGAGCGGTCGCGCTTTGCCCATGTCAACGGCGTGCGCGTGCATTACCAGGAAGCGGGCCCGGCGGACGCTCCGCCCGTCATGCTGATTCACGGCTTCACTGCTTCCACGCTGGTCTGGAGCGAGGTCTTGCTGCCGATTGCCGAAGCGGGTTTTCGCGTCATCGCGCCTGACCTCATGGGCTTCGGATTTTCCGGGAAGCCGCGCGAGGGCGAGTACACGATTGCCGGTCATGCGCGGATGATTATGGCTCTCATGGACGAGCTTGGGATTGAGCGCGCGACGCTCGTCGGGAGTTCTTACGGCGGGGCGATTGCCGCCACCTGTGCGCTCGACTACGCGCACAGGGTCGAGCGGCTGGTGCTGGTCGGAGCGGTCTCGAACGACGACGTTAAGCGGCGACCTCTGTTGCGTCTCGCAGCCTCCCCGGTCGTCGGAGAGCTGATCTCGCCTCTGCTCCTCGACCTGCGCTGGATGGTCAAGCGCCACCTCAGAAGAAATTCCGTCAGCAACGCCGGATGGCTTGACGACAAGAGAGTCGCGGCCTATCACGTTCCCCTGCGTGCCGCCGATACGCAGCGCGCGGCCCTCAGGATGCTCAGGGATTGGAGCGCCGAACGAATCAGGCGTGAAGCGCATCTCATCACACAGCCCACGCTGCTCATGTGGGGTGAGCATGATGCGGAGATTCCGCTCAGCGACGGCGAGCGCCTGCACCGCTCGATACCCGACGCACGCCTGATCGTGTTTCGACGCTGCGGGCATCTGCCGCAGGAGGAGTACCCGCGCGAGTTCGCCCGCCTGTTGACGGAGTTCATGCAAGGGCGAGGGTGAATCGGCGACGATCAGTGGTGAACGGGGAAAAGGGCAGCAGTGCCTTTCCCCTCGCACCATCGAAGAGGTAGCAAGAGATGTCCATCCAACGCAATGACTGGTCGCTTCAACGCAAAGGCATCATAGATCAGGAGCGTCACAAGGAGCGCGTCAAAGAAGCGATCAAAAGAAACCTAGGCTCCATCGTCTCCAACGAAGCGATCATCCTCTCGGACGGCAAGCGCACCGTCAAAGTGCCCATCCGCGCGCTCGACGAATACAAGTTCCGCTTCGATTACCGCAAGAAGAAGCACGTCGGCCAGGGCGACGGTAAGACCCGCGTCGGCGACGTAATCGCGCGCGAGGGACAGCCCGGACAGCAGGGCCAGGGCGGCGGGCAGGCAGGACAGACGGGCGGCGAAGAGTATTACGAGGCCGAAGTCAACATAGACGAGATCGCGGCCCTCATCTTCGAGGACTTGCAACTGCCTTTCCTCGAAGAGAAAGCCAAGAAGGCCGTCCAGTCAAAGACCACACGCTTCAACGAGATTCGCCGCACGGGCGTGATGGCCAACCTCGATAAGCGCCGCATGATCCTTGAGAACATCAAGCGCAACGCCCGCGAAGAGGGCAAGGCCCGCTTCGGCGATGTCAGGAAAGAGGATTTGCGCTTCAAGACCTGGGAAGAGAGCCTGCGCTATGAATCGAACGCAGTGGTGCTCGCGTTGATGGACGTGTCGGGCTGTCTCACGGAAGGTCATCTGATCGAGATGGCCGATGGCTCTTACAAGGACATCTCCAGGATAGAGCGCGGCGACGGCGTGGCATGTATGGACCTGCGTTCTCATGAAAAGACCGTCTCGACTGTCGCCGCAACTTTTACCAAGACAGCGCCGCGCACCTGCGTCATCGAGTGCGAGGACGCTACGCTGCGCGCCACTCCCGCGCACCTCTTTTTCGTTTACGACGAAGCCGAAAACCGCATCACCGAAAAGCGAGCCGAAGATTTATCCGACGGCGATAAGCTCGTGCTTGTTAATTCTTGGGGGCGCAGCGGTCGAGAGCCCATAGTGTCTCATGCAGCTTTGACGACTGAACGAGCATACCTGCTCGGCGTGCTCCTCGGCGACGGACATTTGAGAAGACCGTCGAAGCCCGGCACTTACGGGACATATATGTCTATCTCTGACGAGAATTTGGAGAGGCTGGAAAGCTACCGGCAAATCTTCCTCCGGGCATGGGGTGTGCGCGGAATCATCAAGCTGAAGCGCACCGAGAACACGCGCCAGCGCCTCAATGTCAACTGCTCATCTCTTGTGCGAGACCTGGCCGCCAGCTATCCGATGCTCACCGCGCGTTCGCCGCATCGTTACATCGAACGCTCAATCTACAGAGAACCTCCGGCAGTGCGCGCCGCCTTTCTGCGCGGGCTTTTTGATGCCGAAGGCACGCTCGCGCACCATAGCGTCATCCTCAACTCGTCGAGCGCAATGCTGGTCAAGCAGGTCAAGCACCTGCTCTCATACTGGGGCATTCGCGCACGCGTGACGCGCTTCATTCAGGATGGGCAGCGCCTCGGCGACAAGCCCATCAAGTCCGGCATCTACTACGCCCTTTCAATCAATGCCAAAGACGCCATCAGGTTCGGCGAGGTGGTCGGGTTCGGATGTCGAGAAAAAGGGAGGAAGCTTGATGAACTGGCGGCACGCCAGCGAGCTGGCATCAACGCCATGCGCAGCAAGTTCATCATGCCCTTTGACTGGCGCACACGCTTCGACCATCTCTATAGCACGACACGAACTTCAAGCTACTACCGCCCCGCCGTCCATGCGCTCTCTTTCAGCCAGTTGCAGCTCATTGCCGGGGATAAGCGTGCCCAGATGGATGACCTGCAAGCGATTGAAGCGGTCACGGACAGGCAGTTGATGGTGTCAAAGATTAAAAGAGTAGCCGTCGTTGACGAGCCTGTGCATGTGTATGACTTTGAGGTGGCCGACCACCATAATTATATCGTTGACGGCATGTTGAGCCATAACAGCATGGGCGAGTTTAAGAAGTATATCGCGCGCTCGTTCTTCTTCTGGATGGTCAGGTTTCTCCGCACCAAGTATGACAACGTGGACATAGTCTTTATCTCGCACCACACGGAGGCCAAGGAGGTCACCGAAGAGCAGTTCTTCACGCAGGGCGAGTCGGGCGGCACGGTCGTCTCCTCCGCGTATCAGCTCGCGCTCGACATCATACGCGACCGCTTCCGCCCGCAGGACTGGAACATCTACCCCTTTCACTTCTCCGACGGCGATAACTATTATTCGGACAACGAAGAGGCCGTGCGGTTGGCAGACCAGTTGATTACGACCTGCAATCTCTTCGGCTACGGCGAGATCGGCGAGGAGGGAGCGTCGAGCTATCGTCGCTCCTCCGGCGCGCTGCTCTCCATCTTCAACGACCGGCTCAAGCGCAAGGAGCGCTTCGTCGGCGTGCGCATAGACGATAAGGAAGATGTCTATCCGGCGCTTAAACAGTTCTTCGGCAAGAAACAGGAGCTATGAGCAGAACCCTTAATATCATCATCAGGACGACCCTCGTCTTTATCATCATTGGCGCGACGCTCAACGTCGTCGGCGAGATACTGCTCGCGCGCGGCGGCCCCTTCCCCGAGACCTCTTCTCTCTGGGGTTGGGGGTTGCGCGGCGCTCTCTTTGGCGGCGCAGTCGGCGTCCTTATCGGCCTCATCATCGCGCTCTTTGTCGGGGCGTTCAAGAGGTATACCTCTACACAGCATCAGGGTTAATTATGGAAGACCGCGAAATCAAAGACCTCGAAAGCTCGCTCGCGCAGATTTGGGAGGTGGCGCGCAAGTTCGGCCTCGATCCGTTCCCGACGCGTTTTGAGATCGTTCCTGCGACGGTGATGTACGAAGTCGGCTCTTACGCGCTGCCGGGCCGCTACTCCCACTGGACGTTCGGCAAGGCTTATCATCGCATGAAAACGATGTACGACTTCGGGCTCTCGAAGATTTACGAAGTCGTCATCAACACCAACCCTTCCTATGGCTTTCTCCTGGAAACCAACAGCCCCATTCAGAACAAGCTGGTGATGGCGCATGTCTTGGGCCATGTGGACTTCTTCAAGAACAACATCTATTTCTCGAAGACCAACCGCCGGATGGTCGAGAGCGTCTCGACGCACGCCGGGCGGATGACCGGCTACGAGTTCAAGTACGGGCGCAAGGCGGTCGAGAAATTCTTAGACGCCGTGCTCGCCATCGAAGAACACATCGACCCGAACTTCTTCATCAAGCGAGACAATCCGCAGGAGCCGCCGCGCCCGAAGGCCGCGCCCGTCGAGGGCCGCTACGACGACCTGTGGAGGCTCGGCGAAAAGAGAGAGCCCGAGGCGGTCGAGGATGAAAAGCCGCGCGGAGCAAGCCTGCCGGAAAAAGACCTCGTCTACTACATCATGCATCACTCGCCGCATCTCCAACCCTGGCAGCGCGACGTGATGGCGATGATCCACGAAGAGATGGAATACTTCATCCCGCAGATGCAGACCAAGATCATGAATGAAGGCTGGGCCTCATTCTTCCATGCCCGCATCATGCGCGAGCTGGACCTCACGGACGACGAGCACCTGGAGTTTGCCGATCTTCATTCGGGAGTGGTTTCGCCGCACAAGGGGCAGCTCAACCCCTATTATCTGGGCTACAAGATTTTCGAGGACATAGAGCGGCGCTGGGACAATCCCTCGGCGCAGGAGCGCGAGAAGTTCGGGCGGCGCGGCGGCGAGGGGCGCGAGAAGATTTTCGAGGTGCGCGAGCTTGATTCGGATGTCTCTTTCCTGCGCAACTACCTGACCGAAGAGCTGTGCGAGGAGCTTGATCTCTTCGTCTATGAACTGGTCGAAGAAGAGGAATGGACGATCACGGAAAAACGCTGGGAAAGGGTGCGCGATCAGCTCGTGGCGAACATGACCAACTTTGGCTTTCCCTACATAGAGGTGGTCGACGGCGATTACAACGGCAACCGCGAGCTTTACCTGCGCCATGCTTACGAGGGCGCGGAACTCGACAGCCGCTACGGGCGCAAGGCGCTCGAACACGTCTACACGCTCTGGGGGCGGCCCGTCCACCTCGAAACCGTCGTGGACGAGGAGCGCATAGTCATGCACTACAACGGCGAAGACCACCAGGAGGATTGACCCCGCTACTCCGGTTGATCTACTCAAGACGCCGTCTTCACAGCGACTCGATGTATGGATGAGCTCTCAGCCCATTGATCTCGACTGTTAAGGTATGGAAATATGGACGGCGTTCCGATAGGCCATCTTTGCCTCCTGATAATAATTACGCTACTGTTGAATAGTTATGAAAAGAGCACTCCTAACAATGTGCGCCGGGAATATCATGGGCCAACTCCGCCTCGTCCTCGGGGCTCTGCTCGTTTTATCGTGCGCCTTCAATACAGCGGCTCAGGGGGAATTCCCGAGCGTTGATGCATTCCTGAAAGCCACCTTAAAAGGCGAGGACCGTTTGAGCGCTGAGGCCAGAGGCGAGCTGAACGGCGACGGGTTGGAGGATTGGGCCGGGGTGATTCAGAGACAGAAATCAGAATCCACGGCGACGACTCAACTCTATGTCCTCCTGCGGACGGGTCAGGGCGGCTATCGCGTCGCGGAAAAATCCAAAGAGGAGCAGATTGCCGGGATGGGATGTTGCTGGGTTGAAAATCTGGAAATCAATCGCTCAAGCATTTACATCCAGAACAATGCGAAGACGGCGAGCACGATGGAGGCGGCAACGCATCAATTCAAGCTCTATAAGGGCGAGTGGCGACTGGTCGGCTTAAGAATCTATTACACCGACCTCAGTTCCGACGCCTCCACTGAAACCGACATGAATCTGCTGACGGGATCAGTCATAGAAAAGAGGCAGCAGGGTGAAAACAGACCGGTCACCAGGAATCGCCGGAAGAGATTCTCCACCTACCTTCTGAAAGACTTTGACTTCTCCAACGGGTTCGGCAGCGAATAAGCATCACCACTCACTGAACCCACCCGCTCAGGTAGCCGCGTTCTGAAGTAGAGCGTTGGGACGGTCCTGGAGCGTTCCGTTACTCTTCTAATCCATGTGCAGCGCTCGGCTGACGGATGGGTCTCGGCGCACGCGCCAGATTTTCGAGTCGAGGTAGTAGTGTATAAAGGCATAGCCCCACAAGAATGAGGCGAGAGTTTGCGCGGCGAGCGAGACGGGGCCTTTCGGATAGCCTATGTACTGGCGCGGCGCTTGATACCAGATGCCGAAGAGTATGCCGAAGGCGATGTAGTAGATGAGGCGACGGCTGATCAGCTCAGCGCCGCCGTAACGCTCTCGCCGGTCATCGCCTGCGCTATATTTCTTATTGTGAAACCAGATCAGGCGATGGTATTGCAGGTTGTGATAGATGGTTAAGATGGCGACGATGGCGATGGGCTTATGCGGCATGGGCGTGAGCAGCACGACCCAGTGCAAGGGGATGGCGGCGGCCAGGAGCAAATATTTCGGCACGTTCAGAGGCTCTTCTGCGCGCCAGTAGCGCTGCACCTGGCGTAGAGTCCATGCGAGGGCCAGGATCAGGGTTGCTGCGAGCAGCACTCTCGACAGGGTTCCAGAGACGGCATTCACGGACGCCGGCACTCGCGCCATCGCTTCCGGGTCGCTCGCGGCGAAGGCGACGAACGGATAGGTGAAGGCGGACAGCAGCAGCAGGCGGTCGAGCGCGTTATCCGTCGGCGCGAGATCGTTGTTCTTCTTCTTGTAGAGCATCATGAAGCCGTAGTGCTGCTTGACCAGATGGTAATAGGCCCAGAGCGCCGCGAGAAAGAAGAAGATGAAGCCAGCGCCCGCTAAGACCATGACCGGGCCGACGAAGAAGAAGAGCAGCGAGCCCAGGAGCAGACGCTTGCGCGCTCGTCGCTCCGTGCGATCAAAATAGGTGCGCGAGAATGTGCCGAAGACGTGCGGCGCATCTATCAGGATGGCCCAGGCGGCGACCATCGGCACGAGCGGCACGAGCCCCGTCACGTAGAGCGCAAACAGCGCGTAGCTTGAGAGGACAGAGCCGATAAACCAGATCATGTCGTCGCGCGCGCTGATAATCCAGCCGAGCGAGATGGCGCTGCTGCGTGCCTCCTGAATTGTTTCGTGTGTCGTGGCGGACATGCGAGCTTCCCGAAAAACCTTCGCGCCCTGTGAAGGCACTACGCGCGGGATGGACAGACCCACCGGGCGCGGCTCATAATCTTTTAACCCTGACAGTCAAGCATTCGGATTTTAGCATCAATCAGAGCCCTTGCGGAAAGAGAGCAGCGCAGGAAGAGGGCGCGGAAGGAAGAGTATATGGCTGAAACCAACGCGGCGCTTGACGAACTGCTGGCAGTTCTCTTTCAGGCTCATCCCTGGCACGGGGTCTCGCCGGGGAAGGATGCGCCCGCGACCATCAACGCTTTTATCGAGATCGTGCCGACAGATGCCGTCAAGTACGAGCTTGATAAGGCGACGGGCCACTTGCGCGTGGACCGCCCGCAAAGGTTTTCGAGTCTCTGCCCGATGCCCTACGGCTTCATCCCGCAAACCTATTGCGGCGACGGCGTCGGCGAGCTTTGTAGCGAGCGCGTAGGCCGCAGCGGTATCAAGGGTGACGGCGACCCGATGGACATCTGCGTGCTGACAGAAAAAACTTTCTCGCAGGGCAATTTCTTCGTCCGCGCCAGGCCCATCGGCGGGCTGCGCATGATTGACGGCACGGAGGCTGACGATAAGATCATCGCCGTGCTCGAATCCGACATCGCCTACGGCCACATAGAAAATATTACCGAATGCCCGCCCGGTCTCGTCGAGCGGCTGCAACACTATTTTCTCAGCTACAAGCAGTTGCCGAACGCCGCGCCGCGCCACGTCGAGATCGCAGACGTTTACGACCGCTCGGAGGCCGCTGTAGTGATCGCGCGCAGCCTCAGCGATTATCGCGCACGCTTCGGCGAGCCCGAAGATCGCATCGCGCAGTTGCGCGCTTTATTAAAGCAGTAGTCTTAATCTCAAACCCGCGAAGGGATGCTGAGAGTGATGTGGGGATAGGAGTCTTTCGGGACTCAAGCCTTGCTGATCGTCTCTTCGATACTGCAACGCGGGCAGACTAGAGTCTGGCGCGTGGCGTCCGTCCAGCGGGCGAGGGCAGGCGTAGAGAGACGCGGCTCTTTGGCTTCCGCCTCGCCCTCGGTGAAGAAACGCGCGCGCCCCTCATTCGCGCCCGCGCTCTCCTCCTCCTGCTCCGCGCTGCAACGCTTGCAGAGCCAGCCGAAGCCAGTATTGATGAAATGAGTCGTCTCGATCACGGAAAGATAGATGCCGGATGTTAGCAGTAACCTAACATCCGGCATCTTTGCCATCTCTCTTTTTTTCTAGCGTCGGAATGAGCGCTTCGGGTCAGGCAACTCTATCAAGCGCACGGGGACAGTGACGCGTCCCCTGTCGCGTAAGACTTCAACCTTGATCACGTCGCCGATCTGGTGCTTATCCAGAACGCGATAGAGATCATCCGTATCGCTTATCTTCTCGCCGTCAATAGAGGTAATGATGTCTCCGAGGTCTATGCCGCCGTCGTCGGATTGCGACGTTCCGCGCAAGCCCGCAGCGGCAGCCGCGCCGCCCGGCGCAACCTGTATGATGAGCACGCCTTCGGAGACGGGCAGGCGAATCTGATTCCTGAGCGTCTCAACGTCGCGCGAGCCGATGCCGAGCTTCGGACGACGCACCACGCCGTACTGTATAAGCTGCGGCACGACGCGCTTGGCGATGCTGACGGGAATGGCGAAGCCGACGCCCACAGACCCACCCGCGGGCGAGAGGATTTGCGAGTTGATGCCGATCATGCGCCCGTGCGAATCGAGCAGCGGGCCGCCCGAATTGCCTGGATTGATCGAGGCGTCGGTTTGCACTGCGCCTTCAATCGGGCGACCGTTGCGCGCTCTGATCGGGCGTTGCAGTCCGCTGATGACGCCTGTGGTGAGCGTTCGGTCGAGGCCGAACGGATTGCCTATGGCCAGCACTTTCTGACCGACGACGAGCCTGTCGGAATCGCCCAGGGGCACGACCGTCAGTTGCTCGCGCGGCGCTTCTACCTGGATCACGGCGAGGTCCGTATCCGGGTCGCCGCCGATGACCTTGGCAGAGTATTTCTTATCGCCGCCGAGACTGACAGTAAGCCTCTGCGCGCCTTCGATGACGTGATAGTTGGTCAGGATGTGGCCCTGGTCGTCTATCACAGAGCCTGAGCCCGAGCCGGAGCCCTCTTCAACATCACCGAAGAAGCCCTGCTGGACAGTCGTCGATGTGATGTAGGCGACGCCGGGCGAGATGGCGCGGTAGACTTCGACGTTATTCTGTTCGTCTGTGGCCAGGCTGGGGTCTGAGACTCCGGCGGGCTGCGCCTCCGTAAAGGCGGCGGTGTTGGGTTGAAAACGGTTGCTGAAACGGTCAATGCAGGCGACCGTGCCAGCGGCAAAAACGGCTGATAACAACGCGATCAGCAAAATCTGGCGGGCGGAGAGTTTATACATGATCTTTCTTCTCTATACTTTCAATTTACGAATGCTGTCGGCAGCATTCTTTAAGATGCGCGCACGGGGGCTGGCGTTTACGCGCCCTATTGATTGTTACGATTGGCAGACCTCCCGGTTTCATTATCTTTCGCCCTCGATACTGATAATTTAATCCCCAGCGCACCCGGACGACAAGAGCTAATTCCTTATCGCCGCCGAAAAACAGGGCCGGAAGCTAGGACGTAGAAGAGGAGGGAGGTTGCCTAAGAGGCTTGTCCGAGCTGGGGAATACGGGCGGAATCGAAGTGAGGAAGAGCTTTTGCTCTGCTTTTGGTGAAGGAGAACGCTCAGGCGCTCGCCTCTGTGCGGCTCTTATGCGAGGAGAGCAAGGACAGCGCTCGGCAAGCTATCTATAAAGGCCAGCACCCTTTCAGGCGCATGCCATCCCAGCGCAGACATGCCCGTCGCCAGGTGGACAAACATCAATGCACAATAGATCGCCAGCACAAGCTTCATGCCGCGCCGCGCCAGCGGACGATGGGAATAACGATAAAGCACGTAGGCGGCGAAAGCGCCCATCCCGAGCTTGACGTAGAGAAACGGCGCATCGCCCATCTCCAACAGGCGCGCCATCAAACCATTACCCTCGGTCGCCAGATTGGCCCTCACCCAGATAATGGTCAACTGCGCGTCGAGCCAGTTCAGAAAGAAGAGCAGCGTGCTTTTTGCGAGGGCACTCATCGAGAGCATCTCCTTCTACATGCCAACTATGTTTAACCCGGCCCTTTAACAACTAAACCCCCACACGCCTCAGAGGCCGGGGGGTTCCTGAATATTGCGGGGGGCGATCTTCTCGCTTCCTTTTGTACTGGATAGAAAATGCTAATAGGCGCGCTCTTCCTGTAAGTTGCGCGCAGCCAATCAGGGGGGCCGTCCTGTTTGCCTGAGAGAAAGCGCCCGGGCGCTTCAAAAAAGCTCATTTCAGCGATGAAAAAATGATGATATATTGCGCCGCGTTTGTATGCTTCGAGGGCTTTCCTGCCTGACCCGTATAAAGAGGAGAAAATCTATGAGCCAGTATGTCCCCTGTCCGAAATGTGCGACGCCAGACCCACAGCAGGTGAAGTTTACCTGGTGGGGCGGCCTTCTGGGCCCAAAGCTATTGAGTCACGTCAAGTGCGGCAGTTGCGGAAACGCCTATAACGGAAAGAGCGGAAAATCCAACACGCAGGGCATAGTCATCTACAGCCTCGTGGCCCTGGCGATAGTCTTCGTGATCTTCTTCGGGCTGGCGCTTTTGCCCATGCTGCTCAGGTGAGGCGGCGCGCGCGTGCTGACAATCGTTTACGAAGCGGCGGCCTGATCGGCGGTGATGATACGCAGGTTGGGAGATTCCTGTAGGACGCGCGTGCCGGGCGGAACAGAGTGAGTGAGCCAGACGTTACCGCCGATGACGCTGCCGCGTCCGATGACGGTCTCGCCGCCGAGGATGGTCGCGCCGGCGTAGATCACCACGTCGTCCTCAATCGTCGGATGCCGCTTCGTGTTGCGCACGAGCTGCCCGGCACCATCCTTATCGAAGGAGAACGCGCCGAGGGTGACGCCCTGGTAGAGCTTGACGTTGTTGCCGATGACGGCTGTGCCGCCGATGACGACTCCCGTCCCGTGGTCTATGAAGAAGCGTGCGCCGATACGCGTCCCCGGATGAATATCAATGCCTGTGCGATGATGAGCGTGCTCGGTCATGATGCGCGGGATGAGCGGGACTCTCATCTTGTACAGCTCGTGCGCGAGGCGGTAGACCATCATGGCGTAGATGCTCGGGTAACTGAAGATAATTTCGTCCTTGCAGGTCGCCGCCGGGTCGCCGTCATAAGCGGCCTGCACGTCTGTCGCCAGCACCTCGCGCAGGCGCGGAAGATGAGACAGGAATTCGGCGGCGCACTCGGCAGCCTCTCGATCAGGCACGGCGCAGCCCGAGCCCAGGCTTGAGCCGTGACGGATGGCGCGGCTGATCTGTTCCGTGAGCACTTCGTAGAGCCGTATCATGCGCGCCTCGACGTGCAGGTGCAGGCTCTCGCCCGCCAAGCCCTGCGCGCCGATATAGCCCGGAAAGAGCAGCTCGTGCATGGTGACGAGCACGCGTATGACTTCGGCGTGCGACGGCAGCGGCTGGCGATCCAGATGGTCAATCCTCGTCCCTTCCGCCGTATATGATTTGACCAGTGCACGCGTCGCGCGCTCAAGCTTCTCGTTCATCAGTTTCATTCATTCAATAGCGATGAGTCATGAGTGAAAAGCAAGCACCTGTCTTTCACTCATTACTCATCACTATTTTTTATTCGATCTCGATATTGCGCTCTTTGGCTATGCCGCGAGCTTTCATGATGACATCGTCGTCCACCGGCTCAGACCCGTCGCCCATCCATGCTTCGACCTCTTCGATGGGTCGTCCGAGGGCGACGGCCAGCTTCTCGTCGCTCGCTTCAAAGCCCTGGTCACGCAGCCTCTTGAGTATGGCGCGGCCTTCGTCCTGACCTGTCCCACGGTCATCCACCGCCTCTTCCGAATTGGTATCCATTTGTTCCTCTCCCTGTTCGTTCATGCTCCGACCTCGCTTTGCGACTCGCCCGAAACGGTAGCCGTATAACCCAGGTCTTGAATCTTTTTAAGGAGCGTGCTCTGCTGCACGGTCTCTTCGTCGAATTCGACGATGGCGGTCTTACGCTTGTAGGTCACGTCGGCCTCACGAACTCCGGCGGTATCTTCGAGCGTCTCTTTAATGTCAACCGCGCATGAATCGCAGTGCATCCCTTCGATATGCAGTTCAGCTTTCACTTTCGGTCTTGACCTCCCTGATTTATTCCACGCCGTAAAGAGCGACCGGCGCTTCCGCCTCGATGTCGAAAGCGCTTAACTTCATCGTCCTCCTGTCCGGGCATCACTAATGCGTCGTATTATAGAAGGCTTCGGGCCAAAGGAAAAAGGGCGGAACGCTTCTCTGGCGGAAAACTTCCGCCTTTTGCGTTCTTAATTTTCATCAAGATGATGAATGAGAAGGATAATACAAGGGTCGCGGAGGCTACGCGTGAGGCTGCGGAAATCCTGCGCCGCTCGGGCGTACCCGATGCGCGGCGCGAGGCCGCATCGCTTCTAGCCTACGTCATCGGGCGCGATCAAACCTTCCTGCTCACACACTCCGAGCACACGCTCGCGCCGGAAGACGGCGTGCGATTGCGCGCCGTGGTCGAGAGACGCGCCTCGGGCGAGCCGCTGCAATACATTACTGGGCGACAGGAATTCTTCGGGCTTGAATTTGAGGTGACGCCGGATGTGCTCATCCCGCGCCCGGAAACGGAGCTGCTCGTAGAGACGGCGCTCGGGCTGTTGGAGGAGACGAACGAGCCGCCGCGTGTCTGCGATGTCGGCACGGGCTCGGGCTGCGTCGCCGTCGCCATTCTTCACGAGAGACCGAAGGCGCTTGCGACGGGCCTTGACATCTCGCCTGCGGCCCTTCGTGTCGCGGCGCGTAATGCTCTGCGCCTGGGCGTGCGGGAGCGGCTCGATCTGGTCGCCTCCGACTGTTTCGCGGCGCTCGACGGCGCGCGTGCGCGCTGCTCAATGATCGTCTCTAACCCGCCTTACGTGGAGGAAGCGGCGCTCGCAGGGTTGCAGCGCGAGGTGCGCTCTTTCGAGCCAAGGGTGGCGCTGACGCCTGGCCCCGACGGGCTTCGTATGATTCGTAGACTGCTCGCCGAAGCGCCGCCGTTTCTTCGCCCCGGCGGCCATCTGCTCATCGAGATAGGCTTCGATCAGCACACGGCCATCGCCGCATTGATAGACGCGCGCGTGTGGCGGCTCTTAGGCATACACAAGGATTTGCAGGGCATTGCGCGCACCGTCGCGTTGAGAAAAGTCTGAGGCTGGCGGGGTGAGCCCCGGCCTTCCGACTTTTCGCTTTCTTTGGTAGAATTCGCAGGACTTTTCAGCCCAATAAACAAGCATTCATTCCTCGTTGCTTTCTCCTTGCGGGCCGCTTTAGTGTTGGCGTTGAACCCGGCACTCTTACTGTCGAAACAGAGCGCCGTGGCCTCCTGCGGATCAGGTCGTCGTGATTGGACAGAGGGTGTGAAAGGAGCACCAGACATGGATAAATTCCGTATTACGGGTGGACGCCCGCTGCGCGGTCGCGTCGGCATCAGCGGCGCGAAGAATTCCGCCCTACCCTGCATGGCCGCCGCCCTGCTCACGCCTGAGACGGTCATGCTGCACAACATTCCTTACGTGCGCGACATCATCACGCAGCGACGCCTGCTCGAAGACATCGGCGCGACGGTGCTCACGCCGGAGCTGCGCACGCATAAGATCACAGCCGCGCACATAGAGCTTTTGGAAGCGCCCTATGAGCTGGTCAAGACGATGCGCGCATCCGTGCTCGCGCTGGGGCCACTGCTGGCCCGCTTCGGCAAAGCTCGCGTCTCTTTGCCCGGAGGCTGCGCCATCGGGACGAGGCCGATTGACCTGCACTTGGAAGGCTTCAAGCTGCTCGGCGCAGAAGTCGGGCTGGAATCCGGCGACGTGGTGGCGAGAGCGCCGAAGGGCGGAAGGCTGCGCGGCGGCGAAGTCCATTTCGATAAAGTGACGGTCACGGGCACGGAAAATATCATGATGGCTGCGACGCTCGCCGCAGGCCGCACGACGATTCACAACGCTGCGCGCGAGCCGGAGATTGCCGACCTCGCAGAGCTTTTGAACAGCATGGGCGCACGCGTGCGCGGCGCGGGCACGCCGACCATCAAGATCGAAGGCGTCGAAGCTCTGGGAGGGGCGGAGCACACGATCATTCCCGACCGCATAGAGACGGGCACGTTCATCGTCGCCGCCGCCATTACCGGAGGTGAGCTGGAGATCAAGGGCTGCGTGCCGGAACATTCCGCGATACTGATCTCGAAGCTGCGCGAGGTCGGCGTCGAGATCGAAGAGGTCAATCAAAGCACGCTCCATGTTCGCTGCTGCTCCAATGGCTTAACGGCGCGCGACATCGTGACGGAGCCGCACCCGCGCTTTCCGACAGACATGCAGGCACAGTACATGGCGCTCATGACGCAGGCCGGCGGGCGCTCCGTGATCGCCGAGACGATCTTCGAGAACCGCTTCATGCACGCTTCGGAGATGCAGCGTATGGGGGCGCGTATTCATATAGAGGGGAGCACGGCGACCGTCGAGGGGCCGACGCCTTTGGCGGGCGCGCGTGTCCAGGCTTCGGACTTGCGCGCTTCCGCTTCGCTCGTCCTGGCCGGACTCGCAGCGCAGGGCGAGACGCTCATTGATCGCGTCTATCACATTGATCGCGGCTACGAAAAGATCGAATCCAAGCTCCGCTCGCTCGGGGCCGACATCGAACGCCTGAGAGATTCCGTTACCGCGCCGCTGCCGGAGCTTCCGCAGCCGGACATGGCCGCCGGTGTGGCTTGAAGACAGGGATAAGTGACGAGTGACAAGTGACGAGAAAAGAGCTATTGTGTTCTTGTTCGTTGCTTATCACCGGTCACTGGTCACTGATCACTGATTTTATGGAGCAAGATTGCCTTTTTTGCCGAATCGTCGCGGGTGAGATGCCCTCCGATATCACCTACCAGGACGAACGCTGCATCGCCTTTCGTGACATCAATGCACAAGCGCCCGTGCACCTGCTGGTCATTCCGCGCGAGCACCTGGATTCTCTGGACGATGCCTCACAGAAAGACGAGGCGACGCTCGGACACCTCCTGCGGGTCGCCGCGCGCGTCGCCAACGAAGAGGGGCTTTCGGAGAGCGGTTATCGCACGGTTATCAATACGGGCGCAGGCGCGGGCCAATCCGTCTTTCACCTACACATGCACGTTCTCGGCGGACGACCGCTGAGCTGGCCTCCCGGCTAGTTCTCAGGCGAGAGCGATTAAATAGGGATGATGAACTGTTCTGCACGCACATACGGGGCATTGCGCGTCGGCCTGCTCATCTTCGCGCTCTCGGCGGTCGCGTGGCCGGACACTAAATACAACTCACGCCTACAGCTCTTTGGCGAAGTCGCCGTCCCGGCTTCAGCCCAAGAGATAACAGCAGCGCAAACATCGAAGCTCTTGTGGTCGGAGTCAGCGGGCGATTGTTTGACTGTCATCAGCCTCGAAGCTTCGCCGCTGACGACACGGTATCTCAAACGTCAAACCCACGTTTACGCGGCAGTGCCCACAGATGCCGGGGCGCTCCTTTGCGCGGCCTCCCGGAGAGAGCGCGTCGTTGACATCGGCGACGGGCCCATACGCTATGCTTCGCCCGCCACCTCAAGACCGGCAGATCGCGGCCCACCCTCCCTTGTTTAGCTTACAGCTCAGCGCTCACCAAAGCATGCTCGCCGCCATCGCCTGACGCTTCTCTTCGTAGAAGCGGGAGATGGAGCGTCCGTATCCGTTAACATGGCAGAAGGACGCGAGCGGCGGCTTTGGTTCAGTATCTATCCCCATCAACTCGAACGGGTCAGCGTGGTCGGCGTCTCACACGCCCGCTGCCCGTCTCATCTACAGAACAGGAGTGTAGAGTGATGCGAAAACCAAACCGGATGAAACTTCTCATGCTCTCGACGACGCTCGCCATCATGAGCGCGTTCGTGGGCCCACTGGCGCACAGCAGCGACGCTCATCGCGTTCAGGAAACCTCTATTCAACAGACCGAGAATAATCGTCAGAGCCGGAAGAGCCTGGCCGGAAACTGGCTCGGCGTGCTTGATGTCGGCGGGACGAGGCTGCGGCTGGTGCTGAAAATCAGCGTCGATGCGAACGACTCCCTGCGAGCCTCGCTGGATAGCATAGATCAGGCCGCGACGGGCTTGCGCGTTGATCGTATAGTGCGAACGGGGCCGTCCATTCGTGCGGAGCTGAACGGGATCGGAGCCGTCTTTGAAGGCCAGCTCAACGCGGACGAGACGGAGATGGCCGGAACCTGGGCCCAGGGCGCGGGCGTCCTGCCGCTCGTCTTCAAGCGCGTTAATGAAACGCCCGCCGCGCCGCGCCGCCCGCAGGAGCCGCACAAGCCCTACCCTTACACGGAAGAAGAGGTTGTCTACGAGAATAAACAGGACAAGGTGAAGCTGGCCGGGACGCTCACCATCCCGCGCTCGCGTGGGCCGCATCCGGCTGTGCTGCTCATCACCGGCTCGGGCCCGGAAGACCGCGACGAGACGGTCTTCGGTCATCGTCCGTTCCTGGTGCTGGCCGATTACCTGACGCGACGCGGCATAGCCGTCCTGCGTGTAGATGATCGCGGAGTCGGAGGCTCGTCCGCGACGGTCGCCGGCGCTATCGAGACGAGCGAGAATTACGCCGCCGATGCGCTCTCGGGTGTGGAGTTTCTGAAGACGCGAAGGGAAATCAACGCCCGGCAGATAGGGCTGCTCGGACATAGCGAGGGCGGGATGATCGCCCCGCTCGCAGCCGTTCGTTCAAAGGACGTAGCCTTCATCGTCTTGATGGCTGGCCCGGGCGTAACGGGCGATCAACTGCTTGAGCTGCAAGCCGAGCTGATCTTGAAAGCCAACGGCGCGGACGACCGGCTGGTCGCCTACAATCGCCGCCTACAGCGGTTGATGACGACTATCCTCAGAACGGAAAAGAGCGATGCGGCGGCAGAGCGCAGACTTCGCACGGAACTGCCCCAACTCATCGCCAGTATGCCGGAGGAGAAAACAAAAGCGCTCGGTATCACCCCTGAGGCGATGGAAGGACAGATCAGAATGATGCTGACGCCCTGGTATCGCTTTATCCTGTTTCATGATCCCCGCCCGGTCCTCAAGCAGGTTCGCTGCCCCGTGCTGGCCATTGCGGGCGAGCGCGATTTGCAAGTCCCCGCGAAGCAGAATCTGCCCGCCATCGCAGGGGCGCTCAAAGAAGGCGGCAACCGTGACTACACCACGATAGAGCTGCCCGGACTGAATCACCTGCTACAGACGAGCCGGACGGGCTCGCCCAACGAGTACGCGCAGATAGAAGAGACGATCTCGCCAAAAGCGCTTGAGCTGATCGCCAACTGGATTATCAAACAGACCACGCCGCAGCCATCGAGCGCACAAGGGGGAGTAGCAGGACAGAAATAGCGACGCATATCGAACTTCACGTTACGCATAATCGCCGCCCCGGAAGTGCCATAGTCGCTGGCGCAGGCTTGACAGATCGAGCGCGTGGCGTCTGCCGCTCAATTGGCCGTGCTGACGGCAGGCGTCTCGCGCGTCTCTTCCACGGCTTTCTGTCCTTCGGCTTCATCCTCGGATTTGAGCAGCGATGTCTCGTAGCGCACGTCGCCCACCAGTGTGTCGGCCACCGCCTTGACGAAGCCGAGGATGGCTGGCCCAAGCACTATGCCCGGGATGCCGAAGACATAGACGCCCGCGACCAGGGCGAGCAGCATCCAGTAGAAACTGAAGCGCTGCGCGCTGGCGCTCGCCAGGCGCGGGCGCAACATCAGGGATGAGCCCAGCGTCATCATGATGCCGATTGAGAGATAGATGGCGGCGCTCACGGGCTCGTGCAGAAAGACCAGCAGGTAGATGCTGACCGGCACGTAGACGGCCCACTCGCCGAGGAGCGGGAAGAAGCCCAGGAGAAATGTGATGATGGCGAGCACGAGCGCCAGGGGAATGCCGAAGATGAAGTTGAGGACGAGGATGACGAGCGCCTTGAGCGTCTGGTCAATAAAGACTGCGCGCAGTGCGCCGCGCAATGCGCCGCCGACATTGTTCACCAGCTTCTCGTAGAGCGGCAGGTAATCTCCAGGAACGCGCATCTTGAGATAGGCGGCGATGCGTACGCGCTGCGTCAGGACGTAGAAGAGCGTGAAGAAGAAGAGCGAGAGCGAAGCCAGGAGGAAAGCCGCGCGCTTGCGCAACTCTTCCGAGGCTTCCGCCGAACGCGTTACGGCCTCTGCGAAGGCGACCCGCAGGCCCGCGCGCGTGCCTTCACGAGTGACCGGCAGGTACTTGCCGAGCGAGGCGCTGATCGAGTTGATAATATCTTCGTGCTTTTCGTGAACAAGATTCGAGTAGTTGGATAGCTCGTACCAGGCGTAGGAGGTGATAGCGACGAGCGGCACGACGATGAGGGCGATGGTAATGAGCGCGCTTCCGGCCCTTGCCCGCAGCCTCCTCTCAAGCCATTCCTGCACGGGCAGCAGGTAAACGCCCGCCACCACCCCGAGCAGAAGCGCCACAAAAATTTGACCCACGAGCAGGACGAAGAGCCCCACTGCGAGCACAACCGCTATCGCGTAAACCAGTATACGCTTGGCGTCACCGACCGTTAGCTCGCTCAACCGCCTTGAATCACCGCTGGACATAATGCGGCTAATATATCATGGAAGGGATGAGGGCGGAGGGCGGAGGGCTGAAAGGGGTTTGAGTGAGCGAGCCGATTGAATTATTGATTCAATCAGTTCATCCCTTGTTCTACTGTATGCGGACGGTGAAGGCCACGCTGCCTGTGTTGTCGGGCGAAGCTGAGCCCAGGTTTCCCGTGAATGTCCAGAGGATGTGAGTGACCTGGCGGTCATAGCCTGCGGGCGCTCCGCCTCCGCCGCTGGCGGGCGCGTAGTTCCAGGTCGTTCCACCATCTTTCGAGTAGTAGACGATCACTGTCAGACCAGTCGTGGCGAGGTTGGTGGTAACAGTGCCGAGTTTGAAATCCGTGTTGGCCGGAATCTGATCCTTGATCGAAAGGTCTTTGGCGGGCGAGCCGCCGGAGTTTGTAAAGGCTATGTTGTAGGTGAGGTCAGTTCCCGGCCATTGATCTGCTGTCGTGCAGTTGGCGGGCGACGGGCAAGTCTTCACGAGCCCGACGCTCGGGGCGGGCGGGACGACGACGGTGACGTTGGTCGGCTGAGTCCCGGCGGTGTTCATATCACCGTCGCTGTAGGAGGTAAAGGCATCGAGGAGAGTCGCAGCGTTGTAGTTGTCCACGGCCTGGTTGGAGATGATCGTGCCCTCAGCCGTTCCCGCCTTGACCTGTACCTTGAATTTCAAGGTCGTGCTCTCTCCCGGATTGATGGTTCCGCCGTTGGCGGAGGTCGCGCCGGTTCCCACGCGTATGATGACGCTCGTCCCGTTATACTCCGCTTGGTCGTCGCCCGCGCCGTCCGTCTTGACTCCCGTATTGGCTCCCGAAGTGACCTGAAGGCTTCCGGCGACGTAGGTGCTGTTGGCCGGGATTGAATCGGTCACGACGCTGTTGATGGCCCCGTCGTTTCCCGTGTTCGAGACCGTGATCGTGTATTCGAGCTGATCGCCGGGATTGACGTTGCCGCCGTTGAGGTCGCTGACGGTCTTCGTGATGTTGCCTTCGACCTGCGGGCGAAAGACATCCACGGCGAAGGCCAGCACGCCCGGGAAATACAGGTCCTGCGTCGAATTGAAGGTGAGGCGGACGCTGGTCGCGGCGTTGCCTAAAACGACATTCGCGTTGGCGACGCTGACGGTGTCAACGTCGAAGCCTAGCTGGTTCTGGTAGTCAGGGTTCTTGGCCGAGATGCGTGTGCCGACGCTGGTGATGCTGCTGTTGAAAAAATTGGTGCTCGGATTAAGCCCGTCGCTGATGGTGGTCGTGATGTTGGTCGTCGTATTCGTGACCTGAAAAGAATCGCCGGAGATTCCCTGATCGCCTTCGTATGTGACCGTGCCGACGTA
Organism: Pyrinomonadaceae bacterium; assembly: GCA_036389095.1. Classification (GTDB taxonomy): domain Bacteria; phylum Acidobacteriota; class Blastocatellia; order Pyrinomonadales; family Pyrinomonadaceae; genus DASQYE01. Next base: position 179,437 of record DASVQM010000035.1, read on the forward strand.
GGCGTTGAAGCTGCCGGTCGTGGGCGTGAGCATGCCGCTGGCGGTCGTCGTCACGTTGTTGCCGTTACTGACGGAGGCGAAGCCGTCGAAGATCGTGAGGTTGCGTAAAGGCAGACTGTTGTTCTGATAGACCACGACCAGAGACCAGCCTGCATAAAAGCCCGTGCCGTCCTGCCCGTTATCGGCTGTGATGTCTGCGGCCCAGTATGTCCCGTTGCCTCCGGTCTGCACCTGCGCGGTCACTTCGACGAAGCCCTGGTAGGCATTAGTCGGAGCAGCTCCGCTGTCTAGCTGAGTGGCGTTGAGCGTGGAATAGATGCCGGAATTGGCGGGCTTGAACTTGATCTGGCTGCGCGTGTTGGTGGTCGAGCGTGCGCCCCAGTAGAGCCCGGCCCAGAGGACCGTCGAGCCTGCGGGCAGCGAGAGCGAGGCGCTGCTTGAGTTGTTGGTCGCGTTGCTCCCATCCGTGTCAACGAACTCCGACGTGTACTCGTGGTTGCTTCCGGTTGCGAGCCCGTCGCGCACGTCGGCGCAGTTGTTGTTGTTCTTCGCGTGGCAGGTGATAAGAACATTGCCCGTGAGCGCGATGTTGCCGCGCACGTTCGTCACGGGGTTGCGGCGCGTGAAGGTGCGAAGCACCTGCGCTTCGGCCCCGGGCGAGGTGCAAACCAGAAGCAGCGCGAGGCCGAGCAGAGTCAGGACGACTCGCCTCAGTCTGAGCGTGCAACTTGTCTCCATCGCCGCTTTCAATGTTGCTCTCCCTCAGGTTTCTTCTCGGGTGTCGTGTCCGAAGCGAGCCCTCTGCGCGAAGTCCCGAAGAGATCGAAAAGGTTCGAGAGCTTCGAGGTCACGGTGAAGTAGAAGCCGCGCCTCGCCGGAAGCAAGCGTGCTCCGACGGGCTCGCCCGCCATAGTGAAGTTGTAACCGCCGCCGAGGCGCAGGTCCGGCAAGACCCAGAACCCAAGCTCCGTGCCGTAGACCGAGCGCGAAGTGCCGGACGAGGGCTGAATCAGGTAACGCGCTTCGCCCGCCCAATCCAGACGGCGCATGAGCCTGTACTGGGCCCGCGCCTGCGCCAGATAGGTAAGCGTCGAGGCATAGGGGAGGTCCGGCTGGCCGTTGGCGTTGAGCCTCAGTGCAAAGCGTCCGTAAAGCTCAAGGGCGCGCGTCGCCTGAATGTAGGCGTCCGTAGACAGCGTATCAATGCGATCACGCGTCGGCGCAAGGCCGTCCGCGCCCCCCTGCAAGAGCGAGCGGTGGTTATAGCTGAAGAGCAGGCCCATGCGGTCTGATTCGAGAAGGCGAATGGCCAGCGCCGCCATGCCGTCAATCGAAGTGCTGTTGCGCCCGGCGAAGTCTGCGTCCATCCACTGGAAGCGAGCCATCGTCGTGATGCCAGGGCTCAGGCGACCGGCGAAGCCGACGTTGAAGAGTTGGCCCATCCCGGCGCGATTGCGAAACTCGTAGCGCGCAGAAGCGCGGAAGTCAGCCGTCGGCGTCCAGCCGAAACCGAGCGTCGCAATGTTGAAGCTCTCGCCATCGCCCGCGAGATGAAAGCCGCGCTCGAAGCCAAGCTCTAAGGCCAGCTCCTGCGAGATGGGCAGGCGGTTCTGCAAGCCTATGACGGCGAAGCTGTCGCTGCCCGTGACGCCGTTCTCCAACTGGTAGCGCCCGACCATCGAAGTGTACTTGCCAAGGCGAGTCTCGACGCCGAAGGCCGTCTCGCGGCGAGCCTCCGTGTAGGCGAAGCCTGTCTGCGCGACATCGCCGATCGGCATGATCGGCGCCGAGGCCAGGCGTTGTGTGAAGAAGAGGCGCGTCCACTGGCTGACCTGGTAGGTCGCGGCCAGCGTCGTCTGGTTCGGATAGGTCGGATCGGCCTCGCCTATGTTCTGCTCGCGCTTGATCGAGACGCCGAGCTTATCTGTCAACTGCGCTTCGACAGCGGCGGTCAACAGGTTGGAGTCCGTTTGCCTGTCCGTCAGCTCGTCATCGAAGCTCCTGTGATCGTAGCCCAGGCGGAAGCGCACGCGCTCGCTTATGACCTGATCCCACATGGCGGAGAGCGTGAGCCGGGAGTTATCCACGTCCGCAGTATGATTGCGCTCGCTCGTGATGCCGAAGCGCAGCGTGGAGTTTGTGCGCGGCTTGAACTCATAGGAGAGCTCGCCGCGCCGCGAGCCGGGCGTGATGGTCGCGCCGAACGGGTTGAAGAATCCTTCGGACGCATTCGCAAACCGGGCGCGCACCACCGATTGATAGAAGGGGAGCGGCTGCACCAGCTCCACGCGGTAAGCCGCGCCGGAATGATCGCCGCCTGTCTGATCGAAGACATTGCCGCTGCCCATCAATTCGCCCTGGCTGCGAGCATAGGCGAAACGAAGCTCGCCGTTATTGGGCAGCGTCTTGATGCCTTCGACGCCGCCGAGGACGAAAGCGCCGCTCTCGGATTGTTGGAGCACGGCGGAAAGACTCAGGCGCAGGCCGAGGCCGTCAAGCTTTTTGTAGGCGCGGGCGGTGTAGACGGCGGTCGAGAGATCGTCGCTGCGGTGCTCGTAAGTGACGACGACCTGCACCAGATTGAGCGAGTAGTCGAAGGTCGAGATGTAGCGCAGGAAGAAGACCTCGCCCGTCGAGGGGTTGAGGTTGTAATCAACCGAGCGCACGAGCTGCTCGCTGGAAAGGATAATCTCGGGGTTGCGCCGGTCGCGCACTTCCAGCATGACAGTCTCGGAGCCGGGCAGTATCTCCGGGTGCGTAAGACGCATGATGCCGAGCGCGCCGCCCGGAAAGACATCGCGCGCAAAGGCCGTATCGGGACGCGCGCCCGTCACCGTCACGTAATCGCCGCGCGAATTCTCGGCGTGCACCTTAACGCCCGTCAGCTTGCGCCCGTAGCCCGTGAGCGAGAGGTCTTCCATGTCGGTCGTAAAGTCTCCGAACATGGCATAGGAGCGCCCGCGATCAATCCGCACGTAGAGCTTGGAGTTGGACTCAGCCGCTTCGTAGCGCGTCGAGGAATCTCCGAAGAGCGGGTAGACGCGATCAAGCGGGTCGAGCTGGAAGAGGCGGTCGCGTCCCGCCGTGCGGTTGATGGGTCGCTGCGAATCGTAGGCGAGCGTCAGGATACTGCGCTTCCAGAGATTGCCGTGATAGAAGAAGCTCAGGCGGCTGCGAAGCTTTCCTTCTTCGCCGCGCAGTCCGACTTCCGGGACGGCCTTGCCCACTGTGACTTCGGCCAGACCGACGAGAATGGTCGGCCTGGATTCGGGCGTGATGCGAACTTCGTTGCGCGCATCGAGCCCGGCCATCTGCGCATAGAGGCGTGCCTGGCCGGGAGCGCCCGATGCGATGAGCTTGACGACGGCCTCGCCGCCTTCGAGCATGGCGAGCACTTCGCTCTGGCCTTGAACCGTTTCCTCGGGCGACCGGCCTTCGCGCAGGTCGCGCTCCTGCTGCGCCTCGCCCGGTTTGTTGAGCAGCAACAAGCGTCCAGCCGAAGCCGACAGCGCAACCTGGCCGTCCAGAGAAGGGCTGCCCCACTGATCGAAGGCGCGTACACGGAGAATAGTCGAGTCGCGCCCGTCGGCCTGAATCTCCGTTTTCTCGGAAATAATCTCAAGGCGGCGCGCGGGCCCGCGTCCCATCACGGTCAGCTCTTCGGTGTGGCCGGGCGCTCCCTCCGGGCTGAAGGCCGTGACGCGCACGCGATTGGGCCCAGGCCGCAGGTTGATGCCGACGAAGGTAAAGGTCGAGACGTTGTTCTTCTGGTCAAGACGGCTCTGGCCGATGTTCTTCTCCGAGATGCGCTCGCCGTTGACCTCCAACTGGATGCTCCAATTGAGCATCACGCGCGCCTCGACCTGCATGGCCGGTGACATCAGGACGGCACTCATGGTCGGAGACAGGACGCGCACTTCGCCCGCCGCCACGGGCTCAAGCGTTTCCGTCGAAGCGACTTCGTACGTGCCCGCAGTGCGACGCGGCTCGCCCGTCGTCCTGTTAGCGTCGGGCCTGAGCGCCGCCATCTCTGGAATCTGACTCGCGTCACCGGGCGCGGGCGAAGCGGAAGCCGTCGGCGCATGACTCTGCGAGTTGTCGCTGACGAGCGCGAAGTTCTGTCGCAGGAGCGCGCCGCCGCCCACAGGCGTGCGAAGCAGTCTTGTCCAACTGCGGCCCGAAACAGAGCCTCCGTCCAGCAGAACGTAGCCCGCCGGAACGCTGACCGGATCGAGCGCGATGACCTGCGGCCCATCGCCCAGAGAAGGAAAGTTATAGAGCCCAGCCGAATCCGTGACGACGGACTGCCCGTTCTGAAGAAACAGCCGCACGCCCGCGACCGGGCGATCACCGTTGTCGAAGAGACCGTTGCCGTTCGCGTCCTCGAAGACGCGGCCCAGAATCATCTGGCGCGTGGAGAAGACGCCGCTGCCGACCTGCACGGAGGCGCGCGCCTGAGAAGACTGTATGCGCTCGCCGTTCGGGAACGCGCCCTGTGCGACGGCCAGGTTCTCCTGCGTGCCCTCTTGAGCGTTCGCGCCGACGCGTGCGCGGTAGAGTATGCGCGCCGTCGCGCCGGGGCCGATCTCCCGCAGGTTAAAGACCATCTCGTCGCCCTCTATCGTGGGCTCGACGGCCTGGGCCACGTTGGAAGGGCTGATCGTGAGACGCGCCGTTCCGCTCGCGTAATGGAAGGACTGCGGCAGGCGGTCGCGCACGCTCATATCGCGCAGGGGCGCAGAAGTAGAGTTGTGTATTTCGACGCGGTAGGTGATCGTATCGCCGATCTCTGCGCGCTGGCGGTCTGCCACCTTGGTGATTTCCAGGCTGCGCCGCTCGAACATAGGTATGTTGAGCGCGACAGCCGCCAGGTCTTCGATCTCTACGTCCTCGCTCTGAAGCTCGAAACGGCCAGCGCGCGCCAGCGGTTGATCGTCCAGGGCGTGGACGGACAGGCCGAAGAGACCGGCATGCGTCGGATGCGCGATCAGCTCAAGCATGCGCGTCACGTAGCCGGCGGCGGTGACGCGCATGAAATAGTGTTTGGGAGCGCCGCCCGTGCCGAGCTGCTCCGGCGTGAGGGCGAAACTGTAATGGCCTTGAGCGTCCGTCAGGTAAGGGTTCACATTGCGAGTGTTCGGAAGGAAACCCTGTTCGAGCACGGTCGGAAGCGGGTTTTCTCCGTTCTGATCGAGCAGCAGCTCGACGCGCGCGCCGGGGATGACGGTCGCACCGTTGCTGCGCGCGGAAAAGACTGTGCCGAAGGGATCAATCAAGACGACTGCGGTCGTGCTGTTGACAGGCCGCAGGTTTTGCCCCGTGATGAGAGCCGTGTTGACGAGCCCGACGCCTGCTGTCGCGCCGCTTTTGATCGTCGCCCTGAAAGATATTTTGACGAGCTGCCCCGGCTCAACCTGTTGTAGCAGCAGCCGCACCCTGCCCTCCTTAAAGTTCCCTTCATCAGCATCGTCGGCATCCGTCAAAAGGCGCTCGTCTAAGCGAAGCGTGCCCGGCGCGTATTCGATACCGGCAGGCAGCTCGTCCGAGACGACGACCTGATGGGCGGTAACATCGCCGTGATTACGGAAAGCTATGATGTAGGTGAAGGGATTGCCGGGAGCGACGATGGCCTGGCCCGAGCCGTTGACGGTCTTCAGAGGAGGCAGCGAAGGGTTCTCGGGCGAAGAGAGCATGGAGCCCTGGCCGATGACGTTGATGATCGTGCCGCTGTCTTCGCCCGTCCCGTTGGCGGCGGCGACGACGTTCGAGCGGGCGGTCAGACGAATGGCCAGCGTGCTCTGCGGCGCGCTGTCGTTACTATCGATGACGGCCAGCACGCCCGTGCAAGTGCCCTGCCGGACGCGCGGAGACAGGGATTGCCCGACCTGTATGGGCTGGTCGGAATCGTTGACAGTGCCGCTCGCGTCCGTGTCGAAGAGGAGCGCAGAGATGGTGGCGGGCGCGTTGACTTCGGCGCGCGTGATCGTATAGAGGTCGGGCGTGTTGCCCGTGTTGCAGATGCGAAAGAGCCTGGTGACGCGCTCGTTCGGGCCGAGGGCTTCGGAGGACTGCGTTTCGTCCGGGGTGACGACGAGCGTGGAGACGGAGAGGACTGTGACGGAGATGGTCGGAGAGACAGTGCCGTAGCTCGCCCCGGCCTCGTCCTCGTAGGTGGCTTCGGCGCGGTTTGAGATGAGCGTCCCGGCGGCGGTCGGCTCATCCGCCGGGCGTCCCAAAACTGCCGCCATCGAGGCCGGGATGACCAGGAGCAGAAGAGCGGCGATGATGAAGCGATGGAAGGGGGCTGTTAACATCTACGACCTGTGGAGAGGCTGTGTCAAACCCACTGACTCTGTTGGAAGAAGAAAAGCGGCGCGGCGAGCATTGCAGAGCGGAGCAATTACTCTTGGAATGCGAGCCGCGCCGTTTCGCTAACTATCGTCGTCCGGCCCTGACGCGGGCCGAGCTACTTGATAGTTACCCGGAAGATGAAGGTTCCTGACGCGCCCGCCTGTAGGCCCGGCAGCGTGACTGCAACCGAGTCCACGGGCGTCCCCGTCGTGGCGATGTTGCCGTAGTTCGGCGTCGGCGCAGGCAGAACCAACTGGCTCGTGGCGGAACCCGCGACGTATGTGGCGTTGGCCGCCCAGTTGTTTGCGCCCGTCCCGGCATCGGTGACGATGACGCTGGTCGCGTTGAGCAGTCCGTTGTTGCTGCCGTTGTTGAGCGAGACGTTCGTGTAAGTGATCTTGTACTCGATGATCGCGCCCGGCACGGGATCATTCGCGCCGCCCTTGGTGAGGTCGTTGTTGGTGATCGAAGAGACCTCTTTGACGAGACGGATGAAGCCCGTGTAGACGCGATCAATCGTATCGTTGTGCACGGTGTTGCTGTTGGCCGAGGTGGCGCGAATGACGGTGTCGTAGCCCGTCAAGACCAGCAGGCCCGAAGGCAGCGTGACCTCCACCTTGTAGTTGGCCGTCGAGTTGTAGGCGACGCTCAAGGTCGGATTAGGAACGAGGGTGGCGACACCGTTGTTGACGAGCGTCGTCCAGTTCGCACCATTGTCTGTGCTGAGGCGGACCGTGACGCCGCCGCCAGTGCCGTTGGGCGGGAACGAGAGGACGCTGAGCGTGTAGGTATCGTTGGCGTTGCCGTTGTTCTGCACGGTGTTGTCGAACTCTACGGCGTTGCCTGCGGCGCTCGTCACGCCGCCCGGCGGGACGGTGGCAATTCCCTGGCTGACGCTCTTGTTGGTGTAGTCGTCGTCGGTATTATTAAGGCCGCTCGCGCCGGGTTGATTGAACGGGCCGTTGAGCACGTTGCCGACCGCCTGAAGCGTCGTCTGAAGCGGCGTACCGCTGGTGGCGTTGGGCTGAACGACGTTCGGGTTGAGCGCGTTACCGTCGCCCTTGTTGGGGGTCTGTGGGCCCGTTGACTGGCCGTCCGACTGGTCTGTGATGAGCGCCGGGATGCTGTTGTTGGCGAAGGCGTCGGCCATCGCCCTGATCGGGGTTGTCGCGTTGATGCCGGTCTTGACGGTCACGATCATGGGGATGTTCGCGCTGCAAGGGCTGGAATTGGCGAGAAGCGGCGTGGCGACCTTGAAGGCCAGGCGCGTCGAGTTTGCGGGGGCAGAGCCTGCGACCGCGACCCAGTTGGCCGCCGTCGGCGCAACCGTCAGGGCGTCGGTCGTATAGAGCGTGAGCAGGCTGCCCGTGAACGGCTGGCCGCTCTTGATCGTCGTATTGTCGGGGACGGGCATGACGATGAAGACGCCGGAGTTGCCCGAGAGCGTGATGGCCGTCGCGTCGCGTGCGCCAGTGTTGCAGACGCCGACCGAATAGGTGATGTCGGAGCCGAGCGCGATGGGCCCGGTCGGGGCCGAGAGCGAGACCTGTAGCTGCGCGTCGTTGGCGATGTCTGCGTGACTGTCGCCGCCAGCCTGCTTCATGCCGTTGGCCGAAGCCGTGAGGGTGCGGACTTCGTTGCCGACTCCCCCGGTCGCCGCCAGGCTGTCGTAGGGAGAGCTTCCGGCGGGCTCGTTGCCGAGCTGGACTCTGACGCTCTGGCCGGTCGAGGCGGCGTTGCTGATGTTGACGAGCACGACGACGTAGAATCTATCTTTATTGAGCGGGTCGCCGCTCTGCTTGATCGTCTGATCGACGACGGCGGCGTTGCCGAAGATACGCTGCTCGCCTGCTTCCCAGGTATTGTTAACCGTGACGTTATCGATAAAGGCATCGGTGATCGTGCCCGGGCCGCTGATCTGAAGGCTTCCGCCGTTGCTGAGGAAGCGCACCTGATCGTCGAAGTTACCCGTGTTGGTGACGGTGAAGACGAAGGCCACATTGCTCTGGCCCGGAACGACCGTCGAGTTGGCCTGGCCGTCCGGCGTGATATTGAGGCCGGAGACCTTGGCGACCGTGACGGTGACGGGCAGCGACTTGGTGTTATAGGTGGTCGAGCCGTCCGTGTAGCTCGCCGTCGCCTCGTTGCTGATGACCGTGCCGCCGGTCGTCTGTTGTTGCCCCAGGGCTGAGGCGCAGAGGGCGCAGGCGAGGGCCAGGACGGCGAAGATGCGCCTGAGCAGGGGAGCGCCTGCCTGGATGTGGGAATGAGCTCTTGTCTTCATCATTGTTCCTCTAAAGATAGGGTGGAGGCCGAGGCGGTCACGCGAAGCGGACGTTGGACTCAGCCGGATTCGCCGGGCGTGAATTTCCGGGTGAGCACGTTGCCTTGCGACTTACTTGACGCGCACCTTGTAGGAGGCGTTGAGGCGGCTGCCTCCGGCCAGTGGGTCGGCCCACTCATAGCGAATCTGCGTGTACATGGAGACAGGCGCAGGCACCAGCTTGACGGAGCCGTCGGCCTGTTTCTCTTCCACCATGGGGGTGGCGGAATAGGTCTTGCCGTTGTCGATGCTGTAGACGACGGTGGCCGTGCCGTCGGCGGTCGCGCTGCCGGCGACGAGCGTTGTGCCGCCGGGAATCTGGCCGATGGCCCTGTATTCACGCGCCGGTGCATTGCCGTCGTTGGCCGACGCGATAGTCCAACGCAGAATCTCGCCGGGGTTGACGCTCTGGGCTTTTTCGACAGGGACGGTCTCGCCGCCGCGCTCGACTGCGCCCGTGAGCAGAACTTTGACCTCCGGGCGACCGCGCTCGGCAAAGCTCATCTGTCTTTGCGCAAAGGCCGCCGCGCCGCTCAGCACGACCAGGCAGAGACTTGCGAAAACGAGCGAGCGCATCTTTCTCTTTAACTTCAACATGAGTGGTCTCCTTTAAATTTCCTGACGAAAGGGGCAGGGGGCAACAAAAGCCCCTCTCGCGGGGCTGCTGCTATTGCGCCTAGATCAAAGGCTGTGAGCCGAGGTTAGTCCGCGCATCTGCTGCGCTTCGAGGGCGCGGGCGACGGCGTACATGAATGTGGTGACGGACACGGGGCGGGGAAGCACAGCGGCCAGGCGCGCGTTCCCCGCCGTCCGCATGACTTCCGAGGGTCGGCGGTGAAAGCCGATGAGTGAAACGTACGGCTCAAGCTCATGGACGACTTCGATGGCACGCGCCCCGCCGAATCCGGGCATGTCCAGACCGAATGCGATCAGGTCGAAGCTTCCCTTATCGGCCTCGCGCAGTACGTCCATCGTATGATTACACGTCGTCGCTTCGTGCTTGGCCGCGCGCAACGCCGCGACCAACTGATCGGCCATTACTCGGTCGTCATCGCAAATCATCACACGCGCCATCCATTACCATCCTTCTTACTTTACCGATTTCCAAACCGGCGCGAACACGCCGTCCCGGCAAGCCTCTTAACAAGCCGCGTGCCGACGCCGCTCGCGGTCGTTTCCAAAAGAGTAATCGGTGAGATCGTTAGGGTTAGGTGAAGAGAGGCGGACGCGCTCGCTTTGACTGCCGGGGAGGCGCGTGCCAGGCCGCGCTGAAGTTTTGTCAGCTCGCCTGACTTTTTGTCAGCGACCGGGCGACTAGATAAGGGAGGCTGGAAATCCGCCAGAGACTCCGAAGTTGCGGGTTATTAGCGGTTTGCAAAAGGATGCGAATGCTGTCAGCAGGGCCAAAGGTCTCGGGCGGGTGCTGTGCTCACGAGAACCCGCCCGAGACCTTTGGCCCTGCTGACAGCAATGCTGCGCAAAGGGGTCGCACTCATTGGCAAACCGCTTGCCGGGTGACAAAAAGAGAGGCCCCTTGAAGGATAAGGGGGATTTCAAGACCGACCGGCTCTCGATCTCGAAATCCCCCTCATCCTTCAAGGGGCTGCTGCTTTTTTACCTTCTCGCTTTCAGGCCCTGGCGGTCGTGGTCGTGCCGCCCAGCATCTCGTCAATGGAGGTGTATTCGAGTTCCTGAGCGGTGGCCACGGCCTCGTAGGTGAGCCGTCCGGCGTACGTGTTGACGCCCTCTTTCAGACCCGGGTTGCTCTGAATCGCTTCGATCAAGCCTTTGTTGGCGAGCTTCAGGGCATAAGGCAGAGTGGCGTTCGTGAGGGCGAAGGTTGAGGTGCGCGGCACAGCGCCCGGCATATTGGCGACGCAGTAATGCAGCACGCCTTCGACGTAATAGGTCGGGTCGGAATGGGTCGTCGGATGCGTCGTCTCTATGCAGCCGCCCTGATCCACCGCCACGTCAACGATGACAGCGCCGTCGGGCACGTCCTTGAGCATCCCGCGCGTGACGAGCCTCGGCGCGGCTGCGCCTGGAACGAGCACCGCGCCGACGATTAAGTCTGCCTGCGAGATGGCATCGTGAATCATGTAGGCCGAGGAGGCGAGCGTCGAAATCTTCGAGAGGAAGATGTCGTCGAGTTCGCGCAGGCGGCCCAGGTTGTTGTCGATGATGGTGACGTGCGCGCCCATGCCGACGGCGATCTTGGCGGCATTGGTTCCGACCACGCCTCCGCCGATGATGACGACGCGCGCCGCAGGCACGCCCGGCACGCCGCCCAGCAAGACGCCGCGACCGCCGCTCATCTTTTCCAGGTAATGAGAGCCGACCTGAATGGCCATCCGCCCGGCGACCTCGGACATCGGCGTCAAGAGCGGCAGCGTGCCCGCCTTGTCCTTGATCGTCTCGTAGGCGACGCCGGTCACCTTGCGCTCAAGCAGCTCTTTCGTCAACTCCCTATCCGGCGCAAGATGTAGATAAGTGAAGAGCAGCTGGCCCTCGCGCATGCGCGGGTATTCGGGGCGAATAGGCTCTTTCACCTTGACGATCATCTCGCCCTGCTGCCACACCTCGTCGGCTGATTCGAGAATCGTCGCGCCTGCACGTATGTACAGGTCGTCCACGAAGCCAGAGCCCACGCCAGCGCTCTGCTCCACGACGACCCTGTGCCCGGCATCCGTTAAAGCACGCACGCCCGCCGGTGTGAGCCCGACTCTATACTCGTTATCCTTGATCTCTTTCGGTAACCCAACAATCATCGCTTCGCTCCAGATGCCAGATACTAGATGCTAGATGTTAGAGCTTAATGAACGGATAAGACCATTGAGCATCCGCCCGACCTCATCAATCTTTTCCTGTAGGACGCCATGGTGTTCCTTATCAACATATCCGAGACGTAAAGCCAGTTCCATGTGCGTATCTAATTCTAATAGTGAGCCTCTCGCATTTGCCAGGAACTGCTGAAACTCTTTCGTCAGCCGACGGCCTTGCCCTTCTGCTATATTCGCCGCGATTGAGGCGGATGCCCGCCGCGATTGACTGGTTAGTCCATATGTTTCTTCTTTCGGAAAGCCTTTGCTGAACTGATAAACCGCTACCGTCAGGTTCATAGCTTTCTGCCAGACTACTAAGTCACGATGGCTCTATTATTGTCCCGCTAGATTTCATATGCTTTCCACTAATATCTAGCATCCAGCATCTGACATCATCTTTTTATTGCGGCTCGATCTGGTCTATCTGCGCGCGTTGCAGCTTGCCGCTGTAGTCAACGTAGACGGATTTCCATTCGGTGAAAATGTCTAAGACCTGTGTGCCGGCCTCGCGGTGGCCGTTGCCTGTGGCCTTCGTGCCGCCGAAGGGCAGGTGTACTTCCGCGCCGATGGTTGAGGAGTTGACGTAGAAGATGCCCGTGTACATCTCGTTCATGGCGTGGAAGGCGCGGTTGACATCCTGCGTGTAGATGGCGGCGGATAATCCGTAGCGGACGCCGTTGGCGATCTCGACCGCTTCTTCGAGCGAGGAGGTTGGAATCACGGTCGTGACGGGCCCGAAAATCTCTTCCTGCGCGATACGCATGCGGGGCGCGACATCTGTGAAGACGGTCGGCTCGATGAAATAACCGTGCTCGTGCGCGCCTTTTGTCAGGCGATGCCCGCCGGAGGCGAGCCTTGCTCCATCCTCGCGCTCGCCCGTCTCGATGTAGCCCATGATCTTATGCACGGCATCGGCATTGATGACCGGGCCCATCTCCGTCTTCGGGTCTGCGCCGTTTCCGACCTTCAATCTTTCGGCCCGCTCAATCAGCTTTTTGGCGAACTGCTTATAGACCTTCTTATGAACGACGAGACGCGAGGAGGCGGTGCAGCGCTGGCCCGAAGTTCCAAAAGCGCCCCAGACAGCCCCTTCGACGGCAAGGTCTATATCGGCGTCGTCGAGCACGATGATGACGTTTTTGCCGCCCATCTCAAGCGAGCAGATGGCGTTGCGCTCGGCGCATCGGGAGGCGACGATGCGGCCCGTCTCCGTCGAGCCCGTGAAAGAGATCAAGCGCAGCGCCGGGTGATCGGTGATGGCCGCGCCAGCCGTCTCGCCGTAGCCTGTGACCATATTGACGACGCCCGGGGGAACGCCTGCCTCCTCGCACGCCTGCACCAGATTGTAAGTCGAGAGCGGAGTGTCTTCGGCTGGCTTGATGACGACCGTGTTGCCGCACACGAGGGCCGGTATGAGCTTCCAGGAAGGAATCGCCATGGGGAAATTCCAGGGCGTAATGAGCCCGCACAGTCCGACGGGCTGGCGCACGCACATCGCAAACTTGTCAGGCATCTCGGCGGGCGTGGTGTAGCCGTGAAGACGGCGGCCTTCGCCCGCCGTGTAGTAGGTGCAGTCTATCGCCTCCTGCACGTCGCCGCCCGTCTCCTTCAGAACCTTGCCCATCTCGCGCGTCATCTCCTGCGCGTACTGCTCTTTGCGGCGGATGAGGATTTCGCCGAGGCGGAAAAGTATCTCGGCGCGGCGCGGCGCGGGCGTGCGACGCCACAGATGGTAAGCGCTCTGCGCCGCCTCGACTGCGCGCCCGACATCCTCTTTCGTCGAGACCGGGAAGCGGCCTATGCAGTCACGCGTGTCCGCCGGATTGACGTTCTCAAACGTCTCACCGCTCGCGCTCGGCGTCCATTCGCCTCCGATGTAGTTGTAATAGGTTTTCGTCGTCGTGCGCGACGAAGCGCCGCTGCGGCTGGCGTTCTTCCTGCCGCTTTTGCTGAGAGCTTTTTTTGCCTGCGACATATGAAACGAGTGATAAGTGACGAGTGACAAGTGACAAGTGGAAGACAAGCTTTTAACTCGTCACTTGTCACTCGTCACTCATCACTGCTTTATTGGTATGTGAACTGGACGATGCGCTGCACGATACGCTCCTGCTGGCTGTCGTAGCGTGAGACGTTCAAGACGATGGCATCGCCGGGCTTGAGACCGCTGACGACGCGCTGGAAGTCTGCGAGCGTCGTGACGGGGATGCGATTGATGCGCGTGATGACTTCGCCTTCGCGCACGGGCTGCGGGCGGGCATCGGCGGCGATGCCGTTGGCGTCCACGTCCTTGACGAGCAGCCCGCGCACGCCAGCCAGATGTCTTTCGTTGACGATCTGCGGCGTAATCTCTGCGAGCGTCAGGCCGAGGCGCAGGGAGCTATTGCCGCCGGTCGAATCCTCTTTACCCTTGGGCGCGGGCGCTTCTTCGGGGTCGCGCGGCGCAAGCGAGCTTGGGCGCTCGCCGATGGTCACGTTCACACTACGGCGCTCCATCTTGCCGTTGATGTCGCGCAGGAATGTGACGGGCACGGTTTGGCCGACCGGCGTGGACGCGACTTTATTGATCAAGTCTTGCGCGTTGCCGACCGCTTGGCCGTTGAATTCGACGATGATGTCGTTGGTCAGGATACCGGCTTTGCCCGCCGGGCCCTGCGGCTCGCGCACGTCGGTGACGATCACGCCCTTGGCTTCGGCCAGGCCGTAAACGCGGGCGAATTCCGGCTTCACGGAGTCGAGGATGATGCCGAGGTAGCCGCGCCTCACTTTGCCGAGCGAGACGATCTGCTGATAGACGAAAGAGGCTTCGTTCGATGGCAGCGCGAAGCCTATGCCGTTGTAATCTCCGGTCGAAGTGGCGATCTGCGAGTTGATGCCGATCACTTCGCCGCGCATGTTGACGAGCGGCCCGCCGGAGTTGCCACGGTTGATCGCCGCGTCCGTCTGCAAGAACTGCTGGAAGTTTGTGAAGTAGGGCGTCTGTCGCTGCAAGGTGGAGATGATGCCCGCCGTCACGGTCTGGTCGAGCCCGAAGGGCGAGCCGATGGCGAGCACCCAGTCGCCGACCTGAACATTGGTCGAATCGCCCAGCTTCACGGTCGGCAAGTCTCGCGGCGTATCCACCTTGACGACCGCCACGTCCGTCTCTTCATCAACGCCGACGACACGCCCGCGCAGTTCTTCGCCCGACTGCAATCCGACGGTGATGCGCGTCGCGCCCTGCACGACATGCTGGTTGGTCAGAATGTAGCCCTTGGGATCAACTATAAAACCGCTCCCCACTCCGTAGGAGGGACGCCGCGACTGTCGGCGGAACATGTCGAGCAGCGGGTTGGCTGCCGATTCGTCTTTGTCGTCGTCATCGTCGCTGCCGCCGCGCTGCGCCACGTCGGGCGCAGTCGTCTTGGTATCAATCTTAACGACCGCCGGTTCGACGCGACGCGCAATCTCGGCGAAGGAGGCGGAGAGAGCTTCGGGCGCGCGCGCCGCCTCCGTCCCGCTTTGCGCCACGGTCGTGCGCCCTGAGAGCAGCGCGCCGATGCCGATGCCCGCCACCAGGCATGTCACGGCCAGCGCCACGATCCAGACGCGCAGCCGACGCAGGATAGTAATCTCGGTATTAGTCAGTTGATCTTTAGGAAGGTCGTACATAAATCACCACTTTCAGAATAACCCAATAGCTCGAGCAACTCTCTCTCAAAAGATTGCCGACGCGTGATGCCGCACCAGAATATTAACATGAGCCACGGAGAGAAGGCGTCAAGTATAGCGAAAAGCATGACAAAAGGAAAAAGGGAAATGTAAAACTTCCGCCCGAACGCTGACCTCAACGGAAAGCAGTGACAAGTCAGTGATGTGTCATGAGGGATGAGGGATGAGTTAAAAGCTTTGCACTCATGACTCATCGCGCGTCGCTGTTTTTCTTCTCCTCGTCACTTGTCACTCATCACTCGTCACTGCCTTAACAGCACTTTGATGATGCCGGGTGCGGTGGCGCGTTCGATGGCGCGCACGCCGTCCGAGAGTGAGAACTCTTCGCTGATCATGCTGTCGACATCCACAGCATCGCGACGCAACAGGTCGAGCGCCGGCGCGAAGCGTCCGCAGCGCGAGCCGATGACGCTTATCTCGTCAACGACGATGCGGGCCGCGTTGATCCGGGTCGCGCCGTGAAAAGTTGATTTCAGGACGAGCGTGCCGCGCGGGCGCAGTAGATCGAGCGCCAGCTCAAAACCGCCGCCTGAGCCGGAAGCTTCGACCACCGTATCGAAGCTGCGCTCGCGGCCACGCAGATGATCGAGCGTGACGGTTTCGACGCCGCGCCTTCGAGCGATACGCAGTTTGACAGGGTGCTTGCCGATAAGGGTGACGCTCGCGCCCGTCAAGGAGAGCGCCTGCGCGCAGAGCAGCCCGAGCTTGCCGTCGCCTATGACGGCCACGCGCGTTTCTTTCGTCACCCGTGCGCGCTCCGTGATGCCGCAGGCGGCGGCCAGCGGTTCGGCAAAGACTGCGCGCTCATCCGTTATCTCGTCCGGCACGGGCAGAAGATTCTCTACAGGCAGCCGCAGGAATTCAGCATGCGCGCCGTCGCGCCCCACTATGCCGAGCACCGTCCGGCGAGGGCAGTGGCGCGGGTCGCCTGCGGCGCACAACTCGCAATGCCCGCACCCGGCATTGATCTCGCCGACCACTCGCTGGCCCACGAGCGCCGTCCTTCCGGGCGCGCTCTCGACAATGCCGACGAACTCGTGCCCGATAGTTCCCTGAAAGCCGGCGTAGCCGCGCACGATCTCTATGTCAGTATTGCAAATCCCCGAGAGCGTCACGCGCACCAGAGCCTCTTCCGCCCCCACAGGCTGCGGAATATCCCTGACCGCCAGCAGCTTCCCTTCGTATCGCAGTGCCCTCATAAATGCAGTGACGAGTGACGAGTGACAAGTGACGAGCAGAAGAAAAACAGTGATGAGTGATGAGTGAAAAGCAAGCACTTGTCTTTAACTCATCACTAACTTGTCACTCGTCACTCGTCACTGCCCTTAAAATGTTTTCATGCGCGCGTAGGCGTTTTCGGGTGTGAGCTCGACGGTTTGCCGACGGCCTGCGACTTCGACGGGCAGTCGCCATTCGACGTTCTGCTCGCCGGAGAGCAGCGCGTGAATCCACCACTTGCCGGGGGCGATCATGACGACGGTCTGCCCGCTGCGGTCGAGCCTGGACGTGACGGGCGGGTTGCTCTTCATGCGGCGCGCCAGAAAATCGTCAAAGCGCATGCCGGGTCGCGGCTCGGAGCGATACTCGCGCCTGACGGCCTCGACATCGATCGAGTAAAGCTCGACGGGAACATCCAGAGGCGCTTGCCCGTCTCGCGGCGCGGCGCGCAGCACGATCTGTAACGCCGTTTCACCACGCGCTTGCGGCCCCGTGGTCACCAGATTGCCGCCGGGCAAATTCCTGTAGATGTTCCACCCTGCCAGGACAAGCGCCGCGATGAGCGCGGCGCGCAGCACTGCGGCCAGGATTTGATAGCTGAGAGTATTCACCGAACCTATAGGTCTGAGCGCTTCCGTTATTCTCTTAATCTAACATCGATGAAAGAGCGTGCCAAAGCCCTTGTCGCAGGCCCGGCACGCGCCCTCCTCATCCTTTTACAGCATGCCCTGTGCGCGCAAAGCGCTTTCCAGCTCCTGCGCGCTGGGCGTCGAGAGTACACGCGAGCCGACCTTGATCGTCGGCTTACGCTCCTTGCCCTCGTTCTGCTCCTTGACCCAGCGCGAAGCCTCCGCGTCCTGCTCGACATCCACATAATCATAGACGACGCCGAGCCCGTCCAATTGTCTGAGCGCCCGCTGCGTGTCGCCGCACCAGTCCGCCCCGTAAACCTTCACCTTGTCCATTGCCTTTTCCCCCATTGCCGGATTTTGCTTTGCATGATAATGGAGTGAAGCGCAAATGTGTAATCGAGGAAGGTAAAAGTGAAAAGGCCAAAGGCGAAAGTGGAGCTGCAAACCACCTCTATTGCTGATTGCCAATGAGTGCGAACACCGAGCGCAGCATACAGGTTAGCGTAGCCTTCAGGTCATTAGCGGCTGCGGTCTCGGGCGGGTGTGCTCCCGCAACCAAGACCCGCTTGAGAGCTTGGGCCCTACTGACAGCCATCTCATCTCATCGGCGAACCACTTTCAATTAAAATGCTTTTGTCCGCACTTTTGCCTTTTACCTGTTACCTTTTTCCTTATATCAATGTCTCTATTGTAATATAAGCGGGAGAGGCGAAAAATCTTGAATCACAAAGGGGCGGACAAATTTCGAGACGAGTGCGGCGTGTTCGGGATTTACGGCCATGCGGAAGCTGCGCGCCTGACCTATCTGGGGCTCTACGCCTTGCAGCATCGCGGCCAGGAATCCTGCGGCATCGTTGCGAGCGACGGCGCGGAGCTTCGCTCGGAGCGCGCGATGGGCTTGGTCTCGGACGTTTTCAACGAGACGCGACTAGACCGCCTTCCCGGCGCGAGCGCCATCGGACACGTCCGTTACTCGACAGCCGGTGAGGTCTCCATACGCGAAGCGCAGCCTTTCCTCGTCGCCTGCCAGCACGGGCAGGTCGCCATCTGCCATAACGGCAATCTCCCCTTCGCCAGCGAAGAGCGAAAGAGACTGGAACGCACGGGCGCGATCTTCTCTTCGACTTCGGATACGGAGGTCGTGCTGCACGGCATCGCGCGCTCGCAGGCCCGCTCGATCAGCGAAGCCATACCGGAAGTCCTGCGCGATACCGAAGGCGCTTTCTCGATGCTCTTCTTGACGCCGGACTCTTTGATTGCGATACGCGACCCGCGCGGCTTTCGCCCGCTCGCTCTCGGCAGGCTGGGCCAGGCTTGGGTCGTGGCTTCCGAGACGTGCGCCTTCGATCTGATCGAAGCCCGCTACGTGCGCGACGTGGAGCCCGGCGAGATGATCGTCATCAACGACGAGGGGCTGCAATCGTCTCTTCCTCTGCCCGAGCGCCCACACTCGATGTGTATCTTCGAGCACGTCTATTTCGCGCGTCCCGATTCGCTCATCTACGGTCGCTCGGTCAACGAGTCGCGCCATAAGATGGGCAAGCGCCTCGCCCTAGAGCACAGGGCCGATGCAGACATCGTCGTTCCCGTGCCTGATTCCGGGACGGCGGCGGCCATCGGCTACGCGGCGCAAAGCGGCATCAATTTTCGTCAGGGACTCGTGCGCAATCATTACGTGCATCGCACCTTCATCGAGCCCAAGCAGTCCATCCGCTCCTTCGGCGTCCGCATCAAGCTCAATCCCGTGCGCGACCTGATCGAAGGCCGACGCGTCGTCCTCATTGACGATTCGATTGTGCGCGGCACGACCTCTAAGAAGATCGTGCGGATGGTCAGGGAAGCCGGGGCGCGCGAGGTGCACATGCGTATCAGTTGCCCGCCGACGGTGAGCCCCTGCTATTACGGCGTGGATACGCCGAACAAGTCCGACCTGATCGCGGCGCAGATGTCGGTGGAAGAGACGCGCCGCTTTATCGAAGCCGACTCGCTCGGCTACCTGTCGCTCGAAGGGATGCTCGAAGCCACAGGCATCAGTTCGGACTCTTCGTGCGTCGCCTGCTGGAACGGTCGCTACCCGACACGGATCACGCGCGAGGCCGAGACGCAATGGGCCCGCGAACGCGAGCCCGTCCCGTCAGGAGAGGCTTGATTCAAACGGGAAGCAGGAATTAACAGAATGGACAGAGATTGTCAGGATAAAAACTGAAAGCAGGAGGAAAGATAAAAGCATTGCTCGATGAATGCTTCATCTCTTCTTCTTCTCCTGTCCCTCCTGTCCCTCCCTGTTAATTTTCTTCTCTTGTCGTTTACTTCGGAGGTAAATCTCGTTGGCCCAATTTAACAAAGGGTGTGGCTGCGCGCTGGCGGCGCTGGCGGTGTTTCTTTTGATCGTCGCGCTGCTCGGCTATTTCTTCGTCTGGCCCTGGTGGGAGAAGCGCAGAGTGCCGCCGCCCTCGGGCGGGGAGCTCGAAGTGCATGTGCTCGATGTCGGGCAGGGCGATTCCATTCTGATTATCGCGCCCGAAGATAAAGAGACCAAGCAGCGCAAGGTCGTGCTCGTGGACGCTGGCGATACCGGGCGCGGCAAGATCGTGCTCGACGCGATGAAGCGCTACAACCTGAACCAGATTGATCTCTTCATCGCCACGCACGCGCACGCAGACCACATCGGCGGCGCGGACGAGGTCATCAACGCGACATCCATCAAGAGCGTGCTCGACAGCAGCGTGCCGCCTCCCGGGCGCACCTCGGATGAGGCGGCGACGAATCAGAACGGCAGAAGCGGTCGAAGCAGTAGCACTAGAACGCGCGGGAGCGGCGGCAATACTGCCGAGCTGCCGACGACGAAGGCTTATCGAGACCTCCTCGACGCCATCAACAAATCGGGCGCGCAGTATACCAAGGCCGAGCCCGGGCAAAAGTTTGAGCTGAGCGGCGGCGCTGTCATCACCGTGCTCGCGCCCATCCAGCCTTTCTTCACCAAAGATCAACTGCGCTCCGGCGGCAACGAGCCGAATGCCAATTCGGTCGTCGTGCGTCTGGACTACGGCAAGTTCTCGATGGTGCTGACGGGCGATGCCGAGGCGCAGACGGAAGAGCGCATGATAAGCAAGGACGCGAACCTCCAAGCCAGGGTTCTCAAGGTGGGTCATCACGGCTCGAAGTATGCGACTTCGGAAAACTTCATCAAGGCCGTCAAGCCGGAGGTCGCAGTCATCTCGGACGGCGCGGCCAATCGCTACGGACACCCGTCGCCCGAAGCCCTCGCACGCCTGAAGGCGGCGGGCGTCAAAGTCTATCGCACGGACTTGCAGGGCGAGATTACGATCAAGACCAAGGGCGACGGCTATGAGATCAAGACCGCCAAGGAAGCCAAGGATGCAGACCTCTGGGCCGGGCGCGAAGCGCAGAAGGACGATTCCACGCGCACAGGCTTCGTCTCTTACGGGGATTTCGGCCCGCCCCCGCGCGCCCCCAAAGAGAAACCGGCAAAGAAGTAGACGGTAAATCACGCGCGCACCTTTTCATCTACCATTCATCATTCGACGAGGTTAATAGAGAGATGCCCGATGATCGAAAGAGAGAGACTACTGCTGCAAGCATTCACGCCGTCATAGACCGCATAGAGGATAACGACACGGCCGTCATCCTGCTCGGCGACCGGGAGCAGGCGCAGATTGATCTTCCCGTCGCGTTTCTCCCCGAAGGCGCAACCGACGGCGATCACCTGCGTATCACGATCACGATTGACGAAGAGTCGCGCGCGTCGGCTGAAGACGAGATACGCAGGCTGCAAGACGAGCTGGAAAAGCGCAGCGCGACGAAGGGGCAGAAGAATTTCAAACTCTAGAGTTGTTAATGAAAGCAGAATCAAACAGGGGTGGAAAAGCAAGGGTGAAGGCCGCAAGGATGAAAGGAAAGCCGCTCTATCTTGAATGCTTTTACTTCATCCTTCATCCTTGCTCTTATCCATTCCTGTTAATTTCTTTCCCGGCTGGAATAAATTGATGAGCCAACCAATCTCATATAGCGACGCCGGTGTCTCGATTGACGCGGCGAATGCCGCGACCGAGCGTATTAAGCAGCTTGCCCGCCGCACCTTCAACGAACGCACTCTCTCCGAGATAGGGAGCTTTGGCGGCATGTTCGACGGCGCGTTCCCGTCCCTCAGCCATCCGGTGCTCGTCGCGTCTGCTGACGGCGTCGGCACGAAACTCAAGATCGCCTTCGCTACCAACACGCACAACACAATCGGACGCGACCTCGTCAATCACTGCGTCAACGACATACTGGTGCAGGGAGCGCGACCGCTCTTCTTTCTGGACTATATTGCGACGGGGCGGCTTGAGGCCGAGACGGTCGCGGCGGTCGTGGAGGGCGTGGCCGACGGATGCCGCGCCAACCGTTGCGTGCTCCTCGGCGGCGAGACGGCGGAGATGCCCGGCTTTTACCCGGACGGCGAATATGATGTCGCGGGCTTTATCGTCGGCGTCGTGGATAAAGAGAAGGTGATTGACGGCAAGCGCATCTGTGCGGGCGACGTTGTGCTCGCGCTCCCCTCGGCCGGGCTTCACACGAATGGTTACTCGCTCGCTCGAAAACTATTTTTCGAGGTTGCCGCCTGCGATGTGAGCACGCATTTTCCGGCGCTCGGCAAGAGCTTGGGCGCGGCGCTTCTTGAGCCGCACTTGAGTTACCTGGACGCCCTCGACCCCTTGCTCGACGAGGGCCACATCAAAGGACTCGCGCACATCACGGGCGGCGGGCTCACAGAGAACATCCCGCGCATACTGCCCGAAGCCACGGGCGTCCTTATCGCGCGCGACACCTGGCCCGTGCTACCCATCTTCCGAGTCATGCAGGAGCTGGGCCACGTCTCCGACACGGAGATGTATCGCACCTTCAACATGGGCGTCGGGATGGTCATCATCTGCGACGCAAAGGATGCGGACGCGATCAAATCGCACCTGCGCGAGCGAAGCCACGCCTGCTATGAGATCGGGCGCGTCATAGCAGGCCAGAGGGAAGTCAGCATCACTTAGCTTGGAAATTTCGGCAGAGGCTCTGACCTCGAAGCGCGAAAATCTCCGGCTCGACCTCTCTTTATGAAAATAGGCATCCTGATTTCGGGGCGCGGCTCAAACATGCTGGCGCTGGCCCGTGCCGTTGGTGAGGGCCGAATTCCCGAAGCGGAGATCGCCCTGGTCATCAGTGACCAGGGCGCCGCGCCCGGACTTCGCAGCGCCGCCGAGCTGGGACTTGAAACCCTGCTCATCGAGCGACGCGGGCGCAAGCGAGAGGAGCACGACCGGGAGATTACGGCGGCGCTGCGCGCATACGGGGTCGAGCTGGTCTGCCTGGCCGGTTACATGCGCCTGCTCTCGACCCATTTCATAGAAGCGTTTCGCGGGCGCACGCTCAATATTCATCCTTCCCTGCTGCCGGCCTTTCCCGGCCTGGATCCGCACCGGCAAGCCCTCGAACACGGCGTCAAGTGGACGGGCTGCACAGTCCACTTCGTTGACGAGACGCTCGACGGTGGGCCCATCATCGCTCAACAGGTCGTCCCCGTCCGCGACGATGATACGGTCGAAACTCTCGCGGCCCGCATACTCCTCGAAGAGCATCGCCTTTATCCGCAAGCGCTCGCGCTCGTCGTGCGCGGTGATTATGAGATAGAGGGTCGGAGAGTTAAGAGGCGTTAATAAAAGAAAGGAAATGAACAGGGATGGAAAAGCAAGGATGAAGGATGAAGGCGGAAGGATGAAAGGAAAGCTTCTCTATCTTGAATGCTTTTACTTCATCCTTCATCCTTCCGCCTTCATCCTTGCTCTTGTCCATCCCTGTTAATTTACTTCTCCGGTTTTCGGCCCTCCGTTTTTCCGAGGGCGACGGCGCGCTGGTAGGCGGAGTAGACGGCCTTCGAGAGCACCGTGCGCAGTCCGCCCTTTTCCATCTGGTAGATGGCTTCGGCTGATGTGCCGCCGGGGGATGTAACCATGTTGCGCAGCTCCGCCGGGTGCTTGTGCGATTCGCGCGCGAAGAGCACGCTGCCGAGCATCGTTTGCAGGACAAGCTCCTGCGCGACGTGGCGCGAGAATCCCATGTGAACCCCGGCGTCAACGAGCGCTTCCATGACGAGAAAGATGTAGGTCGGCCCCGTCGCCGAGAGCGCCGTCGCCATGTCTATCATCCTCTCTTTTTCGACCAGCATCTCGCGGCCCAGCGCCCCGAGGAGCGCGCGAACCTGGCCCTGCTGCTTCTCGTCAACCTCGGGCGTCGCCACCCAGGCCGTCATGCCCTGACCGATCTGCGCGGGCGTATTCGGCATCGCGCGCACGACCGCACCGTGCAGCAGTTCGCCGGAAATCGTCTCGATGGTTGCGCCCGCGACAATCGAGATGACGAGCCCTTCGGGACTGACCGCCCCCTTCAATTCGCTGAGCACTCCGCCGAGGCGCTGCGGCTTGACGGCGAGGATAACGATCTGGCCGGAGCGAGCCGAGAGTCTGCTTGAGCCATGAGCAGTCGCTTCGTCGGCCCCCGACGCCTGAGCTTCGCTCGCCGCCGCGCGGTTGCTTTCGACCATCCGCACGCCGTACTTCGATTCAAGCTCATCGCGCCGCGCCTCGCGCGGGTGGCTGCCGGTGATCTGCCCCGCCGTGACGAGCTTTTGGCGGAGCAGACCGGCGATCATGGCTTCGGCCATCACGCCGCAGCCGATAAAGGAGAGCTGCACGCCTTCAAGCGAGTCGTCTGTGCCCTCTGTCATGGGCGATACGTCCTGTGCGTCAATCATCGCTGTAAGCTAACAACGCCGCGAGCGAAAAGCAAGATCGGTCTCCCTCTATCATTCCGCGCGCCAGATACGCTACTCTATCCGCCTGTTAAATCTTATAATCCGGCACGCGGCAGAATGCCGCCGCGGTTGATGATCGCTGACGAGGCTCGCGCAATAATGATGACGATTGAAGAACAACTTGCCCAGCTACGCAAAGGCACGGTGGATGTGATTCGTGAGGAGGAGCTGCGCGCGAAGCTTGAAAAGAGCGCGCGCACAAATGTTGCGCTGCGCATCAAGCTCGGCGCAGACCCGACTGCCCCGGACATACATCTCGGCCACACCGTCGTCATCCGCAAGCTTCGCGCCTTTCAGGAGCTGGGGCACACGGTCATCTTTCTCATCGGAGACTTCACCGGGCTGATCGGCGACCCTTCGGGCAAGAGCGCCACTCGCCCGCAGCTTACGCGCGAAGAGATCAACGCCAACGCCGAGACCTACAAACAGCAAATCTTCAAGCTGCTCGACCCGGAGAAGACGGAGATACGCTTCAACTCCGAATGGATGGACAAGCTCGGCTCGGACGGATTCATTCGTCTCGCCTCGCACGTCACCGTCAAACAGATTACGGAGCGCGACGACTTCGCCAAACGCCTGCGCGAAGAACGCCCCGTCGCCCTGCACGAGCTGCTCTACCCCTTGACGCAGGCTTACGATTCCGTGGCGCTGCGCGCGGACGTGGAAATAGGCGGCACGGATCAAAAATTCAACCTGCTGTTGGGGAGAAATCTTCAGCGCGAGTATGAACAGGAGGCGCAGGTCGTCATGACCATGCCGCTTCTGGAAGGCACGGACGGCGCGCAGAAGATGTCTAAGTCGCTCGGCAACTATATCGGCATCAACGAAGCGCCGCAGGATATGTTCGGCAAGGTGATGTCCATCTCGGATGAGCTGATGTGGCGTTACTACGAACTGCTCACGGATTTGAGCATGCACGAGATTGCCGCCTTGCGTGCCGGGGCCGAAGCCGGTGAGCGCAATCCGCGCGACCTGAAAGTCGAGCTGGCCACCCGCATCATCTCCGACTTCCACTCGCGCGAGGCCGCCGGGGCCGCCGAGCAGGAGTTCAATCGTATCTTCAAGCGCAAGGAAGCGCCGGAGGAGATTGAAGAGATTAAGTTGGATGCTGGCGAATGGCCGCTACCACGCCTTCTTGTCAGAACAGGTCTTGCGTCGTCAGTTGCCGAAGCGCGACGGCTGATCGAGCAAGGGGGCGTACGCATAGGCGGTGCACGCGGCACGGATACAAGCGCTGTTGTCGCAATCGACACTGGCGACGAGCTTCTACTGCAAGTCGGCAAGCGCCGCTTTCTGCGCATCCGAGGCAGCCAGGTTTCGGACGGGTAAAGTAGAAAGAAGACGGCCAGTATGTCAGCCCAGGCCATTGGTAACGAAGAGACCTTAATCATCGAGACGCCGGAGCGCGTGCCGCTGCATTTCGCCCTCGCCTCCACAGGCAATCGCTTTCTGGCGTGCGCCATAGACCACGCCTTACAGCTCGCCGTCATGACGCTCATCGTCATCGCTTTCTCTATTCTCCTGGACTATACGAGCCTCGTCGATGCCTTCAAGGAAGCGCCGAAGTGGGTCGAGGCTTTGCTGATTCTCCTCCTGTTCCTGATCTTCTCAAGCTACTTCGTTTTTTTCGAGTGGCTCTGGAACGGGCAGACGCCGGGCAAGCGCTGGTTGAAGCTTCGCGTCATACGCGAAGACGGTCGGCCCATCACCTTCTGGGAAGCAGCCGTCCGGAACGTCATGCGCATTTTCGATATGCAGCCGACGCCAGTCCCTATCGTCGGCTTCTATTCCATCGGCCTCATCACCGTCTTCATCAGCTCAAAAGATCAGCGCTTGGGCGATATGCTCGCCGGAAGCGTCGTCGTGCGTGAACGCGAAGCGGAAGTGCCGAGCTTCGATCAAGTCTTCGCCTCTCCGGTGAGCGATGCGGCGCTGCGTCGCTCGTTCAAGCCGCTCCCCTTCACAGCCGATCTCTCGTCTCTTTCGGCCAAGGAGATAGAGGTGGTTGAGACCTTCCTCAGGCGGCGCTGGGATTTGCCGGATGCGACGCGGCAGTGGATGGCCTGGCGCGTCGCCCTGCCGATCATGTACAAGCTTCGCCCGGCCTATGATCAGGACGCCTTCACCTACGAAGGCTTTCTTGAAGAGTTGCTGCATCGCTATCGCGCACAACACAGGTTCACGGACTGAAAAAGCAGGAGCGTAGACGAGTAAGCCTCCGTCCCTTTTGACGCTCCCGTGCGAGTTTGTTAATCTCATCTGTTTCGATCAGCATCAATATTTTCACTGGAGAAAGGTATGGCAGAAGATGTCTCGTGATCTCTTTATTCTCGGCGGGAAGCGCACGCCGATGGGCGAGTATGTCGGCGCTTTGAAGGATATTTCGGCGATTGATCTGGGAGCGATCGCGGCGCGCGGCGCGCTTGAGGCGACGGGCGTCCGCCCCGAAGAGATCGATCACACGATCATCGGCAATGCGCTGCAAACTTCGGGCGACGCCATTTACGGCGCACGCCACGTCGCCTTGAAAGCGGGCGTCCCCTTTGATCGTCCCGCGCTGACGGTCAACCGCCTGTGCGGCAGCGGTATTCAATCAATCATCTCCGGCGCGCACATGATCCTGCTGGGCGAAGCCCAAACGGCCCTGGTCGGCGGGATGGAGTCCATGTCGCAAGCGCCGCATGTGATTCGCGGCGCGCGCTCAGGGTTTGCGCTCGGCCAGGGCCAGCTCGAAGACAGCCTGATGGTCGCTCTCCTGGACACTTACTGCAATACGCCCATGGCGGGCACGGCTGAGAACCTGGCGCGGCGTCACGAAATCTCGCGCGAAGAGCAGGACAGCTACGCGCTCAGGTCGCAGCAGGAGGCCAAGCGCGCGAAAGACGCGGGCGTCTTTGCCGAAGAGATCGTCCCCGTCGAGATCAAGACGCGAAAGGGTGTGACCATCTTCGACACGGACGATCACATGCGCCCGGAGACGACGCTCGAAGGTCTGGCCAAGCTGCGGCCCGCTTTCAGCAAAGACGGCTTCGTCACGGCGGGCAATGCTTCCGGCATCGTTGACGGCGCGGCTGCCCTCGTCATCGCCGGAGAGGATTACGTCAAGGCCAGAGACTTGAAGCCGCAGGGGCGTATCGTCAGCTGGGCTTATGCCGGGGTCGAGCCTGAGCTGATGGGCATAGGGCCTGTGCCCGCCACGCGCAAGGCCCTTGAGCGCGCCGGTCTGAAGCTTGAAGATATGGATCTCGTGGAGGTCAACGAGGCTTTCGCCGCGCAGTACCTGGCGGTGGAAAAAGAGCTGGGGCTTGATCGCGCACGCACCAATGTTAACGGCGGCGCGATTGCCCTCGGACATCCCCTCGCCGCTTCCGGCACGCGGCTGGTGCTGACCATGCTCGGCGAGCTCGGGCGTCGTGGAGGGCGCTACGGGCTGGCGACCGCCTGTATAGGGGGCGGGCAGGGCATTGCGATCATCTGCGAGCGACTCTAAGAAAGAGTGTGACGAGCGGCGGGCGGCGGGCGGCGGGCGAGAGGCTGAAAACCTGTCTCGCCGCTCGTCGCCCGATGCTCCTATCCCGCCTCGGCGCTTATCCTAAATTTCATATCTAAATCCAAAAAAATGGGTGTCGGCGGCAGGACGCACGAGGCGCGTTCTCGGGCTAACGGCTGCTAAATCATATCCTTAGATGGCACGCCGAAAATGTGGCGGACACGGCATGATTGTTGCGAATAGTAATCAGCTTTTAAGCGGCTGCGATTGCGCCCTGCTGATGGTCAAACGCGCTCTCCCTTAACCTTGATTTTCTTCCTTTGTCACGCTTGCGCAAAGCATATGCATCATGATAGAAGTTTACTTCTACACACGGAGCCAAAGGGTTCAGCCCAATTCCTCTTGTATGACGCAGTAATAGATGTTCTCGCAACTCAGACTTTAATGTCCGTGCCTATGCGGCCACGCGGATTAAGACTGCAACTTCAACCAGCTATCTAGAAGGAGTTCCCCTGCTATGTCGAAACTTGTCCGACTCGCTTCGGCGATATTTATAGTTCTCGCGCTCTGTGCGATTGGATTCGCACAATCAACGGTGACGGGTGGCATCGGTGGTAAAGTCACCGACCCACAAGGAGCCATCGTACCAAATGCAACTGTGACGGCAACCAACGTCGGCACAAACCAAGAATCGACGGTGACGACTGAGGGCGACGGCGGTTTCCGCATCGGCAATCTTCAACCCGGAACTTATAGCGTGAAGGTTTCGGCTTCCGGCTTCGCTGATTTTGCTCAGGAACTGGTGGTCGAAGTCGGACGCGTGACGACGCTCAACGTCCCCTTGGGTATCGCCGGGGCGACGGCGACGGTTGAAGTTTCAGCGGACGCGCCGGTTATCAATACCACTTCGCCCGACGTGGCGACCAATATCAACCAGACTTCCATCAGCGAACTGCCGATCAATGGACGCCGCGCTTCGGACTTTGTGCTTTTGACCCCCGCCTCCGTTCCCGACGGCCCCTTCGGTCTGATCAGCTTTCGCGGCATTTCCGGCCTGCTCAACAACAGCACTGTGGATGGCGGCGACAATAACCAGTCATTCCACTCGGAGGAACGCGGACGCACGCGCATCGGATATGTTGTCAGCGCGTCTGCCATTCGAGAGTTTCAGGTCAACACGTCGAACTACTCGGCTGAGTACGGGCGCTCGGCGGGTGCTGTGGTCAATTCGGTGACCAAAAGCGGAACCAACGAGTTTCACGGCGATCTTTTCGAGTACTACCGCAATAACCGTTTCGGTGCGCGTAATCCACGTGCGACCCGAAACGTCCTGATCAATGGCGTTTCGACTCCGGTGGGAATCAAGCCGACCGACATTCGCCATCAGTTCGGCGGCACGCTCGGCGGCCCGATTGTCAAAAACCACCTCTTCTTCTTTTTCAGCTACGACCAGCAGAAGCGCAACTTTCCAGGTCTCGCAGTCTTCTTTGTCCCCAGCTACTTGAACACGGTGGCGACTGGGTCGGCGGCCCGCACGGCCTTGTTGGCCAAGGGTCTGACCAACGCTCAAATCGACAACACGGTCAACTTCCTGAACTCTCTGACCGGCGAGACGCCGCGCAGGGGCGACCAGAGAATCATCTTCCCGAAGATTGACTGGCAGATCAACAGTAACCACCTGTTCACGGCCTCGTATAACCGTCTGCGCTGGGCGTCTCCTTCCGGTTTGCAAACGCAGGCCACCAACACGAATGCGCGACACAGTTTCGGTGACGACTTCGTTAATGTCGATACGACCAACCTGCGCCTTCAGTCAACCTTCACTCCCACGCTGCTGAACGAAGCGCGTTTCCAGTATTCGCAGGATCATGAATTTGCCTTGAGCCAGGAACCGCTCCCGGGCGAGCCGCAAACCGCCACGACCTCGCAAGGCGTCCGTTCGCCGCAGGTCTTTCTGACGAACGGATTGACGTTCGGCACGACCACCAACTTCGAGCGCCTCAAGTATCCTTTCGAGGATCGTACGCAATTTGCCGACACTATAACCTGGAGCGTTGGACGCCATACGATCAAGTTCGGCGGCGACTTCAATCACGTTGTTGACGATATCCAGAACAGAGGCTCCGAGGCCGGTTCTTACTCCTACAACAACATCAGCGACTTCATCATCGACTACGTCAATTTCGTGACGCCTCTACCGGCGACAACGACGTGCTCTTCCAGCACCGCGCGTTTGGTTGGCCGCTGCTACACGAGCAATTACGTTCAGGGCATTGGCATCACGGGCATAAAATTCAGCGAGAACGAGTACAGCTTCTTCTTGCAGGATGATATCCGCGTGACACCGCGTTTGACCGTCAACTTGGGCTTGCGCTACGAGTATCAACAACTCCCCAGCGCGATACTGCCTAACAACAACACGACGGTTATCCCGAACGATCTGCGCACCGTTGCCGAGGCGACCTCGACTATGCCGAGCGACAAAAACAACTTCGGCCCGCGCTTCGGTTTTGCTTACGACCTTTTCGGCGACGGCAAAACTTCGATTCGCGGCGGCGCAGGTATCTATTACGGGCGCATCCTGGGCGGCCACATCTGGAACAACCTGCTCAAGACGGGTAATACTGCCGGACAGGGAACGATCAGCATTGCCAATAACACGACGACGAACTGCTTCCCGGTTGTTGCCACGGCGACGACGCCTTGCGCGCCCATCTTCCCCAATGTCCTGCCCAGTACTGTGACGACATTCGGGGCGGCGACAATCTTCTTCTTCCAGAGGGATTTCCAGACGCCGCAGATTGCGCAATACGACCTGGTTCTTGAGCGACAAATTGCCAAAAACACTGTGGCCTCGATCTCCTACGTCGGAGCCAAAGGCAGTCACTTGCCGACCTTCGTGGATCAGAACCTTGCCCCGACGGGAGGTTTCAGAACCTTCACGATATATGGCGGAGAGGCGGACGGACAAACCTTCACTCTGCCGCTTTATGCGCGTGCCAACACGGCGCTTCCGTCGCTGCTTCAGGAACAGAGCTCGGTCACGTCCGAGTATAACGCCCTCATCCTGCAAGCGAATCGTCGCTTCACCAATGGCCTGCAATTCCAGGCCAGCTATACGTTGGCGAAGTCTACCGATACCGGACAAAACTCACTGATCACCACCAGCATTTTCAACCAGCCGGTGGATATCTTCGATCGCACCTACGATAAGGGGCCAAGCACCTTCGACGTGCGCCATAAACTGGTTGTGAGCGCGGTTTATTCGCCGACATTCTACAAGGGCAGCGAGCATTCCTTCTATGGCTACCTGCTCAACGGTTGGACAATCGCGCCGATTTACGTCTACTACAGCGGCGCGCCCTTCAGTGCCACCGTTTCGGGCTCAGCCTTGAACGGGTCGAACGGTGACAACCGTTTCACCCAGCTCCCGCGTAATTCCTTCCGCCTCCCGAGCATCAAGAACGTGGATTTGAGAGTTTCAAAGCGTTTCAGATTCACGGAAAGATATAGCCTGGAAGCGCTGGCCGAAGCCTTCAACCTGTTCAACCGTACGCAGGTGTTCGGTCAAAGCGGGACGCTCTACACTCCGGCGACCAACTGTGCTGCGACCAACGGAATCACGACCAACAATCCTAACGGGTTGTGTTTCACACCGGCCTTCGGCAGCGTGACGACGACGGACAGCAATAAATACCGCGAGCGCCAGATTCAGTTCGCGCTGCGTTTCCAGTTCTAGTTTGTCACCGCTCCTCCGGCTTCGAGGTTCTAAGCGAAGCCTGTGGGGCCATCAACCACAGAGGCGCGCAAGGCTCACGGGCTTAGCGCGCCTCTCTCTTTTTATCTGAGAGTCGCGAGCAGGCAACGGGCGTTCAAGATCGCGCCCTTGCTGCCGCACAGTTGCGAGCCTGTCG
Organism: Pyrinomonadaceae bacterium; assembly: GCA_036389095.1. Taxonomy (GTDB): domain Bacteria; phylum Acidobacteriota; class Blastocatellia; order Pyrinomonadales; family Pyrinomonadaceae; genus DASQYE01. The sequence continues at coordinate 210,754 of DASVQM010000035.1, forward strand.
CCTTTCCTCTGACAAACTGTCTCCCGATTGTCCGAAGACCAAGCACAGCCGCCGGACGGAATGTACGGAAACGCACGTTGATGCTTGCAAGAGCATCGCTCTGCGATCAAGCCCACCAACTGCGTATCATCGTAATCAAACGGTTTAGGGCTGGCGCAAAAGGTTTCCCGCCTCGATTGGCCCATCTGGCACATCGCTTGCCGAACACTTCTGCGGCAAACGAAACAGTTCGCCGTCGGCGATACAGGTGCGGGTGTTTCGCTCAGCAGTCAAAAACCAGGAATCCGCACGATGGAGGATTTTCAGTTATGGGCTTACCAAATAAAGATGAGGTTGAAGGCAAATTCGATCAGGCCAAGGGCGCAGTCAAAGAGAATATCGGTGATGCGATAGACGATAAAGAGTTGGAGAGCGAGGGGGCGGCAGATCGCGCCAAGGGTAATATTCAGGAAGGATATGGAACCTTCAAACGCGAAGTCGGCGAGACGGTCGAGGACGTAGGCAAAGCCATCGGCAAGTAACTTACCATCCATGAGCACAAAGAGAGCCGCGCTTGATGCAGGTCGCATCAAGCGCGGCTTTTCTCTTTCAAACGATCATTCAACCTTCGGCGCAAGCTTCATCTACCCTCTGCGCCAGCGCGTGCTCGGCGCATCATCCTCGTCCAGGAGTTTATCTACGCCGCGACTGAAAGCCTTTCTTGAGTATTCTGTGTCGGGCCTGCGCTGCTCTCGCTCCAACTCTCTTTCGCGTGGCGTGAGCGCGTAACGCTCGGGCGCTGGGCGACGATCAACGTCACTTTCCGTGCCGCGACGCGCCGGAGGCGTGCGTTCGCGCATTCTTCTCTCGTAAAGACGACGCTCGTCGGCAGGGCCGCGCTCGTCGCGCACACGCGGGTCGCGCTCCGCCTCTTCACGCCGCCACCTTTGCTCATCCCTGCGCCTCTGCTCAGCGTAGCGCCGCATGCTTTCTCGCTGGCTGCCGAGCGCTTCTCGCAGCTCCTGATCGAACCGGGCCCGACGCTCCGGCTCAAGCCCACTTCCTGGCGACCGCTCATGCCGCCTGGGCCCGTAGCCTCCGTCTCTATCCTCCCAGTCGCGCACGCGCTCCTCCACGTCGCCGCGACCACCGACACCCGAGCGCATCGCTCGCTCATTGTAAGAAGGCGCGCGTCTTCCTCTTCCCGCGCGCTCGTGGAGCCTTCCGCGCCGTCGCGCTTCGACGACCTCTGCAAAGCGTTCGAGGTCTTCTTCCAACTGCTCTTCGGGGTTCGTTCCGAAGAGGCGTGCGACGAGCGCGCCGAGGCGACCGGCGGGCGGGTCATAACCGAGCATGACGCGGACGAGCGTCGTGCCGCGCGACGTTTCCTGAAAGATGACCTCGCCTTCCGTCTCGATATCGCCGCGCACGCTGCGCCAGGCGATACGCCGATCAGGCTCGAATCGAGTCGTCTCCGCTTCCCACTCGACGCTTGAGCCGAGCGGCGCTTCAGCCGTCCAGCGCGTATAGCGACGGCCCGTATATCTGACCTCCTTGATATGGCTCATCCACCTGGGGAAACTCTCGAAGTCGCTGAAGAGATCGAAGACACGCTCGACGGGCGCGTTTATCTCGATGACCTTTTCCGTTCTCTGCATCACGTCCCTCCCTCAGGCGCGCGAGCCCTCTCGACTGAAATTACTTGCGCGCGCGCACGAATACGACGGCCCGCCCCTGGCGGGCTTGGCCCAAAGGCGTCATTGAGCGTGTCAATGACGTTGGCCTTCGCCGACCCTGACGCCTCCTCTAACATCTCTCTCTTGTCTTCCCCTTGCTCTTGCGGCCTTCTCTCACTATTCGGAGCGAACGTGCTCGGCCCCTATGTCTTCGAGCAGTTTTTCGAGCTTGCTCACGTCCTCGTCCGTTTTCGCTTCGACGCCAAGCAGTATGCCGCCGCCGCGCAGGCCCGCGTCGTAAACCTTAGCGCGATGCTCCGGTATGCCGGCACCGATCAGAGCGCCGATCAAGCCGCCCGTCGCGCCGCCCGCGCCCGCACCGGCGAGCGCCGCCGCAATCGGCCCGGCAATCACGAGCCCGAGCCCGGGCAAAGCGATGGTCGTCCCGACGGCGGCGATGGCGGCCAGCGTTGCGCCGAGCGCGCCGCCGAGCGCGCCGCCGATGCCCGCGCCGTCAGCCGCGTGCGTTCCCGTCTGGAGCGCGAACTCTTTATTCTTCGTCGAGTCTGACATCAGGACGCTGATGTCATCGCGCGTGTAGCCGCGCTTGATGATGGCGTCAACGGCGGCTTCCGCCGCGACGCGCGTTTTAAAGAGACCTGTCACCAACTTAGCCTTAGCCATAATTATCTTGCTCCTTCATTCTTCGCTGTCCATAAAGGCGAAACCAAACACGGGTGTCGCACGCTTCACTCAAGCGGCAAGAGTCGTGCCGACATTAGCCTGGCTGCCTGCTATTCTCGGGGAACTTTGTAATATGTTGAGATAGCGAGGCGCGCTCTGTCAACCCTGCGATGTAAAGCTTTTCCTGTCCGCCTCTCGTTCGCGTACTAAAGCGGAACAAGACGGCGCGCATTCAGTGGGCGCTCTCATCCTTATTCGGACACTCTATGGGCCCAAGGGGGCAAACGGGCGCGACACGGGGCGAGAGAGTGTTGTACTCTCTCCGCATACTTAAAACCGTTCGAGGGAGAGGTGTGAATGATCAAGGCGGTCATATTCGATATTGATGGAACGCTCGTTGACTCCGTAGACCTGCACGCGCAAGCCTGGAAAGAGGCGTTCAAAGAGTTCGGCAAAGATATTCCCTACCAGCAGGTGCGCCACCAGATAGGCAAAGGCGGCGATCAGTTGATGCCGGTCTTCTTCTCCAGAGAAGAATTGGAAGCGTACGGCGAAGAGATGCAGGAGTATCGCAGCAAGATTTTCAAGCGCGACTATCTGCCAAGAGTCCGCGCCTTCCCCGGTGTGCGCGAGCTTTTCCTGAAGATCAAGGCGGACGGCAAGAGAGTCGTGCTCGCATCTTCGGCCAAGGAGGATGAGCTCTCCGCCTATAAAAAGATCGCGCACATCGAAGACCTGGTCGAAGGAGAGACCTCAGCCGACGACGCCGACAGATCGAAGCCGCATCCAGACATCTTCAAGGCCGCACTCGAACAGCTTGACGATACGGCTGCGGACGAAGCGGTCGTCATCGGCGACACGCCCTATGATGCGGAGGCCGCGCGCAAGCTCCGCATCAAAACCATAGGCGTTCGCTGCGGCGGATTCCCTGACGAAGAACTCCTCGCCGCCGGAGCGATAGCCATCTACGATGGCCCCTCCGACTTGCTCGCGCGCTATGACGAATCGATAATACGGATGAGTCAGAAAAGCTAATCGCTTTTACTTCATCCTTCCGCCTTCATCCTTTGAGAATTCTGCATATCAGTTCGGCGCGGGCGCTCGGCGGCGGCGAGAGGCATCTGGCCGACCTGGCGAATGCTTTGGCGCGGCGCGGCCATGACGTGCACGCTGTGCTTGCGCCCACATCGCCACTGCGCGCAGAACTCTCTGCCCTGCCGCCGCAAAACATCTTTACGCTGCCTCTGCGTAATGCGCTCGACGTGCCGAGCGCGCATGGGCTTGCGCGTCTCGTTCGCCGTCTTGAGATAGAGATCGTGCACGCGCACATGGCGCGCGATTATCCTCTGGCATCCTACGCGGCGAGACGTAATCGGCGGGCGCGGCTCTTCATCACGCGACACGTACTATTCCACCTCAACAGGCTGCACGTCTTTACGCTCTCAAGCGTCTCGCGCGTCATCGCCGTCTCGCGGGCCGTCGCAAGCGCGCTTGAGGCGCAGCGCATCTTTCCTGCCAACAAGATCAGCGTCGTGCACAACGGCATCGATATCGAGCGCTTTGACCGCGCGGCGCGCGGCTTTGACCGCGAGGCGTTTCGCCGGACACTACCGCGATATGCGCCGGGGCGGCTACTGGTCGGCACGGTCGGAGAGTTCAAAGCGCTCAAAGGGCAGGAGGAGTTCCTGCGTGCGGCAGCGCAACTGGCCGAGCGCTTTCCCCGTGCCGATTTCATCATCGCGGGCGCAGACTTCTCTCGCACGGGCGAGACGCGCGCGCACGTCGAAAGACTGATCCATGAGCTTGGATTGGAGACGCGCGTTCATCTAACGGGCTGGCTTGACGATGTTGCCCCGCTCCTTTGCGCCCTGGACGTGTTCGTTTCCGCCTCGCACACGGAATCATTCGGACTTGCGATTGTCGAAGCGATGGCGAGCGGCCTCGCCGTGGTCGCCACGGCGACGGAGGGTGCGCGCGAGAGCATCGAAGACGACGCGAGCGGCTTACTCGTCCCCATCGGCGATACTGAAGCGCTGGCCCGCGCCATCGCGCGACTGCTTGAAGACCCCGTGGAACGAGCGCGTCTGGGGGAGCGTGCCCGCAGGAGGGCGCGCGAGCGGTTCAGCCTCGAACAGATGGTCGCGGCGACAGAGCGTCTTTACCGCGAGTCGCTTACATGATTGAGAGTGAAAAGAGGCGCCACTGCTTCGATCAGGAGCGAATTCTTTTGAGCGAAAATTTTTAACGGGCCACTATCCTTTCCCTCACCGCACGTCTCTTTAATAAGTAGAGGGCAGCTCGGGAGCGCAGCGCTGCCGGTTTTGGAGTTTGGATGGCGAACGAGCGCGCAGTAGAAGCCGTAGTGGAAGCGGAGATACCGGACGCGGTGCTCGTCGTCGCGGCCATCCTCGGCGACCTGAATGCGTTTGACGATCTGGCCCAGCGCTACCGCGCGGCGGTGATGAGAGTCGCGCAGTCAATCGTCGGGCGCGAGGATGCTGAAGATGTCGCGCAGGACGCACTGCTGCTCGCCTTCAAGGCGTTGCCCGCAATTGAAAACCCGGAAAAATTCGCCGCCTGGCTGTGGGCGATTACGCGAAGGCGAGCCCTGCGTTGGCACAGTCGCTCGCGCGTGCGGGAGAAGGGGCGGGTCGAGTTCGACGAGATGCTGCTCGAACAAATAGGCGCGCTCTCAAGGCCGCTCCTTGCGGAAAGCGCAGGCGATGAAGAGCTCAGCCTCGCGCTCGAAAATATCCCGGCTGACTACGCGCTTGTGCTGCGCCTTCGTTATCTGGACGAGATGCCGCTCAAGCGGATAGCAGCCTTTCTGGGCGTCTCGCTTGCGAGCGTCAAATGGCGCGTGCATCGCGGCAAGCAGTTGCTGCGCGCGCGCGTCGAACTTTTAAGATCGAGAGGTATGAAATGGAAAGAGAAAAAGAGTTATTGAAGCTGGTCAACGTGCTGCGCCAGACGGCGCGCACGGCCATGCATTCGGAGTTGACAGATGATGACAAGGGGGCTGCACGCTTCTGTGTGGATAAGTATAATCGCGTGCTCGCCAGGTTGAAGCAGATTGACGAGAGCGTCGCCGCCGTCTTCGAGCCCCTACCGGCAGACAGCTCGCTGACCGTGACGGCGATGGCTTGCCGCCAGCTCTCAGCCTATTACGAAGACGAGCTGGGCCCATCGGCCAAGTTCCGGCGCGCCTACGGCGTCGCCTTCGACCCGCAGACCTTCAAGGATTTCTGGCACAAGTCTGGACGCGAGATCGAAGACCTGGGCGAATTCATACGCGAGAGCATCGCCGAATGGACGCGTCGCCATCACCACTCCGGCGATAAGCAGGGAGCGCGCGAAGAATCAAAGCTCTAACCCGAACGGTCGCGCCCGTCAAACTATAACGATGAGAGTCATGCTCACATGAGCATGACTCTCATGATTTCCTTCTGAGCAGCCAATGCGCTATAGCGGTTTGCAAGTAGATGACGCTACTGACCTGCATGCTGCGCTAAGTGGTGGTATCCATTTGCAGACGGCTATGAGAGACGGACGTGATAGAGATAGCGACTGCGCTTTCTCAAATCCCAATTCGCGTATCGCAGCGCCTCGCTATACCTGTACTCGTATAAGCCTGTATTTCCTTCCTTCTCGAATTCGGGTCGCAGCTCCTCGAGGGCTTCGACCTTCCTGCGCCAGTGCTCTGCCTCATCGCTTGTCAGGTCAATGGTCGTAAAACTCAAGTCGTATTTTTTCAGCAGGGCCGCGAGCGCGGTATGCTCCGGCAGCAATTCCTGAGCCTCCGCAAGCTCGTTTATCCACTGCGTAAAAAAGAGACCCATCCGCCCTCCGGTCTTTAAGACGGCGATCATCTGTCTGAGGCTCTCTTCCAGATCATTGACGTAGTACAGGGTGTCTATGGCGACGAGGGCGTCGAAAGTTTGAGGAGCGAAGTCCAGGCGATTCATATTGCCGACGCGGAAGGCTAAGCGCTCGTTGCCCACAGTCCTCAGCCGTGCGCGTTTGATCGCTTCTTCCGAGATGTCTATGCCGTCGAAGGCAGCGCCCGTCAGAGAGTACAGGTACTGGGTGATAAGCCCGCTCCCACAGCCGAGGTCTAAGACGCGCTCGCCTGCGCCGAGGTTGAGGGCCGCGACCAGCTTGTGGAGTTGAGCGATGTCGGCCAGACCGTGCTGGCAAAGATTGAGGCCGTAGACTCTCTCGCAAAGGAGCGCGTGCGCGCGGCTCTTCTCCGCATCGCTGAAGAAATTGTCGTACTCGTAGAGCCACAGGGGATGAGAGACTTCGAGCGCCTTTCGCGCTGCCTGCCCGCTTTCGGTTAAAGAGTAGGCCCGACCGCTCTTCTTTAAAAGGCCGCGCTCGCTCAGAGTCCGGTAAGCATCCGCCCAGTCAACCAGGTATTTGCCGATCCACTTCTCTGCGAACGCCCGTAGATTATTTTCGTTGGGCTCAGCGTCCTCGGCTATCCCCGCCATCAGACCGTAACGGCTTCTGAACCAGCCGACCGCTATCAATAATTGCTTTTCAGCTTCGGTGAATTCTTTCATCCATCAATCGCTCATCTGTCAGGCGTCCTGCCAATCGTCTCTGTCAATGCCGTAGACCACGACCTTTATGCCGAGAATCTCCGCCTTTCCTTCGGGCTTCTCGCCGAGGCGTTCGGCGACGCGAATCGAAGCGCGGTTCTCTGGATGAATGAGACTGATGACGTGATCGCGGTCAAGCTCTGTGAAGGCGTAGCGCAACGCGCGCCGCGCGCCTTCCGTCGCATAACCCTTTCCCCAGGAGTCGCGCCCGAGAGTCCAGCCGATCTCGAAGCCGGGCCATCCCACGGGATTCAGAAAACCCAGCCGACCGATCATCGCGCCGGTGGCTTTCTCCTCGACGGCCCAATGACCGTACCCGAGCAGTTGCCAGTGGCCGATGAGGAAGGCCATGTGCCGCCAGGCTTCCAGGGGCGAAAAGGTTTTGCCTCCGAGATAACGCATCACTTCCTCGTCGGCACAGATGCGTGCGTAGGACTCGAAATCATCCTCGCGGAACATGCGAAGGATAAGGCGCTCTGTCTCTAATGTGACCATAATCTGCCTCTCATCCGATTGATTGTTTTCGCTCTATGAGCCGGACGACGCCGTTTGTGGCGTCGAGCCGGACACGATCACCGTCCTGCAAAAGCCTGGTCGCGTTCTTGAGATTGGCCAGGGCCGGAAGACCGTATTCGCGCGCGACCGTGGAAGCGTGCGAGAGCGTCCCGCCGACTTCGACGATGACGCCGGAAGCGAGCGTAAAGAGCGGCGTCCAGGAAGGGTCTGTCGCGGGCGCGACGAGAATCGCGCCGCGCCGCATGCGCGCAAACTCCGACGCGTCCCGCATCACCAGCACTTCACCCTCGACACATCCCGCGCTCACGCAGAGGCCACGCAACTCCCCGACGACGGCGCGCGCCGTGGCGCTCAGGCTCGCGTTGCGTCGCAGCAGTGAAGGCAGCTCAGACTCGCGCATCAGGAGCGGCATATCAAGATGCCGCCACATCTCTAAATCGGCTTTGCGCCCGGCGATGATCGAGCGAAACCGCGCGGCCTTCTCCGTATCCGCGATGCCCTCCGCGATCTCTTCGCGCGTCAGGAAGAAATAGTCGTCTCGCTCCTCAATCCAGCCGCGCTCGACGAACCGCTCGGCCATCACAAGCAGCCAACCCCTGACCGCCGATGGCGGACGCATCATCTCGGAGCGACAAAGCTCGCGCCAGACGTACATTTGTTTGGTGCGCTTGAGCAGCCAGCGCACGCGCGGCCTCAGGTGTAGACGCTGCCAGCGGCTCAGCTTACCCTCGAACTCCTGCCATGCCTCGCTCGCCTCACGCTCCTGGCGCGCGATGATCGCTTCCGGCGTCTGCGATTCGGGCGCTTGCACATGAGAGCGAATGGCAAAGAGCAGCGGCGTCTGGTCTTCGCTGTAACGCGGCAGGGCCCAGTCGGATTCGTAGTTGCCGCGATGACCATACCGTTGCAGGAAAAGCTCGAACCCGTTGAGGAATTCCGTGCCGCGTAAAGCTTCACGAAAGCCCTCTAAGCCATCAGTGCTGCGCCGAAAATATTCGCGCGCCCGCTCTTCGCGCCGCGCACGGTTCGACAGTTCCAGAAGATCCAGGCCCTGCTGTGCGCTGACGGATTTCTCGCCGATGGCGAGGTGCGTGTGCACCAATCGCGTGTAAGGGAAGCCGACTCGGCGGCAGATTTTTTGCAGCTCGGTTTCGTAGATCAAGACTCCGGCCAGCGCGAAGATGACGGCCAGGCGCTCAGCGGCCATCTCATTCCATCTTTGAAGAAACGCAGCCATCTCCTCGTCGGACATCGCGTGCGGGTCGTGCGCGCCGATGAAAGCCATATCCTCTTCCACCTCGGCGTGCGCTCGCCGGACGAGACTGCCCAACGTCAACTGCATACGCCCCACACGCAGCATGTCCGGCAGCACGCGCAACATATCGCCGAGCGGCGGGCGCGTCGCCACTTCATCTTCAGGCTTGATCTCCCCTTCGTGCCCCATCGAGCGCATCACCGAAGCCGCATCGCTGCCCGTCATGCGGCAGATATGACGAAACTGCGTCAGGTTGAAATAGGGACGCCCATAGAAGGCTTCGATCATGGGCCCAAGCAGCGCTTCCGGCGCGACCATGTTGCCGTAATAGGCGCGCATGCCGCGATCAAGGATGTCACACAGCGCATAAAGTACCTGTGGCGAAGGCATGTCCGGCAGCACCTCTCGCACGTTGGCGCGCGTCCATTCGATATCTCGAAGCGTCTGCGCGGGAGTTTGCGCGGCGGTCACGGGGCGCGATTGGACTATCCAGAATTGCGCGCCGTCGTGACACCACTCAACGTCCTGCGGCGAGCCGTAGTGCTCTTCGATGCGTTTGAGCAGCGCGGCCAGCTCCCTCAATTGCTCAGCGTCGAGAGACGGTCTGCCCCTTTCATCTTCGCCCGTTTCGACCAGACCGGAGACGCCCTCTTCGGATGTGACGCGGTAAAGCTTATCGCCGATACGGGATGACAGTAATGCTCCGTCCTGCTTGCGCAGGCGAAACTCGTCCGGCTCGACGTGACCGCCGACGAGCGCTTCGCCTAACCCCCAGGACGCGCTGATGACCATCTCGTCGCTCGCGCCCATGACAGGATTGACCGTGAACGCCACGCCGGATGCGATGGGCCCAATCATCGCCTGCACGAGGACTCCTGTCTGCATATCATCTGTGGACAAGCCCTGCGTCCGGCGATAGGCGAGCGCCTGGGGCGAAGCGACAGATGCGCGGCAAGCGCCTATCGCCTCAATCAATCCTCGGCGCGTGACGTTGAGCTTCGTCTCGTGAATCCCGGCGAAGGAATGGCCCGCGCTATCCTCATCCGTCGCCGAAGAGCGCACGGCAAACAGTGTGACGTGGGGCAGCCGCCGCAGCGCTTCTTCCAGCTCGACGGGCGAGACCTCTTCGTCCCGCGTCGCACCGGCGAGCAGGACGAAACCGTCAGGCACGGGAAAGCCGGCCTGCTTCAGTCGCGCACAGTTGTAGGCTTTGCCGCCCGCGAGCGGAGCATCGGCGGAAGTGATCTGATCCAGCGTCTTAATCAGTCCCATTGGAGCTCATTCACGAAGCGCAGTTCCTCTAGTCCAAGCGCATCCTGATGACAGCCCGGCAGGGCGCGCACGCCGCGAAGATTTCATTTGCGAGCAGCAGAGGCAAGCGCTCGCCTCTTCTATCGCTCGACGGAAGCGTGAATCAATTCGGTGATGCGGGCCAGGTGATGATCGTCGTGCTCGGCTATGAAGAAGGCGAAGTCCAGCACGCGCATCTTGGTCTGTAGGCGCAGGTGAACGGCTGAGCGCTCGATGAACTCCGCGTCGTACTCTTCCAGACGCCGCACGAACTCCGCCCGCTCCGCGCGAAATGAGCCGAGGAGTTCCGCGATGGCGTGAGCATTGTGGTTGGCTTCGTAGGTCTTTCGATTATCGCGGTCAGCCGGGCGCAGGCTCTCGCGGCCCGCTTCGTAGTCGTCAAGACGTGCGATGTCGAGTGGGCCCAGGTCGAGCAGATGACCGGCGTGCTCCTGTATAGACCACTGGTTATCCCGGCGTCTCGTCAGCACTCCGGCGGGCAGAGAACCGACGCGTTCTTCCAGGCGTGCCGGAGTGCCGCGCAAACGCTCGATGACGTTCGGATACATCCAGACCGGAAGATCAAAAGAGAATTCGCGCTCGAACCAGGCGATAGTTTTGATCATCTCGTGCGCTCCTGTTGAAAAGCAGAAATTAAGAGGGATGGAGAGGATAAAAGCAAGGAATGAGGGATGAATAAGAAAAGAGAATCGCTTTTACTTCATCCCTCATTCCTTCCTCTTTATCCTGTGCATCCTGTCCACCCTGTTAATTTCATCTCGTAGCTTTAACAGCTTCCAGGTAGAGCATCGGCACGCTCATTCGCAGCTCGCCCTCTACGCTCGCCTTATCGTTGAGCTTTCTTTCGATGCTCTCAAAGACACGCTCTTCGTCATCCGCCTCGACGACGCTTCGCCAGCCATCTAGAAAACCGATCTTCGTCAAAGAGTGATTCAAGAGGGCGCTGCCGTCGAGGAATCGCATCTGGAAGCCGTCTTCGATGACCTTGACGGGAGACCAGCCCGCCTGGCGCAGCAGCGCGCAAAGCGATTCTCTCGTTCCGCGATGGGCCTCCTGGGCATTCAGCCTCTCAAGGTATTCCGGCCTATCTACCTCTCTCAAGGTTTCTCTGAAGAGATCATAGAATTCATGATAGTGGCCTGCGACGTTCGTCGTGAGGACAATTGACGCGTCGGATTTGGCGACGCGGAAACATTCAGCGAGGACAGCTTGAGGATGCGACCAGTTGTTGAGGCCGAGGTTGGAGACGATCAGATCAAACGCCTGCTCGACGAAAGGCTGTCGAGCGCCGTCGGCCCAGACTAACTGCACGTTATGAAGATCGTAGAACCTCAGCTTATGCCTTGCTCGATTGATCGCTTCTCGCCAGACATCGAGGCCAGTGAGTTGACAAGAGCTGCCGAAGACATGTGCCAGTTCAAATAAAGGGAATCCGCTCCCGCAGCCAACGTCCAGAATTTTAAGGGCGCGGCGGATCGCAATCTGATTGAAAAGCAGTTGGCCGAACCTTGAAGACCAGAACGACAACTCGTCAATGACGGAGGGCAATTCGGGATTGCTGAAATCGTTCTTGTACTTCAGATAATCCGTCATCTTGTTTTCATTATAAGCATCGCGTGTCTCGATCAAGCAGCTTAAAGTGATGCGTCTGTCTTTATCTTTTCGCGGCGCAAACGACGAAGCTATATTCTCCTATCGAAGATAGCTACGTACTGGCATGAAAAAGCAGCATTCATGAGCGCACAGGGCTCAGATATATTAACGTGCTCTTATGCATGCAGCGTAGCACGCATAGTTCGCATCTTTATTCGGCCAACGACATTTGCACGTCGAAAAAATAGTACGGAAACGTACAGACATTTACGCGTCTTAACTGTATAATCACTTTTATCATTTACCCCTAGTGAATCGCTCACTCTTAGCCTAGCGAGACGGGCTCAACGTCTTGATCCTGAACAGGTCAAGTATCTCTCGCAGAGACGGTCGCATCCGTGATGGATGGGTCGTCTAAACTTCCCCCTGGTGGCGCATGGCACGCTTTTCTTTCGAGTGTTAACGAATATGAGTGTACATGAATATATAAAAAAAGCGACTTGCCAGCCACTAAAGAGTAACAGAATTGTCGGATGCTTATAGCCTGCGCTTGAAGAGTGAGCGCGCGGTCGTAGCTTCGCAAAATGTCGCTGCCGCGCGCTTCTTCGTGAAACGCGGGCTGCAAGTTAGATCAAGGCGGGAGAGATAGCTCATACTTTCAGATAGAGGCTAAACATGAGAAATATCAAGGATGAATCGCACGACTTTTTCAAATCTCCCGGCAGGCACACCGAAGAGCAGTTGCCCGACCTGGTTTGTCTTTCACATTTGCGCTGGGATTTTGTTTATCAGAGGCCGCAGCATCTCCTAAGCCGGTTCGCTAATGAGCGCCGCGTCTTCTTCTTTGAAGAGCCGATCTTCGGCGATGGGCCCATGCATCTGAACGTGAGCGAGCGCGTGGGCGGCGTGCGCGTGGTCGTTCCGCATCTGCCGCGCAACCTCTTCAGCGCCGAAGCGCTCGACGGCGTGTTGCGGAACATGATTGATCGTCTCTTTACGGAACAGAAGATAGATTCTCACCTGCTCTGGTATTACACGCCGATGGCATGCTCTTGGACGAGCCACTTGAAACCGCTGGCCGTCATTTACGATTGCATGGATGAGTTGTCTGCGTTCAAAGGCGCATCGCCCATCCTGAAAGAACGGGAGGCCGAGCTGTTCAAGCGTGCCGACCTGGTCTTCACAGGCGGCCAGAGTCTCTATGAAGCCAAGCGCGGCCAGCACCCGTCGGTCTACGCTTTCCCGTCGAGCATTGACGCGCAGCATTTCGCGCAGGCGCGAAGCATCAACGTCGAGCCAGGCGACCAGGCGGAGATTCCCCATCCGCGCATGGGATTCTTCGGCGTCATAGACGAGCGTATGAATCTTGAGCTGATCGATGCGGTCGCCGAGGCCAGGCCCGAATGGCAGATGGTTATCATCGGCCCGGTCGTGAAGATTGATGAGGCGACCTTGCCGCGCCGCTCAAATATTCATTACCTCGGCGGCAAGTCGTACGCGGAGCTGCCGGCCTACCTGTCGGGCTGGGACGTGGCGCTGCTGCCTTTTGCGCTCAACGAATCCACGCGCTTCATCTCTCCGACGAAGACTCCAGAATACCTGGCTGCCGGTTGCCCTGTCGTCTCGACTTCAATCCGAGACGTAGTGCGCCCCTATGGCCAGAATGGTCTGGTTCAGATCGCGGATACGCCGCCGGAGTTCATAAAGGCAATCGAGGCGGCGATGAAGGAGGACAAGGCCGAGCGACTGCGCGAGGTTGACGCCTTTCTTTCGCAGACCTCCTGGGATCGTACCTGGAAGCGCATGACGGAACTGATCGAGGATGTGGTCTCGGCCCGTCAGGCTTTCACGGAGCGGCGCGCGCCTCAGCCGTCCCTGGTCAAGACGGCGACGGCGGGAGGGGGCCGCAACGCTTCCGCCTCAAGCTTTGTCACCGGCGATTGATGCGGGCCGCAAGGCTGTTAACTATTACGTCACAGAACATTCGGGAGAGAAAAAGAGATGTTTGATTATTTAATTGTTGGAGCGGGTTTCGCCGGTAGTGTGTTGGCCGAGCGTTTGGCCAATGGTGCGAACAAGCGGGTTTTAATCTGCGATAAGCGCCCTCATATCGGAGGCAATGCTTACGATCATTACAATGATGACGGTATCCTCGTACACAAGTACGGGCCGCATATCTTTCATACCAACTCGCGCGAAGTCTTCGAGTACCTCTCTCGTTTTACGGAGTGGCGATCTTACCAGCATCGCGTGCTCGCGCATGTGGACGGCCAGCTCGTTCCCATGCCGATCAACCTCGATACGATCAATAAGCTCTATGGACTCAACCTCACCTCTTTCCAGGTCGAGGAGTTCTTCAAGAGCATGGCCGAGCCGGTCGAACAGATTCGTACTTCGGAAGATGTCGTCGTCAGCAAAATCGGACGAGAGCTGTATGAGAAGTTCTTCCGCAACTACACGCGCAAGCAATGGGGCCTGGACCCTTCGGAGCTGGATGCGAGCGTGACCTCGCGCGTGCCGACGAGAACCAATCGTGACGACCGCTATTTTACGGACAGCTACCAGGCGATGCCCAAGCACGGCTACACGCGTATGTTCGAGCGGATGCTCGATCACCCTAACATCAAGGTTATGCTCAACTGCGACTATCGTGAGATCGAGCAGGAGATTCCCTACCGCGAGATGATCTACACGGGGCCGGTTGACAGCTACTTCAATTATCGCTACGGACGGCTTCAGTATCGCTCGCTGGAATTCAAGCACGAGACGCACGACACGGAGGTCTTCCAGCCCGCGCCTGTCGTCAATTATCCGAACGAGCAAATGTACACTCGCATCACGGAGTTCAAGTACCTGACGGGCCAGGAGCACGCCAAGACGAGCATTGTCTACGAATTTCCGCAAGCCGAGGGCGATCCTTACTATCCAGTGCCCCGGAAAGAGAATGCTGAAGTCTATGCGAAGTACAAGGCTTTGGCGGACGCGACGCCGGGCGTGCATTTCGTCGGGCGTCTGGCCACCTACAAGTATTACAACATGGATCAGATCGTGGCGCAGGCTTTGACCGTCTACTCCAAGATCAGTGGCATGAAGCGGCTGGTCGCCGTGGCCGCATCAAGCGGCAATGGCAACGGTCACCGTATGGACAGCTCAAATCAGGTCCTGCAAGAAGTGGCCTCAACGACCCGCTAAGGTCGCCACCATCGTAGGAGGACATGTATGCCGGGAGAGCCGACTGCTACCCAGCCCCTTGAGTTGTGGGCCGGGGTCGAGTGTACAGTCAATCGTGTCAACGACCTGTATTACGACCAGTTGGAACAGAGCGGTCACGCCACACGCTTGAGCGACCTTGAGCTTTTCGCGGGGCTCGGAGTTCGTGCTCTGCGCTATCCGGTGCTGTGGGAGCGGACTGCGCCCGACGGGATAGAGCGTGCGGACTGGACTTGGGCCGACGAGCGACTGGCGCGCATCAGGGAGCTGGGGATGCGCCCCGTCGTCGGCCTCATACATCATGGCAGCGGCCCGCGCTCGACCAGTCTTGTTGACGAAGCCTTCCCCTCTAAGCTCGCCGCCTACGCGCGCGCAGTGGCCGAGCGCTACCCTTGGGTGGAGGCTTATACGCCCGTCAACGAGCCCTTGACGACCGCTCGCTTCAGCGGCCTTTACGGCCACTGGTATCCGCACGGGCGCGACGATCTGACCTTCGCCCGCGCATTGCTGACGCAGTGTCGCGCCATCGTGCTTGCGATGCGCGCCGTGCGCGAAGTCAACCCGGCTGCCAGCCTCATCCAAACGGAAGACCTGGGCAAGACCTTCAGCACGCGGACGCTCGCCTACCAGGCGGCCTTTGAAAACGAGCGCCGCTGGCTCAGTTATGATCTGCTGGCGGGCCGCGTCAATCCCTTTCATCAGATGTGGGACTACCTGCGCTGGATCGGCGTCCATCAATCCGAGCTCGAATGGTTTATTGATAACGCTTGCCCGCCGGACATCATCGGCATCAACCACTACCTGACAAGCGAGCGATTCCTTGACGAACGAACGGGGCGCT
The DNA here is from genome assembly GCA_036389095.1 of Pyrinomonadaceae bacterium. Classification (GTDB taxonomy): domain Bacteria; phylum Acidobacteriota; class Blastocatellia; order Pyrinomonadales; family Pyrinomonadaceae; genus DASQYE01. Next base: position 226,423 of record DASVQM010000035.1, read on the forward strand.
ACCCCGTGTGCTCACATGGCGGGAACGGGCGGCACGCCTACGCGGATGTTGAAGCCGTGCGCGTACGCGCCGAGGGCCTCGCCGGGCCGAGGGCGCTGATCAAGGAGGCCTGGGAGCGTTATGAATTGCCGTTGGTCGTGACGGAAGCCCACCTTGGCTGCACGCGAGAGGAACAGTTGCGCTGGCTCAATGAGGTCTGGGACGCTGCCCGTGCCGCGCGGCGCGGCGGAGCGCAGGTGCGCGCCGTAACGGCCTGGTCTCTGCTCGGCGCGTATGATTGGAACTGTTTGCTGACGCGCTCGGGCGGGCACTACGAGCCGGGAGTCTTCGACCTGCGCGCGCCCACTCCGCGCCCGACGGCCCTCGCTCATATGCTGCGTGATCTGGCGGCGGGACGCGAGCATAAACATGCTGTGCTGGATGCGCCCGGCTGGTGGCGCAGACTTGACAGGCTGCACTATCCGCCCGTGGGCCCATTATCGCGCACGACTCGACGCGACGCGCTCACAGAGAAGACGCGCGGGGTGAATATGGGACGCGGAGCCTCGCGCCCGCTCCTGATCACGGGAGCGACCGGCACACTCGGCAGCGCCTTTGCGCGGCTCTGCGAGATACGCGGTCTCTCCTATAGATTGCTCTCGCGCCGCGAGATGGACATCGCCGATCCCGCTTCGGTCGAGAGGGCGCTCGCAGCATATGAGCCCTGGGCCGTAGTCAACGCGGCGGGCTACGTGCGCGTAGACGAAGCCGAGCGCGCGCGCGACATTTGTCATCGTGAAAACGTGGAGGGCCCGGCGACGCTGGCCTCTGCCTGCGCCGCGACGGGCGTCTCTCTGCTCACCTTTTCGTCCGATCTGGTTTTTGATGGGGCCGGGCAGAGGCCGTATACGGAACGTGACGCGACCGCTCCGCTCAATGTTTACGGCCGGAGTAAGGCGTTGGCGGAACGGCGCGTGCTCGAAGCCCACGGTTCGGCACTCGTCGTGCGGACGAGCGCGTTCTTTGGGCCGTGGGACGAATATAACTTTGTGACCGTGGCGCTTCGCACGCTCGCCTCAGGCAACGCTTTCGTCGCGGCATCGGATGCGACCGTCTCGCCCACCTACGTCCCAGACCTCGTGCACGCAAGTCTTGATCTGCTGATAGACGGCGAAACCGGGCTCTGGCACCTGGCCAATGCGGGCGCGACGACCTGGGCCCATCTGGCCGAACGGGTCGCAGACCTCGCCGGTCTGGATGCCTCGCTCGTCGAGGCGCGACCGACGCGCTCGCTCGGACTCGCCGCCGCGCGCCCCGTTTACACCGTTCTGACGAGTGAGCGCGGGCTGCTCCTCCCGTCCCTTGAAGATGCCGTCTCGCGCTACTTCAAAGAGTGCGAGACGCGATTCGACGTGCTCAGGTATAATGCGCAGCGCCAGCAAGTCAATCAATGAGATAAGAGTCCGTGGCGCTTCTCGACCATTAGCATGTGCGCGGCTCGGGCGGGAGTAAGATAGAGAATGCGAATTCTGGTGACGGGCGGCGCAGGCTACATCGGCAGCGTCGTGACGGAAGAGTTGTTGAAAGACGGCCACGCGGTCGTCGTCTATGACAATCTCTCGAAGGGGCACGCGGCTGCGCCTGTGCCGGGCGCAGAGTTCGTCCGGGCAGACCTCACTGAGCGCGAGCGGCTCACGCGCACGCTTCTGGACTCCGGCATCGAAGCCGTCATTCACATGGCGGCCTATTCGCTCGTCGGCGAATCCGTCACAGACCCGGCCAAATATTATCAGAACAATATCGTTGCCGGTCTCGCCCTCCTGGACGCTATGCGCGAGGCTTCGGTGCGTCGCATCGTCTTCTCTTCCACGGCTGCCACCTACGGCGAACCCGCCAAGCAGCCGATAGAAGAGAGCGATCCCACCAACCCGACGAACCCTTACGGCGAGACCAAGCTGGCCTTCGAGCATGCCCTGCGCTGGTACGAGGGCGCTTACGGGTTGCGATATGCGAGCCTGCGCTATTTCAACGCGGCGGGCGCGACAGGCGCTTGCGGCGAAGACCACAATCCAGAGACACACCTGATTCCGATCATCCTACAAGTGGCTGCGGGCCGCAGAGAGTACGTCGAAATCTACGGCGAGGACTACGATACGCGCGACGGAACGTGCGTGCGCGATTACATACACGTCGTTGATCTGGCGCGGGCCCACATCCTCGCGCTGGGCATTCTGGACGAGCGGAGCAGCATTTATAACCTGGGGTGCGGGGGTGACGGCTACAGCGTGCGCGAGGTGATCGAGGCGGCGCGCGCGGTGACTGGAAAAGAGATTCCCGTGCGCGTTGGCCCACGCAGGCCTGGCGACCCGGCCCGCCTCGTCGCCAGCTCCGCAAAGATCAGACGTGAGCTGGGCTGGACGCCCGAGAGGCAGGACTTGCAAACCATCATCGCTTCCGCCTGGGACTGGATGCAACGTCACCCGCGCGGATATGAAAGCGCTTAGAAGAGCTTGCCGGACACACGTCGTTCCATCGTTTTGTATGTCCTGCCGACAAAGTTTCAGATCAAAATCTTCAGATTTGAAATAGGCCAACCTCCCCGCCCGCTGTGACATCCATATATGCCCGGCACAAACGGTCTGGCCGGGCAATCGTCATTTTGATAAGCTTGCGGGTTCGATACAAGTAATAGATATATCTATACAATCGCATCCATATTTTGTATAAGTCTTTATGAAACCAGCGGTGAGCCTGATCCGAAGCAGCGAATCATCCCGGATGGAACATTCCCAACTGAGCGTGCCGCGCCCCGAATACCCGAGGCCGCAGTTCGTCCGCGCAGAGTGGTTGAATCTGAATGGCGAATGGGAGTTCGGCTACGACGACGAGAACAAGGGGCGCGAGAACGGGTGGCAGTACGGCCTGCCGCTGGAAAAGCGCATCATCGTCCCCTTTCCTTACCAGAGCGAGCTTTCCGGCATTAACGATAAGGCGATTCACGAAGTCGTCTGGTATGCGCGCAGTTTTGAAGTGCCTGCGGATTGGCGTCGAGGCCAGGATTTGCTGCTGCACTTCGGCGCGGTTGATTATCGCTCGACCGCCTGGGTCAACGGCCAGGAGGTCGGACACAACCAGGGCGGGCACGTCCCCTTCGACTTTGACATCGCACCTTACTTGAAGCAGGGAACGAACCGGCTCGTCGTGAGAGTCGAAGACCGTCAGAACCCGCGCCAGCCGCGCGGCAAGCAGTCCACCACGGGTCTCCCGCATGATATTGATTACTACTGCACGACGGGCATCTGGCAGACCGTCTGGCTGGAGCCCGTCCCGACGGTTCGCATCGGAGAGATTGTCATCAACCCGTCGGCGCGACGCAGCACCATAGAGCTTACCGTTTACCTGCACGCGCCCTCTGCCTCCTGGCGAATCGAGGCCGAAGCCTTTGACGGCGAACGCCCCGTCGCACACGTCAGCGAAGATATTACGAACGCCACCGGCTGGCTGCACTTACACATCAAGGACGCAAAGCTCTGGTCGCCCGCCTCGCCTCATCTCTACGAGCTGCGCGTGCGCCTCTACGACGGCGATCAACTGCTGGATGAAGTGCGTTCTTACGCGGGCATTCGAGATGTCGAGCTGCGCGAGGGCCGCGTGGTCTTGAACGGGAGGCCCACGTATCTGGCGATGATATTGGATCAGGGCTACTGGCCCGAGAGCTATCTGGCCGCGCCTTCGGACGAGGCGCTGCGCGCAGACGTGGAATGGATTAAGCGCTTCGGCTTCAACGGCGTGCGCAAGCACCAGAAGATAGAAGACCCGCGCTGGCTCTACTGGTGCGACCGTTTGGGCTTGCTCGTCTGGGAGGAGATGCCGAATGCGCGCGAGTGGTCGTCGCAGGCCGAAGAACGACTGGCGGCGGAATGGAAGCGCGCGGTCAGGCGCGATTACAACCACCCTTGCATCATCTGCTGGGTTCCCGTCAACGAGAGCATGGGTTTCCCGGGCCTGCGCAGGAGCCATCCGGGCCAGTATGCCTTCATCGAGCGGATGGTCGCCATGACGCGGCAGATTGACCCGCGACGGCCCGTCATAGATAACGACGGCTGGGAGCATACGGACATCACGGACATCTGCGCCATTCACGACTACACGCCGACGGCTGAGCGCCTGCGCGAGCGTTACCAGGAAGCATCACACGGCGGAGAGCTTCCGGCCCATGTGTGGCTCGGTAATAAGCCGCTCTTCGTGCTCGGCTCGCGCTATCGCGCTCAGCCCATCATGCTGACGGAAGTCGGCGGCTTCCTGCTCATCCCGCCGGACATTCCGCCTGAAAAACGCGACCTGCTCTACAAGTTCTACGGCTCTTTCCATACTTCGGAAGAGCTGTTGGCGAAGTATCGTGATTTAATGGAGGGGATCGCCAGCCTGCGCTTCGTCGCCGGGTTCTGCTACACCCAACTGACGGACATAGAGCAGGAGATTAACGGCCTGCTCACCTATGAGCGCCAGCCCAAGATTGCCCCGGAAGAAATAGCCAGGATTCACGCCGACCTGTTCGACCTCGGCCTGTGACCTTTTCGACTCCTCTCGACTGACAAAACGGCAGTCGTGCTGACAAAACTTCAGCCAGAGCTGTCTCATGGCGGCTTTGACCAGGGCCGCGCACGGGCTCGCCCTGACAATCCCCGTATCCTCTTAATCCGAGCATTCCCCGTCATTTATAAACGCGCGGCGGAAAGCTTCGCCCTTCCCGGCACGAGTCTTGTATTGAGGATTCGACAGCGTGGGCCCTCTGTGCCCGCCGTAGGCTCGCCGGAGACGGCTGCTTCACCCTCGTTCCTCGCCATTACTCCTCATCACAAAAGAGATTTACCAAAGACATAAGGGGTCAGCGAACCCCTAATTCATGAAAGCTACTTTAAGGAGAATCAGGAACGAAATGCTCAACTCACTCAAACGCGTCGCTCAGGTGGCCTCGATGGCCGTCCTGCTGGCGATGGCCGCAGTGGTCTCTCACGCTCAGATCAATACGAGCGGAACCGTCACGATGAGCGGCACAGTATCGAAATTTGTCGAACTCAATTCGGGCGGCTCCGTCACGCTGACCGGCAATAGCGGCGGCGGCGTCACCACCGACGGGACGGCTGATAACGCCCTCGCGGTCGTCTTCAATCTCGGAGAACTGGGCCCGGGCAACACCGGCAGCTTCGTCAAGGCTTCAGTCCCCCTCAAGCTCAGAAGCAATGCCAACTACGTCCTTTCGATGAGCGCAACCGTATCGAGCACGGGCTCGACCACCAACAAGATCACGGCGGCGGATATAGGTTTCGGCGTCGGCTCGTTCACGCGCTCGTCCGCCGTCGGCATCTACACGACCGGCGTTGACACGGACAATACTTCCGGCGACCCGACCAACGCTGCCAACGGCGCTGTCAATGCCACCTCCGGCAGGTTCGAGTTCGTCGCGGCGAGGTCTAACCTGAGCGCTTTTTCTTCCTCGACGACCGTCCTGAGCGGCCCGCGTATTTTGAACGCCGTGCCGAGGACAAACACCAACGGGCTCGTCGTTCCGGCAGTCTTCGCCGTCAAGCCGCAGTTCTACGAGGACGGCTCGACGACGGCCACCGCGACTTTCACCATCGCTGCTCCTTAGGTAGCTCGCAAACGCGGGGTGGGATTTATTCCCTTATTTTGTGTTTGGCCAGAGGTCATGCGTCGTCGCTTTTCTCAGGGAGCGGCGACGTTTGATCATCTAGAGATCAAAGGCTAGACGGGCGTTCGGTCTGGATCGCATTATGAAGCGACGCGCCTTCACCATCGCAATCTTCGCCTGCCTGTTCACGCTGTGCGCGAGCCTTGAGGCGCACGCGCAGCAGTTCGACATCGGCAGCGGCGGACTGCCCGTCATCACGGGCGCGAGCGGCGGGGCGGTCACAGGCACTTCCGACTCGACTCAGGACTTGGTCGTGATGATCAATTTCGGAGAAGTCTCGCCGATCAACTCGAACAATCTCGTCAAGGTCGTCGTGCCCATCGCCATCCGCAGCACCGTGCCCTATCAGGTGACCGTCTCCGTGGCCGGAGCATTCAACGCCAACTCGCAGGCCGTGCAGCGCTCCGACATAGGCTTCGGCGCGCGCGATATTCGCCTGATGGGAAACAAGTCCCAGGACTGCACGACCCCGCACCTCTTCAGCTCGCCCTTCAATAACGACCCGTCTACGGGCGTCACGCTCGATGCCAGCGGGCGCGCGGCTTACGCCTCGTCGCTACAGAACATCGGAGCCTCGACCGTCATCCTCAGTGGGCCCAAGCTGACGAAAGGTTCTGTCACCAAGCACGAGTCCGACAACGGCTACATCTTCGACGCCATCTTTACCATCAAGCCGCAGTATTACGTGACGGGTACGTTCAGCGCGACGATCACCTTCAACATCTCCTCCGGGCCCAACGTCAGTTGCAACTAATATGATGACCATGACGACCATCAAAAAGATTTCGACGCTTCTGCTGCCGCTCTTCTGCCTCATCTTCTTCGTCCTCCTCATCGCCTCGCTGACGGCGCTGACACAGGCGCAGGAGCTTTCGGCGCGCGGTGCGACCAATGCCTCATCTTCAAGGGGCGACGGCATAGCGCTGGCCCCTGCGCGGTTCGAGTTGGAGATGCAGCCGGGCTCTGAAACGACCGTCGTCATCAACCTGGACTATCACACGTCGAAGGCGGGCGCGCAGCCGTCGCGCATCGTGGCCAGTCTCAACGACTGGAATATTGATCGCGGCGGAGAGCTGCAATTCTACAAGGCCGGGTCGCAACCTCGCTCCGCCGCCCCGTGGATTATCTACAGCCCTTCGGAAGTCACGGTCGAGCCCGGACAGACCCACGCCATACGCGTCACCATCTCTGTGCCGAAGGATGCCGCTCCGGGCGATCACCTGGCGGCGCTCGTCGTCGAACAGCGGCCCGACACGATCAAGTTCAACCGCAGCGCACGGCAGATGCTCGTGCGCTTTCGCATGGCCTCCATGTTCTACATCACCGTGCCGCAGACGGTCAGGCGCGGCACGCTCGAAAATCTACAGGCGGTCGCGGGCCCACAGGGAATCACCATCACGCCGACGCTCAGGAACGAAGGCAACAGCGTGGTTCGTCCACTCTCTTCCGTTCAGATCACGGACGCGCGCGGTCGCACCGTCCTCGAAATGGCGGAAGGCGAATCGCTGCCCTTGCTCGGCGGCTCGCTCCTGAGCAAAGCGCTGCTCATAGATAGGACGCTGCCGCCCGGGACTTATACCGTTAAGTACAGGGTTGACTTTCAGGGAAACGGAAAGGCGACCGAAGGCATCACCGGCCTGGTGATTAAAGACGACACCATGCACGAGCGCATCGCCGCGACCCCCTCCCCCGGAAATAATCCGAACTAAGCCTTGAGCTTTAATAGAAGTCAGTAGCGCCAAAGGTCTCGGGCCGGTGTCCAACATTGAGCACCCGCCCCGAGACCTTTGGCGCTACTGACCTTTGGTGACGCTGATATGCTTTAACTGGCGGCTGACGGGAAGCGTTTGATTTCGGCGGGGATGGTTGTGACGGGGAGATTGATGTCGCGGGTTTCGCTTCCGGCCTGAACTTTGATCGTGAGCGAGCCCGCCGCAGACCTTGTATTTTCGGGCAGCGTCTTTTCGTCAATCAGCAGGACGTGTTCACCGGGCGGGAGGTCTCCGATGGTGAAAACGCCATTCTCGTCCGTCAGCGTATCTCTTCCGCTTCCGAGGACGATGCGCACGTCCGGCAGAGAGTGCTCGCCTTCGTCAATCTGGCCGTTCGTGTTGGCGTCGAACCAGACGACGCCGCTTAGGCGGCCCGTGCGTACCAATCGAAAATCGACGATGGAGTCTCTGCCCGGCAGAAGCGTCACCATCTGTTTCGGGCTATCGAGCATGGTGAGGTCGGCGCGCACCGAGAGCAAGTCCAGATAGACCATGTGGTCTCCCGTATGCACGGCCTCGATGCGAAAGAGACCGTTCTCGTCCGTCGTCACCAGGCGATTTCCGTCCACGCGCACCTGCACATTATTTTGTGGCCGGTCAAAGCCAGCATCATACCTTCCGTTGAGATTCACGTCCTGATAGACCCTGCCATAGAAAGCTCCAAAGGCATTCATCTCGGCGGTGGAAGAAGAGCGCGCGGCCTCCGCCTGTCGCCCGCCGCGAAAGAGCGTCCCGCGCAAGCTCAATAAGAGCTGGGCCCCCTGCGGCCCATGCAGGTAAGAGAATTGCAGCGTGTTCTGTCTGGGCAGGTTGACCGAGGCCGATAGTCTCTGAATCGTCCTCACGGGCGAGTTGTCGCTGCGCAGATAGCCCAGACCAGCGCCGAGGTTGATTCGCCTGCCGAAAAGAGTCGGCGTCTGCCAGTCGAGCGTTCCGCTGCGTGAGCCCTGGCTGCCGAAGGATTGGCTCGCCTGAAGCGTGCTCGACTCGCCCAGGCGAAGCACGGCGCTCGCCTGCGCATTGACGAAAGCGGGCCCGAGCGTCTTGCTCCGCGTCGCGTTGACGAAGAGGTGCCAGCGAGAGAAATCCTTTGAGGCGCTGATGAGCGTGAACGCGCCGCTCCCGCCCTGCGACATTCGGCTCTGCGTGTGCGAGAAGAAGATCGAAGGCCGCCCTGTCCTGGGCATGATGCTGAGCGTCGCGGCTATGAAGCGGTCCCTTTGTCCCTGCGTGCCGGGGCGAGTCGAAGCGCTGGCGTAAAGCGTCGTCGTGAGCCAGGGCTTCGCTCGCCACGTCAAACCGCCCGCGACCAGGTTCACCGGAGCATATGAGCCCGATTGCAGCCCTTGAAAGCTCGCGCTCGTATGAGCGTATCGCCCCTGCACGGTCAGGTTCTCCGTGACATTGAAGGCTCCCGACAAATCTGCCGCGAGGCCCGCGCCGCTGCTACTGCTCAGCGCAGCCTGTCCCGTCCGGCTGAAGCTGCCGACTCCGACATCTCCCTGAATCCAGCTTCGCCTGGACGAGTAGCGCACGCTGCCCGTGAGCACCTGACCATTTCTGCCTGGGCCGCTGAAGTAGAGGCCGCCGGCGGAGAAGAGGAGTTGACGAGTGCTGTGTGGGTTGCGCGCCGATGGGCCGAAGGTGAGGTAAGCGCCTGCGACGTTCGTATCGTAGCTGTACTTCTGCGGCGTCTGTGGCAAAACAGTCTGTTGCTGCGGCGCGAGGCGCGTATCGGTGTCGAGGGGCTGCGGCTGTAGCGTGCCGGAGATGGCGCGACCGCCGAATGCTGTGACGCGCACGCCGCCGACCGGAATCTGTGCCGAGACGCCGCGCACGGCTGTGGACATGAAGAGCAGGTCTGTGCCCGTGCTGAAGTCGCCGCCGATGAAGCTTTGCCCTCCTGGCCGCTCGTAGGTCAAGGTGGCGTTGCGCAGCAGCCCCACACCTCTTCCACTGCTGCTCGCCGAGTTGGTGAGAAGGCTGAATCGCCCGTCGCCTATGCGGCCCGTCGCACGCAGCGTCAGGTTATGGTTATAAGCGGACGGATACCTGTTGAAATTGTAATCATACTCGGCTTCGTAAAGCTCGAAGACGGAGCGCCCGGCTCCGGCCCTGACGGTTTCGGCCTGCGTGGGCCCACGCGTGATCTGAATGGCACGCGTCGCTTCGTCAAGGCGTATGGAGACATCCAGCAGCGCGTGGATGATCTCGACCGGCAGCATCAGCTCTTCCGGGTTCGGCGTGAAGATAATGTCGGCGGTGCTTGAGACGGCCAGAATGACAGAGCCGTTTTCGCGTACCTGGTTAAGCTCGGCGTTGAAGTCTGCCGAGACGCCCGTTCGTCTTTGCACTTCGACGGTGCGAGCCCCGGCGTTGACCTTGATCGTGTCTCCGAGCGCACGCGCGATACCGACTACGGGCAGAAAGGTGCGCCCGCCGCGCTGCTGCGGAAAGCTGAAAGGCCCCGCGAGCGTTCGCCCATCAACGACGATAGTTGCGCCCTGCGGCTGTGCGCTTTCGCCCGAACTGCCCGCGAGCGCCTCCCTGGCCCCGGTCGAAACGCCTGGGCCCATCGCCGACAGGCTCGCTCTCGTCCGTTTGCTGTGGGATGTCTCGTATCGTGCGCGCGTGTTGGTCGCGGGCGGCTCGAAAGACTCGCCTGTGCTGTGTGCGATGAGGGCCGTCAAGGCGCTGGCGTACATACTCCCGTCCGGCGAGGCGAGCAGTGCGCAAGCTACACTGAGACAGATGACGGCTCTTAACAGCTTCATAGAGTGTTCGTAACGAATTGTTCGGAAATCAAGACTCCGAACGAGCGGCACGCGCCTGGCGAGAGGCTTCGCGGTGGATTTGACCTGACACGCTCTCCACAGAGAGAGAGTTTCACCGCTTGAAGATAAACAAGCTGCGTGCCGCCGAGAGTAGAGGCCGGAAGTCTGGATAAATAGGGAAAACGGGTGCTTTGTGGGCCTTGAGCGGGGAGCGAGCGTGCAGGCAGGAGAGCAAGCGTGGCCGCGCCTGACAGCACGCGCGACGTTTTGTCAGTTCGCTGACGTTTTGTCAGTTAAAGCACGGCCAGGGAAGCCAGCTTCCGTCAGGCGTCTCTTTCGTTACGGGGTGAGAATCTATCCTCTTGGCGCGTTGCAAATGGGCCCATGCTTCATGCTTCGCTCGAAGTTAATCGAGCAGCAGTTTGAGCAGAGAACCGGCTGCGTAGAGAATGCCGCTCTGCGCGTCAAGCTCGCTCGTGCCCTTGATAGAGCCGAGTTCGGCGTTGGCGCTGGCGAGTTGTTCCTGGTGCAAGCGCCGCCGCTCCTCCGCGAGTTGCTGTTTCTCCCTGGCGCGTGCGGCCTCCAGGCCACCCGCTCGGATGAAGCCTATGATCTCCGCCAACTCGTCGCGGTCGAACCAGGTGCCGTGACCTTTACAAATATCGACGACGACGCCCGAGCAATGCGCGAAGTTGACGCGGTTCATTAACTGGCCGCACTCTGGGCAGGGAACGTAGCGCACTCTGCCCGGCTCACCCTGGCCGCTCGCTTTGGCGGGAACGGGCGATGCTGCACCGCCGAGGACGGCTGACTGCTGCTCGCGGTCGGCGCAAATCTGCTCTAAGGTCGCCACGTCAACCCATAGTCCGCCGCAGCGCTCGCACTCGCGCATACGTGTCGCACCAACCGCGACCGGCGACATCTCTACGCGACAACGCGGGCAGCGGCGGCCCGTCGCGTCATCCGTCAACTCTTCGCGCGCCGCGAGCGCCCCGCAGCGAGGACAGTGGCGATTGCCCGGAAACATCATGCCAAAGCATGACGGGCACGCTGCGGTCGCCAGGCGCGCATCGCAAAAGAGACATCGCGCGGCATCTGTGGAAGTGGCAGCGCCGCACATCGGACAATTCAGGGTCTCGGCTTGCATCATCGAATCCTTTAGTATGAGGCAGGGGTTGATAAACAGTTGGATTGCTGCGGCGGCGACGTATCGAGAGGCTGGCATCACGCGGAAAAGGGCTTTTCCGCCAACCTGACAGCAGCTTAGCATGAGAGAAGCCGCCATTGCCATCAAAATTCACGCGCCGCATAGGCTCAGCCTTAAAGCTGAGTCAGTCATTCGTGAGCTTGGAAGATCAACGCCTCATGTCAAGCCCGGCCCACTTTTTTTAAGAGCGCGGCGATGCCAAAAGTTCAACTGGACTAAGGCGCGCAGGATGTGCGATGCTGAGGGCCACCGAAGAAGAGAGTACATTTCGCGGAGGCTTTTTATGCGCAGGCTTTTCGTCATCGTATTCGCTTTGCTATTCGCTCTGCCGGAGTCAAGCCAGAGTCTCGTCGCGCGTCCGCTCGCTCTGGGCGTCGTGCGTGAGCAGGACGATCAGGAGCGGCGCGTCTTGAGGATGCCGCAGGGCAGGAGACGCCGCCGCGTGCGTAATGAGTACGGGCGTCGAAGGGGACGCGGCATCAAGAGCGCATTCGCGCGCGCAGGCCGTGGCGCGAGGCGCGGAGGCAAACGCTTCGGCCAGAACATGGCTCGCGGGCGGCCCGTCCGCGCCGGAAAAGAGCTGGGCAAGGGCATGGGCACGTTCGGCAAGTACACGGGCAAAGGCGTCGCACGCTCCGTCAGGCGTGCCGTCACACCATAGAAAATCTCAAGGACGAGGCGGAAGTTAACAGGGATGGACAGAGATTCTCAGGATAAAGAAAGCAGGGATGAACAATTCAGCAAGCACTGCTTTCGTCTTTCATCCTGCTTTCTCTTCTTATCCTGACACTCTCTGTCCATCCTGTTAATTTCCGTCATGATCGACCAATCCAAAACGAGGAAAAAGAGTGATGAGTGCGACACCGCAGCAGGAAAGCAGCAGAACGACAGAGCTCGATCAACTTTGCGTCAATACTATCCGCGCGCTCTCCCTGGACGCGGTGCAGAAGGCCGAGTCCGGGCATCCCGGGCTGCCGCTCGGAGCAGCGCCGATGGCCTACGTGCTGTGGACGCGCTTCATGCAGCACAACCCGCGTAATCCTCGTTGGGCCAACCGCGACCGATTTCTCTTGAGCGCCGGTCACGGCTCGATGCTGCTCTACGCGCTCCTCTACCTGACGGGCTATGACCTGCCGCTCGCAGAGCTGGAAAACTTTCGGCAGTGGGCATCGAAGACGCCAGGCCACCCCGAAAATGTTTTGACGCCCGGCGTCGAGATTACGACGGGCCCACTCGGCCAGGGCTTCGCCAACGGCGTCGGCATGGCGATGGGCGCGGCGCATCTCTCCGCCCGCTTCAACAAGGCAGAGTTCCCCATCATAGATCATTACGTCTACTCAATCGTTTCGGACGGCGACCTGATGGAAGGCGTCGCAAGCGAAGCGGCCTCGCTCGCGGGCCATTTGAAACTGGGCAAGCTCATCTATCTCTACGACGACAACCAGGTGACCATAGAGGGCTTTACCAATCTGGCCTTCTCCGAAGACGTGCCGAAGCGTTTTCAATCCTACGGCTGGCACACCTCGACGGTCGAAGACGGCAACGATCTCGAAGAGATTGAGAGAGCGATACGCGACGCTCAAGCGGTCGCTGATCGCCCGTCGCTGATCTCCGTCAAGACCACTATCGGCTACGGCATGCCGACGGCGGGCACGCGCAAGGCCCACTCGGATGCGCCCGGCGAAGAGGCCGTGCGCGAGACCAAGAGGCATCTGGGCTGGCCCGAAGACCAGAGCTTCTACGTCCCCGAAGAGGCGCTCTCGCACTTCCGCGAGTCGGTCGAGCGTGGCGCTCAGGCCGAACGCGAATGGAACGCGCTGGTGGAAAAGTACGAGCAGGAGCACGAGGAGCTTGGCCGGACGTGGCGCGCGACGATGAGCGGGGAGCTGCCTGAAGGCTGGGAAGATCATCTGCCGACGTTCGAGTCCGCGAAGCCAATGGCGACGCGCGCGGCGAGCGGCGAATGTATCAACGCGCTCGCGCCGCACATGCCCATGCTCATCGGCGGCTCGGCTGATCTGGGCCCATCAAACAACACCGACATTAAAGAAGGCGGGAGCTTCGAGGCGGGCACGTACGAGGGGCGCATCCTTCACTTCGGCGTGCGCGAGCATGCGATGGGGGCGACCATGACCGGCATCAGCCTCAACGGGGGATTGATCCCCTACGGCGGCACTTTCCTCACCTTCTCCGATTACATGAAACCGGCGATCCGCCTCGCGGCCCTCTCCGAAGTCCAGGTCATCTACATCTTCACGCACGATTCCATAGGGCTCGGCGAGGATGGCCCAACGCATCAACCCATAGAGCAACTGGCGGGCCTGCGCGCCATCCCGCATCTCTTCGTCATACGCCCCGCCGACTCGCATGAAGTGCGCGAAGCATGGCGCATCGCCATCGGGCGGCGTCGTCATCCGACGGCCCTCGCGCTGACACGTCAGAAAGTTCCGCTCATTGACCGCAATCTTTACGCCTCAGCCGAAGGCGCACGGCGCGGCGGCTATATCCTCGCCGAAGCGGAAGACGCACAGGGCGAGCGTGCTGTGCCCGGTCTGATCTTGATTGCGACGGGCTCGGAAGTCTCGCTCACGCTCGAAGCACGCCGTAGCCTACAGAGCGACGGCACACCGACGCGCGTCGTTTCCATGCCCTGCATAGAGTTGTTCGAAGAGCAGCCGGTCGAGTATCGCAACGAAGTGCTTCCGCCCTCTGTTACTGTGCGGCTCGCCGTGGAAGCGGGCGTTCGCCAGAGTTGGGACAGGTACGTGGGCCTCGCGGGAGATGTCCTCGGGCTTGATCGCTTCGGCGGCTCAGCGCCCGGCGACGTGGCGATGCGCGAGCTTGGCTTCACCGTCGAGAATATCATCGAGCGTGCACAAGCGCTGTTATAATGGGCGAGTTCGAGCTTTGAAAAGGTCACTGTGCAGTGGCTGAATCAGTCAGTAGCGCTCAAGGTCTCGGGCGCTACTGACCTCTCGCGTCCTTCCAGTCATCCATGCGAATCGCAGTCGGCGCAGATCACGGAGGCTTCCCGCTCAACGAGCGCTTGATAAGAGAGCTGCGCGCGGCGGGGCACGAAGTCGAGGACTTCGGGACGCACGACGGCTCCCGGGCCGATGATTACCCCGACTATGCTCTGTCTGTGGGCCAGGCCGTGCAGAGCGGGCGCGCTGATGTCGGCTTACTGATCTGCGGCAGCGGAGTGGGCGCGAGCGTGGCGGCCAACAAGCTGCGCGGCGTGCGCGCGGCCTTGTGCGGCGATACCTACTCGGCACATCAATCGCGCGAGCATGACGACTGCAACGTGCTCTGCCTGGGCGCACGCGTCGTCGGTGTCGAACTGGCCTCAGAGATCGTGCGCGCCTTCATCAACGCGCGCTTCACGGGCGAAGAACGCCACCGCCGCCGCCTGGCGAAAATCACAAACATCGAAGAGCAAGGATGAAGGATGAAAGAATGATGAGCATCATGCAAAGAAGAGAATTAACAGGATAGGCAGGATACAAACAGAAAGCAGGATGAAAGATAAAAGCATTGCTGTCTGAATGTTTCATCGCTCTTTCTTCATCCTGAGAATCTCTGTCCATCTCTGTTAATTCTCTTCTTTCATCCTTCATCCTTCCGCCTTCATCCTTGCTTTTAAGGAGGTTCTCCCTTGCGAAAAGATACTGTCTTGAGGGCGGGCGCGCTCGTCCTGCTCTTGTGCCTGGTGGGCCATGTGCTGCCCCATCTTGCGCAGCAACCTTCAGGGCGAACTCCGCCGCAGCCTGCGGCGAGGCCGGGACAAACGCAGCCTCCGCAAGCCCCAGGCCCGCGCCAGGACGCTGCTCAGACCCCCGGCCCAGCCCCCGGCGAGGAAGGCACGTCTGAGCGCAGCGAAGATCGGCCATCGCCCTATTATGATTATCCTTTCGGCAGCCGCACGACTTCCAGGCGCACGCTCGCGCTCGAAGAGGCCGTCTCGCTCGCGCTCTCGAATGCCAACGCCTTCCGGCAGTCGCAATACGATGAGCGCATCGCCCGCGAAGATGTCAGGCAGGCGCGCGCCGCCTTTTTCCCGGAGCTGACGATGCCGCTCACTTACTTCGGCACGACCCCTTCGCGCGTACGCAATGAAGGCGACCCGCTCGTCTCAAGCTACGTCTCCTCAAGCGCCATTAACGAGACCATCGCCCTCGTTAACGCGAGCGGCGAGCTTGACCTCTCGGGTCGCCTTCGCGCTCAGCTTCGTCACAGCCGTCATCTACTGGCCGCCGCTCAGGCCGGAGCACGGGTCGCCAGACGCGAGCTCGTGCTCGCCACCATTGATGCTTATTACGCGCTGGCGCTGGCGAGACAAAAACGTCGCCTTGCAGATGAGACGCTGGGGCTGGCCGAAGGGTTCGTGAAAGTATCCGAAGCGTTGAAGGCGCGCGACGATAGTGATGAGGCGGACATGTTCCGCGCCGTCTCGGCTGCGCGCACGCGGCGCGACGAGCTGGAACAGGCGCGTGCGAGCGAGGCGGCGGCGATGGACCTACTGCGTTCGCTGACGGGCATTGACTTCAACACCTTCATCGGCGTCAAGCGGTTGACGGAGAACGTCCCGACCGTGAGCGATTTTCTGGGCTACACGGAGGAGTTGATTAAGGCCAGGCCGGAGTTCAACCAGCTCGAAGCACAAAGGGGCGCGGCGATGCAGGAGATGAGGCTAGCGCGAGCGGAACGTCTGCCGCAGCTCACCTACAGCGTCAACGGCGGCTTCGATGCCGGAGACTTTCGCCCCCTCGGGAGATATGCCGGAGGCTCTGCCATCGTCACGCTGACGATTCCCCTCTTCAACTTCGGCGCAAGCAAGAGCCGTGAGACGCAGGCGCGTCTGCGCGCAGAGCAGTTGGACGTGCAGCGCGAGAGCACCGTCCGACAGCTTCGACAGGAGTTCTATACGACACGCGCCGCCGCGCTCGCAGCCATTGAGCGTATCAGGGATGCCAGAAACGCATCCGAAGCCGCGCAGCAGAATATCACGCTGGTCTTCGCACGCTATCGCCTGAGGAAGGCCGCGATCACCGAAGTGATAGACGCGCAGGCTGCCTTCGCCGAGACACGCACGGCCTATTACCAGGCGATTGCCGACTATCAAACGCAGCGCGTACGCCTTGAGCCGGACCCGGAACAACTACTGCTAAAAGCGCGCGCTCCTCAACCGGAAGCGCCTGTCTACGTGCGCCAGCCCGCCTGTACGCTTAACGTCGCGCAAGCGCCCGCCATCGGAGGCTTTCGCCTGGGGATGACGCTCGATGAAGTGCAGGCTCGCTTTCCCGCCAGCTCAATCCCCGCGCCCAACGACATAGGCATCACAACTCTGCACCTGCGCGGCATCCAAGCGCCCCCCGGCTCGGCCTTCGAGGGCGCAAACAACATCACCGTCGAACTCCTCGACAATCGCCTGGCATACATTCGCGTCAGCTATCCTATCTCGAACAAGTGGCAGAGCAAGGATGAGTTTATCGCCAGCATCGCCGAGCGTCTCAACATTCGTGGCCCTTGGAGGTCGTTCTACGATTGGGAGAATAAGAACATACGTGATTCCGAGGACCTCAGAGACTCGGCGCTCGAATGCAACGGTTTCCGTCTCAGCGCAGGAATCGGCATCGAAGGACTCGTGAGCGGCGAACAGACGCCCCACGTAGAACTCGAAGACATAGCCGCCGCACAGACCATCAGAGCACGCGAAGAGGAGAAGGCCGCGCGCACAAAGTAGAAAGAAGGAGAATTTAACAGGGAGAGACAGGATGAACAGGATAAAGAAAAAGCGATGAGCTATTCATCGAGCAATGCTTTCGTCTTTCATCCTGCCTTCAGTCTTTATCCTGACCATCTCAGTCCGTCCCTGTTGAATTCTCCTTCCTTCATCCCTGGTCTCTCGTCCCTGCAATGACTCTCAATGCGCCGGGCATGATGCGGAAGCTGGCGGGCGTGTGGCCGCGCACGTTGCCGTCGGCTTCGACCAGAAGATGATCTTCGGGCGTATAGACCTGGACTCCCGTCGCTTGGATGATGCGGACTTTCGGATTAGAGAGGTGCGCTCCGCGTCTTATGCGCGGCAGCTCTCTTAAGATCATGGCTCGCGTTAGCCCGCCCGCCGCCAGCACAACATCCAGCAGCCCATCGTCCAGACGCGCGCCGGGCGCGAACATCATGCCGCCTCCGGCGTACGTGCCATTGGCGATGGCGATCAGGTTCGACGTAGACTCGATTGACGCCCCCGCAGCGCCTTCCACCTTGACGGTGATGCGGCGCTCGCGCCAGCCTGCGAGCGCACCGAGCGCCGCACGGAGAAAACGCGCTTCGCCCGGCATGCGCCGCGCGAGCCCCTTGTGGAGCGCCACGCGCGATGCCACTTCCGCGCCGATGCCTATCGTCGCCGCGTTGAGGCAGATGAATTCCTGCGCGCCCTCTCCCGCCTGCCCGCAGATTACGTCAACTGACCGGGGCTCGGCTGCATCATCACCGGCGCGACAGTGCGCGATGAGTCTATGGGCCCATGCTTCGGCGCCCTCGCGCCTGCCGATCAGCCCGCGTGCGAAATCATCGCCCGTTCCTGCCGGGAGAATGGCGAGCGCCGCCTCTCTCTTTATCGGCGAGGGAAGAGAGAGCGCGTCTTCTCTCTCCGCGCGATCATCAAAAAATCCGGCAGCCGCTTCGCTCAAAGTTCCGTCGCCGCCGACGACCGCGATTGTCCTGTAGCCTGCACGCAGCGCCGCGCGCACACGCGTCGTGGCCTCGCCCGCATACTTCGTTTCGTGCACGTCAAAGCTCAAGCGGCTCGCCGCGAGTAATGCTTTCAAGGCGGGCCAGGCGCGGCGTGCGCGCGCCGCAGCGTTGTTGATAATGATGAGCGTTGATGTCCGGCTGTTCATTCGCGTTCGAGAAGATGTTGAAAGAGAGATCAGCGGCTCGCCCTGACGGGTGAGACCGCCTCCTTGGCCAACTCTATCACACCTCTCTCCGGCTAAGACGCTGCCGCCCTTTGATGATAAGCTTAAGGCATCAACGCCGGAAGGAATGGGAAAGAGAATGAAAGAGGGAATGATGCGTGCCGTCAAGATCGTCTCGCACGGCGGCGTCGAAGCTCTGGAAGTGCGCGAGGTCGAGCGACCGGCGGACGCTTGCGCCGACCGCGTGAGAGTCCGCGTGAGAGCCGCCGGGTTGAATCGCGCAGACGTGCTGCAACGCATGGGTCGCTATCCGGCGCCGCCCGGAGTCGTTCAGGACATCCCCGGCCTTGAGTTCGCGGGCGAGGTCGAACAGACCGGGAACGAGGTGCGCTCATGGCGCGTGGGCCAACGCGTCTTCGGCATTACGGCTGGAGGCGCGCAGGCCGAATACATCGTCGTGCCGCAAAGCGCCCTGGCGGAGATTCCGTCCAATCTAAGCTGGGCGGAAGCGGCGGCCATCCCGGAGGTCTTTATCACGGCGCACGATGCTCTGTTTACGCAGGCAGGGTTGGAGACGGGCGAGCGCGTGCTCGTTCACGCCGCCGGTTCCGGCGTCGGCACTGCCGCCACACAGCTCGCACACGCCGCCGGGGCCACCGCCTACGGCACGTCCCGGACGCCTGAAAAACTGGAAGGAGCGCGCGAGTATGGTCTCCAAGATGGCGTTGCGGTGGGCGATAGTCCGGCCCGCTTTACGGAAGCCGTGCGCGAGTGGACTGGCGGCGCGGGCGTGAACGTCATCCTCGACTTGGTTGGTGGCGCGTATTTGTCGGCCAACATAGAGGCGCTTGCACTACGGGGGCGATTGATGCTCGTCGGCACGACGGCTGGCTCAAGGGCTGAGCTCGATCTCGGGACAGTGATGGGCAAGCGCTTGAGAATCACGGGCACAGTCCTGCGCCCGCGCTCTACGGAAGAAAAAGCTCTGGCCGTGCGACGCTTCGCCGCGCACGTCGTCCCGCTCTTTGAGCGCGGCAGCCTGCGCGCCGTGGTTGATAGAATTTACGGCATTGACGAAGTGCGCTCGGCACACGAGCGCATGGAATCTAACGCCAGCTTCGGTAAGATCATCCTGACGATTTGAAGAACGCTCTCGATAGAGAGCCCTCCGGCGCACCCAGGGGAGGGGAATTGATGACCAGGCGTATAATCTTCACCATCATGTTCATGGCGATAATGAGCGGAGCGCTGCACGGCGCGCAAAGCGGCGTCAACCCTGAGCCGGGCGTCGGGCGCGAGTTGGCCCGCTGGCGCGCGACGCATTACGGCAACGTGCGTTATGCCCTGACCCTGGAGGTCGCGCCGGGCGCTTCACTCATGAAGGGCCAGGAGGAAATCCGAGTCGTGCTCGACGACGCGGCCGGCGACGTTGTGCTCGACTGGCGAGTCGCGGCGGCCAGAGACGGACAGCCGCAGTCGCGCGTCTGGGAGATCAAGGCTAACGGGCGAGCGGTGGCCGATGCGCGACAGATTAACGATCACCTGATTATTCCGAGCGCGTATCTGGTCAAAGGCGAAAACGTCCTCAGCCTGCGGTTCGAGTCGCCGATTGCCACTTCGGGCAGCGCCGTCACGCGCTACGTGGATCGTGAAGACAATTCCGAATACCTCTACACGCTCTTCGTGCCTTCGGACGCTAGCACGGCCTTTCCCTGCTTCGACCAACCGGATTTAAAAGCGCGATTCCAGTTGGAGATGACCGCGCCCGCTTCATGGAAGGTGATCTCGAATACGCTGGAAGAAGAGATAAAAATCTTCGAGGGCAGGAACACAAAGCAGACGCGCTTTGGGCAGACGCAACCGATCAGCACGTATCTTTTCGCCTTCGCCGCAGGGCCGTTTGAAGAGTTTGAGGAAACGGCTTTTCTGCCGCCGGGTAAGCGCACAGCCTACCCGCCTGTGAAGACGACGGAGGAAGCGCTGCGGCTGGTACAGAACGCGAGGCGGAACGCGGAGCCAGCGATGCGCGTCTTCGCGCGTCAATCGAAAGCGGAGCGTGCGCGCAAAGAGCTGCCGGAAGTCTTTCGCTTGAACCGCGAGGGCCTGGCCTACCTGGCGAAATACTTCGACTACAAATTCCCTTTCCCCAAGTACGATCTGGTCATACTTCCAGAGTTCGCCTATCGCGGGATGGAGCACGCGGGCGCGACCTTCCTGCGCGAGGAGAGCATACTCTTTCCCTCTGACCCGACGGCAGGCGACTACCTGGCTCGCGCCGACATCATGTTCCACGAAGCGGCTCACCAGTGGTTCGGCGATCTGGTCACGATGCGCTGGTTCGACGACCTCTGGCTCAAAGAAGGCTTCGCGGAGTTTATGGCCCACAAGGCGATTGAAGCCGTGATGCCGCAGTACAACGCCTGGAAATTCTTCTACCAGCGAACCAAGCCGCTCGCCTATCTGACGGATGCGACCAAGGGCACGACTCCCATCTTTCAGGAAATCCCGAATCTCTCGGCTGCGAAATCCGCCTACGGCAATATCGTCTATCGCAAAGCGCCCTCGATACTCAGGCAGGCTGAGTTCTATCTGGGCCCGGAGAAATTCCGCGCGGCTGTCGGGATGTTTCTCAAAGAACACGCTTACGCCAATGCCGAATGGGCCAACCTCGTGCGAGACTTCGAGCGGACTTCCGGCAATAAGCTCGACGCCTGGGCCGCCAACTGGGTGACGCGGCGCGGGATGCCGGAGATACGCGTGCGCCTCAGCGAAGATCAGAGGGGGCGCATCGCAAGCTTTGCGCTTGAACAGAGGGACGTGCTCGCGGAGGGCGGCTCCTGGCCCATGCGCGTCCGCGTGCTGCTGGCGTACAAGCAAGGGCCGCCGCAAATCCTGACCGTCACGATGAAGGGCGCGGGCACGACTGCTGTCGCTGAGTTGACCGGCAAGCTCACGCCCGCTTACGTCTTCGCCAACTACGAGGATTACGGCTACGGTCTGTTTCTGCTCGACGAGAAAAGCATGGCGACCGTCCTCGAAGGGCTCGGAGCGGTCAGGGACGATTTTCTTCGCGCTCTGCTCTGGGGCTCGCTCTGGGACAGCGTGCGCGAAGCCGAGCTTGCTCCGTCCAGCTACATTGATCTTGCCGTCAAAAGAGTCGCCGAGGAGCGCGATGAAGTGACCGTCCAGAGCATCTTGGGCCGCGTGCGGACGGCCTTCAACTACTACTTGTCCGACGCACAGCGGCGCGAGATGGCCGTCTCGCTTGAGCAGGAGCTGATGGATCGCATGATGAACGCCGAGACAGCCGGGCTTCGCATCACCTACTTCCGCGCATTTCAGGCCATCGCTATGACGGAAGGCGCGCGCTCTCGCCTCAAAAAAATCCTGAGCGGTGAAGCGCAGATTCCGGGCATGACGCTGCGCTCGCGCGACCGCTTCGACATCGCCACGGCGCTCATGGCGCGCGGGGATGCGGAAGCCGCTTCGCTGCTCGATAAGCTGAGCCGCGAAGATCAAACGGATGACGCCAGGCGCTATGCTTACGCGGCGGGCGCGGCGCGCGCAGATGAGGCCGCGAAGAAGAGATATTTCGACGCCTACTTGAACGACACCAAGCTGGCCGAAAGCTGGATCGAAGCGAGCCTCCCGGCCTTCAACACGATTCATCAAGCGGAGCTGACGCTTCCCTATCTTGAACCGGCGCTCAAAGAGCTGCCCACATTGAAACGCACGCGAAAGATTTTCTTCGTCAACGGCTGGCTCTCGGCCTTCGTCGGCGGGCAGTGCAGCGAGACTGCGCTCAGGACGGTGCGCAATTTCCTCGAAAGCGAAAAGTCGCTCGATCGAGACCTGCGCCTCAAAGTGCTCGAAGTGCTCGACGATCTCGAACGCTGCGTACGCATCAAGGCCAGATATGCAAGCTCAAGCAGGAATTAACAGGGATGGGAAAGCAAGGATGAAGGATGAAGGCGGAAGGATGAAACAAAGATAGCTCAACTTGAATCATTCTTCTTTCATCCTTCATCCTTCCGCCTTCATCCTTTCTCCCCTGTCTATCCCTGTTAATCTCTTTTCTCGTTGCCCTTCACTTGATTATGAACTCGACCGCCTTTCTCATCATCGCCGTCATCGCCATCCTGGTGCAGAGCTTCCTGCTCTTCCTGGCGCTCTTTGAGCCGGGGCTCGACTACAAAATCTCGACGCCGCCCTCCGAGCCCATAGAGTCTGACGAGTTCCTGTGCATCCTCGAAGCGATCACGGATGCCAAGGTCAATCATCATAATCGCATCGAAGTTCTGACCAACGGCGAGGTCTACTACGAGGCGGAGCTGGAAGCCATACGCGCCGCGCGCTCAAGCGTTAACCTCGAAGCATATATTTTTCAGAAGGGCGAGGTCACGCGCAGGTTCGTCGAAGCCCTGACGGAGAGGGCGCGCAACGGGGTCGAAGTTCGCCTGACGCTCGACGCCATAGGCTCTTTCGCGTCCTGGGACAGCTACTTCAAAGAGCTGCGCGAGGCGGGCGGACGTGTCGGCTGGTATCACGGCTTCAGGTGGAGCACCCTGGCGCGCATCAACAATCGCACGCACCGCGAGATCATCGTTGTTGACGGGCGCGTGGGATTCCTCGGCGGCGCAGGTTTCGCCGATCACTGGCTCAAAGGAGATGAAAAGAATCCGCGCTGGCGCGATACTATGTTTCGCGTCCAGGGCCCGGCAGTCGCTTCCCTTCAGGCCGCGTTTGTCGAGAACTGGCTCGAATCCTCCGGCGAGATTCTGACCGACATCAAGTTCTTCCCCGCGCAGGGAAAGGTGGAAGGCGAGACGGCGGCGCTCATCGTTGACAGCTCGCCCACCACGGGCATGTCAACCAGGGCGCGCATCCTCTTTCAAACCCTTCTCGCTTCGGCCCAAAAGAGCATCCTTATTACGACGCCCTACTTTTTGCCTGATCGCAGCGCCCGCCACGAACTGGTGCGCGCCATAGAGAAGCGCGGCGTCGAAGTCAAGATCATCGTCCCGGGTCAACATAGCGACCATCTTTTGACGAGGCGTTCGAGCCGCCGCCTCTTCGGCGACCTGCTCAAAGCCGGGGCGCAGATTTACGAGTATGAGGCGGCGATGATTCACGCCAAGACGATGATTATTGACGGGCTGTGGTCTGTCGTGGGCTCGACCAATTTCGACAATCGCTCGTTCGGCTTAAACGACGAGGTTAACCTCGCCGCCGAGGACGAGGCGCTCGCCGCGCGCCTCGCCGAAGATTTCGCCCGCGACCTCAAGGAGAGCCGCGCCGTCTCATATGAAGAATGGCGTCGCCGCTCGATCTTCGAGCGCATACACGAGTGGTTCGGCTGGCTGCTTGAAAGACAACAGTGAAAGGCCAGGAGAAGAATTAACAGGGATGGACAAAAGAGACAGGATAAGCGCTACAAGCAGGATGAAAGATAAAAGCATTGCTGCAATGAATTTGTTATCTCTTATTCTTTATCCTGCTTATCCTGTCCATCCTTGAATTCACTTTGCTAATCTCTGATGGAAGCCCATTCGTTTCGCGTCGTCACCTACAACGTCCACAAGTGTCGCGGGCTGGACCGTCGTGTGCGGCCCGCGCGCATCGCGGCGGTGCTGCGGGAAACGGAAGCAGACCTCATCGCGCTGCAGGAGGTTCTGAGCATAGAGGGCTCGCAGCCAGAGCTGGATCAGGCGCGCTTCATTGCCGAAGAGCTGGGGGGGCTCTCCTATCATATCGGAGAAAATCGCAGGCTGGACGGCGGCGCATACGGGAACGTGATTCTCAGTCGTCTGCCTCTCAAGCTCGTGCGGAATTACGACATCACCTGGCGCGCGCGCGAGCCGCGAGGCTGCCTGCGCGCCGACGCCAGCCTGGATGAGTCCGCCCTCATTCACCTCTTCAACGTGCATTTGGGGACGGCCTTTTTCGAGCGTCGTCATCAAGCGCGCGAGCTTGTCGGCGAGCGCGTCATCGCTAATCCTGCGCTTCGCGGCGCGCGCATAGTGCTCGGAGACTTTAACGAATGGACGCACGGGCTCGCTTCTCAACTGCTCGCCGCGCACCTTGAGAGCGCGGACATTCGCCATCATCTGCGCCGTGCCCGAACGTATCCGGGCCCGCTGCC
The DNA here is from genome assembly GCA_036389095.1 of Pyrinomonadaceae bacterium. GTDB lineage: Bacteria > Acidobacteriota > Blastocatellia > Pyrinomonadales > Pyrinomonadaceae > DASQYE01. The sequence goes on from DASVQM010000035.1 coordinate 250,930, forward strand.
CTTCCTGCACCTGGACCATATCTATTACGACTCGGCGCTTGAGCTTCAGCGCCTCACGCTCCACAGAAGCCGCACCGCGCTCATCGCTTCCGACCATCTCCCGCTCATCGCAGACTTTCGCCTGCGCCCCGGCTCCGAGACGCCCTGAGCGAGCCAGCGTGTCTCTTTCGATTTATGGCTTACTGTGTGTCTTGGAGGGCTCTTGTGCTGCGGCGGGCTCGAAGGCTTTGACGGGCGCTAAGTGACGCGCCGCCGCGTCCGTGACGACGCATGTGCCGTAGACTTTCTGGCCGGCCAGGCGGTGCATCAGCTCGACGGCCTCTGCGTGCTTGAGGCTTAAAGCTTCGCAGCCGCGCTCGCTGACGACGGCCCATCGCCGCTCTTCCAGTTCACCCATCAGCTCCGATTCCCTGCAATTAATTTAAGTCTTGAAAAAAGTGTAACGGATAGCCGCCTCTATATCCAAACCTTTAAAGCGGAAGCAAGAGGGGGCCGCTTCAGGCATCCTCTGCGCAGCGAAGGCCAGCGAAGGCGATGCGAAAGTGGCGGCGGAAGAAGTTGCGAAAAGAGCTGCGCAGCACGGTCGAGCGCGTGGCCCAGGAGCCGCCTTTCAAGACGCGGTGGTCGCCGTCAAACCAGACCTCTGAGTATTCCGGGTAAGGGAACGGCTTGAAGCCTGGATAGGCGTCGAAGGGGTCAGCCGTCCATTCCCAGACGTTGCCCGTCATGTCCAGACAACCATAGGGGCTCTCTCCTTCCGGGAAACTCCCGACGGGCGTCGTGCCCCAGTAGTGATTGTCGAAGTTGCAGAGCGCGGGCGTCGGCTCGCTATCTCCCCAGCTAAAGCGACGTTTGCGGGATGCGCCTTCATCCCAGGACGCGGCCTTCTCCCACTCGGCCTCTGTCGGCAGACGCTTGCCTCTGAAACGCGCGTAGGCTTCCGCCTCGTACCAACTGATGCCCGACACCGGATGACCTGGGCCCATCACGCCTTCGTCGAACATCGTCCGCTCGCTGAAGTCGCGCCCCTGCTTCGACCAGTAGAGCGGCATCGCCCAATTCTCAAGCTCGCGTCGCTCCCATCCCTCATCGCTCCACCACTCGCGCCTGCTGTAGCCGCCTTCGGCGACAAAGCGCGCATACTCGGCGTTGGTCGTGAGCAGGCGGTCGAGCTTGAAGGATGCGAGATAGACGCTGTGGGCGGGAAGCTCGTTATCGTAAGCGAAGGTGTTCCAGACAGAGCCCATCTCGAACGCGCCTGCGGGAATCGTGACCATCGCGGGCTCAAGCGGCTGCGTCGCTTGCTGCGCGTTGCGCGCGCCGTTTACCAGGGGGCGGCTCTTCTTCGCCGGTGCAAGCAGTTGAAGCAGGTAGGCGAGCGTTTCCTGGTGCTGGTACTCGTGCTCAAGGACGAGCTGAAAGACATAGGCGTCGCGCAGCAGCGGGTCGGATTCGTCAAAGGTGGTGCGATCAAGAAGGCGAAAGACCTCTTCACGAACGCGCGCCAGGTAGGACTCCATCTCGCGGCGCGTGGGAAGATTTTTGGACTCCTCGCGCGGCGTCTTGATGGGATCGAAGATGCGCTCGTAGCGCTCGTCGGGCGAGCTTTGACCAGCGAGCTTTTGCAGCAGCCAGTAGGACTCGAAGACGCCTATGTGGGCCAGGTGCCAGATGACGGGTCGAAACCCGAAGCCCGGACTTTCGCGCAAATCTTCTTCGCGCGCCAGCTCGAACAACTCCCGGGTACGCTCACGCGCCGCCGTCATCAACTCTTTAATCTCTTCCGCTTCGGCTTCAGCCAATTGCCGCCCTCCTCGCAACCGAGGCCCGCTCCATACTTATTCAACCGCACAGCTATGCGGGCGCGTGTTGATTATCAACTGCAATCAGTTATCATAGCAAATGTTTCTAACAAGCAGGGGCTTTGCGGAACAAGCCTGCCGGAGAGACGGCAAGGAGAGAGAGCGGAATGTCTGAGCGGGCTCCTGAGGATGGCTCCCACAATCGGCTGGTCATACACAATCTGGTTCGCACTCGTGACCTGCGGGACAGCTTCGCCGCAGATGTCCGCGAGGGCCTGAGCACACGGCCCAGGCATCTCTTCCCCAAATATTTCTATGATGAGCTGGGCTCGCAACTTTTCGACGCCATCTGCCTGCTGCCCGAGTATTACCTGACGCGCGCTGAGAATGAGATATTCGAGCGCTACGCAGACGAGATTGTCCAGGCGCTCGACGGGCAGAAGATGTCGCTTTTGGAGATGGGCAGCGGCAGCGCCTCCAAGACACGCCGCATCATCGAGGCTCTCTTAAAACGGCAGCGCGAGCTGCTCTTCATCCCCGTTGACATCTCTCTCGCGGCGCTTGAGACCAGCTCGCGCGTGCTCTTGCAGTCCTACCCCGAACTTCGCATCGAAGCTTACGCGAGCGATTACTACGACGGGCTCGCGGCGCTCGCTGCGAATGAGCGGCAGGGACGCACGCTCGCGCTCTTTCTAGGCTCGAACATCGGCAACTTCGACATGGAAGAGGCGCGCACGTTTCTCGGCGCGCTGCGCAGAGTCTTGCGCACGGGCGACGCGCTGCTGCTCGGCGCAGACCTGCGCAAGCCGCCGTCAATTCTCGAAGCCGCTTATGACGATGCGCTCGGCATCACCGCCGCCTTCAATCTCAACCTCCTGGCGCGCATCAATCGAGAGCTGGACGCGGATTTCAACCTGCGCGCTTTCAAACACCGCGCCCTCTATAACGAGGAGATCGGTCGAATCGAGATTTATCTTGAGAGCACGCGCCCGCAAGAGGTCTCCATACGCAGGCTTGAGATGGCCGTCCGGTTTGACGAGGCCGAGCGCATACACACGGAAAACTCATACAAGTACGACCTCGAAGGACTTTCACAGTTGGCCTCAGAGACCGGCTTCGAGCGCACGCGCACCTGGCTCGACAGCAATGAGCGCTTCAGCAGCAATCTCTTCATGGCCATCCAGACGTAAATAGACAGAGCGCAGATGGCAGTAATGCCGGGAAAAGAATTTAACAGGATGGACAGGATAGACAGGATGAAGAAAGAGCAAAGACCGAATTCATGGCAGCGATGCTTTTATCTTTCATCCTGCTTTCTGTCTTTATCCGCTTCATCCTGTTTGAATCCGCCTTTGATAGGCTTTTGACCATACGGTTTTTATGGGCCCCGACCAATCTATTACACCGACCGAGAGCGATTGCGGGCCGTCATCAGGGCGCGCGGTCTTTCCGCTCTTAACCGACCCGGTCTCGAAATCTTCGGCGCAGCTCTTTGAAGAGAATCTGCGGCGCGGCGCGAAGCCTTTTTCGGAATGGATGTGCGGGGTGGAGTTCGAGCTTTTCGGTTATGACACGCGGCGCGATTTCAAGCGTCTCAGCCCCGTGCAGGTGCAGCGAGTGCTCGCGGGCTTCGCTCCTTCCTCCAACGATCTGGTCTACGAGGGCCGCACGCTCATCGAAGTCAACGCGGGGCAGATGAATCGCCTGACGGTCGAGCCGGGCGGGCAGGTCGAGTTTTCCGGCGCGCCGCGCCGCTCTCTCTCGGATGTCGAGCGAGACCTAACGCGCTACCTCGCGCGGCTTCATGAGATTGCCGAGGGCGATTGCCTGGCCTTCCTCGCCGTCGGCTTCGATCCGCTGCGCACGCTTGAGGAGCAGCAGTGGTTTCCCAAGCTGCGATACGACGTGATGCGTCCGTACCTGGCCCGTCGCGGAGAGCGCGGCTGGGACATGATGACGCGCACCTGCGCCGCGCAGACCAACCTGGACTACGGCGCGGACACAGACCTCGCCAAAAAATTCCTGCTCGGCAATCGTCTCGCGCCTGTCGTGACGGCCATCTTCGCCAACTCGCCTTTTGAGAACGGCGTGCCTTCGGGCTACAAGTCAACGCGCGCCGCCGCCTGGCTCTCGACCGACGATGACCGGACGGGCATCTCGCCGCCCGCCTTGACCGATGCGTTCTCGCCCGCCTCCTTCGTCTCCTATGCGCTGGAGGTTCCGATGATCTTCGCGCAGCGCGATGGCCGCTATCTGGATGGGCCCACGGGGATGAAGTTCGGAGACTTTCTGGAACACGGCTGCGACGGCGTTGGGCCAGTCTTCGGCGACTGGGCCGATCACCTGACAACTCTCTTTACGGACGCGCGGCTCAAGCAGCACATAGAGCTACGCAGCGCAGACTGCGGCAGTCTCTCTTACACGCTCGCGCTGCAAGCCTTCTGGAAGGGCCTGATGTATGACACGGCGACACTGGACGAAGTGCTCCGCTTAGCGCCGAAGCTCTCTCACGCCGAGACAATCGAGTTGCGCGCTTCTGTTGCGCGCGACGGACTTCAGGCGTGTTATGGCGGGCTGGACATCCTAGCGCTTGCCCGCGAAGCGATCAGGCTGGCCGTCGCCGGTCTCAGCCGCATAGCGCCGGATGAGGTGCATTACCTGGATGTGCTCTGCGAGCGCGTCATCGAAGACGAAGTCTCCCCGGCAGACATTCTGCTGCGCAACTGGCAAGGCTCCTGGCACGGTTCCACCAGTCGCCTCATCGAATACCTGCGCATCGCCTGAACGGGCAAAGCCGCCGGAAAAAATTGCCCTGGCAGATGCCGGACTTACGTGTTGCAGTCGTCCGGCTCAGATGGTTAAAGATATGTCCATGCAGGATCAAGATCCGGCTGCCGCGCTGGTTGAGTTCCGAGAGGTCAGCTATAGCGTGCCGGGCGTCTCTCAGCCGATCATCTCGCGGCTCAACCTGAGGGTCGAGCGCGGCGAGACTTTAGTGCTGCTGGGCGAGTCCGGGTGCGGAAAGACGACGACGCTCAAGCTCGTCAATCGTTTGCTGCTGCCGACGGAAGGGCGTGTGATGGTCGAAGGGCGGGCGACGAGCGAGTGGGATGCGATCAGCCTGCGACGGCGTACGGGTTATGTGATTCAGGAGGGAGGACTCTTTCCGCATTTCACGGTCGAGCGTAACGTGGCGCTCGTGCCGAACCTGGAGAATTGGGAAGAGGAGCGCGTGAGGGAGCGTGTGCGAGAACTGCTCTCGCTCGTCGGTCTTGAGCCGAAGTCTTTCGCGCATCGTTACCCGCGCGAGTTGTCGGGCGGGCAGCGCCAGAGAGTGGGTGTGGCGCGGGCGCTTGCCGCCGAGCCGCCTTTGCTGCTGCTGGACGAGCCCTTCGGGGCGCTCGATCCGCTGACGCGCGCCAGCCTTCAAAGAGAGTTCGCTGATTTGAGCCGCCGACTCGATAAGACGGTGATCTTCGTCACGCATGACGTGCGCGAAGCGTTGCTGCTGGGCACACGCATCTGTTTAATGGACGCCGGTCGAGTGGTGCTGTTGGAGACGCCGGAAAGATTTCTCGCCTCCGAAGAGGAGCACGCGCGCGCCTATCTCGGAACGCTGCGCATAGGCGATGACGAAGCGAGCGCTCGCGCACGGAGGAGCGTATGACGGCCTGGGAATTCCTGCGCGGCAACTGGGCCGACATCCTCGCGCACGTCGAGCAGCATCTCTGGCTCGTGCTCATCTCGACTTCGATTGCCGTCGCCATCGGAGTCCCCGTCGGCGTTCTCCTCACACGCAAGAGAAGCCTGCGCGGGCCCGTGCTCGGCCTGGCCAACGTCATGCAGACGGTTCCGAGCCTGGCCCTCTTCGGTCTGCTCATCCCGATTCCATTCATCGGCGGCATAGGCCGCAGCACGGCCATCATCGCGCTCGTGCTCTACGCGCTGCTGCCCATCATACGCAACACCGTGACGGGCATCCTCGGCGTTGACCCGAACGTGAGGGAGGCGGCGGTCGGGATGGGCATGACGGACTGGCAGGTCTTGTGGCAGGTCGAGCTGCCGCTGGCGATGGGCGTTATCCTGACGGGCATACGGGTGGCGGTCGTCATTACCATCGGCGTGGCGGTCATCGCGGCGGCGGTCGGCGCGGGCGGGCTCGGCGAGTATATCTTTCGCGGGTTGCGACAGTTCGATAATAGATTGCTGCTGGCGGGCGCTGTGCCCTCGGCTGTCATGGCGCTCATCGCAGACTTCGCGCTCGGAACTCTTGAGAAGCGTTTTGACCGCAGCACCCGTCGCTCAGGCGAGCAGAGCCATTCTATCGCCCGCCGCGTTGTGTGGGCGGCGCTTGCGCTTCTCCTCGCGCTCGGCGCTTATGGCGCTTGGCGCAGCGCTCGTCGCTCGTCCGCCGTGCCTTCCGGCCAGGCTCGCGTCGTGGTCGGCTCGAAGGATTTCACGGAGTCGGTGCTGCTCGGGGAGATCGTCGCGCAGATGCTGGAAGCGCGCGGCGTCACTGTCGAGCGCCGCTTCGAGCTTGGCGGAAACCTCTCGCACCAGGCGCTCGTCGCCGGACAGATAGATTGTTACCCTGAATATACGGGCACATCCTACGTGGAAATCCTCAAGCACGCCCCCGCGACAGACCCGCGCGCCGTCTACGAACAGGTGAAGCGAGAGTATGACGAGAAGTTCAAGGTGACGGTGGGCCCACCGCTCGGATACAGCAACGATTTCGCCATCCTCGTGCGCGGAAGCGAAGCGCGGCGTCTCGGTCTTAAAACCATCTCGGACGCCGTTCGCTACGCGCCTGCGTGGCGTGCGGGCTTCGGCCAGGATTTCATGTCGCGCTCGGATGGTTACGCGGGTTTCGCGCGCGCCTATGGTCTCAAATTCTCGCAGCCGCCGCGCGAGATGGATTTATCGCTCACGTACCGCGCGCTTGCCTCCGGCCAGATTGATCTCATCGCGGGCAATTCCACCGACGGCCTCATCAGTGCGCTCGACCTCGTACAGCTCGAAGACGACCGCCGCTACTTTCCTCCATACGAAGCCGTCATCCTCGCCCGCCGCGACTCGATTGAGCGCGTGCCCGCTCTCGGCGAAGTATTACAGCATTTGAGCCAGGCCATCTCGACCGAAGAGATGCGCCGCTTGAACTACGAAGTGGACGGCAAGAGACGCGACCGCCAGACGGTTGCGCGCGAATGGATAGCTCGAAAACAGTGAGGAGTGACAAGTGACTCGGTGACAAGCTAGAATCAGTTTTTATCTTGTCACTCGTCACCGAGTCACTGAAGTTTTATGCCGTTGTCCGATCATGAGGTGAAGATCAGAACAGGTCGCCGGGCAGAGGACGGCGGCCTGCGCATCTCCGTTTTCGCGGATCGATTGCTGGCCCTGGGCATCGAAGGACATGGGGAGAGAACGCCGACGCTTTTGTTGACTCTCGATCAGGCGAAGAAGCTGCGCGACGCGCTGGCTGAGTTGATACCGCTCGCCGAAAAAGAGGACGCGGAAGCGAACGCGCAGCAGGTCGAAGCTTGGGAGGGCGCGGAGCGAAGAATAGCGGGCGGATAGAAAAGGGAGCGCCACCGCTTGCACGGCGCGCTCCCTTCGTCAGCTCTCGTCGAGCGAAGAGGCGGGCATTCTACTTCTTAGCCACCAGCGTAATGCGTATGGGGTCGCTGAGCGAGCTTAATTCGATCTCCTGCACGGACTTTTTGTAACCCTTGGCCGTGGTATTCATCTTCAGCTCGCCCATGTGCAGCGGCGGAAGCACGACCACTCCTTTGTCGTTAGTCCAGGCCCATGATTCGCACAAGTTACCGTCTCCCCAAGTGGAGACGATCTTGACGTAGGCCCCTTTGACGGGTGTCCCTTGCTCGTCCGTGACGACGACCACCGCACGGCCAATGCCGCCGGGCGCGCTGGGCGCGTGGCCCATCTTGAGCATCTGCTCGGTATCGGTTGTAGGCTGGGGGGGGGTTGTTTCCTGGGCCAGTCCCAGGCTGAATGTTGCGCCGATGATGAGGGCGGCGGCCAAAAATTTGCGCATCTGTTTTTAAACTCCTTGCTGAAAAAATATTTTCGGGAAACTGGAAATGTATTGGCTTCTGAAGCGACGACTCCGGCCCGGTATGGTTTCAACGACCCGGTTGCCTTCGCTGCGTCCGACCGGTCAGGTGAGACGGATTGTCCGAGACCCTGGTTTGAAAAGCCTGTGCGCGGCGTAGGCTCTCTTCGCGCCACGGAAACGATTATACTGGCTTCACGGAAGATTTTGAAGAACTATCTTTCCGGCCTCCCGTCCAAAGGCTCTTTGAGGGAGAGAACATATGTCGCACGATTCCAGACGAAAGGCGGCAAGGCCGCCGAGCCGCCGTCTCAGTCGCCCGCCACATTCTGAGCGGCCTCACGTCGCTTGCTCAAAGCGGATTTTCAGGCGACACTTGACGGCAAGCCTGCATTAATAAAAACGTGTATTGATACGGAGTGAAGCTTTGAGTACGAATCAGTTTTACACGGAGGCACGCGACATCGAGCGTAGATGGGGTTGGCGAGATGTCGTGCGCCTGGCGCTCCTGCTGACGGCGGCGTGTGCGCTCGCAGCGGCGGTCTTCGCGGCGTTTCACCTGACGCTCAGGCGCAGCGCCGGGCGCGGCGGCAGCGCCGAGGCTGCTTCGACGCCGGGCGCAGCGGCCAACGCCGAGGTCAACCTGTGGGCCATTCGCGGCGCGCTCTCGGAAACCTGCACTTGCTCCGTGCCCTGTACTTGCAACTTTGGCGAGCAGCCGTCTCCGCATTCCTACTGCTACCCGTTCTATTCCTACCATATCAATAAGGGCCGTTACGGCGATGTCTCGCTCGATGGTCTTCATTTCGGCTCAGCCGATCTGAAGAACGGGCGGACGATGTTTATTGACGAGCGGGCGGACGAGCGCCAGCGCGAAGCCCTGCGCATCATCATCGCGCGCGTCATCGAGCGCGTCCCGGCTGACTCGGCTGAAGCGAAGGCCAAAGAGATCGCCCCGCGCATCCTTTACGCCGCAGTCAGGCAGGAATATGGCGAGCGCAGCAACCACCTTGAGGTTCAGGGGCTCGGCCAATTCGCGGCCAATTACATCCTCGGGATGGACAAATCACAGCCGCTCGTTGTGCGTAATAATACGACCTGGCGCATACGCGACGCCGTGAAGGCGAAGACCACTCTCTATCGCGTGAGGGCCGGAAAAGATGTCATTGACCTGAAAGACACCAACAGCAATCAGGGAGAGTTCGAGTATACGGACAAGACGGACTTCGGCGCACCGGCCCGCTGGAACTGCGGCTCGCCCGGCGCGGGCGGCGAGGAGGCTCGCCATCAAGGCGAACAGATGTGCGGCCACTGAAGGAAAGGATTACTTGGATGACGCTCATAGACCTACTCATATTATTGCTGGTCGCAGGCATCTGCGGCTCGCTGGGCCAGGCGATCAGCGGGTATTCGCGCGGCGGCTGCCTTGTCTCCATCGCGCTCGGCTTCATTGGCGCGATCATCGGCATGTGGCTGGCGCGCAAGCTCGGACTGCCGGAACTCTTCGTGCTCCCCATCGGCGGCACTCATTTCCCCATCATCTGGTCAATCATCGGCTCGGCCCTTTTCGTCGCCATCATCAGCTTCATCGCGCGCAGCCGGGCTTGAAGAGCAAGGATGAAAGAAGGAATTTAACAGGGAAGGACAGAGATTATCAGGATAAAGAATAAGAGATGACCTATTCAGACAGCATTGCTTTTATCTGTCAGGCTTTCTGTTTTCATCATGCTTATCCTGTCCATCCTGTTAAATCTCTTCTTTCCGACTTCATCCTTGCTCGCCGTCAGCGCTTCGGTTACACTCGAATCAAAGCTCATTAGATTTATGTTTGGCTCTTAAAGCGTGCGCGGGATCGGTCAACGGCTAGCGCGTACATGCCCGAATCGTCTTTTGTTTTATGACTGCCCCAAGGAAAAGCTCAAAGCCCTACAACGCACCCGACCTGAGCGAATTTCGTAAGCGTTATCCGCTGACGGTGGCAAGCTTCGGCGCGCTCGCCAATCGAGAGGCTTGGCTCTATCGCATCTGGGAGAGCGATAGGTCATGGCAGCAGGCGATGGAAAGAGACAGGGGGGCGCAGGAGGTCATCGTGCGCGGCGCGCCGCCCACAAGACTCCACATCGAAGCCGAGTTCGAGATCATCTACGCGGGCGGCAGTGTCGGGCTGCTTCACGCTGCTGTGATGGCCGGGCGTTTCAATCGCCGCGTGATGGTCTTCGACGCAGGTGAGGTCGGCAGGACCGACCGCGACTGGAATATCTCGGACGAAGAGTTGCGCGAGTTCGAGGCCGCGGGGCTCTTCACCAGAGAGGAGATCGAAGCGGCGGTTATCAACCGTTATCGCTCGGGCTTCGTCAAATTCCACGACGCCGCATCGCGCTTGAAAACGCCGCCGCTCTGGATGAACGGGGTGCTCGATGTCGCGCTCGACGCCGATCAGTTGCTGTCGTTGGCGCGCGCGAAGCTTTTGGCCGCCGATGCGCAGTCGGCCCTGATGGACGGCTTGCGTTTCGTCCGCTGCTACGTTGAGACAAACCGCGTCACAGTCGAGACAAAAGACCTGCGCACGGGCAAGCATCGCCTCTTCGGCGCGCGCCTCTTCATCGATTCGACGGGCACGAATTCGACGGTCGCGCGCCAGCTTCAGGATGGACGCGCGATCACGCACGTCTGCCCGACCGTGGGGACAGTCGCGCGTGGCTTCGTGCGCGGCGCGGAGCCAGACCAGGTTGACTTCGGCGTCGGAGAGATACTGGTCAGCAACGAGGACGCCAGCGACCATCGCCAGTTGATCTGGGAGGGCTTCGCCGGAAGTCTGAAGCGCGACGAGTACACGACCTATCTCTTCTTTTACGACGGCGTGAATTCGCCCGCCGACAAATCCCTGCTCGCGCTCTTCGAGCGATACTTCGAATCGCTGCCGCGCTACAAGCGCACGGGCGCGCAGTGGAGAGTCGCAAAGCCGGTCTTCGGCTACAGCCCGGGCGTGCAGCATCTCGGTTGGAACACGCGCAAGCGCATGGCGGATGATCGCATCATGCTGATCGGCGAGACGGCCGGGCTGTCGAGCCCGCTCACCTTCTGCGGCTTCGACACGCACGTCCGCCATCTACGTCGCCTCACGCACCTGACGGACCTGGCCCTCGCGGCCGACCTGCTCGACGCCGCTTCGCTCTCGGAGATCAATTCTTCGGAGCCGCGCGTGGCGCAGATGTCTAGCCTGGCGGAGTTCATGCGCCCGACGCCCAAGAGCACGCCCGGAGCCGTCAACGAAACCTTAAACGCCGTCATGGCGGCGCTGCACGATCTGGACGAGCGCGTGCGCCGGCAGCTCTTTCAGGATCGCATGACCTTCAGCGCATTCAAAAATCTGTTGAGCCGCACGGCCAAGCTCTACCCGCGCATCTTTCAGCGCGTGCGTGAACACCTCGGGGCGCGTGGCACGTTCTGGTGGATAGCCAATGCGGCTGAAGTGATCGTGAGCGAAAGGCGCGAGCGCTCAGTTGAGGATGCACAGGGTGGCGAGCCGGGCGAAGATGCCGCGCAGAAGTTCGCCCGTCAAGTACGTATCTACAAGACCCGCTCAGGCCAGTAACTCAAAGTACGCCTGCGGGCCATTCAAACAGGGATGGACAGAGATTGTCAGGATAAAGAGAAGAGATAAACAGTTCAGACGGCAATGTTTTCATCCTGCTTCCTGTTCTTATCCTGACCATCCCTGTTAATTTCTTCAACGTGCGAAGACGCTCATCGTGCCGTAGGGATACGCACTTGATCGGCTGCGCGTGCGCTCGCCGGAGTGATGGCGGCCGTAGTCCTTGATGTAATCCTTCATCCCGAATTGAAGCCAGCTCAGACCATAACGCTTGGCCTCGCGCAACGCTTCCTCGCTCGACCAGCCGTCGTGTGTGATGCGATAAATGGCGATCAGCGTGCCCGTTCTGTCAGCGCCGTGCTTGCAGTGGACGAAGACTGGCTGGTTAGCCGCATCGTTGATGATGGAGAGCGCTTGCTCGATCTGCTCGTCCTTCGGACGGTCTAGTCCCTCCATGGCGATATTGATATAGCGCATGCCCAGGGCGCGCGCTTCCTCTTCTTCGGCATGCGCGCGTTCGTCTGCGGCGCGCAGGTTAAGGATCGTCTTGATGCCGAGCGAGACCAGTTTTTGAAGACCGTCGGCGCGGGGCTGCGCGCCGCGATAGAGCCCCGCATTCACCTGATGAAAGTTCGGCAGCTCTCGATAGCGCGGCTCGCTCTGACCCTGTGCGGAAGAGGCAAAGAGCGCCAGCGCAAACGAGATGACTAGCGGCTGAATGATTTGATCTCTCACCTGGATTATCCCCCTGACCGAAGCTCCAAGTAAACTGCATCGTCAGAGCGCCGCGTGTCGAGGCGCGGCGCTCTAACTGCTGACTCCATGTGAGGATTTGGTTGTTTCTGGCCGGTTGCGGCTTACTCATCTGGAACGAGCGAGCCCCGGAATTTTTGGGGCCGGGTGCGCCAACGATCTTTCTGAACATCCTCATGGCAAGAAAGATAGTGTCATGCGCGAGGCGCAACGGCGCGCCGGGTTCTGTTTTCGTTACGGCACGTCGTAGTGAATGACGATGACGCTTGTCCGAGTCGCGGGATAACTCTGACCGTCAATCTCGACACTCGTAATCGTGCCGCTGTCCGGGTGATCGTAATTATATTTCCCGTTCGTGCCGTTGTTCTCCTTGAGCTTCTTCGAGCTCTCTATCTTGAGAGAGCCGCCTTTGATCGTTAGAGGATCGTCAGCCATGTTCTTTTCTCCTTTTGAGGTTAAGGGTTAAGTTTATTTGCCTTCAACGGAGCTCGCCGAGACGCCTGCGCGAGTATTGTATATCGGGCCTGGAGAGATAACCGTTGAAAGCCTCCGTCCCCCACTTCTGCTCAAGCTTCGAAAGCAGCTCGGTGGCATGTGAGGAATATTCGAGGGCCTTTGTCCGATCGCCTTTGCGTTGACTGGCAAGCGCGGCGATCAGCAAGGCCCGCCACTCCGATTCCTGATCGCCGAAGCGCGCGACCGTTTCCTGCGCACGAAGCGCCGTCGCCAGTGCGTCCTCTTCATCGCCGCTCTCAAGCATGGCTTCGGCGAGGGCCAGCGACGCCCTTGAGATGAGCCATGGATCACCCAGGCTCCTGGCCCTGGCGTCGGCTTCTTCGCAGGTCTTCTTCCCTTCGCTCGCCGCGCCGGAGAAGACCTGTACCAGTCCCAGCACGAGCTTGGCCAGGATAGCCATGTCCGAATACTGAGTGCCGGATAGCGCGAGCGCCTCCTGGCTCCTGGTTCTGGCCTCCGTCAGGCGACGCTCGCTTAAGGCCATCTCGGCGCGGCGCTCGGCGAGATTGGTCAATAGCGGCTTGAACTCCCCGCCCGGCTTATTTGCCAGCTCGAAGGATTGGTCGAGCAGGACGCGCGCATCATCATACTTGCCCAACTGCGAGAAGAGACTAGCACGATCAAGCAGGTTATAGCCAAGCTTGATCCGCTCCCCCGTCGATCGCAGCGTCGCATAACTGGCGTCCAGATGTTTGAGCGCCTCCGTGTAGAGCGACTGCGCCATTAAGACTCGTCCGATCTCGCTGTGTGAAGATGCGATCTGTGCCGGGTCTCCCAACTGTTCGGCCAGTTTGAGCTGCTGCTCGAAAGCGTCGAGCGCGGCCTTGTACTCGCCCTTGAGACGATAGGCGCGGCCCAGCAGGAGCAGCGAGATGGACGCCTCCTGGCGATAGCCGCCCGCCTGGTAAAATTGGAGCGCGGGCGAGATATAGTGTAAAGCCTCGTCGGGCTTGCCCTGCTGGACGAGCAGACTGGCGAGCGAGAATTGGGCCCTCGCCTCGTTGCGACGCCCCTTGAAGCGCTGCGCGAAGTAGAGCGCCTGTTTGAAGTAGCTCTCGGCTTCGGCGTAATCCCCGTTCATCAGGTAGACGTAGCCGAGATCAACCAGGCCGCGAGCGATGAGATTCTCCATCCCCTTGGACTGGGCCAATTCGACGGCCTGGCGCGCATACTCTTTCGCCTGAGCCGTATTGCCCGCCGTGTAAGAGACGCTGCTCAACTGCAAGATCGCTCTGATCTGCTGGTGCTCGTTATTGGAGACCCTGGCCGTGTTGAGCGCCTGCTGCAACTGTGCCTCGGCTTCGGCTGCTTTGCCCGCCTTATCAAACAGCAGCCCGCGCTGGTAGAAGACCTCCGTGCGCCCCTCTATATTGCCGCGAGCCTGGTAGAGTGATTCGGCCCTGTCGAAGGCGGCGAGGGCGCTCTGGTTATCCTGCTTCTGACCGTAGAGAATGCCGACGCGAAGATAAGCGGTGGCATATTGGGGAGCGCGGTTGATCGCTTCCAGATAATTCTCGATGGCCCTTTCCCGCTGGTTGTTCTTCTCAAAGGCGCGCCCGAGGTCTACGTAGACCTGCGGCTCTTTCGGCATCAGCCTGGCAAGCTCTCGATAGAACTCGACCGATTGCGGCAGGTCCGTGGGGGAGAGGGTCGCGTTGATCGCGTTAAGGTAGAGCTGATCGGAGAGCGGGAGCACGGAGCGATTAGGCACGAGCGTATTGACGCGCAGTAATTCATCCTTGGCCCGGTCGGTATAATCAAGCTCCGTCCAGGCTTCGGCGAGGCGCGCGTGGGCCAACGGGTAGTTATTATCCTCCGCGATGGCTTGCTCCAGCGCTTTGCTCGCCTGGTAGTAGGCCCCGTCACGAAGCGCCTCCGTGCCCGCCTCATACCATTCCTGAGCTCTCTTTGTCGGGATGTGCGGCGCGGGACGAAGTATCTTTATGATGCCCCACCCGAGCAAGACGACGGCGAGGACGCCGACCAGCACGGTAAAGATGGAGAGACGCGGCTCTCTGAGCGTCTCGGATAAAGCCACCAGCGCGCTCTGCGATGTCTTTGGCGAATCCGTCCCCGAAAGGCGCGGCGTGAGCTGCGCGTCGTCGCTCAGGGAAAGACGCACGCTACGCAAGTCCGTGAGCATCTCCTCGGCAGATTGATAACGCTCCTCGGGCCTCTTCGCCAGCGCCTTCATCGTGATTCGATCAAGCTCCTTCGGCACTCTCGGGTTGACGATCGAAGGCAGGACAGGGGTTACGTGTATGACCTGCGCGGCGATGTCTATGATGCTTGTCCCGGAAAAAGCCGGACGCCCGGCGATGCATTCGTAGAGCAGAGCGCCGAGAGCGAAGAGGTCGCTGCGAGCGTCAACAGGTATGCTCCTGGCCTGCTCGGGCGAGAGATAGAGCGGAGTGCCGACAACGATGTCGCTATGCGTGCGCGTCGCCAGCAGGGTGTTGGCGTCAGGGTCCGGCTCGGATTCATCTTCGTCTATTTGCTTGGCCAATCCGAAGTCGAGCACCTTGGCCTGCCCGCGCTTGTTGATGATGACATTCGAGGGCTTGACGTCTCTATGGATGATGCCGTGGCTGTGAGCTTCCGAGAGCGCCTCTGCCACCTGTTCGATGATCTCAAGGGCGCGCGTGAGCGTCAGCCCGCTCTGGTAGAGCAATTCGCTGAGCGTCTGCCCTTCGATCAGCTCCATCACGATGAAGGGATGCTCATCCTGCGTTTCCCCGTAATCGAAAATGGTGGCGATGTGCGTGTGAGAAAGGGCGGAGACGGCGCGCGCTTCGCGCAGGAAACGGGCGCGGAAATGGTGGTCGTTGCCCGAGGTCTCGGAGAGAAACTTGATGGCGACGCGCCGCCCGAGAAGCGTGTCCTCGGCCAGGTAGACAACGCCCATCGCGCCCTCGCCGAGCGTCCCCAGGATGTGATAATGAGAGACGGTCTGCCCGATCATGACGAAATCATTCATCCAGCTCATGAGCCGTGGAGAAGCGAAAAGCCTCTGCACATGCCCAGACCGCAGCGGCGAGGCAGGTTGTAGTGCGTTGCAGCTACAACCAATATTCTGCGCCAAATCCGAATGTTTTCCAAGGGCAGAAATGACGGGCGGCGCTATTTTAGCTTGAAGGAATCGAAGCGATACCGCCGAATATGGGCCGAAGCACGCGTCTTTCAGCGCGATCTCTATTGATTCGGGCCGAATCCGTCAGGCTTCGGTAAGAGACCGTCTGGCAGCACGCACGATTTCCAGCGCTTCGCCTGTCGTCGAGGCTCGCGCCGTGAGATGGCCCATTTTACGTCCGGGGCGGGGCTCGTGCTTGCCGTAGAGATGCAGCTTGACGTTAGGGAAAGCGCAGGCCGCAGCCCAGCGCGGCTCGCCTCGCTCCCAGAGGTCGCCGAGCAGATTGGCCATCGCCGCCGCTCCGCACAGCATCTCGGTCGCGCCGAGCGGCAGGCCGCAAACGGCCCTCAGTTGCTGCTCGAACTGGCTGGTCACGCAGGCATCAATCGTGTGGTGGCCGGAGTTGTGCGGGCGCGGCGCAATCTCGTTGACGTAGAGCCGCCCGTCGCGCCCCAGAAAGAACTCTACGCAGAGCACGCCGACCACGTCCAGTTGTTCAAGCAGGCTCTCGGCAATCTCCTGGCCGAGGCGCGCAATTTCCGTCGAGACGGCGGCGGGCGCAACCGAGCAATCCAGGATGTGCCGCTCGTGAAGATTCTCTATCATGCCGAAGCTTTTGATCTCGCCGTTTGTGGCGCGCGCAGCGATGACGGAGACTTCGCGCTCGAAATCTACGAACGCTTCGAGGATAGCTTCCTGCCCGCCAATGGCGTCGAAGGCCCTTTCGGCCTCGTCCGGCGAAGTGATCTTGCTTTGACCCTTGCCGTCGTAGCCGAACCCTGCGGTCTTAAGCACGGCGGGAGAGCCCAGGTCGTCGAGCCCTCGTTGAAGGTCTGCGAGCGAGGTGACGTGGCGAAAGGGCGTGACGGGGAAGCCCGCGCGCGAGAGGAAAGTTTTCTCGCGCAAGCGATGCTGCGCCGTGTGAAGCACAGCGCCGCTCGGCTTGACGGGGACGAACTCTGCGACCGCCTCGACCGTGCTCGCCGGGATGTTCTCGAACTCGAAGGTGACGACATCCACGCGGCGCGCGAAGTCGCGTACGGCGTCGAGGTCGTCGTATGAGGCTGGGATTTCGAGATCGGAAATCTGCCCTGTGGGCGTATCGGTCTCGGGCGAAAAGGTGTGTACGAGATAGCCCATGCGGCGCGCGGCCATCGCAAACATGCGGCCCAGTTGGCCGCTGCCGAGCACACCGATGGTAGCGCCTGGAAGAACCGTGCCGTTCACTTGAGCGTCGCCTCGCGCACCTGTCGTTCCTGTTCCTGGCGGAACTGTCGAAGCTTCTCTCGCAACTCCGGGCGGGTGTTGGCGAGGATGGCGATGGCCAGGAGCGCCGCGTTGGTCGCTCCCGCGTGGCCTATGGCGAGCGTGCCGACGGGAACTCCGGCGGGCATCTGTACGATTGAGAGCAGGGAATCCATGCCCTTTAAAGCCTTGCTCTTGACCGGCACGCCGAGCACCGGCAGAAGCGTCTGCGCGGCGACCATGCCCGGCAGGTGCGCCGCGCCACCCGCGCCCGCGATGATCACTTCGACGCCGCGCCCTTCAGCGCCCGCAGCGAACTCCGCCATCCAAGAGGGCGTGCGATGCGCCGAGACGACAAGGCATTCGTGCGCCACCCCGAACCTGTCGAGCATCTCGTCGGCACGACTCATCGTCTCCCAATCAGACTTGCTGCCCATGATGACGGCAACCAAAGGCAAGGATGAAGGCGGAAGGCGGAAGGATGAAGAGTCATCTTTCATCTCTTTCAATTTGATTTTAGATTTCGGTTCCCGGCTCTCGGCTTTCATCGCTCACCTTTAGCCATCCTACTTTCATCCTTCCGCCTTCATCCTTATTCTTGAGCGTGCGAATAACCGGGCTTGCCGCCGAAGTTATAGAGGTTCTCGGTTTTGATGAAGTCGAATCCGGCTTCGGCTGCGCGTTGAAGTAATGACGCGAGCTGAGAATGAGTCGGCTGGCCGCCATCCGTCGCGGCGATGAAGCGGCAGCGCCAGTGGTCGGAGCAGAAGGTCTCGGAAGCGCCGCCCGGCCAGACCTTGACGCCGCGATTGCTGATCGCCTTGATGCGTAGTCCGTCGCCGTCTAGCTTCTGCATGGCCGCGCCCAGCTCGTCGGCAGACCCTTCGGGCCAGTCGAGGTAGATGTCAACCCCGATCAGCTCTTTGGTTGCACGCTCGTGCCCGGCGCTGACCTGTGCCTGGGAATCGGCCTCGTCAACGTCCTTCTTGTACACGACCGGCTTGAGAGTTTCCGGCTGTTGGCCCAACCTTGCGACGACCGCATCGGCAAACTCGCGCGTGCCGACCTTCTCCTTGCTCACGCTCTCGTCGTAGATGTCATAGGTATGAACGCCGTCTTCGATGGTACGCAGCCAGGCGTTATGTACACGCTCGGCCACGTCGCCGAGGCCAATGTGGACGAGCATCATCACCGCGCCGAGCAGCAGCCCCGAAGGATTGGCCAGATTCTGTCCGGCGCGGCGCGGGGCCGAGCCGTGAATGGCTTCAAACATGGCGATTGAAGAGCCTATGTTGGCCGAGCCCGCGAGGCCGACCGAACCGGCGATCTGCGCGGCGACATCCGAGAGCACGTCGCCGTAGAGGTTGGGCAGCACGACCACGTCGAAGGCTTCGGGCGTGTCGGCGAGCTTGGCCGCGCCGATGTCGACGATCCAGTGCTCGTTCTCTATGTCCTTGTAATCGGCGGCGATCTCCTCGAAAATCTTGTGAAAGAGACCGTCCGTGATCTTCATGATGTTGTCTTTGGTAAAGCAGGTGACCTTCCGGCGGTTGTTGCGGCGCGCGTACTCGAAAGCATAGCGCACGATCTTTTCCGTGCCGGGGCGCGAGATGAGCTTCAGGCATTGCGTGACCTGATCGGTCTGACGATATTCTATCCCGCCGTACACGTCCTCCTCATTCTCGCGGACGATGACGACATCCATACGCGGATGCTTCGTCTCGACGAAAGGATGATAAGAGACACAGGGGCGGACGTTGGCGTAGAGCCCGAAGGTTTTACGCACCGTCACGTTGAGGCTCTTGAAGCCGCCGCCCTGCGGAGTGGTGATCGGCGCTTTGAGGAACACGCGCGTGCGCCGGAGCGAGTCCCACGCGCTTTGCGCTATGCCGGCCTCGTTTCCGGCAAGATAAACTTTCTCGCCGATCTCGATGGTCTCGATCTCAAGGGGCGCGCCCGCCTCTTTCAGGATGTGCAGGGTCGCGGCCATGATCTCGGGCCCGATACCGTCTCCGTGTGCAACTGTGATAGGAACGCTGTTTGGCATGATGGGAAAAGCGCCTTTCCGTCAGGTTTCGATTTCTGAGCTTGAGAAGGGAGCAATATATGCTAAAAGCGGGACGCAGGCAACGACTCCGAGAAGGAAGGAATTAACAGGAGGGACAGAGATGGTCAGGATGAAATACTAAAAGCCGGATGAAAGACAAAAGCAATGCTGCAATGAATTGTTCATCTCTTTTCTTTATCCTGACGATCTCTGTCCCTCCCTGTTAGATTCTTATCTTTGCGTTGTGGAGCGCAGGGGCTTGACCTTCCTGGCGAACTGGAAAAGAAAACGGTCGCGGCGAAGAATCTCTATGCGGTTGAGGGCATATACGTCCGGGTTCTCGCAGGGGCCGTAGACGGTGGAGAAGGCGGCGATGTGCCCGGTCTCTTCGATCACACGGCGCGCGACATCGGTAAAGAAACCGGCGGGGTAGGCGAATACTTTGCAGGGCTTTTGAACAAGGCCCTCGATCACTCGCTTCGATTCTTCGACCTCGAACTTCACCTCGTCCGGCGCGAGCTGGTGCAGCAGGCGATGGTTCATCGAATGCGAGCCGAATTCAATGCCGTGCCGCGACATTTCGAGAATCTCTTCGCGCGAGAGATGGGCCCGCCCGCTTTCGCCCTCGGCCTGCGCCTTATCGGAGACCGCTCCGATACAGGTCGAGACGAGAAAGATGGTGGCGGGAATCCCTAAGCGGCGCAGGACTGGAAAGGCGTTGGTGTAGTTGTCCTTCCAACCGTCGTCGAACGTGAGCGCAATCGCGTTCGGAGGAAAGACGGCGTGCTCGCGGAAATGCTCGATCAGAGCCGAGGCCGTGTAGAAGACAAACCCCTGCCGCTTGAGATAAGCCATCTGCTTCTCGAACCTACGAAGCGGCGTATAGCCCCCGCGCACGCGCGCATCCGGCGCAGGCTTGTCTATCTTATGGTAGAGAAGAACCGGAACGAGCATGAGTCTTAATTCTTTCGACTGATTCTTTACGCTTTCGGCCTTTACAGGTTCGGCTGCTCGAAGATGCTAACGTCGGAGTCGGCGCGTGTCAAAAACCAGTTGCGCATGTCGTACATCAAGTCCTGGCGGTCGGGCGCGTAGGTCATAAACTGCGGCGAGTTCTTGATCTGCCAGAACCCCAGGTGCTTGAGTCTCTCTTCGACGCGCGGGTCTAAGACATCTATGACGAGACTTCCGGCTCTCCTTTCAATGGCCAGGCTCAGAGCCGCCTGCAAAAGCTCTGCGACGACATCCACGGACGCATCGGCCCTGTAAAAGAGATCGGAGATGGCGGCCTTGGGCGCAGAGCCTCCGGCGCGTTCCGCTTTGCGGAAAAAGAGCACGACGTAGCCGAGCAGCCGCTCGCGCTCGTAGAGCCCTAACACGTCGAACTTCTTTCCGGGCTGGCGCATGAACTGCCATTCCAGAAAGCTCGCGCGGCGCACGACGGCACAGGGCCACCGTTGAGATGCCTCCTGCCATAGCGCGTCGAAAGCAGTATCAAAAGAGGTGACCTCGCGCAGCGTCGCGCTCCCCGTCGAAAGCTTTGAGGCGGGGCGCGGGCGAAAGGGAGCGTAGCCCAGATTCAAAGCCCCTCGCACCGGGCCCAGGCTTGAGAGTTCTCCGAGCGCCTCGCCGGGAAACAGCAGGCGATGATAGCGGCTGATACGTCCCATCATGACCCAGCCCAGGCTGCGCAGCACACGCTCCGACTGTTCGTTGAAGCCGAGCGCGAACATCGTCGGATAAGCATCGCGCGCCGCCGCGACCAGGCGCTTGCCAAGTCCCTTGCCGCGATACTCTGCGTTGACGATGAAATCCAGAATCCAGATGGCCCGCCTGGTCTCGTCGCCCAGCTTTAGCTCGACGGGAAGCGTCGCTGCCTGGCCGACGATCTCCTCCCCGTTCTTCACAATCCAGAGCGGGACATCTTCGGGTCGCGTATGCGGATTCTCAAGATAGTGCCATTGCCAATAGGCGGGGTCGCTCTTGCGTGGATCTTCGGCGTAGGCTTGGCGAAGAAAAGAGAGCAGCGCTTCACGCTCGGCCAACTCGAACTGCTTGATCTGAATCTCGCCTGGCATGCCTCTTTGTAAGCTTCAATCGTTGGACTGTGCACGGCAGCAGCCGTGCACAACAGGGAACATCGCCCGCGCTCTGTGTCGCAGCCCCGGCGGTTTAATAGGGCTCGCGCCTGGGGTCACCGGGCTGCGGAGGAGGCGCAGGGTGTGGGTCTGTGCCACGGCGCGGAAGCGGCAGAGAGCGCGTCTTCGTCTCGCGCACCTCGACGGCTTCATCATCTCTGCGCTTATCAACCTTCTGACGGGCCGCCGTATCCGATAAGACGATGTTCGGTGAAACGCCAAACGCATAGGCAAGCACCGCTGTAAAGCCTTCGCACCTGACGCTGTATTTCTCATTCCCGCCGGAGCCCTGAAGCGCGCCGGGGCCGGAGGGCTTGGGCAGATTGAGCTTCGCAGATTCGCGCGCAAAAAAGTCCTGCAAGCCGTCCCACTGCGAGGCGCTGTTGTAGGTGACTTTGATTTGAGAGACCCTGTTATCAAGGAAGGTCAGCGAAACGCTCTCGACGCCTTCAATCGTCTCATCTTTCAAATCCGCAGCGGGGATATTGACGGCGCTCGACCCGACCGTGCTCGCCGCGGAGATTCTGGAATCGAACAGGCTTCCCTCGACCAGACTCTTTTTCACTTCGTCCGGGTGCATCCCGAGGCGAAATCCGAGCAACCCGGGAGCTTCCCTAGTCGCGCACGACGACGCCGACCGTTGCTGCCTGCCCTGTGCCGGGACAAGCGAAGCACAGGCGAGGACTATCAAGGCCACCATGGAAAAGCGTATGGACTGCATCACATCTTCCCTCCGTCAAATACAGAATTTTAGGAGCCCAAGCCGCCCACTTTGAAACATTCAATCTTCGCCGCCGGAAGCATCTTCGCAAGCGAAGCCAGGCTGCGCCAGTCGCGCAAGCGGCTCGGCTTCAACGAGCGGTCGTCTCGCTCACGCTCACTGTTGACTCGCGGCCTCCTTAACCCTATCGGTCAAGCCTGAGAGAAACCTGTTGCGGTAACCATCTATCAGATTCCGTACGTTACTCTCCAGCTCGCTTTCCGAGACGCCCGTTGCGTACAGCGCCGACTTCTGAAGATCAATCAGGGCCATCAGCATCGCTTTGATCTCTATTAACTCCGTTCCGATAATCGTAAATGCTTCGGACGTGGATTGGCTGCTATCCAAAAGCGAATGCATCTGCTGCGCCATCTCCGGCTCATTACCTTGATCGGCCATCTCTCCCCCTGTTTGGATTGATAGAATTCAACAACGCGACACACTACAACTTAACAGAGAGAGCGAGCATTGTGTAGCTAGCAGGTGTCTGCGACGCCGACCCGATACGCACGCAGCACGCGGCCTGAGTCCGTAAAGATAGGGATGAAAGAATCGCTATCGGGGCGGCGGTTTCAATCACACACAAGGCTTCCCATACCAGGTTGCCATGAAAAGGGAGGTCAGTCGCGCCGAAGGTCTCGGGCGGGGCGTCCTCGTGCATCACCTGCCCGAGACCTTTGGCCCTACTGACCTGCCCGATTATGTCCTTATGTTTCCATTGCAACTCAGTATAATCCTTAGCCCTCGCTGCTCGCCGGTGACACTTGAGAGCGAGGCGGAGCGAAATATTAGAGAGTGAAAACGGGGCTTGAGGGCACGCGCCGTAGGTTTCGACGTGGGCGCGAAGGGAGCTTGGCGGAGCCTCGAAGATTGAATCGGAGAATCTTCTCAGGGGCTTGCGCTCAGCCGGAAATGTGAGGCATACTTGCGCGTGTTTAGGGTTCCTGCTCTCGCGCGTCAACGGTGATTGCGCCTGTCCGTGACCGTACTGCGACGACGTTCGGCTGAGGAGAGAGTGAGGCTTGTTTGTTAACCTGTTTGAAGCCGCTCTCGTGATTACTAGAGCATACGGGCGCGTCGCGTTTCGCGGAGAGGGAATCAGGTGCTCCCCGCCTTCACTTCTGCGATTCAACTTCAGCCCGCGCTTCCTTTGACTCTAAAGGACTGAGAAAACAGATGGCTACGAAACTTTATGTCGGTAATCTCTCTTTCCGCACCTCCGGCGACGAGTTGCGCGATATGTTCTCGCAGGCGGGTACGGTTGAATCAGCATCAGTGATCGAAGATCGTGAGACGGGCCGCTCGCGCGGCTTCGGCTTCGTCGAGATGGCGACCGCCGAAGAGGCTGCGAAGGCCATTGAGATGTTCAACGGCAAAGACCTTGGCGGTCGCAATCTGACCGTCAACGAAGCCAAGCCGAAGACTGACCGTGGTGGCGGCGGCGGGCGCGGGCCCGGCGGCGGCGGTGGTGGTCGCGGCGGCTACGGCGGCGGCGGTGGCGGCGGGCGCGACCGTGGGGGCTATGGCGGCGGCGGTGGCGGCGGTGGCCGCAACGACCGCGAGCCGCGCTGGTAAACTAATAAGGTAAAAAGCAAAAGTGGAGGATGAAGAGCAAGCTTTTCATCCTCCACTTTTGTCTTTTGCCTCGTACCAAGCTGCAAATGAATACAAGGGACGCAATCATGCAGGTCAGTCGCGCCAAAGGTCTCGGGCGGGTCTCAA
>DASVQM010000036.1:0-120456 GCA_036389095.1 Pyrinomonadaceae bacterium
GAGGAATCCGTCGCCAGCGACCGTCACACGATCACAGGGAGGAGGAGGCTGGCCTGGCTGGCCGCACAGGTTGATACGATCAGTCCAACCGTTCCATCCGGCGGGGTCTGGCTCGCGGCTCAGTAAATCCACGTAGAGCTGTCGGACGAAGAAGCGCGTGTTGTCAACGGGGTTCGGCAATCCGAACACGTCATTGTCTGTGATGGTCACGTTGGCAGAACTGTTCTCTCCAAGCGTCGCACCAACGGGATTGCTCAGCGTGAGAGTCAAAGACTCAGGGCCTTCGACATAAGTGTCATCAGTGAAGCTGAGGGTGAACTGTTTGGCTAACTCTCCGGCAGCGAAGCGCAGCGTGCCGGAGGCGATGTGATAGTCGCACTTACGCGATGCGTAGATTGTCGCCTGGCCGGGAGTGTAGGGGTCGCATTTGAAGTTGGCGTCTGTTTGATCGCCGGTCGCGTATTTCACGGAAGCGGGAACGGACGCATTGCCGCCGCGTACGACAGTGACATTGAGGAAGCCCGTAGCTTCGGCCACAGTGTAACCGGCTTGACTGAATTGCAGGGTAATGGGCGGTAGAGTCGGTAGCGGGTCAGGCACGAGCGCAGGCATCGGCGTGCCGCCGTCGTTGAGATAGCGCCCGGCTGCACCCATCGAGCCGAACTCGAAAAATAGCCTTTCACCGATGACCACGATCTTGCCGTCAGGCTGTAAGAGCGCGTCCCTGACGGGCAACTCTCCCGACGCATTAAAGGTCAGCACAGCTTCGCCGGAGTGGAACGTCTGGTCGCGCGTGCCGTCAGGATTATGCCTGGCCAGCGCCCATACGGTGTTCTCACTATCCGGCGTCCTCAGGCCGTCGCCGACGACGATGAACCTGGCATCCGACTGGATAAGGATTTTTTCGATACGATCTTTGCGACCGAAGAGGTCAAATGCGGTGTAGCCGCCGACACCGAAAGTCGAGTCGGGCGTGCCATCCGAGTTGTAGCGCAGCAGGGCCGCGTTATTCGGCTCCGAGGGTTGCAAGGGATTACCGGCTGTCCCGCCCACGAGCAGCCGCCTGTCGGCCTGGATGGCAACCGTGTAGGCATCATCCGAAGGCGAAACGTCCTTCGTCACCATGCCGCCCGCACCGAAAGTCGCGTCGAGCGTGCCGTCCGTGTAGTAGCGTGCCAGCGCGAAGTCGTCTTCGGTGACAGTGGATGTCCGGCTCAGCGTTTTACCGACGACGACGAGTTTCCAGTCGGGTTGAAAAATAATGTCACGCGCGAGGCTGAAGCGACCAGGAAAGATGGTCGTGACCTTGCCGCCAGTGCCGAAGGACGTATCGAGCGCGCCCGTAGAGTCGTAGCGCGCGATGGCGAAGACTGTGCCCTCCTTCCCGTTGGAGAACTCTCCGGTGTTGGCTACGGCGGCGACCACTATCTTCTGATCGGGCTGGATGATAACGGCGGACGCTGAATCCTGTCGTCCGAGAAAATCCGTCTTTACCCTTCCGCCAGTGCCGAAGGAAGTGTCGGGCGAGCCGTCCGCGTTATAGCGCGACACTAAGAGATCGGGTTTTTCCGTTGTGCCTGTGTATTCAACCGTCCCGGCTGTGACTATCTTCCCATCCTGCTGTAGGGCTATGGAGACGGCTGAATCCGCCGGGGCGCGCCCATTGCTGTCGCCGAAGGAGGAATCAATGGAGCCGTCCGTGTTGAGGCGCATCAAGGCGGTTTTAATCGGGCCGGAGAGTGAAGTAACAACGACTATCTTACCGTCGGGTTGGAGCGCGGCGGCGGTGGCCGGGCCGTTGCCGGAGATGGCCTGCGGTCGGACGAAGACCAGACCGCTTCCGCCGAACGTCGGGTCGAGATCGCCGCCCGCCGCCGTCACTCTCTGCCAGCAGGGAAGGATAGCGATGGCAGAAAGCGTAGCCAGCAAGACGAGATAAAAGGGGCGCCGGGCGAGCGCCTGTTTGTCAGTGATCAGTCGTGGTAGATACTTCATTTGGCTCCTCGGGCTACGAGGTGGATAATTTCAAGACGCGATGGCAGAAAGCGAAAAGAAGATAAAAAAACCGGCGTTGATGTCGCCCTTTGAGCAAAGCTCCGTTGCTCTTCTTGCTTCGACCCGCTTGATGGTTTGAATTGAACGGCGGCCCGCGTCCAAGGCTTTATCCGGCGTAGGGTAATCTCACGAGCACGCAGCCGCGACCCGCACTCCGAGATTGACCAGTGATTCTCGCGCCAGTATATAGCAAATCCATTCATAGTCATACATGTTCGGGCCTGCTCGCGCTGCTCCCGTGCTCCTCAGGTCAAATATATAGAGCGGATTGCCAATGACTGTATGGATGCTGCACCGTCAGTACCGCCAATCGCAAACCACTCCAGTTCAAGGTCTCAGGCCGACTTTGTAGCTGCTTGATAATGCGCGCGCGGGGTCTTACTATCTTATTTCAAGAAGACCGGCAGACTCATCCGATGAAGATCACACAGGACAATGCGGAGAGGCGCGGGCTCGCTCGCTCGCGCTCAGAAAAGATCAGGGAGAGGGCTTACGCCGAAGGATTCCAGAAGGTCGGAATCGTGCGTGCGGAGGCGCTTGACGTTGAAGGCGAGCGGTTGCGACGCTGGCTCGACGGCGGGCTTCATGGCCGTATGCAGTGGATGGAGCGTGACCCGGCGCAGCGCGCAGACCCGCGCCTCCTTTTTCCGCAGGCCCGCTCAATAGTCGTCGTCGCGCTCAACTACTACACGCCGCACGAGCACGCGGGCTTTGGGCCACCGGAGACGGGCAAGATATCGCGCTACGCCTGGGGCGATGATTATCATGATGTGATCGGCGGCAAGCTCAGGTCACTGCTCTCGTGGATTAAGGAAGAGTGGCCGGAGGCGGAAGGCAAAACGTGCGTTGATATTCAGCCCGTGATGGACAAGGCTTGGGCCGTGCGCGCGGGCCTCGGCTGGATCGGCAAGCACTCGAACCTGATTACGCGCGAGTACGGCTCCTGGGTCTTTCTGGGCGAATTGCTGCTCAACCTTGAGCTTGAGTACGACGATATTGAGGTTGAAGATCATTGCGGAAGCTGTACGCTCTGTCTGGACGCGTGCCCGACCGGCGCGATCATAGAGCCTTACGTGGTGGACGCGAATAAATGTATCTCGTACGCGACCATTGAGCTGCGCGAGCCGGAGATTCCCCGTGAGGTGGCGCGAAATCTTGACGGCTGGCTGTACGGCTGCGACGTGTGCCAGGACGTGTGTCCCTGGAATCGCTTCGAGCAGCCGAGCACGGAAGGGCGCTTCGAGCCCAGAGAGGGCAACGTCACGCCGCATCTGACGGATATTCTGGCGCTCACGCCCGAAACCTACAGCGAGCGTTTTCGCCTGAGCCCCATCAAGCGCGCCAAGCTCTCGGGTCTCAAGCGCAACGCGCGCGCACTGCTCGAACCCTCTTGAGGATTACAGATGAAACTCTTCAACTGTCTCTTGACCCTCTGCCTGCTCCTCGGCCTCTCTACGCGTATGACTGAAGCACAGACGAACGCTTCGCCCGCCGCGCTGCGCCGGATGGCCGAAGAATATTATCGCTGGCGCAACGAAAATTTCCCCGTCGGCAGCAGCAACGAAGGGCTGCATACCTGGGACAATCGCTTGACGGACTACTCCGAAGCAGCCGTCCAGTCACGCCGCCAGCACGTCAAAGAGCTATTGGCCCAGGTGCAGGCGATGCAGACCTCCGGCTGGGCCAGGGATGACCGCATTGACTGGGTGCTCTTTCGCGCGCAGCTTGAGCGGGTGGTCTTCTTCGACCGCGTGATGAATTTCCCGGAGACAGACCCGCAGACCTACGTGGACGAGTGCAGCAACGCGATCTTCTCGCTCTTGAAGAAGGAGTACGACACGCCGCGCAACCGCGCTCTGTCGGCCACCTCGCGCATGAAGCTCATGCCCGCGCTCATGGAACAGGGCAAGCGTAATCTGAAGCGGCCCGTGCGCCTCTACGCACAGCTTGCGATAGATTCCGCGCGCTCTATTGACAGTCTCTTCAAAGAGAGCCTGGCGACGCTCACGACGGAGTTAACGCCCGCCGCAAAGGATGAGTTAGCGAAATCGCGCGACGCGGCGCTCGCCTCCATTCACGCTTACGCCGACTGGCTCGAAGGGCGTCTCTCCGGGATGGTGGCGTTTGCGCCGATGGGCGAGGAGAACTACAACTATCTATTGAAGCACGTCTACCTCTTGCCGCTCGATGCCAAACAGGTAGCGATGCTCGGCGAATCGGAGCTGGCGCGTTATCGCGCGCTCGAATCTCTCCTGCCGGACCCTTCGCTCGCCAACCCGGACCCGTCACGCAGCAGAAGCATTCCCGCAGACCAGGAAGCTTTTCTCAAAGCCTACGAGCGGCGGCAGGAGGAGATGATCAATTTCCTCAGGACGAAGAATCTAATCACGCTGCCCTCTTACCTGGGCCCATTCTATATTCGACAGCTTCCAGATGCCTTTAAGCCCACGAGTCCCGGAGGATTCATGAATCCGCCGGGACTCTACGACAAGGACGCGAGCGGCTTCTACTTCATCCCGACCTATAATCCGAAGTCCAGCAACTTCTATATCCGCGCCGCCATCGAAGACCCGCGCCCCATACTCGGCCATGAGGGAATACCGGGCCACTTCTTGCAAATCTCCATCGCCAACAAGCTGAGGGACGAGATTCGTCGTCAACAAAACGACGGCGTCTTTCAGGAGGGCTGGGCCCTCTACACCGAAGAGATGCTGATGCGCACGGGCCTCTATCCCGAGAACTCCGCCTCACAGGGGCAGGTCTTGCGCCTCTCGCGCTATCGCGCCGCGCGCATCGGCGTGGATGTCAACCTGCACACGGGCCGTTGGACGTTCGAGCAGGCGGTCAACTACTTCATGGAAGCGGGCGGGCTTGATCGTGAAGCAGCCGAAGGGGAAGCGGCGGGCGCAGCCTCTTCTCCATCACAGAAGATTCACTACATGACGGGCAAGTGGCAGATCATGCGCCTGCTCGGTCGCTATCGTGACCGCCAGGGCGCAAACTATCGCCTCGGCGCTTTTCACGACGAGTTGATCAAGCAGGGTAGTCTTCCGCTCTCGGTCGTCGAATGGCTGCTGCTCGACGATTCCTCGACCCTTGAGCAGGTGCTTCGTTAAAGCAGGAAGCGTGTGGCCGGCTTGGAACATGCATCCCGAGCGGCGTATGATTATGTTTGCGGTAATCTCTTCGATCGCGGCAGAAGCGGTCTGTGCTTGAAGGTTTAAAAGGTTGACTGGCTTACTCAAAGATTCCTATGGCCGATTGATACGCGACCTGCGCGTGTCTCTGACGGATCGCTGTAACTTTCGCTGCTTCTACTGCCTGCCGCATGGCGAGCCGCCGATCGCGCCCAAAGAGCAGATGCTCACTTACGAAGAGATCGAAACGGTCTGCGAGATATTCGTCTCGCTCGGGATTGAAAAGATTCGGCTCACGGGCGGCGAGCCGATGATGCGCCGCGATATCGAAACGATGATCGGCAAGCTCTCCACCCTGAAGCCTCGCCTGCAAGACCTGGCGCTTACGACGAACGGCTACTTTCTTCCCGGTCGCGCCGCCGCTTTGAAAGAGGCTGGCCTTGATCGCGTCACGATCAGCATGGACAGCCTGAAGCGCGACACTTTCCGGCAGATGACGGGCGTGGATGTTTTAGACCGCGTGCTCGAAGGCATCGAAGCGGCCAGGAGCGCCGGGCTCACGCCCATCAAGATCAACGCCGTCATCGTGCGCGGCCATAACGAAGAGGAGGTCGCGGATTTCGCAGCCTTCGCGCGCGAGCATCACATCAGCATGCGCTTTATAGAGTTCATGCCGCTCGATTCCGGCCACGACTGGTCACGCGCAGACGTTGTCTCCGGGCGGGAGATTTACGAGCGCATCAACGAGCGTTTCCCTCTCTCTCCGCTCAAGGTGCGGCGCGGCTCCGAGACCTCTTCGCGCTACCGGTTCGCGGACGGAGCGCCCGGCGAGATAGGCATCATCGCGCCCGTCACCGAAGCCTTCTGCGGCGCTTGCTCGCGCATACGCCTCACCGCCGACGGGCAGATCAGGACATGCCTCTTCTCCACTGTCGAGCACAGCCTGCGCGATCAACTGCGCGGCGGAGCGACACGCGCAGAACTCGTCGAGTACATCGAGGCCGTCGTGATGAAGAAAGAGCCGCGCCACTACATCAACGACCCGGGCTTTCGCCAGCCCGCGCGGACGATGAGCTTTATCGGCGGTTAAGGCTGATCTTCGGAACAACTTTATGAGCACAAAGACCGAAGCGACCATTGAAGACCTGTACAAAGTCAGGGGCAAGGCCGAGCTTGTCAATGGAGAGATTGTGCATATGTCGCCCACCGGAGGTCTGCCTAACTATGCGGCAAGTGAAATTACATTCTCTTTACGTGAGTATGCAAAACGAACCAGGAAAGGCTATGCGGTCGGCGATAATGCCGCTTTCGTCGTGAATCTGCCTCATCGCAAATCATTCAGCCCTGATGCTGCCTATTATATAGGCAGCATTACTATGAAGTTCTTCGATGGTGCGCCGATCTTCGCCGTCGAAGTGAGAAGCGAAAACGATTACGGCCCGAGCGCGGAAAAAAAGATGGCGGCGAAACGCGCCGATTATTTCGCCGCCGGGACACAAGTAGTCTGGGATGTTGATCTGTTGAGCGATGAAGTGGTGCGCGTCTATCGCGCAGGCGCTCATGATAGTCCGAAGATTTACAGGCGCGGCGAAACAGCCGAAGCCGAACCGGCTGTACCGGGTTGGGCCATGCCGGTTGACGAGCTGTTCGTTGAAGACGAATAGCAGCTTGAGTTTATTGAAAATCGAAAAAGTTTTCGGGGGAGCCGAGGGACACTACAGTGCCCGAAGCTGAGAGTCACAAACGCTGTGAGACCCCTTGAACCTGATACGGTTAGCACCGTCGAAGGGAGAAACAACAGGTGAAGACCGTTCCGTCCCTTTCACAAGCCGCGGAGCGGTCTTTTCCTTTTTCGGGCCGAGATCAGTTCGGCCAGAAAGATGGAATAAGTTTATGAGCAACACGAATGAGACCGGAGAAGAGAGAGAGAGGTCGAGCGATGAAGTACGGCTTCCGAACTCGCGCAAGGTTTACGTCGAAGGCAAACAGCGGGGTGTGCGCGTTCCCTTTCGAGAGATCACGTTGAACCCGACGAAGAACTTCAACGGGCAGATGGAAGAGAACGCAGCGCTGCGCGTCTACGATACGAGCGGCCCCTGGGATGACCCTTCGGTGCGCTGCGACGTGCGCGAAGGACTGCCCGCCCTGCGCCGCGAATGGATTATCGCGCGCGGCGATACGGAGGAATACGCTGGGCGCGTCGTTAAGCCGGAAGATAACGGCTACCTGACGGCGGGCGCGGAAGAGTACGCGAAGGCGAAGGACAGAGGACGGCTTGAGCCTTTTCCGGGTTTGCGCCGCGCGCCGCTGCGGGCCAGGGCTGGGAAACGGGTCACGCAGATGCACTACGCGCGGCGCGGGATTATCACGCCCGAGATGGAGTTCATCGCCATTCGAGAAAACATGGGATGCGAGGCGGCGCTTGAGACTCTGAGCCAGAGGGATTCTCTCTTGCACCAGCATAGGGGCGAGAGCTTCGGCGCTTCCGTTCCCCATTACGTGACGCCGGAGTTCGTGCGCGACGAGGTGGCGCGCGGGCGCGCGATCATCCCCGCCAACATCAATCACCCTGAGTCCGAGCCGATGATTATCGGGCGCAACTTCTTCGTCAAGATCAACGCCAACATAGGCAATTCGGCGATCAGTTCTTCCATCGAAGAGGAGGTCGAGAAGATGCGCTGGGCGACGAAGTGGGGCGCGGATACGGTGATGGATTTGTCCACGGGCAAAAACATACACGCCACGCGCGAATGGATTCTGCGCAATTCGGCTGTGCCCATCGGGACTGTGCCCATCTACCAGGCGCTCGAAAAAGTCGGGGGCCGTGCCGAAGAGCTGACCTGGGAGATTTACCGCGACACGATCATCGAGCAGGCCGAGCAGGGCGTGGACTACTTTACGATTCACGCGGGCGTGCGGCTGCCTTACATTCCCTTGACGGCGAGGCGGACGACCGGCATCGTCAGTCGCGGCGGCTCGATCATGGCCAAGTGGTGTTTGGCCCACCACGAGGAGAGTTTTCTCTACACGCGCTTTCGTGAGATATGCGAGATCATGGCGGCCTACGACGTGTCGTTCTCCCTGGGCGACGGCCTTCGTCCGGGCTCCATCGCCGATGCCAACGACGAGGCGCAGTTCGCGGAGCTCGAAACGCTCGGCGAGTTGACGCGGATTGCCTGGGAGCAGGACTGCCAGGTGATGATCGAAGGGCCAGGCCATGTGCCCATGCATCTCATCAAGGAGAACATGGATAGGCAGCTCGAAATCTGTCACGAAGCGCCCTTCTATACGCTGGGCCCACTGACGACAGACATCGCGCCCGGCTACGATCACATCACTTCCGGCATCGGCGCGGCGATGATCGGATGGTTCGGCACGGCCATGCTCTGCTACGTCACGCCGAAAGAGCACCTGGGGCTTCCCAATAA
Organism: Pyrinomonadaceae bacterium; assembly: GCA_036389095.1. Taxonomy (GTDB): domain Bacteria; phylum Acidobacteriota; class Blastocatellia; order Pyrinomonadales; family Pyrinomonadaceae; genus DASQYE01. The sequence continues at coordinate 8,621 of DASVQM010000036.1, forward strand.
GAAGGATGTCAAGGACGGCGTGATTACCTATAAGATCGCGGCGCACGCCGCCGACCTGGCCAAGGGTCACGCGGGCGCGCAGGTCAGGGACAACGCGCTCTCTAAGGCGCGCTTCGAGTTTCGCTGGGAAGACCAGTTCAACCTCGCCCTGGACCCGGAGGTCGCACGCGAGTATCACGACGAGACGCTGCCGCAGGAGGGCGCGAAGCTGGCACACTTCTGCTCCATGTGCGGCCCGCACTTCTGCTCTATGAAGATCACGCAGGACGTGCGCAACTACGCGGCGGAGCTTGGCCTTGACGAGAGCGCGGCGCTTGCGGAAGGGATGAAGGAGAAGTCTGCGGAGTTCGTCGCAAGCGGCGCGGAGATTTATCAGGGCGAGCGCCCGGCGGGCGCGCATCAAGACCACTGAAAGTGTGGCTTACACTAGCGGTCGGTTATTGACCGTGTAGAAGAGAACGGGCGCGACGGGAGGGGAGACCGGCTTCGCGCCCGTGTTCTTTGTCCTCGAATGAAGTTTTAAGCTCTCGGTCAGGGTTGGTCGTTCGGGTCTTTGCGGCGCACGTAAATCTCTCCGCGCTGCGAGAGCCCGGCTTTACTCGCCAGCGTATTGAGCACGGATTCGAGTATCTGCTTGTTCTCAAGCTTAAAGCTCGTGATACCCTCGGCGTTGGTGTCCGGGTCGCGGTACTGCATCGTCAGGTATCTGAACTTCTTCTTGATGAGTAAGCCCGGCAGGGCGAAGATGCTCAGGCGAGCGGCCACGTCCGCGGCAATCGGCCTCTTCGATTTCACGTCGGCGAAGGCCGAGAGTATCGCCCTGTAAGGAATGAAGAGGACTTCCTGCCGCTGCTTGTTGCGAAAAAGCAGGCGCTCGTTGGTATCGTCGAAAGAGATCGTGCCGTTTATCTTTTTGTTGTAGCCGAAGACGCCGCCCTCGTAGTTGGCATTGACCGTCTGCGGTGCTGGCGCAGGCGCCGGACGGCTCGCAGTAGAAGAAGAGGCGGGCGCTGTTGACGGCGACGGCGATGGGTCGCTCACGTTGCGCGGTCTCTGTCCGAAGGCCGTGCTCAGCAGGAGCACTGTGAGCAGGGCCGCGCTCAAGATGCTGTAAATGTTTCTCATTAAGATTCTCCCCTCATATCTGGAAATTCCCCTGGTAATTTTTTTTAGAGACGCATGCCGCCCACGGTTCGTTGCCACATGAGCGCCCCCTTCAGGACGCAGAGCCGTTGGCGGTCTTCCGCCGAGCACGCGCTCTCAAGCTGTTCGAGAATCGCTTCGATCAAAGAGACGCTGAAAGGCCCGGCGTGCGTGATGATCTGCGAGTAGTAGTGTAGCTGCACTTTGCCGTCCGCGTCCGTGTGAAACTTCTGCATCTCTTCATCGCTCAAACGATAGATGTCCTGGTTGACGGGAATCACCCTGCGCGGCACGGCATGATGATTCAAGGATGTCTCTCGCTCGCGCCAACCGAGCAGAAGGATGCCGATCAATACTCCCTGCTCGTTCAAATAATCAGGGCTCAGGACTGACAGGTCTATCGCCGGTGAGAGACGCGGCCCGTAGCTTCCGTAGTCTGGATTGGCGAGCAGCGAGTTGTAGACGATGCCGATGATTTCCTGCTCGTCCACTGGGATCGAGACAAATTGCGCGAACCCGTAATCCGACGCCAAAGGCGGCACATCCGTATCAAGCACATCGATGATGCGCCCGACATAATCAACATGCGAATTGGACTTAACTACCTTGGCAAGACGAATCATATTTGAGAATTGCGGATTGCGGAACGGCGCGACTTCAAGCTCAATATCTTCGACACCTCTCGTCCGCGATCTAAAATGGACGCGTCCATTCCGGCACTTTGATGATGATCCACCACAACAAAATCTGCACGCCGAGAATCAGGAGGCCGAACGTGACGCTGGCGCAAGAGGCGCGCCGTCCGCCCCTGTGCGGCATGTGCAGAGAGTAGAAGAACCCTATGACCCCCATGATGACCGCGCCCGGACAAAAAAGTATGCCGAGGTAGGGGACGAGCGAATAGGTCATGAAGGCGAGGGCCGTCGTCGCCGCAGCATTGCTGTCCGTCGAAGTGAAGCCCGAAGAGATGTGCACTCGCGGCGGCGCGTCCTGAGGCTTGCGGCTCGCACGCGCCCTGTGTTGTAGATGATAGGACGAGCGCAGCGCATCAGCCGGAAGATAGCCGTCTTCGAGCGAGCGCCCGCAGGTCGAACAAAAGCCCGCCTGATGCCGCCGTGCTGCAGCGCCGCAAGCCGGACAGGTGCGCGACTTCGCCTCTTCATCAGCCCGGCGGCTCGTCGGCTGACCTCTATTGACTGTTTCGCTCGACATGATACGGACTCAAGGAGTAAGTGATGAGTCATGAGCGACGAGAGGTTGCCTTCGACCCCGGAGGCTCATCACACGCCGCTCTTTTTAAGTTCCCTTCTGCGCCCGCGCCCATTGTTCGGATGAGGGCGTGAAGTAAGTCGTCTTCAGCTTTCCCCCGATGAAGGTGTAGACGATGCCTTCCTTGAGGTTGCGATAAACAACAGTGGAGTCGCGCCCGTCCTGGCGCTCGAAATTTGAGTTACCGGCGATGGTCAAAGACTCCGGCGTTTCCCTGGAATTTTCGTGCTGAATGACGATCTGTTTGACCGTCCCTTCCAGCTCGGGCAGGAGTTTTTTGGTGGCGACGAAGCGTGCTTCGACGAAAGCAACCGTGACGGTCCCGCCTGCGATCTTGAAGTGCAGCGTAGCGTTTGCGCCGGGCTGGTCTCGCAAGGGCTTGCCGAGCACGCGTTCGACATCCGGGCGTCTGGATTTTAAGGGCTCGATGCCGTTCCAGTTTGCGGCCCTCGTGCCCGGCGAAGTGATGACGAGCGCGGCGAAAACAGAGGCGATGGCGACAATCGCGCGCCGCACGCGAAAGCTTAGAGAGATCGAGTTCTTCATAGCGGCGATGCTACTCTACGGCAGTGACAAGTGACAAGCGAATAAAGCAGTGACGAGTGACGAGCCTGGACTCAAGCTTTTCTTTCGTCACTCGTCACTGCCTTTCGAGTCACTGTCTTTGAGCGAAGGGGCGGACGCGCTCGACCGATTCCTTGAAGTCCGTATCGGCGGGCGCGAGGGTCGCGCCCTTCTGGTAGGCGTCGAGCGCCTTGGCGTATTGCTTGGAGACTTCGTAGGCGTAGCCCAGCTCACGATAGACGTTCACGTCATCAGGCGTTTTCGCGGCGGCGCGTTCGAGCGCGGCGATGGCCTTCGGGTAGTTCTTGGCGCGAGAATGAGAGACGCCGAGCAGGTAGAGCGTGACGCCTTTCGCATCGTCTCCGACCGTGACCCGCTCAAGGACTGTCGCGGCTTTCGCAAACTGCTTTGCGCCGATCAGCGCTTGAGCGAAGAGCGTCGAGGCTTCCGCATCCGTGCGGACGCGTGTGAGGCTTTCTCCGGCCCGCACAGCGCTCAGGTAATCGGCATCGGCCTTCGCTTCCACGGTCGCAGAGGCGGCGCGACGCAGGTAGGCGGTCGTCAGCAGCGCCCAGGCCGCAGCGATGCGCGCATCGCTGAGGGTCGCGCGATTCAGTAGCGCGATGCTGTCATCCAAACGCCCGCCCCTGAAAGCGATCTGCCCCAGATAGTAGAGCGACGCGGCATCTTTGGGATTGGCTTTGACAGCCGCGTTGAAAGAGCGCTCGGCTTCCGCCGCTTTGCCCGTCTGGTATTCGGCGACGCCGCGATAGTAAAGCATGATGGCGGAAGGCGCAGCGCCGGGGCGCGTCGTCGCCGTGACGAGCAGCGGCAAAGCCTGATCGAATTTCTCCGTCAGGATGTAAGCCTGCGCCAGGGCGTCAACAGTGTTCGCGTCCTCCTGACCGGAGGCGCGCTGCAATTCCAGGGCACGCTGAAGGTCTGAGGCGGCCTCAGCATACTGCTTGAGATTGATCTCTGCGAAGCCTGCGATCTTCCAGGCCTCCGAGTCATCCGGGTTCGAAGCGGCGACCTGTTTGGCCTCGCGCGCTGCCGCCGCATACTGCTTCTGTTCCAGCAGCTCATAAGCACGCCTCGTTCCCGTCCCGGCTGAAGTATTGACGGGATTTGCGCCGCGAGGGCGTGCCGTGTTCACGCTGGCCCTGGGCGCGGCGGTCTCTTCGTTGGCGGCGGGCACGCTCGCGTCAGCGCGTGAAGTCGTCGGCACGGGGTTGACGCGACGCGGCCTGGTCGAGCCCGACTGCGCGAAGGAAGCAGGGGCGGCAAACGCCAGGACAGCGCCGACCAGGATGATTTCAAGCGAAATAGATTTAATCGTCATTGAATACTGATCTTTCAAGTTCGTCTGCGAGACGCCTCTTCAGCACGCCCGCGTCCGCGAAGGCGTGAGCCTGTCCCATGCGATGCGTTGATAAGCGATAGGGTTCGCTTTTAATTGCGCGCGGGCGCAACTCTATAGCGATTTGCAAATGAGAGCGAGCACTGAGCGCAACATTCAGGTTAGCGCAGCCTTGAGGTCAGTACCGGCTGCGGCAGCGGGCGGTACTCATTGTGAGCAGCACCCGCGCGCGACCTTAGGCGGTACTGACAAAGCAACATGCATTTGCATAGCGCGATAGAACCTTGTTTTCGGCAAAAAAAATCGGCCAGCTAGCTCGGCTAACTGGCTGAATACCCGCTCAAGAATTTTTTGGAAGAGTAAGAGCCCGTCCCCCTGTTGGGCGAGCCCTTACTCTTCCGATCAGGTCGGCGCTTAGAAGTTGACCTTGAGGCCGAACTGTTTCCAGTTCGGTTCAATTCAAAAACCGATCTCACCCTTGAGTTTTCATTAAATCAAAAGTGAATTTTGATGGGAGCGAGCCAAAGGATTCGCTTTCAAGCGCCAGCCAGGCCGAAGACACATTCACGTCTGTGGAGCAGAGGTCTAGTGTTAAAAGTCGCCCGACGGATGGCCTCACGCCTCGCCGTAAATGGTTTCGCAGATGCGCGATAATTCCAGGCAGTCGCGGCGCGAGACCCTGAGACTGAAACTCTCGTGCTCCTGAGAGATGTGCGGCTGCATCTTTTCAAGCAGGCGCAAGCCCTTCCTTGTGATGCGCGTGATGCTCAGGCGGCGATCCTCTTCCACACGGTCGCGCTCGACTAAGCCCTGAGCTTGCAGCCGATCAACCAACCGCGTCACATCCGGGGCGCTGGCCAGAAGACGCGCCGCGATTTCCGTGCGCGGATGACCATTGGGGTGTACACCGCGCAGGATGCGCAGCACGTTGTACTGCGGGCGCGTAATATTGAACTCTGCGCAGACGCGCTCCAGGCGCATGCAGACGTAATCTGCGGCGACTATCAAGTTCAACATCGCTTCCTGCGCTGGATTAGCGAAATCCGCCGTCTGCTGAATGCGTCGTTTGAGTGCTTCTCCCATACTGACAAGTTGTAGCACAAGGGGGTGGGCGCGGCAACGAACCCGGCAAAATCCCGCAGATGCGTGTTCCAACAAATATCTTGACGGGGCGGCTAAGGCGGATATATTCTTTCGGCCAAAACATCATCCCCGACGTTAGCTGCACCGCAGTAGAAAGAGCCAGAACATTATGTTCCTTCCTCCCGAGGCGACCAGCACGCGCACGAACGCGACGCTGCAAGTTTATGTAACCTCGACCGGGCAGATTATCGGGACGCTCTCAAACAATGGCGGCGGTCGTTACGGCGCAACGCTCAACTGGTCTGTGAACCCGCGGAACATCACAGTCCGCAGCAGCTTCGGCGGCTCGGCGCCAAGGGCTGTGACGGCGAAGTGAAGACACAAGGGAGGCTACGGATGAAACGCGTAATAGTTCGAGTGACGCTTGTCCTCATCGGCCTGTTTGTCATCTACGCGGCCACACGTCTGGTCGGGAGAAACGTCGAGACCTCCGCCTCTGCCGCACCCACAGAGGTGCGAACTGTTCCGGCGCCAGCCCGTCTGCCTCTTGACTTCATAGAGAATCGCGGGCAGTGGGGCGCTGCCACAAAGTTCGTCGCGCGTAAAGGCTCTCTGGCCGCTTCGTTCGAGCCTGACGCCATCAAGCTTCACCTTGAGAAGGAGCGCCCCGTCTCCCTCAGCCTGACCTTCGAGGGCGCGGCGCGCGCCGCGACGCTCACGGGTGAAGAAAAACAGACCGGCTACTACAACTTCTTCACGGGCAACAACCCGAAGAAGTGGCGATCACATGTTGCAGCCTATAGCAGCTTGCTGTATGGAGGGCTTTACGGCGGTATAGACATGCGCGTGCGCGAGGCGGGCGAGTGGCTTGAATACGACCTCCTGCTCAACGCCGGGGCGGATGCAGGGAAGATAGTCATCCGCGTGGACGGATCGTCAGGTCTTGAGGTTGCAGATGACGGGTCGTTGATTGTACAAACCGCCGCCGGGCCGCTCCGGCAAACGCCGCCTGTGACGTGGGAGGAGTTACCGAACGGAGAGAGGCGCACGCTTTATTGTCGCTTCAAAAAGATTGATGCGCGACGCTACGGCTTTGAAGTTGCCGGGCGTGATCGCAACCTGCCGCTCGTGATCGACCCCGGACTCGAATGGGCGACGTACCTGGGCGGCGGGAACTGGGACGAGATTCATGACATCGCTGCTGCCGGAGATGGCACGGGCGACGTGATCGCCGCCGGGGCGACCCTTTCACAAGATTTCACTGGTCGCCCCAACGCTGTGGCCGGATTCGTGACGCGCTTCAGCGCGACCGGCCAGCTCGTCTATAAAACGATTCTGGTCGGCTCAGACCGCGAGTGGATTCGCGGCATCGCCGTCGGCGCGGGCGGCGAGCCTGTGCTCGTCGGCGAGAGCTACTCTCCCGACTACCCAGTGACGCCGGGAGCCTATGACACGACGCACGGCGTCAGGTTCGACGCCCTCGGCCCCATCTACGCGGCGGACGCGTTCGTCACGCGCCTCAGCGCGGGCGGCGACCGGCTCGTCTACTCGACCTTCGTCGGCACGGACGACTACGAACAGGCCGTCGCCGTCGCCCTCGCGCCCTCTGGAACGGCCATCGTCGTCGGCGAGACTCTGTCGCCAGTCTTCCCTACGACCTCTGGCGCGTTCGACCGGACGCATAACTGCTGCACGCCCTATTTTGAAGGCGTCTTTTCGGCGCGCGACGCCTTCGTGGCACGCCTCAGCGCCGACGGCAGCGCGCTGGAATATTCGACTTATCTCGGCGGCTTCGGCGACGAACTGCCGAAGAGCGTCGTCGTGGACTCGCAAGGCTTCGTCACACTGACCGGAGTGATTTACTCATCGCCGGATGTTAATGCGCCGAATTTGCCGACCACGCCGGATGCAATTGCTCCCAACCCCGTTAGCAGGGAAGGCATCTCGGATGCCTTCTTGACTCGAATGAAACTGGACGGAAACGGCGCGGCAGACCTCAAATACTCGACCTTCCTAGCTGGCAGCAGCAACGAGGAGGCTTACGCGGTCGCCCTCGATCCGACGAATCCGCAAGACGTGATTGTAGGCGGCTTCACGATGTCTATCCCTATCCCGGGCATAGAGATGCCAGTAGCCTTCCCGACCACTCCGGGCACGCTCAAGACGACAGCCGATAGCGCAGAAGAGGGCTTCATCATGCGTTTCCGATTCCCTGCCAGCGGCGCTGGCAGTCTCGTTTGGTCAACGCTGTTCGGCGGTTATTTATACGACGAGGTATTCGACCTCGCAGTGGACTCGACCGGGGACATCGTCATCTCGGGGGAGACGAAATCCTTCGACCTCCCGACCACGCAGGGGGCTTTCGACAGGTCGGTTGCCATCTCAAACGGCAATCTCTTCTACGACGCATACGTCGCCCGCATCGGCGCCAACGGCTCGCAAGTGCTTTACGGAACGTATCTCGGCGGAAGCTATAACGACCGCCACGCGAAACTCGCGCTCGTCGCGCCGAACACCGTCGTGGTCGCGGGCTGGACTTTGTCAGGCGATTTTCCCGTAACTCCCGGAGCGCACGACCCTGTTCTTAACAACGACGGAGTCGGCGGCGTGGCTGGTGGACCCGGCGGAACGCAGTTTGATGGATTCCTCGCCAAGCTGACGCTTTTGCCGGATGGCGATGGCGACGACACGGTCGCCGCGCCGACCCTGCTCGCGCCCGCCGGCGGCTCATTCCAATCGACCAACACGATCATCAATTTCGATTGGAGCGACGTCGCCGACCCGTCAGGCATAGACGGCTACCATATCCAACTCAATCAGAGACCTGACTTCGTTTGCTGTAACGATTGGCAAGAAGTTTGGACAAAGAATTCGGAGTGGATAGCCAGCGTGCGATTCGACGGCCCGTATTACTGGCGTATTCAGACGGCTGACCGCTCAGGGAACTTGAGCGCGTGGTCGGAAGTGAGAACTTTCAACGCCGGTTTCGGAGTTTCCATGTTGAGCGTCAACCCGCCAAGCGTCGAGGGCGGTAATCCATCGCAGGGGGAGGTGACGTTGACCTCTTCGGCTCCGGTGGGAGGGGCCGTGATCTCTCTGCACAGTAGCAACACGGCAGTCGCCACTGTCCCGTCAAGCGTGACAATTTCGCAGGGCAATTTTCTGGCAAACTTCACGGTTTCGACCAGGGCAGTTTCTACCACGACCCAGGTCACTATCACTGCCAGCCACGGCTCTAGTAGCAGAAGCGTGATTTTGACGGTGACGCCGACAACCGCGCCGCCTGCCGCGCCATCTCTGCTCAGCCCGGCAAATGGTGCCCAACTGCCGCTCAACCAGAGCATCACTTTCTCCTGGAGCACAGTGGCGGGCGCGGCCACCTACGAGATTCAGATTGACGATTCGAGCTCCTTCAGCAACCCGCTGATCGTGTCCCGAACGGGGCTGACGCAGACGCAAACCGCGCAGACCTTCACGGCCGAGCGCCGCTACTGGTGGCGCGTGCGCGGGCGCAACTCTGGCGGCACTGCGGGCGCGTGGTCTTCCGCTCGCTCGTTTGAAATCAAAAGAGATGCCGCTCCGCCGCCGTCAGGGACTGCGACTCTCAACACGCTGTCTCTCAATCCGTCAAGCGTCGTGGGCGGCAATTCCTCGCAGGGCACGGTCACGCTGACGGCTGCCGCACCTTCGGGCGGAGCAGTCGTGACGCTTTCCAGCAGTAACACTTCCGCCGCCACCGTCCCGGCCAGCGTCACGGTTGCTGCCGGAGCGACCAGCGCGAGCTTTACCGTGACGACTCGTTCGGTGACGGCATCAACTTCCGTCACCGTCACGGCCACTTACGGCGGTGCGACGAGGACGGCGACGCTCACCGTGACGCCCCAAGCAGCGCCGCCGCCGACAGATACGGTGAGCGTTCAGGTGGCCGAATACTCATCGGGCAACAGGCAGTTGCGCGTTGAAGCCAGCAGCTCAAATTCGAGCGCGGAATTAAAAGTCTATGTCTCTTCGACAAACGCGCTGATTGGCACATTGCGTAATGAGGGCGGAGGTCGCTACCGAGGTGACTTCTCCTGGTCGTCCAACCCGCAGAACATTACCGTCAGGAGCAGCCTGGGCGGTTCAGCATCGAGGACTGTCGTGTTGAAGTAAGGAAGCCAGGGCGGCTCATCAATCGAGAAGACGCCCCGTGAATAAATCTGAAGCGGGCGCGAGCTTTAAACATTTCTTCGTAAAGCTCGCGCCCGCTTCAGACACTAGCCAGCGGACTGCAATCGGAAGGTTCGAGTCAAAGTATTCGCTTACGCAAACAGAGCATCCCCGGGTTGAAAACCGATCCGGGTGTTCCAGCCCAAGTCACCTCCTTAAAAGTTTATCTTGAGCCCAAACTGGAATTGCCGGGCATCGAAGGCGGCGGTCGGGCGGCTGTAGTATCGGCCACCGCTGTCGCGCTGCCGGAAGGCGTTGACATCCGTGAAGAACGGAGAGGCAGAGCCTTCGTTGAAGCGATTGAAGAGGTTGAAGCCTTCGGCGATGAGGTCTATGCGAACGCGCTCGCCGAAGCGGATGGCGCGCGTCACTCTCATGTCGAGCGAAGCGTAGCCGTGCGTAATGCCACGGTTACGACCGAGAGAGCCGCCCTGCGAAAGGAAGGGCGGGATAAAGAGCGTGCCGTCCTCGGCGGCGCTCGGGCGCTCGTTCGTGCCCTGTATGTCGGCGTTCGTATCCGAACCGCTCAGGATATTGAACGGACGGCCCGAGGAAAGCTCGACTATCGGCGCGACGACGAAGTCGGCGAGGAAGCTGCGGAAACCGCCCGCGCCGCGCCAGCCCTGAGGCGAAGCGATGACGGCGCTGAAGACGAAGCGATGACGCTGGTCGAAGAGCGAGTCGGCACGCTCGGCGCTCACGAGCCGGTTGTTCTGCGGCTTGAGGAGCGTCTGCAAGTCGGACGAATCGTCGATGGAGTGCGACCAGGTATAAGAAGCCAGGAACTGGAAGTTGTTCGAGAAGCGCTTCTTCAAATCCAGGTTCATGGCGTTGTAGTTAGAGTTGCCGATGGAAGACTGCGCGTTAACATCTCCGAAAGGCGACGGGATGTTGACGGGAGTGCGCAAAGTCGGCGTCAGGAAAGTATTGAAGACCGTAGGCGTCAGCCCCGTGTTGGCCTGCACCAGGAAATAGTTGGGCCCACTCGGGCGGAAGAAGTTGGCCGCGAAGGGGAGGATCACGTCGCCCCTGGGCCCACGCACGATAAAGCCCGGAATGATGACGGCGAAGGTTTCGCCCGTGATCGTGTTGGTGAAGGTCGAGCCGGGAGCCGTCGCCGGGAATAGTCCGGTGCCGGCGAGCGCTATGTCGGCGAAGCCTGTGGGCCTGGACGTTGCGCCCGCGTAGCGGCGGAAGTTGGCGAGCAGCAGGTCTTGCCTGACCTCGTTGACATCGCGCGGCAGCGGCAGGTGATGCGCTCCGACAAACAGATAGCTCGCCGAGAAAGACATGTTCTTCGTGATCTGTCGCTCGACGGTGAAGTTGGCCTGGTTGGCGTAGGCGTACTCGAAATCCTGTGCGACGGGCAGCGTGAACGGAAGCAGCGCCCCGAAGCCGGGGAACGTCTGATCGTTAAAGCGCTGACGCCCGAACTGGTAGTCCGTGCCCGGCGCGACACCGGGCGTAAAGACTCCGGCGGGCAAGGAGGCCGCGCAGAAGGGCGTACGCGTCACGCCCGGCGCGCAAACAGTCCCTTGAAAGGCCTGGACGGCGTTTAAGAGCGCGGTCGGGTTGGGGCTGCCTTGCAGGAGCGTGGACTGCTGCTGCTGGGCGGCGTCGGCGATGTCTGAGTTGAAGCCTACGGCCAGAAGCGGATGGTCGTAGAAGAGACCGTAGGCGGCGCGTATCACGGTCTTGCCGTTGTTCTGCGGGTCCCAGGCGATGGCCAAGCGCGGGGCCCAGTTGTCCTTATCACGCGGAAAGCCCTGCTGTACGCCGAGCGCATCCTGCGCGGCGAGAATGTCGCTCTGCGAAAGCGTGATGCCGGAGAGCGTGTCGCGGAACGGCGTGGTCTCGATCTGATCCGTCAACTCCACGTCGTAGCGAACGCCGTAGTTCAAGGTCAGGTTGGGCCTGATCTTCCAGGAATCCTGTAGGAAGAAGGCGAGCGGCTTGTTCGAGAGCGAGCTGACGGGATTGCCGAACCCTTGAATAAAGCTGCTGGGGAAGCCCAGGCCGTATTGCTGGACGGGCGTCAGGTCGGGCGGCGCGGGCACGCCCGGCGTCGTGCACAGGGCGGAGACGAGCGCGCAGGGGTTCTGGCCGCCGAAGTTATAAAGGCCCGCGAAGTTCAGCTCGAAGATGGCGTTGCCGATGCGAACGAAGGCCGCGTCGCCGCCGAACTTGAAGGTGTGATTGCCGTAGACGAGGTTCAGCGTATCCGTATACTCATAACGTGTCTCGGTGCGCTGCACGGGCGAGAAAAGCTCTCGCCCGATGAAGGCCGTGCCCGTGATGTTGAAGGCGGCGGCGTCGCCGTTCTGCGACTTGAAGAGAGCGCGGCGCTCGCCGAAGTTGAAGCGCGCCTCGTTGACCATGTTGTTCGAGAGAGTCGAGTTGAGCGAGGCGACGAGTGAAAAGTCGCGCAGCTTTTGAAAGCCCGTGCGCGAGACATCGTTCTGTCCCAAGGACTGGTTCTGCGATTCGACCTGGATGCCGGAAATCTCGCTCGGGTTATAGCCGAAGCGCGTCGTGAAGAGATTGTTCTTGTTGATCTGATGATCCAGGCGGAAAGAGGAGAAAGACGTTGACTCTGTGACGGGGAAGACCCTTTGCAGGAAGTTGAGCGGGCGAAACGCTATGGGTTGGCCCAAGGTGTTCGTCGTCGAGACGGGCACGGGCGCGCCCGAGAGCAGAAAACGTCCGCCGACCTGCGTTCCCGGAGTGATCGGCGTCAGGGCCGTCAGGCCGGGGAAGACCAGTAGAGGGTTCGTTCCGTTGAGGCCGGTCGAGCCGCCGCTAGAGGCGAGAAAAGCGTAGGGCACGGCCAGCGCAGTGGCCCCCGCTCCGACCAGCGTGTTGAGATAGGTGGCCTGTTGCGGCGTCAGGTTTCCGAAAGTTTGACCGGCGATAGTCACCTGGCTGCTCAGGTCGCCCGCGACGTTGCTCGTGAAAAAGCCCGACTCCTGTCGGCGGCGCTGCTCAAAGGCGAAGAAGAAGAAGGTGCGGTCTCTGTCGAATGGGCCGCCGAGCGTCGCGCCGTACTGCGCGCGCGTAAAGGGCGGGTCTTCGACCGGCGCGAAGGCATTGCGCGCCTGAAAGCTTCTATGACGGATAAAGCCGAAGAGATTACCGTGAAGATCGTTCGTGCCGCTCTTGGTAACGACGTTGACGACGCCACCGGCTGAGCGCCCGAACTCCGGCGCAAAGGAATTGGTGACGACCTGGAACTCCTGGACGGCTTCCTGCGAGACTGTGGAGCGCGCGGCGTTGACCGAGTTATCGGTATTATCAGCGCCGTCAACCTGAACGAGATTCGAGCGACCGCGCTGGCCGCCGAAGTTCAAGCCTGTGGTCGGCGCCGGGCCAATCGGGCGCGTATTGTCGCGCGAGACGGTCGAGGTCGTCAGCGCAAACGAGAGATAGTTTCTTTCGTTGATCGGCAGATTCTCTATGCGCTGCTGATCGATGGTGGTGGCGACAGCCGTGCGTGAAGTCTCGACGACATCCGTCGTCGCGCCGGAGACCGTGACGGTCGCGCCAAGCTCTCCCAACTCCATCGGAATATCCAGGTCCGCGCGCTGCCCGACCGTGAGCCTGACCGTCGGAACGACCGCACGTTTGAAGTTCGTGGCTTCGACCGTCACTTCATAATCGCCCGGCGGAAGATTTGTGATCTGGTAGAGACCATCTTCATTGGTCGTCGCCTCGCGGGTGACGTTGGTGGCAGCGTTGCGCGCCGTGATGGTCGCGCCCGCGATCGATGCCCCCGCCGGATCACGAACGTAGCCGCGCAGGTCTGCGGCATTCGATTGCGCCTGGGCCATCACGGCGCTGGCGCAGAACAGGGTCGCCGCACAAAGAAACACGAGTCGGACGCAGGCCGACAGCCATTGCGGAGGGAACGCACGCATTATCGTATACTCCTTAAACAGACTGATGTAGAAGATTCGGAAGTTTCGCTCAATGTTCGAGAGACGAGCGCAACTCAATGGATAGTGACAATATTTCCTTCGGTGCGAAACTGGAACAGGATCGCTGCAAAGTTGAAGTAGTCTCCGAGCCCAGTTCGGGAGATAATTGGGCCACCGAACAAACCAACGAACCAGTCATAAGCACCGGGAGCAATCTCTTCAACGAGCGCGCCGTCTTTGTACCGCAAAACACAGGCTCGTGGCAAGTCTATTATTGTTTTCGCCTTTCGCTTACCGTGACCATTGGGCCCGCCACGCTCTCGCACCGGCTTTTCAAGTTTCAGCGCCCCGGCAGACACGGAGGCGAACGCCTGGTGGAGAGCGCAAGCCGACGCCGCACGTAGTCGCTTGCGCCGAGCGCGAGCATCATCGCTTCGGCCAGGCGGGGAACGAAAGCGGCACGGCGCAGCACGGAGCAGACTCTCAGCCTTGCCTTGAAACGCTCTGCGTAGAGCGCGCGATAGGCTTGGGCCAACACGGCGAGCGAAGGCTGCGCGCCGCAGCCTTTAAGCCAGCCAGCGACCGCTTCGGCTGCGATCTCGCCGCTCTCAAGCGCCATCAGCATGCCGCTGCCCGTGAACGGATCAATGAAGGACGCGGCATCACCCACGGCGAGCAAGCCGTCGGCGGGCGAGGGCGCGCGGCGTCCGAAGCTTTCGAGCGCCACGCCCAGCCACTCCGTTACGGGCCGCGCATGCAGGAGCGTCAATCGAGCGCGACTGTTCGTCATCACAATCTCGCGCATCAGTCGAGAGGCGTCTCCATGACACGCACGCGCATCTTCCGCCGAGACGATAAAGCAGAGATTGCTCAAGCCTCCCTCCACGCGGCTCAGGCCGCCGTAGCCTCCGCTATAGAAATAGATTTCGCAGTGCTCGGGATTACCCAGCGCGCCCGAAAGGTGCGCCTTGAAGGCGACGAGCGGCGCACGCTTGGGCCCATCGCGTCTACGCCCCGTGCGGCTACGTGTCGCTATGTGGCGAGAGAGTGCGCGCGACCTGCCCGTCGCGTCTAAGGTAACGAGAGCGCGGTACTCGCGCTCCTCCTGCCCGCACACTTTCAAGCGCACGCCCCTCACGCGCCCGTCTTCCAGGAGCAGAGCGGTCGCACGCGCTTCTTCAAGGACATGGACGCCAGCCTCGCGCGCACGCCTCATCAAACGCTCGTCCATCTCGGCGCGACTCAGGCCGAGCGCCAATTGATGTCCCGTACCGAACCAGTCGGAGGGCACGCGGACGCTCGCGCCGCGACGCGAATAGAAGAGCGTCTCGGAAACCTTTGAGCCGCCCGCCAACGCCATACTTCGGGCTACGCCCAGGCGCGCGAAGTGCTCAAGGCATTCGGGCGAGATGAATTCGCCGCACAGCTTGGCGCGCGGAAACTTCTTCTGCTCGGCAAGCAGCACGCGCGCCCCACGCGCCGCAAGGTGAATCGCAGCGCTCGTGCCCGCCGGGCCTCCGCCCACCACCAACGCATCATAGCTGTCAGGGGAAACGCTCATGCTACCTTCGCGCGAAACTCTCGCGCACACTCTTTCTCTCTCCCACACGGCGCGAGGAAAGCGCCACTACCTGCCCTCCATCAGCACTCTCCTCATAAGCATCTGCGCTGAGCACCAGACGAAAGGGAAAGCATCGTCGCACGCGGATATTCGAGAGCCCGGCGCGTGCGGCCAGGAGGCGAAGCTCCTCCGGGCGAAAGCTTCGCAGGATGGAGAGCGCGCCGTCTTCGCGTACTAGGCGATTGCGTAGAAAGAGACGGCACAGCGTCCTATAGAGAAGATAAGCGAGCGCGTGGCGATGCAGGTCTATGATGATGACGCGGCGGCGAGCCACGCGTCCAAGCTCGCGCAGGACGCTCACGATCCCGTCATCCTCGAAGTGGTGCGTGAAGAGCGAGCAGATCGCGTAGTCGAAGCAGCCGTCATCGAAGGGAAGCCGAAGCGCGTCGCCGCGCACCGCGCTGATCGACCCGTATCCCTCTGACTCCTTCAAGATCGCCGTCGCCGCCCGCGCGTTCAGCTCTAGGCCCACCAGCCGCGCTCCCCTTCCCCTTCGATTGGCCCAACCGGCAAGGACGCGCAGCAACTCTCCCGAGCCCGCGCCGACATCGAGCACCGAGAAACGTCTTAAACCGGCCCGCTCAATCTCAGGAATCAAAGAACGGCGCAGCGCCCTGGCGTCCCCCAGGTATTCATTGACGCGCCGCAGCTCGACCATACAGCCTTCATATTCTTCAGCCGTATAATCGCCCTTATCCAGATGCTCAAGCTCATGGCTGCGCTGTCGGAAACGCTCAAACATAATAATAATTCAGTGACGAGTGACAAGTGACAAGTGACAAGCTGAAAGTGATGAGTAATGAGTGATGAGCTAAATGCTTTTTCTTGCCTGTCACTTGTCACTTGTCACTCGTCACTGCTTTATGCACTCGTCACCGCTTCTCAATAATGAGTGCGCTGTTCTTGGAGCCGAAGCCTATGCAGTTGCAGAGTGCGACTCTCACGCTCGCTTCGCGCGCGTGGTTCGGAACGTAGTCCAGATCGCATGCGGGGTCTGGCACGTCCAGATTGATCGTCGGCGGGATTAGATTTGTGTGCATTGCGCAGAGCGCCGCTCCGAGTCCTGCCGCTCCGCTCGCTCCCTGCGGATGACCGATCTGCGATTTGGTGGCCGACATCGGGATGCGCGCCGCGTGCTCTCCGAAGGCGAGTTTCAGAGCGTGCGTTTCGATGCGGTCGTTGAGGGCAGTGGACGTGCCGTGCAGGTTGACGTAATCAATCTCGGAAGCGCTGCGCCCGGCATCTTCCATCGCCAGCGTCATGGCGCGCGCGGGCTCGTCTCCCGTCTCTTCGAGTCGCACGCGATGATAGGCGTCGCACGTCGCGCCGTATCCTGTAATCTCCGCGTAGATGCGTGCGCCGCGCCTCACGGCCCGCTCATAATCTTCCAGCACGTAGACCCAAGCGCCCTCTCCCAGGACAATGCCGGAACGATCAAGCGAGAATGGACGCGAGGCCCGCTCAGGCTCGTCGTTCCATTCCGAGGTGAGCACCGTCATCAAATTGAAGGCGGCGAGAATGCCGGGCGCAAGCGGCGCGTCAACGCCTCCGGCGAGCATCGCCTCCTGCCGCCCGAGCGCGATGTGCTGGGCCGCATAGGAGATGGCATCGGTCGAGCTGGTGCAGCCGGTCGAGATGATGTGCGAGAGACCGCGCAGGCCGAAGGCCATCGAAAGCTCGCTCGATAGCCCGCCGTGCGTTGATGAGGGAATCGTGTAGACGCTCGCTTTATAGCGTGGGCCAATGTACCAGAATTCGTATTGATGCTCTGTGAAGGCGAGGCCGCCGCCGCCCGTGCCGAGGACGACGCCCATCTCGCGGCGTTCCTGTAGCGTCAGGTCGCCCGCCTGGATGCCTGCGTCCTCCAACGCCTCGCGCGCAGCCGCGAGCGCCAGCGGCACTGTGCGCGGGACGTGCTTGCGATCTTTCGGATTGAGCTGCGCTTCCCAGTCGAAGCCACGCACTTCGGCGGCGATCTTGACGGGTGCATCCCCCACGTCGAACGACTCTATACGCCGCACGCCGCTCTCCCCGCGCTGAAGGCCACGCCAGAAGGCTTCACGCCCGATGCCGATGGGCGTCACACATCCCATCCCCGTAATGACCACGCGGCGCGGTCTCGTCAAACCTTTCAACATAAAGCTCGGTTCTCCTCGTCAAATACTGCCCGAATGGTTTTATAGGAGATAGGCTAAGAATAACATTACGGCCCAGGGTAGGCTAATGGATGTAGATGTCTGTTGAGAGGACTGTTGATGAAAGCCCTGAGCGCGACTCGGAGCGGGCCTGCGATTGGAAGTAAGGTCAGTAGCGCCACAGGGCTCGGGCGGGTCTTGGTTGCAAGAGCACACCCGCCAGAGACCTTTGGCGCTACTGACAAAGCGACATCTCTACAACCATTCGCCATCGGCTCCAGTGATTGCGCCCTGAATCGCCCCGTTGGGGCGAACAGGTTTATAGCCCGGCGATCATCTTTAAGAAGAAAGCTCCGTCAGGAGCGAGATGTCGGAAGACATGCCGCTCCTGACGAAGCTTTATCAGGTGATGAAATCCGGCGATAGACCTCTCGCTCCTGACGAAGCGAAGAGGCTTCAACGCGCCGATGACGAGTTCAGCAAACGCCAGCTCAAGCGGCTGGCTCGGTTGGCCCACCGGCATCTATCTTCGTCCCGCACTCGTTGCAGAACTTCGTGCCGGGCGCAACCTCCGCTTGGCAGTTCGGGCATTTTGGCTTCTCCTGCTTGGCCCCGCACTGGTTGCAGAACTTTGCGCCCGCAGGAAGATCAGCCGCGCACTTCACGCAGGGCACGGTCTGGGCGGCGACCTCAAGTTTTGCGCCGCACTCGTTGCAGAACTTGGAAGGGCCAGTGTTGGCCACGCCGCACTTCGGACATTTAATGGTCGCAGAGCCGGTCTGGCTTCCCGCTTGAGTGTTCTGCTGGTGCTGCTGCTGCGGTGGCTGGTTCATCGCTCCCGCCATCTGCCCCGCCATCATATTGCCGATGGCGAAGCCAGCGCCGAGCCCAGCGCCCGTGCCCGCGCCGCCGGAAGGATTCTGCGCCGCGTCGCGCATGGCGTCAGCCGCCTGAAACTGCGCGTAGCGCCCGACATCGCCGATCACGCCCATCGAAGTGCGCTTGTCCATCGCCGCTTCAACCTCGGGCGGAAGGCTGATGTTCTCTATGATGAACTTCGTCAGCTCAAGGCCGAACGACTTGAACTCTTCGTTGAGCTTCGTGCGACCGAAGCGGCCCAGCTCGTCGTAGTTGGAAGCGAGATCGAGCGCCGCAATCTTGGATTCGCCGAGGGCGTCTGTGAAGCCGGAGACGAGCGAGCGCTTCAACTGGCCCTCGATGTTCTCCGTCTCGAAGCGACCGTTCGTGCCCGCGACCTCTTTGATGAAGGCGCGCGGGTCTGTGACGCGAATCGAATAGATGCCGAAGGCACGCAGGCGCACCATCCCGAAATCGGCATCCCTCATCATGATCGGATTCGACGTGCCCCATTTGAGGTCTGTGAACTGCTTGGTGTTGACGAAATAGACTTCGGATTTGAAGGGCGAATTGAAGCCGTATTTCCACGCACCCAGCTTCGACAGGATGGGAGTATTGCCGCCGTCAATGGTGTACATGCCGGGCGGGAAAACGTCTGCGATCTGTCCTTGAAAGACGAAGACGGCGACTTGCGATTCGCGCACCGTCAGACGCGCGCCGTTCTTGATCTCCTGATCCGCAACGGGGAAACGATAGAGCATCGTGTTGCCCGAATCGTCGAGCCACTCGATGACTTCGATAAACTGATTGAAGGGATTGACCCGATCTAAGATTCCCATGCTTCCTTATCTCCTTCTATAGCGCGCCTCTTCGGGCTGTGACAACGAGAGCCGCCGCCTATTATACGCTCCAACATCTCAACAGGTTCAGCCTCAACCGTAGACGCCTGCGGCCCGAAACCATTGCGTATATAGTTTCATGAGCGAAGAGCAAAAGCAAGGATGCGTGAAGAGCGATCAACTCCGAGCCTGCGATTTCAAATCCCGGATTCGCAAGCTGTAATTTCCGATCTTAAAATCCAGCTCTTTCATCCTCGCTCGCTCCCCGCCCTTTTTCGCCTGCGCCACAGAGCGAGCAGCAGGAGCGCCGTCAGCCCTCCGCTTATATCTACCAGGCTGTCGTAGATAGAGCCCGTGCGCGAGGGCACGAAGCGCTGATGAAATTCATCCGAGAGAGCATAGAGGACGACGAGCGAGAGCGCGCTCGTGAACCAGTGACGGCGTAAGGGCGGGCGCGATGAGCCGTAGAATGCTCGCGCTGCGAGTAGTGCGAGCACGGCGTACTCCGTAAAGTGCGCCGTCTTGCGAACCATGAAGTGCGCGAGGAGCAGGCTCTCTTCAGAGATGCTCGGAAATAGCCAGAGCAGGAGCGGGCGCACGATGCGCGAGGTATTGCTGGCCGAGAGCTCGCCGGTCGAAAAGAAGAAGATCAGGGCCATCCAGAGCAGGAGCGGCGCGTATCGCCAAGCACGCCCTTGCCAGGTCGTCTCGACATCTCCCGCTCTTTCGTTTCTCGTCGCCATTCTTTTGCCGGGTACAACCGCTTGTCAGTAGCGCCTGAGGTCTCGGGCGAGTCTCAAGTCACATCACAATCCGCCAGAGACCTTTGGCGCTACTGACATGAACTGCTCTCATCAGCAAAAACGGGAAAGGGAAGCCAACTCACGTCGCTTCCCTTCCCTTTCATGCTTGCTTCTATGTTCAGCGCCTCCGGCGTCGTGCTCAACGTCACAGGGCCGACGCGCCGGAGACCACTTCGATAATCTCGTTGGTGATGGCCGCCTGCCGTATGCGGTTCATGTTCAGAGTGAGCGAGCCGATCAGCTCGCCCGCGTTCTTTGAGGCAGAGTCCATCGCCGTCATCCGTGCGCCCTGTTCCGAAGCGATTGATTCGAGCAGCGCGCGAAAGATTTGTGTCTCGATCAGTCGCGGAAGAAGATGGCTGAAGATGTCCGCCGCAGGCTGCTCGTAGATATATTCGGTAAAGATGACGGGCCGCGTCGGGTCGGCTGCCGTCTGATCGTTGGCCTGCGTCGTGCGCGAGACGGGCAGGAGTTGTTCGACGATGACGCGCTGCTGAAGAACAGACTTGAACTCGTTATAGATGATGAAGACTTTGTCCAGCTCCTCGTCCTCTTTGAAGCGCTTGATAACGTCGCGCGCCAGCTCGACCGCCTCGGAATACTCGACGCGGCCCTTGCCCGTCATGCCAATGTATTCCTCCACGAAGGTGACGCTGCGACGGCGAAAGAAATCTCTTCCCTTGCGACCGACAGGCATCATCTCGATGCCCTTATCGGAGTTCTCGCGCATGAAGGCCTGCGCCGCTTTGGTCAGATTGGTATTGAACGCGCCGCACAGCCCCTTGTCGGCCGTGATGAGGACGATCAGGTAACGCTCATCGCCGCGCGCGTCGAGCAGAGGATGATGAAAATCTTCGTCCGTGTGCGAGGCCAGCTCGCCAAGCACCTCAAGCATCTTGTTGGCGAAGGGACGCGCCGTCGTGACGCGATCCTGCGCGCGCTTCAGCTTCGCCGCCGACACCATCTTCATCGCCTTGGTGATCTGCTGCGTATTCTTGATGGACTTGATACGCCGACGTATGTCTAAGAGGTTTGCCATATAAAATCAGTGATGAGTGACGAGTGATGAGTGCCGAGTTCAAGACAAAAGCTTTTCAGCTTGTCACTCGTCACTCGTCACTCGTCACCGCTCTTTTATGCTCGGGCGGCAGCCGTCTGGGCCAGCGAAGTCTCTTCGCCCCAGCGGTCTTTGAAATCCTTGAGCACCTGCGCGAGGTCGTTCTTGATCTCGTCGGTCAAGCTCTTCTTCTCGCGTATGCTTTGCAGCACGGCAGGGTGAGAGTTCTCGACAAAACGCAGAAGCTCGCCTTCGAAGCGACGGACGTTTTCAACCGGCACGTCGTCAATATAGCCGTTGGTGGCAGACCAGATGACCAGGACCTGCTTCTCAACGTCCATCGGCTGATACTGCGGCTGCTTGAGAATCTCCGTCAGGCGCTGGCCGCGAGCAAGCTGCGCCTGCGTCGCTTTGTCGAGGTCTGAGCCGAACTGCGCGAAGGCTTGCAGCTCGCGGAACTGCGCCAGGTCCAGGCGCAGAGTACCGGCCACCTGCTTCATGGCTTTGATCTGCGCCGCGCCGCCGACGCGCGAAACGGAGTTGCCGACGTTGATGGCCGGGCGTATGCCGCTGTTGAAGAGGTCCGCCTCTAAGAAGATTTGGCCGTCCGTGATGGAGATGACGTTGGTCGGAATGTAGGCGGAGATGTCGCCCGCCTGAGTTTCGATCACCGGCAGGCTCGTTAAAGAACCGCCGCCCCTCGTATCCGACATCTTGGCCGCGCGCTCAAGCAGACGAGAGTGTAGATAAAAGACATCGCCCGGGTAAGCTTCACGTCCCGGCGGACGACGAAGCAGCAGTGAGATTTCACGATAGGCCGCCGCCTGCTTGGAGAGATCGTCGTAGATCGTCAAGGCATGCCGCCCGTTATCGCGGAAGTATTCGCCCATGGCGACGCCCGCGTAAGGAGCTAGAAACTGCATCGCCGCCGGGTCTGAAGCCGTCGCCTTGACGACGATGGTGTATTCCATCGCGCCCGCGTCCTGCAAGGTCTTGACGACCTGCGCGACCGTCGAAGCCTTCTGGCCGATGGCGACGTAGATGCAGATTACGTCCTTGCCGTTCTGGTTGATGATCGTATCGACGGCGACGGCGGTCTTTCCGGTCTGGCGATCACCGATGATCAACTCACGCTGCCCGCGCCCGATAGGAACCATCGAATCAATGGCTTTGAGGCCGGTTTGCAGAGGCTCTTTGACGGGCTGGCGATCAATGATGCCGGGAGCCATGCGCTCGATGGAGAGGAAGGCATCCGTCATGATGGGCCCACGGTCGTCAATCGGGTTGCCCAGCGCGTCAACGACGCGACCGATGAGCGCGTCGCCCACAGGGACTTCCATGATGCGTCCCGTGCGCTTGACGATGTCGCCCTCTTTGATCTTCTGGAAATCACCGAAGAGCACCGCGCCGACCTTGTCTTCTTCAAGATTCAAAGCCAGCCCGCGCACGTCATGCGGAAATTCCAGCAACTCGCCCGCCATCACCTTTTCGAGCCCGTGTATCTCGGCGATACCGTCGCCGACCTTGATCACCGTGCCCACCTCCGAGACGGTCACGCCGCCCTCGAAGTTCTCAATCTGCTGGCGGATAATTTCGTTGATCTCGTTAGCTCTGATCGGTTCCATAGAATCCCCTCTTCGTAAACTGTCACGCGCGCGGAACATCCCGCGTCAGACGAAAGGCTTTTACTTGCCCGCCAGCTTTTCCTGCGCGAGCTTCAGCTGACTGCGCACGGAGCCGTCGTAGATGGTCGAGCCGATGCGCGTCACCATGCCGCCGATCAACTCCTCGTCGGTCTTGAAACTCAGGCGCACGTCTTTGCCCGTCATGGCCGAGAGCCGCGCGCGCAAAGCCCGCCGCGAAGATTCGGGCACGGGCCGCGCCGTCGTGACTTCGGCAGAAACGACCCCCGAACGCTCGTCCAGGACCTGGGCGAAACGCTTGTTGACTTCGTTCAAGTCTCCGAGCCGCTGATTTTGTAGAAGGACTTGCAGGAAATTGGCCGTCGTCGGGCGCACACGCGCACGCGCAATGAGCGCCGTCAAGACCTTGCGCTTCTGCTCGTAGGGAACGGTCGGATTACGGAAGACTTCCAGGAGCGGCTGGTTCGCCTGCATCATCATTTCCCAAGCAGACAACTCCTCTTGTACCTGCCGCGCTTCGCCCCGCCCGATGACCACATCTGCCAGCGCCACCGCGTAGCGGCGCGCCACCGTCTGCACGCTCAACGCCTGATTCCCCCCAGTTCTTCAACCTGCCTATCCACCAGCCGCTCGTCATCCTCGGGGCGTATGTCGCGGCGGATCATCTCTTCCGCGAGCCGCACGCTCTGCTCGGCGGCGTAGCGCCGCAACTCCTGGCGCGCCGCTTTACCGGCGCTCTCAATCTCACGCCGGGCCTGCTCGCGCAGTTTCTCAGCCTCCTCTTCCGCAGAGCGACGAATACGCTCGCTCTCCTCTGCGGCTTCCCTTCTGGACTGCTCGCGTACGACGGCAACCTCAGCATCCAGCCTGGCAAGCCTCGCCTCGACCTCTTCGAGCTTGGCGTTGGCCGCGTCGCGCTCTTCCTGAGCACGCATCAACTCGCGGCGTATCCCTTCGCGCCGCGCGC
Source organism: Pyrinomonadaceae bacterium (assembly GCA_036389095.1). Taxonomy (GTDB): domain Bacteria; phylum Acidobacteriota; class Blastocatellia; order Pyrinomonadales; family Pyrinomonadaceae; genus DASQYE01. Next base: position 32,086 of record DASVQM010000036.1, read on the forward strand.
GCAGAGCATCGCTGACGGGGCGGCGAAGAATATAGACGAGCGCTCCGACAAACAGGAAGAGATTGAAGAACTTCCAGAGTTCAAGGCCCGGCCTGTTCCACCAGGGCGCAGCTTCCCCCTCGGCAAGCACGAGCATAACCATTGATGTTATGAAAGCAGTCTGCATAAAGAATTTATGCGCCCGAGCCGAGAGTCCGTATCGCCGACGGGCTCACAGGGCGATGAAGAATATGTGCACCGATCTCCGCCGCAATCTGAAGCGAATCAGCCTTCAGCGTCTCACGCGCCCTCTCGACCTGCGTATTGATGGTCTCTCTTTGCTCCGCCACGGCTCGGCCAATCTCTTCACGAACGGCATCGAGCTTGATCTGCCGCTCGCGCATCGCCGTCGCACGTTCCCGCTCCATCAGGCGATAGCCTTCCGAGCGCGCCTCACGCAAACCGCGCTCGTAGAGGCTCAGTTTCTCTTCGACATCTCGCAGGATGTCGCGCGCACTCCCTGAACGACCTCGCGTGCGCCGCTCACGCTCTTCGAGTATGCGATTGATCGGCTTAAAAAGCGTGGCGTTTAAGACATACACCATCAACAAAATAAGCGCTATGTGGATGAAGAGCGTACCGTCCGGTACGAGTTGAATAGAGTTCTCTGCGAAGCCCAGGAAGATCATAACAATCGAAAGGCTTTAATGAAGTCTTGACGACAGGTTGTATATTCGAGAAAGCGTACGCCTATCAAAAGCTTGCGAGTCTAGCACGCACTTTCACAAACCGTCAAGGAGCGATGACCACCCGCCTCTCTCTATGCCCGCAGCCACTCTTGACGATTATCAAGGTCCCAATCGGCCCGGTCTGAATCACTTCAATATAGAGCCTCGTCAAACGCGACTGTCGCCCGTCCGGCATAGCCGGACGGGCGACCACCGCTCTCGCCCCTCCCCCTCGCAAGGAGAGACGGAGATCAAGCGACAAAGACAGCCGCTTTTATCATATTTCGAGACAGATGTCGCTCAATAATTTGCGCCTCACACGTCAAACAACATGTATTAGATAGCCTGATTTGTGTCTGACCTCGCCGATAATCACTGCTCCCTCGACTTTATTGAGCAAGGTCTCGGCCTTCGCGCGCTCAACGCTGATTAAAAGTCCTCCTGCCGTCTGAGGGTCGAAAAGCGCGCTCTGCAACTCGCGCGAGACCTGCTCTGCGATATCAATGGTGTCGCCCACGTATGCCCTGTTATTTTTATCGCCGCGCGTGAGCATCCCCTGCGCGATCAATTCCAGTACGTCCGGCAGCAAAGGAACGCGCGCGGCCTCTATGACCAAACAGACATCGCTTGCGTGCGCCATCTCATAGGCGTGTCCGAGCAGGCCAAAACCCGTGATATCGGTGCAAGCGTGAGCATCTGCGCTCAACATGGCTTCGGCGGCGGACGCGGCGGAAGTGGTCATCGCCTTCATCGCCGCATTGACCGCTTCCTGGCGGGCCACCCCTCGCTTGATGCCTGTGCTGATAGCACCTGTGCCAACAGGCTTAGTCAAAACGAGCACGTCCCCCGGTTGAGCATTGGCGTTCGTCACAATCCGCCCGGGATTGATCAGGCCGGTCACGCAATAACCGAACTTTATCTCGGCATCGTCAATAGAATGCCCCCCGAGCACGATCACGCCGGCTTCATTCATCGCCATCTGACCGCCGCGCAGAATCTGCTTTAACACCTCCATGTCTTCCTTCTGCGGATAACAGACGATGGAGAGCGCGGTTATAGGCTTACCACCCATCGCATATACATCGTTCAGCGAATTATTAGCCGCGACACGACCGTAAATCTCCGGGTCATCCGCTACGGGAGTAAAAAAATCAACGGTTTGTACCAAGGCGAAATCGCTGCCCAGCCGATACACTCCGGCGTCATCCGCCTTGTCGTATCCGACAAGCACGTTCTCATCCTTCGGTTGTGCCGGTAAAGAGCCCAGAACCTGGGCTAAATCGCGTGGTGCGAGCTTCGCCACTCAACCAGCACACGATACCATTTCAGTTAATCTTTTCTTCATTGTACTTTGTACTCTACGCGCGCCGACATTTAACCTTTTCAATTTTACAAATGCGTTTGAAGAGGACTTTAAGATTACCTGTTATCGAAAAGTTGCCTACAGAAATTGCCGGACGGACTTGATCAAACATAACTGCCGTCCCACGCGAGGCGATTGAAGTCTCCCTGAAGTCTTCAGTATGAGATAAGCTTAAAGCCAAGCCCGAAAAAGCAGGGCGTCTAATCTTACTATCAAGAGGTGGTTTTCAGAAGATATGTGGCTAGAGAGGAGGTGCGGCTGACTCCTGACTAGCGAGCAAGAGCTGGTACAGCCGATCAAGATCGCCGTCGTTGTAATACTCTATCTCGATCTTGCCACCCGCTCCGGTCTGGCTAGGCATAACACGCACTTGTGTGCCGAGGCGACGACGCAGCTTGTTTTCCGCTGCCCGGATATTTGCGTCATCTCGCTTCGGTTGCGGTAGAGTCGCCGTGGCAGGACTGGCCCCTGCGATAATTCTTTTAATCGCCCGCTCAGTTTCCCGCACAGACATGGATTGTTCTATGATATTTCGCGCGACGCGGCGCTGGATATCAGCGTCATCCACACCCAGCAGCGCCCGAGCATGGCCCATAGTGAGCTTTTCGCCTTCGACGAGGCGCTGGATGTCTTCAGGTAAACGTAATAGACGCAGGTAGTTAGTCACAAAAGAGCGGTCTCTTCCGACGCGCTGGGCGACTGTCTCCTGTGTCAATCCAAGGGTCTCTATGAGTCGCTTGTAAGCGTGTGCCTCTTCGATGGCATTCAATTCCTGACGTTGTATATTTTCGATCAGAGCCAGTTCCAGGAGTTTGTCGTCAGGAATGGCGCGAACTACGGCGGGGACGCGTTGCAGTCCGGCACGCTGGGCCGCACGCCATCTTCTTTCGCCCGCAACTAACTGGTAACGCGCTCCGCGTCGGCGCACGAGCAGCGGTTGGACTATGCCGTTCGAGCGAATTGACTGGGCTAGCTCTTCCAGGCGCTCCTCATCGAAGTGTGTGCGCGGCTGGGCCGGGCTCGGCTCGATGAGGTCTATGTCTATTTCGAGCAGCTCTTCGCTAGTTGTCGGCGCTGTGTCCGACAGCAGAGCGCTCAAGCCCCTGCCTAACACTCTTCTTGTCATGTGTCATAACCTCCTTTGCCAGTTGCAGGTAGCTTTCCGCGCCGCGAGAGCGTATGTCATACAAAATAATAGGTTTACCATAGCTCGGGGCCTCTGCGAGGCGGACGTTACGCGGGATTACTGTCTCGAAGACCTGTTGACCGTAAAAATCTCGCAGGTCGGAAGCCACAGCCGCCGAGAGATTAGTCCTCTCATCGTACATTGTGAGCAATAACCCCTCTATCGTGAGGCTGGGATTGAGAACGCGCCGGATACGAGCCAGTGTGTCGAACAACTCCGTCACGCCTTCAAGGGCATAATACTCACACTGAATCGGCACTAGCAGGGAATCTGCGGCAGTTAAAGCATTCAAGGTGAGAAGTCCGAGAGATGGCGGACAATCAATAATGATATAGTCGAACTCGAATTCGAGGGCGCGCAGTAGCTCCCTGAGCCTGAATTCACGCCTTTCCGCGTCCACGAGCTCGACTTCCGCACCCGTCAAATTCTTATCGGCAGGCAGGACTTTAAGGAGCGGAATCTCTGAGGTCTGAATAATATTGGGAAGCTGCTCGTCCAGGACCAGAGCGTGATAGAGGCTTCGGCGAAAACTTCCTCGTTGAATCCCTACGCCGGAGGTGGCGTTTGCCTGCGGATCTGCGTCCACCAGTAGAACGCGAGCTTCGGACACGGCGAGCGCAGCAGCTAGGTTTACTGCTGTGGTTGTTTTGCCAACGCCCCCTTTTTGGTTTGCTACTGCAATGGTTTTAGCCATTATTGCGAGCCTTGATCGCTCCCCAGCCAAATTTGACGCGTAAATTAACATAAGATCGCTCCACGCGCCACACTTTTCATGGCAGGAAGGGATTTCACGTGATAAAAAGACGGAAAATGAGAGTCACGCCCCCTGAGTGTTTCACGTGTCCCTTTACATGAATTGGGGATACGTGAAACATTACGCGGGAGAAATCAGGCGGCACTTTGCATGTTGAGATGGACGAGCAGAGTCGAAATAGAAGCAGGCGTTAGTCCGGGGATACGGCGGGCCTGGCCGAAAGTCTGCGGGCGGGAGCGCTCAAGGCGCTCGACCATCTCGTGGGAGAGGCCCCCGATTGAGCGGAAATCGAAGCTCGGAGGAATAGAGAGCCCATCATGCTGGTGCAGGCGCTCGAAAGTGTTTCGCTGTGCCTCAATATATCCCTGGTATAGCGAATCTGCGAGCGCAGATTCAAGGTCGCCTAAAGTGGTGTGGCTTCGAATCTCTGACGGCAATAACTGCTGAATGAGGGACGGACAGATATTTGGGCGTTGGGCTAACTGCGCCAGGGTGATCGAATCACCCAGATCATAACCGAGAGTCCTGGCCAGAGAAGAGTAGGCGATGTCGGAGCGTTTCATGCGGGTGCCGTCCAGAGCGGCGTGCAGACGGGCTATGCGGTCTCGTCTCTGATTAAAACGCTCCCAATCCGAATCGCCGACCAGACCAAGCTCTTTACCGTACGGGGCCAGCCTGGCATCCGCGTTGTCGTGGCGAAGAGCCAGGCGGTATTCCGCGCGCGAGGTGAAAATGCGGTACGGCTCGTCGACCCCCTGCGTGATAAGGTCGTCAATAAGGACGCCAATGTAAGACTCATCGCGTTTGAGCCGGAAAGCCTCCCGGCCCTGAACGCCGAGGGCGCTGTTTATGCCAGCTATCAGTCCCTGGCAGGCGGCTTCCTCATATCCAGTGGTTCCGTTGATCTGCCCTGCATTAAAAAGCCCTTTTATGCGGACTGTTTCAAGATACGGCGTTAGTTCACGTGGGTCTATGTAATCGTACTCAATGGCGTAACCCGGACGGATAACGCGCGCATGGTCTAGCCCAGGTATCATCCTCACCAGCTTTTGTTGCAGCTCGGCTGGCAGGGAAGTCGAAAAGCCGTTTAAATAGACCTCGTTAGTATCGTGCCCCTCCGGCTCAAGAAAGAGCTGGTGGCGGTCTTTATTGGCGAACTTGACGACCTTATCCTCAATAGAAGGGCAATAACGTGGCCCGATTCCTTTGATCTTACCGGAATAGAGCGGGGATTCGTGCAGATTGGCGCGTATGGCTGCATGGACGGAATCGGTCGTATAGCCCACATAACAGGTGATCTGAGGTTGATCAATGCTGTCGGTGGCAAAGGAAAAGGGAACGGGGCGCTCGTCTGCGGGTTGAGGCTCAAATGCATCCCAGTCAATAGTGCGCCCGTCAAGGCGCGGAGGCGTGCCGGTTTTCAGACGCCCGACCGGAAAACCCAGCCTCTTCAGGCTCTCTGCAAGCTCAATGGATGCGGGCTCGCCCGCGCGTCCAGCCGTGTGTGTGCGACGGCCCGTGTGTATCAGGCCGTTCAGGAATGTCCCGGTCGCTAAGACAACAGCGCCAGCCCGAAAGCGGCGCGTATCCTGTAACTCGACCCCACGGATGCGCCCCTTATCTACAATTAAATCAACAACTAAACCCTGTCTCAGGTGTAAATTGGGGATCGCTTCCAGCGTGCGTCGCATCTCTTTACGGTAGAGAGCACGGTCTGCCTGAGCACGCGGAGACTGAACCGCAGGGCCTCTTGAACGATTGAGGAGGCGAAATTGAATTCCCGTGCGATCAATAACACGCCCCATGATTCCGCCCAGAGCATCGATCTCGCGCACCAGATGTCCTTTGGCGATGCCGCCTATCGCGGGATTACAGGACATCTGGCCGATCAAGTCCAGATTAAGCGTCACGAGCGCAGTCTGAGCGCCGAGACGAGCCGCAGCGGAAGCTGCCTCGCACCCGGCATGACCCGCGCCGATCACGACTACGTCGAAAACCTCATCGAAACTCATTTTCTATTTCCCTATACAGAAAGTCGCAAAGATTTGCGACAGGACATCCTCGGGCGTCGTTTCGCCGGTAATCTCACCCAGGAAACGCAAAGCATTGTAGAGACCGACGAGCAAAAGCTCTTCGCTGGCTCTTTGTTCGAGCAAAGCGGCGGAGGATTCCAGAGATTGATGCGCGCGCCTAAGCAGATCGAAATGGCGCGCATCGGTAATGAGCAATCCGGCGCTCTGCATATGAGGAGATGCGAACGGCTTCAGTATAGCAGCCCGCAGTTCATCGAATCCTGCCCCGGTTTTGGCCGAGATGGCGACCACTGGCACGCCATTATCTATATGCTCAAGACCATTGTGCCGGAAAGTATCCAGGTCGCTTTTGTTCAAAGCGATGAGGTGAGGGCTCTCCGCAATATCGCCGACAACCTCTAAGTCCTCATCTGTCAATGGTTGAGAGCCGTCAAGGACGACAACTATGATGTCCGCGTCCGCCATAGCATGCCGTGTACGCTCAATCCCAAGACTTTCAATCCTGTCTGCGGAAGCACGTACGCCAGCCGTATCAGTCAAAAGAACAGGAACGCCCTGAATGCTGACCAGTTCGCTTAAACTATCACGAGTTGTTCCCGGAATATCTGTGACGATGGCTCTGTCTACATGCAGTAACTTGTTGAAAACACTAGACTTACCGACATTAGGGCGGCCCGCCAGCGTGACTTTCACACCCTCTCTCAAAAGTCTGCCCGAGCGGAAAGTGGAGGCCAGGCTTCCGATGTCGCGGATTAAGGCCGCGAGTTTTGCTTTGATCGCGTCGAGGGCTATGTCCGGCAGATCGTCCTCGACAAACTCAAGGGAAGATTCCAGCGGAACGATGATGTCGAGCAGGGCGTCTTTGATCGGCTGAAGGCGGGCTGATAATTCGCCTCCGAGTTGACGCGCGGCCTGTCGCAGGGCGGCATTCGTCTGTGCGTCGATCAGGTCGCGCACGGCCTCGGCCTGGCTCAAATTCAAACGTCCGTTGGCGAGGGCGCGGAAGGTGAATTCGCCGGGCGCGGCGGCGCGTGCGTCAAAGCCCAGGATAATATCTATCAGACGGCGTAGAAGAACGGGCGAGCCATGACAGCTCAGCTCGCAGACATCTTCGCCCGTGAATGAATGAGGCGCTTTGAAGAGGATGATGAGCGCGCGATCCAAAACTTCTCCCGTGGAGGGCTCACGCAGCTTCTTCAATGTAACGCGACCGGCTTCGGGTGTGAAACCCTCTTCGCCGACGAGCGAGCGCGTGATGGAAAGCGAGCACGGGCCGCTCAAGCGTATGACGCCTATGCCGCTGCGGCCCGGCGGCGTTGATAAAGCGACGATGGTGCCTGTTCTCGACACTGCGGAGTAGAATGCGGGGAGGCGCGACGAAAAGGATTCAAGCTCAGACTCTTCACCGCTTGTGATTATCTGGGGGAAGATTTGAGGCTTACTTTGAGCCTGCGTGCGTTGCCTTCGCCGACCGATTCCGTATAGAGGTCTTCTTCGCCTGCGAGCGAGAGATGAATGACGCGACGCTCGTTCGGATTCATGGGCCCAAAGGTGAAGGCCGCGCCGGTCTTTCTCACTTGCCCCGCCGCATGACGCGCCATCGCTCGCAGCTCCGCCTCGCGCGTGGCGCGAAAGTTCTCCACGTCGCAGACGATACGCTCGCCCTTTGCGAGCACACGCCCGAAAGCCTGGTTGACGAGATGCTGAAATGCTTCCAACAACTCGCCGCCCTCGCTGAGCAGAAACTCCGAGTCAACACCCTCTATCTCAAGCAGACAACCTTCGGCGGATTCTCCTGCCGTTGCGCGCAGCTTGAAACCGACGCCTTCAAAAACGGCGTTCAGAAAATCCTGGGCCTCTACACATGCTTCGCTCATTTTATTCAAGCAGCCGAAGAGTCTTTCATCAAGTTAAGGCGCGCACGACTTTATGCCTGTGACACGCGCGCAGGGCTCAGCTTTTTAGGCGGACGTGCTCCGGCTCTCTTTTCCTCCGGCGGTTCTTCATCATCTTCCGACTTCGTCAAACGATTGATGAGCACCTGCTGACTGAAGCCGACGATGTTTCCCACAATCCAGTAGACGAGCAGCCCTGTCGGCGCGCTCCACATAATATACAGCATGAAGAGCGGCATGCCGATGGCCATCATCTTGCGCTGAAGAGGATCGGCTGAAGGCGCGGGTGTAATCAACTGCAAGACGATCATCGAGGAGGCGAACAGTATCGGCAGCAAGTGTATGGCATAAGGCTCTGCCGAAGACAAATCCGGTATCCATAGAAAAGAGGCCTGGCGGAAATCAATCGAGATGGTGATGGCGCGATAGAGCGCAAAGAGAAACGGCATCTGTATCAGGAGCGGCAGGCAGCCGCCCAAAGGGTTACCCTCTTTCATCAGACGCAGTTGCTCTACCTGCAACTCCTTCAGGCGCGGGTCATCCTGCTTCATCCCCTTGATCTTCTCTTGCAGCTCCTTCATCCTCGGCGCGAGCTTCTGCGCCTTCTTCATGGATTTCGACGAGCGCCATTTCAGCGGGAAGAAGAGCGAATAGATGATAATCGTGAAGATGATGATCGCCACGCCGTAGCTGCCCGTAAGCTGGTGAAGCTTCTTGATTGACCAGAGGATGGGGACCGCGAGCGGACGCGAAACGCTGCCTAAAAAGCCGTAATCAATTGATCTTTCAAGGTCTACCTGACGATCAGGGCCGACCGCCCTGCCGATCTCCTGGCTGGCTGCCGTGAGCAGGTAATGGTCTTTCGGCCCGGCATAAATCCATGTTCGGGAGCCGTCCGCCGGTATCGGAACGAGGGCCGAAATCAAGTACCTGGACTCGGGCTTACCGTTCGCCTGGTAATCGTATTGAGCGGTGCGAAACTCTAGCCCTTCTGTCTTCCTGGATGGCACGGCGATCATGGCGAAGTAAGTATCGCCGACGCCAGCCCAATCCACAGGGCCGCCCACTTGAAGACGATCACCATTCTTATGATTGATCTGCTCGGCAAGATGTCGCTCATCTTTATCAGCGGCAACGGCGATGCCTTCGGGCGCGACGGAGTAAAAGCTATAGTGCTGAACTCCCTGGTCGCCTATGCTTGGGCCAATCACGAGTTTGGCCTGCGGTACGGGCTGACCTTGACGCGAGAGCCTGACCTCTATATCCGCGATGTAACGATCAGCGTAGAAGGTAATACGCTTCGAGACGTTCAGACCGCTCGCGCCATCCTGCAAGGTGAACTCTACAGTCTGCTGCGGCGTGCCTGGGCCAAGATTGAGATTGATATCACCGCCGCTATCTTCCGCTCCCTTGACCTGATAATTCCTTGAGGCAAGCAGTGCGTCGGAGCTTTGATCTTCCGTGAAGATTTGAAACGGAGCATGGCCTCGTTTGACGCCCTCTTGTGGAATAAGCTCTAGGGGCTGATGATTCTCCTTCGTGCCCGCTACGGAATACAGGGCACGTCCGGGATTACCGTTATCGGCTGGCAGCGATTTGAGAATCCAACTGGTGGCAACCGCGCCCGTGCTGTTGAGCTTGACTTCATAGAGCGGAGTCTTGACGTGGATGGTTCGCGGCGGCGTGGCGTCCTGCGCGGGAGCGGCGGCTTGAGTCTGTGGCGTTTGTTGACTCGGCGCGGGGCTGGCTGCTTCCTGCGTTGACGAAGTGGAAGGCTGCTGCTGCTGGGCCGTTGAAGTATTGGCGTTGTTCTGCGCGGGAGATGGAACGGGGAAGAAACGACGCTGTAAATAGCTCCACCCGAAAAGTATCGCCGCTGAAAGTAGAAGAGCGAGAAGGAAACGCCTTTGTTGCATGTGATTTAAACTACCGAGCCGCCTTCCGATGAGAATCTAAAATTCAATCACTGTTCCCGTCACCTTGCTCTTCACTTAACCGGATCATATCCGCCCGGATGAAACGGATGACAACGCAGAAGCCTGCGCGCCCCCATCCAGCTTCCGCGCAGAGCGCCGTGGCGCTCAATGGCCTCGCGCGCATATTCCGAGCAGGTTGGAACAAAGCGGCACGAGGGCGGAAGCAGAGGCGACAGGGCCACCTTGTAGAACCTCAGTAGCGTGACTAGAACGATCCTCAATGCTCTTCCCGCTCGTCTGTTTCCGGCTGAGCCGCCCTCTCATCATTGGCCGCGCGCGCGATAATCCTTTGAAGCTCTTCGAGCGGCGCTGCCAGCTTCGCACTCAAGAGGGAACGCTTGGCGTTGAGCACCCAATCGTATTTCAGCATCAATCGCTGCATGTCCGGGCTGCTCAGGCGAAACGCCTCGCGCAGCAGACGCTTGGCGCGATTTCGCTCTACCGAATTGCCGGTCGCCTTACGCGATGCCGTCACGCCTAGTCTATGATGCTGTAAATCGTTAGGTTGTACGAAAGCAGTCATCCAGCGGCCATCATAACGCCTCCCGCTTGAATATACGCGGCGAAACTCTTCAGAAGCGCGTAGATGAACTGGTTTGGACAAACGGCCTACGGCGGTACTAATAGTGCGAAGGCGTGAGGCGCTTACGCCCCTTCGCGCGGCGACGCTTCAGCACCAGCCGGCCATTCTTGGTCGCCATACGCGCGCGAAAGCCATGCGTCTTAGCCCGGCGACGATTGTTAGGTTGAAATGTGCGCTTCGACATAGTCAGTTATTCTCCGGTCAAATGAAAAGTGTAAGACTAACTGCGAGCTAACATTATGTCAAGAAAAGCGAGCCCCTAAAGACCCGCCCGGCCCCATTTTAGTATCCGCAAACGGGCAGACAAATAGTGTGCCCCTCACAAATCCTGACAGCCGATTATGTCCTAAAACTATTCAACAGGTCATTTTAACCGAACCGCCGAATCTTAAAATCCAAGCAAAAATAGGGTTCTGCCGGACATCGAAAAAATATTCATTTTGCCTGTGGATTTCCCTTGCTTCTGAATTCCAATTATGCTAGTCTCCGCCCCGTTTCGCAACCTCTTTGAGTCTGTAAGTGATTGATAAATAGATACTTAAAGCATTACTTTAAGTTTACAAGGTTTTCCACAGGGCTGTGGAAAACCTTGTGGAAAACTTTCCCGGCGGGTGCTGAAAAAGTGATCAACAGGGTGCATTTACAACACCTTCCATGGGATGACTCAAAGAAAAGCTTGAAAAGAAGAAAGCGAAGTATCTGTATTATTTTACGACGGTACGCATTGGAGACATCGGCTAGACTCTTCTAGGAGACAGGACGGATAAGTCATGAGTACAATGATTGAGAATCGGCTCTGGAGCGATATTCTTCATGCCGTCGAAAAACGGCTCAACCGCCAGAGTTTCGAGACATGGTTTCGACCCATACAGTTTGAGGGGTGCGATGATTCGGAGCAGGTCCTGCATCTGCGTGCCCCGAACCAGGTGGTCAAGGATTGGGTCAGCTCAAACTATTCGGAGGTCTTGGACGAATCGCTGGAGGAGTTGAATCTGGCCGAATATCATGTTGATTGGATGGTCGAAGAGGAAGAGGCACGCTTCAATGAAAGGTTGGAGGAGGGCAGGGAAGCTAACAGTTACAGCCTCTCGGAATCGGCCACAGGTAACGGCAAGAGCCAGAGTTCGAGCCTCTTCTCGCTTCTAGAGGCAGCCAAATCCGATGGCCTGACGCCCGCCGCGACGACCTTCGTGGACATAGAGCCGATAGAGCTCAATCTCAATCCGAAATATACTTTTCAGACTTTTGTGGTCGGCTCCTGCAACCAGTTTGCTCATGCCGCGTCGCTCGCGGTCGCAGAAGCTCCCGGAAAAACTTACAATCCGCTCTATATTTACGGCGGCGTGGGCCTGGGCAAGACGCATTTGATGCACGCCGCAGGACATGCCATCAAGGAGCGCAACCGTCACCTGCGCCTCTCTTATATTTCCGCCGAAAAGTTCATGAACGAGCTGATTAACGCCATCCGTTACGATAAGGCGCAGACTTTTCGTGAGAAATATCGCTCGATCGACGTGCTCCTGATGGACGACATACAGTTCATGGCAGGCAAGGAGCGCACGCAGGAAGAGTTTTTCCATACCTTCAACGCTCTATATGACGGTCAGAAGCAGATCGTTATCACTTCGGACTGCCCGCCCCGCGAAATCCCTACGCTGGAAGAGAGGCTGCATTCGCGTTTCGAGTGGGGCTTGATCGCAGACATGGAGCCGCCAGACCTTGAGACCAAGGTCGCCATCCTGAAACGCAAAGCAGACCTTGACGGCGTGCAGCTACCGGACGACGTAGCCTTCTTCATAGCGAGCAAGGTCAAAAGCAACATACGCGAGCTGGAAGGCTCGCTCGTGCGTCTGGTGGCCATCTCGTCACTGCGCGGTCTGCCCATCTCGAAGATGCTGGCGCAGGATGCCATACGCAACATCGCCGAGGACGATCAGCCCGCCGGAATCACCATTGACCAGATTCAGCAGGCCGTCGCGGCGCACTATCGACTGCGCGTTGACGAGCTCACGTCTAAGAGCAATACGAGGCAGATAGCCGTCCCCAGGCAGGTGGCTATGTACCTCTGCAAACGGCTCACCAAACACAGTTTCCCGGAGATCGGAAGGGAGTTCGGAGGCAAGCATCACACCACCGTCATACACTCCGTCGAGAAGATCGAAGCGCTTGTTTTGAAGGATCAAAATTTCCACAGGGTCGTCAGCGACCTTATGGACAATCTTTGCAAGTAGTTAGCTCATTTCCGGGGTCAGGAGTTTTCCACAGTACGGTTTTCGGTTTAGTTCTTTGGATGGAACAACTTAACTTCGAGTTTTCCACATTTCCACAGGCATCGCAATAAAGTGGCCTGTGGAAATGTGGAAAACTTTGAAAATGGAAAACTTTTCCACAGGCGCTCTCTGTTTTCCACAGCGATTTCCACAGGGGCTGTGGAAAACAATCCCTTTCATGTCAACAATAAAGTGACTTTTCCACATTTCCACAGGCCCTACTACTACTACTATATATATATACATAGTATTTAATTAGTATTAGTAGTAAAAGGGGCGAGCCTGAGTGTTATATTAAATTCAGACCTGAAGCAGCTATCATACACACCAGAGGAGTTAGTAAATGGAGTTCAGCATCAGCAAGAACGCTCTGACAAAAGAGCTGGGTTTTGTTCAAGGTATTGTCGAGAAGAAAAACACCATCCCCGTCCTCTCCAATATCCTCATCGAGTCGGTCGGCGAAAATACGATTCGCCTGATCGGCACGGACCTCGACGTTACCATACGCTGCGAGACGGATGCGGAGATAGGCAAGCCCGGCTCTATGTGTGTCCAGGCGCGCAAGCTCTTTGACATCTCGCGCCTGCTGCCGGAGGCGACCGTCCGTTTTCGCAAGGAAGAGAACGACTGGGTGACGGTCGAGTGTGAGAATTTCCGCTCGAAGATCGCAGGCGTCTCGCGCGAGACTTTCCCGGAAGTGCCGAGCTTCAAGTCAGCGCCGATGAAATTGGAGGCCGAGGTCTTCAAATCCTTCATTGACCGCACGATTTTCGCCATCACGCAGGAGGAGTCGCGCTACACACTTTCGGGCGCGAAATTCATGCTCGATAAATCGGGCGCTAAGATGGTTACAACCGACGGACACCGCCTGGCCTATGTCGCACGTCAGGATTTGGGGAAAAACGCGTCTAAGGAGGCAATAGACGCTCTTATACCCCGTAAGACGCTGGCAGAGCTGACCAAGTTGACGGCCAACTACGAAGGAGAGATCAGTTTGGGCGCGGATGAGAACCATATCTACTTCGAGGTCGGCCCGCGCCTCTTAATTTCGCGCATGCTCTCGGGCCAGTTCCCGAATTACGAGATGGTGATGCCGAAGGGCAATGACAAGTCTGTCGTCTTCGACAACGTCTCGCTCAACCAGGCCATACGCCGCGTCGCCCTGATGGCCGACGACCGCTCGCACGCCATACGCTTTCATCTCGCCCCGAATCAGCTACAGATCAGCTCGCAGAACGCCGAAGAAGGCGAGGCGCGCGAGACGGTCGAGACAGAGTACAACGGCGACGTGGTCGAGATTGGCTTCAACGCACAATATCTACAGGATTTCCTCAACGTCGTGGGCGAAGGCCAGGTCGCTTTTGAGTTCAAAGACGGCAACTCGCAAGCGCAGCTGCGCCCGACGACAACCGACTACGAGTATAAGTACGTCGTGATGCCGATGCGAATTTGATGGAAGCGTCGGCCTCCTGACAGAAGCGATAGACGCTGCTTTTGGTGATTACAAAAAGCAGCGTCTATCACAAACAGGCGGGGCGTATATGATTTAGAACAACACTCGCACAGCGTTGGCAATCCCACCTCCATTGTTAGAATCGAAAAGCTCATAATAGCGAACGGCATTCGTTCCCAGTGTCGAGGTATTTACCAAGGCGGCTCCGAAGTTGCCGCTGACATGTGTTTGAGCAACCGTCCCCGCCGATGACTCCTCGAACGCTATCGCATGTGCCGGAACGGGCGTGCATGTCGTACTCGGGCAAGAGCCGCTTGCGCTTACTCTGTAACCGGTCCCGATGACGCTCGATCCGATCATCCCTAATCGTGAGTTGCCGAGCATGCGTATGCCATAGAAAAAGTTATTCTCAAGGCGGCAATTCTCAACCGTCAGGTTTGAGCTGCCCAGTGCGCGAATCCCCTCGATAAAGTTACGAATCCTGAGGTTGCGAAGGATAACCCGGCTTTCGGGCCCGGCATTGACGACGACGCCCACTTGCGCTTCACGCGTGATGTTGCCGCCAGCCGGGTCACCTTGCAGTACGGCATCAAGCGTGGCCTCGACGCCGGGCGCAGCCTGAACCACGACCGTACCTCTGCCGCCGGGAGTGCCACCGTCAGCCGTAATGACCATCGAGGTGGCGAAGCGGCCCGAGGCGACGATGGTGATCGAGCCGTTCTGGTTCGCGCCTGTTCCAGCGGCTGCTCCCGTGCCTGGGCCAAGCGCAGCGGCGAGAGTGCCGAAGATTCTGTCGGCACCATCGGTATCTTCAGCCGTGCCGATGCGACCATCGCCATCGAAATCACCGCAGATACCCCCGGAGGTCATGTTGCTTTGGGGAACGCTAGTCGTCCCCGGCGTGGGGCTATCACAGTTGCCTTCGACGAGTACCGGGTGATTAGCCGAAACCCTCTGGCTGGTTAAAGAGCCAGCGCCCACAAGCGCCATGATAATCATGGCAGAGAAGACCGCCAGGCGATGCTGCTGAAACATTTCCAATATTTTTTTCATCCGTTCTCTCCTTTGTCAGACTTAATCAAAATAAGGCGAGGAAACAACAGCGAGGCATAACGCGAAAACGCTTCTGTGGGATAGAAGTGTTTCCTTACTGCTTACAAGATTTTGAGGTAGTGCGGGGAAAATAGCATGGAACTCACAAAATAACTATTGCAATTTAAACTCATTTGCTACGCCCGCAAGATAGGCCGCTCATCAAACGCGCCGAGCCTTCGTCAAAAAAATCCGTCTGCTGCACTGCACTTCTCCCGCCCATCACGATTCACAACAGCTCATACGAGTAAGTTTGCTGCTCAAAACAAGCGGGGACTTTTTTCTTGATTTTATGGATGGAATCAGCAACCGATGAGGGGCGTATAAGCTCGCGCTGTGTTAAAATCATTCCATGCTGCTCGAAACACTTGAGGCTCACAATTTCAGGAATCTGAGCGGCAAAGTCTCCTGGGGCGCTGGCCTCAACATCATCTACGGCGACAACGGGCAGGGCAAGACAAACTGGCTCGAAGCCATCTACCTGCTCGCCACGACCAAATCCTTTCGCACGCAGCGTCTGCATGAAGCCGTCATGTTCGGGCAAGACCTGGCGGTCGTGCGTGGGCGCGTGGGCCGTACCAGCGAGATTCACCGCGACCTACAGGTGACGCTTCAGGGCAAGACGAAAGCCATCTCCGTCAACGGAAAGAGAGAGGCCGTCACGCGTTACCTGGGACAGCTTCACGCCGTCGCCTTTACCGCAGACGAGTTGGACATCGTGCGCGGCATGCCGGACGCGCGCCGTAGGTTTTTAGATCGCGGCGTCGTCTCGCTCCATCCCTCTTACGTCCAGACGCTGGCCGATTATAACCGCGTCATCAAACAGAAAAACCGGCTCTTGCAAGACGCCTCGGAATCCGAGATGAGCGCCGAGCAGATAGGCGGAATAATCGCGCCCTGGAATGAGCAGCTTGTATCTTTAAGCGCAGAGATTCATCGCGCCCGCGCCGACTACGTAGAGCGCCTCAGAGACGTGCTTGAGCGCCGTCTTTTCGGTCGTGAGGAGATCACGATCCGTTACGTCTCGGCGCTCGAAGGCAAGGGTGATCTGGGCAACTACGAGGCGCTCATCACAGAACGGCTCGCTTTCCGCCTGACAGCGGAAATCAGCGCCGGATACGCCCTCATCGGGCCCCATCGAGACGATCTTGAGATACTGTTTGACGGACGGGACATGCGCGCCTTCGGGAGCTCCGGCCAGCAGCGTAGCGCATTGATAATACTTGACTTAGCAGCGATTTCCGTGTATTATTCATGGCACAACGAGTATCCACTTTTCCTCATTGACGACGTGGATGCAGAGCTTGATCGCAAGCGCATCGGTAACTTGTTGGAATATCTTGATGGGCGCACTCAGACGTTCATTACGACCTCGAAAGAGAGCCTCGTCGAGCAGTTCGTCGCGCGCGCAAATGTCTACGAAGTCGGCGACGGTGCGGTCAAAGATAGCGGGGCCAAAACAGAGCTTATCTCATCGAGCGTAAGCGCCGCTGAGAGCATCTAAATTTGGAAGACGAAAGCGGCGCTGACTGGTCCTTACGTTTTCGATCAAACACAGAACAAATATTATGAGCAGCATTTACGAAGAGGAGACTGATTTGGTAACAGCAACATCAACCTTATCAAAGAAGAAAAATATGGCCTACGACTCGACTTCGATCACTGTGCTCGAAGGACGCGATGCGGTACGCAAGCGCCCGGCGATGTACATCGGCTCGACGGGCGACTTAGGGCTGCATCACCTGGTTTACGAAGTCGTAGATAATTCGATTGACGAAGCCCTCGCCGGTTACTGTGATACGGTCGAGGTGGCGATTCACCTGGATAATTCGATCACGGTTATAGATAACGGTCGCGGCATCCCCGTTGACTATCACAAGCAGGAGAAGAGAAGCGCCGCCGAAGTCGTCATGACCAAGCTGCACGCGGGCGGCAAGTTTGATTCAAACGCTTACAAGGTTTCCGGCGGCTTGCACGGCGTCGGTGTCTCCTGCGTCAATTTCCTCTCGGAAACACTCAGACTGGAAATCTGGCGCGACGGCAAGACCTACGAGCAGGAATACGAGCGCGGCATTCCCGTCACCAAACTTGAGCAGACGGGGAAGACTCGCAAGCGCGGCACGAAGATCACCTTCAAGCCTGATACGGAGATTTTCGATACGACCGTTTTCAGCTTCGACAAGCTGTCAGAGCGCCTGCGCGAAAAGGCTTTTCTCAACAAAGGCATTCGCATCACCATCAAGGATGAGCGCGAAGAGACAGAGCGCTCGCACGAGTTCTACTACAAGGGCGGGATCGCAGAGTTCGTCAAGCACCTCAACAAGAACAAGAACACTCTGCACGATAAGCCCATCTATTTCGAGCGCGTCGCCGATGCGCTCTCGATTGAGGTGGCCATCCAGTACAACGACGGCTATGACGAGAAGGTCTACTCTTTCGCCAACAACATCAACACGGTTGACGGAGGCACGCACCTCTCTGGTTTTCGCTCGGCCTTTACGCGCACCATTAACGCCTACGCGCAAAGCTCCGGGCTGGCCAAAAACTTCAAGGGCTCGCTCTCGGGCGACGACGTGCGCGAAGGCTTGGTCGCCGTCATCTCCGTCAAGCTGCCGCAGCCGCAGTTCGAGGGGCAGACCAAGGGTAAGCTCAACTCGGACGTGAAGGGCGCTGTCGAATCGTTCCTCAACGAGCGTTTGACGGAATACTTCGAGCAGAATCCGACCGTCGCCAGAAAGGTCGTCGGCAAGGCCGTTG
Organism: Pyrinomonadaceae bacterium; assembly: GCA_036389095.1. GTDB lineage: Bacteria > Acidobacteriota > Blastocatellia > Pyrinomonadales > Pyrinomonadaceae > DASQYE01. The sequence goes on from DASVQM010000036.1 coordinate 50,155, forward strand.
ACGCGGCGCGTGCCCGCGAAGCTGCGCGCAAAGCGCGGGAGATCGTCCGTAAAGGGGCAATCGGCTCAACCATGCTCCCCGGAAAACTGGCCGATTGCCAGGAACGCGACCCCTCTCTATGCGAGATTTACATTGTAGAAGGAGATTCCGCCGGGGGATCGGCCAAGCAGGGCCGTGACCGCAAAAACCAGGCGATTCTACCGTTAAAAGGTAAAATCTTGAATGTCGAGAAGGCTCGTTTCGACAAAATGCTCGGCCACGGCGAGATCAAAACTCTCATCACGGCGCTCGGGACGGGCATCGGGAAGGACGATTTCGACCTCGGCAAGCTGCGATATCACAAGATTATCCTCATGACGGACGCCGACGTTGACGGCTCGCACATTCGCACTCTGCTTCTGACCTTCTTTTATCGCCAAATGCCGGACCTTGTCGAAAAAGGCCATGTTTTCATCGCTCAGCCTCCGCTGTTCAAAGTAAAACGCGGCAAGCGAGAGGAGTACATCAAGGACGAAAGGTCTATGGTGCGCTACATGATGAGGCAGGCGACGGGCGACATCAAGGTCAAATCCATCAGCACCGATGCCGTCATAGAGGGCCGCGAGCTGGCTCGCTCTCTGGAACAGATGGTCGAATTCAAGCGCTATTGCGAAAAGACTGTTCGACGCCTTGGCGGTGACAGTCGCTTGCTGAACACGCTGCTCGCAGCCTTTGGCGGGCGCGAGGGCGTGCTGCGCGAAGATGGGGCGACTCTTCGTGGAGTCTTTCAGGACGGCGATCTGATGGCCCGCATAGAGGGCTTTCTGGCTGAGGAAAATTACCGGACGGAGCTTTCGACGGATGAGGAGCATGGCCTGTGGGAGATAGAGACCACGGCGGATACAGGCGCGAGCATCTGCATTGACTGGAATCTCGCCAGCTACGTCGAGTTTCAGAAGGCCGTGGAGCTATACACCCTACTGGAAGATCGTCTGGCGGCCCCCTTCGTGGCCGGAGAAAATGGATCGAGCGAGCCGATTCCGACCCGCGAGGCGCTGCTCGAACGCGTGCTGGCCGTGGCCAAGAAAGACCTCACGATTCAGCGCTACAAGGGGCTCGGGGAGATGAACCCGGAGCAGTTGTGGGAGACCACCATGAATCCTGAGAAACGCACGCTTTTGCAGGTGAAAATAGATGATGCGGTCGAGACCGACCAGATTTTCACAGTCCTGATGGGCGATGCCGTCGAGCCGCGCAGGAAGTTCATAGAGGACAATGCGCTCGACGTGAAGAACCTGGATGTCTGATTTTTGAGACGGAGGAAGCGCGGCCTGGCGAGACTATTTGACACACCGCGCTTCCTTGTTTACAATGTAATTCCTTTTCCTCCTGTGGATCTTTCCGCTGCATATATCGCGTATGCAGCGGAATTTTTTTGTCCACTTCAGAAATGCTTTTGTCCATCCCTCCTACTTTTTATCGTCTGAAGGCAGCGAGGTCTTTATATCGTCCAAGTCCAGGCGGTCAGCCTCCGCCACACCATGCTGGTTATAATAGCCTCCGGGCGCGAACTGTCCCGATTCACCAATATCAAGCGAGCGCTGGTCGTTGGCCGGATTATTATCTTCTGCGGCATTGGGCGTCGTATCCGGCTTCAAGTCCGGGTCGGCTGGACTGTCTTCGACGGTAGATTTTCTGAAATTGTCATTTGCCATTTGTCTGCTCCTTGTTGTCGGATGTTGCAGTTTGGATGGGGGCCTGTTCACGAAAGCGCTCGACGCGGAAACGATAGAACCTGAGAGGCGTGCCGGGCGCAATGCCGGCTTTGCGCGCGGCGATGTCCACTTGCCGACTGGCCGTCTCTATACCTTTGAGATCGGGCAGAAGCAGTCCTCTACGCAGACCAGCCGTGTCCTCCACGATCACTCCGTACCTGATTGGGTCAAGCTCCTCGAAAGTGGCGGGCTCAGGCGTGGACAAGACATCAACAGAGTAGCGCAGGCGCGGCAGTTCATCCGCCGTGACGGGTGGAAAACGCGGGTCGCGTGTGGCGGCGTTGATGGCATTGGCGATCAACTCCTGGGCGAGCGTCGGCTTGACGGGCTCAATCGTGCCGATGCAGCCGCGCAAGTCTCCTTCGAGTGTCTTGAGTGAAACGAAGCAGGCGGCCCTCTGTTGGGCCAACTCCTCGGGAGCTTCGATCACGCGCCCTTCACGCACGTAGGTTTCAACCGTGCGCCGCGCCAGCGCCGGTAAGTCGGAATCCCCGGAGGATTCCTCTTCCGGCATCTCGACCCTCTCCTGCGTCTGTCGGGTCTGGCCGATTCTTTGCTGATCGCCAGTTGGCCTGGTGCGCGCGAGTTGTGCGACGAGATAGCCGACGCCAAAAGGCGCTTCATAATGCAGGACTTCGCAATCCGGCTCGGCCTCCTCGACCGTGCCGAGAGCGACGAGCATCGAGCGATAACCGCATTCTCCCGCGAGCCTTCTCAAATCCTGATCTATCGTGGCGATGCGCGACGGCTCGCACTCTTTCAGGCAGGCGAGCACCTCTTCGTCGAAGAGATGCGCTTCGGGGTTGTATCCGGCGGGCGCAGAAGGTTTCAGCCGGTGGCTCAGGTCGCCGCTGGCGACGAAGGCGACGCGACGCGCCGCCGCATCCACCGCACGCTTGATGCAAGAGCCGAAGCGCAAGTGATCTTCATTGGAGAGGAAAGTATAACCGAGCGCCACGACGGGGCCGTCCCAACCGTTACGCTGCAAAAAATAGAGCGGCACGGCTGTGCCGTGATCCAGGTTGTAGCCCTCTACGTAGACCACTTCGTAGTTCTCTTCGGAAGCGGCGCGGCGGATTGACTCTAGCAGCTCTTTATCTAGGGGCGCCTGGACACGAGTCTCGGGAGCGCGAAAGTTTGCGAAGTCTCCATAGAGCTGCGCGTCGTGATAAGCGACGAAGGCGCGCGCTTCCAGCGGCGCATGCGGCGAGATGATGATGACTGTCTCGGCTCCGCTTGCGATGAGGCGTTCGGTAAAGCCGCTCATCGCGTCAATAGAGCCTCGCACTTCGCTGATCGCTTCGCCTCCAACCTCTGGCACCATGATGGGCGGGTGCGGGGCGATTCCGGCAAAGACTATGTGGCCTGTAGACATCTCTCACTCTCTAAGCTTTCGCTGACAAGACTCACGCCCTTTCCACAAGACGTTGGAAAAGACGAATGCCTCAAGCGCCGGATATAAAGGACGCCGCCGGTCTCTCGACCGCAAAATACTTTTCGGGGAACGCCGCGCATTTTATCACACGCCGCGCGCCACCTCGCAAGCCTGAATTGCACAGTGCCGCGTAAGACCTTTATGATGTGCCGAGCGTGTCGAGGCGCGAGAGCGTGTAGCATCATCTGGAATCGAAGAGCGGAGAGCGCAGGCATTTGACCATCAGCGATAGATTCGATCTCTTGATTGTCGGCGCGGGCCCGGCCGGTTCATTCGCGGCGGAGCAGCTGGCGCGCGCGGGCGTGCGCGTGGCGCTCTTTGACGGGCGACCGGCGGGCGAGCCTAAGGCATGCGGAGGAGGCGTCACCTCCAAGGCGCTCAAAGCCTGGCCGCACCTGCTCGGCGCAACCGCGCGCCTCATCGAAGAGCTTGAGTTGTATTCGCCTTCTGGCAAACGTCTCTATCTGAAACTCGCAGAGCCCTTCGCCATCTACTCGCGCCTGGCCTTCGATTCCTATTTACGCGAGCGTGCCGTAGCAGCGGGCGCGCAAGTGTTCGCCGAAAAGGTCTCGCTTGAGCCGCGCTCCCGTAATGGAGACTGGACGGTGCGCTCAAGGAGCGGCGCGCAGTGGAGCGCGCCGATGCTCGTCGCGGCTGACGGGGCCAACAGCCCGATAAGGAAAAAGCTGGCCGGCCCACTGCCACCGGCTGAGATGGAAGTCGCCTTCGGCTATCGCACGCCTTTGCCGAAAGAGGGAGATGCCGCGACGGTCGTGGCCTTTCTTCCCGGGTGGGCCGGTTACGCCTGGGCCTTTCCGCGCGTCGACCACATCTCTTTCGGCATTGCGACCTCGCAGGACGCTTTCGATCATCAAGCCCTAGACAGCCTGTTGTGGGATTTCATGGTCGGTTACTACCACATGGGCGTAGACAAACAAGCGCGCATCTGGTCTGGGCGAAGCGTGGACAAAGAGCGCGACGAGTTGATCCGAAAAGAGTTAGGGGCGATGGCCGAACGCTATGCGGCGCGCATTCCTGGCCTCACTGTAGAGACCTGGGACAAGCGGCGCGCGACGGGTGACGGATGGGCGCTCCTGGGCGATGCCGCCGGGTTTGCAGACCCGGTGACGGGCGAGGGAATCTATTACGCTCTGCGCTCGGCGGAGCTCTTCGCCGAAAGTTACCTGGCGAGTCGTCCGCTTGATTACGAGCGGCGCTGGCGCGAGGATTTCGGTCGTGAGCTGAGACGCGCCGCGCAGATGCGCCGTCGCTTTTACGGGAGCTTCTGGGGCGCTCCCTTCACGGAGAGGATGATCGAGTTTGCGCGCACGCATCGCGGGATTCGGAAAGTTTTGGGCGAGCTGGTGGCGGGCGATCAGGGCTACGTTGATCTCAAGCGCACACTCGCGCGCCGCGCGCTGTGGCCGATTTGAGCCGAGAGAGAGATTAAGGATGAAAGCCTCGCTGCCCCTTCATCCTATGCTTTACTCTCATGTTCGACGAGCAGCGCCTTCGCCTTCGTGAGCGCCCACGCGTTATCTAAAACGGCGTGCAAAGTTTCGAGCACATCGGCGCGTGCGTCCGCACTGATTTCGGCGAGCGCGGCCAGAAGCTTCGGCACTTCTCTGACTCCCTGGACAACGTAGAGGGCGATCTTTTCCGCCTCCAGGCGCTCGTATCCTTCGGTCACAAAAAGCTCAACCAGCTTGCGCCTCATGTCCTCGAACATATCGAATTCGAGGCTCGTATCATCGATCATAGAGTTGTCTCCGTGTTGGAGTTGAGCGCGCGGGTGATAGCCTCCGCCAGGCGCTTCTGCCACCGCCAGCCTCCGCCCGCAAAGTAACGCCACGTTCCCGTCGAGTGCATATCCTGATAGAGATAGAAATCGTGCGCGTCCCCTGTGCGGACGTGAACGATGCCGCCGTGCGTCGCTTTCCAGAAGGGCCGGGCGCTCTTTATGTCGCGGCGAGGGATGAAAAAGGATTGCGGGTTAGCGAGCGCCTTCGCGCGGTCGAATGATTTGAGGCCGAGCCCCTGTGCGAGTTGGCCCAGCCGGTCTACGTAGGGCACCAGACGAGCGGCGAGCCCAGTGACGCTGAAAGAGACGATACGTCGCGCAGCGCTCCGCTCATCATCCGTGAGAAAGACCAGAAACTCAGGGTAGAGGATAATCAGCCCGCGCGGAATCGAGATGAGCGGCCACACCAGACGCTCGCGCGTCGCGCGCCCCACGTCCGAGTAAATCTCTCGCGGCTCTCCGGCCCCTTCGACGTAATTCAAAAATTGCTCGCGAGACAAGGCGCGTCCCTTTCCTTTCTCCGCGGTCGCCCGTTGATTATTTAACGTGACGCGTCTACTTGCGTTTGAGCTGCGGGCTGAGTGTAAGGCGCGAGGCGGCGTTGAAGCTCTTCGGGAACAGGCACGGTCTCAAACGTGTCGCGGCGCACAGAGACTAAAACGAAGTGCGCTTGGGCGACCATCGCGGCCTCGCCCTTACGCCGCACTTCAAAGTTGAGACGGATCGAGCTCTTGCCGATGCGCCCGACGTAGACGCACACTTCGAGCAGATCGTCCAACTGCGCCGCGCTGCGAAAGTCGCACTCGATGTGGGCGCGCGGCAGCCACACGTCAAGCTCATCGAACATCACGCTGTAGGGCAGGCCGACGGCGCGAAAAAGTTCCGTCTCGGCGAACTCGAAGAAGCGTATGTAAGCTCCGTAGAAGATGATGCGCGCCGCGTCGACATCGCCCCAGCGCACGCGCTCCTCTATCGAATACTTCCATGACTCATTCATAAATCGTTGGCGGCGGAGCGCTCTCTACGGTAGCAGCGCGTGCAGGAATTGCGTCAGCGCCCGGTTGAATTCGTCCGGGCGTTCGAGGTTGGAGACGTGCCCTGCGCCCTGGATGATTTCCAGGCGTGAGCCGCGAATCTCGCGGCGCATCAACTCGGCATCCGCGGGAGGCGTGGGCTGATCTTCACTGCCGACGAGGATGAGCGTCGGAGCGAGTATGTTCGGCAGGAAGGGCGTCTGGTCGCTACGCACAGCCATCCCGCGCAGCGCTGCGGCTGCCCCCTCCGCCTTCGTACTCAAGATCATCTCGCGCACGCGCGCGACAATGTCTGGACGCTCACTGAGCGTTGCGGGCGCGAGCGCTTTCTTCAACAACTCTTCGCTGATGGCGCTCATGCCTTCCGCCAGAATTTTGCGTGCCTGCTCTTCGCGCCCTCGTCGCGCATCGTCGGTATCGGGCTGCGGGCGCGTATCGGCGAGGACGAGCGCGCGCACGCGCAAGGGGAAGCGGCGCGTGAAAGCTAAAGCGACGTAGCCGCCCAGCGAAAGGCCGCACACCACTGCCCTGTCAATATGGAGCTGATCGAGCAGCGCGGCCACGTCCTGGGCCATCTCGTTCATCGTGGCCGGCTCTTCATCTTCAGCCGCCTCTGTTTCGCCCAGGCCGCGCAGGTCGGGCGTGATGACGCGAAAGCCCTTGCGGAGCGCTTCCACTTGTTCGCGCCACATCGAGCGGTTGAAAGGATAACCGTGAAGCAGAAGAACGGGCGGGCCGCTGCCTTCCACTTCGTAAGCCATCTCGATTCCGCGCACTCTCGTCCTGGTCATCTTCCGGCCTCGCTTATCTCATGCCTATTTAACGCGGCTTGTCCTGCGCCGCATAAAATCTATGAGGACAAATTGCGAGAGGTTGTTGGGATTGGCGAAGTATGCCTTGCCGTTGGTCATGGCCGTCATCTGCTTGACGAACTCAACGAGGTAGTAATCCGAAGCGAGCATAAAAGTATTGATCATGACCCCGGCTTTGCGGCAGGCTTGAACCTCCTTGAAGGTCTCGGCCATAACGAAGGGATCGCCGCCCATAGAATTCTTGTAGAGCCTGCGGCCTTGCGCCGCCGCCCCGGCGCTCTCTCCCCGGCCACTTCTACCGCGCCCGAGCGATGCGTTGGCGGCAGCGGCGGCATCCAGAAAGCAGGCGGTCGGCTTGCCGTCCGTGACCATCACGATCTGCTTCATCTCCTTGCGCTGCGCTTGCAGCAGGCGACGCGCGAGCCTGAGTCCTTCCGCCGTGTTGGTGTGGTATGGGCCCACCTGTGTCGTGGCAAGGCGTGCCATCGGAAGTTCTTCGGCGCTGTCGTGAAAGAGCACGACCTTGAGCGAGTCGCCGGGGTAATGAGTCCGAATCAGGTGGGCCAGGGCGAGCGCGACCTTCTTGGCAGGCGTAAAACGGTCTTCGCCGTAAAGGATCATCGAGTGCGAGCAGTCGAGCATGACGACCGTGGCGCAAGACGATTGATAATCGCACTGGTGAACGTGCAGGTCGCTATATTCCAGGTTGAGCGGCACGCCGAGGCCCTCGCGCTGGATGGCTTTGAGCAGCGTCGTGTTCACGTCCAGGTTGATCGTGTCGCCGAACTCGTAGAGCTTGGAGGCCGCCGCCGCCTCCACTCCCGTGGAAAGATGCGTGGTATCGTGACGCCCGGCGGAACTCTTGCCGAGGCTGCCGAGCAGATTTCTCAAGGTCTTATACCCGAGGAAGTCAAGGCCCTTCTCCGTGACCTCGAAATGAACATTGCGCGGCAGAGGCTCTTGTATCTCTCCGCGCCCTCCGCGCCTGCGCTCCCTGGACTGCTGCGGCTGCTCTTCCTTCAAGTTCAAGTAGCCCTCCGCGACGAGCCGCTCGATCAACTGGTTGAGCATCTCTTCGAGCTGCGAGCCCTTGAACTTTCCGTCGTTGTCGGCGAGCATCTCGGCTATCTGCTGCTCGTCAATCAATCCCTGATCCAGGAGCGCCTGAAGCAGCGCGCGGCGCAGCGCGTCGAGCGACGTGTCCTGCTCGCGGCGCTGCCTGGTCCAGTAGTAATCCTCATCATACCCGGACTGAAGAACCGAATCCGACAGCGCCTCCATCAGATCGCCCAGGTTGATCGAAGAAACGTCCAGACCTTTGAATTTTGAATAACGCGTGAATTTCATTGACGTATTTTGCCTGCATTCAAGCTGCGCTACGAATGTTTACCTTTTCGACATCGCGGAAGTTGAGCCCGAGGGCCACGGCGCGACCGAAGACTGTGACTAACACCTTGAGCGTCGCGGTCTCTTTGTCAACCGCCTCGACGCGGCCAGTGAAGCTGGCGAAGGGCCCGGACTTGATACGCACGCGGTCGTCGGGTGAAAACGAGTATGAGCTTTTGCTGATGCGCACGCGGACGTTCTCCATCACCAGCTCAAGATCGTAGATGGTTCTCAGGGCGGAGACGAAATCGACCTCGGAGTCTTTCAACAGCTCGTAGAAAGGGTTGCGCTCGTCCTGCGAAAGCGCGACGAAGAGGTCTGTCGCCTTGATGCGCGTGCGATGATTAAAGCGCGCACGCCTGTATGCGCGCTTCAGCAGGTCTATGGTTTCGGGCGCGACGTGCACGGAAGGGCCTTCGCGGCGCGGACAATTTTCCAGGCGCTTTTCGATGAGCGCACGAATTGCGCGCGGGTCTGCTGCGAGGTCTCGCATCAGCGCATTGAAGAGGTCCGCCTCCTCGAAAGCGAGGGCTTCGATGAGGTGCTCTATGCAGACATAGTTCTGCTCGCGCCGCTTCGCTTCCCTCACGGCATGATCGAAGATGCGCCAGCCTCTCTCCGTAAATTTTTTGACGTAAGATTCAAGCTCTGACATCTCTTGCCTGCACTTTCCGAAGCCTGATCGAGTGGCTTCGCGTTAAGGTGAGCGCCTGAATGTTAACTGTAACGGCCCGTCTCCGTCAGGTCATCATAGATCATTCCGCGCCGATCTTTCTTGGCTTTCGTCGCTGCCGTGTAGCCTCCCTCCTCATTGCGGCTGATCTTGTTCTGCGCGTAGAGACCTTCGAGGACGAACTCGCAGACCGAGACGGTTTGCGCCTCGTCCGAGCGTTTGAAGTCGAAGGGAATGAGCGCCGTCTCGATCAGCTCGGGGACGGACTCAAGCAGGCGCATGCATTCCGAGGCGGAGGCCGTATCGGCGAGCCGCAGGTTGTTTCCCTGATCGAACCAGCGCACGGCGTCCGAGAAATCTATGCCGACGAAGTAGCCCTCGAATATCTCACCGGCTGCGCGCTTAATCAAATCCCTGGCGATGCGGTTTGCGCCGATCTGCTCGCCCTCATACTCTAACTCCATCTTCCCCGTCATTGACGGGACGGCGGCATAGATGTCAGAGATGCGCGGAACCACGTCGTCTTCTTCGGTCAGGAGGGCGCGGCGTTCGGCGTTGGAGACGACGGATTCGGTGACGGTGATGGGCAAACGCTGCGAGACGCCGGAGCGCTTGTCTATGCGTTGATCGTCGCGCGCCTCGAAGGCGATCTGCTCGATGAGGTCGCGTATGAAAGTCGGAATGTCGAGGCGTCCTTCGACGCCGTCACGCTCCGTCCAAGCCTCCTGTCGCGTGATCTCGACGCCGAGTTGCAGGTCTGTCGGGTAGTGCGTCAGGATTTCCGCGCCGATGCGATCCTTCAGGGGCGTGATGATCTTGCCGCGCGCCGTGTAGTCCTCAGGGTTGGCGGAGAAGATGAGCATCACGTCCAGGGGCAGGCGCACAGGATAGCCTTTGATCTGCACGTCGCCCTCCTGCATGATGTTGAAGAGCCCGACCTGAATCTTGCCCGCCAGGTCCGGCAGCTCGTTGATGGCGAAGATGCCGCGATTGGCGCGCGGCAGCAGCCCGTAGTGAATCGTCAGCTCGTCGCTCAAGAGGTGTCCGCCCTTGGCCGCCTTGATCGGGTCAACGTCGCCGATGATGTCTGCGATGGTGACGTCGGGCGTGGCGAGCTTTTCGACGAAGCGCGCGTCGCGCTCAACCCAGGTGATCTGCGTGGCGTCTCCATGCAGCTCGACCATCTGCCGCCCGTAGGCGCTGATCGGACGGAAAGGGTCGTCGTTGATCTCGGAGCCCGCGATGATCGGCAGTCTTTCGTCCAGGAGGTCTGTCAACTGGCGTATGATGCGGCTCTTGGCCTGCCCGCGCAGGCCCAGGAGAATCAGGTTATGCCGGGCCAGCACGGCGTTGACGATCTGCGGCACGACCGTCTCGTCGTAGCCGACGATGCCCGGAAAAAGTTTTTCGCCAGCCCGTAGCTTGCGAACGAGGTTCGCGCGCAACTCGTCTTTGACCGAGCGCGCACGGTAGTTACCAGCTTTGAGTTCACCCAGAGTTTTTGCTAATGCCATTGCTTGCGTCTTCGCCCTTCTTGAATTCGGGACTCAGAACCGAGGACACAGTAGTCAGAATAGAAACGGTTTGCGGCCTTTGCATTCTGACTCCTGAGTCCTCGGTGCTGAATTCTTCTCCCTCTATAATACAGGCCAGCGCCCCTGTCGCGCATCCCCTTTGTTCTCGTTCACTTCCTTCAACCGGCGGACGCGTTCGAGTCGTTGGCGACGTAGCGCTCGTCGCCCGTGCGCGTCAAGAGATTGTCGGCTTCCAGTTTTTCCAGGTGTGCGAGGACGGCCCTCTCGGCCATCGCGTGAGCCCTGGGGGAAACATCCGTGTAAACGCGCGCAACGATCTCTTCAGGCACGCTCACTCCCTCGCGCACCGCACGCAGAATGTTGGCTTCGCGCTCAAGGCGATGAGCGATGTACTCGTCAATCTTCGCGTGCGGATTTCCCATCGCCGGGCCGTGGCCGCCGAAGAGCACAGTGAGGACGGGCAGCTCACGCAGACGCTCAAGCGAAGCCAGGTATGCGCGCATGTTGCCTTCGGGCGGGTCAATCAGCACCGAGCCCAAGCCGACGATATTATCGCCTGCGATAAGCGCTCCCGTGCGCTCTTCGTAAAAGCATAGATGGCCGCGCGTGTGTCCGGGCGTATGCAGCGCGCGCAGGCTGAGCGGAGGCTCGCCGTCTAGCTCTATCACCTCGCCGTCTTCGATCAGGCGATCAACGCTGATCGTGTCGCGTAGCGGTTCTGCCGTCAACGCGTGCGCGGCAACGGTCACACGCCCGCCCAGGTGCGCGGAGAGAGCCCGGACGCCGCCGATGTGATCGGGATGAAAGTGCGTCAGGATTATCTCGCGCACGCGGCGTCCTTCGCCGACAAGGTCGTCAACGCAGGCTGCCAGCGCCGCCTGCTCATCCTCGTAAGGAGAAGCCGGGTCAACGACGATCAGCTCGCGCGTGGTATGGATGATGTAAGAGTTGGTATGGGTCGCGGGCGGGCGAGTCGGCGTGCGAACGGGAAAGCAGATGAAGCCGGGGCGAAACTCTATGCGGCGCGTGGGCTCGCCGTGGGCCTGCGGGACGGAGAGAAAACGCTCAATCAGATCAGCAGTCAACCCCTGGGCCAACGTCTTTACAGCGTGAAGCACGGGGGGCGCTCCGAGGATTTCGGAACGCTGCCATCGCTCGTAAGCGTTGCGCGCTGTAATCCACTCGCCTGATTCCAGCTCGCCGTCCATGACGCGAGGCTCCTGTTTGGGCGGGCAGTTGACGAGGAAGAACCAGGTATCGAAACGTCGCGGGCTGAAGGGCGGCGTGACCCAGCGCCCGACGAAAGTGAAATCGCCCGCATCCAGTTGAAGGCCGTAATGAGAGAGGAGAGCCGGAAAGGACATGCGGTCGGATTCCAGGTCGTCAAGAAGAGAGGCGAGCTGGCCCTTCGTGAGCGCCTGCGCGCCGCGCGCGACCAGCACGCCAAGCTCTTCAAAAAGCTCGCGCGCCGCGCAAGAGATCATCGCGGAGGTCTCCGTGTCCGGCGAATTTTCGACGCGCGTCTCGTCGTCGCAAGCGTCGCGCTGACCGCCCGGAAAGGCATGAAAGCCTCCGAGGAAACTGAGCTTCATACTGCGCCGCGCCCAGAAAAGCTCCGGCCCGCTCGGAGTCTCGCGCAGAAGTATGACCGCCGCCGCATCCTTCGGAGCGACAGCGGCGGCGACTCTTGACTCTGCGCTGGTCTTCTTATTCGTCTCTGCGATCAAGCTAACTTCAAACCTCCCATTGAATGAGAAAGCAGATGCCGGATGCCAGATGAATGCTTTTACCAGCATCCAACATCTGGCATCTGACATCTGCTTTACTCGTCTTCCTGCCAGCGGAAGCGCTCGCCGTCTGTGCCGTTCCAGGGATTGCCGCGCATGTGATAGCCGCCACGTTCCCAGAAGCCCGGCTCGTCCTCCTGTAGAAAGCGCACGCCCTTAACCCACTTCGCGGACTTCCAGGCGTAGAGTTGCGGGACGATGAGGCGCACCGGGCCTCCATGCTCGGGCGCGATGGGCTGGCCGTCGTGCGACCAGGCGAACAGAGCATCTTCGGCCAGAAAATATTCGAGCGGAATATTTGTGCTCCAACCGTAATCGTAGCCGAAGGCGAGCGCGAATCGTGCTTCAGCTTTGAGGCCGACGAGCTTTGCGAATTCCCTGGTCGAGACGCCGCCCCAGATATTATCCAGGCGTGACCAGCGCGTGACGCAGTGAAAGTCGGCGTAGACCTTGACGGCTGGCAACTGCATGAATTCGTCGAGCGACCATGCTTGCGGATGTTCGACGAGGCCGTCCACCTCGAAGCTCCAGGTGGAGAGGTCTATGTCAGGCGTGCCGTGCGCGTCGAGCACAGGCCACTTGCGCGTGCGCGTCTGTCCGGGCGGCAGGCGTACACCACGCCGCGTGTCCGGGCTCACGATCACTTCCGCGTCCTTGATCTCTTCGGCACTGCGCGGCTCCCCCTTCTGATAGAGCGGATCGTTGAAAAGATTTCCGAGAAAACTCATTGCTCCTCCGACGGACACGCAGCTCAGGACACAGGAGTCAGAACACAGGACTCAGAATGAAGAAGCTTTGCTCTTATTCTGAATCCTGAGTCCTGTGTTCCGACTACTTCCTATTTACTTTTCGCTCGGCGAGTGCCATCAGGTCTGCGGGCATCCATTTGCCGACGCTCTTTTGTGTTTGCTGCTCGATACCGACGGTGCGGTCGTGCCAGTCGTCCCTGGTCTGGTCGGCGCCGCGCTGAAGCTCGTAGTTCTCCGTCTGCTCAAGGCTCAGCACGATGCCGTTGATGACTTCTTTCCAGTCCTGCTGCTGTATGCCGCGCATCATGAGCGGAAGCCCGGCCGACCAATCCTCTTCGGGCGCGCGGCTATCCTGTTCGGGGATCGCCAGATTGTAGACGGGCGGAAACGGCGCACCGGCATACTCCTTGAGGAGCTGCGCCTTGACATCCTTATAAGAAGGCTGCGGACTGGCGCTGCGAATCGCCTGCGCGCGCCGGAAAATATCCCCAACCGTTTGCTGCTCTTGAGCCATAGAAATCCTCCGAGCCTCCTTCAATCTGTTGTCGCCTGGAATAGAAATACCTTACACGCCCCGCGCCCGAATCACAACCCGATGAAGCGCGCGCTTCATCGCCTCGCCTCCCATCAAAATATTTCCTCAAATCAGGCGCGCACCGCTTGCATCAATTTAACATTTCCGTCCATCATAGCCACGCCAAGTCAAAAAAAACGACGCACAGAGGAGAGCCAGGGGTCATGTCCGAAGAAATAATCTCCGTTGAGCCGACGAAGCTCCATTCAGATCAGGCGGCGGGACGACCCATCTGTCCCGTCTGCGGGCGTGAAGCGCCCGACGGGCTGACGCCGTTTGTTTCTCTTTCCGAAGAGCTACAGCGAATCGTTGTGGCCAACGCACCGGCGGGCGCGTTGCTCTCTGAAGTCTGCCCGCGCTGCGTCGAGCTTTTCGAGCGTGCCAGGGTACAACTGGAAGTCAACGCTGTGGTCTTCGAGCAGGGCGGCTATGTGCTTTCGACGCCGCTGCGCATGGACGCCGACGAACGCTTCACGGGGCGCGGTATCACCATCGCCTTTCTGGACTCCGGCTTTTACCCGCACACAGACCTCACAGAGCCGCACAGCCGCATCCTCGCCTATCACAGCCTGGTGGAGGCCGAAGGCGACAAGACCACGCTCGAAACACCTGACCCTTCGAGCTGGCACGGCATGATGACTTCTGTCGTGGCGGCTGGCAACGGCGGGCTCTCAGGCGGTTTCTATCGCGGCATCGCGCCGGACGCCTGCGTCGTGCTCGTCAAGCTGGCCAGAACCGGACGCATCTCGGAGGGCGATATAGAGCGCGGCATCGAATGGGTGTTGGCCCACCGCGAAGAGTACGGGATTCGCATCCTCAACATCTCGGCGGGCGGCGACAACGAAGAGTCTTATCTTCATAACGCGCTGGCCCAGACGGTCGAGCGTGCCGTGCGCGAAGGTTTGATCGTCGTCTGTGCGGTCGGCAACGCCGGGCACGCGCCGGGCCATCCCGTCCTGCCTCCGGCGAGCAGCCCTTCCGTCATCTCTGTCGGCGGCCTGGACGACCATAACTCGCTCGACCGCGCCCGTCGCGGGATGTATCGCTCATCTTATGGGCCCACCATAGACGGCTTGCAGAAGCCGGAAGTGATCGCGCCGGGCATCTGGGTTCCGGCCCCCATCCTGCCGCACACGCAGACGGCGGAGGAAGCGGAGTTGTTCGCCAGGCTGGACGGCGCACCCGACACGGAGCTTCACGCGCTGATTGAAGCCAATGCCGGGGTGGATAAGGATTTGGACGAGGCGCGCGACCTGCCCGTGCCGCTCCTGCGCCAGTTGATTACCATCAAGCTGCGCGAAGGAAATGTCATCACGCAGCATTACAAGTACGTTGACGGAACATCGTTTGCCGCGCCCATCGTCTCTTCGATCATCGCCTGCATGCTCGAAGCCAACCCGGCGCTCTCGCCCCAGCAGGTCAAGCGTATCCTGATCGAGACGGCTGAGCGCCTGCCCTCCATAGAGGTTGACCGCCAGGGCTGGGGCGTCGTCGTTGCCCGCCGCGCCGTCGAACTGGCCATCCTCCTGCGCCCGGCGATGGGTTAAAGTGAGCGTTTCGGGTATGAGAAGCGGCGGATCAAAGTTGCTGAGCAAGCCTTCAATGAATGATTGCCGACTACATAATGGCTCGACTGTCGTCATTATCGGCGGCGGGCCGGCCGGCGCGGCTTGCGCGATCAGGTTGTTGCAGGAGGCCGATGCGCGCGCTCTGCGTTTGCGAGTGCTGATCTTCGAGGGCAAGGATTTTAATGTTCATGCCAACCAGTGCGTCGGCGTGCTTTCGCCGCCCATTGAAGAGGTGCTCGCCAGGGAGTTGGACGTGCATCTGCCGCCAGCTTTGATCAAGCGTCAAATCTTCGGCTACCGCCTGCACGGGATACGTGAGAACGTGCTGCTGACCGGGCCCGGCGCGCACGGCGGACAGCTTGAACACGGGCGCGCGACCTATGCCGTCGAGCGGGCGCACTTCGACCGCTTCCTGCTCGATAGGGCGCGCGAGCTTGGCGCTGAAGTCGTCGAGGCGCGCGTCACGGGCATAGAGTTCGTGCGCGCAGAGGGCCTGGACGAGGTGCGCGTCTACAGCGAATCGCTTTATCAGAGGGCGGACATGGTGGTCGGCGCGTTCGGGCTGGACGAGGCGATGCTCTCTCTTTTCGAGGACGTGACGGAGCGTGTCGGCAGGGGCTTTCGTCGTCCGTCGAAGTGGCTGAGGAGCTACCTCACGACCATCAATACGAGTGCGCGCTTTCAGACGGAGAAGCTGGGCCATATCGTTCACGCTTTCCTTCTGCCGCCGCGCTGCCCGCGCATAGAGTTCGGCGCGATCACGCCGAAGGGCGATCACATCCTGGTTAACATCGCGGGCGAGGAAGTCTCTTCGTGCGACCTGGACAAGTTTCTACAGATGCCCGAGGTGCAGGAGCTTCTGCCGCGTTTCGATGCGGGCGCGATCAACTATTATGAGGGGCGCTTTCCTTCGTCTCCGGCGCGAGGCTCTTACGGGCATCGCTATGCGCTCGTCGGCGATGCGACGGGTTGGCTTCGCCCCTTCAAGGGCAAGGGCATCAATACGGCGATCATCACGGGGATTCGCGCGGCGCAGACGATGCTCGAACACGGCGTCTCGGAGCGCGCGCTCGGGAACTACGCGCGTGCGTGCTCAGACCTGCTGGGCGATTATCGCTACGGCGTGCTGGTGCGCCGCCTGATGCTGATGGGCGCGCGCGTGTGTCTGGACCCGATGATCGATGTCGGCAAGGTCGACCCCTTGATGTATGATGCGCTCTTCGACTCGGTTTCGGGTCAGGACTCTTATCGCAACATCATCAGGCGTTCGCTCAAGCCGCGCCTTGTGCGCAAGGTCGCCATGCGAGTGATACGCGGAGTGCGCCGCCACAGGGCGCGTAGGGCAAAGTATATGCAAGACCTCAACGTGCGCCGGATGACGGAGCGCGACATAGACCAGGTGCTGCGCCTCGACGAGAAGATCACGAGCAAGCCGCACGCCGCCTATTACGAATCGAAGGCGGCGGCCTACATCGCGCGCTCGCCCGAATATTGCCTGGTCGCCGAGCACCGCGACCGCGTCGTCGGATTCGTCCTGGGCGACGTGCGCGGCTGGGAGTTTGCGACAGAGCTTTCGGGCTGGCTTGAGATCATCGGGGTAGACCCGGATTACCAGGGCCAGGGCGTGAGCCGCGCGCTCTTGGACGAGCTGTGCGAGAAGTTTCGTCGTGGGGGCGTTCGCGTAGTCAATACGATGGTCAACTGGAACGACGGCGACCTCATAGATTACTTCCGGGCCAACGGCTTTGATCGCGGCGAATACCTCAACCTCGTCAAGAGCCTTGATGAAGAGACGGGGAATTAACGGGGATGGACAGAGATGGTCAGGATCAGGAAGAAGAGAACAGACATTCATGCAGTCATGCTTTCATCGTTCATCCTGCTTTCTGTTTGTATCCTGTCTCTCCTGTCCCTCCCTGTTAATTCCCTGTTTGAATCTGCCTGCTAGACATGCGCGACGAGGCTGTGCCACAATCCACGCAACCAGGCACAATCGCTATAGCAGCTCGGAGAGGAGAGGGTTTAGATTCACATGGCAGAGAATGAGACTGACTTGACCGCAGGCGCGCCCGAACAAAACGGCGAGGGTCAGGCGTCGCCCGCTGTCGCCACCGAAGAGATTACCTACCACGCCGTTGAAAAGGATGGGCAGGTGACCGCCATCTGGGAGATGCAGGGCCGTAAGCACCTGCGCACCATTGACCCACGCTCGCGCCAGGGCCAGGATATTCTACGCCTCTACACGGCGGAGCATCACGAAGAGGCAAGTGCGCCCGAAGCGGGCGGAGGCGGCGAGCCCGCTTCATCCTGAGAAGCAGACGGTAGATCGAGAGAACAGACAGAGAGAGATGAAGGGTCGCGTGCGGGGCGCGGCCCTTCGCTTTTTGTGACGCGGACGCTCGTCTCGCTCCGGCGTAAAATCAAAGGGCCGCAACCTTAAAAGTTGATTGTGCGAAAAGAGCGCCGGGCTTATACTGGCATCCCTGCCAGCGGAATAAGCTCGTCATATTGGAGGTCGGCCATGAATCGCCATCAAGACAGTTCGGCCATCAACCAGATCATTTCTCTCACGACGGCGCTCGCGCTCCTGTTAATCCTGTCGGCCCAGGCACAGGCGCAGCGCGGAGCCCCCGTCGGCTCTTCCCCGAATATGGACAGGTCGCGCGAGAGCGGCGTGCGCGAACACCAGCGCCAGCTACAGGTTCTGCTCAATAGCAGGGAGCCTGGCGAGCCCGGCAATCAGGCTCGTCTGAATGCGATCATAGAGCAGACGAAGCAGGACTTTGATCGCATACAGGTCTTGAATCGTGAGCTTGTCGGCACGGCGACGGCGAGCGATGCTCTCAATTACCGAAGCCTGACGGAGATGGCGGCGGAGATCAGAAAACGCGCCCGTCGGCTCAAGGATAATATCAGCCTTCCTCCGCCCACGGACGATCAAGCGCTCAAGAAGATCGAGGGCGAGCTCAGCCGTGAAGAGTTGAAGGCCGCGCTCCTGATGCTCAGCAATCATATCGTCAGTTTTGCGACGAACCCTCTTTTCCAGACCTCTAACGTGATTGACGCGCGCCTGGGCGCAAGGGCCAGCCGCGACCTGGAACTGATCATCAATCTCAGCGCGCAGATCAAGAAAACCGCAGAGCGCCTGAGCAAGACTTCCAGATAACCATGCGGCGAGAGACCGGTCGCGCACAGTCGCCGGAGAGCGCTTCGACGCGGCGCAAAGAGCACCGGGTTTAGACTCGCATCACTTTTGAAATCTAATCGAATCGGAGGTCGGCTATGAAACATCGCCAGGACAGCTTGACGATCAGGCATCTCGCTTCACTCGCTTCTGCGGCTGCTTTCCTCTTGCTCGTCTCAATCCCGGCGTGGGCCCAGCAGCGAACGTCTGCCAGCGCGCCTAAGCCGCCCGGGCGAGAAAGCAGCGTCGGCTACGAGCAGGATTTGCGTTTACGCGGGGCCATGCGCGGCGCGCAGCCCCAGACGGATGCCGAGCTGCGAGAAATCCTCAAACAGATAAATGAAGATTTCGAGAGGATTCAGGTTGTCAACGACAATCTCCTGGGAATGATCAGGGCAAACTCGGAGCTCAACTACAAAAGCATTATTGATATGACCGGAGAGATCAGGAAGCGCGCCAAGCGGTTCAAGGAGAATACAAACCTGCCCGCGCCCGCAGATGATCCGGCGGAGCGAAAGAAACCGGAAGATATTGCTCAGGCGGAGATGAAGGACGCGCTCTCTATGCTCAATAATCGGATTAACAGCTTTGTGGACAATCCGCTGTTCCAGACCCCCGTGTGGACCGATGCCGTGCAGGGCGCTAAGGCGAGTCGAGACCTTGAGGTTATCATCGAGATGAGCGCGCAGATCAAAAAGAAGGCAGAGCGATTGAGCAAGTCTCCACAATAATCATGTCACGAGATTGCGCGCCTCTCCTCTGACGAAAGCTTCTAAATTCTCGATCACCTGATCGGCAAGCGCCTGCATCGCTTCGCGGCTGGCCCAGGCGACGTGCGGCGTGAGGATAAAGTTCGGCAGGTCAAGCTCAAGCAGCGGATTGCCTTCGCGCGGCGGCTCGCTCGTCAACACGTCGAAGCCCGCTCCGCCGATCTTTCCCTCAAGGAGCGCAGCCGCAAGCGCGCTCTCGCAAACAAGCCCGCCGCGCGCCGTGTTGATCAGGAGCGCGTCCTCGCGCATCAATTCAAGCTCCGCCGTATCTATCAGGTTGCGCGTCTCGCTCTTGAGCGGGCAATGCAGCGTGACTATATCGCTCCGCTCAAGCAGCTCTCGAAAACCGACGCGGCCCGCCCGGACGTGCGTCGCGTCCTTGTGCTCGCCTACAAGGACGCGCATGCCGAAGGCTTCGGCCAGCCGTCCCACCGCCTGCCCGAGCGCGCCGTAGCCGATGATGCCGATGGTGCTTGCGTTGAGGTCTCGAATCGTATGATTGAGCAGGCAGAACTGGCTGGCGCGTTGCCATGCGCCGTCGCGCAGGTCCAGACGATAACTGATGAGATTACGCCTGAGCGCCAGCGCCAGCGCGAAGACGTGTTCCGGTACGGCATGGCGCGCGTAGTCGCGCACGTTCGAGACGGCGATCCCTCGTCGGCGGCAATAATCCAGCTCGACGTTATCAACGCCGGTCGCGGCGACGGCGATGAACCGCAGGCGCGGCAACTGCGCGAGCTCCGCCTCGCCCAGCCGCACCTTATTACAGATGGCTATATCGGCGTCGCGTAATCTTTCGACGACCTCATCGGGACTCGTCAAAGCATATTCCGTCCATTGGTGCGCGAATGCTGGCCGCCGGAAATTCGCCCTGAAAGTATCACGCTCTAAGAAAACGATTCGTTCCATGATGAAAGAAGGGAATTAACAGGGAAGGACAGAGATTGTCAAAATCAGAAGAGAAAGCAGGATGAATGCTAAAAGCAGGATGAAAGATGAAAGCATTGCTGGCCGAATTGTTCATAGCGTTTTCTTGATGAATGGCTTATCTCTGTTTCTTTATCCTGACAATCCCTGTCCATCCTGTTAAATTCTGCTTTCGTATTGCATCACGCTTAAAGGGTTTTGTCTACCCGCCCGGGAAAGCACAAAAACGCCTGGCGAGCGGGAATCGCGGGGCCGCAAGGAAGGGTACGGCACGGGCCTTGTCTCTCAGGCGTTAAGCTGTCAGAATCGGAAAAACCTGCACCATAATTAGACTGAATAACGTGTTGTGCTATATTGATTGAGTACACCAAACCCTGCGCTGTGAGTTGCCGTTAGCGACCATGACACTCTTCGGGAAGAAGTCCAAAAGACGATTCAAGCTCTGGCTGTTTAAGGGCGTCAAGGAAAGAGAAGGCCCGCACGAGAAGGAAGGGCAGCATCACCAGCATCCCTGGTGGCAGGTGATGTGTTTGACGGGCGTTGACTACTTCTCGACCCTGGGCTACCAGCCCGGCATAGCCATCGTCGCCGCCGGAGCGCTCTCGCCGATTGCGACGCTCGTCCTGGTGCTCCTCACGCTTTTCGGAGCGCTGCCGATGTATAACCGTGTCGCCGCCGAAAGTCCGCACGGCGACGGTTCGATCTCGATGTTGGAGAACCTGCTCTCGCGCTGGAAGGGCAAGCTCTTCGTCCTTTGCCTGCTCGGCTTTGCCGCCACCAGTTTTATTATCACCATCACACTTTCGGCGGCGGACGCGGCGGTGCATATCGCAGACAATCCGTACACGCCGCACATCCTCAGCAAGCATCACATCATCGTGACGCTGGTCTTGATCGCGGGCCTCGGCGCGGTCTTTCTCAAAGGCTTCAAAGAGGCCATCGGCATCGCCGTCGTCCTCGTCGCCGTTTATATCACGCTCAACCTGGTAGTCGTCGCCGTGGGCTTTTACCAGATCGCCACGCACCCGCAAGCGTTGACGGACTGGAAGAACGCGCTTTTCCAGGGCCATAGCAATCCGCTGGCGATGATCGGCGCGGCGCTCATCGTCTTTCCCAAACTGGCGCTCGGGCTCTCCGGCTTTGAGACGGGCGTCGTCGTCATGCCGCTCGTGCAGGGCGATAGGGCTT
The DNA here is from genome assembly GCA_036389095.1 of Pyrinomonadaceae bacterium. Lineage (GTDB taxonomy): Bacteria > Acidobacteriota > Blastocatellia > Pyrinomonadales > Pyrinomonadaceae > DASQYE01. The sequence continues at coordinate 71,332 of DASVQM010000036.1, forward strand.
TAACGAAGAAAGAGCTGGAGGACATTCACACGACGCGCAGCGCGCGCGTGCCGCAGCCGAGCGCGCAGGCGCTCTTAGAGGGGCGTATACGCAACACGCGCAAGATGCTTAAAAGCGCCGCGCTCATCATGTGCGTCCTGCTTATTTCGAGCAGTATCGTGACGACGCTCCTGATTCCCGCCGAAGAGTTTCGCCCGGAGACAGAGATGCAGGAAGCAGGGCTCGCAAACGGGCGTGCTCTGGCATACCTGGCCCACCATTACCTCGGCAGCGTATTCGGCACGATCTACGATCTGAGCACGATCTCCATTCTCTGGTTCGCGGGTTCGTCGGCGCTCGCCGGTCTCCTGAATATTATTCCGCGCTACCTGCCGCGCTACGGGATGGCCCCTGAATGGGCCAAGGCGACCAGGCCCTTAACGCTCGTCCTGACGGCGGCGTGCTTCGCCGTGACACTCTTTTTCAAGGCGGACGTGGAGGCGCAGGGCGGCGCATACGCCACAGGCGTGCTGGCGCTGATGAGTTCGGCGGCGATTGCCGTCACGCTCTCGACGTGGCGCAAGCGAGAAGGCATACGCTGGGCCTTCCTGCTGATCTCGCTGGTCTTCATCTATACGACTATGGCCAACATGATAGAGCAGCCGGAGGGCATCAAGATCGCCCTGGTCTTTATCGGCGTCATCGTCCTGGCATCGCTCGTATCGAGAGTCTGGCGCACGACGGAGCTGAGGGTCGAGAAGGTCGTGCTGGATCAAACGGCCCAGGCGTTCATTGACGAAGCGCGGAGCGGCACGATTCGCATCATCACCAATCGCTGTGACCGAGGCGATGCCAACGAATACCAGATGAAGGAGAAGGAGAAACGCGAGGATAATCATATCCCGCCCGGCGAGCCCATCATCTTCTTCGAGGTCACACCCGGCGATGCTTCCGAGTTCTCGGGCGTGCTCAGAATCACGGGCGAGGAGGTTGAGGGCTACCGCGTGCTGCGCGCCGAGAGCCCGGCCGTGCCCAATGCCATCGCTGCGTTTCTACTCTATCTCAGGAACAAGACGGGGAAGCTGCCGCACGTCTACTTCGGATGGAGCGAAGGCAATCCGCTCTCGTACTTACTAAAATACATCGCCTTCGGAGAAGGCGACACAGCGCCGACCACGCACGAGGTCTTGCGTCAGGCCGAGAAAGACCCGGAGAAGCGTCCAACCGTCCACGTCGGCGGGTAACGGGTTGGTGCTAAGGCTCCGGGCCTGCGAGAGAATAGATTCGGGAGACTGTCGCGCTCCGACCGGCACGAACGCCTCTCGTTGCGACGGCACTTCTCTTGTTGATTTACATGGATTGTGAGCGTACTATCTTCGGGTATTTGAATTGACAATTTGTCTGCCGAAGTTGCTCGCGGTGCGCCCGAATATGTTTGCGCGCCGGCGTGCAGCACGGGGGAACCAACGTCCTGCCCGCCAGCGTGCAGGATAAGGGGCGAATCATGAGCGTCGTCGAATGAGGAACAGACGACGCTCGTATAGGGCACTTCCAAGCAGCCCGAGCCCGTCAGCTAACCTCGTAGGCGTGTGCGGAAGAGACAGAGAGAATAGATCAATCTCCATTTCCGTACTGCCCAGGCCACTCTTGCGCATGCTTTCGCCGATGCGCCAGGTGGCTTTCGTCTGTATGGGACCAAGATCGTTTTCTCCGTAGACCTTCCAGGGCGTTTAATCTTTGACAGGCTGAACCAACATGACCGGATCGAAAAGACGATTCAAGCTCTGGCTGTTTAAGGGCGTCAAGGAGGTCGAGGGCCCGCACGAGAAGGAAGGGCAGCATCACCAGCATCCCTGGTGGCAGGTGATGTGTTTGACGGGCGTTGACTACTTCTCGACCCTGGGCTACCAGCCCGGCATAGCGTTTCTCGCGGCGGGCGCTCTCTCGCCCATCGCCACGATGATCCTGGTACTGCTGACTCTCTTCGGAGCGCTGCCGATCTATAACCGCGTGGCGCAGGAGAGCCCGCACGGCGAAGGCTCGATCTCGATGTTGGAGAACCTGCTCTCGCGCTGGAAGGGCAAGCTCTTCGTGCTCGTCCTCCTCGGGTTCGTCGCCACGGACTTTATCATCACCATCACGCTCTCGGCGGCGGACGCCACGGCCCACGTCATCGAGAACCCTTTCACGCCGGAAATTCTCAAACACCAGGTCGCCATCACGCTCGTGCTCGTCGCCATCCTCGGCGCGGTCTTTCTCAAAGGCTTCAAAGAGGCCATCGGCATCGCCGTCGTCCTCGTCGGGCTCTATCTCTTCTTCAATCTCATCGTGGTGGGCATCGGCATCTACGAGGTGGCACAGCATCCGGTTCATCTGCCCGAGTGGAAGGACGCGCTCTTTCGCCAGCACGGCAGCCCTCTGGCGATGATCGGCGTCGCGCTGCTCCTGTTTCCGAAGCTGGCGCTCGGGCTCTCCGGCTTTGAGACGGGCGTCGCCGTCATGCCGCTCGTGCAGGGTGATAGACCCTTAACGCAGAAAGAGCTGGAGGACATTCACACGACGCGCAGCGCACGCGTGCCGCAGCCGAGCGCGCAGGCGCTGCTCAAAGGTCGCATACGCAACACGCGCAAGCTGCTCAAAATAGCCGCGCTCATTATGAGCGTCTATCTGATCGCCAGCAGCTTCGTCACCACTCTGCTCATTCCGGCGAGGGAGTTCGCCGAGGGCGGAGAGGCCAACGGACGCGCCCTCTCTTTCCTGGCTCATCACTTCCTTGGCGACCTCTTCGGCACGGCCTACGATCTGAGCACGATCACCATACTCTGGTTCGCGGGGGCATCGGCGATGGCCGGACTCTTGAATATCGTCCCGAGGTATCTGCCGCGCTACGGGATGGCCCCTGAATGGGCCAAGGCGACCAGGCCCTTAACGCTCGTCTTTACAGCCATAGCCTTTGCCGTGACCGTCATTTTCAAGGCAGACGTTGACGCGCAGGGCGGCGCATACGCCACGGGCGTGCTGGTCTTGATGAGTTCGGCGGCGGTCGCCGTCACGCTCTCGGTCTGGCGCAAGGGCGGAGCGTGGTGGGCCTTTCTGCTGATCGCGCTGGTCTTCGCCTATACGACCGTCGTCAATATTATCGAGCGACCGGAAGGCATCAAGATCGCCTCCTTCTTCATCGGCGCGATTATCCTCACGTCTCTCATCTCACGCGTGTGGCGCACGACGGAGCTGAGAGTCAACCGCGTGGAGCTGGACGCGGCGGCCCAGGCCATCATCAACGAGGCAAGCCAGGGAACGATACGCATCATCGCCAATCGCTGTGACCGAGGCGATGCCAACGAATACCAGATGAAGGAGAAGGAGAAACGCGAGGATAATCATATCCCGCCCGGCGAGCCCATCATCTTCTTCGAGGTCAGTCCGAGCGATGCTTCGGAGTTCGCAGGGGTACTCAGGATAATGGGTGACAGCGTCGAGGGCTACCGCGTGCTGCGCGCCGAGAGCCCGGCCGTGCCCAATGCCATCGCTGCCTTCCTGCTGCACCTGAGAAACAAGACGGGGAAGCTGCCGCACGTCTACTTCGGATGGAGCGAAGGCAATCCGCTCTCCTACTTACTAAAATACATCGCCTTCGGAGAAGGCGACACAGCGCCGACCACGCACGAGGTCTTGCGCCAGGCCGAGAAAGACCCTACGAAAAGACCCTCTGTTCACGTCGGAGGATGACGCAGCCGGAGCCTTGCGTGGCTTTGAGTCGCAGGCGTCAGGCTACTTCGGGCGCTTGAAGTAATATATCCCCTGGTAAGAGCCGGAGCCGCGTTCGCCCGTGTCGAACGTAATCAACTCCCACCCGTATGCCCCCATATCGTTGAGCTGTTCTTCCGTCAAAGCCCTGTCGCCGCGAATCGTCTTGTATTCCCATACGACCCGGCTGCCTTTCGCGGAGTTATCCCTCTGCGCGTAGCTTGTCCAGCCGGCCAGAGAGAATACGACGACCGCAGCGACCAGTAACAACCAGTGAGCCTTCTGTTTCATCTTTGAGACCTCCTTCAAGCTGAACGGCGAACGGACTTCCCTCAGTCACTTCCCGCCAGCCTTTCTCCAATCCTCGCGCAGGCGGTTGGCGACCTCTTCGGCGCGGCGCTTGACGGGCTCCGTCCGGCTGAACGGGTTGGTGAGCAGTCGGCTGCCGAAGTCTCTGGCCCAGATGCGCTCTCCGCCGGGCGTGGTCAGACGGACGAAAGCCCGCGCCTCCGATTTGTTGTCGAAGACGCGCACGGAGAGAGCGCCTGACAGAATCGCATCGGCGCTCTCCGGCCTCTCGACAATCGTGAACCCCTTTTTCGAGAGCATCTCTTCCAGAAGCAGGCGGAAGCGATCAGCTTCGCCCTCCTCACCCATATCGCCGACGTATATCTTCTGCACCAGGCCGAGCCCGTCCCTGTAGGCGTTGCGGTCTGCGGCACGCGCCGTCGCCGCAGCGAATTGAAGGACAGGCGAGAAGCTAAGGGATAGAGCGATGACGAGCAGTAATCTCATTTTCGTTTTCTCCTTCGATAGTTCTGAAGCCTTTGAAAAGCAATGTAGGTTGACCTGCGCCGCCGAGAAATCCGGTACGCGGCAGGCGCAAAGACGCGGAGAGAGTATGCGTGCTCTCAGAGAAGCACTGTGCGAGGGTGTTCTTCCGGTGACAGGCGCGGCGTGCAAAGCCCGTGCCCGCCAAAGGAGCGGCGCAACCCCGCGCTTATCTCTCATTGTTTTTACGACGAACCCACACGCCGCGCGCACAGCTCTCTATGCGAGATGGTGCGCGCCCGGCACTATATCGTGTAGGATGCTTCGGGTTTCGCAGGCATTATGCAATCGCAGATGGGAGAGAAACCAGTCTCTTGAACTCAAACAAAAGACGCTCGCTCGCCTCTCTTCTAATGGTCTTGCTGCTGTCTATAGTGACGGCGGAGGCAAGGCCCAGGGGCTTTGATCGCAAGGCGGCGACGCGCACCGCAACGGCGGTCGAGTCCGAATGGAAGCTCGCCTTCGAGCTTGCCTTCAGAGATACCACGCCCTTCAGTCGCAGATTCCCGAGCCTCTATGACGAGCGTCTGTCATACGAAGTGAGGCGGGCCATCACCAGGGATGTCCTTGACCGTATCGTCTCGATAGCTTTGCGAGAGACGGGCGCAAAGAGAGTAGAGCTTGCTTACAGGCCCGGCGGCTATAATGATTTCCCTGTCGTGCCCTCGGCTCAATTGATCGTGCGTGCTTCGGACGCGAGCGTCCATCGCGCACTCAGTATCATCGGCTACCTGGCCCAGCAGACGGCAGTGATCGCCTCGAAGAAGACGCGAGCGGGAAACCGTCACGCGCTGGAAATCGTAGAGCATGGGAGTCGTCGTCTGGCCGAGCGCGAATGGCTGGAAAAATTCTGGCGACGCCTGGCTTCACTCTCGCCCAAGCTCGGGCCGGGATTCTCCTCCATCGAAGTCAATGGCCGACCCGGCCTCTACATCATCAATTCGGACGGGGACTGGAAGGCGGAGGACCTGGATAAGTTTAGCGAGACGGTGCGCGCTGTCTCCAAAGAGTTCGAGCTTGAGACGAGCGCCAGGCGCTTTGAAGTCAAATACGTGGAGATAGGCAACGACTGGAAGGCGAACGGCGACGGCGCTTCGTACCTGGACAGGCTCGGCGAGGCGGGGGGCGCGGGCTTGCGGCGCAGACTGGTCAGGCGATACCAGCCGCAGGTCGAGCGTTGGCTTGAGCAGGCATTCCTGAAACATGCTCCCGCGATCTACAAGAGAGGCGGCGCTGTCATCGCCCGGTCTTCCCACCCCGCACGGCTTCTCGGATTTCACTCCCGACCTGACGATCCGGGTGATCTTCTACGGGCCGGAGGGGGGCGAAGCCGGATGATGCTTTATGTCTCGACCACGCGGGTTGAGAGCCCCAGCAGATTACCGCTCGCGGCTCTCCCGACGATATAGACGGCGATGTTGATTTCCCCGACCTTGTAAACTTTGAGCCCGTCCAGATTCTCTTTGAGCAATCGTAGCAGAGCTTGATAACGTCTGGCCGTGGCGACCTCCTCCTCCGGCTTCCATTCCGGCTCAGAGATAGCCATAGCAAAGAACTTGTCCGGGCTCACGTCCTTGATAGGAGCACCGGGCCCGGCTCCCGCCTGTCGGCGAAGATAATCAGAAGTTATCTCGTTTAGCCCGCCCCAGTTCACGACCTCGAACGGATAGTCCGCCTCGCTCATAAACAACAAGCCTGCGGTGGCTTGCCTAAGCGCCTGTTGAATCTCTTCGTCGCTCATCATTTTAATTAGTCGGAAATTGACTGCCGATTATCGTCGCCGTAAATGTAGCGCGGCTGCGGACAATGTGTTCCGCAGCCGCGCTTCATTTAACCGCGCTCGACGCCGTTAGCTTGACGTGTCACTGGCAGTTGCTCGTGACCGTGTGTTGCGGCCCGTCGTCTATGGCAGCTCCGCTATTGTTCTTCGGAACTGTGACCGTGGCGGTGGCCGTGGTCGTATTGCCCGCCGTATCCCTCACCAGGAAGGTGATGGTGTAGACGCGCCCGTTGCCGCCGCCAGACCGCTCGGCACGCAGTTGTGCAGATTTGCAGTCGGGCGCAATGGCGATGTCGTTAAAGGTATTGCCATCGCCGTTGCCGTTATCGGCTTCATCGCTGGTGACGCTTGAGATAACCACGTCGCTCAGGTCAACAGTCGAATCGCAAGCGTCGCTGGCGCTGGCAACGAGACTGGTCAGGTTAATGGTTTCGTACTGGTGATTAGACGACGAGAGCACAATGGTTTGAGTCGCCAGCGTGATCGTCGGCGGCGAGTTGTCTATGACGTTGATCGTCATAGTGTCCTGCGAAGAGGCATTCGACGAATCCGTCACGGTGAGCGTAATCGTGTGTAGGCCCACGCTCAGGTTGTTGATGTTGAGAGTCGCGCCCGTCCCGAGTGTGTTCGAGCCTTCCGTCCAAACATAGGAGAGCGTATCGCCCGGATCAATATCGCTTGAGCCGGTTCCGTTAAGCGTGACAGCGCCGCCCGTGCATTCCACTGTCTGATCTGGCCCGGCGTTGGCAATCGGCGGGTCGTTGACCGGAGTCACATTGACGTTGACGGTGGCCGTATCAATGCCGCCGTTACCGTCGCTGATCGTATAGGTGAACGAGTCAGGCCCGAAGTAGTTGGCCGCCGGGGTATAGGTCAATCCCGTGCCGCCGCCTGTAATGGCCACTGTGCCGTGTGCGCCGTCCGTCGTCGCGGTGATCGAGAGCGTCTCGCCGGCGTCGGGAGTGAAGCTGTCGTTGGCCAGAACGTCTATGGCATTGGCCCCGCTGTCTTCCGCCAGAGTCGCCGAGTCGTTGGCGGCATCGGGCGCGTCGTTGACCGGGCTGACCTCGACGTTGACTGTGGCGACACTGCACTTGGCATCGAGCGTGCCGTTGGTCGTGCCGTTATCGCAGACCCGGTAGTCGAAGCTGGCGGGCCCGTTGTAATTGTCCGCCGGAGTATAGGTGATCTGTCCGGCATTGAGCGCCGCCGTCCCGTGAGTGTCGGGCGTGGTGGTCACGCTCGTGACCGTCAGGGTCTGTGCGCTTTCGTTGGCCGGGCCAGCCGTGTCATTGACCGTCAAGTCAGTGGCGGAGAAACTGAGAGGCGCGTCCTCAGCAGTGTTCTTGCCGTCATTGGCGGCGACGGGCGTATCGTTGATGGCCGTGACGTTGATGTTAACGGTCGCCACGTTGGAATCCATGCCGCCGTCGTTGACCTTGAAAGTAAAGCTGTCCGGGCCGAAGTAGTCCTGGTCGGGCAGGTAGTTGAGAGTCGCACCCGTGCCCGTCAGGCTGCCGTGCGACGGGGGAGTCACAATCGTGTAGGTCAGCACGTTGTTGACGTTGAAGTCCGAGGCCGTGAGCGTGATCTGTTTCTGCGTATCCTCGGCGGTCGTCACAGACTGGCCCGTAGCGACCGGAGCCGTGTCGTTCACTTCGTCCAGGCGTGCCTCGATGATGTTCTGGATATTCTCAGGCACGTTGGAGAAGAAGTTGTAGCCGGTCAGGGCCTCGACCTGATCTACGGTCGCCAGGTACTTCTGCCAGGCATCGGGCCTGATGTTGTCGTTGTTGGGCATGATGACGGCGAAGGTTCTCGTCGAAGCATCAACCCGCGCAACGTCATTGCCGCTCGCGTTGGGCAGAACCATGACCACCTTCCAAGTCCACTGCGGCACGGTCACGCTATTACCGGCAGTGTCTATGATGCTGTCCCAATGTCCCGTCGTACTATTGCCGCCCACACCCGTGCCGCCCGAAACGATATACAACTCGTTCTGCGAGCCGCTCAACTGCGTGCGGATGTAGTCCTCCATGGAGGCCCAGGGGCCCTGGTTATTACCTGAAGCCTGCGGAATCATGTTGGTCATCAGGAACGTCGCGGAGTTGTCGGGAATCGAAGACGTGCGATCCGCCGACGGAGTCATGTGTCCACGGTCGAAACCGTAGGTGGCGAACCGATAGCCGCTGCTCACATGTTTGAAGCTGGCCGGAAGCTGATCGTCGGAACGGAAATCGTCCTGGCGATCAGCCACGCCCGTCACCCAAGAGCTGTCCAGATGCCAGCTCGTCCAGTTAGCCGTGCCCTTATCATTATTGTAAGAGAGCGCATACTGCGGCTTGAGCATCAGGTAGTCGAGCGGAGTGTTGATGTCCGTCACTGCGCCGGACGGATTACCCATCACCATATGTTCAGCCGGGTCGCGGACAACGATAGTAGCGAATGTCCAGGAGTAATCCGCGCTCATGTTGTCGGGCGGGTCGTTCGTGTCGAGGTCGTTGACCTGACTGGCAAAGACCGTCACCGTGCACTGCTCATTGCCGACGAAATCCGTGTCGGGGTTGAGCGTGAAGGTTGAGGGGCCGCCGGTGGCGGTCGCCGTGTGGAGGCCGCTCAGGGTGCAGGAAATCTGGAACCAGTTGCCGGTGGTCGAGACCGGCTCGTCCACGTTGATGATGATGTTGGAAGCGAGCGCGATGTTCGTCGCGTTGCTGGCCGGAGTCGTGTTGAAAATCTCCGGCGCTGCGTCGCCTGGCGGGCAGAAGTTGGGCGCAGAGAGCTTATTGCGCGGGTTGGGGGCGACGGCTGAGAAGTCGGCCCCGTTGTTATCCGTATCTTTACAGCCGCCGCGTGCGCGCAGCGCTGCCGTCGTGGAGGACAAAACTGGTGCAGCGCTAAATCCTTCGTAACAATCTGCGCTGCCGTAGCCGACGAAGTCTATGACATTCGGATTGCCGATAGGGCAGCCATTCGGCAGGAATAAATCGTTGTTGACGAGCGCCACCTTGCCGTCGGTTCCACCCATAGCGATGGTTCCCGTGTCGTCCGCCTGCGGCAGATCAACCGTGCCGCCCGAGCCCTCGGCCTCACGAATGAGATAGTACTGGCCCGGCCCAATCGAGCCGGTCAAGGTCGTCTTGCGCGTCCAGGTCGCGCCTGTCCCGCCGCCCGAGGAGGCATACTGCACAGACCAGCCGTTCAGGTTGATGGTGTTTGAGGTGCGGTTGAAGAGTTCGATGAAGTCGTTCTTGAGGGTCGCGCCGCTGTTGCCGCCGCCGCCGTAAACCTGGCTGAGGACGATAGCGCCCGGAGGCACAGGAGCATCCTGGACGCTAAGCGAGATCGAAGCGTTCGCCGTTCTTGATTGCGCGTCGGCGATACTGACCGGAAGATTCTTGACGCCGGAGGTCGTGCCGCCCGCGACCGTCGCCAGGTAGGAGAAGATATTGTCGCCCGCTGTCGCGTCGCCGTTCGTGCCGTCGTTGAAGAAGGGCTGCGAGGATGAACCGCCAATGGCGCTGAGGTTGCCTGTGACTGTAATGCCGGTGCTCGTTGGATTGCTGCCCGGTGTGACCGTCACAGTCAGGGTTGACGAGCCGCCAGCCACAACAGTGCCGGGATTAGCCGCGCCCACTCCCGAAGGAGGCGTCGGCACTGTGACCGTCAGAGAAATGTTAGCGTTAGCTGTGCGCGATTGTGCATCGGTGATCGTGGCCGTCAGGTTCTTCGCGCCGCCTGTAGTCGCGTTCGCCACAGTCGCGCTGAAGGAAAAGATGTTGTCGCCAGCCGTCACGTCGCCGTTCGTGCCGTCATCGAAGAACGGCTGAGCGGCTGAGCCACCGATAGGCGAGAGATTGGCGCTGACAGCGAGACCTGTGCTGACCGGGTTCGTGCCCGGTGTCACGGCGACGGTCAAAAGCGTCGTGCCGCCCGCGGCCACGGAATTGGGGTTAGCTGCCCCTACGCCCGTCGGATTGGTTCCCCCTCCGGCGCTGACGCCTAAGATGTTGATGTTATCAACGGCCAGCGCCTGGGCGTTCGTCGTGGTCGAGCCCGAAGTGACGGAGTAGTTCCAGGCGAGGTAGAAGTTGCTGCCGTTCGGAATCGGCTGGCTCAGAGTGGCACTGACGGGTACGGTCGCTCCGGGCGCAGGGGTGAATCCGTTATTATTCGTATCGGCGGGAAAACTCGTGAGAAAGCTTGAGCCCGCGGATGTCCAACTCGTTCCGTTCGTCGAGTAGTACATCTGTATGCTGAAGCCAGCCGGATTCGAGCCGTTGCGGTATTTCTCAACGTCGTAAGAAATCTGTAGGCCCGATAGGGCACCGCCCGTGTTGTTGACGAGCTGGGTGTAAATATTTCCGCTGGTAGTGCCTGTGCCCGAAGAGACAAAGCCTATTGCCCTGTCGGCGGAGTTCGCCGTCGCGCCGAAGTTATAGATACCGTTTTGAGCAGTCGTGGAAAGATTGGTTCCACCCGCCAGTGTGGTCGCGTTTCCCGCCGTCGCATAGTTGCCGAGCGTGCGGACTCCCGCCGGTCTGTCAACCTTGAAGTCTGCCGGGAGCGTGGCTGTCCCCCCCGTCCCTATCGTATCGAAATTCTGCACGTAGGTCGTGGTCGTCGAAAGCGAGACCGCCGCCAACGCATGCACGAGCGTGAGCGTCAGGGCGACCAACAGGACCGCGACGAACAGATAATATCGCTTGGCTAATTTGAAAGTTTGAAGGGGAAAGAGACCGGCTGAAGACAGGGGGGCATTCTTATGCCTCGGGCGCTTGGGAGTTCGCACAGGGAAAAATTCCTTTCTTGTAAAGCGGATAATTAATATCTCTTATGGCAAGAGATATGTCCTGAGGGGAAAAGGGCTTTTTAACGGAAAAAAGCCTTTAGTTAAGCCGCTTGAGGGCCATTTGTAGCCTCACCTTAACGAATTATCGTGTGAAGAGATTACGCTAGAAGGTACTCTCTCGCGTGCTGACTTTTGATACGAGGTCAGATTGCTCACCTAAAGTGCCGAGGTAGGATCTACCATTACTAAAGCGCGCACTTTTACATACTCGGTATTGTAATGTCAAGAGGGCTTCGCCGTCGTTATCCGGTTTCTCAGCTTAGATGGTAACATCTACGTTTTCGATGTCTCTCTATCCCTTAAAAGTTAACTCGGCCAGGTGAATTGGACGCGCTTCATGACCCTGCCGACGCTCTGCCATAAACGATTATCGGCGGCGGAGCGCGGCCCATAAAAATCAAACAGAAACAGGAATATCGGCAATGCTAAAACTTATCTGCTCTCTAATCGTGTGCGTGTGCATGGTGCGCGGCACGTATGTCTCGGCGACGAGCCCAGCGCCCGCCCCCAAGGCTTCGATGGCCGCGTCGAGCCCGTCGCAGAGAATGATCTGGACGGGACAGAGCAGCGGCTTCATGCTTCAGTGGAGCGCCTCTGACATCAGCGCGCGTCCGGCAAAGAGCCCGACCGCAGTTCTCTTCTCCGCAAAGTCGCTGGCTCAAAGAGACTTTGCAGCGTTCCGCGAAGCGAGCAAAGACCCCGACAGCGGAAAGATCGAGCATTGCCTCTACGAGAGAACATTCGTCTTGCTCTCCGTCGTCGGCTCCATCATCAGCCTGCGAGATAACAATTCGACGGCCTGCGATCAGGCGGCCCATCCGGGCGGAGAGACGCGTTATACGGCCATTGACCTGATGAGGGCGGGAGGCGTCGGCTACAGAGAGCTTGAGATGGAGGTTGACGGGGCCAATCCAAGCAAAATCGTCAAGCTCACGGACATCTTTGAGGAAGCGGACATTCTCAATGCGCTGCTCGCCGACCCGCTCGTCAAGGAAGCGCTCGGGAGTTCAGGAAGTCGGCCTCAAACGCTCAGTAAGCTGATCGAAGAGTTCGGCGCAGGCGCAAGCGTCACGGACAAGCATTGCTACTCCGTCTCGGAAGATATGCTGACGCGCTTCGCCTTTCATCATCTGGAAAACGGCAAGGTCGCCGTCCGGCTCGGCCTCTCAGGGGCCGGCCCGTGCCGCGAGTTTCTGACCGAGATCGGCATCCTTCTGCCCATCCCGCCAACGCTCAAGACAGCGCTCGCCCGGGCCGACTCAGGCACAGAAGGTTTCCTGATGAAAGACCTGAAAAAAATCTCCCGCGACAAGGTGACGACCTTCTCCTTCGAGACGGTCAAGAAAGCGCGGCGATAAGAGAACCGCTTGAGGGAGTGAAGGGTGGATGGACGACTAAACTTTGGAGCCTGTTAAGGAAGATTCGATGATATGGACAAATAAAAGAGGCCGGTGGAAACTTCTGCCGGCCTCTTCTGTCTTTATGCAAGAGATAACAGCGCTAACGGGGCTCGAACCCGTGGTCTCCGCCTTGAGAGGGCGGCGTGTTAACCAACTACACCATAGCGCCTTATATGCAACCGAATTATAGAGTCCGGCGCGTTTGGTTGGCAAGCGGGCTTGCCCTCTTCATGCGCCGGGCGTGAAGAGCGCAGCCGGAAGACTTTCGGCTGCCGCCTTCATAGAATAAAATTTCGATCAATGAAGGCTATGTTATCTTTCATTTGAGTTGGCGGTGGCCAAAGGAGAAGAGAATGCGGATTGCCGTGTTGCGGGAGAGTCAGGAGGGCGAAGCGCGCGTCGCGCTGGTTCCCGATTCTGTCAAAAAGCTGGTCGCCTTGAAAGCCTCTGTGATGGTTGAAAGCGGGGCGGGCCGAGGGGCCGGGGCGACGGATGAGGATTACGAGGGTGCTGGCGCGGAGGTTACTGAAGATCGAGCAGCGCTGCTCTCATCGGCTGATATCCTGGTTGCCGTCAACCGGCCTTCGGCGGAAGATTTGCGGGCCATGAGGGCTGGCGCAGTCGTCATCGGATTCCTGCGCCCGTTGGACGAGCCCACCGCGCTCGAACCGCTCGTCGCACAGCACGCGACGGCCTTCGCCATGGAGCTTATTCCGCGCACGACGCGCGCGCAGGCCATGGACGCGCTCTCTTCGATGGCGACGGTGGTCGGCTACAAGGCCGTGCTCATGGCAGCCGAGCGTCTGCCGCGCATGTTCCCGATGCTCATGACGGCGGCGGGCACGGTCGCCCCGGCGCGCGTACTGGTCTTAGGCGCGGGGGTCGCCGGTCTTCAGGCGATTGCCACCGCGCGCCGCCTGGGAGCGGTCGTCGAGGGCTACGATGTGCGCGCCGCGGCTGGCGAGCAGGTGCGCTCTCTCGGCGCAACTTTCCTCGAAGTAGACCTCGGCGGGATTCAGACAGAGGATGCGGGGGGCTATGCCAGGGAGTTGACCGAAGAGGCCATGAGCAGGGGCCGTGACCTGATCGCCAAACATGCCAGGAGCGCAGACGTAATCATCACCTCTGCGCAGGTTCCGGGCCGACGCGCTCCTCTGCTCGTCACTGAGGAAGCTGTCGGCGGCATGAAACGCGGCTCGATCATCGTAGACCTCTCCGGCGCCTCGGGCGGGAACTGCGCCGCGAGTCGCCCAGGCGAGACCTACGAAAGAGACGGCGTTCTCATCATGGCCCCGCTCAACCTGGCCGCGACCGTGCCCGTCCACGCCAGCCAGCTCTATTCACGCAACGTCGCAGCCTTCCTGAACCTTTTGGTCAAGGACGGAGAGCTGAACCTTGATATGAATGATGACGTGGTGGGCCCATCCTGCGTCACGCATCAGGGCGCATACGTCAATGCGCGAGTCGCGGCGGCAATGGAAGCAGTGGCGAGCAAGTAAAGAAATTAACGGGGATGGACAGAGATGGTGAGGATAAGAAGAGAAAGCAGGATGAAAGATGAAAGCATGACTGCAATAAATTGTTCATCTCTTCTTCTTATCCTCACCATCTCTGTCCATCCTGTTTGAGTCATGCACGGCGGAGAATCATCTTATGAGTTTAGCAATCCTTATCGCTTCCGAATCATCCTTTACCGCCGAGACGCTGATCCCGGCGCTCTACGTGTTCGCGCTGGCGGCTTTTCTGGGTTATCAGGTGATCTCGCGTGTGCCGCCGCTGCTGCACACGCCTTTGATGTCTGCGACGAATGCCATCTCGGGTATCTCGCTGGTGGGCTCGATTGTGACCGCCGGCGCACAGTACAACCGTATCAGCACCATTCTCGGCTTTACCGCCGTGACGTGCGCGACCATCAACGTCGTCGGCGGATTTATGATCACAGACCGTATGCTCAGGATGTTCAAGAGGAAAGTCGCCCCGGCAAAAGAGCTGGCGGCAAAGGATGGTGACAAAGCCAAGCCATGACCACCTATTTCATCGAGTTCACTTACCTGCTCGCGTCAATCCTCTTCATCCTCGGTTTGAAGGGCTTGAGCCACCCGGAGTCGGCCAAGCGCGGTATGCACCTGGCCGAGCTGGGAATGCTGCTGGCCATCGTCGGCACGCTGCTGCACAGGGAGATCGTCAGCTACGAGTGGATCATCGCGGGGCTGGTGGTCGGCGGCGGCATCGGCGCAGCGATGGCCTACTGGGTTCCGATGACGGCGATGCCGCAGCGGACGGCGCTCTCGCACGCCTTCGGCGCGTTCGCCGCAGCGCTGGTCGGCGTCTCGGAGTATTACCGGCACGGCGCGAGCCTGGGCCAGTTCAAGATGACGGCCATCGGATTTGAAGTCATGCTCGGCGCGCTGACGACAACGGGAAGCCTCGTCGCCTTCGCCAAGTTGCAGGGGCTCGTGCGCGGTACTCCCGTCACCTATCGTGGACAAAACGTCTTCAACATGGCGTTGATGGCGACGACCGTGGGCCTCTTCATCTACCTGCTCTTCGTGCCGATGGCGAGCGTCGCCTTTTACGTGATGGTGGGCCTGGCGTTCGCCTTCGGCGTCATGCTCGTGATGCCGATTGGCGCGGCGGATATGCCTGTGGTGATGTCGCTCCTGAACTCTTATGCGGGGCTGGCGGCGGCGGCGACAGGGTTTGCGCTCTCGAATAATGTGCTCATCATCGCGGGCACGCTCGACGGCTTTTCCGGCTTCATCCTCTCCGTGCTGATGTGTCGCGCGATGAATCGTTCGATGACCAACGTGCTCTTCGGCGCATTCGGCAGCGAGAGCGGTGACGGGGCGGCGGCGGGCGACGGCGAGCAGGGCACGATGCGCGAGATCGGCCTCGAAGATGTCGCCGTCCAACTGGCTTACGCGCATCAGGTCGTCTTCGTTCCGGGCTACGGCATGGCGACGGCCCAGGCGCAGCACGCCGTCCGCGAGCTGGCCAACATCCTTGAGTCGAAGGGCGTGTCGGTCAAGTATGCGATTCATCCCGTGGCGGGTCGCATGCCGGGCCACATGAACGTGCTGCTGGCCGAAGCCAACGTGCCCTATTCGTCTCTGTATGAGTTGGAGCAGATCAACCCGGAGTTTCCGTCAACGGACGTGGCCGTCGTCATCGGCGCCAATGATGTCGTTAACCCGGATGCGCGCGACAATCCGCAGAGCCCGATTGCCGGGATGCCGATCCTCGAAGTTGATCGCGCCCGCTCGGTCGTCGTCTTGAAGCGCGGCAGAGGAAAAGGCTTTTCCGGTCTGGAGAATCCGCTCTTCTTCAAACCCGCGACCGGCATGCTCTATGGCGACGCCAAGGATTCGCTCAACAAACTCTTGCAGGCCGTCCAGCACGTCTGATAGCAGAATTTAACAGGATGGACAGGATGAAAACTAAAAGCCGGATAAAACCTGCAAGTGTTGCTGACCGAATTTGTTATCGCTGTTTCTTCATCCTGACCATCTCTGTCCATCCCTGTTGAATTCTCTTCTTTAGAAATCGAAGGCTTTCAAGTCAGGCGCGACCCAGGCTGTCTTGGCTTCGTCCGACATCAAAAGCTCTTTGCTGTAGTAGCTGTAGATCAATCTTGAATCGCTATAGCTTTCAAGCAGCTCGTCGAGGAGGCCTGTCGGCGTGCGAGAGGGATTGCTTCGCATCAGAAAACGGGCGATCAGGTTGAGCCAGAACATGGTGATCGTTTCGTGATAGCCCGTCTCATTGTAGTGGGCGATAAAGCGTTGGATAAAGGTGCGAAATTGATGGACGGCGGGCGAGAGGGGCATCCGGGTCAGATAGAAGAAGGCGACGGCGAGGTGCTCTCGATGATTGAAGTCCGCGAGCGGCAGCGTACATCGCTCGAACCGTCGCACGAGCGATTTTGTGCGCCTTAGTCCCGCCGCGTCCGTGGGCACGGTTGTTCTCATCTCTTCAACTCCCTTAAAAAAATTACCGCCCGCGCTATGGGATGCGCGGGCGGCGGCGACCTGAACTTTTGATTGTCGCCGTGAGCATTCCGGCGCGTTGCCGTCAACGGCTCTTCAAAGGCCCACGACTCCCGTCCAAAAATAAAAAGCTCGCACGCCGCGCGTGCGAACCTTTTGACCTTATAGCATGGCGTGTGAGACGTGACAAGACTTTTTTCCGGGGCAAAAGCTCCCGCCCTTGAGATAGGCTGCAACCCCTTGCACGGTTGAATCAACTTCAAACCTTGCCGCCGCGACTTGGCGAACGAGTCGAAATCAGTCATCATCGAAACACTTATCAAGCGAGATGGAGTATTTAAAGAGAGGCATGATTAGAGAACAGATGCGGAAATTCTTATTGTGGCTGCTGGTCATAGCGCTCGTCGCGCCCGTTCCGGCTGCCTCCTACGCGCAAAGCGCACAGGCGAGCAGCGTAGCGAGCGCCATTGTGCCGACCTCTGCGCGCGAGAGCGCGGAGAAGATCACGGCGGCGCAGTTGCGCGACTATCTATACTTCGTCGCGGCGGACGAGATGGAGGGACGCGACACGCCCTCGCGCGGGCTGAACACGGTCGCAAAGTTCATCGCCGTGAATCTGTCGCGCTGGGGGCTGAAGCCCGCGGGCGACGACGGCACATTCTTTCAAAAGATCATGCTGCGTCGAGGCCGCCTAGATCCCGCCGGAACGAAGGCCGAGATCAATGGGCGAAAGTTCACTTTCGGCGAAGATTTCTTCGCCTCTTTGAATCCGGGCACGGCCAGCGGCCAACTGGTCTATGTAGGGCATGGCTGGGTCATCAAGAATAAGAACATAGATGCTTATCGCGGGGTTAATATCAAGGATAAGATAGTGGTCTTCTACGGCGGAGGATTGCCGAAGGGGGCGAGCCTGAGCGACCTGAGCGGCAGCCAGGGAGGAGATTGGGACACGCCAGCCGAGTACGCCTGGAAGCACGGCGCAAAGGGTGCGATCATCATTCCCGATTCCAGAGTGACGAACAATCTGGCGGCGCGGCGACAGGTCACGCTTGAGCGCAGCGGTCAATACAGCCTCTCGAAGCCGGAGCAGGCCGCGCCCACAGAGATGCCCATGATCACCGCCTCGCCCGCCATGATCAAGGCGCTCTTTCAGGGCGAGAAGATTGACGGCGCGGAAATCCTCGCCCGCAGAGAGGCGGGCATCTCCGGCGACTCCTTTGAGCTGAGCCCAAACAAACGGGCCAGCTTTACCGTCGCCAACGCCTATGACGAGACGCAGACGCAGAACGTCGTCGCCATCCTCGAAGGCAGCGACCCCGTGCTCAAAAACGAGTATGTCGCCGTCGGCGCGCACTACGATCACGTAGGGATGCGCGCAGGTTCAGCGCCCGGAGATAAAATCTATAACGGCGCGGATGATGACGGCTCGGGCACGGTGAGCGTGATGGCGATGGCCGAAGCGCTGTCGCATTCTCCCGTGCGTCCGAAGCGCTCCGTGCTCTTCATCTGGCATACGGGGGAAGAGAAGGGGCTCTGGGGCTCGCAGTATTTCACGGAACACCCGACCGTCCCGCTCGCCTCCATCATCACTCAGTTGAACATAGACATGATCGGCAGGAGCAAGCGTGAGGGCGACATCAATCCCGCGAACCGCTCTCTCACCGGGCCCAACGAGATTTACGTCATCGGCTCGAAGATGATGAGCACGGAGCTGGGCCAATTGAGCGAGGCCGTCAATAAGTCTTATCTCAACCTCTCTTTCAACTATCTCTACGACGACCCGAAAGACCCGAACCGCTTCTTCTTCCGCTCGGATCATTTCAACTACGCGCGCAAGGGTATTCCCATCATCTTCTACTTCGACGGCGAGCACGAGGATTATCACAAGACCGGGGATTCGCCCGACAAGATCGATTACGAGAAGATGCAAAGGGTCGCGCGCACCATCTACGTCATGCTGCTTGAGCTGGCCAACGCCAACACGCGCCCGCGCGTAGACAAGCCGCTCTCGCCCGCAGTGGCCAACGACGGCGGGTTCTAAAAGCACGACGGACGAAGCCCCTTCTCAGAAGGGGCTTCGTCCGCTTCATCCGGCTCTCATCGCCAAGCGCCGAATCGCTCGCGCGCCGTCTCGCGCCGCTCGTTGATACGGCTGCGTATGAGCATCAATTGCTCGCGGCGGTATTCAAACATCCAGCCCACTATCGCCAGCAGCGCGCCCACCGTCACGAGGTAAATCTTTAAAGGGACTTGCAGCCAGTCAACGCTCGTCAGCGTGAGCGCTGCAAGCTCTACCAGCAGCGTGACGGCTCCGACCATTACGGGCGCGCGCAATCTTCCGAACACGCCGAACAGCAGCAGCGCCAGCGATGCGCCGAGCGTCGCCAGGTCACGCGCGGGCGCGGGGAGGTCCAGCAACAGTCGAAATTGAAGCGCCCGCAGCAGCAGCGGCCCCGCCAGCAGAATACTCCCCGTCCAGAACAGCAGGCTCGTGTCGCGCGCGTACTCATCCCATTCGCGCCGGAAGGAGATGTATGCCACCAAAAGCAGCAGGATGGCGACGGGCGAAGTGTAGACCTCGACATCGATGAACGGATCGAAGCCTGCGCGCAGGCACGCAAGCGCGTAAGCGATGACGCTCAGGTACAGTCCCGCGCGAAAGTATCGCACGCGCGCCAGGCCCGCGCCCGTGAGCATACTGACGACGAATGAAACGAGCGCCAGCACCGCAATCGTGATCGAGGGTGCAAGGAGCGCCGCCGAGCCCGGCTGAAGATGCGGCGCAGACTGTAAGACAGCCACGAGGAAAGCGAGCGCCATTGTGACGACCGCCGCGTGACTCATGGGCCCGGCAAGCCAGGCGGCCCGGCGTGAGCGCGCGGAGCCTGCCGCGCCGAAGAAAACGGGCGCGAGCAGGAGCGCCATGAGCGTCGGGAACCATCGGCGGTCTGTATGAAGCGCAATGAGAAACGATAGGAAGAAGGTTCCCGCGTGCGCCGCCGCCAGATACGTTTGAAGGGGCGTGCGCCAACTCGCGGCACGCTCTCCCCAGTAAACGAGCGCCAGCAGCAGCACAAAGGGAGCGCCGAAGCCGCCTTCATCAAACAGCGAGAGCGCCATCAAAAACCAGACGAGCGCGCAGAACACAACGCCCGCGTCCGTCACCAGATCGAGCAGCTCATCGAGCGTCCTGCCGCCCTCTTCTTTCTGCGCGCGCCTGACGCGCAGCCACTTTTCGCCGCCCTTACGTAATGCGAAGGCAGCACAGATGACGCCCGCCGCGATGGGCCAATCGCGCGGCCATAGGCCCACGCTCCGCAGAGCGTCAAGCGAGGACGCCACCGCGACGAGTGCGGCGATAGAGCCGAGCGTTACGCCAAAACCGGAGCCCTCGCGCGCGGCGCGCAAGAGGCCATAGAGGAGCGGCGCGATCAGCGCGCAGAACATGGCCGTGCGCGGCACGATCATGCTTCCTTCCGACAGGTACAGGGCCAGCGAGATGGTGCTTCCCCAGAGCAGAAGCAGTGCGAACTCGACATCAGCCGTGCGGATGAAGGGCGCGGCGAGTTGTGTCTCCAGGCTCTTGCGCCGCGTCAGTAAGGCGACCGCGTAGAGCGCGAAGGGCCAGGCGGCGCACGCCGCCGTAAAGAGTGTTTGAGAGTTGAGCGAAGCGCTGATGAGCCCGGCGAGGAACGCCGTCGAGGCGAGCATGGCCGAAGCATAGGCGAAGGCGCTCGATGCCACTCGCTCGCTCAGTCGCGGCGTGCTTAAGAGCGCGAACGAAACGGCCAACAGGCCGAGGCCCAGGCTATGCGTGAAAGTGATAGGCCCGGCGCTCAATAGGGCGAAGGCGACGGGCGCGAGTATCAGGCCCACGGAAGCGGAGGCAATATAGAGCGCTCTGCGCGGCTCTATGTTTCGCGCGCGGCGTGCTGCCAGGGATAGGACGAGCACGGTCGAGGCAAGCAAGAGGACTTCTACCCTGGCCGAAAGGCGCAGGCCATCGAGCGTCAGGAACTCTGCCCACAGGAGCGCGAGCGCGCAGAGCGTGTAGAGCCAGAGGCAGCGGCCCGCCTCAATGTAGCGGCCCGTAAACCATGCCGTATAGGCGA
This sequence comes from Pyrinomonadaceae bacterium, assembly GCA_036389095.1. GTDB lineage: Bacteria > Acidobacteriota > Blastocatellia > Pyrinomonadales > Pyrinomonadaceae > DASQYE01. The sequence goes on from DASVQM010000036.1 coordinate 92,019, forward strand.
GGCCCGTGAAGAGAAGCATCGCCGTGCTCGAATCGTAGACGTGAGCGCGCAGGCGGAATATGCCGTCGTAAAGAGTGAGCGATGGGCCCAGGCGCAGCGGCATGTAGAGAAGCGCAGAAAGACTCGCGCCGACAAGCGCCGCCTGCACGAGAGGCCCGCTCCAAAGCTCACTGCTCCAACGCCCCATATCGAGCCCGCTACTGCTGCTGCGTCCCGCCGCTTCGTCTTCAGGAGAGCTTTCAGCAGCATCGCTCTCGTCAAGGCTCCCGGGGAAGATGCGCGAGAGATGAAGAAAGACGAGCGAGGCGGACATCAGTACGATGGCGTAGAGGCCAGCCGCCTGCGGTTCAGCACGATAGACCAGCGCCCACCCGGTCGCCACGCTGGCCGCGCAGGCGAGATAGACGTAAAGCCGCTCGCGCAGCAGCGCAGCCGTGTGCGCGTAAAGCAGAGTGCAGAAGGCGCATACCACCCACGCGCGCCCATGATTGGCGATGAGCCCGGAGCGAACTAGAAACCAGAAGTTGACGGGAACCAGCAGCGAGCCCGCGAGCGTCAGCGCACGCCCGGTCAATCTCTGCCGCGTACGTAGAATGGTGTACCAACCCGCAACAGTTAAAGCAATCGTCCCGGTCATCAACAGCCCTGCCTGAACGACGGGCTCTTGAAGCTTGAGATAGAGCACATCGCGCAGCCAGATGATGATGCCGACGACGAACATCGCCGCGCCCGTATAGAGCAGCAGGCGCAGCGTGTAGGGCTCGGCCAGGGTTTCTACTAAGGGGCGGCGCGGCGCGGGCCGTTCCTGCGACTCGGATGCGGGAGGCATGGTTGGCCGCGAAATAGGGAAGCGAATGGAGGGCGGAGCAGCGGTAGCATCAGCAGGAGCGGGCTCTTCGGCGGAAGTCGCAGACGCAGGGGGCGTCGTCTCAAGGGGCTGCGATGATTCCGTCCTTGTTACTGCTGCGGCGGCGTGCGGCTCGTCCCCTCGCGCGGAAGAAATATCTTTATCGGCGCTCGCCGTCACGCGCGCGCGCAGGTCGTCGCGGCGGCGCTCGTATATGCTGCGCAGCGCCTCTGCCTCCGTGGGGTTGATCGCATCATCGGCCTGCCAGCATGCCAGCTCCGAGAGCAGGTAGAGAACGGCGCGCAGCTCTTCAACGCTCGCATCCCTGGAGCTTGCCCCGCACTGTGAGCAAAAGTCCGAGCCGGGATCGAGCGCCGCTCCGCAGATGTGGCACGCGGAGCTGTTTAGAGGAGCTTCAGGCATTGGCATATCAAGTACGGGTTTGGGCGACTCATGTCCTGTCTCTCGCCTTGGAGGCCGTGAGGCGACGGTAAGCTTCCGAACGGCTGAGGCCCAGCTCGCGCGCCGCTCTCTTCAGAGCATCACGCGCGCTTAACCCCTCCTGTTCGAGCGCCTCGACGCGCGCGGCCACCCGTTCATCCGAATTGCTCTCGGGCAATCCAACGGCGATAGCGTTGCGGTCGATCAAGAGCACCATCTCGCCGCGCGCAGAATCCTCGGCGGCGAAATGGCCCGCCAGCTCGCTCAAGCGACCGCGCAGAATCTCCTCGTGCATCTTCGTTATCTCACGCACGACGACACACGCGCGCTCACCCAGGATTTCGCGCGCATCGGTCAAGGCTTCGTGTATGCGATGCGGCGTCTCGTAAAAGATGAGCGTCGAAGAGAGGTCGCGCACTTCCGCGAAGCGGGCCCTGCGCTGAGTGGTGCGCGCGGGCAGAAAGCCGCCGAAGAAGAACTGGTCTGTCGGAAGACCCGAGGCGACGAGCGCCGCAACAAACGCAGTGGGCCCAGGCACGGGCACGACTTTCATGCCGCGCGCCGCCGTCTCCTGCACAAGACGAAAGCCGGGGTCGTTGATGCAGGGCGTACCCGCATCCGAGACGACGGCCAGATCGCTCCCGGCCTCTAGCCGCTCGATAAGCTCGCGTGCTCGCTCTCGCTCATTGTGCTCGTGATAACTGACGAGCTGCGCCTGTATCCCGTAGTGATCGAGCAGCACGCGCGTGCGCCGCGTATCTTCACAGGCAACGAGGTCTACGGACGCAAGCACCTTGAGCGCGCGGTGCGTGATGTCTTCGAGATTGCCGATGGGCGTCGCCACCAGGTAGAGCGTGCCTGCCATACACGTATTTTCCCATCAAGAGGGGTAAAAAGCGAAAGCTCTACAGACTTCGCGCGAAGTCTGTAGAGCTTTCATGGTCAACAGGCCCGAACCTGTTAGTCGTTAGAAAGGGAAGTTTCTGAATATATCGCCGATGGTGTTGCGACGATTGTAAGGGTGATTGCCGTAGCCGTAGCTGCCATAAGCCCTGGCGATCACTCTCAGATCCTGGCGTATCTGGGCCCAGTCGGATTGGGCGCGACCGCTCCAACGGCTGCGCGCCATGAACTGGTCTAGGCGTGCGCCTATCTCCAGAAGGCGGCGAGCCTCGTTCGTGCTGCGGTTGAGATCGCGCCCGTTGTCGAAGCGGTCGTCCAATCGCACGGCGGCACGCTCGAACTCCCTGGCTATGTCGTTGATGCGGTCTTCGCGTCGTGTGTCGTCAATGCGGCTGCGGTCTAAGGAGCTGTCCAGGTGTGCTCGGAAATCGTCGCTGCGGTCGCGGACGCGCCTGATGCTGTCGCGCAGGCTGCGCATGTCGTAGCCATAGCGGTTGTTATCACGACGGTCGCGGCGGTAATCACGATCACGATTCCATGGATCATAACCGCCCTGGGCCGAAGCCAGGATGGGGAAACATAAGGCAAGGAGAGCTGTTGCGATGATGGTCGGAATAAGCTTGCGTCGGTTGGTCATTGTCTTGAACTCCTCACTAAATTTCTATAGAGGCAACCGAGCAATCTGTTCCTGAAGCGAGGTCTGCCTGGCCCGGTCGGCCCTCTCTCTCTCGGAAATCGCCAATCGCAAGCTGCGTGCCGCGCACCCATTGAGAGAAGAAAGCTCCGCGAGCCTCTTTAAATTTGAGCGAAACGCGCGAGTTATTATTCGGGGCTGTTTGACGCGTCAACGATCTCGCACGCGTGGGCCTGTTCCAAAACGTGCAGGCCGTATCGCATATGGTTGGAAGAGATGCGGCAACGCCGAGAGGCTTTACTGAGTGCCAAGAAACCTGCTGAGATGACGGCTCACGCGAGCCTCTGAGAGCGGCGTGCGCTCGCCGGTTTTTTCGAGCACGAGCCAGGCGGGCGTTCCGTCCGGCTCGCGCACGAGCAGCAGTTCCTCGTCGGCTGAGCGTTGGCCGAAATGGCGTATGTGCGCGCTCGCCAATCCGCCGCCACGGACAAACCCGTCGCGCGGCATACGCGGCCATCCGGCCTCGACGAGCAGCTTCCGCACGCCCAGGCTAAAGGTGAGAAGCTTTCCGACCATCGTCGCGCTGCCGACCTGGAAGCGATGCGCGTCCGCTTGTGCGATCTGAATGCTTGAGCCCGCGCGGTTGGCAAAGCCCGCGAGAGCCTGAAAGGTTGTCAACAACCATTCAATGCCGGTCGAGCGCGCGAGGTCGTTCGCGGCACGCAGCGTCAAATAATCGGCGACATCCGAACGCCCGGAAGCGCGAGCGCGTCGCTCCGCTTCAGCCATCGCCATGGCCCATTGTTCGTCAAGCTCGCTCAAAAGAGACCAGCGCCTCCATACCGCAAAGCCGTCAGCGGAAGAGATGTGCGGAAGAGATGGATGAGCGATGCAGGTGGTTCGGCTCTCTCCTTCTCCCGCTCTTTTACCCTTATCTTTCCAATGATGTTATCATGCCCGTCAAAATTGTTCCCATACACAAGCAGGAGAAGGTGGCCCATGAATCCTACTAAAAAAAGAGCTGGATTGAAAAAAGCCTGTCTCACAATGGCGCTGTTGATCTCGCTCAGCGCAGTCGCGCCCCTGACGTCTGTGGGCCAGGAGGCGGCGCGACAACAGCCGCAGCCGGGCACGAGCAACGAGCACCTGGTCGCCTCCGTCCTCTGGACACAGTCTTCGGGCGAAGCGCGAGCGCTCGCCTTTCAAGCCTACAACTTCGCGCGCATTCTTCTCGATCAGGATTTGAGGATGAACCGTAGAAGGAGGATGAGGCGCGCCGTCATCGTGGATGTTGACGAGACGGTGCTGGACAACAGCAGGTATCAGGCCTGGATAATCAAGGAGCGCAAGAGCTATCCCGAAAAATGGACGGCCTGGATTAACCGCTCGGAAGCGGAGGCCATCCCCGGCGCTGTGGAATTTCTCCGTTACGCGCAGCAGAGAGGCGTGAAAGTCTTCTACGTCACCAATCGCAAGCAGGAGGAGAAAGAGGGCACGCGGGCCAATCTGCTGAAGCTCGGGTTCCCGGACGTGAGCGACGAGACGCTGCTCGTCAGAACGAATGATTCGAGCAAAGAGCCGCGACGATTGAGCATCGCCGAAAAGTATAGAATCGTGCTCCTGATCGGAGACAATCTCAACGACTTCGCCGCAGTCTTCGAGCAGAAGAAGACCGTCGCCGACAGGATCGCGGCGGCCAATCAAGCGCAGGCTCTCTTCGGCACGCGCTTCATCATGCTGCCCAACCCGATGTACGGAGACTGGGAGAACTCCGTCTACGATTACAACTTCCAGCTCACGGAGGCGGAGAAGTCCGCGCGCAGGCATAGTCTTCTGAAATCAATCGTCGGCAACTTCTAAAAACGCTCGCCGAGGTCTTGAGGCGAAGCGCGCAGAGGGCTCGGTTCGAGCGGGCTGCTTGCGAGTCTTTGCCCGCCTCTCAAGCGTCGGCGAGACGTTGCGCGCGCGCTCTAGGTCTTGTAAGTTACTCTTGCCAAAACGCCCTCTTACCCGGCCCTGTCGCGCTCCGAAGCGTGCGGAGAGTGTGCGTCGTCGCGGCGTTAATAATTTCAGCCATTAGTCTGAAGAGACGGAAAATCAATACACCCAAGATGAAAAAAAGCATCACCACGCTCTGCCTGCTCCTGACACTCCTGGGCTGCGCTCCTCACGTCACGGCGCAGCGCCGCAGCAACGAGCGAAGCCCAGGCACGGCTTCCGGCAGTGAGACGGAGAAGGCGGAACTGGATGCGGCGCTGGCGCTCGCGCCCGCCGAGCGCATAGAGAAACTGCAAGCCTTTATCGATGCGCACCCGCGCTCCGCTTTGAAGGCGCGTGCGACCGAGCTCATCATCAGCGCGCGCGCCGCCCTGGGCGACCAGCGGCTTCAAGCCGGAGACGCGCAGGGCGGCATAGAACAGTTTCGCCGAGCGATCACGGAGAGCCCGGCGAACATGTCCGAGAAGCTGTTCGCGGAGGTGGTCGCGCAGATACCCGTCAACCTGTTCGTGCGTGGCGAGCGGGCGGCCTCGCTCGAAGCGGCGCGGATGGTCGAAGCAAAGGCGGCGAGCGATGCGAAGCGACTGCTCGCGGTGACGGCCTTCTATCTGCGCATTGAAGAGCCGGACGAAGCGGCGCGCGTCGCCGAAGCGGCCATCCGGCTTGCTCCCGAGATGGCCGAAGCTCATCAGGCTCTCGGCACGGCGCGTCATATCGGGCTCCGCTTGAGCGATGCGATTACGGAATACCGCCGCGCTCTTGAGCTTAATCCCAAATCGGCCGCCGCACGTCGCGGCCTCGCAGACCTCTATCGCGCCGAAGGAAAAGCCGAGGAGGCGCTGGCGCTTTATCGTGAAGACCTGGCCACGAACCCCTCTGATAAAGGGGCACACGCGGGCCTTGTGCTTTCGCTCTTTGACCTGGGGCGGCGTGAAGAGGCCGAGCGCGAGCTGAATGCGACGCTCGCCAGCGAGCCGCGCAATCTGCCGCTGCTGGTCGGAGCATCCTACTGGTACGCGGCGCATAAGGAGAGCGTGCGCGCACTGGAATTGGCCCGCCGCGCACTGGAAATCGAGCCGCGCTATACCTGGGCCCAGGTCGCGCTCGCGCGCGGACTGATCGCCAATCGCCAGCCGCTCGAAGCCGAACGCGCCTTGCGCTTCGCTCAACAGTATGGACGCTTCCCGACGCTCGATTACGAGTTTGCCAGCGCCCTGGCCGCAGCCGGTCTGTACGAGGAAGCGGCTGAGCAGCTATCGCGCTCTTTCACGATTCGTGACGGCCAGATCGAAACGCGTCTCGCCGGGCGCTTCACTTCACGCGCCGCGAGCTTCATAGAGCTGCTTGCGCCCGAACGCCGGGCCAGCATCTTTCAGAATGCACCGGCAGACGACGAGGCGAATGCGCGCATGCTCAAGGGCCTGCTGGCTCTCACTGCGGCCATAGATGCTGTGAGGAGCGCTCAGTCTAACGCCAGTGATGCGGAGATGCTCGCCGCCGCGAAGGAGTTTACGGCGGGCGATGATGCCATGCGCGCCTATCGCCAGCTTTACGCGGCGAGCCGTCTGCTGCGTCTCGGGAAGGGCTTGCCGACCGTGTTGGAGATGACGGAGGCGGCCACGACAGGCGTCGAGCAGGCGCTCGATCTGCCCGTCGCCGCCGTCGCCATTCAGGCGGAAGAGCTGCGTCCCGTCTACGCGCGAGCCGTCGCTTCCGGCAACAGCCTGGCGACGACCAATACGCCGCGCAACGTCCTCTCCAACATCCTGCGCGGGCGCATCGAAGACCTCAGGGGATGGGCCCTCTTTAATCAGGAGAAGTCAGCCGAGGCCGTCGTCCATTTACGACGTGCGGCCAGCGTGATGCCCGAAAACACTCCCTGGTGGCGCACGGCGCAGTGGCACCTGGGCGCTGCGCTCGAAGCTAACGGCAACCGTCAGGAAGCCTTGAACGCCTATATCAAGAGCTACAAGACAGGCCCGCCGGACCCTGCGCGTCGCGTCGTCATAGAAGCGCTTTATCGCAAGATCAACGGCTCGCTTCAGGGGCTTGAGGAGAGAATCGGCGCGGCCCCCACGGCGACCGTTGCCAGCAACATGACGAGAGTCGAGCCGCCGCCCGTCGCGGTCGCCGCTCCTGTCAGCGCACCTGCGGAAACTAACAAGAGCGAGACGACGACCCCGGCGACGCCAACAGTGGCGGAGACGACGACCGCAACGACCGCCACGGTCGAAACAGCAACGCCCAGCCCGTCTCCCACGCCCGCACCCGAGACTGTGCAGACCGCCGTGACCGAGCCGACGCCCGCGCCGACGCCTGCTCCGACCCCCTCACCAATGCCGTCGCCCGAACCGACACCCGAGCCGACCCCTATCGCAACGCCTGCGCCGTCGCCCGAACCGACGCCAACGCCTGCTCCTTCGACTTCTTCAACACCTGAGCCGACGCGCGAGCCCACAACGGAGCCGAGCCCAGCACAAATCGCCGCCTCGACTCCCGCGACGACTGCCCCCGTGACACAGCCAACCCCTGAGCCGACACCGGAAGCGATACCTGCGCCGACTCCTACGCCGACTCCGACGCCCACTCCGACGCCTGTCGCAACACCCGAGCCGACGCCCGAGCCGACTCCGACGCCCGAGCCGACGCCGAGGGCTAAACCCTCAGCGCCGCGAAAGTCCGGGTCGGAGCGCAGCGAATGCATCCTCACGCTCAGCGAGGAATCGTTGACGCTGCGCCCTAACGGCTCTGCTATCATCACTGTGACACTAGACGGTTTGACGAACGCCGCCGATATTCAACCAGTCTCTTCCGACTGGTCTAACATCGCCGTCTTCCCCGAGCCTGCGGCGGGCGGCTCTTTCAAGTACACGATCACCTCTATCAGCAAAGCGACCGGCACTTACTACATCAGCTTTAAATCGCCTTGCGGACTGAAGAACCTTACCGTGAAGGTGAAATAAATCGGCCCCCTGGCCTCTCGCGCAGGCCGGGGCCAGCCAACCGCCGGGGCGTGTCGAACATCAAAAGCCTGCAACGTCAAGGACGCCGTCTATATGCACTTCTAACTCCGTATTGTGAAGTCTGAAACGGCTCTGCAAAACAGAGGTAGAAAGACCCTGCGCCCCCACGCCGGGTCTGTTATGGGCGAGCACGCTGGCAGCCGACCCAAGCGCTTTGGCTACGTGAACGGCAACTCGACACCAACTCTTAACGGACAGCTTTTATGACTACACTTCGTTTCTTCACCAGGCCCGCGCTCGTCGCCGCAGCGCTTCTCTCTTTATTCATCTCCCAGGCCAGCGCGCAGCAACAGAGCGGCGCACAGGCGGCCGGCTCGCGCTACGACGTGACGCATTATCGCATCGAAGCGCAGTTGCTCCCCGCAGAGCATCTGCTGCGCGCCGGGGCCGACGTGACATTGACGCCGACGGAAGCCACGCGCTCCGTCGTCTTTGAACTTAACGGCTCGCTCAAGGTCGAGAGCATCGAGCGCAATAAGAAGCCCTTGACCAACTTCGTGCAGGATGCCGTCGGCGTGGGCGCTCTGGGCCCGAGCGTGCGTGTTGACCTGGGCGAAGTCGTTCCGGCGGGCCAGCCCATCACGCTGCGCTTTCGTTGGAGCGGGGCGCTCGTCTCGCCCGAAGGCGGGCCGCTGGCGACAAAACGCCTCGCCTACGTCGGCGAGGAAGGCTCTTACCTGATGTACGCCGCGCGCTGGTTTCCCTTCCATGACTATGCGGCTGATCGCGCCACGGCTGACATCACGGTCATCGTGCCGACAGGTGTACAGGTCGCCGGTTCGAGCGACGAGCCGGTCACTCCACAGCCGGGCACGGCGAGCGGGACGACGCGCTATCGCTTCGTCAACACCAAGCCCGCGCTCATCGGCAACATCGCCGCCGGGCAGTACATCGTCAAGGCGCTCAGGTTCGGCAACTACGAGATACGCTTCTACGCGCAGCCGGGCAATGAAAGCCGCGTTGATCGTTACGCCGAAACGGTGGGCAAGGCGCTGGAATTTTACACGCAGCAGTACGGCGCTCCGGGCTTCGGCACGCAGCTCTCCATCGCGCAGACCGACGACGAGGCTCTGGAAGCCTACGCCGCGCCGGGCCTGATCTTTCTGGCGACGAAGCTTTTCGACCCTTCGCGCCCCGTCCCCGAAGAGCGCTTGCAGCGTGAAGTGGCCTATCTCTGGTGGGGGCAGACCGTCGGCCTGAAGTCCTTCGACGACGCCTGGCTTTCGCAGGGTTTGGCGGAGTGGAGCGCCTTCGCTTTTCGTGAAGCGACGCTCACGGGCGGCGCGCTCGATGCGGCTGAGCGCGACGAACAGGAACGCGCCCTGACGTTTGAGCAGACCGCTTCGATTGCGCGCGCGCCCTCGGCCCTTGACGATCAATCGGCGGCCTATCAATCCATAGTCTTCTACAAGGGCGCGATGGTCTTCCGCATGATGAGAGAGACCATCGGACGCGAGAAGTTCAATCAACTGCTGCGCGCATACCTGGAAAAGTATCGCGGGCAGAACGCTTCGATTGATGATTTCGAGCGGCTCACGAAGCAGGTCGTCGGCACGGACTTGCGCTATTTCTTCGCGCAGTGGGTGGAAGGCACGGGCGTCCCCGAGTTCAAGTCCGAATACCAGATCATACGCACGCGCTCGGGCAAGTTTCGCACGCGCGGCACAGTCGCCCAGAACTTCGATAACCTGCGCATGCCGGTCGAGCTGATGCTCAGAAGCGAAGGCGGCGATAACCCCACGCAGATCGTCCGCTTCGAGGGCAAAAGCGAGGACTTCGATTTCGAGTCCAACGGCCAGCCGATCGAAGTGGTCGTTGATCCGAACAATAAAATCCTGCGGATGTCGGACGAGCTGAGAGTCTCTGTCGTCGCGCGTCGCGGCATAGAGCAGTTTCGAGAAGGACAGTACGCCGAAGCGCAGCAGCAGCTCGAAGCCGCGCTCAAGCTAGACCGCTCGAACTCCTGGATCTATTACAATCTGGGCCTGCTCTTTCTCGAACAGCGAAACTACCAGCAGGCGCTCGATAATTTCCAGGCGGCTCTGGACGGCAACCTCAAGCCCTCCTGGATAGAGGTCTGGGCCCGCATCAAACGCGGCAACGCCCTGGATGCGCGCGGTGATCGCGCCCGCGCCGTCAACGAATACAACAGGGCCGTGCAGACCGGCATCAATTACGACAACGCGCAGGCTGCGGCCAAGCGTTTCCTGGCCACGCCTTACGACCCCAAGAGCGCGCAAACGCAGCTCGCGGGCAGCATGCCTTAATCGCCCGCGCCGCACAGAGAGAGAGAGACGCGGCTTTCATAGCGGAAGGCGCTATAGCTCTTGAGCTATAGCGCCTTCCGCTTTTTCGCATCCGTATCGCTGATCTCGAATTGACGTTCTCTCGGCTCTTATCAAACGGGTGGGACGGCGACAATAGCGATGCGCTTCTCATCTGCCAGCTTAATCATCTGCGCGCGATCGAACATCAGCGTCTTGCCAGCCGTGATACAGAGGCAGGTCGCGCCCGCCTCGACCATGCTCTGGATGGTCGGAAGGCCGACCACTGGGACATCAAAGCGCATGTCCTGATCGGGCTTGGCGATCTTGACGACGGTCAAACGGCTGCGCGCCAACTGCCCTGCGCGAAGGATGACAGCGTCCGTCCCTTCCATCGCTTCGATGGCGACACAGGCGCGCGCTCTCACGACGATGGTCTGGCCCAGGTCGAGTCGCGCTATCTCGCGTGCGACCTCAAGGCCATACTCTATGTCTCCCTGCTCGCGCCCGTCAGGCGCGCGGCGCGAGAGCGTGCCGACCTGCGGCAGATGATCCTGTAGAAAAAAGGTGGAATCAATCAGCTCGATGCCTTCGCCGGCCAGCTCATCGGCGACCGCGCCGATGAGCGCATCGGTGTTGCGGCGCGGCAGGCGTAAAAGCATTCTGAGCATTCGCACGTCGGGCAGTGCGCCGCTGAAAATCTGCACATGCTTGACCTGTCCGGCCATGATCGCGCGCTCGACGCCCTCGCGCTTGAAGAAGCGAATCATCTTCCCCAACTGGCCTATGCCAATCCACACGACGCGCTCCGCCACATGCTCTATTTCAGGGTCTGTCTCCTCTCGAATCGCCGCCACAGACAGCTCGACGCCAGCCCGCCGCGCGCCCTCAAGCACGAGGAAAGGAAACCTGCCGTTGCCCGCAATCAGACCGTAGCGCATAAGAGCAAGGATGAAGGATGAAGGCGGAAGGATGAAGTAAAAAGCAGAACCTCATCACTACGCTTTCATCCTTCATCCTTCATCCTTCATCCTTATTTTATGACACCGCGTTTGGAGGTTTCGATAAAACGGACGAGTTCGTCCACTTCAGCAGAGGCTTTGATCTCTTCGCGTATGGCCTGTAGGGCTTGCGACGTGTTGAGGCGCGAGGAGAGGAGCAAGTGAAAAGCTTTATGCAGAGCCTTGATGGTCTCGCGCGGGTAGCGGCGGCGCTTCATACCCGTGATGTTCAGTCCGTAACAGCGCGCGTGATTGCCGACCGAGAGCGCAAAGGGCAAAGCATCTTTGACAACGACGGAGTAGCCGCCGACATAGGCTTCGCGCCCGACGCGGCAGAACTGGTGAACGCCCGAATATGCTCCGATGTTGGCACGCTCTTCGACCGTCACATGGCCCGCGAGCGTCGCGCCATTGGCCATGATGACGCCGTCGCCCAGGATGCAATCGTGCGCGATGTGTGCCTGGGCCATGACGAGACAATCGTCGCCCGTCTGCGTGAGCATCCCTCCGCCTTCAGTGCCGCGATGAACGGTGACGAATTCGCGTATGCGATTGCGCCGACCGATGCGCGTCTCGGCTGGCTCTCCCCTGTATTTCAAATCCTGTGAAGCGAGCCCGATGGAGACGAAGGGAAAGACGTGGCTTCCGTCGCCGATAGTGGTGCGCCCGTCAACGACGCAGTGCGATTCGAGACGCACGCCCCGGCCGAGGACGACCTCATCGCCGACGGTCGAATACGGGCCAACGTAACAATCGTCGCCGACCTGCGCGCGAGGGCTGATGACGGCTGTCGGATGAATAAACATCAAGTAAAAAGGCAAAAGGTAAAAGGCAAAAGTCCGGCGAAAATCACATTCGATTAAAATGCTTTCGTCCGCACTGCTGCCTTTTACCTTTTACCTTTTGCCTTCTTCCTTTCATTTGGTGCTGTCGCGCTCAGCGATGATGCTCATGATCTCGGCGTCTGCGGCGAGCTGGCCTTCGACTTTGGCTTCGCCGTGCATGCGTTGAACCTTAGACCCGATGCGCAGCGCCGTCACTTCCAGAAACAGAGTGTCGCCGGGGACGACGGGGCGGCGAAAGCGCGCTTCCTTGATGCCCGTGAAGAGCACCAGCTTGCGGTCGCGGTCTTCTATCTCGCGCAGGGCGAGCACGGCTCCGACCTGCGCCAGCGCCTCGACCACCAGCACGCCGGGCATCACGGGTGCTCCGGGAAAATGGCCCAGAAAGAAGTGCTCGTTGATGGTCACCTGCTTGACGCCGACGATGCGCTCCCTTGGCACAAGCTCGATGATGCGATCAACGAGCAGGAAGGGATAACGATGCGGCAGCAGCTCTTGAATGGCGCGGGCGTCGAGAACCGTCTCCATGGCAGTCTCCGAAGAGTTCAGAGAAGGGCGAAAAGCCGTCAATTAAGGGACGGCGAAATGCAGAATGCGGGGCGCGTCGCTCTCTTGAGAGAACCGCCGCGCCTCCGCACCCGGAAAGTGGCTCAGGCTACCGGCTTTAGCGGCCCGGCCCAGCCGCCGAAGCGGTCGAGGGATTCTTGCTGTTGTACTCGGCGATAAAGGCGCGCGTCACGTCCATCGCGTCAACAGCCGCCAGGATGGCGGGCCCGATCTTGGCGGCATCGAGCAGAAGCGTGATGCCGCGCGCGCGGGCAAAGGCATCGAGCGCCTTGCCGATGTCCTCGTAGAGCGGGCCGACGGATTCCTGAAGGCGCTTGTTGTAGGCGGCCTGCGCGTCCTCGCCCTTACGCGTGTAATCTCGCTTGAGGCTATCAAGCTGCTCCTGCTTTTGCTGAAGCGTCTGCTGTGTGGCGACATTGGCCGTGGCCTGTATGTCAGCCGTCAGCTTGTCAATCTGAGACTTGATGCCCTGCAACTCGGTGCGGCGCGGCGTGAATTCCGTGTCCACCTTTTTGACGGCGGCGACGAGGCGCGTAATGCCCTGCCTCTCGTCACCGAAAAAGTCTGTGTTGATGAGGGCGATCTTGCTGTCGGGGATAGCGGCGTTTGATGCGGCGGCAGGCGTGGCGGCTGCGGCAGCCGGTCTCTGCTGCTGGGCGGGGGCGGAAAGTGCTGTGACGGCCACCAGAAACGCTGCGGCGGCGATCAAACGATATGTTCTCATAACTTTTTGTAATGCTCCTTAAATAGTTGAAAGGCGGTGCTGGGGTTTAGTCTGCTGCGCTAGTACCTGGCTTAGACGCCGCGCACCGCCCGGTTGGTTTGCCGACAAACAGTTAAAATGTGCGACCCACGCTGAACCTGAAGACGCTCTTCTTTTCGTCAAAGAAGATGCCCGGAACCTCCGGGAGAAAACCCCTCCGCGCATTCGGGTTGAAAGCGTATATGAGACGGAAAGGGACGTTGATGATGGGAACCTGGAACCTGACTTCCATGCCGAGACTTGAGCGGTAATCGCTCAGTTTCGAGAAGACGCTTTCACTCAGGCGCACGGCTGTGTTGGTCTGAATATCACCGCGCAGGAAAGCCTGCTGGAAGCCGAAGGGCAGACCCGTCAGGGGGTCAACCGGGCCGACACGCAGAGCCTGGTTAAACTCGTCTCGCGTGACGAGACGATTATCACGGATGATGAGCCCGCCGAGCGGCGAGAGTTGAAGCTGCGGATTGGCCACGCCGACGAAAGTGCTCAGTTGATTCGGAGCCAGAAAAGGCTGGTCGGCCAGGAAGTTGCTCGAAAAGAACTGATCGTTGCCGGAGCGGATGTTGAAAGACGAACCGATGTCGGCGAAGGCCGCCGCGCTCACGGGCCCGAAGATGGGTATGCGATATTCGAGGTTCGCAAGCAACTGCGTATCGCCGCCGATGGAGGTGAACTGCCGGGAAAGCAGCAGCGGATTATTGCCGCCCACGCCCGTAAAGAGCCCTATGTTGGCGAGGTCTGGGGGCAGACCCGGGATGGCTTCCGGCGTCCCCGTCGGATTGGTCGCCAGCACGACGTTGCGCGTCGTGATGAACTGATCGAGCGGCACGATGGGGCTGATGGAGCGCACGTTGTAGCCGCGTACGGTAAACTCGTCGCCGAGGAAGAAACGCTCGTAGATCGGAATGCCGTCAATGAAGGCGAGCGAGTTGGCGTTTCTCACAGCGTTCGAGATGGAGAAGCTGCCGACATGAGCCGCCAGCAGGCGGAACCCGAACACGTCCGGGTTCTGATCGCGCCCCTTATTACGCACGGGCATAAACCGGATGTAGGAAAGGCTCGGCGCATACATACGCACGTCGCCGATCGGCCCGGAAATCGCCAGCGAGCCCGAAATCTGCGAGCCGTTGACGGGGTCGGTAGAATTCTTCGAGTAGTCGCGCGTGTCGTAAACGAAGGTCGGCGTCAGGCGGCTCGTCAGAATGTCGGGCTGGCTGTAGATGACCGGAATGAAATTGGCCGAGTTGCTGCCCTGTTGATTGACGGGCGGGTCTGTCACGGATGTCAGCGAAAGCTGATATGAGAGACCGATGCGCGTGGATTGCGTGAAGCGGCGCTTGCGATAGAACTCCGAGAGCGGAGCGCTCGCAAAGATCGAGCCGCCGTAGGATTTGCGCGTGAAAAGGTTCTCGTCCGAGACGCTCAGGAAATCAAGCTCCGAGCCGAAAATGCCCTGCTGCGCCGCCGCGTTCTGCGACAGGAACGTCCCCTCGCCGAAGAACTTTTGCGTAAAGGCGAAGAGCGAGAAACCGATGGTGATCGGACGATCACGGAAATAAGGCTCGGTGAAAGAGAACTGAAGCGAGCGCTGGCGATTGCCCGCCGCGATGCTGAGCGAGAGGGTTTCGCCGCGACCCAGGAGATTGTTGGTCGAATAGTCCAGACCGAAGAAGGAGCCGCCAATGCCGGAGAGACCGCCGTTGAAGGAGATTTGCTGGCGACCGCGCTCGGCCACCTTGAGATTGACATCCACCTGCCCGAGGTCTTCGTCGGTACGAAAGTCCACGTCCTTCTCTTTATCAATCGGGTCGAAGTAGCCCAACTGGTTCAGACGCAGCACGGAATACTCGAAGGCCGACTGGCTGTAGATGTCGCCCTCATTCAGTATGACTTCGCGGCGCAGCACGTTATCGCGCGTGAAGGTGTTGCCCAGAAACTCCAAACGACGCAGCGTAAACTGCTTGCCCTCGTCAATCGAGATCGTGAAGTCAACGATGCCCTCGTTCGGGTTCGTCGGGCTGTCCTTGAAGGTCGGTTCGGGCTCAGCCGTGTACTGGATGAAGCCCTGCGAGCCGTAGAGCTTCTTGAGGTCTTCAAAGAGCGACTTGCCGATGCGCTCGCCGTTGGCGATGTCGCCCTGCTTGAGACCGATGACGGTGCGAATGACCTGTTCGGAGAAGATAGAGTTGCCCTCGACCTTCAGCTCTCCGATGCGATAGACCCTTCCTTCCGTCACGGGGATGGTCACGCGCAGAGCCTCGTCCGTGGATGAAAGAAAGGGCAGCGGGATGAAGAACCCCGTCGTGCGACGCCCTAAGCCCTCGATGCGCGGCTCGCCCGTGCGCGCTTGCAGATAACCTTTCGAGCGCATGTAGAAGGCGACGCGGCGCAGGTCTTCGTCGAGCTTGCGGCGGTCTAAAATGTCCGTGCCCTTGAAGCGCGAGATCAATCCGGCCTCTCTCACGTACTTCATCTGCGAGCGCAGCTTGCCGTCGCTGAAAACCTGGTTGCCCTCAAACTGTATCTCGACGACTCGCACGCGGTCGCCCTCGTTGATGACGAAGGTGATGGCCGTGGAGGTGGCCGAAACCTCGTCTTCACGAACCTCTATGGAGGCGTTGGGGTGGCCCTTCTCGGCGAGCAGTTCTTTGAGGACGCGCACGGCGTTGCGCGCCTTGACGGGATCGTAGATGGCTTCCTTCGAGACGCCTATGCGCTGCTCGCGGAAAGCCTTCAGGACATCGGATTCCGGCACGCTCTTGAGGCCCTCGAACTGTATGTCTCGAATGATCGGAAGCTCTTTGACCGTGAAGATGACTTCGACGCCGCCGCGCGGGCCGTCCACGGTCGAGACGCGCGAGGCCGTCTTGTCGAAAAAGCCGAGGGCGAGGATGGCCTGAAAATCGCGCTCGACCTGTTGCGGGTTGTAGACATCGCCGGGGCGCGTCTGCACGTAGTAGAGAATATCCTCGTCTCGCAGGCGGCGATTGCCCTCTATATCAACCGCTTCGACGAGACGTTGCGGCTGCTGGGCGTGAGCGCGCGGCTGGGCCAGGGGCAGGGCCGAGACTCCAACGACGACGCTCAGAAAAACAAGCAAAGGGGCACGTAGAAGGTGCATAAGTGCTATATCCCTCAGATGGTACTTTGACAGACTTCAGGAAGTGTATCGAAAAGATAAAAGTAATGATAAAAGAAAAAAGCTTGCCGTCCTGGGGCCACGGCTGCTGGAACTCTAGCTTGCAGCTATTGGATTCCGGGCGACACCTCGCCCGTTGCCAGCCCACTCGTCCAGCAAAGTTGCGCATTATACAGGCAAAACAAGTCTAAAGTCCAAAGTCAAATGTCCAAAGTCAGAGGCACAACTGCGACTTTGGACATTCCGGCTTTAGAGTTTGGACCGCGTTTTCAGTGAATTAGGAGCGCGTCGCCCGGCTCTTCGACACCCGCCGAGCGATAATTCAGCTCATTTCCGTCCAGAAAAACTTCGATCAAGGTCGCCTCGCCCAGGTGGCCCTGAATCAATGCCTCTGAGAGCGGGTCTTCGACGTGCTTTTGCAGGGCGCGGCGCAGCGGCCTCGCGCCATAGGAGCGGTCGGCGCAGGTCTTGGTCACAATCCAGCGCCTCGCTTCATCCGTGAGCCGAACCTCCAGCCCGCGCGTCGAGAGCGTCTTATTGATGGTCTCGACCTGCAACTGGACGACTTCCAGCAGCTCGTCATCCAGCAGTTGATCGAAAATTATAATCTCGTCCAGGCGGTTGATGAACTCCGGATTAAAGGTCTGGCGCACGGCGCTCATGACCATCTCTTCCAGCTTCTCGCGCGAAGCATCGTTGGTGGCCTGAAAGCCCATCGTCCCGCGCTTCTGAATAAAGCGCGCGCCGATGTTCGAGGTCATGATGATGATCGCGTTCTTGAAATCAACCGTGTTGCCGAGAGCGTCGGTCAGAATCCCGTCCTCGAAGACCTGCAAGAGGACATTGAAGATGTCGGGGTGCGCTTTCTCGATCTCGTCAAAGAGGAGGACGGAGTAGGGCGAGCGCTTGATGCGCTCTGTAAGCTGCCCGCCCTCTTCGTGGCCGACGTAGCCGGGAGGCGAGCCGATCAGCTTCGAGACCGAATGCTTCTCCATGAACTCTGACATGTCGAAGCGAATCATCGAGCGCTCAGAGCCGAAGAGGAATTCCGCGAGCGAGCGAGCAACTTCGGTCTTGCCGACCCCCGTGGGCCCAAGGAAGAGGAAAGAGCCGACGGGGCGCTGCGGGCTTTTCAGTCCGGCGCGCGAGCGGCGAATGGCCCGCGCCAGGGCAGAGATGGCCGGGCGCTGTGAAACGACTCTGCGGTGCAACTCCATCTCTATGCGAAGGAGTTTCTGCGTCTCTTCTTCCTTGAGCGACATGACGGGTATGCCCGTCCAGCGCGCGATCACGTCTTCTATATCGTCGCGGGTCACTTCCGCCGAAACCAGCGCGTCCTCGTCCGCCCCGTGCGGGCGCACGCTGCCGAGCGGCTCCGTTCCGGCATAAGTGGTGCGCGGCCATTCGACCGGATTCCAGGCTTCAAGGTTGCCCTGCTCGCGCCGCACTCTCAGCTTGACGCGCGCTCCCGCTTCGTCAATCACGTCAATGGCTTTATCGGGCAGGAAGCGGTCTGGAATGTAACGATTCGATTGGTAGACGGCGGCTTCGAGCGCGTCTTCCGTATAGCGTACCTGGTGGAAAGTCTCGTAACGCTCGCGCACGCCGTCCAGGATCTGCACGGCCTCGGCCTCAGAGGGCGGCGGAACCTTGACGGCCTGGAAGCGCCGCTCAAGCGAGCGGTCTTTCTCGATTGACTTGCGAAACTCAGCCGGGGTGGTCGCGCCGATGCACTGGACTTCGCCGCGCGAAAGCGCAGGCTTCAGGATGTTCGCGGCATCGAGCGAGCCCTCGGCGCTTCCCGCACCGACCAGAGTATGCAGCTCGTCTATGAAGACTATGTAGTGCGGGTTCTCGATCAGCTCGCGCATGATCTGCTTGAGGCGTTCTTCAAACTGCCCGCGATACTTCGTGCCCGCCACGATCAGGCTCAGGTCGAGCGAAAGAATTCGCTTGTTCTCCAAAAACGAAGGGACTTCGCCGCGCACGATCCGCTGTGCGAGACCTTCGACGATGGCAGTCTTGCCGACGCCGGGCTCACCTATCAGGACAGGGTTATTCTTCGTGCGGCGACAAAGAATCTGTACGACGCGCTCGATCTCGGCCTCGCGCCCGACGAGCGGGTCGAGCTTATCGTTCTGCGCGTCTTCGGTCAGGTCGCGCGAAAATTCGACGAGGTGCGGCGTGTCCTTCTTCTGCGCAGAGCGCGAATCGGCTCCCGTCTGCCGCGCGATCTCGTCCCTGACGGCATTGAGCCTCAAGCCACGCTCATAGAGAATCTCAGCCGCCATCGAACGATCTTCTCTGAGCAGGCCGAGCAGCAGGTGCTCAGTGCCGATGTGCCTGTGCTGAAGGCGATCACTCTCCTCGTGCGCATAGGCCAGCACCCTCTTCGTTTCCGGCGCTAAGGGCAACTCCACGCTCGTAGAAATTTTTTCTCTCAAGAGCGTGCGGCCTTCGATCTCCTTGCGTATGGCTTCGATGGAGACCTGTGCGCGTGGAAAGAATCGTCCGGTCAGAGTCTTATCTTCACGCATCAGCCCGAGGAGCAGGTGCTCTGGCTCTATGGCCGGTGCGCCGAACTGGCTGGCTTCGTAGCGCGCAAAGAAGATGACTCTTCGCGCTTTTTCCGTGTAGCGTTCGAACATTGCGCCTTATACCGCCGAAGAACTATCTGTAGGATTGCTTAGGGTGAGATCGGGTTGGCCGACCGCACCGCCCGATGCATTATAACCTAATGATAGCAAAGGAAGAAGAGTGGCGGCGGAAAAGAGTTGCCCGGAGGGCAATTTGGATAGACGAAACCCCTGCCCGCCCCGTGGGCCAACCTGGACCGCCGGGGCATCCTCGCGCCGGGAATCGAAAGTCCGAAGGAAGCTTTCGCGCCGGGCCGCCCGGATAAGCAGCGGAGCTTCAGCGCTCCTTGAGCGTAAACGACGAGAGAAACTTCTCGACGTTATCCGTCGAGACGGATGCCTTGGGGCTCTCGACGGCCAGCACATAGACGCTGCGCTCGATCAGGTAGACCCGCATCATGCAGGTGTAATCGGTCGAGTCGAACTTGTACTGCCGACCCGGATAATCGTTGATCGAGATGGAGCGTTGAGAGGCAAGCACATAATTCTTCTGTGCATACTCGGCAGACTTAATCATGCCGGTCGGGAGCAGTTGGAAATACTTGGCGGCGAAGCCGGGCTGCTCCGTGATCTGGCTGGGGAGATTGAGAACGACTCCGACCGTGTACTCCGCGCCATCTGCTTTGACGTGATACTGGCGCATCCCGACCGCGTTCTGCTCCGGCGTCATATCTCTGGTCAATTCGTCGGGCAAGCCCGGCATCATCACGGAAAAACCCGCCCCTTCGGGCGCGACCTGCTGCCAGGAAGCCGCCGCGAGCGAGACGCCCGTCGAAGGCAGAGAAAGATTATCCAGACCGCCTGAGCGCCTGGGCCTGCGCGGCTGCTGGCCGAGCGCCACACACGACATCACCGACAGGCACACGAAGAACAAGACCGTAGAGAAAGCCTTCTTATTCACTTGCTGTAACTCCTTTGAGAGGATGATTGTGGAAGATCGTTCAGGTGAGACGAGAGGGGCGGTAGAGAATGTTCAAGGTCGCCCCAAAAAGCGCGACCCCATAACTTTATAGCACGCGCCGGTCGGGAAAAGATAGACTAAATTTATGGAGCAGATAGATTGAGAGCCCCCAAGCTATAGAGAGAAGAAAATTAACAGGGATGGACAGCAGGGACAGGATAAAGAGAAGCAAAGAGAATATTCACGGAGCAATGCTTTCATCTTTCATCCTGCCTTTAGTTTTCATCCTGACAATCTCTGTCCACCCCTGTTAATTCCTTCCTCAGCCTAAGCGTCATTCTCTTCGCGGCTGCTCATGCAATCGTCCCTCCGAGAGAAGAAGAACGCGGTCGCAGAGGCGAGCGAGCCGTTCATTGTGTGTGGCGACGACGACCGCCGCTCCTTGAGCATGACAGAATGAGGCGAGCAGCGCTCCGGTCTCATCGCCTGCCCGGGCGTCCAGATTCCCCGTCGGCTCGTCGGCGAGGATGAGTCCGGGCCCTGTGATGAGGGCGCGCGCGATGGCTACGCGCTGTTGCTCGCCGCCCGAAAGAAGACGTACGGAGGCGTCAGCGCGGTCTTCAAGACCGACCCTCTCAAGCATCTCCGCTGCACGCTTGAGCGCCGCAGGCTTCGCCAGGCGTTTGATCAGCAGAGGCAGAGCGACGTTCTCCGCCGCCGTCAGGTCTGGCAAGAGATGATGAAACTGAAAGACGAACCCGACCTGCTCGTTACGCAGGCGTGTCAACTCTCGGCCTCGCGCTCTTGCGATGTCGAAATCACCCAGCCTGATCTCGCCCTCGTCCGCTGCTTCGAGTCCGCCGAGCAGTTGGAGCAGCGTTGATTTGCCAGCGCCCGAAGCGCCCATGACGCAAGCCATCTCGCCCGCCTCCACCGCAAACGAAACACCGCGCAGCACCTCTAAGCGAGCGCCCGCAGGATTGCCGAAAGCTTTGCACAGGCCCCGCACGACCAAACTGTTTTGAATTTTAGATTCCGGATTTTGGATTAGCCGCCGCTCCCCTTATGAGTTCGAGAAGAGAATTAACAGGATGGACAGGATAAAGAGAAGCAAAGACGGAATTCATTGCAGCAATGCTTTCATCTTTCATCATGCTTTTAGTTTTCATCCTGACAATCTCTGTCCCTCCCTGTTAATTCCTGCTTTGTCAGAAAAATTTAGCTAGCCATCTCGCAGAGCCTCTGCCGGGCGAAGGCGCGCGGCCCTGTATGCAGGGTAGATGGTCGCCAGCAGGCTCAGCAGGAAAGCCGCCAGGGCCGAGAGCGCAACGTCGCGTGGGCGCGTGTGAAAGGGCACGTTGCTGAGCGAGTAAACGTCTGCCGGAAGACTGACCAGACGGTAACGGTCGCCGATGAAACAGGCTAGGAGCCCAAGCAGGACGCCGGAGAGCGCGCCCGCGAATCCGACCGCCGCCCCTTCGATGATAAAGATGAACATGATGCTGCGAGCGCGTGCGCCCATCGCGCCGAGGATGGCTATGTCGGCGCGCCGCTCGACGACGACGAGCACGAGCATGGTTGTTATGTTGAGCGCCGCCATGAGGATGATGAGCGCGAGGATGGCGAGGCCCATGCGTCTTTCGAGCGCGAGCGCGGCGAACAGCGGGCGGTTGGCCTCTTGCCAGTCGAGGGTCGTGTACTCGCCGCCCAGCTCCTCTCGCAGCCGCGCCGAAATCTGGCCGACGCCGTAGATGTCGGCGACCTCTATGCTGATGACGGAGGCCGACGACGGAGGTTGACCGGCAAGGCTTGCGGCTTGAGGAAGCGCGATATAAATCCAGGTCGAGTCGTACTCGTAGAGGCCGGAACGGAAAATTCCTGCTACCCGTACGCGACGATAGCGAGGCGCGAGGCCGAGCGGCGTCAGCGTCGCGTCGCCGGAAACGAGCTGGGCCACGTCGCCCACATGCAGACCCGTGCGCTCTGCAAGCTCAGCGCCGATGACGACGCCCGGCAGCGCCGCCTCGCTCGGCACTTCGTCAAAAGAGGTGATGGCTGGGCCTTGATCCTGAGAATTGTTTTCTCTCGGAGAAGTAGAGACTGCGGGTTGGGCCAACTGCGCGTCTTGCAGCAAAGGCTCTGTCGTGCCCGCCAGGAGCGTGCGCCGGACTTCAGAGAGCGCGCGCACGGATTCTCTATCTATCCCGCGCAGGACGGCGTAAGCCGAAGAGCCCTGGCCGCTCAGCAGCGCGCTATCGTAGGTCGTCGCCGTCGCGTCCACAATGCCCTTCGCGGCGCGCACTCTGGAGACTAAGGCGTGCCAGTCCGTCAATGGCTGGCCGTCCCTGCGCATCAGCGAGATGTGTGCCGTGCCGCGCAGTATTTTATCTCGCATCTCGTCGCGGAAGCCGTTGGCGAGCGCCAGCGCGACGATCAGCGCCGCGACCCCGAACGCGACTCCCGTAATGGCCGCCAGCGCAGTGATACGCGCCAACGGTCGCCGCCGCCGCGAATAGAGATAACGAAGCGCGAGAAATAGTTCGTATGGCATAGTTAGATGAAAGGATGAAGGATGAAAATGCGACTGTTGAGGCTGATTCATTCAAACCAGCTTTTACTTCATCCTTCCACCTTCATCCTTGCACTCGTACATTTCCTGACCTCCGCCGGTCTGTTCTCGGGCAGCAGGCTTTTCAGGTTCGCATCATCGTGCGCGGTCTCATCCGTCGCTGGTCTCAGCTCGAAGATGGTGTCCGAGATGCGGCGAAAATGGAAGCGCGATTCGAGGGCGGCGATGGCGCGCGTCTCCTCCAACTGCCAGCCGCAGGCAGACCAAAAGCGCGTGTCGCGGTCCAGAAAAACAGGGCGGCCCTGCTGCAAATATCTTTCGATCAGTGGCACTAGCTGCTCGCCGGGCCAGCCGCCGCCAGTCCCTATCACCTCCCACGCGCCCTCTCCGATGCCGCGATAATAAGTGACGGCGACGGTCTGCCCGCCCGCGATGACGACGCCGTCGCGCGGCAGAAGCATGAGCCGCTCTCTGTAATCCCTGGTCAACGCGCGCTCGACCCTGTAGGAACGGCTCGCCGCCTTGGCATAGACGCCGATCAACAGGGTCGCAAAGGCTAGAGCCAGAGTGATGTGTAGGAAAGCGCGACGAGTGTCGCCGCTCTTCGCCGCTCGCCAGCGCAGCAGCCCCACGGCCACGAGCGGCGCGAGCGCCGGAAGGCCCGTCAGAAAATAACGCCAGTTGACCACCGTGCTGTAGTTGAAGATCAGCAGGCAGTCGGCGAGCAGGCCCACCAGAGCCATCGCCAGCAGGCAAGAGAGCCCCCGCTCGCGCCACTCCTTGAGCGCGACATAAGGCAGCGTCAGGAAGACAGGCGGCGCGGCGAGAAAGAAATAGAAGAGGAAGGGAAAAAGATTTCGGGGCGCGACGGGGTGACGCGCCGACTCCATACGCATGGACTCGCGCCATCCATACCAGGATGCTCGAAAGCCGTCGTCGCCCATAAACCACAGCACGAAAGGCCCGAACGCAAAGGCCGCGAAGACCAGGCATGACATCACGGCCCAGCGAGCAGCCCTCCTCCTGCGCCCGTGCGCCTTCGTGGGCCCACAGACGAACGGCGCGAGCACAAGCCAGGGAGCGTAGAAGGCGACCGTCTCGCGCACGTTGACTCCCATGCCGAGCACAGCCGCTCCGACAAGGATCATCCACACTCTCCGGTTTTCGATGCCGCGCAGGTGAATGGTGAGGGCGACGGAGACGAGCAGCAAAGAGGGAATCTCCGTCATCACCTGCCCGCCGTAGACGACGAAGGCGGGAGAGGTGGCGACCAGTAGCGCCGCGATTGTCGCTGCCTCAACGGAGCGCGTCAGGTCTCGCGCAAGCGTCCAGCAGGCGAGGACTGCGAGCGGGCACTGCGCGATGACCGCGTATTTGAAGAGCAGGTAAGCGTCCGAGGCCGGAAGAGCGAAGAAGGCGTGGGCCATGCGCCACAGCGCGTGATTCGAGAAGATGAAGAGCGAGCGCCCCAGCGCCATCGAGGAAGGCTCGGCGCGCAGCGAGAGCACCGTGTAATCGAGCGCGTCCCAATCGCCGATGAAGGGGTCTCTGTAGATGAAGGCGAGGGCGAGCGCGAGCGCCGTGGGCCCAAGCCACCAGCGCCAGGCGGCGAAGATGCTTCGCGGCTCTGACACTTCAGCCCTGCTTGTGATGATTATTGTCGTCTTTGCCGAGCGCTTCAATCAATTCGGAGTCGAGCGTGTCTTCGGGCCGCTTGATCATCGTCAGGCGATTGCCGCGCTCATTGTACTCGACCTTGTCCATGATGTTGTAGATGAGGAGGACGCCGCGCCCGGATGATTTGAAGAGGTTGGCCGGGTCGCAAGGGTCTGGAATATCCTGCACGTTAAAGCCCTCGCCCTCGTCTTCGACGGTGAAGCGTGCTTCCTGCGGCGAAAGCTCGGCGGTGATTCTGACGAGCTTCGTCGGGTCGTTCTTGTTGCCGTGCTTGACGGCGTTGACGAATGCTTCGTCGAGGGCGATGAAGAGGTTGGAGCGTTCCGGCTTGATGACGCCGAGCTTGGCGACGCGCTCGATCAGGTATTGCAGCACGCCGTTCATCAGAGAGACATCCGAGGGCAGCTCGAACTCTATCTTCTCGTGCACGTAGGGCAGCACTTTGAGGTCGTCAACGAAACGCAGCTTGTAGGCCAGGGTCTTCTCGACGATGCTGCACAGCTCATCTTTATCGTAAGGAGAGCGCAGGTAGTTGGCTGCGCCCATCTTGAAGGCTTTGACGACGCCCGGCTGCTGCGCCTGATCTGAAGAGACGACGACGGGAACCATCAAACGCTTGCGCTTGATCTCGCTGAGGAGTTGAACGCCGGAGTCCTCGTCGTCGGTGAGGTCGCTGATAATGAGGTCGAACTCCTCCAGGTCGTCGCGCTCGATGGCGTCGGCGCGATCGCCGATAGCGACGACCTCATGACCGAGTTCGCGCAACGCCTCTTCGAGCACTGCGCGCAGCTCATCATTGTCATCCACGATGAGGATTCGTCGTTTATCCATCCGGCCTAACCGTCCGTGACCTAAATGTACGAGGAAGGGAAGAGACAGTGTTTCCGCTTGCGCTATACGCTAAAGCCTGCCGCCACGTTCCAAATAATATCCGTATCTGGCCCAAAGTCCAAAGCGTCGGCACTCGTGCGTCACGATTTTTTCAGCCTTTCCTTTTTCCGCTTTTCCTTTTACCCTTTGTCTTTACATCTCATGCAAGCTTCATTGGAACAACGAGAGCGACGCGAAGCGCGAGGCGCAACGGGGGCAGCCGACGGCTTGAAACGCGCCTACACCTTTGCAGACCTCTCGGCCTATCCCCTGAAGAAACGGTTGATGATTCGCGCCGCAGACCTCCTTTTCTACCTCCTCATCAACCTCATCGGTCGCACCACGCGCTTCGAGGTCGAGGGCTGGGAGAACTGGGAGCGGGCCGCCGGCGCGGGCTCTCTGCCCATCTACGTCTTCTGGCATAACCGTATCCTGCTTGCAACCTACTTCTGGCGGCGACGCCGCATCGTCGTCATGACCTCGCAGAGCTTCGACGGCGAGTACATCGCGCGCTTCATCCAGCGCTTCGGATACGGGGCGGCGCGCGGCTCTTCCACACGCGGCGGCGTCGGGGCTGTCGTCGAGATGGTCAGGTTGATGAGGGCTGGCTGCCCGACCGCATTCACGATTGATGGGCCGAAAGGGCCGCGCTACGTCGCCAAGATGGGAGCAGTGCTGCTGGCGAAAAAGACCGGCCATCCGGTTCTCCCCTTCACGATCAAGGCGGAGCGTTTCTGGCAGGCCAAAAGCTGGGACGCTTTCCAGGTTCCGAAGCCCTTCACACGCGCCCGCGTCCTGATCGCGCCACCGATCTACGTCGCGCCCGACGCCGACGAGTCCACGCTTGAGGCCAAGCGCGACGAACTGCAACGCGCCCTTGATGAGCTTGACAGTCGTTGAAAATGAAAGATGAAAGAAGGATTTAACAGGGATGGACAGCAGGGACAGGATAAAGAGAAGCAAAGAGAATATTCACGGAGCAATGCTTTCAGCTTTCTTCCGGCTTTCAGTTTTCATCCTGTCTCTCCTGTCCATCCCTGTTAGAATCCGCCTTTGCATCGGACTTGAGATTACAATCCAGAAATTTTCGGGGGAACAATGATTAACCAGGAACGCATCAAGAATCTTCTGCTCGAATTAGTCCAGATTGACAGCCACTCGCGCCGCGAGCGTAACGTCGCCGAGCGCATCAAGAAGTATTGTGAAGAGCTGGGCGCGGAGGTCGAGATTGACGACGCGGGCGCGAAAGTGGGCGGTAATTCCGGCAACGTCATCGCGCGCTTCAAGGGAACGATCCCCGGCGCGGAGCCGATCATGATGAGCGCGCACATGGACACGGTCGTCCCCGGCGAAAATGTGAAGCCCGTCATCGAGGGCGACATCATCCGCACAGACGGCACGACCGTTCTCGGCGGCGATGACAAATCGGGCTGCGCCGTCATCATCGAAGCCATACGCTGCCTCAAGGAACAGAATATTCCGCACACGGACATAGAGGCCGTCTTCTCCATCTGCGAGGAGGTCGGGCTGCTCGGGGCCAAGCACCTGGATGTCTCGAAGATCAAATCGCGCTACGGCATCGTCTTTGATTCCGACGATCCGGGCTTTCTCTTTACCCGCGGGCCGTCATCGAATCATCTTGAGATCGAAGTGCATGGCCTGGAATCTCATGCCGGGGTCGCGCCCGAACAGGGCATCTCTGCCATCAGGGTCGCCGCCGAAGCCATTACCGGGATGAAGCTCGGACGCATCGACGAAGAGACCACGGCCAACATCGGCGTCATACACGGCGGCGCGGCCACCAACATCATCCCCAACCTCGTCACGCTCTGGGGCGAAGCGCGCTCGCTCGACCAGGATAAATTAGAGGCGCAGTGCGCCCACATGGTTCAATGCTTCGAGGAGGCGGCGGCCAGGTACGAAGTGACGGTCGAAGGCAAAACGACTAAGGCGAGCGTCAAGGCCAAGGTCGAGCGCGACTACTCCGCGATGAACGTGCCGGACTCGGCGCGCGTCGTCCAACTCGTCATCGAAGCGGCCTCGCGCATGGGACTCATTGTGCAGACGATGGCATCCGGCGGCGGCTGCGATGCCAACATCTTCAACCGCAAGGGCATCGAATGCGCCAACCTCGGCACGGGGATGCGCGCCATCCACACCGTCAACGAATGGCTCGACGTGAAAGACATGTACGCCTCTGCGGAGATGACGCTCGAAATCTTAAAGCTCAACGGAGAGCAGGCTTTGCAGAGCCGTGGATGAAGATCGCGGTGAGTTCACATACACAGAAGCGCGTTTATCATCTGCGTTTCCCTTCGACATAACTGGTGGCACCGGGCATGGCTGAGAGTGAAAGTATCAAAGGGTCTGAAGCTTATCGCAGCGGCTATGTCGCTTTGATCGGACGGCCCAATGCCGGGAAGTCAACGCTTCTGAACCGGCTCGTGGGCGAGAAGATCGCGGCGGTGTCGAATAAGCCGCAGACGACGCGCCACAGAATACAGGGCGTCATCACGCGGCCCACAGGGCAGATTGTCCTCGTGGATACGCCCGGCGTGCATAAGCCGGGATACTTGTTGAACCGGCGCATGATGGCCGCCGTTCACGAAGCGCTCGAAGGCGTCAACCTGGTCTGCCTGCTGCGTGACGCTTCGGTCTCGACGGGCAACGGCGACCGCTTCGTGCTCGACCTGGTCAGAGAGTCTGAGAAGCCCGCGCTGCTCCTGCTGAACAAGACGGACAAGCTGGCCGACAAGTCAAAGCTTCTGCCTCTGATGGAGTGGTACGGACATGAGCATGAGTGGCGGGCGGTCGTGCCGCTCTCGGCGCTCAAGGGCGACATGATCGAAGTCCTGCTCGACGAGATGATCCGACACCTGCCAGCAGGCGAGCCCATCTTTGACGAGGATGAGCTGACGGACCAGCCCTTGCGCCTGCTCGTCTCGGAGATCGTGCGCGAGAAGATTTTGCAGACGATGGGCGACGAGATTCCCTACGTGACGGCGGTCGTGACGGAAAAATTTGACGAAGAGCGCGCAGATTTTACGCGCATACACTGCGCCATCTTTGTCGAGCGACCTTCACAGAAAAAGATCGTCATCGGACACGGCGCTGAGCGGCTGAAGGAGATAGGCACGCGCGCCCGCCGCGACGTAGAGCACCTGCTCGGCCATCGCTGCCACCTTGAGCTGTTCGTCAAGGTCGAGGCCGGATGGCGCGACCGCGAAGGCGTGCTCGATTCGCTCGGCATAACAAAGCAGTGATGAGTGATGAGTGACAAGTGATGAGTAATTGTAGCTTATCGGCACTTGTCAGTCGCGCCAAAGGTCCCGGGCGGGTCTTGGCTGCGGGAACATACCCGCCCGG
>DASVQM010000037.1:0-36499 GCA_036389095.1 Pyrinomonadaceae bacterium
GGGGATAACGTGGCGATGGAGATCGAGTTGATCGCGCCGATCGCGATGGAGAAGGGATTGCGGTTTGCGATCAGAGAAGGCGGGCGAACAGTGGGAGCGGGCACGGTCTCGGAAGTCGTCGAATAGCTCTCCACGCTGCACCAAAATTTTTGAGTTAAGGAAATTATGCTGAACGAAAAGATCAGAATCAGACTCAAGGCTTACGATCATCGCGTGCTGGACCAGTCCACCTCGGAGATCGTCGAGACGGCGAAGAGAACGGGCGCACGCGTCGCCGGGCCCATCCCGCTTCCCACTTTGAAGAACAAGTGGACGGTGCTGCGCTCGCCGCATGTGGATAAGAAATCGCGCGAGCAGTTCGAGATCAGAACGCATAAGCGTCTGATGGACATTCTTGACCCGACGCCGCAGACCGTTGACGCGCTCATGAAGCTAGACCTTCCGGCGGGCGTCGATGTCGAGATCAAAGCGTTTGGCAGGCAGTAAAATTGCAGTGACAAGTGAGAAGCGACGAATGACAAGCTGAAGTCTTGTGTTAACTCGTCACTCGCCACTCGTCACTACTCACCGAGGTAAGTGATGGTTAATGGGATCATCGGTAAGAAAGTCGGGATGACGCAGATTTTTGCGGCGGACGGAACGGTCACTCCGGTGACGGTGATAAAGGCCGGGCCGTGCATCGTCGTCCAGAAAAAATCTGCCGCCGGGCGGGACGGCTATAACGCCGTGCAGTTGGGACTGGTCGAAGACCGCCCCATCAAGCTGAAGAACGTCAACAAGCCCATGCGCGGCCACTTCGAGAAGACCGGCGGGGGCGTTCCTCCGACACGCATCTTGAAAGAGTTTCGACTGGAAGACTCCGAAGAGGCGACGAACGTGGGCGACAAGGTGCTGGTTGACCAGTTCGCCGACGGCGACGCCATCGAAGTCATCGGGCGCTCGAAGGGGCGCGGTTTCGCCGGGACGGTCAAGCGTCATAACTTCAATCGCGGGCCGGAATCTCACGGCTCGATGAACGTCAGAGCGCCGGGTTCAATCGGCCAGTCGGCCTACCCTTCGCGTGTCATCAAGGGCACGCGCTCTTCGGGCCACATGGGCGATGAGCGTGTGACCATTAAGGGTCTGACGGTGGCGCGCGTCGATGTCGAGAATAATCTGCTGATGGTGCGCGGGGCAGTGCCCGGCGCAAACGGCAGCGTGGTTGTCATTAAGAAGTCGGAGAAGTAAGAGACGCAGAACTCAGAACACAGAACACAGGAGTCGGAATAAAAGCGGTTTTTATCTTCATTCTGAGTCCTGAGCCCCGTGTCCTGACTCCTGCTTTACGGAGTAAACGAAATGCCTACCGTTAAGGTGCGCAATCTGAAGAATGAAGAGGTCGGCGACCTGGAATTGTCCGACGCTGTGTTCGGCGCTGAGTTGAACGAGTCTCTGATCCATGCCGCCGTCAGGAGCTTTATGGCTAACGCGCGCGCGGGCACGGTCGGGACGAAGACGCGCGGCGACGCTTCCGGCTCAGGCCGCAAGCTCTGGAAACAGAAGGGCACGGGGCGCGCGCGCATCGCGTCACTCCGCAGCCCGCTCTGGAAGGGCGGCGGTAATGCTCATGGGCCGCAAGCGCGCGACTGGTCTTACAACATGCCGAAGAAGATGAGGCGCGGCGCTTTGCGCTCGGCCCTGTCGGCGCGCGTGCGCGAAGGCAACCTGATCGTGCTCGAAGGCTTCACGCTCGATCAGCCGAAGACGAAGGATTTCATCAATACGCTCGCCGCGCTCGGACTCGGTGAGCACAAGACTTTGATCGTCGATTCGCTTGAGAACGACAACCTGCTGCTCTCTTCGCGCAACGTCCGGCGGACGAAGGTCGTCAATAGCTTCGGCCTCAACATCTACGATCTGCTCTATCACGACCGCGTCGTGCTCTCGCGCGCCGCCGCAGAGGAGTTGACCGAGCTTCTAGACCCGCAGTCGAAAAGGGCTGACGCCGGTACTTCGGAAGAGAGCGGCGCGGCGGAAGAGCCCGAAGCTGCGGAGCAGACGAATACGGAAGAGGAGGCGGCCTGAAAAGAATGAGAACTGTATGGGACATCATTAAGTCGCCGGTGATTACGGAGAAGGCTCTGGTCGCCAAAGAGGAGTCGCAGGACGCGCGACAGCTCCTGACCTTCCGCGTTGACCGCCGCGCGACCAAGCCCGAGATCAAGTCGGCTGTCGAGACTATCTTTCAAGTCAAAGTGGATCAGGTGCGCACCATCAACTACATGGGCAAGATGGCGCGGCGCGGGCGATTCGAGGGCCGCAAGCCCTCCTGGAAGAAAGCCTACGTCACGTTGAAGAAGGGCGAGCAGCCGCTCGATTACGGCGAAGCAATCTAAGAGCAGATACTAGATGTTAGATGTCGGATGCCGGTAAGGCTAAAACTGACATCTGGCATCTGACATCCGACATCTACTGTTATGGGTATAAAGAAACTTACACCGACATCGCCTGCGCGTCGTTACCAGACTTATTTGACGCGCGATGAATTAACGGTCGGGGCAGAGCCGGAGAAGTCTCTGCTTGAGCCGAAGACGCGCATCTCTGGCCGCAATAACGACGGTCGGATCACGGTCAGGCGTCGAGGCGGCGGCCACAAGCGCTTTTATCGCGTCATAGATTTCAAGCGCGATAAGGCGGGCGTGCCCGGTCGCGTGACGCAGATCGAATACGACCCGAATCGCTCGGCGCACATCGCGCTCATCACATATCTGGACGGCGAGAAGCGCTACATCCTGTCGCCCGCCGGGCTCGAAGTGGGCAAGACCGTGATGAGCGGAGCCGAGGCAGACATTCTGCCCGGCAATGCCTTGCCGATTCGCAATATCCCTTTGGGAACGCAGATTCACAATATTGAGCTGCGTCCGGGCAAGGGCGGGCAGATGGCCAGAAGCGCGGGAGCGTTCGCGCAGCTTGTCGCCAAGGAAGGCGATTACGCGCAGCTTCGTATGCCTTCGGGCGAAGTTCGTCGCGTCCCCGTCGTGTGCATGGCGACCGTCGGCCAGGTCGGCAACGTCGAGCACGAGAACGTCTCTTACGGTAAGGCCGGACGCTCGCGCTGGAAAGGCATACGCCCCCATGTGCGCGGCGTGGCCATGAACCCTGTGGATCACCCGCACGGCGGCGGTGAAGGCAAGACCTCCGGCGGTCGTAATCCGGTCACGCCCTGGGGACAGCCGACGCGCGGCTACAAGACCAGAAGCAACAAACGCACGCAGAAGATGATCGTGCGCGATAGAAGAGTCAAATAACAGATGCCGGATGCCGGATGTTAGTAAAAGCAAGGACCAACACCTGACATCCGGCAGCAGGCATCTCGTGGAGCGAAGCGAAACATTATGGCGCGTTCAGTTAAAAAAGGTGCTTTCGTTGACGGGAGCATACAGAAGATGGTGGAGCGGATTCGCGCAGGCGCGCAGCGCCCACCGGCCATCAAGACCTGGTCGCGGCGTTCGACGATCACGCCCGACATGGTCGGTCTGACCTTCGGCGTGCATAACGGCAAGCGTCATCTGCCCGTCTACGTCACGGAGAATATGGTCGGCCACAAGCTCGGCGAGTTTGCGCCGACGCGCACGTTCAAGGGCCACTCCGGCACGAAGGCGGAGAAGTCATCGAAGGTAGCTAAAAAATAGTGAAAAGTGAGGAGTGACCCGGTGACAAGATGAAAGCTCTTGTCCGGGCTCGTCACTCCTCGCCGGGTCACTCGTCACCGAGGTTAGATTATGGAAGCAAGAGCCAGTGCAAAGTATCTTCGCGGGTCGGCGCAGAAGGCGCGTCTCGTCGTCGATATGATTCGCGGCAAGAACGTCAACCAGGCTTTGGCGATTCTGCAATACACGAACAAGCGTGCGGCTGACGGCGTCGAAGCCTGCGTGCGCTCGGCCATCGCCAATGCGACCGAAGCGGCGGAGAAGGCCAACGTCGCGGTTGACCCCGACGAGCTGTGGGTCAAAGCGGCATTCGTAGATCGTGGGCCAACGAAGAATCGTCGCCGTATGCGTCCGGCGCCGCAGGGCCGCGCCTATCGAGAGCGCCGTCACTTCTGCCACATCACCATCCTGCTCTCGAACGATGAGAAGGTTGAAGGGAACGGCAAAGCGGGCGAGGCCAAACCGGCGAAGCTCAGCGAGAGCAAGAGCCGCAAACGCGGCGGAGCCGTCGCCGCCCCGCGCCCCAAACGCACAACAGCGAGCCCGGCAGCAGCAGCGACGGGGGGCGAGAAGGCCGAGGCCAGGGAAGCGCCCGAGCAGACTGAAGCCGGCGTAGAGACGACCGCGCCCGCCGCAGATACGACGAGCGCCGGTGAGACGAGCGCAGAATAGATTCTTGACGGAAGAGATTTTCCTGATCTGAGAATTTCCGATCTCGAATTCGAGATTGAAGATTCCAGTCGCTTAGATTGAAACGGAGAAGAAGAGTGGGTCAGAAAGTTCATCCTTACGGATTCAGGCTCGGCTATAACAAGGACTGGCATTCGCACTGGTACGCGAAGAGACAGTTTGGCGAGTACCTCCTGGAAGATTTACGGCTCAAGCGCGACTTGAAGGGACGCTTCGCCGGAGCGGGCGTCTCGCACGTTGACGTGGAGCGCGCCGCCAATCGCCTGAAGATCATCATCTACACCAGCCGTCCCGGCATCATCATCGGACGAAAAGGGGCGGAGATTGACAAGCTCAAGGGCGACCTCTCGGCCAAGACTGGCCGCGAAGTGCTGGTCTCGATCCAGGAGATTCACAAGCCGGAGCTGAACGCACAGCTTCAGGCCGAAAAGATCGCCGCCCAGCTTGAGAAGCGCATAGCCTTCCGCCGCGCCATGCGCAAGGCCGTCGAAGAGTCTCTGCGCTTCGGCGCGCAGGGCATCAAGGTCAAAGTCAGTGGGCGCTTGAACGGGGCGGAGATCGCCCGCAGCGAGTGGCACTTGCAGGGACAGCTTCCGCTCCACACGCTGCGCGCAGACGTGGACTACGGGCTGGCCGAAGCGCACACGACCTTCGGCGTGATCGGCGTCAAAGTCTGGATTTACAGGGGCGAGATTCTAGACCCGAAGGCTGCGATGGCGCGCGGGACCGGCTCCGACCCGATCAACGAGCCGCGCGGTGATCGTGGCGGCGAGCGCCGACCGCGCACGCGCCGCGAGCGCGAGGGTGGTCGTGAGGGCGAGCGCGGAGATCGCGGCGGCAGCGGTGATCG
This sequence comes from Pyrinomonadaceae bacterium, assembly GCA_036389095.1. Lineage (GTDB taxonomy): Bacteria > Acidobacteriota > Blastocatellia > Pyrinomonadales > Pyrinomonadaceae > DASQYE01. The sequence continues at coordinate 5,230 of DASVQM010000037.1, forward strand.
CGGTCGCCCACGCGGCGGAGATAGAACATAAGGGCAGTGATAAGTGGCGAGTGACAAGTGACAAGAAGAAATGCTTTTACTCGTCACCTGTCACCTGTCACTCGTCACTTGCGAACGGAGTGAGCAATCATGTTGATGCCGAAAAAAGTGAAGCACCGAAAGCAGATGCGCGGGCGCATGACGGGCGTGGCCAATCGCGGCGCTTCGATCAGCTTCGGTGAGTACGGCCTGAAGTCGCTTGAGCCCGCCTGGATTACTGATCGTCAGATCGAGGCCGCTCGTATTGCGATGACGCGTCACATCAAGCGCGGCGGTAAAATCTGGATACGCATGTTCCCGGATAAGCCCGTCACGAAGAAGCCAGCCGAAACACGTATGGGGAAGGGCAAGGGTGCGCCCGAGTACTGGGTCGCAGTCGTCAAGCCTGGCCGCATCCTCTACGAGATAGAAGGTGTGGATGAAGCGACGGCGCGCGAGGCCATGCGCCTGGCCGCGCAGAAGCTTCCCATCAAGACGAAGTTTGTGACCCGCGCGGAACAAGAAGGAGGCGCGATTTAGCGATGGTAAAGAGGCGCGAAGAATTGGATCGCCTGCGCGATTTGACGAGCGAGGACTTGCAGGCCGAGGCGGCGCGTTTGAAAGAGTCGCTCTTTCGCTTGAACTTCAAGCTGGCGCTCGGCGAAGTCGATGCCGTCAAGCGTATTCGCCAGGAGAAGAAGTCGCTCGCACGCATTCAAACGCTCGTGCGCCAGCGCGAGACGCAGGCAGGAACGAGGTAGAGATGACAGAAGAGAATCAGGAAGACGTACAGCCGACATCCGGGGACGCAGAGGTCGCAGAGGCCACGACGGCTGGCGAGACCTTAGCGCACGCGGTCGCGCCCAATGTTGACTCGCAGCCGGGCAATGCTTCCGGCTCGGAAGCCGGTAAGCGGGGCAATCGCGCTCAGAAGGTCGGCGTCGTCGCCTCCGACAAGATGGAGAAGACGGTCGTCGTCAGAGTTGATCGCTTGATCAAGCATCCGAAGTATCGTCGCTACGTGCGCCGCACATCGAAGTTTATGGCGCATGACGAGACGGGCGCGAGCATCGGGGACAAGGTGCGTATCGTCGAGACCAGGCCGCTTTCGGCCAGAAAGCGCTGGCGCGTCGTCGAGATCGTTCAGAAGGCGGAGAAATAGAAGAGAAGCCAGAATTCAGAACTCACGTCACAGGAAGGAAGAGCTTTGCTCTTATTTTGACTCCTGAGTCCTGAATTCCGAGTCCTGCGAACGGAGTGAGCAACAATGATTCAGATGCAAACGTCTTTGGACGTAGCGGATAATTCGGGAGCGCGGCGGGTCGAGATGATCATGCCGATTGGCGGCTCGACGGGCAAGATCGCTTCCCTTGGCGACCGCATCAAGGTGACGGTCAAGGAAGCAGCGCCGGACGGCACGATCAAGAAGGGGACGGTGCAGAACGCCGTCATCGTACGCACGCGCAAAGAGGTGCGCCGCAAGGACGGAACCTACATACGCTTTGACCAGAACGCGGCGGTGCTCATTAAAGATGACGGCACGCCCATCGGCACGCGCGTCTTCGGGCCCGTCGCGCGCGAACTGCGCGACAAGAACTATATGAAGATCGTTTCGCTCGCGCCGGAGGTGATATAGAAGTGAATAAGGGAACCAAGCGCACGAAGATCAAGAAGGGCGATACGGTCGTCGTCATCGCCGGTAAGGACTATAACAAGTACGATAGGAACGGCGAGCGCACGCCTCATCGTGGCCGTGTGCTCGAAGTCTCACCCTCGAAAGGGAAAGTGAAAGTCGAGGGCGCGGGCATGATCAAGAAACACCAGAAAGCCAACCAGGCCAATAATCGCGGCGGCGGTATCATCGATAAAGAGTCTTGGATAGACATCTCGAACGTGCAGTTGATAGACCCGCAATCGGGCAAGCCGACGCGCGTGAGATACGAGACCGAGGGCGACGGCTCGAAGCGGCGCGTGGCCGTGGGCAGCGGGCAGAGCGTGGAGAAGTAGAGGGAAATCACTGCGGCCTGGAAACGCTCGATGCGAATGATTTGAGGGCTCAAATCTGATCGCGGGCGAGACCCAGGCGACGAGCGGGAGCGAAAAGAAGGTTATGGCAGCGAGATTAAAAGAGCGTTATCACAAAGAGATTGCCCCGGCAATCTCGAAGGAATTCCAGATCAAGAATCCGATGGCCGTGCCGCGCCTGGAAAAGATCGTCATCAATATGGGCATGGGCGAAGCCATCGCCAACGCGAAGATTTTGGATACGGCGGCGGACGAGCTGCGCGCCATCACGGGCCAGAAGCCCGTCGTCACCAAGGCGAAAAAATCCATCGCCTCCTTCAAGCTGCGCCAGGGCATGCCCATCGGCACGATGGTCACGCTGCGCGGCGACCGCATGTACGAGTTTCTGGACAGGCTCGTCTCCATCGCGCTGCCGCGCGTGCGCGACTTTCGCGGCGTCTCGCCCAAGGCTTTCGACGGGCGCGGCAACTACACGCTCGGCATCCGCGAGCAGCTGATCTTCCCCGAGATTGATTTCAACAAAGTGGACAAGACGCGCGGCATGAACATCTCGATTGTCACCACCGCGCGCGATGACGAGCAGGCGCGAGCGCTCCTCAAAGCTCTGGGGATGCCCTTTAGACAATGAAAAAGCAGTGACAAATGAGAAGTGACGAGTGACAAGCAAGAGCCTTCATCTCGTCACTTGTCACTCGTCACTTGTCACTGAGGTTATATGGCAAAGAAATCACTGATTGCGAAATCGAACCGGAAACCGAAATTCTCGGTGCGCGCCTACACGCGCTGTAAGCGTTGCGGACGACCGCGCGGCTACCTGCGCAAGTTTAACCTGTGCCGCATCTGTTTCCGCGAGCTGGCGCTGCAAGGGCAAATCCCCGGCGTCGTCAAGTCGAGCTGGTAGATAAAAGCAGTGAAGAGTGACAAGTGACGAGTGGCAAGCAAGAGAAAGCTTTTAACTCGTCACTTGCCGCTCTTCACTCGTCACTGTTTTGAGTGGAGTTGAGTAATGACTGATCCAATCGCCGATATGCTGACGCGCATTCGTAACGCCATCGCTGCGAAACACTCGCGCGTAGATATTCCGGCCTCGAAATTGAAACTGGAGATCGCCCGCATCCTCAAGGAAGAGGGCTACATCAACAACTTCGTCATCAAGGGCGAGGGGACAAAGCGCAACATACGCATCTTTCTGCGTTACGATGCGCGCGGCACGTCTTCGATCACGCACCTGGCGAGAGTGTCCCGGCCCGGTCGCCGCGTCTACATGGGCTCGGGCGAGATTCCGAGAGTGCTCGGTGGCTACGGCGTCAACATCGTCTCGACCTCGCGCGGCCTGATGAGCGGCAAAACCGCGCGCCGTGAAAATATCGGCGGCGAAGTGCTGGCGGAAATTTACTAAAGACAGGAGTCAGGACTCAGGAGTCAGAATAAAAGCGCCTTTGGCCTTCTCATTCTGTGTTCTGTGTCCTGAATTCTGAGTTCTTTAACCGAAGGTTAATAGTTATGTCTCGCATTGGAAAGAAAGCTATTACTGTCCCGAAGGGCGTCACCGTCACGATCAAGGATCGTGAGCTTGAGGTGAAGGGGTCAAAGGGTACTTTGAGGACGCCTGTGCCGGAAGGCATCACGTTCAAGCAGGACGGCGATCAGTTGGTCGCCGAACGCGCGGGCGATGAGCTGGCGGCGCAGCATGGGCTGGCGCGTGCTCTGGCCAACAATGCCATCATGGGTGTGACCGAAGGGTTCTCGCGCCAGATGGATGTCGTCGGAGTGGGCTACAAGGCGGATGTGCAGGGACGCAAGATCGTCTTCTCGCTCGGCTACTCGCACCCGATTGAGTTTCCGCTGCCCGAAGGCATAGACGTGAAGACCGAGCGCATCCCGACCAAGGCCAGCATACAGCAGTACCAGACGACGCTCACGCTCTCCGGCATAGATAAACAGAAGTTGGGCCAGGTGGCCGCAGAGATGCACAAGCTGCGCAAGCCCGATGCCTACAAGGGCAAGGGCGTGCGCTACGCTGATGTGCCGATCAAATTGAAACCCGGCAAGACGGGCAAGTAGTAATCTTAATGGTGGGCGCTGGGTCTTCCTAAGGCAAAAAGGTGAGCGCCTGTAGCGGTCGAGCAAGACGCTCGGTTTGAAAGAGAGCGTCCGACCTATCCCCGGCAGACGCGGGGGCAGGAGAAGAGTAGAACATGGCAAGCAGAAATCGAGCAGCAGTTCGCAGCGCCGTTCACAGGCGCATTCGACGCAAGGTGCAGGGCTCACAAGAGCGCCCGCGCCTGGCGATCTACAGGAGCCTCAATCATATTTACGCGCAGGTGATTGATGACGAGAACGGGCGCACGCTCTGTTCGGCCTCGACGACCGAGAAGGATTTGAAGGGCGCGACCGGCGGCAATATCGAAGCGGCCCAGCGTATCGGACGCACTATCGCCGAGCGCGCGCAGGCCGCAGGCATCAGACACGTCGTGTTTGATCGCGGCGGCTATCTCTATCACGGTCGCGTGAAGGCTCTGACGGATGCGGCGCGCGAGGCCGGACTAAACCGTGATGAAGAAGCGACCCCTGATAACGGGGCGGAAGAGACACAGGAAGAGCAATGAGACAACCCAAGCAACGTATATCGGCACAGGGACTCGATCTGAAGGATCAGGTCATCTCGATCAATCGCGTCACCAAGGTGGTGAAGGGCGGTAAGAACCTTTCGTTTGCGGCTCTGGTCGTCGTCGGCGACGAAGCGGGCCACGTCGGCTTCGGCAGCGGCAAGGCGCGCGAAGTGCCGCTCGCCATCAAGAAGGGCATCGAGGCGGCCAAAAAGAATCTGATTCGCGTGCCGCTCATCAATAGCACCTTGCCGCACCAGTTGATCGGCAAGTACGGCGCGGGACGCGTCCTGATGAAGCCCGCTTCGGAAGGCACGGGCGTGATTGCCGGAGGCGCTGTGCGGGCCGTCATGCAGGCTGTCGGCGTCCGCGATGTCCGCACCAAGGTGCTCGGCTCGGCCAACCCGCACAACGTCGTGCGGGCCACCTTCGACGGCCTCCTGAAGATGAAAGACCCTATGGAGCTGGCGCGACTGCGCGGCAAGCAAGTAGAGGAGCTGTAAAAGCGGTGACGGGTGACGAGTGACAAGTGGAAAGCTTTTGTCCTCTCGCCTCTTACTTGTTTCCTGTCGAGAGGTGAAGAAATGGCAGACGAGAATAAAGAACAGACTAACGGCGGCGGCACGATTCGTATACAGTATTACCGCAGCTTTATCGCCGCCCCGAAAACTCATAAGCAGATCGTCCGCAGCCTCGGCCTGACGAAGCTCAACCAGATCGTCGAGCGCCCGGACACGCGGGCCACGCGCGGTTTCGTGGAGAAGGTGCCGCACCTGTTGCGAATCATAGAGTAAGGAGGATTGCGGGCGGACGGAACGAAAGATCAAGGCTCAAGTCAGCCGGCATCCAGAACCGCCAATCAGCAATCCGAAATGGAGTAATCATGGCTATCGGTCTTAATAATTTGCACGCGCCGGAAGGCTCGACTCATAAAAAGAAGCGGCTCGGGCGCGGGCCCGGCTCCGGTCTGGGCAAGACGGCCGGGCGCGGCGAGAAGGGACAGAAATCGCGCTCGGGCTATTCGGCCAAGATCGGCTTTGAGGGCGGGCAGATGCCGCTGCATCGTCGCCTGCCCAAACGCGGCTTTACCAATATCTTTAAGAAAGAGTGGATCGAGGTCAGCCTCTCTGCGCTCGAACAGAATTTCGCCGCCGACGAGGAAGTGACGCCGGAGCTACTGCACGAGCGCGGCCTCATCAAGAAGGCCAGGCGTGATGTCGTCGTGCTGGGCACAGGCGAAATCTCCAAGGCGCTCAGAGTCTCCGCTCATCGCTTCACAAAGAGCGCACGCGAGAAGATCGAAAAAGCGGGCGGGGCGGCGACGCTCATTACGCGCGCAACTGCCGAGAGCAGCGCCGAGCAGCCGACGCCGCAATAGCCTAAGGGGTTGAGAAGCGATTGCCAGTTTGAAACCACTGAGGCCCCGGCCAGCCCGCGCAGAGAGCATTAAGGAATTGAACCGGACGGGCGGCGCTTCGGTGGTTTCGCTTCACCCGGGGGTTGCACTAGCCTTGGTCTGAAAGCGATAATTCGAGGGTCGTTTCAGATTCCGGGCCCGCACAAGAGATGCGTCAGAGGTAACGTCATGGATAAGTTTCTCGCCGCCGTTCGCAACATGTTTCAGGTTCCAGACCTGCGCAAGCGTATCTTCTTTACGCTCGGGCTCCTGGCCGTCTATCGCCTGGGCGCGCACGTCAGCGTGCCCGGCGTCAATCATGATCGCCTGGCACAGGTGTGGAATGACGTGAGCGGGACGCTCTTGAGCGTCTTGGACCTCTTCTCCGGCGGGAACTTCCGCACCATCTCCGTTTTCGCGCTCGGCGTCACGCCCTACATCACTGCCTCGATCATCCTGCAATTGATGACGGTCGTCTCTCCGCAGTTGAAGAAGTTGCAGGAAGAGGGCGAGATGGGCCGCCAGAAGATCAACCAGTGGACGCGCTACCTGACGGTGGGCCTGGCCAGCATCCAGACCTCTTTCGTCGCGCACTGGTTGCAGGTCAACGGCGTCGGCGACCCTGGCTGGGGCTTTCTCCTCACGACTGTGCTGACTTTGACGACGGGCACCATCTTCGTCATGTGGCTCGGCGAGCAGATCACGGAGCGCGGCGTCGGCAATGGCATCTCGCTGCTCATCTTCGCCGGTATTATCCTGGGCCTTCCGCGCGGAGTCATTCAGGTCTTCGAGCGCGTGCGCGGCGGCGACGTGATGGAGACCATCGGAGTGATCGCGCTCGTCATCGCGCTCGTTGCGCTGATCGCCTTTATCGTCTTCGTCGAATCCGGGCGGCGCAAGATCGCCGTCAGCTACGCCAAGCGTCACGTCGGGCGTCAAATGGTGGGCGGGCAGCAGACGACCATGCCCTTGAAGGTCAACATGGGCGGCGTGATCCCGGTCATCTTCGCTTCCTCCGTGCTCGCGCTGCCGCAGACAGTCTTCTCGGCCTTTCCGCCAGACCCGAACAATCCGAACTCGACGTGGGGCAAGATTTACACCTTCTTCGGCGCGTTTCACGGGGGCGACCCATACTACGAGTTGATCTTCATCACGCTCATCGTCGTCTTCACCTTCTTTTACGTCTCCATCGTTTTCAACGTCGAAGAGGTGGCCGACAACCTGCGCAAGCATGGCGGCTTTATGCCTGGCATCCGGCCCGGAAAAGCGACCGCCGAATACCTGAACACGATTCTGACGCGGCTCACGTTCGTCGGCGCGATCTACCTCGCACTAATCGCCTTTATCCCGCAGTTCATGCTGAGCGGATTCAAGGTCGCACGCCTGCCCTTTATCGGCACATGGCTCGACGCTTTCGTCAGCACTACTCCCGGCCTCGGGTGGATTCCCACGGGGATGGGATACCAGTTCTACTTCGGCGGCACAAGCTTGCTGATTCTGGTCGGCGTGGCGATGGATACGGTCGCACAGATCGAAGCCCAACTCGTCATGCGTAACTACGAAGGCTTCCTCGGATCGGGCGGTCGCCTGCGCGGTCGCCGTGCCTGAAAAGCGGTGACGAGTGACGAGTGACAAGCTGAAAAGCTTTGCTCTTACTCGTCACTCGTCACTCGCCACTGCCTTATGAAGATCGTCGTCTTAATGGGTGCGCCGGGCGCGGGCAAGGGAACGCAGGCGCGTCTGCTGGAGGAGCGCCTGGGGCTGCCGCAGATTTCGACCGGGGACATGTTTCGCGCGCTCAGAGAGCAGAGGACGCCTCTAGCCGAAGAGGTGCGCGCCATCATGGAGGCCGGGGGGCTCGTCCCCGACGACCTGACGGTACGCGTCGTGCGTGAGCGCACAGCTCGAGAAGACTGCGCACACGGCTACATTCTGGACGGCTTCCCGCGCACGCCAGCACAAGCCGCTATGCTTGAGAAACTGGCCGTCGAGCAGGGTAAAGCGATCCAGCCGATTCTGATTGACGTGCCTCTTGAGCTGCTCGGCAAGCGTATGACAGGACGGCGCTCCTGCCCCGTCTGCGGCGAAATCTACAATATTTACTTCAAGCCGCCGAAGTCGGATAACGTCTGCGACCTGCACCCGGATACGCAGCTTAAACATCGCGCAGATGATAACCCGGAGACAGTGCAAGCGCGTCTGCGGACTTTCGAGCAACAGACGCGTCCCCTGCTGGACTATTACGAGGCCGCCCGTCTGCTGCATCGCGTTGACGGCATGCGCGACCCGGAAACGATTTACAGGGACATTGAAAAGATAGTTATGAGTCATGAGTCATGAGTGATGAGTTAAAAGCGATTACTCATTACTCATCACTCATCACTCATCACTCATTATGATTATCGGAAAGTCCAGAAAAGAGTTGGAGAAGATGCGCGCTGCCGGTCAGCTGGTCGGGCGCGTTCTTCAAGCGCTGCGAGGGATGGTTGAGCCGGGGATAACGACGCTCGACGTTGACCGCGCGGCGGAGAAGATGATCCGCGACGCCGGGGCGCTGCCGACCTTTAAGGGCTATCACGGTTATCCCTTCTCGATTTGCGCCTCCGTCAACGAACAGGTCGTGCATGGCTTCCCCTCCGCCTACAAGTTAAAGGAGGGCGACATCTTTTCCATCGACTGCGGGGCGACGCTCGAAGGGTTCGTCGGCGATACGGCTGTGACCGTCCCTGTGGGCCACGTCTCGGAAGAGCTGCTCAAGCTGATTCGCGTCACCGAAGAGTGCCTTGAACGCGCCATCCTGCAATGCCACGAAGGGAAGCACCTGGGCGACATAGGCTGGGCCGTGCAGGGGCACGCCGAGGCGCACGGCTACTCTGTCGTACGCGATTACGTCGGCCACGGCATCGGTCGCCGCATGCACGAAGACCCCCAAATCCCCAATTACGGGACGCCCGGCAAAGGTGCGAAGATCAAGAACGGGTATGTCTTCGCCATCGAGCCGATGGTCAATATGGGGACGCACCTGACGAAAGTGCTCAAGGACGGGTGGACGGTCGTGACGATTGACGGGCATCCGAGCGCCCACTGCGAGCATACCATAGCGATCACGGAGCATGGCCCGGAGGTCTTGACACGCGTCGCTCAGGCCGAGCCGGAAGAGTCTGCCGTCGCCAGCCGCTAAGAGCACGGCCAGCGAGGTCTCAGCGGCTTGGCAAAGCGGCTTATGCGTGCTATTATTCACAGTTTGTCGGTGAAGGCAAATTTAACATTTATGAAGGTATGGCGAAGGAAGAAGCGATAGAAGTCATGGCCAAGGTCTTGGAGACCTTGCCAAATGCCATGTTTCGCGTCGAGTTAGAGGATAATCAGCATCAGGTGCTCGCGCACATCTCAGGCAAAATGCGCAAGCACTTCATCCGTATTCTTCCCGGCGACCGCGTGCTCGTCGAGCTTTCGCCTTATGACCTCAATCGCGGTCGGATCACTTACCGCTACAAATAGAGACCTGAAAACCGGGGGCGAGGGCCGAGTGAGATGAAAGTACGAGCTTCAGTCAAAAAGATGTGCGATAACTGCAAGATCATTCACCGCAAGGGCGTCGTGAGGGTGATCTGCACCAATCCGAAGCATAAACAGCGACAAGGTTAACTGTCAGTTTGAGGTTTCGTACCTGACGCCTCAAATTCTTTAGAGAGTTGGAGAGAAATATAACATGGCTCGTGTAGCAGGAGTTGATCTTCCGCCGAATAAGCGCGCGCAGATCGGTCTCACCTATATTTTCGGTATCGGGCGCTCGCGCGCGACCTCCATCCTGCAAGAGGCGCAGGTTAATGTGGACACGCGCATCAGGGATTTGAACGAGGACGAACTCGGTCGCATACGCTCTATCATAGACACGCAGGGCGAGATCGAGGGCGACCTGCGCAAGCGTGTCCAGATGGACATCAAGCGTTTGATGGACATCGGCGCTTACAGAGGTTTGCGTCATCGTCGCGGCCTGCCCGTGCGCGGACAGCGGACTCATACCAACGCGCGGACACGTAAGGGGCCGCGTCGCGCCACCATCGCTAAGAAGAAAGCACCGGGCAAGAAATAATAAGACGGATGTCAGATGTTAGATGTCGGCGCTTGGCCTCTAACAAGCATTTGATATCTGGTATCCAACATCGGAACTTTTATGGCAAAAGCAACAGGCGGCAAAAAGAAGGTCTTTCGCAAGAAAGAGAAGAAGAATATTCCGAACGGGATCGCTTATATCGCGGCGTCGTTCAATAACACGCTGATCTCCATCACAGACCTCGAAGGAAACCTGATCGCGCAGTCCTCTTCGGGCGCGCGTGGGTTCAGAGGCTCGCGCAAGGGCACTCCCTTCGCCGCACAGCAGGCGGCATACGAGGCGGCCAACAAGGCAAAAGACGCCGGGATGCAGCAGTGTGAAGTGCGCGTGAAGGGCCCGGGCGGCGGGCGCGAGTCGGCGATTCGCGCCATCAATAACGCCGGTATTCGCGTCACGACGATTCGTGACACGACGCCCATTCCGCACAACGGCTGCCGACCGCCCAAGCGTCGCAGAGTGTAATAGGCAGTGAAGAGTGACAAGTGACGGGTGGCAAGTTAAATGCTTGTTTCAGGCTCGTCGCTCGTCACCTGTCACTTGCCGCTGTTTTTTTAACCTAAAGGATGAAGGGCCGAGCGTCTTGACTGAAGCGAGTGCGCCGCGCCTGTAAACTTTTCCGTCTAGTAGTTAGATAGACTGGAGGCAAAAACCGAAGTGGCTAGGTATAGAGATGCGGTGTGCCGTTTGTGCCGCCGCGAAGGTGCAAAACTTTTCCTCAAGGGCGACCGTTGCTATAAGCCCTCTTGCCCGATTGAGAAGCGCGGCACGCAGCCGCCCGGTCAACACGGCAACTCTCTTCGGCGCGGCAAGGCGCTCGTCGGCTACGGCCAGCAGTTGAGAGAGAAGCAGAAGGTCAAACGCATTTATTTCATCCTCGAAGGCCAGTTCCGCAACTACTTCGAGCGCGCCGCGCGCCAGAAGGGCATCACGGGCGAAAACCTCCTGTTCCTGCTCGAACGTCGCCTGGACAACGCCGTCTACCGCGCAGGCTTTTCGACCTCGCGTCGTCAAGCGCGCCAGCTCGTCAATCACGGTCACGTCGAAGTCAACGGTCGCAAGGTTGACATCCCCTCTTTCCAGATCAAGCAGGGAGATACGGTCACCATCAAGGAAGCGAGCCGTAAGAACCCGCACGTCGAAGGCGCATGGCAGACGGCTGCCGGGCGCGGTCGTCCCTCATGGATTGCGCCCGCAGACGGCGCTGACATGAGTGTGCGCATCGCCAGTCTTCCGACGCGCGCCGATATAGACCGTTCGATCAACGAGCAATTGATCGTCGAGCTTTATAGCAAGTAACCGAACCGACGCGTAGCGCGCGAGGTGAAGCCAGACCGCTTGCCGGTGGGCGCTCCTCGCGCGAGGGCGCTCGTGCATTTTTTAAGGATTCACCTCCGAACCGAAATATTATGGCTATGGATCAAAATAATCTCTGGACAGGTTTTCAAATGCCGCGCCGCCTGGCGGCTGACACCGACACGATGACGGAGCGCTACGGGCGCTTTAGCGCGCAGCCCTTCGAGCGCGGTTTCGGTACGACCGTCGGCAACTCTCTGCGCCGCGCGCTGCTCTCCTCGATTGAGGGAGCGGCCATTACCGCCGTCAAGATCGAAGGCGTCGAGCACGAGTTCTCTTCCATCAACGGCGTGGTCGAAGATGCGACCGACGTGATCCTGAACTTGAAGCAGGTTCCCTTCAAGCTCCACGGCAACGAGGCCAAGACGCTGACGATCACCAAGGACGGGGCGGGCGAGGTCACCTCTGGCGACATCGAAGCCGACGCCGACGTGGAAGTGCTCGACTCAAGCGTTCACATCGCCACCGTCAGCGAAGGCGGCTCGCTGCGCATCGAGATGCGCTTGAAGCGCGGGCGCGGCTACGTCTCCGCCGAGCGCAACTTCGACGAAGACCTGTCGCTCGGCTACATTCCGGTTGATTCGGTTCACACGCCTGTGAAGAAGGTCAACTACACGGTCGAGGCCGCGCGCCTGGGCCAGAATACGGAGTTCGACAAGCTGACCATAGAGGTCTGGACAGACGGCTCCGTCAAGCCCGACGACGCGATTGGATTGGCCGCCAAGCTCATCAAAGATCACATGTCCATCTTCATCAACTTTGAAGAGGACACGGACGACTTCGCCTACGCCAACATGGAGCGCCCGCCCCTGCCCCGAAACGATCAGCTTGATCGCTCCGTGGACGAGCTGGAACTGAGCGTGCGCTCCTACAACTGCCTGAAGAACGCCGACATTCGCACCATACGCGACCTGGTTCAGCGCAGCGAGCGCGAGATGCTGGCGACCAAGAACTTCGGCAAGAAGAGCCTGAACGAGATCAAGGACATCCTTAACGGGATGGGCCTGGATTTCGGCATGGAGTTCGACGCGCAGGGCAACCCGATTCCCGGCACTGGCGGACGCGACGGCGACTTGAGCGACTACGAAGACAACGAAGAAGAATAGAAAAGCAGATGCCGGATGTCAGATGCTGGTAGCTGACCGCATCGCTGACATCCGGCACCCGGCATCCGGCATCTAGAGTTATGAGACACTTAAAGGCACATCGCAAACTAGGCCGCACGACGGCGCACCGCATGTCCATGCTGCGCAACCTTGCGACTTCACTCATCAACGCTCACGACGAGCGTATCGTGACGACTCTGCCGAAGGCCAAGGAGCTGCGCCCGTTCGTTGAGCGCGTCATCACGCTCTCGCGCCGCGCGCAGAGCCTTGAAGGTGACGATGCGGGCGTGCAGGCCGTACACCTGCGCCGCCAGGCGGCCTCCTTCTTCCATTCCGGCAATCGCCAGCAGGCTCCTTCCGCTGGCCGTCGCGGCCAGGCGCGTGCGCCGCGCACGGCTGGCGTCCTCGCCCTCAAGCGTCTCTTTGACGAGCTGGGCGAGCGCTTCAAGGATCGTCCGGGCGGTTACACGCGCATCATCAAGCTCGGTCGCCGCGATGGCGATAACGCCGAGCTTGCCATCATCGAGCTGGTGGATAACCCGCGCGAGCGTGAAGCCGTAGAGGCCGCCAATAAGAAAGCGAAGGCCGCGACCTCAGGCAAGAAGAAGAGTGCCAAAGCCAGCGAGACGAAGGCCGCGGAGGGCGGGCGTCGCGCAGGCAAGAAGGCCGACAAGACCTTCGAGAAGGAAGAGACCACGCAGGCGCGCGGCAGCGGCGTCGTCCCGGCAGACGATCAGACGGAAGATCAGAAGCCTAAGGGCGGGCGGCGCGCAAAGAAGACCGAGTCAACAGCCGACGAGAAAGAGACGGATTAGTTTCCGAAGTCCAATCAATCGAGCCCTGGCGCGCGCGCCTCTTTACCGATCAGGCGAGAGCGCGCACAAGAGCCGACCGCGAGCCCCGATTTACCGTCGGCAAATGTACGGGAATAATTGGGGCTCTTCGCTTTGTTCGAGAAGAGGAGTAAGGACAACGGGCGCGACCGTGCAAGTGAGCTGCTCGGAGTGAAAAAAGAATGAGCGACCAAGAGACTCAGCAACCCTCTGGCGAAGAACGTCCACCAAAGGCTAACAGGGAGGAGCGGCACGAGCGCGGCGCGCGTGATCGTGGTCGGCGTCGTCATCAGCCGCAGCCGCAGTCGCGCCGCCCTGAGCCGGCGATCAATCTGGAAGAGCTGCGGGAGCTGGTCGAGCTGATCGCGCAGCACGGCTTCACCGATTTCGAGTTGGAGCGCGAAGGCATACGCGTCCGCCTGCGCCGCGAGCTTGCCCCGCCTCAGCAGCAACAGCTCGCACCGGCGGCGGCGCCCGGCGTCCAAACTCCGCAGTCCTCCGCTGCGTCCGCGCCCGCGACTGATTCCGCGCCCTCGACGCAAGCAACCCTCTCGGCAGAGGCAGCGAGGACATCCTCCGCCGCTGCGACTGAGACAAGCGAAGACGAGGGCTTGCACATCATCACATCTCCGATCGTCGGCACGTTTTATCGCGCGTCGTCGCCGACTTCAGAGCCATTCGTCCGCCTGGGCACCCACGTCAACGCCGATACGGTCGTTTGCATCATCGAAGCGATGAAGCTGATGAATGAAATTCAAGCGGAAACCAGCGGCGAGGTTGTGAAGATTTACGTCGAGAACGGCCAGCCGGTCGAGTACGGCCAGCCCATTTTCGGCATTAAGAAATAAGGCAGTGATGAGTCATGAGTAGCAGCTCTTAACTCATCACTCATGACTCATTACTTTGTTATGACTACAGGCACGAGTCAATTCCGTAAAATCCTGATCGCCAATCGCGGCGAGATCGCGTGCCGCATTATCTGGACGTGCAAGGAGATGGGCATTAAGACCGTCGCCGTGCATAGCGTGGCCGACCGCGATTCGCTTCACGTGCGCTTCGCCGACGAAGCCTACTGCATCGGGCCAGCCCCTTCGGCCCAGAGCTATCTCAACATCCCCGCCATCATCAGCGCCGCCGAGATCGCCAACGTGGATGCCATCCATCCGGGCTACGGCTTTCTCGCCGAGTCGGCTTACTTCGCCGAAATCTGCGAGGCTTGCAATATCAAGTTCATTGGGCCCAACCCTTCGATCATCCGGTTGATGGGCGACAAGGTGGAGGCGCGGCGGGCGATGCAGGAGGCGGGCGTGCCCATTCTGCCGGGTAGCCCCGACCCGCTCGAAACAGAAGAAGAAGCGCTCACTCTGGCGCGCGAGATAGGCTTCCCCGTCATCGTCAAGGCGGCGGCGGGCGGAGGCGGGCGCGGCATGCGCATCGTGCGCACGGAGGAAGAGCTGGGCCCGGCCCTTGAGACGGCATCGAGCGAGGCGGCTGCGGCCTTCAAGAACGGCGATGTTTATATCGAGCGCTATATCGAGCGACCGCGCCACATTGAGATTCAGGTGCTCGCCGACGAGCACGGCAACTGCATACACCTGGGCGAGCGTGAATGCACGATTCAGCGTCGTCATCAAAAGCTTTTGGAAGAGGCCCCATCGCCCGTGCTCGCGCCGGACTTGCGCCAGCGTATGGGAGATGCGGCGGTCGCCGCCTGCAAGCGCATAGGCTATTCGAGCGCGGGCACGTTCGAGTTTCTTCTCGATGAAGATAATCGCTTCTACTTCATGGAGATGAACACGCGCATACAGGTCGAGCATCCGGTCACGGAGATGGTCACGCTCATAGACATCGTGCGCAACCAGATCAGGATCGCGCAGGGCGAAGACCTGGGCTACAAGCAGGAGGACGTGCCGATTGTCGGCCACGCGATTGAGTGTCGCATCAACGCCGAACACCCTGAGACTTTCGTCCCGTCGCCCGGCCTCATCACGGCCTTCAACCTGCCGGGCGGGCCGGGCGTGCGCGTTGACACGGCTGCCTATCCCGGCTACACCGTGCCGCCTTACTACGATTCGATGATCGCCAAGGTGATTGTCCATGCGCGGACGCGCGAGCTGGCCATCGCGCGTATGAGGCGCGCTCTCGAGGCGATGGTCGTCGAGGGGATACGCACGACGATCCCGCTCCATCTCAAGATCATGGACGACCAGGCTTTCCAGGCCGGGCAATTTTCCACGAAATTCATGGAGGATTTCCTCTCAAATAACGGCGTCAAGGGGAAAGTCAAAATAGCGCCTGCGTCGCGTTGACTGCGCCCTCAAGGGCCTTTATAATGAACGACTTTTCTATAGCGAGTGAGGCTCGCCGAAGGGGGTTTAAGAGATGTCTTACGCAATAATCAGGTCGGGCGGCAAGCAGTTTCGCGTCAAAGAGGGCGCGACCGTGCGCGTGCCTTCACTGGATAATCAGGCGGGCGAATCCGTCGAGCTGGACGTGTTGATGGTCGCAGGCGGCGAGGGCCAGGAGCCGCAACTGGGCGCACCGCTCGTCGAGGGCGCGCGTGTTGCCGCCACTATCGTCGATCACGGTCGTGACGACAAGATCATCGTTTTTAAGAAGAAGCGTCGTAAACAGTACAAGCGCAAGCAGGGCCACCGCCAGGGCTACACGACGCTGAAGATAGATTCAATCGGATAAAGCGGAAGGCAAGAATCAGAACGCAGAATGAAAAGGACGAAGCCGCTTTTATTCTGACTCCTGATTCTGAGTTCATAAGGAGTTTTAAGATGGCACATAAAAAAGGGGTCGGCTCTTCGCGTAACGGGCGCGATTCACAATCGCAGCGATTGGGGCTCAAGAAGTTCGGGGGCGAGCGCGTGCTCGGCGGCAATATTCTCGCCCGCCAGCGCGGCACGAAATGGAAGCCGGGCAAGAATGTCGGTCGCGGCAAGGACGACACGCTGTTCGCACTCGTTGACGGAGTCGTGAAGTTTGAGGACAAGGGTCGTTCGGGCAAATTTATCAGCGTCTACCCGGAAGCCGCCGCCGCCGCGACGGAACAGGCCGCTCCGGCCATTGCCGCATAAGAACAGGGCAAACGGAAAAGCTCATTACACGTGCGACGCCTGCGCCGAGTGCTTTCACTCCTTGAAGCGATGGGCGTCGCTTTCGATTTCCGAACGCGGATTTAAGCGGCCGCCCTAGCGCCGTTCAATCCGCAGTCCGCCATCCGCAATTGTTTATTGATCGCACCAAGATTCGCATACAGGGAGGCCACGGCGGCAACGGCGTGACGGCCTTTCGCCGGGAGAAATTTGTGCCGCGCGGCGGCCCCTCGGGTGGAGACGGCGGGCGCGGCGGCGACGTGTGGATAGAAGCCGACGAAGCGCTCAATACGCTGCTGCACCTGCGCTACAACCCGGAGCACATCGCCGAGCGTGGGCGACATGGCGAGGGCTCGAATCGCTACGGGCACTCCGGTGAAGACAAGCTGGTGCGTGTTCCCGTCGGGACACAGGTCTACGACGCTGTGAGCGGAGACTTGCTCTACGATTTTACGCGGAGCGGCGAGCGCTGGCTGGCGGCGCGCGGCGGGCGCGGCGGCTTCGGCAACTCTCACTTCGCAACTTCGACCAATCGCGCGCCGCGCTATCATCAGGAAGGAAGCCCTGGCGAAGAGCGCGAGTTGCAGCTTGAGCTCAAGCTGCTTGCGGATGTCGGCCTCATCGGCTTCCCGAACGCCGGTAAATCAACGCTCATCTCGACCATCTCCGCCGCGAGGCCCAAGATCGCCGATTATCCTTTCACGACTTTGGAGCCGCACCTGGGCGTCGTCGACGTGGGCGAGTACCGCACGTTCGTGGTCGCCGATATCCCCGGCTTGATTGAAGGCGCGCACATGGGAGCCGGGCTCGGCGACCGTTTTCTGCGTCACGTCGAGAGAACCAAGCTCCTGCTGCACCTCGTTGATGTGTCTTCCGCGTCAGGGCGCGACACGGTCTCGGACTACGAGACGATCAATCGAGAGCTTGCGGCTTATGACGCGGCGCTGGCCGAGCGCCCGCAGATCGTCGTCGCCACGAAGACCGATGCGCTTGACGAGCCGGAGCGTTTGGAGAGATTAAAGGCGCGCGCCGAAGCGGACGGGCGTCGCTTTTATGCTATCTCCTCGGCAACAAGAGAGGGCGTGCGTGAGCTTGTCAACGGCCTGGCCCGGGCGCTTGACGAGATGAGCGCGAGCGCCGGTCGAAAGACGGATGAAGAAGAAGTGGGCGCAGCCTCTTGAGGTCGAACCGTCAGGGAAAGCCACGCTTTGAGGTCGCGCCCGCCTGCGGCGGAAGAATCCAGATGGACGGACGCAAACGGATAGCTCTCTACGGCGGGACGTTCGATCCGGTTCACGTCGGGCACATAGCGCTCGCTGAGAACGTCTCGCGGTTGTTCGCGCTCGACGAGCTGCTTTTTATTCCGGCTCATGTCGCGCCGCACAAGCGTGGACGCGCGAAGACGACGCCGGGCCTTCATCGTTATGCGATGCTGGCGCTGGCCACGCAGGGCCATGAAGGGCTGCGCATCTCAAGCATAGAGCTGGATGCGCCCGAAAAGCCTTACACGGTCGAGACGCTCTCGCGCCTGCGCGAGAGTGCCGGAGAGTCCGCCCGCCTCTTCTTTATGATGGGTGCGGATTCATGGGCGGACATTGTGACCTGGCGCGAGTGGGAGAAGCTGCTTGAGATGAGCGATCACATCGTCGTCACACGGCCCGGTTACGAGTTGAGCGCCGAGCACGTCACACAGAGCGTGAGAAAGAGAATCGTTGACCTGCGCGGCGCTCAAGCAGACGAGGTGGCACGGGAGTTGGGCGGCGCGGCGGGCCCGAAAATCTACGTCACCGACGCCGTGTTGATGGACGTTTCGGCGACAGAGATTCGTCGCCTGATGCGAGAGGGCCGCACGGATGAGCTGAGCAGGCTCGTGCCGCCGCCTGTGGCGGATTACATGAAAAAATACAGGCTCTATATCGAGACTTAAGGCATGAAAGAAAACTCTTCAATCAAGGAGAAGGCGCTGCGGCCAGAGCAGGCCATGAAGAAGGATGCTTTGGCGGGGGATGCGCGCGAGGGAGCGGCGACTGTCGAGGAATGCGGCGAAGAGCTGGACGAGCGCATCTGTACGGCTCTGCGGGCCGCGAGCGATAAGAAGGGGCTCGACCTGGTGGTGCTGGACCTGCGCCCCATCGCCAGCTTTACGGACTACTTCCTGATTATCAGCGCCACAAACCCGCGGCAGGTGCAGGCCATCAGCGACGAGATTGTCGAGCAGTTGAAAAAGCAGGGCACGCGTGCCGCTCGCGTCGAGGGCTACAACACAGCCGAGTGGGTACTGGTTGATTACGGCGATTTCGTCGTCCATGTCTTTGAGGACAAGGCCCGCCGCTTCTACGACCTTGAGCGTTTGTGGCGTGACGCGGCGCGCGTCCGGCTGCCCGCAGACCTTTCAGCTGGTGATGAGCAAGAAGGCTCTTTGAGAAAAGAATCGTGATCGAGATCGTGGCGCGGTCGGAAGCGATGCGCGGGGTCTTGCGCCTCGCCGAACGCGTCGCCGTGACGGATGCCAACGTGCTCGTGACGGGCGAGTCCGGCGCTGGCAAGGATGCGCTGGCGCTCTTCATTCACGCGCGCAGCCCTCGCGCAGCGGCCGCGTGCGTGAAGATAGACTGCGCTGCACTGCCGAGCGAGCTGCTTGAGGCGGAGCTGTTCGGCTACGAGCGCGGCGCGTTCACGGGAGCCTCGGAGGCCAAGCCCGGACGCCTTGAGGCCGCGCATCGTGGCACGCTTGTGCTGGACGAGATCGCGCATCTCTCGACGGATGCGCAGGCCAAGCTGCTGCGCGTCATCGAGCGTCGTGAGTTCGAGCGCCTGGGAGGGCGTCGAACCATCAGGGTTGACGCGCGGCTCATCGCGCTCACCAATGTTGATCTTGAGACGGCGGTCAAGCGTCGCAGTTTTCGTGAAGACCTCTTCTATCGCTTGAACGTCGTGCACATTAACGTGCCGCCGCTTGTCGAGCGCCGCGAGGATGTCAGGGAGCTTGCTGAGCTGCTCTTGAAGACCTACGCCGCCAAGCATGGACGAAGCGTGACGGGCATCTCGCAGGCGGCGATGGCCTTGCTCGAAGAGTATGAATTCCCCGGCAACGTGCGCGAGCTGGCCAACGTGTTAGAGCGAGCCGTGATCGTCTCAAACACGCGCCAGGTCGAGGCGACAGACCTGCCCGAGTCCCTTCGCGCATCCGTTACGCGCGGTCAAAGGCGAGGCCGGCGCCGACTGACCCTGGCCGAGCTGGAAGCGCAGCATATCAACGAGACGCTGGAGGCCACCCGGGGCAACAAATCCGAGGCGGCACGCCAGCTCGGCATCAGCCGCAAGAACCTTTACGAAAAGCTTGCGCGCTACAACAAGGGCAAGGATGAAGGATGAAGACTAAAAATTACAGGAAACGGGCCGCCGCGCTTTTGTCCGCCTTCCGCCTTCCGCCTTCCGCCTTGCACTGATGCGCGTACGGCTGATCTGGGTGGGGAAGACCAGGGACACGCACCTGCGTGCGCTCTCCGACGAGTATTTGAAGCGGCTGGGGCGATTTACGCGGTGTGAGATTACGGAAGTGCGCGAGAGCGCGTCACGCAGCGAGATCGAAGGCATCGAAGATGAGGGCCGGCGCATCATAAGCGCGCTCCGCTCGGACGTGCTGGCAGTATTGCTCGACGTTGAGGGTCGCCAGTGGAGCTCGCAGGAGTTGGCGGCGGAAGTTGAGCGCTGGCAGATCGCGGGGACTAAGGAGGTGGCCTTCATCACGGGTGGGCCCAACGGGGTATCGGCAGAGGTACGGGAGCGCGCGAGCCTGCGATGGTCTTTGTCGCGTTTGACCCTGACGCACGAGATGGCGCGCGTCGTCATGCTCGAACAACTCTACAGGGCTTACACGATCATCCATGGTTTGCCGTATCAGAAATGATGAGCTGCCGACGAGAAGATGATGATGATGAGTTTTCCAGCGTGTTCTCGATGCATCATTGATCGTTCATCCTTTTACATGGCGGGTAGAACAGAGGAGTAAAGGAAAAAGTAAAGATGGATAAAAGAAAAGTTAAAACCTATAGAGATCGTCTCCTGGGCCGGCGCGAAGGTTTGGTCGGGCAGGTTCAGGAAGCGGAACTCTACAGCCGCGAGCGCGACTCCGAGGCGACGCAAGACCCGGCGGACATGGCTGCCAATGCATATACGAAAGAGCTATTATTTTCCATGTCGGCCAATGACCGGCGGCTGCTCGAACTGATTGACGAAGCGCTCGTGCGGATTGAAGCGGGCGAGTACGGGGAGTGCGTCCATTGCGGCGAGCTCGTTCAGGAGAGGCGGCTCGAAGCCGTGCCCTGGGCCCGACACTGTTTGCGCTGCCAGGACTTGCAGGAGCGCGGCCTGCTCAACGAAGAAGAGGATTAGCAGCTACAGCGTCCGACCACATAAGACGGCCTCCCGATTTGCAGAGCATTGATCGGGAGGCCGTTCGCGTATCTTCAGGCTCCAAGTCACAAGACCATCGATCATCTGCCGAAAATGAGACCGGCATATCCATTCCTCGATTCGCTCTACGATGCGGCGCTGGCGCTTCTGTACCCGCAGGCTTGCGCCATCTGCGGCGCGAGCGTCGAGGCGCGCGCTGAGGGCGTGGCCTGCGGCGCTTGCTGGGGCGAGACGCGCATCTTCACTATCGAGGACACGCTCTGTTGGAAATGCGGCGCGTTCTCGACGGCGCAAACGCCGCCCGAAAAGCTCAAGGACGTGAGCTGTCATCGTTGTGAGCGGGAGCCTTATGACGCCGCGCGCGCCTGTGGGAAATATGAAGGGGCTTTGCGCGCATCCGTGCTGGCGCTCAAGCGCGAGCCGTACGTCTCGTCTCGTCTCGCGCGCCTGCTCTACGAAGCGCAGCAGCGCGAGCCGCTCAAGCGTGCGACACGTATTCTGCCCGTGCCTCTTCACCCGGAGCGGGAGCGCGAGCGAGGCTTTAATCAAGCCGCAGTTCTGGGGCGCTCTCTAGCCGCCTTGAGCGGCCTGCCCCTGGACGAATGGAGTCTCGTCCGAACTCTTCACACGGAGCGTCACCGCGCCGGGATGGATGCCGAAGCGCGGCGCGCGAGCGTCGAGGAGGCTTTTCACGTCGAGCGCCCGCGCCTGGTAGACGGCGAGCGCATACTGCTCGTTGACGACGTATTCACGACGGGCGCAACCGTCGCCTCCTGTGCCCGCGCGCTCAAGTCTGCGGGCGCGCAAGCGGTCTTCGTGCTCACCCTCGCCCGCCCTGAAGAAGAAACGTCAATTCCAGATCAGCGATGAGAGGCGGGCTCAGCCGCTTATATTAAACCCACCTCAAGCATGGCTGTTGCGGGCTATACCAAGTTGCAAGACAAAGAGAGGTCAGTCGCGCCCAAGGTCTCGGGCGGGTTCTTTGCGTCACCTGAGACCGGCCCGAGAGCTTTGGCGCGACTGACTGCATGACCCTTGTGTTCTCCCTTTTGACTGCAACCTGGTATTAGACGACGCCTCTTTAATAGTGCACCGACACTCTCTTGCTTAGCATCTGGCATCCGGCATCTAACCTCTGTATGATAGGGCCATGAAAACTTTATATGATCCGATTGAGCCTTACGACGAGGGGCGGCTGGCGGTCTCGCCCGTCCACACCATCTACTACGAGCAGTGCGGCAATCCTGAGGGCGAGCCTATAGTTTTCCTGCACGGCGGGCCGGGCGGAGGGCTGCTGCCGGACTATCGTCGCTTCTTCGACCCGGAAGCCTATCGCGTCGTGCTCTTCGAGCAGAGAGGCTCTGGCCGCAGCACTCCGCACGCGAGCCTTGAGGATAATACGACCTGGCATCTCGTCTCGGACATGGAGAGATTGCGCGAGCATCTGGGCATCGAAGGCTGGATGGTGTTCGGCGGTTCCTGGGGAAGCACGCTGGCGCTGGCCTACGCCCAGACGCACGCCGACAGAACGCGCGCGCTCTTCCTGCGCGGCATATTCCTGTGTCGCCCGAAGGAGATTCGCTGGTTTTACCAGGAGGGCGCGAGCGCCATCTTCGCCGACGTGTGGGAAGAGTACGTGAAGGTCATCCCCGAATCCGAGCGCAGCGATATGATGAGCGCCTATTATCGCCGTCTGACGAGCGAAGACGAAGCCGTGCGGCTCGAAGCGGCGCGGGCATGGAGCATCTGGGAGGGCAGCACCTCGAAGCTCTATCCAGACCCGGACATGATAGATCATTTCGGGGAACCGGAGTTTGCGCTCGCCTTCGCACGCATCGAATGCCACTACTTCATGAACAACGCTTTCTTCGATACGGACAATTACCTGATCGAAAACATAGGCAAGATCCGTCATATCCCCGCAGTGATCGTGCAGGGCCGCTATGATGTGGTGTGTCCTATGATGAGCGCCTGGGAGCTTCATCGCGCCTGGCCGGAAGCTGAGTTTCACCTCACTCCTGATGCCGGGCATTCCGTCATGGAACCCGGTAACACGAGCGCTCTCATAGAAGCTACAGACCGCTTTCGACCGAAGAGGTGATGCGGGGAGCCGGGCGCTGATGGGCCCGGAGGCGCGGAGGCTCGCATCGCGCATGCGTGTGGCGCGGCAGCCGAAGCCCATCCGGCCTGGTGCTCTCCGCTCCGGCCTTCGGCTTCAATCGAGCGGCAATTGCGGCTCGCCGTCCTCTTGATTCTTATGAAACGCTGCCCGTCATGCCTGCGCACGTACGCGGATGAAACTCTCAACTTCTGTCGTGATGACGGCACGTCACTCGTGTGGGAGCAATCCGTTCAGTATGATTCGCAATCGAAGCTCGGGCGCGGCGAGGCGGTCAGCCAGACGGGCTCCCTGCCGACGCGCATCTTCGGCGCTGAGGCGTCCGCTTCGGGGCGCATGAGCGCCCTGCCGCCATCGCGCACCTTGCCTCTGCCGCGCCGTCGTCCCAAGCGCCGTCGCATAGATTCCCTGGCCGTTCTGCCGCTCGTCAATGCCAGCGCCGACCCTGAGATGGAATACTTCAGCGACGGGGTGACGGAAAACATCATCAACTCCCTGGCACAGCTTCCCGGTCTGCGTGTCGTGCCGCGGACAACCGTCTTTCGCTACAAAGGCGTGGACGCAGACCCGCAGGAGATCGGTCAACTGCTCGACGTGCGCGCCGTGCTCACGGGCAGAGTCCGTCAGGTCGGAGACCGTCTCATCTTCGCCATCGAGCTGATCGATGTCGCCAACCATTCGCAGCTCTGGGGTGAGAGCTACAATCGCAAGCGGTCCGACATCTTCGAGGTGCAGGAGGACATCGCCAAAGAGATTTCCGAGAAGCTGAGAGTGAAGCTCAACCGTGAGGAGAAGCTGCGGCTCGCCAAACGACACACGGAGAGCACGGAGGCTTATCACCTCTACCTGCGCGGGCGCTACTGCGCGAACAGGCGGACGGGCGAATGGCTCAGGAAAGGCATAGACTATTACCAGCAGGCCATCAAGCTCGACCCGAAATACGCGCTCGCCTACGCCGGACTCGCCGACGCTTACGCCTTCCTGGGCTCGTCCACGGGCGGGTTGCCGCCCATAGAGGCTTACCCCAAGGCGAAGGAGGCCGCCCTCAAAGCCCTGAAGATAGACAAGACGCTCTGCGAGGCTCGTACGTCGCTGGGGTTTTTCCGTCTCCTCTATGATTGGGATTTGTCCGGGGCACGCAGAGAGTTCAAGCGGGCCATCGAGCTGAATCCGGGTTATGCGGGCGCTCATGACGGCTACGGCTTTTACTTGAAGGCGGCGGGGCGGCACGAAGAGGCGATACGCGAATGCAAGCTCGTGGAGAAGCTGGACCCCCTCTCGCTCTTCGCACATGTCAGCCTGGGCTGGGCCTACTACTTCGCGCGCCAGTACGCGAGCGCCATCGAGCAGGGCCGCAAAGCTCTTGAGATGGACCCGCAGTTCGCTTTCGCCTATCGCAATATCGGCCTCGCGCTCGTGCAGCAGGGCGAGGTCAAGGAAGCCATCGCCGCGCTTGAGCGTGCCGTGCGTCTTTCTCGCGGCGACCCGACATATAAGTCGCATCTGGGCTATGCCTATGCGATGGCCGGAAAGCTCGCCGACGCCGAGCATGTGATCGAAGAGCTGGAAAAAGCGGCGCGCGAGAAATACGTCTCGGCCTACTACTTCGCCATGATCTACCTGGGCCTGGACGTGCAGGATCAAGTGTTCGCCTGGCTTGAGCGTGCCTTTGAAGAGCGCTCAGGCTTTATGGCCTTTCTGCACGTCGAGCCGATGTTCGACCCCGTCCGCACAGAGCCTCGATTCATAGAGCTTGTGCGCAGAGTCGGGCTCGGTAAATAAAGAAATTAACAGGGAGGGACAGAGAGGGTCAGGATGAAGACAAAAGCAGGATGAAAGACAAAACGATTGCTGTCTAAAACAGTTCATCTCTCTCTTCTTATCCTGACGATCTCTATCTATCCCTGTTTGCATCTGACTCGAACATCCTGACGGTTCGATTTCGTTTAGCGCGGATGGCGAATGGCTGTAGGGATGTTGCTTTGGCGGTACTGACCGGACAGTCATTGGCAATCCGCTCTAGGGACTCTAATTGTTTTGACACTCATGGAGGCGCTTCGCTATTATCAGAGGGTAATATGAATGGACGTGTCTTAGTCCTGAACGCATCCTTCGAGCCGATCAACGTGTGCACCGAGCGGCGCGCTGTCGTCATGATCTTCAAGGGAGTGGCGCGAGTTGAAGAACACAACGGTCACATGCTTCATTCGGCGAAGCTCTCTATCCATGCCCCTTCCGTCATTCGCCTGACCGAATACATCCACATCCCCTTCGAGCGGCGCTCGCTCTCGCGCAAGAACATACTGCTGCGCGATCATTCGACCTGCCAATATTGCGGCAAGCCGTATGCGCCTTCCGAGCTGACGCTCGATCACGTCCACCCGCGCTCGCGCGGAGGCGATTCGACGTGGGATAATCTGGTGGCGTGCTGCAAGCGCTGCAATCATCGCAAGGGCAACCGGACGCCGGAAGAGGCAGGGATGCACCTGCTGCGACGCCCGCGCGGATTTTCGCTGCATGTGAATCGCCAGATCATGCGTTACCTTGGACGTGCCGACGAGACCTGGCGCAAGTATCTCTTCTACGAGTCTGACGTTGAAAGGTAGAGTCAGCCTGCATACATTACGCGGTCGAAGTGTGGCCGTAGAGGTTCTGTTATGGATAAAATCACACCGGCAATCGGTCTCGGCACACCCGAACTCCTGCTCATACTCGCCGTCGTCATCTTACTCTTCGGAGCCAGTCGCCTGCCGCAACTGGCGAAATCACTGGGCAAGAGCAAGCGCGCTTTCCGCGAAGGCCAGGAAGAGGCAGAAGAGGAAGCGCGTCTTGAGGAGGCGCAGCGCCGCCGCGAACGCTTGAAGGCTGCCGAAGCCATCGAAGAAGATAGAGTGAGCGCCGACCAGTATGCGAAAGAGACCAAGAGGTAGAAACTGAAAAGAGAGCGGGAGCGAAGATGATGCATAAGCGTGGCCTTCATCTTCGCTCCCGCTCTCTTTTCAGCTTCCGGCCTTCTCTCATACCCAATTGCAATGGAAAGAGAGGATGCGAGGCCATGCCGTCAGTAGCGCCAAAGGTCTCGGGCGGGTTCTTATCGCCGCCACCCGCGACCTTTGGCGCTACTGACGGCAGTGACCCTCTGTGTCCTCTCTTTTTCCTGCACCCTGGTATTATCTCATCTTCCGCCCGAGCACCAGCGTCGCTTTGACCGTCAGGGCGAAATCCATATCCTGCCGCTCCTCGTCTATGATGCGTGCTATCTCTCGAATGACACGCTCGCGCGTCTCCGTATCCGGCAGGGATTCAAGCCAGCTCTTGAGCAGAAAATCCGAGATCAGCGGCGCGTTCAAAAACTCCTCGCCCGATTCGTAATCGAACTCTTCGATGCTCGTCCAGGACGTGATCTTTTCCAGCCCTTCGCGCTCGGCCAGCACTTCGACCGCCCCGACCGTGGGGCGCTCCCTGATCAAAGTCTCAACCTCTGAGCCGTATTCCTCAAGCCCTGCGCTTCTGAGCGCCTCCCAGTAGATGGAATAGAACTCCGCGAAGCTCGAAGAGGTCGCCACTCCCAGCGCCACTGTTGCGCCCGGTGCTGCGACCCTCGCCATCTCCGAGATTATCTCGGGCAGGCGCTCTGGCGCGACCATCGAGGCATCGCCGATGACCAGCTCGAATTGCTCATCCTCGAATCCGAGCGCCTCCAACTGCGCTCGCCGGAACTCAGGGTCGGCCCTGATGACCATCGCCTTGACGCGGGCCAGTTCCAGGCACTCTTCGCTCTCGTCAATGCAGACGAAGGCCAAGTCGTCGCCTGCGCGCTCCTGCATCGCTATCGCGTGGCCGCCCGTCCCCGCCGCGACGTAGAGCGCGCGCCCCTTCTTGGGCAGCGAGACGTGCTCGTCCATGAGGGCCGCGAAGCGCTCGCCCCAGTCCGTCGCCACGTATAGCTCTTGAAGAAAAGCCAGTTCCTTGTCCGATTTATTCGCACTCACTCTAAAATTCTCCTGAACATTCCAGCCGTCTACGGCGCTGTCTCTCGGCGAATGAATTGAGAGAGAGACTCTTGATCGTCCTCGCAGAGCGACGCTCTAACAGTGATCCTCCGATTGCTCGTCGCTTTCCGCCGCCGCTTCTTCCGTATAATACACTCTGTCGCGTAGAGCGTCAGGCAGGCAGGCCATCTCTTCCTGCGCGCGCCGGTCGCTGTGCACATAGCGATAGCCGCTGCCGTAGCCTATGCGCTTCATGAGCGGCGTGACGGCGTTGCGCAGGTGTAGCGGAACGGGCTCGCGCGCCGTCTCCATCGCGTCTGCTGCCGCCGCTTGGTAGGCGCGTTTGACGGCATTGGACTTGGGCGCCTGGGCCAGGTAGATCGTCGCCTGCGAGAGCGGGTAGAGCGCTTCGGGCAGACCGATCAGGCGCGTGATGTCTGCCGCCGCCGCGGCCTGTACCATCGCCTGCGGGTCTGCCATGCCGATGTCTTCGGAGGCCAGGATGCACAGGCGGCGCGCGATGAAGACGGGATCAGCGCCGCCCTCTATGAGACGGGCCAGCCAGTAGAGCGCAGCGTCCGTGTCGGAATTGCGCAGCGATTTGATGAGCGCAGAGGCCAGATTGTAATGCTCCTCGCCGCCCTTGTCGTAAGCGTAATGGGCGCGGCCAAGGGCTTCGACCACCGTCTCGGGTATGACGCGGCGCACGCCTTGCTCATCCGGCGCGGTTGATTCGACAGCCGCTTCGAGGGCGGCCAGAGCCACGCGCGCATCGCCCGCAGCCGAATGCGCCAGCCGCTTTATCATCTCTTCCGGGACTTCCGGGCGAAGCTGGGCCAACCCGCGCTCCTCGTCACTGAGAGCGCGTCTTAAAATGGTTTCCACCTCTTCGCTGGTCAAAGGGTTCAGCACGAGGATGCGCGAGCGAGAGAGCAGCGCGCCTGTGACTTCAAAGGAAGGGTTCTCGGTCGTCGCTCCGATGAGCGTGACGGTTCCGTCTTCGACGGCGGGCAGGAGCGCGTCCTGCTGCGCTTTGTTGAAGCGATGAATCTCGTCTATGAAGAGGACTGTGCGCTGGCCTTCGCGGCGTGCCTCGCGTGCTTCGCTGATCGCGGCGCGCGCATCCTTGACACCAGAGAAGACTGCGGAGAGGGGAGTGAAACGCGCTCCGCTCTTTTCCGCGAGCAGGCGCGCGAGCGTCGTCTTGCCAGTGCCGGGCGCACCCCACAGGATGAGCGAGGGCAGAGCGCCGCTGCCTTCTATGAGCCGCCGCAGCACGCGCCCTTCGCCGACCAGATGCGTCTGTCCGACGAACTCTTCGAGGTAGCGCGGGCGCATACGCTCGGCCAGCGGTCGAGCCGCAGCGTCGAGCGCAGCAGGCGTCTCAAGGGGAATCTCCTGCTCCGCTTCGTTGAACAGCGTCTTGGTCGTACGGCGCGGCATAAACGTAACATCCGGCAACGGGCGCGGCTGCCTCCCTCCGAAACTCGCGGAGGTTTTCAATCGAGCCGTATCACATTATACTAATCGGAAATTTGCTACAGTCGAGCTTAACATAATCGGGGGCGTTCCGGGCAAGAGAGGCTGTCAGTACCGCTTACAGCGGCTCTCGATTGAGAATCGCCGTCAGGTCCCGGGCGGGCAGCAGCAACGCCATCAGACGCCCGGCGGCGCAGGCTCGCCGAGCTTGAATCTTAACGGGAACGCGGGCGCGCGGTTCTGCGTATATTGAGGCAAGCCGAGGTGGCCGCCGGGAAATACAGGCGCTCTCCGGCGAGGTCGAAGTTTTGAAATATTTTGAGGTGGGAAATGAAAGAAGCAAAAGATGTGTTGAGGGTCTCAGGGATTATTCTTCTCGGTCTGTTCGTTCTCGTCGTGGGCGTTCCGCTCGTCCTGGCGGCTGCCGGGATTACTCTGCACCTGGTCGGATTCGTCTTCGGGCTGGCCGTGGCGCTCATTAAGCTGGCGGTCGTCATCGCTATCGTATATTTGGTGCTGGTCGGCGTTCGCGCTCTGTTAAGGTGAAGCCTCTCGGCTTTGAAGGCCATGAAGTTGGAGAGAGAGGCCAGGGCATGAGCGCAAGGCCTTTATGCCCTGGCCTCTAAAGAACGACAAGCTATTAGCATCTCAGCCCGCACGCTCGGCCCCCGGCGTAATACTTAAATAAAGTTTCATAAAGGAGACGATGATGGGTTTCTTGCGGAACTCTTTCGGCGGCCCGGCGCACAGGTTTGGACTGCGCGACCGCCGCCGGATGAAGAGCAGATTATTCAACACCCTCTTTGCCGTCGCCATGGCGCTCTGCCTGGCGACAAATTTATTTGCGGCGGCTGCCGGTGGCGCTCTCGATTTAGAGGCACGGCGCAAGCAGTTGAACGACCTGCTCGCAGAGCAGTGGGAATACGTTCTCAGAACCAACCCGGAGTTCGCCTCGATTCTCGGCGACAAGCGTTACAACGATCAGGTCTCGGACTTTTCGCAGAAGGCGATTGACGAAGACCTGGCGAAGACGAAAGAGTTTCTGACGCGCTTTGAGGCCGTGGACACGAGCGGCTTTCCCGAGCAGGAAGCGCTCAATAAAACCCTGATGGTGCGCCAGCTCAAAGAGACGCTGGAGAACGCGCATTTCAAGGGCTGGGAGATGCCCGTCAACCAGATTTCGGGCATTCATCTGCAAGCGCCGCAGCTCGCCCTCTACCTTCCCTTCACGAGCGTCAAAGATTACGAGGATTACATTACGCGCCTGAAGAAGTTTCCCACGCTCATTGACCAGCACATCATTCAGATGAGGAAGGGGATGAGCGATGGCCTGATGCCGCCGAAGTTCCTGCTCGAAAAGGTTGTCACGCAGGCCGAAGGCATCGGCAGCCAGCAGCCCGACAAATCGCCCTTTGCGCAGCCGCTCGCCAAGTTCCCGAAAGAAATCTCCGAGGCCGAGCGCAAGCGCCTGAGCGAGAGCCTCCTGGCCGTCATACGCGACAGTGTCAATGCTTCCTATCTGAAGTTTGCGAAGTTCGTGAAAGACGAATACGCGCCGAAGGGGAGGATGGAGCCCGGCATCTGGTCTCTGCCTGACGGCGCGGCCCGCTACGCGGCGGCTGTCAAAAGCTCCACGACGACCAATCTCTCGCCCGAAGAGATTCATCAAATCGGTCTGCGCGAAGTCGCGCGCATCGAGAAGGAGATGATGGAGATCGCCGTCCGCCTGGGGTTCAAAGACTTGAAGAGCCTGAACGCCGCGATTGAGAAAGACCCGAAGCTGCACGCTCAATCGCGCGAGCAGATTCTGGACATCTATCGCCTGCACCTTGAAGACATGCGGCGCGAGATGCCCAAGCTCTTCGGTCGCCTGCCCAAAGCCAGTGTCGAAGTCCGCCAGACGGAAGCTTTCAGAGAGGCGGATGCTTCCGGTGCAGAGTACAACCAGGGCTCGCCGGACGGCACGCGCCCAGGCTACATCATGGTCAACACCAGCAACCCGACCTCGCGTAAGACGATCACGATGGAGTCCACGGCCTATCACGAAGGGATTCCCGGCCATCACTTGCAGATTTCGATTCAACAGGAATTG
Source organism: Pyrinomonadaceae bacterium (assembly GCA_036389095.1). Classification (GTDB taxonomy): domain Bacteria; phylum Acidobacteriota; class Blastocatellia; order Pyrinomonadales; family Pyrinomonadaceae; genus DASQYE01. Next base: position 35,889 of record DASVQM010000037.1, read on the forward strand.
CCCACGCTGCCGCCCTTCCGGCAGCAGGGAGGCAATACCGCTTACGTCGAGGGCTGGGCCCTCTATTCCGAAAGGCTAGGCAAGGAGATAGGCTTCTACAAAGACCCTTACAAAGATTATGGCCGCTTGCAGGACGAGATGCTGAGGGCCATTCGCCTCGTCGTAGACACGGGCTTTCACTACAAGCGCTGGACGCGCGATCAGGTCGTGCAATACTTCCACGATCACTCTGCGACCGACGAGGTGGAGGTGCAGAGCGAGACCAACCGCTATATCTCCTGGCCCGCGCAGGCGCTCGGCTACAAGATCGGCCAACTGAAAATCCTTGAGCTGCGCGAGCGCTCGAAAAGGGAGCTTGGCGACCGCTTCGACATACGCCAGTTTCACGACGAAATCCTCGGCGCAGGCTCTCTCCCCTTAGACGTGCTCGAAGCGCGCATCAACAACTGGATCGCAGCGAAGAAACAGGGCCGGAGCGAATAGCTCTGCGAATAGCCGAAAATCAAAAGGCAGAAGTGAAGCGGGCCCATGGTGCTTCACTTCTGCCTTTCGCTTTCCCTCACGCTCTTGCTTCGGGGCAGTAGCGCCAAAGCTCCCGGGCGGGTCTCAAG
>DASVQM010000038.1:0-144987 GCA_036389095.1 Pyrinomonadaceae bacterium
TCGGAGATCCTCGCGCAGGACACGAGCGGCAAGCAGTTCCGCGCCGAGTCGGCCAACCCCTACTACCAGAGCAAGCTGATGGAAGAGGCGTCGAAGCTCGACCCGAACACCAACAAGCAGAAGGCGCTGGTCGACGATCAGTCCTCGTCGAACGGGATGCTCTGGAGCATCCTGCTCACCTGGGCGCCGATCCTGCTCTTCATGGGCATCTGGATTTTCATGCTCCGGCAGATGCAGGCGGGCGGCAACAAGGCGCTCTCGTTCGGCAAGTCGCGCGCCAAGTTGCTGAACAACCAGCAGAAGCGCGTTACGTTCAAGGATGTGGCGGGCGTCGAAGAGGCGAAAGAGGAGTTGCAGGAGATCATCGAATTCCTCAAAGAGCCGCAAAAGTTTCAGAAGCTCGGCGGTCGTATCCCCAAGGGTGTGCTCATGATGGGCCCACCGGGGACGGGCAAGACGCTTCTGGCGCGCGCGATTGCGGGCGAGGCCAACGTGCCTTTCTTCTCCATCAGTGGTTCGGATTTTGTGGAGATGTTCGTCGGCGTCGGCGCGAGCCGCGTGCGAGACCTCTTCGAGCAGGGCAAGAAGAACGCGCCGTGCATCATCTTCATTGACGAGATTGATGCCGTCGGTCGCCACCGTGGCGCTGGATTAGGCGGCGGCCACGACGAGCGCGAGCAGACTCTTAACCAGTTGCTCGTCGAGATGGACGGGTTCGAGTCGAACGACGGCGTGATTCTGATCGCTTCGACCAACAGGCCGGACGTGCTCGACCCGGCGCTCCTGCGGCCCGGTCGCTTTGATCGCCGCGTCGTCGTCTCGCGTCCAGACGTGCGCGGGCGCGAAGGCATCCTTAAAGTTCACACGCGCAAGATTCCCCTCGGCGAAGATGTTGACATCAGCGTGATCGCTCGCGGCACGCCGGGCTTTACCGGCGCTGACCTGGCGAACCTGGTCAACGAAGCCGCCTTGAACGCCGCGCGCTATAACAAGAAACTTGTCTCGATGCCTGACTTCGAGCTGGCCAAGGATAAGGTCTTGATGGGCGCGGAGCGCAAATCAATGGTCATCTCGAACGAAGAGAAGCGCATCACTGCTTATCACGAAGCGGGGCATACGCTGGTCGGCCTGAAAGTGCCGAATGCCGATCCCGTGCATAAAGTGACGATCATCCCGCGCGGCATGGCTCTCGGCGTGACGCAGCAATTGCCTGAAGGCGACCGTCACAACTATTCCAAGGAATACCTTGTGGGCCAGATCGCCATCCTGATGGGCGGGCGCATCGCCGAAGAGATTTTCCTGAGCAACATCACGACGGGCGCGTCCAATGACATCGAGCGGGCGACGGAGCTTGCGCGCGCGATGGTCTGCGAATACGGCATGTCGGAGCTTGGGCCTTTGACCTTCGGCAAGAAGGAAGAGCAGATTTTCCTGGGCCGCGAGATCGCGCAGCATCGTGATTTCTCGGAAGACACGGCGATCAAGATAGATCAGGAAGTCAAGAAGATCATCTCCGAGCAATACGCTCGTGCTCGTCAGATCATCGAAGAGAACCGCGACACGATGGTGCGTCTCTCCGAGACACTGCTTGAGCGCGAATCCCTGGACGGCGTGCAGATTCGCCGCATCGTGGCGGGCCTCCCGCTCGACGACGATCAGCCGCCCGCTTCCAACGATGACGAGCGACCGCAGCTCAAGGAACCGGCGGTCAAGCCGCTCAAGCCTATCCTGCCGCCGATCACGGGCAGCAACCCCGCGACCGCGTAAGCGGACGGGCCAGGGGTCAAAGTAAAAAGGCAAAAGTAAGGACGAGTTCTTTGCTTTTGCCTTTTCGCTTTTACCTTCTTTAGTCTACTTTTGACTTATGAGCCGAGAGTGGAAGATTGCCGGTCGCACGCTGCGCCTGGGTGAGCGCACGCTCCTGATGGGCGTCCTTAACGTCACCCCGGATAGCTTCAGCGACGGCGGGCGGTTCTACTCGGTCGAGCATGCTGTGGAGCGCGGGCGCGAGCTGATCGCAGAGGGCGCTGACATCGTAGACATCGGAGGCGAGTCTACGAGGCCGGGGCCAGGGGCTGAGCCGGTCACGGCGCAAGAGGAGCTGCGCCGCATCATTCCGGTAGTGGAGGAGCTGGCGAGTAAGACGGAGGTCGTCGTCTCCGTAGATACGACGAAAGCGGAGGTGGCGCGCGAAGCGCTGCGGGCCGGAGCCGCGATCATCAACGACATCTCGGCCCTGCGCTTCGATTTTCATATTGCAGACGAAGTGGCGCAGGCAGGGGCCGGTCTGGTCCTGATGCACTCGCGCGGGACGCCCGCGACGATGCATCGCCTGCCGCCCGTCCCGGACGTTTTAGAGGAAGTGGCGCGCTCTCTGCGCAGCAGTATCTCCATGGCCGAGCGCCGGGGCGTGCAGAGGGAGTCAATCGTCATTGATCCCGGCATAGGTTTCGGTAAAAGCCAGGAGCAGAACCTTGAGCTGATCGCCAGGCTCGACGAGCTGTCGCGCCGCCTCGATGAGTTTCCCATCCTCATAGGCACTTCACGCAAGTCCTTCATCGGGCGGATGCTGGACGGTGCGCCGGTCGGTGAGCGCATACACGGGACGATGGCCACCGTCACGGCGGCGGTCCTGAAGGGAGCGCATATCGTCCGCGTGCATGACGTGCGCGCCGCGCGCGACGTGGTGCGTGTCGCGGATGCGGTGAAGCGTGCTCACAAAATTTAAGCGGATAGACGGGATAGACTGTATGCCTATATCCTGTTCACCCTCTATGCCTGTCACTTTGTTTGGTGGAGAAAGTTTGATGGCTGTTATTCATAAATCATGGCGCATCTCGGCGCTGGGATTGCTGCTGGTTTGCGTCTCGGGCTTTACGGAGTGCTACAAGCCGGTGACGAGAAACCAGTTGCCGAGGCACATACGCACCGTCGCCGTCCCGGCATTCCAGAACGAAGCGCTGCGCTACAAGATCGAATCTCGTTTCAGCGAGGCCGTCATCAATGAGATCGTGCGGCGCGGGCGCGGCCTGCGCGTGCAGGGCGACCGCGAGGGCGCGGATGCCGTGGTCGAAGGCGTCATCAAGAGTTTCAGCTTCGGCGGCGTGCTGCTCGATCAATCGGGGCGCGCGCGCGTCTTCGAGGTCACCATCGTCGCCGCCGTTACCGTGCGCGATCAGGTGGAAAACCGCGTCCTCTACGATAACCAGAACTTCATCTTTCGCGGCGAGTTCGAGTTCGCCAACGACCCGCGCTCGTTCTTCAACGAGGAAGACCCGGCAGTGCAGCGCATGGCCCGCAGCTTCGCCGAGTCGGTCGTCTCTATTTTGGTCAACGGCTTCGGAGTGAACGAAGAGAAATGAGCCTGCTCTCGCGCGAAGAGCTACGCCGCGCCCTTAAACAGAAACAGATCGCCCCGCTCTATCTATTGTTCGGCGAAGAGAGCTACCTGCGCGACCGCGCCGCGCGCGCCATCGGCGAGACCGTCCTGGCGGACGCGCCCCTGCGCGAATTCAACGAGACGAGCTATAGCCTCCTCAGCGTTGACGTGCAGCAGGCGATTGCCGCAGCCGAGCAGCTTCCGATGATGGCCTCGCGCCGCGTCGTGCGCATAGCGGACTTCGCCAAGCTGCGAGAGGCTGACGAAGAAGCTCTCATGCGCTACGTTGCACGGCCCGCCGAATCGAGCGTCGTTATCTTCACGGCTGACGAGTTGGACAAGCGACGCAAGCTGAGCAAGATGCTGATGGAAGCTTGCGTGAGCGTTGAGTTCGCTCCGCTCAATGATAGGGAGCTGGCGACGTGGGCCCGTGGCCGCCTCAAAGAGTGGAAGGTCGAGACGGATGAAAGGACGCTTCATCAGATCGTCGCGCTCGTCGGGTCAAACGTGCGTATGCTCTCGAACGAGCTGGACAAGCTGGCGACCGCCGCGCTCTCGACCGGGTTCATCACGATGGAGACGGTTGACACTCTGTTGGGCCGCTCGCGCGAATTGTCCAACTTCGAGCTGACCGATCATCTCATCACGCGCAATCGCCAACGCGCCCTGCAAACTCTGGAACGCCTGCTCGACGACGGCACAGAGCCTTTGATGCTCATCGGGCTCATCGCCAGCAACTATCACCGGCTCGCGCTCGCCAAAGAGCTGATGTCGCGCGGAGCGCCCAACCAGGAAGTCTTCCGGCTCGTCGCCATGCCTTACAGTAAGCGCGAAGAGTTCCTGGCCACGGCGCGGCGCAGCGACTCACAAGCACTGGCCCGAAGCATCAAGCGCATCGCCGAGGCAGACCTCGCCATCAAGACCTCGCAGGCCACGCCGCGCCTCCAACTTGAGCTGCTCATCTGTGAGTTGTCCGCCTGACGCCCGCTCGCCAAGCACGCAATATAAAAAGGTGAGGCGCATCGAAAGGGTTCAATGCGCCTCACCTCTATGGAAATTTATGTTGTTTTGATCGCCCTACTTAGCGCTCGCCTCGTTGACGTGCGTCGTCAGCCGGGATTTATAGCGCGCGGCGGCGTTACGATGCAGGACGCCCTTCTGCACGGCTTTATCAATGGTTGAAATGGTCGCCGAAAGCATCTCGGCCGGATTGCCGCCGTCAAGCTCTGCGCGCAGGTTCTTAATCGCCGTGCGCAGCCGAGTCCGGTTGCTGCGGTTGATCTGGCGGCGCTTTTCGTTCTGGCGCACGCGCTTCTCTGATGATTTATGATTAGGCATGTAGATCTCCGTCCGTCAAATAGTTCTTCAATAAACGCTTGCTTGAAGGCATTGCGCCCGTCAGCACAAGCGACGAAGTATAGGGATCGCTCCTTCGCATGTCAAGGCGCTGGGCCTTGTCGAAAGCCCGTTTTGCTCAATTACTCCGAGGTAATTGACACCTCCGAGCGCCATGTAGTAGCGTCATTCTTGCCGTTATATGCGAAAGAACGACCCCTATCCTCATGTGCCTGCCGACGTGGCCCTATACTTCCCCGTGCGACAAGGAGACTGCCTTTCCCTTTGAAGAAAATCGAGCTTCCACCGCGAGGTCTGGAAACGCTCTTCGGCGTCCATGACCAAAACATCAAGTACCTCGAATCGCTCCTCGATGTGCGCATCAACGCGCGCGGCCAAGACCTGACGGTTGACGGCGACCCCAAAGATGTCGCTACAGTCGAGCGAATCCTGGAAGATTTCTCAGACCTGTTCACCGAAGGCAAGACCTTTACGGATAAAGAACTGCGCGAAGCCTTCGCCCAGATCGCCGAAGACCGCGCCTACTCTTTGCGCGATTACTTCACCAAGGCGCGCTTCAACCCGGCGGGCAAAAAACAGGTCGCGCCCAAATCAGCCACGCAGCGCCGCTACATCGAAGCCATACAGGACAAGGATATTGTCTTCGGCATAGGCGTGGCGGGAACAGGAAAAACGTACCTCGCTGTGGCGATGGCCGTGCAGGCATTGATGCAGAAGCAGGTCAATCGAGTCATTCTCGCGCGGCCTGCCGTTGAAGCGGGGGAGAAGCTGGGATTCCTGCCAGGCGATTTGCAGGACAAGGTTGACCCGTATCTCCGACCGCTCTACGATGCGCTGTTTGATCTGATTGATTCCGAGCGCGTCACGAAGCTTTTGGAGAAGCGCGTCATTGAAGTCGCGCCCCTGGCATTCATGCGCGGAAGAACTTTGCAAGATGCATTCATTATCCTGGACGAAGCGCAGAATACGACGAGCGAGCAGATGAAGATGTTTCTGACGCGCATAGGCTTTGGGTCGAAGGCCGTTATCACGGGCGACGTGACGCAGATCGATCTGCCGACGGGCAAGCGTAGCGGGCTCATCGAAGCCGAGCGCGTGCTCGCCAATATCGAGGGCATAGAGTTCGTCTACTTCACAGAGAAGGATGTCGTCCGCCATCGTCTCGTCCAGATGATTATCAAGGCTTACGAGGCGCAATCGAGCAAGAGCAATATCTAAGGCAGTGACCGGGTGACAAGCTAAAGACAGCTTCTCTCTTATCACTCGTCATTACTCGTCGTGCATCACTCGCCGCCGCTTCGGGTTTTGCTCGCCACTTGTCACTATGGTTGAGGTTGTGAACCGGCAGCGCGGAAGGCGTCTTGACGTGGGGCGCTGGAGAGAGTTTGCCGGAAAAGCCCTGTCGGCTATTGGCAGCGGGGAGGCGGGCGCGACCGTCGTGTTCGTTTCAGACCGTGCGATGCGGGATTTGAACCGCCGCTTTCGCGCGCGTGATGCGACGACGGACGTGCTCTCATTTCCGACTGGCCAGACGGAGTTCGAGAGGCTTGCCGGTCTCAGTCTGGGCGACGTGGTGATCTCTGTGGAGAGGGCCGCGGCGCAGGCCGCCGCGCATGGCCTGGAGTTTGAAGAAGAGGTGTCGCAACTTATTCTGCACGGCTTGCTGCACCTGTGCGGGTACGATCATGAAACAGATGATGGCGAGATGAACCGTCTCGAATTCCGCCTTCGCCGCCGACTTGGCATATAATGCTGAAGCAATCCGCAGTCGGCACTCAGCTTTTCCGTTGACAAGCGTTTCGCTCGGATTGCGAGTGCTTCATACTTCTTTATGGAAATCGAGATAGGGATTACGTGCCTGTTGCTCGTCGCGCTGACGTTTCTGGCGACGATTGATATGGCCTTTGGCCAGTTGAGCGATGTCGGCTTGCGGCGTCTGATCGCCGAAGCCGAAGAGCAGCCCACCGCGCGTTCGACCCCTTTCCTGAAAGAGATTCTTGATAACCGCCCGCGCTTTCGCTTTACGATCTCGGCGACGAGCCAGATGCTGCTGGTCGCCACCTCCGTGCTGATCACTTCGATTTCGCAGCGCTTGTTTCCGCAGACGCGCTTTATTTTAATCGCCCTCTTTGCCGGTATCGTGCTCGCGTTGATATTCAGGCAGCTCATCCCGCGCTTCTTCACACTGCGTAATCCAGAGGGAGTGCTCCTGGTGCTGCTGCCCGTTGTGCGCCCTTTCTATCGCGTGATCGCCTCTGTGGCCGCGCCCTGGCATCGCTCCTTCGACCGCCTGCGCCGGGAGCGACCCGTGCCGGAGAGCACGGACGAGGATGAGGATGATAACGGCGATGATCTACAGGCCCTCATAGATGTCGGCGAAAAGGAGGGGATTCTGGAAGAGGAAGAGGGCGAGCTGATACAGTCCATCATCGAGTTCGGCGATACGCGCGTGAGCGAGGTGATGACGCCGCGCACGGAGATCGTCGCGCTCTCCATGGATGCGACCGTGCGCGAGGCGCGCGACCGTGTCATCGAGTCGAAATATTCGCGCCTGCCCGTCTACCGCGAACAGATAGATAACGTGGAGGGGCTTATCTACGTGCGCGACCTGCTACAGTGCTGGCCCGAAAAAAGGGAGGATGAGGGCATCGCTCAACTGCTGCGCCCCGTCTATTTCGTCCCCGAAACCAAGTCCGTCTCAGACCTCCTGGAAGAGATGCAGAAGGCACACGTACAGCTCGCGATGGTCATTGACGAGTATGGCGGCGTGGCGGGGCTGGTAACGGTCGAAGACATTCTCGAAGAGATCGTCGGCGAGATCGAAGACGAAGACACGGAGGGCGAGGAGATCGTCGAGATCGTCGAATCCGATGATGGCTATTACGACGTGCTCGGCTCGACCGAGATAGGCAAGATCGAGCGGTTGTTCAAGATGGAGATAGAGGACGACGATTTCACGACCATCGCCGGTCTCGTGATCAGCGAATCGGGCTACGTGCCGCACGCGGGCGAGCGCCTCAACTTTCGCGGGCTCGACGTGGAGGTGCTCGAAGCCGACAGCCGCCGCATCGGTCGCCTGCGACTGCGACGCGCCGCCGAGAGCGAGGCGCAGGCCGAATGAGCGCGCCCGGCTTCAATCGCGTCAAGAGAGAGCCGTGTCCCTAGCCGTGCGCGACCGTTGAAAGAATTGTTCGGCAGTTGTCGAGAGCCGAAGCGTACCAGGAGGTTGAACCGATGGCTACCAGCAATCGCGGCACGCAGAAAGGCGGCGCATCAGGCCCCGCACGATCACCCCGGACATCAGAAGAAGCCATGCGCTGTCGTCACAAGTTCCTGCGCTACTTTCCGGGCGGGTTCCGCGATGAGACGTACATCAGTTGGGAGCGCGGCTACAAGTGGGAGGCGCACGAGCAATGGGACGAGCTGCTGAACGAGGCCGCTTACCGCGCGCTGCTGCGTGCGGAAGATTTCGCCGAGGTCGCCGCGCGTGCCGTGCGGCTTGAATCGCGCACCAACCTGCTCTTCTCATTCGAGAAGATGGCGCTGCGCGACGCCGTCAAGCCGGCGGAAGGCGCGCGCTCGTTTGCAAAGGGACTCTATGATCTCATTTACGGCGCTGGCGAGATGGAGCGTAAGTTCGAGCGTTGGTGTGAAGTCATAGGGGCGCTGCCTCGTAAGCAGACGAGAGTCCTGACCTGGCCCGTCGTCACCGTCTTCGGGTTCATCGCGCAGCCGGAAGCGCACATCTTCCTGAAGCCGAACGTCACGCGCAGGGCGGCACGCGAGTACGGCTTCAACTTTCACTACCGGTCAAGGCCCGGCTGGGAGACCTACGCCGATCTCTTGCAGTTTGCCGAGACCGTGCGGCGCGACCTGCGCGACCTGAAGCCGCGCGACATGATAGACATTCAATCCTTTATCTGGGTGCAGGGGTCGGACGAGTATCCTGAGGAGTGAGAGGCGCGCCCGCGCAGGTCGCGTCCCCGTTTGACTTCTCGATCTTGATCATTACCCTGTGACGCACAGGCGGCTCTTGATTCCCGGCCCCGGACCAATGTTTCGATCCTGGTCGTGTGGAGATGCCTCGGCAGTGGTTCGTGCAACTCACAAAATTACATGCGGCGCAGGCGGAAAGGTATGCTTATAAGATGAAAGTAGAAAAGAACATTTTAAGTCGGGCTCAGGGGGCGAGGACTATTTTAGGCGCGCTCGTCCTGGCGCTCTCGCTACTGTCGGCCCTCCTTCCGCACGCTCGCGTGCAGGCCCAGCAGGGCAGTGGAGGCAGCGTGAGCGGGGTCGTCACGGATACGAACGGCGCTGTCGTCAGTAAGGCTAAAGTTGCGCTCATCACTTCGCAGCAAGCCTTGCTCGGCATGGCTGAGACGGATACCAGCGGGCGCTTCCAGTTCGGTGACGTTCCGGCTGGCGATTACGTCCTGCTCGTGAGTCGTCCCGACTTCAGCCGGCGGCGCATGGCCGTCGAGGTCGCTTCCGGCGAGGCGGCGAACGTACAGCTCACGCTTGAGATCAATCAGGTCGCCGAGCACGTCACGGTCACGGCGGAGACGGGCAAGGTCGAAGATAAGGACAGGGTCATCCAGGCGGTCAACGTCATCTCCGAGGATGCCATCCGCCAGCGCGCGACGGCTGTGCTGGCGCAGGTCGCAGATGAAGAGGTCGGCGTCTCTCTGCAACGCACGAGCCCGACCATCGGCGGCATCTTCGTGCGCGGGTTGACCGGCAAGAACGTCGCCACTTACGTTGACGGCGTGCGCTACTCGACTTCGACGGGCCGTGGCGGCATCAGCACCTTTTTCAATCTGAACGAGCCGAGCACCCTGCGCGCCGTCGAGATACTGCGTGGGCCCAACAGCGCGCAGTACGGCTCGGACTCGCTGGGCGGGACGCTTCAGCTCATCTCGCGCCCGCCGGAGTTCGGCGGCGTTGCGCCGGAAACGCACGGCGAATTCAACACCTTCTTCAGCAGCGCAGACCTCTCATTCGGCGGCAATACGCTCGTCACCTACGGAACCAGGCGCTTCGGGGTGCTGGCTAACCTGGCCGCTCGCCGCGTCAACACCCTGCGCCCAGGCAATGGTCTCGATAGCCATTCTTCCTTGACTCGCTTCCTGGGCCTGCCCTCCAACATCCTCGGCGATCGCTTAACCGACACGGCCTTTACCCAGTACGGCGGCACGCTGCGCTTCAACTATGCGCCGAAGGCAGGCCAGCAGTTTATCTTTCACTACCAGCGCAGCCAGCAGGACGGCGGCAAGCGTTACGATCAGACGCTCGGCGGCGACGGCAATCTCCTCGCGGACCTGCGCAACCTGATGCTGGATTTCTTCTACGCTCGCTACGTCAAGCAGAACCTGGGCTTCTTCGACAGCGGTTCGTTCACCGTCTCTTATAACGGCCAGCGCGAGGAGCGCGTCAACCAGGGCGGGCAGGGCAATCCCCTCGCCAACATTACGCACCAGTACGAGCGTACCAACGTCTACGGCTTCAGCTTCTTCGTGGACAAGCGCGTGACGCGCAATCAAACATTTCTCCTCGGCGGAGACCTCTATCATGAAAGAGTGAATGCTCCGGCCTATACCTTCAACCCGGTGACGCTCGCCGTCGCTGCCTCAAGACCACGCGTCCCGGACGAAGCGCGCTACATCCTGGGCGGAGTCTACGTGCAGGACGTGTACGAGGTCATCCCGGAAAGGCTGCGATTGAGCGGGGCGCTGCGCTATAACGTCGCCTCCTACAGGTCAAGGGCGGCCAACAGTCCTCTCGTCGGAGGCCGTCCGCTCTTCCCGGACGACAGCCTGCGCATTGACGATTTCTCGGGCCGCTTCGGCGTACTCCTTTCGCCCCTGAAGGACTTGAGCTTCATCTTTAATTACAGCCGTGGCTTTCGCGCGCCGAACATCACAGACCTCGGCACGCTGGGCCTGACGGGCGACGGCTTCGAGGTTGATTTCAATAGCGCCGCGAGCCTGGGCGGAATCATCGGCAGCACAGCCGGGGTGAATGCCGCTTCGAGCGGTGTCCCCGTCGCCCGCCAGGGCTCTGAGACGAGCAATAATTTCGACGTGGGCTTTCGCTATCGCCGCCGCCGCTTCGATACAGACCTGACGGCCTTCCTCATTGACATCAACCAGGCGATCACCAAGCAGGCGCTCATCCTGCCGCCCGGCGCTGTGGGCCAATTCCTCGGCGACCAGCCCATCGTCAATCAATCGCCGAACGGGGTGGTCTTCGTGCCGCTCGCTTTGACTCAACCCGTACTGGTGAGGGCCAACTTTTCCGACGCCCGCATCATGGGGCTCGAATACACGATTGACGCGCGCCTTAATCAGGATTGGCTGTTTGGCGGCAACTTCACCTACATCCGCGCGGAGGACAGGGCGACGGGACTTGCGCCCAATATCGAAGGCGGGACTCCGCCCGCGAACGTCTTTCTGCGACTGCGTTACCAGCCGAGGGGCGGGCGCTACTGGGTCGAGGCTTATTCGACGCTCGCAGACAGGCAGACGCGTCTCTCTTCGCTCGATCTGGCCGACCGGCGCACGGGCGCGACGCGCTCGCGTGCGAACATCGCCAGCTTCTTTAATAACGGCGCTCGCGTCCGCGGTCTGACCGGCCCGGGGCCCGATGCCGTGTTCGGAACAGCGGACGACCGGCTGCTGGCGACGGGCGAAACGCTCGCGCAGGTACAGAATCGTGTGCTCGGCAGCGCCGCCTCGGCTCCTCTCTTCACCTATATCCCCGGCTACGGACTCTTGAACGTGCGCGGCGGTTTTCGTTTCAACGAGAACCACGGATTACTGATGGATTTCGAGAACATTACCGATCAGACCTATCGCGGATTGAGCTGGGGGCTGGACGGGCCTGGCCGCAGCGTGACCGTTCATTATCAATATCGCTTCTGAATAAAGTAAGAATCAACAGGGATAGAGAGGATGAACAGGATAAAGAGGAAGCAAAAAAGCATTCACGTATGAATGTTTTAAGTTTTTATCCTGACTATCCTGTCCGTCCCTGTTAAATTCTGCTTTGACGAAAAAGAGGGAGAAGGATGGCGAAAAAGAGAAGTAAGTTTTTACAGGGAAAGCGCATAGACCCGCGACCGATCACGGCTGAGACGACGCTCGCAGACCTCGTAGACGAAGCGTTCCTCGCCTACAACGCGGCGCGTCTGCGCGAAGCCTGCCAGCTCTTCACGCAGAAGATGCTTGAGCCGGACGTGACGGTCGGCCTCTCGTTGACGGGGGCTTTGACGCCTGCGGGCCTCGGCATCTCGGCTTTGATCCCGCTCATCCGTGCGGGTTTCGTCGATTGGATTATCTCTACGGGCGCGAACCTCTATCACGATACGCACTTCGGCCTTGCGCTCGCCATGCACCAGGGGAGCGCCGGGGTCTCCGACATCGCCTTGCGCGACGAGGAGGTCGTGCGTATCTATGACATCTTCTTCGACTACTCCGTGCTGCTCGACACGGACGCTTTCTTCCGCCGGATCATCGAGAGCGAAGAGTTTCAAAAGACCATGTCCACGGCGGAGTTTCATTATCTCTGCGGGCGCTACATACATGAGCGCGAACGACAGCTCGGCATCAAGAACAAGTCGCTCCTCGCAGCCGCCTACGAATACGGCGTGCCGATCTACACTTCGAGCCCGGGCGATTCCTCCATCGGCATGAACGTCGCGGCCAAGGCGCTGCAAGGCAATAGGCTCGCGTTCGACCCTTCGCTTGATGTGAACGAGACGGCGGCCATTGTCCTGGCCGGTAAGCGCGGCGCGATTCACGGGCGCGGAGACCGTGGCACAAAGCACGGCGGGCGCTCAGCCGTCTTTATTCTCGGCGGCGGCAGCCCCAAAAATTTCATGCTGCAAACGGAGCCGCAGATTCAGGAAGTGCTCGGCATAGACGAGCGCGGGCACGACTATTTTCTACAGGTCACGGACGCGCGCCCGGATACGGGCGGGCTCTCGGGCGCAACGCCCGGCGAGGCCGTCTCCTGGGGCAAGGTTGATCCTGATCGTTTGCCGGATGCCGTCGTCTGTTACGTGGATTCGACGGTGGCACTGCCCGTCATAACAGCGTATGCTCTAGCCAGGCACGAGCCGCGCGAGCCCAAACGCCTCTACGAGCGGCGCGAAGAGTTTATGGATTTATTGCGCTCCGAATATCAGAGATCGAAACGGCGTTGAGAGCGAAGGTGAGCGGCTTTCAAAGCGATCAGGTGCAGAAAAATTTGTGCATAAGGGGAGGGTCATGGGGAGAACCATAACGGACGAACAGCCGAAGATACATTACGATTGCTCAAAGTGTCCTGCCTTTTGTTGCTCGGTCTACGAGCGCGTGCAGGTCACAAAGCGCGACCTCAACCGCCTGGCGAAATATTTCGGCGTCGCAGTTGATGTCGCGGCGAGGCGTTATACGAAGATGCACCGCTCGGGCGAGCGCGTCCTGCGTCGCAAGCGCGACCATCTCTTTGGCGAGGCGTGCCAGTTCCTTGACCCCAATACGCGCGGCTGCACGATCTATCACGGCAGACCGCAGGTGTGTCGTGAATATCCAGACCGAACGCGCTGCACTTACTACGATCTCTTACAGTTCGAGCGCCGTCAGCAGGATGACGATGACGTACTGCCGCTCGTGCAGATCACATTCCGCAAGACCAGGAAAAAGGTTGTCAGGGATGCTGACGGGAGCGAAAAAATCTGGGAATGGAGTAACGGCAACGGGTGAACGATCGTTGACGGAAATGAGTGTTGACGGACGGGGAAGCTCTCATCAATATGTCATTGCTTTTCGGAGGTAAGGAGATGCAGGAATTTCTTTCGAGGATGATCGGGCGCAAGATAGACATCTTCTGCGGGGGCGCGTCGAGCCTGCGCGGCGAGGTGATCAAGGTCGAAGGCGGCGTGCTACATCTCAAGGATGATGACCAGATGACTTGCTACGTGGCGATAGACAAGATCGCCGTCGTCTGGGAGGCGCGCGAGGACGAGCACAGAGCCGGTTTCGTCCCCGCTCACGTCAACAATCGTTAGCCGTCATCCCTTTAGAGAGACCGGAAGAAAAGAGCGCCTTGTCAGTACCGCCAAAGCTCCCGGGCGTGTGCTCTCGTTGCAAGTACACGCCCGGGAGCTTTGGCGGTACTGACTAGAGAACATCCGTACAGCCCGCAAATCGCTCTGATAGTCTCACGCTCTTTTCCGCGCGGAAAGCGATAGGGCCAACGCTTTAGTCATGAGAAGCGTTGGCCCTATTCTTTTGTTCGCTGGCTTGCTATTTATTCTGCTGCCCGCTGGCTTCAAACGCGCGGCGCAAATTGCGCTAACCCTTCTTCTGAACCGGCGCAGCAGTCGTAGTAGCAGGAGTCGTCGTCGTCGTGATGATCGGAAGATACTCGCCCGGATTAGCAGGTGCTCCGTTGATGCGCACTTCATAATGCAGGTGCGGGCCCGTCGAGCGGCCAGACGAACCGACGAGGCCGAGCTGCTCGCCGCGCTTGATGGTCTGCCCGACGGCGACATCGATGCGCGAGAGGTGGCCATAGCGCGTGCTGATTCCGTTGCCGTGATCTACGTAAACGACGCGTCCATAACCCCTCTGCCATCCGGCGGTGACGACCACGCCGTCAGCGGTTGCCATGACGACGGTTCCGATGGGAGCGCTGATGTCCTGTCCCTTGTGAAACTCCGACGACATGCCGCCGAAAGGGTTGCTGCGCACGCCGAAGTTTCCGGTGGTGATGCCCGAGACGGGCCAGATAGAGGGCATGTTGGCGCTCGCCGCGACAGCTCTCACGATAGAGGTCGGACGCACCAGTTGATTACGGCCAGAGGCTGGAACGTCTTCTTCGGCACGCGAGATAATCACTATGTCGTCCACCAGCGCGGGGCGCGGCGCGCCTCTGTTTTCGGCTGGCGGAGTGTAGATCATGACGGTCTTCTTGACGACAGGAGCCGTCTGCGTCCGGCTTGTGCTCTCGCGCTGAGCGCTGGCGGTGTTGTCCGCTCTACGCGTAGCACTCTGCTCTTCCTGAGTGGCCGCCTGCTGCTGCTGCTGACTGTCAACACTGCGCGGACGCCCTTCCTGCGCGGCAGCCAGGGGGGCGCTCGACAGCAGAGAGAGAACGATCAGGGTTAAGAGGAGCGGTAGCTTGAAGAGAGTATTGCTCTGATGGCGCTTAGAATTATCAGGGGTAGGGGAACACACAGACGCTTCTTTTATCATTTAACCTTTCCTGCCAAGCTCTCGACGCAAAAATATTACTAAGGGGACGCGTCGCACTTGCGAAAGCACAGTCCTTAGGAGCAGGGGGACGGAGCTTAATTAAACTGTCCTGTTATTGCTTGTAAGACCTGCTAGAAGGATGCAAGTCATCATGAGGAGTCTAACTAATCCTTCGGGCTCTTTCAACCCCCAATTTGACCGGGGGTGTCTGACTCTGGGACGTTCCCATGCAAATTGATATTGGATAATGCGATGGCTCGGCGCTGATGTGACCTGAAGTTGGACATCAGACCCGATGGGTGCGGCAATATGACACATGGGCGTGCCGCGCGATAATGTCGCCACACATATTAGCCCAACTGCTTGACTTTAACCCTCGGCTGCGACCAATATTGCTCAAGATCAGGCTTTCAAAGCTTCCAGGGTCTTCTCTTTCAGCCAGCAGAAATAGAGAATCAATAGCTCGGCTCGTCGCTATTACCGATTTAATAGATGAAATACCTCCTGACGCTCGCCTGCATGCTGTTCGTCCATATGCCCGACACACACACTCCCCAACTCAAGCAGGCCAGCCGGTTGAAGGCACGCCGCTCTGCTCAACAGACAGTGATTTGTATTGACCCTGGCCATCCTTCTGAAGTCAACGACGGTAAGACGATTCAGAACGGCACGAGCGAGGTGCATATCG
The DNA here is from genome assembly GCA_036389095.1 of Pyrinomonadaceae bacterium. Classification (GTDB taxonomy): domain Bacteria; phylum Acidobacteriota; class Blastocatellia; order Pyrinomonadales; family Pyrinomonadaceae; genus DASQYE01. The sequence goes on from DASVQM010000038.1 coordinate 15,665, forward strand.
TGTGGGTCGTCGCCCTGAAACTCAAAAAGCTGCTTGAGGCGAAAGGGTACAGGGTCGTGATGACGAAATCCCGTGAGGATCAGCTCGTTCTCAACAAGGAGCGCGCCCTGATCGCAAATAGAGCCGATGCCGCGCTCATGATTCGACTCCACTGCGATACGGGCGAAGGCGGGGGATTCACGCTCTACCACCCGGACGGGCAGGGAACGAAGGATGATACGGTTGGGCCATCGGCAGAGGTCATAGAAGCGAGCGGGAGGGCCGCGCGGGCGATTCATGCGGGGATGGCCCCGTTGCTGCGCGGCTTCTTAAAAGACAACGGCGTGCTCGGCGATTCAAAAACTTATGTCGGCGCAAGACAAGGCGCGCTGACCGGGTCTATTTATTCCCAGGTTCCGGTGGTGACTATCGAGATGGTCTTCCTGAGCAATGAATCGGACGCGGAGTTTATCAAATCCCAGGAGGGCCAGGAGAAAATGGCGCGAGCCATCGCCAACGGAGCAGCGCGTTTCGTCAAACCGGCCCGTTCCTCTCGGCAGAGATGATCGTCGTAGACCGGGGCCTCCTGCTTAACACATTGTCGCCTAGATAACGTCGCCGTATAATGTCGGCGATAGGTTACCCGTCACAGCCGGCCTTTTGTTGTAGGTGACCGCAGGGCATAGCTGCTTTGCAATCGTCTCACACGGCTTCAGTTCTTCACCGTCGGCCTTTATTTGCTGAGCGTTCAGCCGGGAGCCTCAGCTTGATTTACGAAGGTGGCCCATGTCTACAAAAGATGACCAGATCAGCGTGAGAGAGCCGGTTGACGCCTCTTCTCCCCCAGCCCCTTTGAACCTCGGACTGCGGCACACGGATGAAACGCTGGAAATCGCCCATGTGCTCTTTATGGATATCGTCGGGTACACGAAGCTCCCTATGGGCGAGCAAGTCCGCGTTCTGCGACAACTCAATGAGGCCGTTTGCAGCTCGACTGAATTCTGCGTCGCGCTGGAGAGGGGCCGTCTCAATTGTCGGCCCACAGGCGACGGGATGGCGCTCGTCTTCTACGATAATCCGGTCGCGCCGGTCAAATGCGCGCTGGAGATTTCGCGTGCTCTCAAGAGTAGCCCTGACATAGAGCTGCGTATGGGCCTGCATAGCGGCCCCGTCTACAATGTGACCGACATTACTAAGAGCTGGAACGTCGCCGGAGATGGCATCAACACGGCGCAGCGCGTGATGGACTGTGGAGGCGTGGGCCACATCCTCCTGTCCAAGAGCATCGCAGATTATTTGCTCAAGGTCGGCGGCTGGGCCCAAGACCTGCACGACTTCGGATTGCAGGAGGTCAAGCACGGCGTCCTGGTACAAATATTTAACCTCTGCCGGGACGGACTCGGCAACCCGCAACGACTGGAAAAGAGGGTCACCAAACAAGGGCCGGGGCCGAAGAAGCAGCAGAAAGCACCAAAGCCTCGCCCTATTTCTCTGGCCGTCCTGCCGCTCTTCAGCAAGAGCCATGACCCGAACATGGAAATACTTTCCGACGGCATTACAGAGAGCATTATCTATAACCTCTCTCAACTGCCGATGCTGCGCGTGATCGCGCGCGGCACGGCCTTTCGTTACAAGGGGCGTGAGGATATTGATGCCAAGGAGATCAGGCGTGATCTCAAAGTCCGCACGATGTTCACTGGCAGCCTGCGCGAGCTGGGCGACGATCTATCCATCAGCGCCGGCCTGGTCGATGTCGTCAAGGAGTTACAGCTCTGGGGCGAGCGTTACAAGTTCAAATCTCTAGACCTGTTCGCTTTGCAGGAATCTCTCTCGAAGGAGATTACGGAAAAGCTGCGGCTCAAGCTGACGAGCGAAGATCAGAAGCAGATCATAAAACGACCGACGGAGAACCAGGAAGCTTATAAAGCCTACCTTGGAGGCCGCTATCACTGGAACAAGAGGACGGCGCAGGGGTTGAAGAAGGGGATCGAATGTTTTCAGAAGGCGATAGAGATTGACCCCAGCTATGCGCTGGCTTATGCCGGGTTGGCCGACTGCTATAACCTGCTCAGCAATTGCGGCGTGCTCACGCCGAAAGAGTCCGGGGCGAAGGCCAAGGCAGCGGCTTTGAAGGCTTTGGAGATAGATGACAGTCTCGCGGAGGCTCACACTTCGCTGGCCAGAAGAATGGCTTTCGACTGGGACTGGTCTGGGGCGGAAAGAGAATACAAGCGTGCCATAGAGCTTGCGCCGAACTACGCCACGGCGCATCACTGGTACGGCATCTACCTGCGAGCGACGGGACGACACGCCGAAGCCCTCACGGAGATCAAGGATGCACTTGAACTTGACCCGCTCTCTCTGATTATCAACACTGACCTCGGCACGCAGCTTTACCTGATGTGGCAGTACGATCTGGCGATAGAGCAGTTTCGCAAGACGCTTGAGATAGACAACAACTTCGTCCCGGCTCATTTCCGCCTCGGCCTGGCCTATGAACAGAAGGGAATGTTGGAAGAGGCGCTCGGGGAGTTTCAGCATACGACAAACCTTTGCGGCGGCGACCCCGAACCGCTCCTGGGCCATATCCATGCGGTACAGGGAAGAAGAGAGGAGGCCGAGAAGATCATCGACGATTTGAAAGAGGTGTCGAAGAAAAGATACGTCTCGGCCTACGGCATTGCTCTCATCTACGTCGGGCTGAAAGAGTATGACCTGGCATTTGAATGGCTGGAAAAAGCATACGATGATAGGGACGGCGGGCTCCTCACGCTGAAAGTCGAGCCGCTTTGGGACGGCCTTCGTTCAGACCCGCGCTTCGCAGACCTGCTCTGGCGTATAGGGCTCGTCTCGTGAGCCGCAGCGATGAATAAGATATAAGCTGACGGATGCTTTAACGAGCCTTTCGGGCGAGAGAGGGAAAGCAGATGCTCTTTGTTCATACCAAGACCTCCGCACGCAGCGTTGACGGCGCAACGCGCCTACTTCTGCTTGAGCGACTTCAAGAGAAGGGGCTCGTCCCGCTCATCCGCTCGACGCGCCTGGCCTGCTATGAGCAGGCGCTCATGGGCCCGGAGCGCGTCAAGGAGATGGAACGCGCTGTCTCCGCCTGGACGGAAACCGAGGAGGGCGCTCTCTACATACGCGGCGACCTGTTCTGCCTGGAAGATTTCGTCCTCTTCCTCATCTTCGGAGATGAAGAGTCGGATGTGGCGGGGATGCGTGCAGGCATAGTTTACGAAGCCGAGACCACAGCGCCCCAGCTCTCGCTGGACTCTTTCTGCCGGAATGTGCATGACGCGCTCGAAATAACGCGCAGCAGCAGCGTCGGCAATAACGGCAGGACGACGACGGAGGAGATGGCCTGGCGCGAGCGCGAGGGGCAAGACGCGGTAGACCCGCTCGCACGCTTCAAGGAAGGCCGCACGGGCGAGGCCGCGGACGTGAGGACGGAGACCCCCTTGGAACGGCTGCGGGCCGTAGAGTTGTTGGAGGATGCCGGGGCGAGACGCTTTCTCTGGCGCGTCAGGGAATCGCAGGCCGCAGGGCACGGCGCCGATCTGCAATCGGACGTGGAGGCAGAGGCGGGCGCTGAAGCGCTTGTCGGCAGGCTCTCGGACGCGGGTCTGCTTCGCCGCGAGGTCGTCGTCAGTTGCCGCAAAGTCGGACGCTCTCTCTTTCGCCTGCCCTCGCCGGACGCCCTGAGCGTCATCACGGCGAGCAATGCCATCTGTAGCGAGTGCGGCGCGAAGATAGCCGACGAGAAGGTTGACGAGCTGATCGTCCCGACCGACACGGCCTCGACGCTGCTTGAGAATGGCTCCTGGCTCTCCACTCGTCTCTACTCCGTGCTGCGCGGGCTCGGCCTTCCCGCGTCCAAGATCGCCGTGGGCCCATCGTCGAGCGACGGCGAGACGCATCTGATGGCGGACGTATGCGGCGAAGCGTTCCTCTTCGTCCTGAGGGACGGCGACCTGTCGGCGGCGCACGCCCGCCGCGCGCTCGAAAAGCAGGCCGAGACGCAAGCCTCGCATCTGGTCGTCGTGGCGACGGGAAAAGTCCAGGATGAAGCTCGCATACGCCTGCGCGAGCACGCGCGGCGGAGAGCGCGCGGCGGCAGCGAGGTCGAAGTGCTCCTCGTCGAAGGCGTCAACTCCGCGATCAACGAGTTGCAGCACGCCTTCGAGCGTGTCTCGCAGCGAGCTTTGGCCGAAGAGTTGTGCGCCCTGGACGCCGCGCTCGGCCTGAGCGTCGGCCACATGATCGGCACGCGCTTTCGATTGATGCAGAAATCCGGGGCGCTCAGCGATCTGGCCGAATCGGCTGTCGGCGCGCTCGCCGGAAGCCTGCGCGAAATCTAAGACTCTCTAGCTGAACCGCATCGCCACGCCTTTAGAGCGGAAATTAACAGGATGAACAGGATAAGAAAAGGAGCTGAACAATTCAGCAAGCGATGCTTTTATCTTTCATCCTGCTTTTAGTCTTTATCCTGATAATCTCTGTCCCTCCCTGTTAATTTCCGCTTTAAATGACGCTCACCATTCTTTCATCCTTCCGCCTTGCTCCTGTCCATCCCTGATAATTTCTTCTCCTGCCATTCCTGCCGAGACTGTGGTTAGCCACAGTTAGGGTCTGTGCCTCTGACTACGCAAAGCCGGAGTGGGTCGTGCGTCTATGATGACGGCATAGGAGGTGCCACAGACACATATGAACATGGAAAGAAACGGAAACATTTTCAACGCAGGATTCGCGCTCGCGGTCGCGCTTGTGCTTTCCTCAATCGTCGGTGCATGGGCCTACACGCACGTCAAGAACGGCGAGCAAACGATTACCGTGACGGGCTCTGCGCGCAAGCGCATCAAGTCCGACCTGGTCGTCTGGCGCGCGGGCGTTTCATACCAGGCCACGCAATTATCCGAAGCCTACAAGGCGCTCTCGGAGAACGTCCCGAAGGTCAAACAGTATCTCGTCTCGAAGGGTGTGGCGGAGAACCAGATCACTATTTCGTCCATCTCTTCGACGACGCTTCAGGAGAAGAACAGCGAGGGCGAGGAGACAGGGCAAATCTCAGGCTACTCTCTACGGCAGGAATTGATGGTGCGCTCAAACGACGTGGACAAGATCGAGAAACTGGCGCGCGAGGCGACGGAGCTGATCAACCAGGGCATCCTGCTCGAATCCAATCCGCCGGAGTATCTCTATACGAAGCTCGGAGACCTCAAGATAGAGATGCTGGCCGAAGCGGCCAAGGACGCCAAGGTGCGCGCGCAACAGATCGCTTCGAGCACGGGCAGCAGTATCGGCAGCGTTCGCACGGCCAGGATGGGCGTGATGCAGATCACCCCAGCGGACTCCAATGATGTTTCGGATTCCGGCATGAACGACACTTCATCGCTTGAGAAAGACATCACGGCGGTCGTCAACGTGGGCTTCGCCGTCGACTGAATTTCACGGACGAAGACCATAACGGGGAAGAGGCTGAAGGAGGCGCGCGATGCGAGAGCATGGCGCGCCTCCTCTATGTATTCGGGTTTGAGAGAGATGCTCTATCTCATCTCTGGGATAAACCGGGCTTCGCCCTCTCTCGCCGGTTGATAAATCCAGGGCCCGGGAAATTAACGGTTATCCGAATCCTTAAAAATTGGTATACTCACGGCCTTGCGTCAACTGACAACCGATTCTGTCATTCATGAATCTTAGAGAAGTCGGCCACGATGCTGGCCCTACCCAACTGCCGAAACCGAGAAATCTGATTATGAAACGAAGCCCGACCTTCTCGTTGATGCTCATCCTGCTGGCGTTCGCCTCCGTCCACGCGCAGTCTCAGACGCAGACGCCCGCGACCGGGACCAGACCACGCACTGTCACAGGCAATCAGCCTCAGCGGTCGCAGGAGGCGGCGCAGCCATCGCCCGCCTCGACGCCGCAGCCGCGAACGCAGCCGACCTCTTCGCCCCAGACCCGGACGACCACCCCAGCGCCGCGCGTCATTGTGCCTTCATCCTTGCCGACGCTCTCGCAGACGGGCGCTGCGGCGACGCAGCCCGTGACGACGCTTCATCTCTCGATGGACAAAATCCGCCAGCGTAAGATGGAGGCGCAGCGCTTGTTGAAGGCGAGGGCGACGCCGACCGCGATGACTACTCCGCCGATTGATTTTGTGACGCTCGCGGCCCTTGAGCAGGAGTCCGGGAAGATTCATCTGCTGTCGCTGCCGAAAGAGCTTTTCCTGAGCAAGGGCGCAGAGGCCACGATCACCAGCTCGCTCGGCAGCCGCGTTCAGCTTCGCGTCCTGCGGGCCAATGGCGTCAATACCGCCGTCACGCTCTTTGACGAGATGGGCCGCAGTCTCGCGCCGCTCGTGGTCGAATATCCGATTGAGCGTGGCGGCAGGTTTCAAGAGATGGCCTACTATACTTCGGGCCACCCGGCTATGCTTTCGCCCGAAGTGGTTAAGGCCGGACAATTATACGTGCGGACGATGGTTGACCTGGCGGCGCGGCGCTTGCGCGATAAGGGCGTGCCGATCTCGTCGGACATTCTGGACGTGGCCGAGCGCCTGTGTATCGTCGAGCATACGGATCACGACCGTTTCCGGCGCGAGAATCGCATCGCGCTCTACGAAGAGATTTTTGCGCTCTATGCGCTGAACGAGCTTGATACCTATCGCTACGCTGTGAGCTTTGCAGGGGCGGGCGGGATGGTGCAGATGATTCCTTCGACCTACCAGATGCTCAGGCGCATGCATCCGGGCATCGGTCTCAATCCAGATTTCGTCGCAGGCATGCGTAACCACGGCAACGCCCTTGAGGCGATGCTCCTCTACATGAACGACACCTGGAAGCTGCTCGCGGCAAACTCCGAGGTTGATTACGCGCTCAAGGCCAAGCTCGCCACGCAGCCCGAGCTGCTGGCCGCCGGATACAACTCTAACCCTGCGCGCCTACCTCAATACATCAACCGCGGCGGCGCGGCATGGAGAACGCTGATCCCGCGCGAGACGCAGATGTACTTGCAGATTTATAAATCGCTCGACAGCCTGATCCCTATGAAGCCGCGCAATTAAGAAAGCTCTTTCTTAAACCATCCACTCTCGGCGAGGTGACCTTGATGCTTACTCGCAATCTCCCCAGGCTCTTCTACGTCCTGCCGCTCGTCGCGCTCTTCCTCCTGACTCCCGGCTGCAAATACTTCAAACGCGCAGAGGATACGCAGTTGAAGGAAGCGAACAAACTTGAGAGCGAGGCCGACGCGCTCTCGGCCAAGGTTGATGACGATTACAAACAGGCGGCGCAAAAGGACGAGGAGATCATCGCCGCCAAGAAAGAGAAGGCGCGCATCAAGAAGCTCAGCGACGAGCAGCTTGCGCTCTACGATCAGGCCGCGCGTGACGCGCGTGACGCGGCGGATAAATACGAACAGGCCAGCAAGCTCAAGATCGAAGCGAAATATCAGGAGTATCTGAATCTGAGAGGGCAGTATATGCGCAAGCACGGCGCGCATATCGCCGCCCTCAAAGAGATCATCGCGGCGCGACTGGAAGCCAAGCCCGGCAAGGCCAGCCGCGACAAACAGGCCGAGGCCAAGACGCGCTCCGAGCGGCTCAAGAAAGAGATGGACGAACTCAAGGCCCAGGCCGATAAGCTTCAGAAAGAGAACGGCGATAAGTACAAAGCCGCCAGCTCGTGAAGCAAGGATGAAGAAAGCAATTAACAGGGGGGAGAGGATGAGCAGGATAAAGAATAAGAGATGATAAATTCATGCAGCAATGCTTTTGTTTTTTATCTTTTATTTATTTCTTATCCTGACCATCTCTGTCCCTCCCTGTTAATCTCCTTCTTTGAATAACTCTCATCCTTTTAGATACAGAGACCGGACTGCTCCTGCGCCGCGTAGTCCTGACCGGGGCCGTGCTCTTCTCTATCCCGGAGCAGACGGATTGTGAGGATTACAGGGACGTTGACGGCGTGAATCTGCCCTTTACTATCCGCACCTCAAACATAGGCACCTTCTTCAGCTCGACGCGCAAGTTCACAGAGATCAAACACAACACTTCCGTGGACGACGCGTATTCAACATGCCTGCCGCTCAGTAATGAGGCCCGTGATATTTCAGCGCCGGATTGACAGGTGCAGGCAGGTGCGGTATCGTCGCGGAGATTTCATGCTCGCCTGACTGCCGCGCGTGAGGGCCAATCCGGTAGCGCGAATATCCGGCCCATCGGTTCTTTACGGAAATTCACTTGCTATGAAGCTCGAATCCTCTAAAGGCTTCTAATGCTTCTTGAACTCTCTTTCGCCTCTCATTCATTCACAGGAGAGTGAACTCATGAATCAACTGTCACCTCCCTACCTTTTAATCCGTGAAAGATTACTAGAGGGGCGTGTCGTCCCTTTTCTCGGTGCGGGCGCATCGCTCGGCGGGCGTCTGCCTGGCGCGACATGGAGTCGCAGCCAGACTTCTTATCTGCCGACCGCGCACGAGTTGGCGGGTTATCTGGCGGAGAGAACGGAGTTCCCCGCAGACGAGCAGCCAGACCTCACGAAGGTGGCCCAGTATTATAATGTTGTCGGCGGGCGCAGCATTCTCAACGAGGAGCTGCACGGCATCTTCAACTGCGATTATCCGCTCACCTCGCTCCATACCTTTCTCGCCGAGCTGCCCGTCCCCTTACTGATCGTCACGACAAACTATGACGACTGTATCGAGCGTGCTTACGGCGCTCAAGGGCGCGCCTACGATCTGGTCATTCACACGACCGACGCGGCCCTTGGCGATCAACTGCTGTGGTGGAAGCACGGGGGGACTGAGCCGCGCCGTGTGAGCCCGAACAAGTTGGACATTGATCTCAAAGAGGTGACGGTGATTTACAAGATGCACGGCGCGGTTGATCGGCGCGGGGCGGAGCGCGACCAGTACGTCATCACCGAAGACGATTACATAGAGTTTCTGGCGCGCATGACTAAGAACAAAGCCATCCCTTCGATCTTCGCCGAGCCCTTTCAGACCAGACCGTTTCTGTTCCTCGGCTATGGGCTGCGCGACTGGAACCTGCGCGTCGTCCTCAATCGCATCGAGAAGGATTTGCGGCGCAAGAAAGACATCAAGTCGTGGGCCATTCAATACAACCCATCGCTGCTCGAACAACGCTTCTGGATAGGACGCGGCGTCGAAGTCTTTAACAAGCCGCTCGATGAGTTCGTGAGCCGACTGGCCTCGCGCTGAGAGCCTTGAAGAGAGGTGCACAGATGCCCGCTCAAGAATCTCCACGCCGCTCACCCTATCAAGGGCTCATTCCTTATGGCGAGGACGATGCGCCCTACTTCTTCGGGCGCGAGAAAGAGACGCGGCTTATTACGGCTAATCTCTTCGCCTCGCCGTTGACGATTCTTTATGGCGCGAGCGGCGTCGGCAAGTCTTCCGTCTTACGCGCGGGGGCCGTCCACCATCTGGCCCAGCGCAATGACTTGCTCGTTGTCTTCTTCAATATGTGGCAGGGCGCGGCGTCGAGCGAGCTCAAAGGCAAGATTGCCGAAGCCGCCGCGCTGATTGACGCCAATCTCGATGCGCCGTCCGATTCCGTCCCTTTAGCCGATTACCTGGGAGCCGTCGCCGGGCAGCTCAATCGGCGCTTGATGATTATTCTCGATCAGTTTGAAGAGTATTTTCTCTATCATCCGCAGGACGATGAATTTGCCGCTGAGTTTCCCGGAGCGGTGACGCAAGCGGAAGCGCCGGTCAGTTTTTTAATCTCAATCCGTGAAGATTTCTATGCCAAGCTAGACCGCTTTGAAGGCCGCATCCCAACGCTCTACGACAACTATTTGCGGATAGAACATCTCAGCCGCAAGTCTGCGCGTGCCGCGATTGAGAAGCCAATCGAGCAATATAATCTCGTGCACGTCGCGGACGGCTCGCCCATCAGCATCGAACCGGAATTGGTTGAAGCGGTCTTGAAGCAGGTCGAAGCCGGACGCGTCGTGCTCGGCGAAGGCGGGCGAGGCACTGTCGAGGCCGCCAAGTCATTGGCAGATGTGGAAGCGCAGATTGAAACACCGTTCCTGCAAATGGTGCTCACTCGTTTGTGGGATGAAGAGATGCATGCGCGCTCCGACATATTGCGTCTTGAGACGCTCGAACGCCTGGGCGGCGCAGAGAGCATCGTGCGAACTCATCTCGACGCCGTTATCAGCACCTTGCCCGAGCACGAACAGGAGATTGCGGCGCGCATCTTTCATTACCTCGTCACACCGTCCGGCACTAAGATCGCTTACAGCGCCTCCGACCTGGCGGCATCAGCCAAGCTGGACGAAGCCGAAGTCGTTCGTGTGCTGGAAGAATTATCGCACCGCGACGTACGCATCCTGCGGCCCGTTCATTCGACGCTCAACCGCTCACCCGCACCCAGATACCAGATATTTCACGACGTACTGGCCCCGGCCATCCTGATCTGGCGTACCTCCTACATGCAGGAATATGAGCGGGCCAAGGCGGAGCGTCGTGCGGAAGAACAACAGCGGACGGCAAAGAATCAGGCCCGCATGGAGGAACAAGCGAAGGTCGCCGGACGAATGCGCCGACTGGCCGCAGCCCTGGCGCTGGTCTCTTTATTGGCGGTCGTCTTAGCTGTTGTCGCACTGTTTCAACGGGCTAAAGCTCGGGACAATGAAAAACTTGCCGCTGCACGCGAGCTGGCCGGGACTGCCAGTATCCATTTGAATTCAGACCCGGAGCTGAGCGTTCTGCTGGCGCTCGAAGCCGTCCACAAGCTGTCAGGACAATCACTATGGGAAGCACGCGGAAAGGAAGCATGGAGCGCCTTGCACGAGGCAATACAGGCTTCAAGAGTGAGGCTCACGCTCCCCTTCGATAATCCACAAGTCGAAGATTCTGCCGGCATCGGGAGCGTGCATTTCGTTTCGAATTTGAATCACGCGGTAGCGATCAACAGTCAAGGGTTGGCGACTGTTTGGGATACCGTGACGGGCGAAAAATTGCGCGTGATACCCAGCCCCATCGAGCGAGTTGAACATAGAGCCTTGAGCCCGGACGGCTCACTGTTCGTCACCGCCGGCCCTGTTCCGGCTGAGCTGGGTAGTACAGGAAACCTTGGCTCGGATGCGCGAACCAATGTCCTGCTATGGGATACGGCAACGGGCAAATCTTCCAGCGTGCCGCACGACAGCCGCAAGGGAGATATATTGAATCTATCCTTTATCAACGACGGCAAAACGCTGGCCATAGTAGGCTACGTTTCGCATCCTGAAAATGGGACTGCCTTAATCACTCTTCAGCTTTGGGATGTCGTCGCTCGTCGCCCCGGCGAGACCTATGACTTGAACAGCAAAGGCCCATATACCATCGTGCCTAAGTACGTGGCCTTCAGTTTCGGTGCAAAACGCATACTTATATCGGGGGTATCGGAGCAAGTGATGGTATGGGATGCGCCTTCTCGCAGTATATTACGCGTCCTCAAGTTGAAAGAGGCTGTTCTGAGCCCGGATGGAACAATCGTCGCGGGCCTCAATAATGATGAATTGAAAGTTTTGAAGGCCGATTCCGGCCAAACATTGCATACTTTATTCTCGCCGGGAGCCGGGGTGAGCGACGAAGGGCAGAGGAAACATAACAACATCACGGATTCTGCTGCAGATGTTATTGGAAAGTATCTACCTTCCCCGGCGGACAACAAAGAGGAGAACAAACGTAACTACTTCAGGAATCCTACTTTCAGCCCTGATGGAAAGTATCTGGCTGCCTCGATGCCAAGTGAGGGGACTGTAGGAGTATGGGAGGTCGCCAGCGGCGCTGAGGTGCTCAGCGTGCTCGGTGAAGTACGCGAGTCGGACGCGCCTCCGCCCTTTAGCTTCAGTGCCGATGGAAATCGCTTCGCTGCTCCCGGCAGCAACGGAACAGTAAAGGTGTGGGATTTAGAGAGTCATGATGAACCGCTTACCGTCATGGGCCACAAGGGCCTCATCACATCTATCTCCTTCAGCCCGGACGGCCAACGCCTCAACACTGGCAGTAATGACGGGACGGCAAGGGTGTGGGATATTTCATCCTCTGGCGACGAAGTTTTCACCTCCGGCCTCGATAAAGTTGAAAACATCGTCTATAGACCGAAGGGAAAGCACCTGGCTGTCACGCAGGCGAAAGCAGGGGTAAGCGTCTGGGACACCGAGACTGGGACCAATGTGTACTCCAAAACTTTAAGCGGCTTTGTTTTCGGCATAGCATATAGCCCTGATGGAGAGCGCCTGGCGATTTCCGACATTCAGGGTAACGTGAGACTGCTTGATGCCGCGTCAGGCGACATCTTGTCTACTTTCTCTGCCACCCCACAAAAAGCTATCTGGGCAGTCGCCTTCAGTCCTGATGGAAAGCGCCTCGCCGCCGCCTGTAGTGACGGGACGGCGCACGTGTTGGATGCTGAGAGTGGTCTAGAGTTGGGGGTGTTAATTGGACACGAGGGCAAGGTTGTGAGCATCGCCTTCAGTCCTGACGGAAGGTACATAGCGACAGGCTCCAAGGACAAAACAGCTATACTGTGGGACGCCCGGACGTATAGAGAATTGCACCGTCTAACGTCGCACGACGACACTGTGTCGAGAGTCGCCTTCAGCCCTGATAGAAAGCGCCTCGCCACCTCTAGCCCTGACCATTACGTTAAGATTTGGGATGTGGAGAGTGGTCAAGCGCTACTTAAACTGTCCGGTCATAGCGATAAAGTTTTGAGCGTCAGCTTCAGCCCTGACGGAAGGCATATTGCGACGACCAGTTCCGATCAAACGACGAAAGTTTGGGATGCACGGAGCGGTGAAGAGCTGCTGACGCTGCGGGGACATAGGGCTCCGGTTAATCTCGCCGCCTTCAGCCCCGACGGGGCGCGGCTTGCGACTTGCAGCGATGACGGGACGATTCGCGTCTACACTTTGAGTTCTGAAGAATTGATCGCTCTGGCGCGCAAGCACATCTCTCCGAATCGGGAATTGACAACCGAAGAGCGTAAAAAGTATTTGCACGAGTGAGGAGTCGAGATGAGAAAGCATATCCGCTCACCTTCAAGCGCGCGGATATGTGTGCTCGCATCAACGGGAGGCAGCAACTCTGTGGGGCGCTGCCTCCTGTAGCCTTCCTCGCGTCGAGAACCGACCTCGCGCTGCGGGTATTCTCTTCAGGGCCGGTCTGGCTTTCTCCAAGAAGGTCAGTTGCCGTCTCGTATGGCGGGCCAATTGCGACCGGGTTTGAGGAGGAATCTGGACGGGGCGGTGACGCCCTGCGGATACCTGACCACATCCTCGTGATTCTCCAGATAGTCAACTACCTCTCTGACTTCATCCTCCGCCATGCCAATCGTGCCGCTCAGGGTGTCTTCGCCAATCCCTTCGCCCTCAAACTCCGCGCGGTGTTCTTTCAGCCACTCGATAATGCGTGTCGCTTTGTGTTCCATCTGGGTCTTATGATCTTCTGCCATGGTCTCCTCCCTTCTCGCCAGTGCCGTTCATTGCCGGGGCTTACGTGTTGGATTATTGCTTTTGCAGGCTGGCCAGGGTACTCAAGACTTCATCGCTGTGCCCGCTCGGTTTGACGCCGGTGAACACCTTGACGATCTTCCCCTGGGGATCAATGATGAATGTATTGCGCGCAGACAACTTGGCTCCGTTATACTCCATGATCGAGCCATACGCGGTCGAGACCTTTGCCTCCACGTCCGAAAGCAGCTTGAAGCTCAAGCCTTCTTTGGCGCAGAAGCTTTTGTGCGATTCGGCGCTATCAACGCTGACGCCCAGGATGACCGCGCCCGCCTGCTCGTACTTCGCCAGATCACGCTGGAAGTTGTGCGCCTCAAGCGTACAGCCCGAGGTGAAATCTTTCGGGTAAAAGTAGAGCACTACCCATTTGCCCAGATAATCCTTGAGGCTCGTCGGCTTGCCCTCGTTGTTTGTCAGCGTGAAGTCCGGGGCCTGCGCGCCAACCCCAGGCGTGTCGGTCGTCGCGCCGGTCGCTTGCGTGGCCGTCAAGGCTACAGTAGCCGCGAGGGACAGTGCGAACAATAAGAGGTATTTGGTCATCGTCGCTTCAACTCCTTCAATTATCAGGGCTCTCTTTTCAACGTCGCGCAAGCACGAGCCGCCAGGATACGGCGCTCAGTTTACACCCGTTGAGAGCGGCGTGTCATATTCGTGGGGGCGCTGCGAGTTGCTAACGCACGCGCCTTCGCTAATCGCCAAACTGCAAGCGTCCTTCGACGGGCTCGCGCAGCTCGCTGCTAGATTCGTCGGCGTACTGTAGCTTGTAGAGCTTCCAGTAGAGGCCGTGGATGGCCAGCAGGTCTTGATGCGAGCCCTGCTCGCGGATTTCGCCGTGATGCAGGACGATGATGCGATCTGCGCGCTGAATGGTCGAGAGACGATGCGCGACGACGACAGAGGTGCGATTGAGCATGACGCGCTCGATGGCCTGCTGTATCAGCTGTTCGGTCTCTGTGTCAATCGAGCTGGTCGCTTCGTCAAGGACGAGCAGGGCAGGGTCGAAGGCTAAGGCGCGCGCAAACGAGATGAGCTGCTTCTGCCCGACCGAAAGTGTCGCGCCGCGCTCCTTGACTTCCGCTTTGTAGCCAGCCGGTAGCCGCTCTATAAAACGGTCTGCGTGAACCTCGTGCGCCGCCCACTGGACGCGCTCCTGCTTGATCTCTGTTCGACCGAGACGAATATTGCTCTCGACCGTGCCGCTGAAGAGAAAGACATCCTGAAGGACGACCGCGAAATTCTCGCGCAGCGATTGCAAGTCCCATTCGCGCACGTCCACGCCGTCGAGCAGGACGCGGCCCCGCTGTACGTCGTAAAAGCGCATCAGCAGATTGGTGATCGTCGTCTTGCCCGAGCCGGTATGGCCGACGAGCGCGACTGATTGGCCCGGCTCGACCTTGAAGGAAACATCCTTCAAGACCCACTCATCTTCCTTGTAAGAGAACCACACGTTCTCGAACTCTATGCGCCCTTCGGCGCGGCCCTTCTTCTTAGGGCTTTCCGGCGTCCTGATCGCAATCGGCAGATCGAGCGCCTTGAAGATGCGATGCGATGCGACGACCGCCGCCTGAAGCACGTTGTACTTGTCGGAGATGTCGCGTATGGGCTGAAAGAGCTGCTGCGAATACTGTATGAAGGCGACGAGCGCGCCTAAAGAGAGCACCGTCTGCTCCGGGCTGTTCTGCATCACGCGCCAGCCGCCGTACCAGATAATCAGCGCCACGCCGACAGCGCCGATCAGATCAACGAGCGGGAAGAAGACGGCATAGTAAAAGATCGTCTCGATGTTAGCGTTGCGATGATCGTCGTTGATGCGGTGAAACTGCTCGCGCGATTTCGTCTCGGCGTTGAATATCTGCACGGTCTGCGCGCCGGAGATGTGCTCTTGCAGAAAGGCATTGATGCGCGCCAGGCGAGTGCGAACGCGGTCGTAGCCTCGTCGGGCGTGTTTGCGAAACCAGTTGGTCGCAGCGAAAAGCATCGGCACGGTGACGAGCGCCACGAGCGTCAAGCGCCAGTCCATCCAGAACATGACGGCGGCAATGGCGACGATCATCACCACGTCGCCCAGGAGCTCTATGACGCCGGAGGTCAGCAGCTCGTTGAGCGAGTCCACGTCGGAAGTCAGGCGGGTCATGATGCGCCCGACAGGGTTGCGGTCGTAGTAGGCGACCTCCTGATGTTGCAGCTTGGCGTAAAGCTCGCTGCGTATGTCGTACATCACGCGTTGGCCCACGGTGTTCAGAAGCACCGCCTGGAAATAGGAGAAGATGAAGACGAAGGCCCACATCGCCAGGTAGACGAGCGCAAAGAGCGTCAGGCCGCTGGTCGTGCGCGGGAGGATGAACCAGTCAATCGCGTACTGCGTAAACTTCGGCTGCGTCGTGCGCAGCAGGTTCAAAACCAATGTCAACGCCAGGGCGGGGAAGAGCGCACCCAGGTAGGGTTTCAAATAGCCCATCAGGCGGCGCGCGATACGAAAATCGTAGGTCTTGCCGATTGCTTCTTCTTCGTGAAATTGTTTGACCGCAGTTGCCATGGTTCTTAAAAACTTCTTATCCGTTATTTCGCTATTGGCCCAAGCCCTGTCCCTTGACGGAAGCGGCCAGCAGTTGATCGCGCCGGGGCATGTGCAGCAGTATGCCGAGGACGCTGACGACGAAGAAAATGTAGTAGTAACGCGTCCCCGTCGTCAGACGTGCCATCATGCCGAAGAGGCTGACGGCCTCGCAGAGCGCCAGGGCCAGAATCAGAGCGCTCTGCACAAGCTCTGGCCGCTGCTCTCTGACTGCTTGCGCGAGCAGCCTGCTCTTGAGCACGAAGGAGAGCAGAAGGGGCGTCATGCTGAGGGCGGCAAACACCCAGAGCAGCGTCTGGTCACCCTGCTCGACGGGCACGGGCTGAACTATCGGCGTCACGAAAAAAATTACGCCGACCGACATCAGTATCGCAAACCAGATGATCATCATCGTGCGAAAACGCGCGTCCACAGCTATCCCCTTCTGGCCCTGATTGATCGGGTTCATAGCATCCTTCCGCCACCATTGCTAGCTCGCCGCCAGCTCCTCTTCCAGCAGTTGTCGCTCGTACAAATCCGCATACTCTCTGCCGAGCGCGAGCAGTTCCGCGTGCGTGCCGCGCTCGACTATGCGCCCGTCGTCGAGCACACAGATCAAGTCGGCATCGCGTACTGTCGAGATACGATGAGAGATAATGAGGCTCGTGCGGTCGCGCATGACGCCGCGCAGCTGCGCCAGAATCTTCTCTTCCGTGTAGGTGTCAACGGCTGAGAGCGAATCATCCAAAATCATAATCTTCGGCTGGCGCAGAACGGCGCGGGCAATCGCCGTCCGCTGCTTCTGCCCGCCCGAGAGCGTGATGCCGCGCTCGCCGACCATCGTTTCAAACCCGTCGGGAAAACCGCGTATGTCATCGGAGAGGCCAGCGATCTCAGCCGCCCATTCAATCTCCGCGCGCTCCGACTTCTCGACTCCGAAGGCGATGTTTTCGGCCAGCGTATCGCTGAAGAGAAACGTCTCCTGCGGCACGTAGCCGATTGCGGCTCTCAGTTGCCAGAGCGGGTATGCGCGCACGTCCACGCCGTCGATGAAGACGGTCGCGGGCGGCGCTTCCAGCAGGCGCGGAACGAGATTGGCGAGCGTTGATTTGCCGCTGCCCGTGCGCCCGACCAGCGCGACCGTCTGCCCGGCTTCAATCGTCAGATTAATATCACGCAGAACCGGCTCGGAGTGCTCGTGATAACGAAACGTCAGGTGGCGAAATTCTATGCGGCCCTGAAGGGCCGGCTGCTCGCGCACGTCTCCGAGGTCAGTGATCTCGGGCGCGATGGCGAGGGTGGCGTTGATGCGCTTGAGGCTCGCCGTCCCGCGCTGGTAGAGATTGACGACGTAGCCGAGCGCGATGAGCGGCCAGACCAGGCGCGCCAGGTAGAGATTGAACTCCGTGAACTCGCCGACCGTCATCGAGCCGTTGACGACGAGCGGGACGCCGACCCAGATAATCAACACGAAGCCAGCGCCGACGAAGAACTGTATGAGCGGGCGCATCACGGCGTCTATCCGCACCAGGCTCAGATTGCGCTCGGCATACTGTTGATTGAGCTCGTTGAAGGCTTCAATCTCCGTACGCTCCTGAGCGTAGGCCCGCACGACCCGCACGCCGGTGAAATTCTCCTGGGCCCGCGCAGAGATTTGCGCGAAGAAGTCCTGAATCTTTTCAAAGCGCAGGTGTACCTGCTGGCCGAAATATTTGACCGTCAGCGAGACGAGCGGCATCGTCACCAGCAAGAGCAGCGTCAGGCGCACGCTGATCCTGAACATCAGCGGCAGAATCACGATGACGATAAAGACGGTTTGCAGCGTGTACATGATCATCGGCCCGGCCAACTGGCGCACGGCGGCCAGATCATTTGTGGCGCGTGCCATCAGATCGCCCGTTCGATGTTCCTGAAAAAACGAGAGCGGCTGGTCAACCAGATGCGCGTAAAAATCCCGGCGCAGGTCGTACTCGACGTGACGCGACATCCCGATCAGGATGCGACGCTGCAAGAAAAGGAAGATGCCGCTCACGATGCTCGCGCCCAGCGTCGCCAGCGCGTAGAAGGTCAGCTTCGACCATGTCACTTCAGCCCGCAGGCCGTCAACCGCACGCCCCACGATCAGCGGAATCGAGAGGTTGAAGAAGACACCCGCGAGGATGCAGAGAATGCCTATGACCAGTGATTTCTTGTAGGGCCGAAAATAGCGCGCGAATTTTCTCAGATCATCCATAAGCAAAAGAGCAGAACACGGACGGGGCCGCTGCGTGCCGGGCCGTTCGGAAGAGATTGCTCAAAGGCTATGATGCGCGATTTTCTTCCCGGACGCCAGCGTGCGCGTGCCGTGTGCTCTGTGGATGATAGGGAAAAAACTTGTAGAAAGTATGAAGAGCGGTGGACTGCCAGACGGGCTGCCTAGACTTAGAGCGTCGGGACGGTGGGGGCCATCTGCTCCTGGTCTTGATCGACCTCAGCCATAATACCTTCGCCGCCGCAATCATCAGCTCCCGGGATGGGCTCGTCCGTCACTAAGGACTCTTCGTCGAGCGCCGGGGTGGGATCGGGCGCGACGCAGACGCGATTACGTCCCATGTGCTTGGCATCGTAGAGCGCACGGTCGGCGCTGACGACCAACCCGTCGCGCGAGGAAGCATGAAGCGGAAACGAGGCGATCCCGAATGAGGCCGTGATATGGCCCACGCCGGGCACTTCCATCTGCTCTATGCGGACGCGAAGGCGCTCGGCCACCAGCGCCGCGCCTTCGACCCCTGCCTGCGGCAGGATGACCGCAAACTCTTCGCCGCCATAGCGCGCAGCCGTATCGACGCCGCGCAGCTCTTCCCGCAGATTGTCGGCCAGGATACGCAGCGCCATGTCGCCAGCATCGTGGCCATAGGTGTCGTTGACCCGCTTGAAGTTGTCGATGTCGAGCAGTATCAGCGAGACGTTCTGGCGCATGCGCGTCGCCAGATGCATATCGCGCTCAAGCTGTAGCTCGAACGAGCGGCGATTGAAGCAGCCAGTCAGGCCGTCCGTCAACGCCTGTTGCTGTATCTGCGCGAACAGCCGCGCGTGATTGACGGCCACCGTCACCTGATCCGCCACCGTGCGCAATAACAACAGCTCGTTCTCCTGCCAGTTGCGCGCAGGGTCATCTGAGCGCACGAGCAGCACGCCCATGAATCTTTCCTGATAAAAGAGCGGCACGACGGCGAGCGGATGCACACGCTCAGACTGCGAGCCGGCATCGCTGCGCCCGTCGAGCACGAAGTTCTGGCTCTGCCCTGATGAAAGGCGCTCGCCGTAAGCGTCCAAGTCCCTGATCAGCTCGGCCTCTTCGATGCTTTCGCCCTCAACGTGGTCTCGAAAATAGCAGTTGGTCAGAGCGGGCCCACTCGCTACGCCTTCGACGCGCAGCGCACAGTGCTGTGCGTTGAGCGCGCGCCCGACTTCGTTGACCGTCGTTTGTAGAATATCGTCCAGCTCAAGCGAGTTGCGTATGGCGGTGGCGATGCGGTTGACTGCGATCTCGCGCCCGGCCTGTTCCTGCAAGAGACGCGCGAGCTTCGTGGTCACGGAGACAGTCAGTTGAAGCGAGGTCGCCTTCGGCATGGAGCTTTTGACTGCCGTCGAGAACCCGGCGGCTTGAAAGGGACGCTCAGCCGCCACGCGCGCCATCAAATACTCAAGGGCCGAGTAGACCACGTCCGGCTCGAAAGTCCAGATCACCTCGTCGCCTTCGGATTCTGCCCCGTCCTCCTCCGTGTTGCGAACCGATGCCAGCAAAGCCGAGAAACGAGCGTCGGCGATGACGACGAAGCGCTCGTATGCCGTATCGTCTTCGGAACGGCGCAGCAGAATGGGCTCTTTGTCCTGCTCGCTCATGCGCAAGGGCAGAGTGTTGAGAGCATCGTTGTGCGCGACGAAGAAGAAGGCGTGCTGCGCCGCCCGCCCAATCTCGCGCACGCGCGCCAGATCGCGCAAAGACCTCTCCGTATTTGACGGCAGGCTCTCGATCACCAGCGCCGAGAGATTATTCTCAAGCACCACATCCTCAAAGTAACGATGAAGCTGCGCAATCGTCTGCTCCGCACAGCGAACCGAGGTTAGCTGCTTAGAGTGTTGGATTAGCAGGGCGTTATAGAGGGAATACATTTTACGGCAATTATGGCTGGGGAAGAGAACGCGCTCGCCAGATGATTAGACCCAAGGCTAGGACTGCTCAATGAAGGCCGAACAGCAAGGCAAACCCATTTTTACATGAATAAACGATTTTGTCCACAAATTTCCGACCACCGTTTTGCAGCCTTCGGGAAAGCCGCTCAGCTAGACGCGAGATAACTGGTAAGCGCTGTTGCTGCAAGCGTTTCCGAGTCATCAGTGACATCTACGGAGACGACCGTTACGCGGCGACCGGAGCGCAGGACGCGGGCATGCGCCCTGGCCTTTCCCTTGAGCAAGGGGCGCAGGTAGTGGATTGTCAGGTCGATGGTGGCGGCGGATTTGCCG
This sequence comes from Pyrinomonadaceae bacterium, assembly GCA_036389095.1. Taxonomy (GTDB): domain Bacteria; phylum Acidobacteriota; class Blastocatellia; order Pyrinomonadales; family Pyrinomonadaceae; genus DASQYE01. The sequence continues at coordinate 36,242 of DASVQM010000038.1, forward strand.
GGCTCAAGCAGCGTCATGATGGCGAAGGCGGCTGCCGTATCAACGAGGGAGGCGATTGCGCCTCCATGAGCTATGCCGCCGTTGCGCTTCAGTTCGTCGCGCATAGAGAGGCTGAGCGTAGCTGAGCCGCGTTCTATCTCTTCAAGCTCAATACCGATCAGGTGCGCGAAGGGGACTTGCGCGAAGACTTCGTGCAACCGTCGCTTCTCCTGGTCGGAGAGCTTCCGAAGCTGCTCGTCTTTCATGAACGGTAGCTGTCTCCCTGACCGGTCGGCTCGACGATCACAGCCGTCCCGTAGGCCAGCACCTCCGTAACGGTGGTTGAAAGCTCTGTCGTATCATAACGCGCACCGATGATGGCGTTGGCTCCGAGTTCCGTCGCATGTTGGATCATGATCTCGAAGGCGTCCTTGCGTGTTTGCTCGCAGAGTTGTGTCCAGGCTGTGATATTGCCTCCGACCAGGGTTTGGAACGACGCGCCGATGTTGACGAAGATGTTGCGCGAGCGCACGACGATGCCGCGCACGACGCCCAGGTTCTGCCTGACGCTAAAGTTGGGAAGCTCAAAGGCCGTCGTGACCATGTGATGCGAGACGGAATAACGTGGCGGGCTGATATCGTAAGGGGCGCGTTGTTGGATAGGGTCGTTGTTCATGATTTTGGATTCCGGTTGACTGGTTAAGTTTAGTCACTGAAAAGGCTCTGCTGTGCTTCTTTCCGCTCCTCTTTGCGTCGCGCCTCTTCTTCCTCTTCCGGTATCCAGCGATAACGGCTGAGGTCGCAGCGCCCGCGCGCATCGAAGACTATGCCCTCGGCTTCGAGCAGGCGCTGCTGCTTATCAGGGGGCAGAATGACGCGACCCGTCGAGCAAGCCCCCTGCGAGTTGATAACGCGCTGCCAGGGCGTAGCCTCCTCGTCGTCGGCATGCATGACGAAGCCGACGGTGCGCGCCGTGTAGCCTTCGCCGAGCATCTCTGCGATCTGCCCGTAGGTCATCACGCGCCCCGCCGGAATGCGGCGCACGATCTCGTAGACGCGCTCGCGGTAACCTTCTGTCTCCACTGCGGCGCTCGCCTCGGCGTTAGAATTTAAGCGCGGCTTGCTTCGATCTTTTGTTGATTCGTCCATCGCTTTTTGAAAGTATGCTGATGAGCCCGCCACCACTCGCGCCACTCTTCAACAGCTCTTTCCCTTTCGGCCTGCGAAGCCGCAGGCTGGAAGCTCAGTCAGGTCTGGGTCGCATCTCTCAGGCACATCTCCGCGAGGAAGCGCGTCCGTAGGTCCGCGCTTGACAGAAGCTCTATCAGCTCCGGTATAGAGCACCCTTTGAGCGACGCTCGCGCTAGTGCAAACTTTTCTCTACGCATCTCTAATCCTGCCGGGCCCGCAGGACGGCGCGTGCCGGGGCCCCGTCGCCGCTTCCGCCCGTAATGCGCAGCGGCAGGCAGATCAATTCATAAGCGCCCTCCGAGACTGCACGTAAATCCAGGCCCTCGACGATCACCACATTGTTCGAGAGCAGGGTCGTGTGCGTCTCAAAGGCTTCGGACTTGAACTGTTCGACCGATAGATAATCGATGCCCACGAGCCGCACGCCGCGCTCGACCAGCGCAAGAGCCGCGCCGGGCGTCAGGTAGGTAAAGTCTGTGCGGAATCCTTCGGACGTATTGGCCCAGAAAGCCGAGTTGCGAGTCTTGAACAGCAGACGCTTCGTGCCCGCGGGGGCCTGCCGGGTGATGTGCTCGGCGGTGATGGCGCGCACATCAGACGCGATCTCTATGACGCGTGCTTCGCCTATGAGCACGTCGAGGGGCAGGGAATGAACCTTCTGCGTGCCTTCGATAAAGTGTGCGGGAGCGTCTACGTGCGTGCCGGTGTGCGCGCCCAGATGGAGCATGGAGACGTTGGCGGCGTCGCCGCGCGTCAGGGCCGCCCACTGCTCTATCTCCACCTGCGGGTCGCCCGGATAGGTCGGCGTAGCCTCTGAAATAGGCACGCTCACATCGTAGATTCGCATGCATCTCAATATAAGGCGAAACTGTGAAAAGGTGAAAGGGAAAAGGCTGTGACGAAAGCCTGGCGGCATGCCCCTTTTCAAGTGCGTGGCTTCTCGCGCTTCCTCTCCCGATTCGTCGCGTCTTGAGCCTTTTTACTTTTCCCGAATTGCGTTAGCATCACTGCTCAGCAGTTGCGAGAGTGAGGGGAGAAACTGAACAAGCGTGAAGGCGAGAGAACGGGAAGCGCCGCGTGTGGCCGCGTCCATTTATTTGAATTCAGCGCCGCTCATCTGGAGCTTTATGCACGGACGGCTGCGCGGGAGCATACAGCTTCTGACGGATACTGCGCCCGCGCGCTGCGCGCAGATGCTGGCGAGCGCGGAGGTAGACGCGGCGCTCGTGCCCGTCATCGAGTACCAGCGCATCCCTGAGATCGTCGTCGTGCCCGGCGTCTGCGTCGGCGCTCGCTCGCGCGTACGCAGCGTCGTCCTCGTGACGCGCGGCGCGGAGTTGGAGGCTGTGCGCAGCGTTGCGCTCGACACCTCTTCGCGCACATCTGCGGCGCTCGTCCAGGTTATCTTTCGTGAGTTTTTAGGCTTCGAGCCCGAATGGAGACCGAGCCTGCCTGATCTTGACCGTATGCTTGACGGAAGCGACGCTGCGCTCTTGATCGGCGACCCGGCGATGATCTTTCCGCGCCAGCGCCTGCGCGTGTATGATCTGGCGAGCTTGTGGCGCGAGCACACGGGCCTCGGCTTCGTCTTCGCAATGTGGATGGCGCGCGAGGGCGCTGCGGAGAAAGTAGGTGCGATTGATTTTGCGGGAGCGCGAGACGAAGGGCTCGCACGCGTGGAAGAGATTATCGCTCATTATGAGCCCATGCTCGGGCTTGAGCGGAGCGAGCTTCGTGAATACCTGCTGGAAAATATCTCTTTCGAGCTGAATGCGGAGATGCGCGAGGGTTTAAGCCTCTACTACGAGTTGGCGCGCAAGCACGAGCTCATTCCCGCCGTGCGACCTTTGAGATGGATGGGCGCGCACGCGGATGGATAAATCACTGAAGGTGGTTGCTGCGATGGAACAGTTGATCTTTCCGACCTCACACGATCTGCCGGAGATAGATTTCGCCACTCTAGACCTGCTGCCCTACGGCATTATCGTCGTTGACGAAGGGGGGCGTATTCTTTTCTACAATGCGCGCGAAGAACAGATCGCGCGCCGCCGCCGTGAGGATGTCGTCGGCAAAAACTTCTTCAAGGAGATCGCTCCGTGCGCGCAGGTGCAAGAGTTCTACGGTCGTTTTGAAGAGGCCATGCGCGAGACGGGCCTCGTCGCCAGCTTCAGTTTCACCTTCCCGTTCCCCAACAACCCGCGCGAAGTGGAAATATCCCTCTCCAGCTTTCGCAAAGAGAATTCACATCTCTGCCTGATCTCCGTGAGCGACGTAACGGAGAAGAATCTGCTGCGCGAGCATATCGTGCGCTCCGAGCGTTTGCGCGAGGTGGGAGAGGTGGCCGCCGGTGTGGCCCACAGCTTCAATAATCTCCTGACAGTGATTCGCGGAAATGCCGAGCTGATCCTAACGATGGTTGCCGAGGGCGACCCGGCACGCGTGCGCGCAGAGAAGATTTTAAAGGCGGCGGACGATGGCGAGGAGATCGTCAAGCGCATCAGGTCGAGCGCCCATCCCGTTACGCCTGTGTCAGAAGATGAGACGACCCTGGTTGATTTGAACCAGGTGATTAAAGATTCCATCGCCTTTACGGAGGACTACGCGAGCGCGGCGCAGGACGAGCGCGGCGCTCGCGTGAGCTTTGTGACTTCGCTCGCCGCCGATAGGCTCTTCGTACGCGCGCATGCGAGCGCGTTGCGCGAAGTCTTTACCAATCTCCTGCGAAACGCCGTTGACGCAACAGAGGGCCAGGGGCGCATCAGCGTCGCCAGTTGCAGCGAGCCGAATGGTTGGAACAAGGTGGAAGTGAGTGACACCGGAGCGGGGATGGGCCCGGATATTCAGGAAAAACTTTTTCGCCCGCTCTTTACCACCAAGGGTGAGCGCGGCACCGGGCTCGGCCTCTCGACCTGCTACGCCATCGTGCGCCGTTACGGCGGCGACATAAAGATCAAGAGCGCGCCCGGCGAGGGCTCGACCTTTAGCGTGATGCTGCCGCGCGCCCAATAGCGTTTTGCCAATCCGGTTTGCGATCTGCCTCCGGGATTGAGGATAATCCGGTCGAAAGGGTTTAGAATTGAACTGGAATCGAAATTGCTACGAGAGAACATAACAGGGATGGACAGGAGAGGCAGGATAAAAACAGAAAGCATAAAAGATAAAAGCATCGCTTGCTGAATAGTTCATCTCTTATTCTTTATCCTGACTCTCCTGTCCATCCTGTTAATTCCGCTTTGGGTCTGATGCTTGTAAGGGATTCTGAATTTTTAATCGGTGAGAGCTTTGATGAATAAGACAAACGACATTCAACCAATTCTTGATCGCGCACTCTCGGGCGAGCGCCTCTCGGCTGAAGATTGCACGCTTCTGCTCGAATCTCATGACATCGCTCGCATAGGCGTGGCCGCAGACCTCGTGCGACAGCGCTGGCACACCGATGGCATCGTTACGTACATCATTGATCGCAATATCAATTATACGAATGTCTGCAACGTCGTCTGCACCTTCTGCGCCTTCTACCGCCGACCGGGCGCGACAGATACTTACGTCCAGACCATTGACGAGATATGCCATCGGATTGACGAAACGATTGCGCTCGGCGGCACGGGCGTGCTGATGCAGGGCGGGCTCCATCCTGATTTCGGCATCGAGTGGTACGAAGACCTCCTGCGCACGCTCCATGCGAAGTATCCAGACTTTCAACTGCACTGCTTCTCGCCGCCCGAGATTCATAACATACATCTCATCTCGGGCCTCGATTACGAGACCATCATGGCGAGACTCAAAGAGGCAGGGCTTTACAGTTTGCCGGGCGGCGGCGGCGAGATTCTGGACGACGAAGTGAGACGACGCGTCTCGACCAAATGCACGACCGACGAATGGCTCGCCGTGATGAGGGCCGTACACCAGGTGGGCCTGCGCTCGACGGCGACGATGATGTTCGGCATCGGCGACCGCGTAGAGCATCGCGTTCGTCACCTACAGCGCATACGCGACCTGCAAGACGAGACAGGAGGCTTCACGGCCTTTATCCCCTGGACATTCCAGCGCGAGAACACAGCGCTCGGGCGCCGCATCCGAGAAGAGCCGACCGGCATGGATTATCTCAAGATGCTCTCGGTCTCACGTCTCTTTCTGGACAACGTCTCGCACTTCCAATCCTCATGGCTGACGCAGGGGCTGCGCCTCGGACAGGTCGCGCTGCGCTTCGGCGCGGACGACATGGGCTCGATCATGATCGAAGAGAACGTCGTCTCGGCGGCGGGCGCGCACAACCGCGCCGACGAGGCGATGCTGCGCTACCTGATTCGAGAAGCAGGATTTACGCCGCAGCAGCGCGATATCCTTTACCGCCACGTCCATCGTGAAGAAGCCGCGCAGTCGGACGCGAGCCAGTCCGCTCCGCTGCGCGAGCTGACGGTCTTGACGGCGGATTAGACTTGGCGGAAAGTATCTCTTCAGAGGCGAAAGGGGCGGCAGGTGAAGGAGCCTGCCGCTTTTCCTTTTTCTAGGCGGCGACGGAGCGGAGGCCGAGCATGTCGCGCACGGCGGCGTTGAATTTTTCGGGGTGCTCTTCCTGCGGCATCATGCGGCAGCGGTCGAAGATTTCAAGAGCCGCGCGCGGGTTGATCGAGAGCAGCTCGGCGGCCTGGTCGAGCGTGTTGGTCTGATCCTGTTTGCCCCAGACGAGCGTGACGGGCTGCTTGAGGCGCGCGAAGCCGGAGCGTATGTCTGTGTTCAGATAGCCGGAGAGAAAGGCCGCGATGGCGTGTTGCGCGCCGGGCTGATGGCTCGTCGCGTAGTAGTTGGCAACGAGGCGGTCGGTCGCGCGCCGCCGGTCATAGAAGAGTTGCTTGCGTGCGTAGTCGCGTATGCTTCTCTCGCTCGCCATGACGTTGTAAAAGGATGTGCCGAGGACGGGCGATTGCAGCAATCCGTAGAAGGCCGCGCCCGTCATGCCCGGACGCGAGCGTAAGTTGTCAGCGCCCGTGGGCGAGATCAGCACGAGCGCGTCAACGAGCGAGGGCTGCTCGTCGGCCAGGCGAACGGCGTAGGCTGCGCCGAGCGAGTTGGCGATGATACGAGCCGAGGGGCGCGCGACCTCGCGTATGAAATCCGCGAGCAGCTCGACATAGAGGTCTGCGGAGTAGGGCGCGTGAGCAGGCTTGTCCGAGAAGCCGAAGCCGAGCAGATCAAGGGCGTAGACGTGGAAGTCTTGCCCGAGCGCGTCGAAATTCTTTCGCCACATGAAGGTGGACGCGCCCGCGCCGACGCCGTGGACGAAGAGAAGCGGCGGCCCGGAGTTCTCCGCGCCCGCTTCCCTGTAGAAGATGCGCCCGTGCTTCCAAACAAAAATCTGCGGCTGGCCGCCGAGCGCGCCCTCTTCCGGCTCGCTCACGCGACGCGTGATGGCGGCATTGACGGCAGCGAGCGCCGCGATGCCCGCTCCCGCCGCGACCGTCGTTTTCCAGAGCTTCCCGACTACGCCCATCTTATACATCCTCTGCGGCGCAAGCGACTTCCACCTGTGATGCGGCCTCATATTACCCCTCGTGCTTCTCTTACCGGCTGAAAAATAGCTTCACGCCACCTCTGTCTGCACTATAACATGATGGGGCGGAGCAGTCGCAACCTTCGCCCCTGAACGCAAAATGAAGCGGCACGCTGCTTGAGCCATGTGCTCAAGCAGCGCGCCGCCGTGTCGGCTTCGAAGCGCCCGGACAAATCCGTTTGGAGCTTACCCTTCCTTACATTCGTTGGCGCAGACCATGAAGCGCCCGATCTCGTTCTGCTCGTTGTCACGAGCGCCGATGCCGACCGCGCCCGTGCGGAAATTGCGCGCCGGGTCTGTAATGATTCCGAGTGGCAGAACATCACCCGTCTGGCTGTCCGTGATCGAGACTCGGATGCTGTTGTCCGTCATCTTCATCGTGACGGTGAAGAATTGATTGGCCCTGAGCGTCTGCGTGAAGGCGTCAATCGGGATGGTCGTGAGTCGCTGCGGGTTGCCGCCGCGTACGACGAAGCCGCGCAGCACGTAAGGCTCGTCGGCGCTGGGCCCAGTCAGTTGAATGAGATAGTAGTCGTTGGCGTTCTGCGCCCGCGCGACGAACGAGGCCGCCACGCCGTTGACCATCTTGACATCGCTGATCAGTTGGAAATCGGCGTAATGACGATAATCATCATTATTGGGCAGCGCGACGCCGCGCCCCTTGACGGCGAGGTTGCGCGCAGCGAGGCCCCAGTTGCCCGGCACGTCCCAATCGGCAATGCTCGTCCATGAGAACATTTTGGTGCTCACCAGCCGTTCCAGATTGACATCGATATTTGTTTTTCCGGGCAGGTTGATGACCGCCGTCAGGAACTGGTAGCCGACGAGCCCGGCGCGCTCGTCCGCCCTGACATCGAGCCCGTACATTCCGGGTCGCAGGCCGTTGAGAGTTGCGCGGCTGCCGACGATATTAACGATCCTCGTATCGCTGCCGGGAATCTTGTCGTAGAGGGTTTGACCCGTGCTCGGGTCTGTGCCGCGCGCGATGACGGGCGCATACCTGATCTCGCCCGTGCTGATATTGGCATTGATCTGGACGTTATAAGTAATAGGCACCAGGTTGAGCGTCACATCGGAAGCCTTGCCCTTGACGACTGTGACCTCAGAGCTTGCCTCCTCGTAGCCTTCCAGGGCGGCGGCGACGCGATAGCGACCGGGCAGCAGATCGTTGAAGGTGGCCGTGCGCCTGTCTGCCGGAACTTCGCCTTCATCGCCTGTTCCGCCTCGCACGGGCTCGACGACGATGGTCGCCCTGGGCTCGGCTGAGACCACGAGCGAGCCCTTGTTCGGGGTGACGGGAACATTGCGGTTGACGACTACGGTTCGCGTGTTCGTCACATATTGTGTTCTGGGTCGTTTGGGGCCGCTCGTGCTGGGGCCACTGCTGCCGCCGCTCAAATTTGTGCGCGCCGCACCGCCCACGATGTCCTGAGCCTGCGCCGTCGCAGCAGTTGTTATGAGCCCTGCGATGCCTGTGATGATCGAGAGCAGTAATGTCGCAGCGAATTTAGGTGTCAATAAAATTCTCATGGCATGAACCTCCCATGAAGGGGCAAGATAAAACGGGGAGTAACCTAACAGGATGTGGGGCGCGAGATGTGCCGCCAACGCTTCCGTGGAAGCTTAGCACATCTCACGCCCCGATGAGAATTCGCGCTAGAAGTTGTACTTCAGAGCGAATTGAATGCGCCGCCCGGGCGTGACGGTGTCGGTCGTTCGACCAAACGACGGGTCTTCGAGGAACCGCACAGGAATGCCGAAGTTGGCCCGGTCTGTGAAGTTGAAGACATCCATACGGAACATCAGGTTCTGCTGTTCCGTGACCTTGAATCTCTTGATCAGGGACAGGTTCAGCTCAAGCACGTTGCCTGCTCGAAGGGCGTTGCGCGGGACGCTCCCGTTGCTGCCGACAGGGGCCAGTAAGGTGAGCGGATTGCTGACGGTATATGGCCGGCTGCGGTCGCCCGTCCGAGTGATACCTGCCAGGCTGTTGGGCCTGTCCGTCAGGTTGCCGTCGAGATTGACATCGAAAATGCTGTTGACGGTGAAGGGCTGACCTGTCTGGAATATCCCGGAGCCCGCGAGCTGGAGATTGCCCAGGACGAGACGCACGATGTTGCCCTCGCTGAGATTGTCGAGCGTCGGCAGGTCGTAGATGAAGTTGTAGGACATGCGGTGACGCGAGTCGAAATTGGCTGGCGCGTACTCGCCCTCGAACCTTTGCGAGGAGCGCGGGTCGCTGTCCTGCGGCAGCGCCGGTGCACCGGCCAGATCGAATACGTCCGACACGTCGTCTTTCACCTGCGAGAAGGTGTAGTTGACCTGGTACTGGAACGCCTTGGTCATACGGCCACGTAGCTGTAGCTGCAAAGCGTCGTAGCGCGAGCGCGCCGTCGTCTCGTAGATGCCGACCGAGCCGACCGATGGAACGGGACGCCCGCCCGTGACAGTGCCCGCCGCAGAGATACGCGTGCCCGGCGCAAAGGCCAGGCCGAAGAACTCCGGCTCGGCTACGCCCGGCTCGTAGAACAGCGGCACGAGGAAGGAGTTGGGCCCGAGGTTGGGCGTCGTGTAGCGCAGCAGGTTGCGACCAAGGGTTCCGACATAAGAGGCGGAAAAGACCAGGCTGGAACTGAACTGCTGCTCGAAGGTCAGCGAGTAGTGATGCGCCATCGGCGATTGAAGATTACGCGCCGGGAGCGTGATGGACAAACCGCTGGATGACTGGATCTCGTTGGTGGAGATGTTGTTGATGAAGTTGATCTGCTGTTGCAAGGTGAAGTTCGGGTCGAGCCGGTTGAGCGTTCCCGTAGAGACAAGACCGAAGCCAGGGTCGCTCGGGTTAGCCAGCGTGAACGGTATGTCGAAGAAGAAGCCCGGATTACCCAGGCCGCCCGCCAGATTGACGTTCAGGAAGGACGGGAAGACGCTGCGCGATTGGCTGACGACCGCGCCGAGCACCTGATCGTAGTAGAGACCGTAGCCGCCACGGATGACCGTCGTCTTATCGGCCCCGAACCACTTGGGCGACCAGGCGAAACCGACGCGCGGCGCGAGGTTGTTGCGATCAGACTCGAAGATGCTCGTGCGGTTGTCTATGAACTGGCGGAAGCCTGGAGCCAGCGAGAGCGCGCCGCCGACAAAGGTTCCCTCGATCTTGTTGTTGAGCTCGACGGGCGGCGAGTTGTACTCGTAGCGCAGGCCGAAAGAGAGCGAGAAGCTGGGGCTCATGCGCCACTCATCCTGGCCGAAGAAGTTTATCTGGTAGTAGCGCAGGTTGATGCTGGAACTCCCGCTCGCAAGCGTCTGGGAGAACCCGGTCGCGGCGGAGACTCCGACCAGCTCTTCGGGCCGGAAGAAGCCGCTGGTGACGAACGTGCGCGTATTCGGATTAAAGAGTAAGCGCGGCGCACCGTTGAAGGTGAGCAGCGGGCGGCAGTTCGGGCAGAGGTCGCTGTTGAGTTCCGAGCGGCGACTGTCTGTGCCGAAGGCCAGGCTGTGTGAGCCGACGCGCAAGACCAGGGTGTCGGCCAACTGGAAGGTGTTATTCACACGTCTTTGCGGGAAGTTGAAAACGTCCGCGCCAAGGGGACTGAACCCGGCGACCCTGACCTGGCCCACGACGCCGAGGCGGTCTTCAGTCGTGCCGCCGGACAAATACTCTATATCGCCAGTGTTGGCGTTACCGGCGCTGTTGGGCAGCACCAGGCTCAAGCGGCTGGGCGCGTTCAGCAGAAACGGCACATCCGGCAAACTCTGGCTCGGGATGAGAAACTCCGTATCGCGCAGCTCGTCGAAGATGAGCCGCGTGCGGCCATAGGAGAAGCGGAACTGGTTGAAGAGCGGCTTGGTAGCGTTCGGGCCGCTGATCTCGCTGTTGAGGAAGGTCGAGAAGTTCTGCGTGCGGACGCGAGGCCGCAGGGAAGAGAAGAGCGCGCCGCCCGTTGACGGAACATCGCGCCAGTCGTCCGTAAAGTTGTAGCGAGCGGTGAACTGCTGGTTGCGCTCCTGGAACTTGCCGCTGGTGTCGAACTTGCCGGAAATGATCTTGCCCTGGCCGCTGGCGGGCAAATTCTTAGTGAAAGTGTTGCGGCCATGAACGCCGTTCGGATTGTTGGGGAACGGGAAGAGACTGAAAACCGGGTCGGCGGAAAAGGTCGTCGGAAAGTCGCTGATGGCGACTCCCGTAAACGGGTCACGGAAAAGTCCCGTCGCGCCGCCCGGCGTCGTGCGCGTGCAGACCGTGTTGGGGGCGACGCCCGCGACCTGCGTACAGGTGGGCCCACCCCGCTGCTCTATCGTCGGCACAGCGAAGCTCTGTTCCCTGACGGCGTTGAGAATCTGGCCTTCCGCCGAGAGGAAGTAGAACATGCGTGGCGGACGGCCTGGCCCACGGTCAACATCGAGCGGCCCGCCGAGCACAAATCCGCCCTGGAAGAGCGTGAGCGAGTCTTCGCCGCCGGCCAGGAAATGTGAGACTTGCGGCGTGCCGTCGAGAAAAACACGCTGGCCTGCCTGCGAAGTCACAGGATTGCTGCCGCTGAATCCCGCCGAATCGTAGAATCTACGCGAGTTCAACTGGCTTGCGTTGAAGAGGCCGAAGATCGCGCCGTGCGTCTCGCTCGTGCCCGATTTCGAGATGGCGTTGACCTGCGCGCCGATGTTGCGCCCGAACTGCGCCGGAGCCAAGAGCGTGATGATCTGGTACTCCCTGATGGATTCAATCGGCTGCGGCACGAGGGCCAGGAATCCCTGGCGGCGCACGCCTATGTCCTCGTCGTTGTTATCCGAGCCGTCAACCGTGAAGTTGTTGGAGCGCGAGCGCAGGCCGTTGACGGAGAACTGTCCGGCAGAGCCGACGCCAGGGCCGACGCCCGGGCCGGCCACCAGGCCGCCCGTCTGCGGCGGCAGGAAAACTCCCGGCACAAGGAAAGCCAGCTCGTCAAAGGTACGAATCAGCGTCGTCGCGCCGAGCGGCAGCGTCGAGACTTCAAGCTCCGTGAAAGCGCCGCCGCGCCGCCCGTCCGTCTGGTTGATGGTCGCAACGAGATTGGCCTCTTCCTCTGTTTTGTTAGCGCCTGTGGTGGCGGCGGCTCCCGTGCCCGGCGAAGCGGTCGCAACCGGAGGCGTGGTGGTATTGCCAGGAGTCGTCGTGGGAGGCGTCGTCGTGTTAGGCGGAGTGGTGGGAGGCGTCCCCTCCGGTTCGAGTGAGATCGGAACGGGGATGACGATGTTGTTGCGTGTGGCGACCAGGCGGCGCTCGACCTCTTCGGTGCGGTAGCCTGGCGCTGTGGCGCGTATCGTGTAGGTTCCGGGTTGGAGCAGGGCTTGATAAAAGCGCCCGTCCTGATTGGTGCGCTTGGCAATCGGCACGCCGGTTCCCTGGTTGATAAACTGTACGGATGCTCCCGCAATGGGAGCGCCCGTGCGCTTGTCCGTGATGCGGCCCTCGAAAGCGCCGGTCACCGTGTCTTGAGCCTTAATGGGCGTCGCCAGCAGAAGAGATACGAGCAGCGACAAGGCTAAAGCTAGTGACCGGCGTGAGGAGCAGTCTAGCTGAAAACGCATTGTTGTTTCCTCCGTGATAGGGGTTCAGAGATTCGACTCGGAAATTGGTGATGAGATTCTGGAACTGATCTGCTCGGAATTGTCATCACGCAAATGGAAGATTACAAAACAGCACAATTGAGAATTGCGAAGTAGTGCTGATGCGGAAAGATCGAACTCTCGCAAGCTGGCGAGCATGTTGTCGTACAGATACGAGAATAAGCTAGCCAGAATGTAAGACCAAGCATTTTAATTGTCAAGGATTTGGAGCCCTGAAGTAGGGCCCGCGTTGGCCCAACGAGAGACGCCCGGAATATACGGCGGAGAAGACCTTCAGCCGGGCTCTCATCTTGAACTTGGAAGGGCGCGAAGAAAGCTTGAGGCGGGTGCGGGTTGCAGGCGACACCTTCGTGCCTGACTGCAAGCCGCATCCGCCTCAAGCCCTTTAGATAAAGGCGAAGTCGAACTGTTCCTGGTGAATCTGCGCGTCGCTCGTGATGTCTAAGACGCCGAGGTAATCCTCTATCTCCGTGAGCACGTCGCGTTCGGGCCCGCGCAGCGCGCGCGCGACTTCCGGGTTAACGCGCAGCGTCGCCTGCTTGATACGGTCGCCGTTCATCCCGCGCGCCAGGCGGCGTGCTTCCTCCATAATCTCGTAGCAGATCGTTTGCGGCGATTTCACGAGCCCTGCGCCCTGGCAATACGGGCAGGGCGCGCAGAGCGTGCGTTCCAGCGATTGCTTGACGCGCTTGCGGGTCATGATCACCAGCCCGAAATCGTTGAAGGAGAGCACCTTCGTCGGCGATTTGTCGCCCTGCAAAGCCTCCTGCAAAGCTTGCATCACGCGATTGCGATTGCGCCTGTCCTCCATATCTATGAGGTCCAGGACGATGATGCCGCCCAGGTCTCGCAGGCGTATCTGCCTGACAATCTCGTCCACGGCTTCGAGGTTGGTGCGCGTGATGGTGTCTTCGAGGCGCGTGCCGCCGCGCCCGACGAACTTCCCTGTGTTTACGTCTATGGCGACAAGAGCTTCGGTCTGATTGATGACGAGGTAGCCGCCCGAGCGCAACCAGACGCGCGGCTTGATCGCCTTTTCAATCTCGACCTGAACGCCGAAGGCTTCCAGGATGGGCTCGTCGCGCGTGTAGAGCTTGACGCGCTTGACCATGCGCGGCTGGATGCGGTTGATGAACTCTACGATCTCGCGGTATTCCTCTTCGGAATCCACGCGAATCGCCGTGAACTCTTCCGACAACTGGTCACGAAGAATACGCTGCACGAGGTCCAGGTCTTTGTGAACCATCGAGGGCGCTTTGGTCTTCTCGGCATTCTTGCGGATTTCGAGCCAGGTGCGAACCAGGTAGCGCGCATCGTCGCGCAGGTCAGCTTCGCTGATACCAATGCCTGCGGTGCGTACGATGAAGCCGCCCGAGGGCACATCCTCTTCGGCGCGTATGGCCTGGATGAGCTTACGCAAGCGCACGCGCTCGCTGTCGGACTCTATCTTGCGCGAGACGCCGACATGCTCGACCGTCGGCATGTAGACGAGAAATCTTCCGGGCAGTGCGATGTGCGATGTGATGCGCGCCCCCTTCTTGGCGATAGGCTCCTTGGCTATCTGGACGATGATCTCCTGGCCCTCGCGCAGCAGGTCTGTGATGGTCGGTTGCTGGCGGTCACGGCGCGGGCCTCCACCTTCACGCCCGCCGCCGCCGCTGCCGCCACCATCTCGCCCTCCGCGCCCGCCGCTCGGGCGACGATCATCTCGACCGTTACGTTCGGGCCGCTGCTCGCGGCGTCCCTGTGGGCGTTGCGGCGCTGCTGCGGCTGCCGGGGCTGGCACGCTCACGGGCGCTATCGCGGCGGGGCTATCTTCGGCTTCGACCGCGCCTTCCGTCTCTTCATCTCTCCCGTTAGTCCGATTCTCTTCGCCCCCCTGTTCCGGTCCTTTACCCGGACGGCGACGGCGGCGGCCCCCGCGACGCGTGGCGAATTCGGCACGCGAGCGACCCGTCGTCAACGCAGCATCGCCGTCTTCATAAGACTCTTCGCCCGTGCCCGCCTCGAAATGAGCTTCGTCGGCGGCTTCGGAGGCCACCAAGTCTGTGCTTTCGGCGCGAGCGGCTTCCGTTTCCAGGACGGCCATGTCGGTTTCGCCCTCACCGCCCTCTGCGCCCGCACGGCGCTTGCGCCCGCCGCCGCTGGCCGAAGCCTTCTTGCCGGCAGTTTTCTTCGTCGCGCCCTTTGTTGACGCAGCCTTCTTGCCTGCGCTGCGAGAGCGTTTTGGTTTCTCCGTCTCTTCTGCGGCGGTTTCCGCAGGCTGGTCGGCTGCGGCGGCTTTCGCCGCCCGGCCCTTTCTAGCCCCGGTCGCGCGTGAGGCCGCAGAGCCACGCCGCCCGCGCGTGCTTTCAGGCGCGGGCGTCTCTTCGACGCCTTCCGTAGCCTTCTCGTCATCGCTCACGCGCTCGAAGCTTTGCGCGCCGAGCACGTCCTCTCTAACCTCGTCAATGAAACCGGCGACGTGAGCGGCGACCGCCTGCTGTACGGGGGGCGTCGCCTCCTGTGCTTGGTCGTCGGGCGAGATGTCGCTGTCATCTACGCGCTGGAATGAGGCGTCGGCTTGCAGGCCGGAATTCAGGAGCGAGCCGACCTCCGTTTCGTGTATGCCTTCGATGTCGAACTCGACGGCGTGAATCTGGTCGAAGATGCGTTCTTGCAGGCGCGCGTCTTTGAACATCTCGCCGTTTTCGGCGGCGGCCTCGTCTTCATCTACGACGCGTTGAAAATCGCTGCCCCCGGCCGCGAAAGGAGTCGCGGGCGCGTCCGCGTCGAGCCCTGAAGCGTAGGCGGACGTGGCGTGCTCAGCCGACGCCTCCGGCCTCTGTTCCTCCGGGCTTTTGCCGCGCCGTCGTCCGCGCCGCCCGCGCCGACGCCCGCCCTCTTCCGTCTCCTCAGACTCTGCAACGGTTGCCTCTACGGCAGTCATGGGCTCAACCGGCTGTGCCTCGACAGTCTCCGCCTCATCTGCCCCGGTCATCGCCACTGCCGCCTCAGCGTCAGTCTCCGTTTCCGCTTCTGCGTCGTCAGCCTCTTCGGCCTCGTTAAGCGGTTCGAGGCGCTCCTGCGTGGCTTCTATGTGCTGCTCGCGCTCGACGCGTGCCTGCTCTATACGTTCGAGCGCGGCCCGCTCGGCAGTACCGGCGTCCCCCTTCTTGGATTTGTCCAGAACGATACGCTCGAACTCTTCTTCTTCGTCGAAGAAGTCCGAGACGTAGAGGAAGGCATCGCGTTCGAGACCGATGTCAACGAAGGCCGATTGCATGCCGGGCAGGACTCTCATCACGCGCCCTTTATAGATATTGCCGACGATGCCCTGATTCTCTTCGCCACGCTCGATGTAAAACTCCGTGACTCGTTCGTTTTCGATAATCGCAATCTTTTTTTCGCGTCCATTGACGCTGACGATCAATTCTTTTGCCATGTGCTGAAAAATTTACCCCCGCAGCGGCGACCCCCAAAACATCCGACTCTGGGCGAGCGCTCCCTCTGCGGCGCGCGCCGCAGTATTCGCAGGAGTTTGGCTGGCGTAATGTTGATGTTTTCGGCTGGTCATCGCGTAGATGTTGTGAAGCGACAGGCAAGCGTAGCCTGCAAGCCAAGCGGGGCGAGACGCGCCCGCCTGTCACGTTGAGCGAGCGGGAAAGGCTCGCTCGCATAAGTCGTAGTCGTGATTGTAGAGAGATGGCCGACCCTTTGGGCCAGCGGATAATTCGAGCCGGTCGGGTTTCGTTGTGAAGCCCTGGCTGTGACGGCGCACAAGGCTTGCCCGGCTACTGTGTGTGCCGCGCGACGTGCGCCTGAGCTGTGAGACCTGTCCAAAAAGGAATCCCCGCACTGTCCTCTGGCAGCAGCGCGTCTCTTCGCCAGCAACCACCCGCGATTGAAGCAGGGAGCACACCATTTTATGAAAGAATGCGTATGCTCGACACCCGCCTGAGCGGCTCGGAGCGCGTCTCCCGCCGACTCTCTGGCTGTTTCGCGGTCAAGCGTGAAGCACGCTTCCGTTGTGGGTGATGGCCGCGAAGAAAGCGACCGCTCGGCAGATTCTAAGAATCAAAAGCAGGTCGAATTCAATAACCGACCTTCAAAAATTTTCTCGTCTCGCCCGGTAATCCGGCCACCTGAAAAACTTTCCCGCTCGAACAACTTTGTCCCGGACAACGATGAACCAGGTGGATGCGCCGGGCCGAAAACTGATGAGCGCATGCAAGGCGAGCACCCGAAGTATAACCGAGACTGAGGGGAAACGCGAAGTCCGGGCGATACCGTCGAGAATGAAGAGGAAATTAACAGGATGGAAAAGCAAGGATGAAGGCGGAAGGATGAAACAATGATAGCTCAAACTTGAATTACTCTTCTTTCATCCTTCATCCTTCCGCCTTCATCCTTTTCCGCCTGTCCATCCTGTTAATTTCCTCTTTAATTAAAACGGCGATTCGTCCGCCGTCGGCCCGTAAACGGACGGTAAGGGAACATCTCGCAGGCGAAGATAAACGGAGAGCTGACCGCGATGATGAACGATATGATTGAGGACGACGAAACGAATCACGGCGATGCGCGGCATCTCAAAGAGTAACTGCTCGCCATTCCTGTAACGCCAGGGCGTCAGCAGCCGCTCACCCGAGAGCGTTTTCAACAGCTCAAGCGCGGCGGCAATGCTGCGATCAAACGCTTCCAGCATGGACGAGACGTTATCGGCGGGCGGCGACTGCGCTCTGAGTTCGTTGGTGTCGTATTCGTCGTGCTCCAAAGCCGCGACGAGCAGGAGGGGAAGACCGGCGATGTGCGCCGCCAGCCGTCCCAGCGTCATGGACTTTTCGTGCGGCTGCCAGGTGAGCGAGTCCTGCGGAACTCGTTCGAGCATCTTTCTGGTCGTCGCTGCCTCATGCTTCAGCTCGGCGATGACGGGTTCGCTGAAATTCATCCGGTCTCCTTAATTGACGAAGCGGCGCAGCTGCACGCTGATGGCGAAGCCGATGGCGATGAAGGTGGCGAGCACGGAAGAGAGGCCCGCGCTCATCAGGGGCAAAGGGACGCCGATCACGGGCAGCATGCCGAGAGCCATGCCGATGTTGATGAAGAGCTGAAAGGCCAGGCCGCCGACAATCGCCATGATGACGAGCATACCCGTGCGGTCCGGCGCACGCCTCGCGCCCGAGATGAGCCGGGAAAAGAGCAGCGCATAGGCGACGAGCAGCAGGATAGAGCCGACGAAGCCTGTCGTCTCTGCCGTGACGGCGAAGATAAAGTCCGTGTGCGGCATGGGCAGGAATTTCAGACGGCTCTGCGAATACTCGGACGAGGCGCGCGTGCCGGAGAGCCCGCCCTTGCCCACCGTCAAAATCGATTGCCAGGTGTGATAACCGAAGCCGCGACGGTCTGCATTCTCAGGGTCGAGGATGACGTTGATGCGCTCCTGCTGGTAGTTCTTGATCTTGCCCGTCTTGACTCCGACCATGTAAGCGGCGGGGATGAGGGCCACGCTCAGGAGCAGGGCGGCGATCACCATCCACATACGCACGGAGGAGAGGAAGAGCACGACGGCGAGCAGGGGAAAATAGGTGAGCGTCTGCCCCGCATCGGGCTCAAGCAGGATGAGTCCGACGGGCAGCGCCAGTATGCCTACGCCGACGAGCGTCTCCATCCAGGTGAGAGCGCCGTGCCGGTGCTTGCCGAAGAAGTAGGCGAGCATCAATACGGTCGGAATCTTGACGAACTCGGAGGGCTGAAACTGCCCTATGCCGGGGAGCTTGATCCAGCAGCGCTGCCCGTTGATCTTCACCCCGATGCCGGGAATCAGGACGATCACCAGCAGCAGCAGCCCGAAGACATAGAAGGCGGGCGCGATCTGCACCAGCTTGCGATAGTCCGTGAAAGCGACGGCGAGCATCGTGACGAGTGCGATGCCGAGGCCGATCAACTGCTTCTGCGCATAGGTCTCCGTCGGCTGCGCATTGTGAATCTGCCATGTGCCGAAGATGACGATGCCGACGGCCAGGAGGGCCAGAAGCCAGTCGAAATCGCGGACGTTGCGTCGTTCTAAAATGGCTGACATATTAAAAACAGTGACGAGTGATAAGTGATGAGTGGCGAGTGATGAGTGGCAAGCGAGAACAAGTTTTTAACTCGTCACTTGCCGCTCGACACTTGTTAGTGCTTTAAAGCTATCTGGTCGGCTCCGGGCGGCTCCTCTTTGCGTGTGTTGCGGTAGTATTCATCGTAGATGGCGCGGGCCGCCGGGGCAGCGTGCGTGCCGCCGAAGCCGACGTTCTCGATGAGTGCCAGGACGGCGATCTCGGGTTTGTAAGCGGGCGCGTAGGAGACGAACCAGGCGTGGTCTTTGTTCTCGCCCGTGTCTTTGCCGAGGGCGACGACCTGCGCCGTGCCGGTCTTGCCCGCGATCTCAAAGCCAGCCATCTTGATGCGCGCCGCCGTGCCGAAGTTGTTGACCACGCCCCACATGCCCTCGACGACCATGTGATGCTGGTCTTCAGGGATAGGAATCACCTTGGGCGCAGGGTGATCGAAGGCGTGCGCCGCGCGTGCCGGGAAAGGCCCGACCTCGCTCACCTCCCTGGCCTCTTTCAAGAGGTGCGGGACGTAGAGGCGGCCTCCAATGCCTATGCTTGAAATGGCGCGCAGCAGCGAGATCGGCGTGATGATGTCGTAGACCTGTCCGAAAGAGGCGTAGACCGTGTCAATATCTTTCCACTCGGGGTCGCGCGGATTCCATCGCGCCTTGAATTCGGGGGAAGGCGTCCAGCTCACGACCTCGTGCGGCAGGTCAATGCCTGAGCGCTTGTTGAAGTCGAACTCGTCCACCATCTCCATAATTCCCTGAATGCCCATCTTGAGGCCGAGGCGATAGAAGTAGCCGTCGCAGGATTTCGTGATCGCGTAGCGCAACTCCGGCTGTCCGTGGTTGCCCATGCAGCGCGTGAACTTGTTGCCGATGGTAATACCGCCGCCGCATAGTAGCTGCGAGTGTTCCAGCGTGATCGCGCCCTGCTGCAATCCGGCCACGGCCATCGGTATCTTCCAGGTCGAGCCGGGCGGATAGCGTCCCTGTATGGCGCGGTTGACGAGAGGCGTGCGCGGGTCTTGCTTTAAGGCGGCGTACTCGGCCCGCCCCTCTTTCGTCGTGATGCGCTGCGAGAAGAGGTTCGGGTCAAAGGTCGGGTAGGAGGCGAGCACCAGAATCTCGCCGTTGTTCGGATCCATGGAGATGATGACGCCGCGCTTGGAGGGCGAGTTGCGCAGGCGATCTTCGGCGACCATCTGTAGCCCCAGGTCAATGCTCGTGACCAAGTCCTGGCCGGGCTGCGGCTCGACGCGCTCGATCTCGCTCTGGATGTGGCCGCGACTGTCAACGACTACCTTGCGATAGCCGTCTCGCCCGCGCAGGTAATCGTCGTAGACGGCTTCAAGCCCTTCCTTGCCGATGATGTCGCCCGGTCTATAGCCGTTCTCTTTGTAGCGCGGCTGCTCAAGCTGCTCCGGGCTGATCTCGCCGACGTAGCCCAGGACGTGCGCGAGCACGCCGTCCTCAGGGTAACGACGCTGCGGGGCGGGCTCGACTCTCAGCTCCGGGAATTCGAGCGCGTGCGACTCGACCCAGGCGATGTCGGCAAGCGTCGCGTTCTCCTTGACGCGGATGGATTCAAATGCGGGCTGGGATTTGACCTCGTCAAAGTGCTCGCGCAGGATATCGGCGTCAACCGCCAACCCTTCGGCGAGCGCCCCGATGACCGAGCCGAAATCTTTGCCCTTCATGTCCTCGCGCGAGAGGATGACGTTGTAGATCGGACGCGAATCGACTAGGAGCTTGCCGTTGCGGTCTAGGATGACGCCGCGCGGGGCCGGTATCGGGAGCAGACGAATACGCTGGTTCTCGGCGCGCTCGGCGTAGTAAGTGCCGTTGACGACCTGTAAGACGTAGAGGCGCACGGCCAGCACGGCCAGCAGCAGGATCACCAGAACCTGTATGATCCGCAGCCGCACCCTCAGGTTTTGTGAATCATCCTCGAATTTCATAACTCACGACAATCAGCGCTCGGTTTCGGGTCAATCAACGACCGGCCCATTCAATCAATACCAGAATCAACACATTATATCTATAAAATTATTCAAGATGCTCTGGCTCTGAGGCGGGCGAGCGCCTGCGGCCTTCTCACCTTCGCTTGAGAGTGCCCGTGCCTCTGCGCGCGATGCGGCGTCTCCATGCGAACTGGCGGCGCTGGCGCGCGCGGTCGCTAAAGAACGTGTCGAGCACGTAGAGGATGAGCGTCCCGACGACGGTCGTGGCGATCAGCTTGAAAGATGCCGTCTCGGCAAAAGGTTTAAGAGTCGGCTGGCTCAGCATACGATGGAGGAGCACGAAGACCAGTGAGTCCAGCAGCGCCGCACCGGCTAAGACGGGAATTCTCACCAGAGGGTTGTCGAGCATGACGCGCGTCGCCAGGTAGGCGATCAGGTAGGCCACGAGCGTTTTTGAGAAACCGCCTGCGCCGAGCAATCCTCCGCCGCCCAATGCATCCATCGCCAGACCAGCGACCGCACCGATTACGAGCGCCTGCAAAGGGTCGCGCTGCAAGGCGAAATAGACGACGACGATCAACGGCAAGTCGACGTAGGCGAGAGGCTCCCAGATGGCCCGCAGCGACGTTTGCAGAATGAGGGCCACAGCCAGAACCAGCGCGATTTTCAGTTGACGCATGCTTACAACAGTGACAAGTGACGAGTGACAATGGACGAGCATGGACAAGATTAAAGACAAGCATTTAACTTGTCACTCGTCACTGCTTTTTAACATTGGGCAGCGCTTGATCGGGCGCGACGCGTGGGGGGGGCTTGTATTGCAGCACTGTGACTTCTTGCAGCGCGTTCAGGCGCGCGCTCGGCTTAATACGAATGACGTGCGGGAGGGTGGCCGACCCCTTTTTGACCTCGACCACTTCGCCGACGTTGAGGCCGGGAGGGTAGATGCCATCCTGTCCTGTCGTCGTCACGTAGTCGCCCGCTTTGACCTCTTCAAGGCCCGAGACGTAGCGCATCTCGACGAGCCCGTTGAGCCCCAGGCCGCGCACGGAGCCGAGCGCGTTTGATTCTCCCAGTTGGCCCACGACCGCGCCCGCCGCCGCCTTCTCGTCCGTAATCAACATGACCTCTGCTGTCCATGGGCTCGTCGCCACCACGCGCCCGACGATGCCGCTCGGCGTCACCACAGGCATATTGTTTTCCACGCCCGACATCCGGCCACGATTGATCGTCACCGTATCGAACCAGAGCGACGGGTCGCGCGCGATGACGCTGGCCGCGACCATCTTATACTCGCTCTTCTCCTTGAGATCGAGCAGCGCCTTTAAGCGCACGTTCTCGTCGGCGGCCATCCGCGTTTCATTCAGCTCAATCTGCATCTGCTCGACGCGCTGTCTCAACTGCTCGTTTTCCGATGCGGCGTTCCGCAGGTTGACGATGCGCTGAAGAAATCCCAGGCCAGCGCCGCCAGCGCCCGTCGTCGCGCGCTGAAAAGGCGAGACGATGGCCTGGGCCCAGACGCGAATCATGCGCTGCTTGCTCGTCGTATCGCGCGCGTCATAGGCCATCAGCGCCAGATTCACGAAGAGCAGGCCGACGAGCCACCACGGGGCTCGCTGCCTGATCTCCCTTTGCGTGCGCATTACTGCCATAAAGTTCAGATGTCAGATGTTAGATGCTAGATGTTAGTAGATGCCGGATGTTGGTTTAAGGCCAGTGACTAGCATCCGGCATCTGACATCTAGCAGCTGCCTTTAGGTTCCGCTCGTCAGCGTGTTGTCCCATTTGACGCGCTTGAGCAGGTTGAAATCCGAGAGCATCTTGCCCGTGCCGAGCACGACGGAGGAGAGCGGGTCGTCGGCCAGAGAGACCGGCAGGCCCGTCTCAATCGAGAGGCGACGGTCGAGATTCTTCAGCAGAGCGCCGCCGCCCGTCAGCACTATGCCGCGCTCGACGATGTCGGCGGAAAGCTCCGGCGGAGTGCGCTCAAGCGCGACGCGCACGGCGTTGACGATTGTAGCGACCGAATCCGAAAGCGCCTCGCGCACTTCCTCGTCCGTGATCGTAATGGTTTTCGGTATGCCTTCGATCAGATTGCGCCCGCGCACCTCCATCGTCAGCACTTCATCCAGTGGAAAGGCCGACCCAAGCTCGATCTTGATCGCTTCGGCTGTGCGCTCGCCGATCAAAAGATTGTACTTGCGTTTAATGAACTGCGTGATCGCCTCGTCCATCTCGTTACCGGCGACCCTGACGGCGCGCGAATAGACGATGCCGGAAAGAGAGATGACGGCGATGTCGGTGGTTCCGCCGCCGATGTCAACGACCATATTGCCGTGCGGCTCCGTGATCGGGAGTCCCGCGCCGATGGCCGCCGCCATCGCTTCTTCAACGAGGTAGACTTCCGAAGCCTTGGCGCGATAGGCGGAATCTTCGACGGCCCGCCGCTCGACCTGCGTAATCTCGGAGGGGATGCCTATGACGACGCGCGGTGAGACCCAGGTCTTGCCGTTGTGGGCCTTGCGTATGAAGTGCTGGAGCATCTTTTCGGTGACTTCAAAGTTGGCGATCACGCCGTCTTTCATGGGCCGGATGGCGACGATATTGCCGGGCGTGCGCCCGAGCATCTCCTTGGCGTCGCGGCCCACGGCCTCGACGGCGTTGGTGATCTTATTGATCGCCACGATTGACGGCTCGGAGACGACGATGCCGCGTCCCTTTGCATAAACGAGCGTGTTGGCGGTCCCGAGGTCTATCGCCAAGTCGCTTGAGAACAGACTGAAAACTGATTTGAAGGCCATTTATGTATCCATATCTATTGAATAATTAGGATGTGCGCCCGAAGGGGGTGAGTGGTTGTCACCGCGAACGGCTGGCGGTTGCGGCCAGGAAAATCTGTGCGCAGCGTTTCGTATGACAACTCACCGAGCAAGAGCGAACTCTTTAAGATACACCGAAGTAAAGTGATTTGCTATTGCGAAATCGCTTTTTCGCTTAAAAAGTTGGGGGAAGGGGCTCGGGGGCGAGTCGGATACAGTTTTTGTTGGCCGCTTTGGCCTCGTACATCGCCCGGTCGGCGCAGGCGATCAGTTGTTGCGGCGACTGAGCGTGCTGGGGGAAAGCGGCCACGCCGAAGCTCGCCGTCAGCCGCAAGGAGAGCCCGCGCCCCCCGTGGAATTGGTGGCGGGCGATCCGTTCGCGCACGCGCTCGGCCACCAGCAGCACCTGCTCCAAGCCGCTTTCGGGGAGGATGATAACGAACTCGTCGCCGCCGTAGCGCGCCACGATGTCCGTATCACGCACAGATGAGAGAATCACCGCCGCCATCTCCATCAGGACGTGTGAGCCGACGAGGTGGCCGTGCCCGTCGTTGATGCCCTTGAAATCGTCCAAATCCAGGAAGAAGGCGGCGACCGTCGAGCCGTAGCGGCGCGCTCGCTTGATCTCGCTCAAAAGGAACTGTCGCAGGAAACGGGCGTTGTGCAGTTTCGTCAGGTCGTCTGTCAGCGAGAGCCGCTCGGCCTCTGCGATGCGGACGGAGTTTGAGAGGGCCGAAGCGATGGGCAGGGCGAGCGCGCCGAGCAGAGATGCGTCGGCCCTGGAAAAGAGACGTGCCCCCTCGCCCTCGCGCACGGCTTCGAGCACTCCCAGCACACGCTCGCCGCTCAGAAGCGGCACGGCCAGAATGCGCTGCTGCTTCTCTCGCCGCCGGATGATCTCTCCGCTACGAATGCTCTCTCTGGCCGCTTGCGATTCCGCGCCCGACAGTATCAGCACGTCGCCCATCAGCGCGCGCCGCCAGTCAGTTTCCGGTAGCTCGCGGTGACTCTCCGTCAACCCGCGCGCCGCGAGCGGCTCAAGCTTGGCCGCGTCCGTCCCGGCCTCTTCCGAAGTCAGGTAGATAGTCCAGCGCTCGGCGCGGATGAGCGGCGAGAGTCCGTCCAGGGCAGTCTGCGCGGCGCTCTTCTGATCGGAGGCGAAATGGAGCGAAGCGACCAGCTCAAAGGCGGCGCTCAAAGCGGCTGGGCGCAGGCCGCGAGGCAGCAGCAGCGAGCCGGAACCGCCCAGGCTCCCTGCCTCTTTGGGAAGCGAGAGCTCGCCCGTGCGCCCGCGTTCTTCCAGTTCGCGCAGCAGCGCCGGTAGCTGCGCGGGGCTCGCGGCGACCGTCTTAAAGCCAAGGCGTTTGAGCGCCCCGTCATCGATTGAGTGACGGCCAGCAGCAGGCCCACCTTGGCCATTACCGTAATGACGACAGGCGACGAGCGGGGCATCCGGCCAGCGAAGCGAAGCGCGCTCCACCACTGCGTAAAGCTCCATCGTGGAGGCTTGCCCTGCGATCTCATAAAGGACGGCGAGCGGCGAAGCACCGTTACCGTTCGAGGAAGCGATGGCAGCATCGCCGGGATGTTCTGCGGCGAGCGAGACCTCCAAGCCCGCTTCACGCAGCGCAGCGGTGAGCGACGGGGCGGGCGCTCCGTGCGTGTCGGCCATCAATACCACATGCTTCGACATAAAGGCGGCTATCTCTTTTGATGCGTCGCGCCGTTGGCGACGGGAATACGGTATTGCTCGCTGTTGCCCTGCGGGTCTTGCGCTTCGAGTATGATCTCGCGCGCATCTGCCGGGATGGCGATCTGTAACTGGAAGGATCCGTCGGCAGCCGAGAGCGTCTCGCGCCCGAGGATGCGGATGGTCGTGCCGCGAGGCGCATGTCCCCGTACGATGTAGACGTTGCCGCCGACAAAGTCGAAGGTGACGCTGGAAACGGCGACACGCTCGCCCCTGCCGGGCGGCGAGACGATGAACTTCTGCGGCTCGCACCAGTCGCTCGTCTGCCCCGAAGAGGCCGTGGCGCGCACGCGCCAGAAGTAATCGCCTGGCCGCAGGTCGCTCGCATTGAACTCCGTGGCGATCAACTGGTCGCGCTCGATGACTCGGCCCGCGGCGACGAAGAAGGGCGAGGTGGCGACCTCCACGCGGTAATGCGCGGGCGTGCCGGAAGCCGGACGCTGCCAGCGTAGAGAGACGTTGGCAGAGCCGCCCGCGCCCGCCTGCACTCTCTCAAGGTTTCGCGGGGCGACGGGCGGAGGAACCTCCAACAGCCGCTCACGGCGCGCAAGCGTGCCCGATTGATTGATCGAGAGATATTCGCCGTTTCGCACGATGGTCTTATCGCCGTTGGCCGTGACGGTCTCCATCTGCCCCGAAGCGACGCGAATCTCTTCCGTTCTGTCGGGGTTGACGCCAAAGCTCGCCCCCGTCTCAGACGTGAGTCGGCTCTGCGTCTGGCGCGTCTCGACGACGTTAGATGCGCCGTCCGGCTGCTGCTCCGTGCGGACGTTGATCTGCCCGGTATCAACAGCCACGCGCACCTGCGTGCGCTGCTCGCCTTCCGACTTCGTATTCTCGCGGATGATGACGGTGGAGTTAGGGCGCACGACCAGTGTCGAGCCGTCTGCGAGCGTGATGCGTGCGCGCCCGTCCGCCTGCGTCTGCACGGTATCGCCCGGGTAAAGCTGCGTCTGGCTTCCGGCGGCGATGGTCTCGCGCGTCGTGGCGCGAATGACTCTCACGTCGCCCTCGAAAGAGATGAAACGCGCCCCGGCGGGAGCCTCTGCGACGGTTGCGCTGCCCTTGAACGGAGAGCCGTACTTCCAGACATAGATGCCCGCCACGCCCCCCAGCACGCTGAGCAGGAGCAAGGCCGTGATGATGTAAATTTGCCGCTTCTCGACGATCCACCAGTCGAGATCGAAGCGACCCTGTTTGGTAGCCATAATGTGGGAGGTGAGATCGAATCAGCGTGGGGCGAAAACCGGGTTTCCAAATGGTCCTGAAGCGCGGGCAGGCAAGACATCCCTACCTGTTTGAAATTAACACAGGCACGTTGATCGGTTCAAGCATCTTTTGCAATGTTGGCCAAACTCGCTGTCTATATGAGGAAGAGACTTGGCTCTAAGCATGATTATTCGGGCTCAAAGCTTGAACCTTGAGCTTCAAATCCCCGATTTTCGCTGCAAAGAGGCCGGGTTTTGAAGAAAAAAGCTCCGAAGATGGAGTTCCGAGCACGGACTTTGGAGAAAATAGTTTCGAGGTTGAAGCTCCAAACACGAAATTCCGACCTTTTTTCTCGGAACTTGCTTAGAACTCCATCTTTCGAGCTGTTTTCTCGGAATCCGAGGTTCTGAGGCTCTTTAGCGGTGCTTACCCGTGCCCGTCATCTCTTCGGCGGGCTCTTTGGCGACATCTTCGACATCCTCAAAGGGACGACCGAAATCCGGCGGGAGATCAACGTCTATGTCCCGCTCGATGGCTTTCGGCCAGATGAGCGAGGCGGCGACCGAGGAGAGCAGCACGACGGCGACCACGCCGAGCGAGATTCCTATCGGCACATGGATGCCCGCGGCGACGATGAGCATCTTTGTGCCGATGAAGGTGAGCACGATGGCCAGACCGAGCTTGAGGTAGTGAAACTTCTCGATCACCCCGGCGAGCAGAAAATAGAGCGAGCGCAGTCCGAGGATAGCGAACACGTTCGAGGTGTAAACGATAAAGGTATCGGTGGTGATGGCGAAGATGGCCGGGATGGAATCGACGGCGAAGACCAGATCGGTCACTTCGACGATGAGCAGCACGAGGAAGAGCAGCGTCCCCGTGAATTGCCCGTTAACGCGCGTGAAGAACTTTTCATCCTCGTAGTGGCGCGTGATCGGGACGAAGCGCGTGACGAAGCGCACGACCGGGTTCTGCTCGGGGTGAATCTCGGTCTCTTCCTGGCGCAGCATCCTGATGCCGGTGAAGATCAGAAACGCGCCGAAGATGTAGACGACCCAACTGAAATTCCTGATGAGCGCCGCGCCCAGGAAGATCATCGCGGCACGCATGACGAGCGCGCCGAGCACGCCCCAGAACAGGACGCGGTGCTGGTATTTCGCCGGAACCTTGAAATAAGAGAAGATGAGCAGGATGACGAAGAGGTTATCGACCGAGAGCGATTTTTCGATCAGGTAGCCGGTCAGGTATTCGAGACCCTTCTGGCTGCCCAGATGCCAGAAGACCAGGCCCCCGAAGATGAGCGCGAGCGTGATCCAGACGACGCTCCAGATCGTCGCTTCCTTGTAGCGTATGGCGTGGGCCTTACGATTGAAAACGCCCAGGTCTACGAAGAGCATGAGGAGGATAAAAACATTGAAGCCCACCCATGCCCACACAGAATGATTCATCGCTATCATATCCATTGTAGGAATAACAATAGCACCCGCGCACGCGCTCTATCAACCGCATGGTCGAGCGCGCGCATCCGCTCGCGCCCTGATGAAAGTATCACGTTCGCCGTCGCGCCTGCGGGCCCATCTCATGCGGAGTTGCGAGGCGGCCTCCCTCTCCGCTACAATTCGCCATTTACGAGTAGCAGTTAACAGGCCACAGGCAATACCAGCCGTTAACTTTTCCTTAGACTATCTTGCTGATTCAGGAAATAATCGAGCATGCTGAAATTTTTTAGTCGTCTGGAACGGACGCGCGGCTTAATCATCGTTATCTTCGCCGTCATGATGGCGGTCAGTCTCGTCATCTTCTACGCGCCGGGCCGCAACACATCCTCCATGACGCCCGCGAGCAGCAACGAAGTGCTCGCCCGCGTCGGCAGTGATGAAGTCACGGTCGGCGATCTGCAAACGCTCAAGGAGAGCTATATGCAGATGTTCGGCGGGCAGATCAGCCTCGCGCAGTTGGGCGGCGACAAGCGTTTTCTCGACGGGCTCATACGCGACCGCATCATCGCGCAGGAGGCTGCGCGCCTGGGCCTTGCCGCCTCCGATGCCGAAGTCGCCGATAAGATACGCAAAGAGTTCAAGGACGCTTCCGGCAAATTCGTCGGCTTCGACCGCTACAAAGAGTCCGTCGTCTCGCGCTACGGCAGTATAGAGCGGTTCGAGCGCCAGATACGCGATCAGATCGCCGCCGAAAAGCTACAGGCTTTCGTCACCGCCGGGGTGCGCATCTCCGATACGGAAGTGCAGGACGATTACAGGCGCAAGAACACCACCTTCCAGTTGGTCTACGTGCCCGTGACCGCAGACAAGCTGGCGCAAAAGATTCAGCCCTCGGATGACGAGCTGCGCGCCTACTTCGAGCAGCACAAGACGGAGTATCGCATCCTCGAACCGCAGAAGAAGGTTCGCTACCTCTTCATCAGTCAGGCGAAGGCCGGCGAGAAGCTGCAAATCTCGGACGCAGACCTGCGCGCAGACTATGACAATCTCGCGCCGGATAAGAAACAGGCCGGTGTCCGCGTGCAGCAGATCGTCTTCAAGGTCGCGCGCCCTGACCTCGACGAGGAGGTGCACAAGAAGGCCGAGGCCCTGTTGACACAGCTTCGCGCCGCTGCGGGCGGCGGCCCCGTGACGGAGGACGCGTTTGCGACGGCGGCCAAGGGGAACTCGGAAGACGCCGCGACGGCGCAGCAGGGCGGCTTGCTGCCCGCGCCCGTCAAGCGTAATCCGAACAAGCCCAACCCCATCTATGATCGTATGCTCGACGTGCAGGAAGGCGAATTGAGCGAGCTCTTCAAGTCCGGCAACAACTATTACATTCTGCGTCGCGGCGCTTCCGTCCCCAAAACCTTCGAGGATGCGAAGCCGGAGCTTCTGGTCTCAAAGCGCAACGCGCGCGCTTACGCCGTGGCCGCGCAGTTGGCCGCACGCGCCGAGACGCGCTTGAAGGAGACCAAGGATTTTCAGAAAGTGGCGCAGGAGCTTGCGGCGGAAGCCAACATGAACCCCGCCGACATGGTCAGGGAGACGCCCTACATCAAGTCCGGCGACGACGTTCCCAATATCGGCAACAACCAGAAGTTCGAGGAGGCGATTGCGCCGCTCGAAAACCCCAACGACGTGGGCGTGCGTACGGGCGTGCGCGACGGGTTCGCCATCCCGATGCTGCTGGATAAAAGGGAGCCGCGCATCCCGGAATTCGAGGAGGTCAGGGAAAGGGTCGGGCAGGCGCTCAAACAGGAGCGGGCCAAGCAGCAGTTGGAGCAGAGGGCCAACGAGCTGGCCTCAAGTACGGGCAGCGCCGCCGACCTCAAGGCAGCCGCCGAAAAGCTGGGCCTTGAAGCCAAGACAGAAGATGCCTACAAGCTCGGCGCGCCGCTCGGCGAAGCCGGGACGAGCCCCGTCGCCGACGACGCTATCTTCAATCTGAAAGAGGGCGAGATTACAAAGACGCCCGTCAAGATCGGCGACAACTGGGTGGTGGTCGGCGCGACCAAGCGGACAGAGGCAGACCTCACGGAGTTTGCCAAACAGCGCGACCAGTTGACGCAGACCGCTCTCTCCTCGCGCCGTAACCAGGTCTTCGACGACTACATCACCTCCGTGCAGGCACGCATGCAGCGCGACGGCCAGATCAAGATCAACAAGGATGTGCTCGCCAAAGTCGCAGAGGACGAGCCCGCCGCCGCCCCGCCCCGCCGCGCCCCACGCATCCCCGGCCAGCAGTAACGAGGGATGAAGGATCAATGTTTGAGTCAATCAGGCTCGACTGAGAACCGTAAGGAGAACCGCCCGGAAGCAATGACAGGCTTCCGGGCGGTTTTGACTTTGGGAGCGTGCGACTACAATCCGCCTAAGAACACATCCCAGGCCCAGCGCCCGAGTTGGGCATCTTGTGTATCCCTGACCTTCGCACGATACCGGAACTGGTTGCCGTACGGGTCTACTCGCTTCGACTCCTTGTAATCAAGCTCAACTGCTTTCAGACCCAGTTCGGGTAAGGTGTGTAGCTCCGACGGTTCTGAGATGCCGTTGTGATTGGCGTCCTGCCATAGTCGCAACGTGAAGAAGACTCTATCCTGAGTGCTGATCTGACCATCGCCATTGCCTCCGTTTGCCTGCTTGTCGTACTCGGCCAGGGCGAGGAAGCCGTTTTTC
The DNA here is from genome assembly GCA_036389095.1 of Pyrinomonadaceae bacterium. Lineage (GTDB taxonomy): Bacteria > Acidobacteriota > Blastocatellia > Pyrinomonadales > Pyrinomonadaceae > DASQYE01. The sequence continues at coordinate 66,542 of DASVQM010000038.1, forward strand.
TGCTGGCCCGGTGGCGGAGCGGGCTGCGGGGTGAAGTTGCCGAATAGCTCCGTGCCGTTATCAACGGTGGCGTTGCCGTTACGGTCTAAGGTGAGCCAGGCATCATCGGATAGGGCAGCCGTCCAGGCAAGCCTTTCTTTGGCGGCATCGGCGTCGAGGTCAAAGTTGACACCGTCCTGTGCACTGGTGAGATTAAAGCCGTTGCCCGCGACATCCACGAGGATGGGGCTGGCGGCGCACTGCTCTGGTGTCAAGCACTGGCACTTACGCTCACACCACGGCCTAACCCCCTGCTCGCAATCAAACTAGTTGGGCCCATCGGGCCTGCACACGCACTGCGAGCCGTTCCATACTTGCCAGCTAGAGCACGTCGGCGTGGGTACTGGAACGCAGCAGTTATTGTTGTCATTATAGGTATTGGGCGGACAGCCGTTGTTTGCCGGGTATTGAGGATAATTCACATAGGGGCCGTCAGGGCATGACAAGCACTGCCAGTATGAATTGCCGAACGTGTCGAGCGCGCAAGAGCAATACGGGTTCGGTTTTGTATTTGGGTCGCAACTTGGCGTGGGGGTGGGCGTTGGCGTTGGCGACGGCGTTGGCGACGGCGTTGTCTCACCGCAGGGGACAGAATCAACTTTGAGACAAAGATACTTTTCTCCAGTTTCAGGGATTGTACAGCTTATCGAACCATAAGTGGGTAGCAAGCAAGACCCAAGTGGATCACTACAGAGCGTCGAGTCAAGCCTATCCACAGGTGGACAGCCATAACAACTATTTTCAGAGGAAGGTCTTGAACGCACGCAATTGCCAGAGCAACAACTTTGTGGTTGCAGATTCAATGTGGAGAAGACAAGCTTCAGAAGCTCTGCGGCAAAAAAATTACCGGCAAGGTTTTTGCCGGTAACATGTTTATCAAGCCTCTCGCTCCGAGTGTTTCGTGGCCGATGATGTAATATAAGGTCTTTGGCATCGCTTTTGTCCGGCCCGCATCGGTTCAGGCCCGATCTTTCATTGCGCGCCGGGGGAAATTTTGCTCCGGTGCGCCCATGGAACCCTGTCCCATCACCGAAGCTCAGCATACTACAGTACAAGACGACTTTCTTCGGCTGAGGCATGTTTTCCCTTCGTCTGAAACTATCCCAGCCCAGCACCAGAGATTCAGCGATCTTGAAAACGTAAGTCTCTCCCGGTTTGATCGGAATATCATCCGGTTCTGCTTTGGTGATCAGGTCGCCCAACTGAACTCTCCCATAGTGCAGGCTAAGCGCGCTTGGATAACCGCTGCTACCTATAATCTCAGGCAGATCCAAGGTCATATGAAGGAGATAGATCGGCTTGTCTCCCGTGTTCGTCACTTCAAGCTCGAAGTCTCGCACCCATTTATCGTTCTCCATATCTTTGAATGATTTCTCTTTCTCCTTCTTGATCTTCACTTTGATCGGCAGGTGCTTCGGCACGGCAATTTCAAACACTCTCTCTTCTCTTGACTGCGCAATGCTCGGAGAGAGTGTGCCGCTGGCGAGGTAGATGGCCGCCAGACAGGCGAGCGACAGCAGAAGCGCTATCTTAGCGACGAAAGCGGAAAGCTGTGATGAGTCGTGCATGAGGCTTGCTCCTTGAAGACTAGAGGAATGAGGGTCACAGGTTGAGAGTCGAGCGACGCCAGGCGGCTTATACTCTGCGTCCGCGTGGCCTGTCAAGACAAATGATTATCGTTTGTGCTTGCGTTTGCAGGTTGGGAGAGCAGGTCTTCGACGACTACATCACCTCCGTGCAGGCACGCATGCAGCGCGACGGCCAGATCAAGATCAACAAGGACGTGCTCGCCAAAGTCGCAGAGGACGAGCCCACCGCCCCGCCGCGCCCCACGAATACCCGGGCGACAGTAGAAAGGATGAAGGATGAAAGGAATGCTTCACGTTCTTGAAAACTTTTACTTCCGCCTTCCGCCTTATCTCTTCACCACCATCCGAGCAGCTTCCACCAGAGAAAGCCGACCACCGTCCAGATCAGTATGTTGGGGACGGAGACGACCAGGCCGAGCCACCACCATGTACGCTGCTTGAGGTAGCCAGCGCCGAACCAGATCGGCGCGGGCGTCGTGCCGTAGTGCGTCAGCGAGGCATCGAGGTTTGAGAAGTAGGCGAGCGAGAGGGCGGCCAGGTAGGGAGGCGCTCCGGCGGCGATGATGACGGTCAGGAATGGTATGTACATCGCCGTGGCGTGAGCCGTAATGCTGGCGAAGGCGTAATGCGCGTAAAAGTAGATGAGCAGGAGCGCGCCGAGCGCCGCCCACCAGCTCCATCCTCCCGTGAGACCGGCAGCGCCTTCGGCGAAGCGCTTGGTGATTCCCGTCTCGCCGAGCGCTTCCGCCATCCGCACCAGTCCTCCATACCAGATGAAGACATCCCAGGCCGCGCGCTCTCTGAGAACGTCTTCCCAATCGAGCACGCCGCTCAGGAGCAGCACGCAGATGCCTATCAGCGCCACGACCGCGTAATGAATCGCGCCGACGCGCCCGCCCGTCATCCAGGCCAGCTTATCACCGACTATCCACAGCGCCGCGACCAGCCCGAAGACCATCAGCATGATCTTCTCCGGCCAGCGCATTGGGCCCATACCTGCGAGTTCCGCGGCGGCGAACTCCGCGGCGGCTGGCGTCCGCTTGATCTCCGGCGGAAAGAGGCGATAAATGATGAGCGGCACGACGAGAAGCGAGAGCAGCCCGGGCACAATAGCTCCGATGGCCCAACGGCTGTAGCTCAGATCAATGCCCGTCACCTGCGCGGCAAACTTCGCGATGACGGGATTCGACGCCTGTCCTGTGAGAAACATCGCGCAGATCACGACATCGCACTGGTAGAGTGTAATCATCAGGAATGCGCCGAGCCTGCGCGCCGTGGGCCCAGGCTCAGACTCGTAAGCTTCGGCCAGGCTCTTGGCGATGGGAAAGATGATGCCGCCCGAGCGCGCACCAGTCGAGGGAACGACCAGGGCCAGCAGCATATCTGTCGAGATCAGCGCGTAGCCCAGGCCGAGAGAGCGTCGGCCAATGGCGCGTATGAAGAGGAAAGCGATGCGCCGTCCGAGCCCTGTCTTGATCATCCCGCGCGAGATCATGAAGGCCGCCAGCACGAGCCACACAATCGGGTCGGCGTAACCGCGAAGCGCCTCGCCTACGGGCATCGCGCCCGAGAGCGCGAGCGCCGTGACCCCTATCAACACCATCGCGCCGCCCGGCACGGGCCGCAGGATAGAACCGATGATCGTGGCGACGAAGATCGCCAGCAGCCGCCAGGACTCAGCCGTGATTCCGGCGGGAACCGGAGCGAAGGCGATGGCCAGAGCCGAAGCCAGGATGACGGCCCACTTGACGAGAACGCTCCGGCGAACGGCGCTGCGCGGCGCTTCATCGGGCGGCGCTTCGTTCGACGGGTCTGCGGCTGAACGGTTGGCTCTATCCGTCATCTATCCTCATCGCGCTGGCGGAAGATTAGAAGAGCGTGGCGCTTCTCGATACTACAGCCTTTTGAGCTTGACGCGCCGATGAAAATATTGCAGTCCGCCGAAATAATTTTTGGCGTGTCGCCGGATAGACGAAAGCAAGAGCCTTCAACCTCGTGGCCCGAGGTTGAAGGCTCTTGCTTGATGGAGGGAAGAGGTTGTTGAAAGGCTGCGAGTTAAAAGCGGCGCATCAGCGGTGCGATATCTGCCTGCGCGACGTTCAGCTTAATCTCGACTTCGTTGTTCTGCGAAGTGACGCTCAGGCTATTGATCAATTTGGAGATCGCTTCGCCCTCCGCCCGGCTCGCGCCGGAGCGGCCACCGATTCCAAATTTGCTGAGGAGTTTTAGACCGTTGATCGCCTGGGCTATGTCGTGCGCCTGTTCTGCGTTATCGGTGCGTGCGGCGAGCAGGGTTTGCGCTTCGGTTCCGGTGGTGCTCACAGAGCCGTAAATCTGGCGGATGGAGGCGGCCAGCTTATCCGCCTTGCTATTGCCGAATCCGAAGCCCCTGGTGGTTCCCGGCGCTAGATTGCCCGCGAAGCTGGCGAAGGCGTTAGGCGTGCGTGTCGCCAGATCGACCAGGTTCTGGTCTACACGCGCGTGGCTCGGATTAAGCGTCGCCCGCACGCTTTCCAGGTCGCCCACGACAACCGTGTTCGCGTCCATTTCGGCGATGGCCATCCTTTGCCTGTCCGTCCTCGGAGCTGACCCGCCATCGGCTGCCGCATCGGCCTGGTCACGCGCAGAGGCCAGAACGTAAATCTTCTTCCCTTCATAGACCTGCTCTTCGCGCCCTATGTTCTCTTTACGCTTGGCGGCGGCGAATCCCGCTTCGATCAGTTCGCTGGCGACGAAGCTGCCGTGGAGGATTGAGACGACCTTCATATCGCCGGGCGCTGACGCGGTGGGAAGGCGCAGGCCGATGGCCATGCTCTCTACAGAGTGCGCGTCAAGGCCCGTCTCTTTCTGAAGGCGTTCGAGCTTGGCGTTGGCGCGCGCGAGCAGGGCCGGATCGGCGGCCAGAAAGTTCGGCAGCGCATCGCTCGTCAGTCGCTGCGTGTCCACGAAGATGATCACATCGGAGGCCGGAAGCGCGGCAAGGGCCGCACCGGCTGTCGCCGCAGATGCAGTAGTTGTCGTCGTCTTCGCCCGCACCCTCTGAGCTATCTGAGCGCCGAGCGCGAGAGCTATCGCCAGCGAGAGGGCCAGCGCGACGGATGATCTCTGGAATCTCTTGTGCATGATTTTTAACCTCTTAAAGCTGAATCGAGAAGGGCTCGCTTGGGAGCCGCCGAATCTATTTTACAACTCCACTTACTCAAAGACGATGCGCGAGAGCTTTACGTTAACCGGAAAAGGCCACCTGTGCAAACTGCGGACAAATGGCCTTCTCATGGTCTGTTCAATACTTGTGGCGCGGGCGACCCTCAGCCGCCGGTCTTAGAATATTTGCACCATCGTGGCGATGTCGGTCTGCGCGACCTCCAAGCGAATTTGCAGCTCGCTCCCTTCGGTCGTGACCTTCATACTGTCTATCACGTTCTTGGCGAGCTTGCCTTTGTCAGCCGGAAGCTGCGCGATGATGAAGCTGCTGAACTGCTTCAACGCGGCGAAGGAATCGTTGAGGCTCTGGGCCTGCTCGGGCTTATCCGTGCGCGCCACCATGAGCATGTCGAAGCCGGTCGAGGTCGTGCCGACTGAGCCGTACGCCTGACGAATGGATGAGATGCTTTTGCTGATCTCTTCATTGCCTATGTCGAGGTGCTGTGCGACGAAGGCGGGCACGCTGGCGGCGAATCCGAGTATGGCGTTCGGGTTGCGCGTCGCCATCTGCACCAGCTCGGCACTCAGGCGAGAGCGCCCGGCGTGCGCGTCAATGCTTGCGCGCACCAGTTCCAGGTCGCCCAGGGCGAGCGTGTTGGCATCGAGCGCCGCGATGGAAACGTCGCTGACCCTCATGTTGAGCAGCCCCAGCCACTTCACGCGGTCGTTGATGCTAAAGGTGTAGATGGTCTGCCCGCCGTACTTCTGCTCACGGTATTTGCCCTTCATGGCGAGGCGGGCGGCGGCGATCATGGCCGGAGCGCTGAAGCGTCCCTGCGCGAGGGCAACCGTGTCGGTGGTCGTCACCGTCTCCGAGCGATTGACGAAACGCAGGCCCACGGCGACGCGCTCGAACGAGCGCGCATCAATCCCGTAGCGCGTTTTAAAGCTGTCTATCTCGCTGTTGATCTGCGCCAGCCTGGCCTTATCGCTGGCGAGGGCGCGCGGCAAGGCATCGTTTAGAACCTTCTGCACGTCCAGAAACATCGCCACGTCGGAAGCCGGAAGCGCGGGCAGCAGTGAGCTTGCCGACGTTGTGGCCGTCGCCGCCACGCCAGCCGCCGTCTTCTGCCTGTCCTGCGCGCGATTGCTCGCCGGCACTACAAAGGCCATGATCGCAACGGCCAGCACTATCAGCGAGGAATAAATTTTCTTGTTCACTATTTGGAAATCACCTTTCAGTTAAGGGATACAAGAGAAGCTATCAGGAAAAGCTCGCTTGCGTTCCTGCGACCCTCATCCCCACCTGTCTTCTGCGCGGTTGCCCGCCAGATTCCGATGCGTTGCGTAGTGGGCGGGTTGGCTCTATTTTCCTCTCGCGGGCTTTTCTTCACGGTCTCCGCCGAGCAGACCGGGCAGCGAAGGGAGCATCTGCGCCGTGATCTCTTCGGATGTCACTTTCTTATAATCCTGCGGCAGCTCGAAGAGCGACGGGTCAACCTCCTGCTTGATGTCGCGCATCTCCATCGTGACCTTGGAGCCGCTCGCGCGCTCGCCCGTCGAAGTCGTCTCGGACTTGACGGGCATCCCGAGCGATTCGTCTACCCAGACGATGGTTTCGGTCTGCACCCCGCTCGCCTCGCCCTTGCCCTTCGTCGTCACGCGGTACTTGGTCGTTGTGCGACCATTGACGACTTCCGTCCCGAGCTTCTCGTAGTTGGCTCCCGGGCTCTGTTCGTTAATCAGCTTGTCGGGCGAAAAATCGGACGGAAGATTACTGGCCGCAGCCGTCAGGTCGCCTGCCTCGCCCGGCTTGATCTCGGCATAGAGCTTCTTCGAGTGAAGGAGCATGTAATGGCCCGCAGGGGTTTGCAGGTCTGACATACGGGCTCCTGGAATCAACTCATAATCCACGCGCCGCCGCTCTCCGTCGCGCGCGATCTTCAATTCACGGCTGAGCAGATTGGAGATGCCCGGAATGACCGGAGTATTGCCGCCGAGGCTGCCGGTGACGACCATCGTCGCCACGTAACGCTCCGGCTCCTTGGTGGAAAAGGGCGGCGTCCTGGAAGTGTTCTCGGAGGCCGCGTTGGAGTTGCCGCCAGCCGTGGCCGTGTTGTTCGCGTTGCCTTCGACGGCGGAACGCTTGCATGAGGCCGTCGCCAAGACGAGCAAGAGAAGCGATAGCGACAAGATGAATGCTTTGCTGGCGCGTGCTTGTCCGGCTTTCATGAATTGGAAAGGCATTGAAATGTTTCTTCTCCTTGCGTATTCACACGCGCTCGACGAGGAGGGCCAGGCCCATCCCGCCGCTGACGCATAGGGTGCTGATGCCGCGCCGCGCGCCGCGCTTCTTCATCTCGTGCAGGAGCGTCGTCGTGATGCGAACGCCCGTGCAGCCAATCGGGTGGCCGAGCGCGATGGCCCCGCCGTTGACGTTCAAGCGCTCGGCGTCTAAGCCAAGCTCGTGGTCGCAGGCGATGACCTGCGCGGCGAACGCTTCGTTAAGTTCCATGAGGTCTATTTGGTCGAGCGTCAATCGCTGGCGTTCGAGTAGCGCACGCACGGCGGGCACTGGGCCAATGCCCATGATCTCGGGCGCGACGCCCGTAATCTCGTAGTCAACGAGGCGCGCCTGCGGCTCAGCGCCGGACTCCTTCAAACATTCCTCGCTCATCAGCACGAGCGCCGCCGCTCCGTCCGTAATGCCTGAAGAGTTCCCGGCAGTAACACTGCCATCTTTGGAAAAGACCGGCGCGAGCTTGGCCAGAGCTTCGATGGTCGTGCCCGCCCTGTAGTGCTCGTCGCGCGCGAATGTCTCGGCCTCGCCCTTGCGGCCCTTCACCGCAAGCGGAAGGATTTCCGCATCGAAGCGTCCGCCCTCGATGGCCGCTTCGGCTCGCTGCTGCGAGCGTAGCGCGTACTCGTCCTGTTCACGCCGCGAGATTTCGTAGCGACGAGCAAGGTTCTCCGCCGTCTCACCCATCACCAGCCCCGAGAGCGGGTCGTTGAAGCCGTCGCGGTACATGCCATCCACCAGTTCCATGTTGCCCAGGCGCAATCCCCAACGCGCACCCTCCGCATAATAAGGGACGCGCGACATGCTCTCCGTGCCTCCGGCCAGCACAGCGCGCGTGCGCCCGAGCATGATCTCCTGCGCGCCGAGGATAATGGCCTTGAGTCCAGACCCGCACGCCTGATTGACCGTGAAGGCGGGCACGCTCTCCGGCACACCTGCGCGGAAGGTTATCTGGCGCGCGACGTTGGGCCCACCGCCGGCCTGCCGCGCCGCGCCCCAGATCGAATCCTCAATCTGTGAGGGGGAAAGACGCGCACGACGCAGACTCTCAGCCGCCACCGCCGAGCCCATATCAGCCGCCGTCCACCCGCCCAGCGTCCCGCCAAAGCGCCCGATGGGCGTGCGCACCGCACCCGTTAAATAGACATTCCTCATTGCCTCTCTAGCCTCAAATGGGAAATACTTACGATGCCCGAATGGCTTATGATTGATGGAAGATGTTAACACACGGAAAAGCAAGGAGTGAAAGGCGAGGATGAAAGAAGGAAATTAACAGGAATGGACAGGATAAATACAGAACAAAGGATGGAAGACAAAGGCATTGCTCGATGAATTGTTCATCGCTTTTTCTTTATCCCGTCTCTCCTGTTAATTCTTCTTCTTTCATCCTTCCGCCTTCATCCTTTCTTCTGCTGCCTTACGCAAATGCTCAAGCGCCTCACTATGCCAGACGAGATGGAAGACGCCGCGCGACGTATCAGGGAGTTGATCGAAGCGCACGCTGAGTGGTTGTACGCGCCGGGCGAAGGCAGCGCTTCTGTAGAGGTGCGCCGGGGCGAGATGGATGTGTGCCCGGCCCAGGGCCGCTTGATCTTTTCCTGTTGGACGGAGAAGGGCGTGCGCTCCTGGCGCGTCAGGGCCTGGACGTGGACGGGAGCAAAGCTCTTGCTCGAAGCTACGCGACGGGCCGGGGCGCAGCACGCGCTGATCGAGCTTATCCCGCGTGCTTCGACAAAGAGTACGAATGCCATGATCAGCGCCGCGCGCCGCGAGCGCTCTGTGCGCTTGGCGCAACTCGCCTGCTCCTGTGTTGAAGGCGCATGTATAGAGAGGGCGGCTTTGAGCACTGGTGCAGGGCGCGGCCAGCCCGGACGCTACGCCCGCATACTGCTCCGCCGACACCACACGTCGCTATTCGTGACGGGCGTCGTCACTCCGGGCGAAGCTTACGAGGTGGATGCTTTTCTCTCTTCGACGCTCATCTGGTTTACGCGCGTCGGCGCAGGAGCACGCACGGCGTTAAAAGGGAAGCTGTGGCTCATCAGCGACAGCCGCCACATCGCGGCGTTGGCCCAACGAGTCGCGCTTCTGCGCAGCGAGCTACGCAGAGTAATCTCTCTCTTCGAGATTGACGAGGGGTGGCGGGAATTAAAGAGCTTTCGCTGTCCTGCGCAAGAGGAGTTGTGGGCCGCAGAGCGGCGCGAAAGCTTTCGGCGTCCCTCAAGGGCTGAGCCAGGCGAGACTGCCTCGCGCATCATTGCTCTCGCGCCCGGGGCGATTGATATGGTGCGTGCGCGTCACGGCGAGACGCTGCGCTTTCACGGGCTACCTTTCGCGCGCGTGCGTCGCTTGATGGGAGTCGAGCACATCTGGTTCGGCGTCGGAGGTATGCATCAGAGGCGTTTGCTCGACGAGCGGACAGCGCCGGATTGGGACAGGCTCTTCAGAGAGCTGAGCGAGCATCGCCGCGCGGAAGCGACCGACCGCCGCCACGCGCTCTACAGGCTGGCCCCGGAAGCCTGGCTTGAATCAATGCTCAGGCGCGACATCACGCGGCTCGATCCCGGCCTGCGTATAGCCCCGCTCTACGCGCAATTTCGCACCTCCCGCGAGGGAGCGCTCAGCGCCGGCGCGCGTCCCGTTGACCTGCTGGCGCTCAGGCGCGACGGTCGCCTCGTCGTCATCGAGCTGAAGGTCAGCGAAGACCGCGAGCACGTCTTGCAGGGAGCCGATTACTGGCGGCGCGTCGAAGCCCACAGGCGCGCAGGCAATCTCGTCCGCGCGCTCTTGTTCGGCGACGCCGCAATCGCCGACCGCTCCCCGCTCGTCTACCTGGTCGCGCCCACGCTCAGATTCCATCGCGCCTTCAACACACTTGTCCGCGCCCTCGACCCGCGCATCGAAACCTACCGCTTCGACATCAACGAGGACTGGCGCGCAGGCGTCCGCGTCATGCGGCGCGAGAGTTCAACCGATTATTGAGTAAGGAGAATTCGAGATAAGCGATAGCGTGCGGCTTCAGCCGCCCAGTCCCTGGGAGTTGTGGGAGAGCTGCCTAGACACTGACCGAGCCTTCACGAGCGAAGTCCGGTTGCAAGGTCTGTTGGGCGTGGGAAGTCTTTGTCTCGAGATACTTGTTTCTAAAATATGATAAGGCAGGCAGGGCTAGCAATATGATGGGGATGGCCCATTTCAGGATGTATGAAAGGTATTCGACGCAGCCGAGCTTCCATGGAAGATAATCATAAACCCCTCTCGTGATGGCATTGCCTTCCCTCCCATAGAGCTGCGCGACGAAATCCACGTAGCCCGCTTCGTAGCCCTTCTCCAAGTAATAGGGTTTGATCAAGTCCGTATCAGCTTCTATCTCACGCATGTCGTGTTTGACGACAACGTCCAGATCAGGGTCTACGACCCACCACTTGTCGCGCTCTTTATTCACCTGGGCCATGGCGACGACGTGCTGGTTCAAGAGAACCACTCTCGAATCAACGCCGTGATCCTTGAGCATCCCGGCCATCACCAGCGCGTGCAGCGAACAGATTCCGACCCCTCTTTCGATGTTCTTGTAATGATTGAAGAACTCATACTTCCGATAGTCCTGGGGGTCTATATAGCTGGCGATAAATAACAGGTAGTTCTCATAAACCGGAACCCTGAGATTGTATTTCTCTATCCCTTCATCCTCCCAGTAATGAGCGATGCCTTTGTTGACCGCGGCGTTCAATCTGATGATGTATGCCGCTGTTGATTCCTCGGGCCTTCTTTCACCGGCCTCTAACAACTGCTCCTCGGTCAAAGTAATATCATCCTGGTCGCGGACGCCCCTTTCCTGATAGATGGCCGGATTTCTTAAAGAGATGAAAAGCCCCGCGACATTCAAGCCGAGCAGGACGAATCCCAATACGAGAGCGAAGATTTTGATCTTATTCATAAGGGCCAGCGTTTCCGGCTGTTATGGCTCTGAAGATGTGCAGCTCGACGCATTTCCGACAATCAACAGGCGACATACTAACCGAATTTGAGCCCACACAAAAACGTGGCCCGCCGAATTTTTCATTCGGAAGGCATACGCTCTCGTGCGCGGGCTTAGGGCGGATTGCGAATGACTAGACGGATGCTGCTCAGGTCAGTAGCGCCTCAGTTCTCTGTCAGGTCTCAAGCGTCGGCATCACCAGCCAGAGACCACAGGCGCTATTGAACGTATATCCAATCGCAAACCGCTCCAGACTTAATGCTGTTTGAACTTTTGGGAAGGCTCGGAGGCGAGCGAAAGCTCAGCGCCAATCGGGAGGCTCTGCGGGCGGCACGTAAGCGCTCTCCAACTCGCTTGAAGGCAGCTCTTTGAGCCAGCGCGGGTCGGCGGCGTGCCCGAACTTGCGCCGCAGCAGGTTGCGGAAAGTCTTCTCTTGAGCGTTCGCGTTGAAGGCGCGCTTGGGGATGACGGAGATCATGCCCCTGCCGTAGACGAGCACATAGAAGCGGTCGTTTTCGAGAACCGAGGTGTAGAGACTCCAACTGAGTCTGGAATCAATCTGCGCGGTCCGGAATCTGATCTCGTCTTCCGTGAACTCTAAGAAAAATTCGTCGAGATGCCTGGGGTCGCTGCGAAATCTCTGTCGCGGGAAGATGAAGAAGAGGGCGAGCACGAAGGTGAAAAGAACAAGGCCCGTGCTCAGCAGGAAGAGCGACATCAAGACCTCGCCGATCGCGGCGAAGAAGCCGAAACCGGCGGCGATCAGGAGAAAGGCGACGGCGAAGCGCAGCAGCAGCATGGGCTGGCGCAGGATGTAGAGACGCGATGCCGCCGCCCACTCTTCTTCCGTATATTTGAAATGCAGTTTGACTAACTCGGACATCTATTTGCCGCCTCTCGCAAAAAAGCCCGCTCAGGTATTGCTGACGCTGACCATGTGCTCTCGCTCCTGCGCCGCCTGCTCCGTACTGGATAGAATGCCGCTGATACGCATACGGAACTCGTCGGCGTTGCTCGCATTCCTGAGCGCTTCTTCGAGCGTGATGAGGCCGGACTGGTAGAGATGAAAGAGCGATTGATCGAAGCTCTGCATGCCGTACTGCGTATTACCGGCGGCGATGGCCTCGCGTATCTGCGAGGTCTTCTCTTCGTTGATGATGCAATCGCGGATGAGCCCGGTCGAGACCATGATCTCGATGGCGGGCACGCGGCCCACGCCGCGAGCGGCGCGCACCAGCCGCATAGAGACGACCGCCTTCAGAATGCCTGCGAGCTGTATGCGAACCGATTTCTGCTGGTGCGACGGTACAGAAGAGACTATGCGCGTGATGGTCTCGGTCGCGTCGAGCGTGTGAAGAGTGGAGAGGACGAGGTGGCCCGTCTCGGCGGCGGCGAGCGCCGTTTCAATCGTCTCGTAATCGCGCATCTCGCCGACGAGGATTACGTCCGGGTCCTGGCGCAGCGCGCCGCGCAGGGCTTCGGCAAAAGAGCGCGTGTCAACGTCCACTTCGCGCTGCGAGATAAACGAGCGCTTGTCGCGGTGCAGGAATTCGATGGGGTCTTCGATGGTCACGATATGGCCGCTGCGCGTGGCGTTGATGCGGTCAATCATGGCGGCGAGCGTCGTGGACTTGCCGGAGCCGGTCGCGCCCGTCACCAGTATGAGCCCTCGCCGCTCCTCCGTGATCTTTTCGATGACGGGCGGCAGGCCCAGGTCGTTGCTGGTGCGCACCTGATCCGGGATGACTCTGAGGACTATGCTGACCGAGCCGCGCTGCTGAAAGACGTTGGCGCGAAAACGGCCCACGCCCTGAAGGCCATAGGCGATGTCAACTTCGTTGGTCTCCTTGAAGCGCTGCTTCTGGCGATTGGACATCATCGAGAACGCCATGTCGAGCGTGTCTTCCTGTGTGAGCCGCATGGAATCTACGACGGGCCGCAGCTCGCCGCCGACGCGCATGAAGGGAAATGAACCGGCCTTGATGTGCAGGTCGGATGCGCCGTGGGTCGTGACGTTTCTCAAGAGGTCGTCAATCTTAACTGGCATGGGGGACTGTCAAACCTTTCCGCAGGAGAATTGGGGGAAATCGAAGATGAGAGGGGCGCTCTCGTCGGGAATAAAATTGATCTACGGGCGCTTTGGACTCAAGGCGGGTACTTCGTCTGCGGCGTGCCTCACGGGCAGGATCAGCGCCACCGGAAAATTAGAGCCCGGAGACGCTCAAGAAGCATGATAGCCTGCGCGGCTGGCGCGCGTCAACGATTTATCAAAAAGCTATTCAAGGTGTAAGGAAAGACGCGAAAAGGGAAGACGGAAGAGCAAGGCTTCCATCTTCCCTTTTCCGTTTCTTCTCTTCGCGCGGGCCTCTTTTAGTCGGAGGCGACGGCGTGATAATTCTCGACGGGCCCATCGCTCGTGGCGCTCTCGACGCGCGGCTCTGCCGTGACGCGCGCCGTGCTGTGGCCGTTGTTGCCCGGCTGTACTTCCTTCTCCTTGGGGACGTAGGTGAGCCAGGGCCCAGGCGCTTCTCGCTCGCCCGAGGTGATCTCGAAAAACAGCTTCTGAATGCGGGCGGTGATTTCGCCGCGGCGGCCCGTGCCGACCGTAATGCGGTCAACCGAGCGGATGGGCGTCACTTCGGCTGCCGTGCCCGTGAAGAAGAGCTCGTCGGCGACGTAGAGCGCCGCGCGCTGGATACCGTTTTCGGAGACGGGAATCTCAAGCTCGCGGCAAATCTGTATCACGCTGTCGCGCGTGATGCCGGGCAGGATGGAGGATGAGAGCGGCGGAGTGATAACGCGGCCTTCGTGGACGAGGAAGATATTCTCGCCGGAGCCTTCGGAGACGAACCCGCGATCATCCAGCGCGATGCCCTCCGCGAAGCCGTTTAAGAGCGCCTCCATCTTGATCAACTGCGAATTCATGTAGTTGGCCCCGCTCTTGGCCATCGCCGGCATGGAGTTGGGCGTCAGGCGATTCCAGGTCGAGACCTGCACGTCAACGCCCTGCTCAAGCGCTTCGTCGCCCAGGTATTTGCCCCAGTCCCAGGCTCCGATGTAGCAGGCCAGGGGATTCGGAAAAGGGTTGACGCCGAAGGCCGGGTGCTCTTCGTCCAGGCTGCGAAAGATGATCGGGCGCAGGTAGCACTGTTCGAGCCCGCTGCGTCGCACCAGCTCGACGCAGGCGTCGAACAACTGCTCGCGCGTCCACTCGTGATTCATACGATAAATCTTGGCCGAGTTTAAAAGCCGCTGGACGTGCTCGCGCAGGCGAAAGACGGCTGGGCCGCGACTGGTCTTATAACAGCGTATGCCCTCGAAGACGCTTGAGCCGTAGTGCAGGACGTGCGACATGACGTGCACGCGCGCCTCGTCCCAACGGATAAACTCGCCGTTGTGCCAGACTTCGCCGGCGATGCGCGGGGTTGCCACGTCTTTGACTTTACCGTTTGTGGGAAACATCTATTTCTGTGCTCCTTTAAAACTCAGCCTGGGGAAACGCGAGGGTGATTACAGCTCTTCAACGGACTCTTATAAAAACGGTCAATAAAAGGGAGGTTCCCATTGTCGCCCATGCTCGCCGCTCTGCTTCGGATAAGGCACGATACCGTAAAGGCGAGCCGCTTGGCAAGGCAGCCTGACTCCCTGCCCGGAAGGCGAAAGAGCACTATCAGTAAGAGTGTTTGACTGCTGAGAAACGCCCCAGCGCCGGGGCTCGGAAGCGGCGATGCTCGACACGCTGTTTTCTCTCTTGTTAACCTCACAGTCCCCTTCATCCTTCACCATGCGGCCCGTCAATATTCCAGTACACCGGGCGGCATCTCTTCCGGCTACCTTGATTCTGACGCGATGCCCGGCGTACCATCAGAGAGCTTTTGTCATTAACGCAAAATCGCACTCTTTCTCGTCGCTCGTTTTCGCATGACTGGATGTTCGCAGAAGATCGTCCGCGCGCTGGTTGTCTCCCCTCTGCTCGCCTTCTCTCTGCTCTTCAGCAATTGTCGCATGATGGAAAAATCCGAAACCACTCCGCCGCCCGGCTCGTCAAACACGGCCCAAGACCCGCTCTCCATACACCGTCGAGCCATCGCCGTAGACATGCACGCAGATACTACGCAGCGTCTCGTTGACGAAAGCCTGGATATTGAGAGCCGCCTCGGTGACGGCCATCTGGATGCCGTGCGTATGAAGGAGGGCGGCCTCGACGCGCAGTTCTTCTCCATCTGGGTCGAGCCGCAGCTTTACGGCGACGGGGGCGCCAGTGCCGTCAAGCGTGCCGATGCTCAGATAGCCGCCGTGCGCGCTCTCGCCGAAAAGCACCCCGAAACCTGGCAGCTTGCCACGACCGCCGCCGATATTCGCCGCATCGCGGGTGAAGGAAAGCTCGCCGCGCTGCTCGGGCTCGAAGGCGGCTACGCCATTGACGAGCGGTTGGAAAACGTCGAGCGCTATTACAGGATGGGCGTGCGCTACATGTCGCCCGCCTGGAGCGTCTCGACAAGTTGGGCCGGGTCGAGCGGCGACGCGGTGGGACGTGGGCGCGGCCTCAACGATTTCGGTCGCCAGGTCATACGCGAGATGAATCGCCTCGGCATCGTGGTGGATGTTTCGCATGTCTCGGACAAGACCTTCTGGGACATCATCGATAGCTCGCAGAAGCCCGTCATCGCCACCCATTCGGCGTGCCGCGCCATCGCCAACGTGGCGCGCAACCTTGACGACGAGATGCTGCGTGCGCTGGCCAGAAAGGGCGGCGTCTGCTGCGTCGTCTTCTACCCGGAATTTTTAGAGCCCGGTTGGAGCGAAAAGAAGAAACGCGTTGATGCGGAGATCGCGCCGCTCATACGCAAAGCCAACGATCAGGAGACGCGCTCGCCCGCCTGGAAGAAGATCGCGCGCGACGGCGTGCGGATCAGGGAGTACGCCCGCCGCCTGCCTGCCGTGAGCGTCTCTCGCATCGTTGACCACATAGACCACATCGTCAAGCTCGCAGGCATCAATGCCGTCGGCATCGGCTCAGACTTCGACGGCATACAGGCCGTCCCGCAAGACCTCTCGACCGTCGCAGAGCTTCCGAACCTGACGCGTGAGCTTGTGCGGCGCGGCTATTCCGAAGAAGACATAGACAAAATCCTCGGCGGCAATATCCTGCGCGTCATGGAAGAGGTCGAGAAAGGCACGGGGCGTTGACGAAGAGCACGAAGGAAACGCGCGGTGACAACGTAGCTGTCGAGACGAAGCGGGCGAAGCTTGCAGGCGAGGCCCGAGTCGAAATACTGACTGCGAGCCCAGCGCCGCGCATAGGCATCCACGCGCCTATCGCGGGCGGCTTGCACAGCGCGCTCTTGAAATCAAAGGAGCTGGGCTGTGAGGCGGTGCAAATCTTTTCGCGCAACCCTCGCGGGTGGCGGGCCAGGCCGCTCACGCCGGAAGAGGTCGAGCGCTTTCGCACCCTTCGCGCCGAGACGGGCATCGCGCCCGTCGTCATCCACTGCAACTACCTGGTCAATCTCGCCGCCGCCAACCCCGACATCCTGGAAAAATCACGCGCCTCGTTTCGTGAAGAGGTCGAGCGTGGCCTTGCTCTCGGCGCTGACTACCTGGTCGTTCATCCGGGCAGCGCCAAAGGCTCCTGCGAGGCTGACGCCATACGCGTCTGCGCCGAGAGTCTAAAGATCGCCTGCGAGGGTCTGGAACTCGGAGAGTTTCGCATCCTGTTGGAGAACACGGCGGGGCAGGGCGAATGTATCGGGCATCGTTTCGAGCACCTGCGCGACATCATCCGCGACTGTGCGGAGCTTAACCTCGGCGTCTGCTTCGACACGGCCCACGCCTTTACAGCCGGGTACGACTTCCGCGATGAAGACGGCCTGGCGGCGACGATGGAATCGCTCGAACGCAGCGTCGGCGCGCGCAGCGTGCGGGCCGTTCACTTCAACGACTCGAAGGCGGATTACAACTCGCGTGTTGATCGTCACTGGCACATCGGAGAGGGACACATCGGCGCTGAGGCGCTTCGGCGCGTCGCGCGTCATCCCCTTTTGGCCCACGCCGCTTTCCTGCTCGAAACCCCGCAGGACGAGACCGGCGACGACGCGCGCAACCTCCACATGCTGCGCTCTTTTGTTCAAGCCCTGACCTCTTAAATGATAGTAAGAAATCAACAGGGAAGGACAGAGATTGTCAGGATAAGAAAATAGCAGACACATTCATTGAGTAGTGCTTTTATCTCTCATCCTGCTTTCTCTTTTTATCCTGACCATCTCTGTCCCTCCCTGTTAATTCCTGCTTTTGATTTTATTCGACAAGTGCGCGCGACCTGCGTTAAGATGGCGGCGGATTTGCAAACGAGAGAAGACCGGGATTTCTCATGAGACATAGCGACAGACCCACGACCCTCCTCCTCCTTACGGTGCCGCTTTCGCGCCGCGCCTGAACCTCTGTGCGCGGGAGTGAAGCGGCGACACTTTACACTGACGACCACATTAAATTTCTAGACCGTTGAATGCGCTGGGCGGCCTCCTGCGCCCGCGCTTTGCGCGTCCGGTCTGAAGCGCGATTGAGTGTACGTTTACCGGAAGGCGAGAGAAACATGGACGAAAAATATTACCCCGAAAAGATTGAAGAGAAGTGGCAGAAGCTGTGGGCGGAGACGGGCGCGTTCGAGGTCGAGGCCGACAGCGCGCGCCCGGCCTTCTACTGCCTTGAGATGCTGCCTTACCCTTCAGGCTTCCTGCACATAGGCCACGTCCGCAACTATGCCATCGGCGACGCGATCTCCTGGTACAAGCGGCTCTCCGGCTTCAACGTGCTGCACCCGATTGGCTGGGACAGCTTCGGGCAGCCAGCCGAGCAGGCCGCCATCAAGCGCGGCGTCAACCCGCGCGACTGGACGGAAGAGAACATCGCGCACATGCGCGGGCAGATGAAGCGACTGGGAATCAGCTATGACTGGCGGCGCGAGATTGCAGCCCATCGCCCCGAATACTACAAGTGGGATCAATGGTTCTTCCTGAAAATGTTGGAGCGCGGCTTGGCCTACAAGCGTCTGTCGCCCATTAACTGGTGTCCGAAAGAAGAGACGGTGCTGTCCAACGAGCAATCCTCTGGCGGCGTCTGCTGGCGCTGCGGAACGCCCGTCGAAAGACGCGACCTCGAACAGTGGTTCATACGCACGACAGACTATGCCGAGCAGTTGCTCACGGGCATGAGCGAGATCGAGCGGGGCTGGCCCGAGCGCGTCCTGACCATGCAGCGCAACTGGATAGGCCGGAGCGCCGGGGCTTACGTGGATTTCGCCGTCCAGGACACGGACGCGAAAGTGCGCGTCTTCACCACACGCATCGACACCATCTACGGCGCGACCGCAGTCGTGCTGGCCGCAGATCATCCGCTGCTCGCGGAGATTCCCGAAGACTCCGCGCTGAAGGCGGATGTCGCGCGGTTTGTCGAGCGCGTGCGGCAAGAGCGCGCGCGTGCCGTCGGCGTCAACGACGAAGAGGCAGAGAAGGAAGGCGTCAACACCGGCCTCGTCGCCGTCAATCCTTTCAATGGCGAAGCCCTGCCCGTGTGGGTCGCAAACTACGTCTTGATGGAATACGGCACGGGCGCTGTGATGAGCGTTCCGGCGCACGACGAGCGCGATTTCGAGTTCGCGCAGAAATACACGCTGCCGATTCGCCAGGTCATCGCGCCCATCACGCACAGGGAAGAGCCCGGCGGCTTTGAGCCCCGGCTGGGCCTGGATCAATCGACGGAGATGACGGGCGCGACGACCGACTACGGCATGCTTGTCAACAGCGGCGATTGGAGCGGCAAGCTCTCGGAAGATGCGATTCGAGAGATGACAGACTTCGCCGGAGAGCAGGGCTTCGGCGAAGGAAAGATCATGTACCGCCTGCGCGACTGGGGCATCTCGCGCCAGCGTTTCTGGGGCGCGCCGATCCCCATCATCTACTGCGAGCAGTGCGGCGTCGTTCCCGTGCCGGAAAAAGAGTTGCCCGTGCTGTTGCCCGAGCACGCAGAGTTTACGGGCACGGGCCAATCGCCGCTCGCAGGCATAGCGGAGTTCGTCAACACGACCTGCCCGAAATGCGATGGCGCGGCGCGGCGCGAGACAGACACGATGGATACCTTCGTTGATTCGTCCTGGTACTTCTTCCGCTACTGCGACACGCACAACGACGCGGCCCCTTTCGCGCCCGAGAAGGCCGCCTACTGGACGCCCGTAGACCAGTACATCGGCGGCATCGAGCACGCCGTCATGCACCTGCTCTACACGCGTTTCTGGACAAAGATGATGCGCGACATCGGTCTCATAGATTTCGACGAGCCGGTCAAGAACCTTCTGACGCAGGGCATGGTGACAAACATCGTCGAGGCGACGGGCGAATGGAAGGCCATGTCTAAGAGCGCCGGTAACGGCGTTGACCCGGACGAGATGATCGCCGCTTACGGCGGCGACGCCGTGCGCCTCTTTATCCTGTTTGCGGCCCCGCCCGAGAATGAGCTGCGATGGCAGGAGACGGGCATCGAGGGCGCTGTGCGATTTCTGCGGCGCGTCTACACGATGGTCTGGCGCTGGCGCGAGCGCCTGGGTGCGCGCGCGCCGCTCGCAGCATCCGCTCCCGGCGCCGAAGAGTTTACGGCCTCGGCGCGTGCCCTGCGCCGCAAGACTCATCAGACGATTGCGCGCATCACCAACGATTTCGATGAGCTGCACTTCAACACGAGCATCGCCGCCCTGATGGAGCTCTCGAACGCGCTCGGCGAATTTAACGTCCAACCGGCTGAGGCTGGCGACGCCGACGCCTACGCCGTGCGCGAGGCGCTTGAAGCCCTGGTCATCATGCTCACGCCCTTCGCCCCGCATGTGGGCGAAGAGATGTGGGAGGGATTGGGCCACACGGGAGGTCTTTTGAGCGGCGGCGATGAGGCGCGTTGGCCCAGGGCGGATGAAGAGCTGGCCCGCAAAGAGGAGTTGGAGATTCCCGTGCAGGTCAACGGCAAGCTGCGCTCGCGCATCACTGCCACACCCGAGACGCCCGAAGAAGAGTTGCGCGCAGCCGCGCTCTCTGACGAGCGAGTGCGCAGCTTTACAACCGGGCGCGAGGTCGTCAAAGTAATCGTCGTCCCGCAGCGCCTCGTCAACATCGTCGTCAAGTGAAGGCGCTCAGGAGCAAGGATGAAGAGGATTTGAAAATCGCACAGCGCGAATTTCAGCTTCACGCTTTCGTCCTTGCTCTTTTCATGCCAGGGTCTTGATCTCTAGCTTTATAGAGATTTGCTAATGAGAGCGACGACTGAGCGCAGCATACAGGCCAGTCGCGCCAAAGCTCTCGGGCGGGCTCTATTCAGCACAGAACCCGCCCGAGACCGCAGGCGGTACTAAGAGTGGTCGCATCCATATGCCAGTCGCTATCGGTGAAAACAGGAAATATGAGAGAAGAAGCGAAACGTGCCCTGGTCATCTCGATTGACGGGCTCGACGCGCGATACTTGCAGCGCTGCGACGAGTACGGGCTGCGTATTCCGACGCTGCGGCGTTTGATGACGCAGGGCGCATCGTCGCTCGAAGTCGTCGCCGTCTATCCTTCTGTGACCTATCCGGTGCATACGACGATTGTGACGGGCGCTCTTCCGGCGCGTCACGGCATCGTCGGCAACGAGCTGTTCATCCCGCCCGGTGCGCCGCAGTGCGGCGAGTGGCACTGGTTTGCGCGCGACATCAAGGCCGAGACGTTGTGGGACGCTGCGCGGCGGAGCGGGCTTTCGACAGGCATCGTCTCCTGGCCCGTGGCAGGCGGAGCGGGCGATTATAATGTGCCGGAGATCAAGAAGCTTGACGGCTCGCTGCGAGATACGCTCGCGCTGATGATCGCCAACGAGCGCCCGCGCGGAATCATAGAGGCGGCGGCCTCCCGCGACCCGCATCTCTACAGTAGCGCCAACGCAGACGAGCACGACGAAATGCGCGCTCGCTTCAGCGGATACATCATTGAAGAGAAGCGCCCGCACCTGATGCTCGTGCATCTCTTCGACCTCGATCATTTCCAGCACGACTACGGGCCTTTCACGGCGGAAGCGTTGGCGATGCTGGAAAAGCTCGACGGCTATGCGGCGCGCATCATGGCTGCCGCCGAGCGCGCCGGTACGCTCTCCGAGACGGCCATCTTCATCGTCAGCGACCACGGCTTCAAGCCTATCTCAAAACTGATTCATCCCGGCGTGCTGCTCGGTCGCGCCGGGCTCCTGACGGTCAGCGATGTCGTGGGCCCACAGGGACACACGCGCCCGTGCGTGACAGACTGGCGAGCCCTGCCCTCCGTCACGGGCGGCTCATGCGCGATCATCCTCAGAGATGCCGCCGACAGGGAAGCTTTTGAGAAGGCCCGCAATGCCTTCGACGGTTTTCAGCATAACGGCGCGGAGGGAGCGCCCTTCAGTGTCATTGACGGCACGGAGGTGCGTGCGATGGGCGCTGATACGCGCGCCGCCTTCGCCCTCGAAGCCAAGGATGGTTATGCCTTCGGGCAGAACTACTCAGGCGAGCCCGTGACGCCCAGCATACAGCGCGGCCAGCACGGCTACCTCCCGTCGCGCTACTACACCAGCTTCATCGCCTCCGGCGCTGGTATCAAGCGGCGCGGCGACCTTGGCCCGGTGCGCATCATAGACATTGGCCCAACCATCGCTCGCACGCTCGGCCTCACACTCGGCGACGCCGACGGTCAAGCCCTGCAACTGTAAAAGCCAGGATGAAGGCGGCGACGATGAAGGATGAAGTAAAAGCTTTGCAGATGATAAGGAAGGCTTCCTTTCATCTTTCCACCTTCATCCTTCATCTTTCATCTTCGCTCTATTGACGACGGACAGGAAGCGCGCAGTCAGTCGCGCGCTCTCCTCCTGTGTGCGGGGAGGACGGAAGCTGCCGCGGACTTTGATTTCGAGGCCGGGAGCCAGCTCTATCCATTCCAGGGAAGAGCGCTCGGCGCGGCGTGCCGATTCGACGGCCAGCGAGGCCAGAGGCGGAGGCTGGGCGGCGCGGTCAGGGTTGCGGGAGGCGGCCTCTGTGTCGCCCGCGCGCAGAAGACCCGAAGCCCGCCCGTAGAGTTCGCCCGGCTCTCCCCTTTTCTGCGAGCCGCGCGCAGATGGCGCGGCTGGGCCGTGCGGCCCGCTGACAAGCTGTTCGAGCGCTGTGATGTCCAGGGCCGTCATGAACTCCTTGATCTTAATGACTGACCAGTGCTCGGCGAGGAGCTTTTTGACGGCGAGCAGGCGTAGCAGATTTCCGTAATTGAAGATGAGCGAAGTGCCCGCCTGACCCGTGGGCGCACCGAGCAGGTCTTCGCTCAGGTAGTGGCGGACGGTGCGCTCCGTGATGCCGAGCCGCACGTTGCCGCGCATGGGTTCCGGGCTGAAACGCTCGACGAGCGTGGAGGCGGCGCTCGCCAGTTCTTCGACGCCCCTGAACTCGCGGCGGCGATAGCTCTCCAGTCCGTTCATGAAGGCAATCTAGTCTTATCAATACCTGTTGTCAATAAACGGGTGTGCTTCGCCGCCGCCGCAAGCCTGAGGGCAGCCATTCGTTCAGTCTCGGATTGTTGGCGACATGAAATAATGGCGCGCACGCTTAGCGCCGGGACTACGGCGACGAGGATTTTTTTTGAAGGCAAAGCTAGAGGGCCGAGGTCGTCTCTCGGATGAGGCTTAATGGAAGCAGGCTCGGAGAGCGCGTGCGCGGGACACCCGGACGATCTCGATGATGGCCCATCAGGAATTGTATGGACAATAAAGCTTTAATCACTTGCTTGACGGGCGCGTTGTCGTTAAAATCAGTGGGCGCGGTCGTGCCAAACATTTATCTGCCGCTGGCAGCAGCAGAAACTACGCTGCTGCATATGAACACGGTCGCGCCAGAAGACGTTTTCGCAGGCTTGTTCCTGCGAAGACTTTCTTGCCACCGAACAATTGAGGCTGCCCCCCGGTCGCCAGTTGCCTGCGATAGTCATGTCGGGTTGCCTTTGGATCGAGCCGACCAATGAAAGAATGTCCAGCTTGCCGACGCTGTTTTCCTGACCAGGTTAATCACTGTCCCAACGACGGTGACGCCACAGTCCATTCCATCGCGGGCGAGCCGATCCTGGATGGGCGCTATCAATTGGAGAGGCGTCTCGGTCATGGCGGCATGGGCGTGGTCTTTCAAGCCCGTCATATCTTTCTCAAAACCGCGCACGCCATCAAAGTCATCCTGCCCGATCTGGTCGGCAACGACCCGATGCTCGTCACGCGCTTCCGCCAGGAAGCCCTGGCCGCCGCAGCCATTCGTCACCAGAACATCATCGCCGTCACCGACTTCGGAGTCGCGCGCGGCACGATGCCCTTTCTCGTCATGGAGTTCGTCAAGGGCAAGTCGCTGCACGACATTCTGGCGGCGGAAGGGCCGCTCTCTCCGGCGCAGGCTTTAGAGATCATCTCGGCTGTCGGCGCGGGCGTCGCCGCAGCGCATCGCCAGAACATCGTCCATCGTGACCTCAAGCCCCTGAACATCATGCTTCAGGATGATATGCCTGTAAACGAGGGCCTCAAGGTGCTCGACTTCGGATTGGCGAAGATCAAGTCGGGCGAGCTGCTGGGCTCATTCGTGCAGGCGAAGACGAGCGGGCTCATGGGCTCGCCCTTCTACATGGCCCCGGAGCAGTGGTCGGACGAAGAGCCGGACGTGCGCGCAGACATCTACAGCCTTGGCGTCATCCTCTACCAGATGCTCGGCGGCGACGTGCCCTTCAAGGGAACCGGCATCCCTTCCATCATGAAGAAGCACCTGACGGCGGCCCCGCCGACTCTCTCTTCGATGGGGGTGAATGTGCCGCCGCAGGTCGAGGCCGTCGTGCGTCATGCTTTGGAGAAAGACGCCGACAATCGCCCGCAGACGGTCGAAGCTTTCATCGCTGAGCTGCGCGATGCCGTAGCGCAGACCTCAGCCAATCTCAACCGCACCTACGTCGGGCAGAGCATTCAGTCCGAGACCATCATCACCCCGTCGCAGTCGGCCATCTCCAGGCCGCCGCAAGGCGTGCAGGAGACGACGCTGCGCGTGCATACCGTCCCGCCCTACTCGCGCGTCTATCTCAATCAGGTATCGGTGGGCAAGAGCGATGGCTCGGGCCTCCTGGTGCTACAGGAAGTCCAGCGAGGAACGAATCGCTTGCGGGTCGTCCATGACGGCTACGCGGAGTGGGAGCGACAGATCGAATGCAACGGCGGCGAGTGTCAGGTCGAAGCCGAGCTACAAAGCCTGATGCAGACGAGCTTGCCGCAGATGTCGGGCAGTCAGCTCGATGGGACGTACACCGGGCCCAGCATGCCTGCCTCCGCGCACTCCATCCGGGCCAGGGAATTACGCGAACAGGCCGAAGCGCTCGAAGAGAAGGCCAGGCAGGAAGAGGCCGAGCGAGTCGCACGCGAAGAGCGTGAGCGCCGCGAGCAGGAACGGCGCGAGATGGAAGAGCGCGACCGGCTGGCGCGCGAGGAGATAGCCCGCGAAGAGGAGGCGCGTCGGCTGGCCGAAGCGGAGCGTAAACGGCTCGAAGCCGAAGAGGCGGAGCGTCTGCGCCTCGAAGCGGAGGCCGCGCGCAAGCAGGCCGAGGCTGAAGCCGCCGAGCGTAAGCGTCTCGAAGAGGAGCGCAAACGCGCGGAGGAGGAGGCACGCCTGCGCGCCGAAGAGGAGCAGCGCCAGCGCGCGGAGGAAGAGGCCGCGCGCCGCAGGGCTGAGGAAGCGGCGGCACAAAAACGTGCGGAGGAAGCACAGCGCCTGAGAGCCGAAGCCGAGGCCGCGCGCAAGCGTGCGGAGGAGGAGGCCGCCGCGCGCAAGGCCGCTGAAGATGAGGCCGCGCGCCTTCGCGCCGAGCACGAAGCGAGCAAGAAGGCGCAGGAGATGACCGCGCGCCAGCGTGCCGAAGAGGAACAAAAACGTGCCGAGGAAGCACAGCGCCTGAGGGCCGAAGCCGAGGCCGCGCGCAAGCAGGCCGAAGCTGAGGCCGCCGAGCGTAAGCGCATCGAGGCGGAGCGCAAGCAGGCCGAAGCTGAGGCTCAGCGACGCCTTGAAGAGGAACGCCAGCGTGCCGAGGCCGAGGCCCAGCGCCGTATCGAAGAGGAGCGCCGTCGCGTTGAAGCCGAGCGCCAGCGTTTAGAGCAGGAACGCCTTGAGCGTGAAGAGAGAGAGAGAGTCGCGCTGGCCGAGCGCGAGCGATTGGCCCGCGAACTCAAAGAGCGCGAAGAGCAGATGGCGCGCATGGCTGCCACCAGCATCGCGCCCGACATGGATGCGACGCAGCAACAGCCACGCGCCGCCGTCACCAGGCAGATGAGCGAGCAGAGTCTCTCAGATGTCTGGCAACAGCCGCAGCAGAGCCAGCCCGCCCTGCATCAATCGGTCGCGCCGCCCTACACCGTCGCCGAGCAGCCGAAGAAGTCTTCGCTGCCGATGATGCTGATTGCGGCTGTGCTCGGCGTAGTCGTCATCGGCGGCGGCATCGGCGCTTATTTCATGCTCGGCTCCAAGCCCGCGCCCGCAGAGCAGCAGCAGCCAGCGCAGGTGGAGACGAAGCCCGGCGGCGGCGGGCCGAACAGTTCGGATAAGAAGAACACCAAGGCGGAGATGATCGCCATCGCCGGCGGGACGTTCCAGATGGGACGCAACGACGGGCCTCCCACTGAAGCGCCCGCGCACCCCGTCACGGTCTCTGATTTCTCGATGGACAAGACCGAAGTGACAAACGCCGAGTATGCCGAGTTCGTCAACGAGACCAAGCGCACTCCTCCGCAGCATTGGCCCGGAGGCAAGGTGCTGTCGGGACAGGAGCAGTGGCCGGTCAACAACGTCTCGCTCGACGATGCGAAAGCGTTTGCCGCCTGGCGCTCGAAGCGCGACGGCGTGACCTACCGCCTGCCGACCGAAGAGGAATGGGAGTACGCGGCGAGGAATGGCGCGCAGGCTAATCTCTACCCGTGGGGCAACAGTTGGGCCAACGACAGCGCCATCGTCAAGGTGGCGTCGCCGCTAGAGGTCGGCTCTCGTCCGAACGGCAAGAATCGCTGGGGAGTGGTTGACTTGATCGGCAACGTCTGGGAGTGGACATCCTCGAAGGCTTCGCTCTATCCGGGCAATGCCCGAACAGTGAACGAACAGGACAAGGACTCTTACGTCATGCGCGGCGGCTCTTATGCGAGCGACCCTTCGGGCGAGCGTGCTATTACGGCGACGTTCCGCGATTGGGTTCCGGCCTCGACCAAGCACACGACTCTCGGCTTCCGCCTTGTGCGCGCGGGCTCATAAGAGAATAATGAGCGTTCCGGGCCCAGTTGGCGGCAGCGTCCGGCGCGTTTGATGGCCGAGCGTCCATCGTTTCATCTTTGCGGCAGGCAGACCTTGCTTCCAGTGGTCGCACGGCTTCGCCAAGAGAAGCCACAAGCCCGGCACTCCGCGACGCCTCATGAGCTTTGAAACAACATGGGATCGAGAAGGAGTGCCGCCCCTCCCCGCTCTGAAAGGCAAAGGGCCCGGCGGCGGATGAAACCGGGGCAGCGAGCGTGCATCTTGAAAACCGGCAAGTTTGATGAGAGGGAAAGTCATGAAACCCGATAGTCGTAGAAGAAGCCATTCCAGCTTCTTAATCATCGCGCTTTTGAGCATCGCGGTGCTCGCCGTGCCTGTCGGCGCGCAGGATGTCGGCGGCGACCTGGGCGGAGCGGCGGGCATCTTCAGGCCGAAGAACCCGGAGACGAGCAGCAGGCGACGCACGCCCGGCATCAAGCCCCCGACCAACAGGCCGCCGACCACCACCGGACGCAGGCCCGGCGCTGGACGACCGGCTGGGCCCACGCCTGCCGCCTCCGCGGAATTGGAGGAGAAGGTCGAGGATGCCCTGGACGAGGGTAACGAAGCGCGTGACGCGCGGCGCTACACGGAGGCCGAGCGTGCTTATCGCAGCGCCTTGCAGGTGAAGGCGCGCGAATGGCGCGCGGCCTACGCGCTCGGCAATATCTACACTGACCAGCAGCGCTGGGAAGAGGCCGAGCGCTCTTATCGCCAGGCGGTGGAATGGAATCAGCTCTCGGCGGACTCCTTGATCGCGCTCAGTTTCGTCCTGATACAGCCGCGCACGGGCGGCAACAATGCCAGGAGGCTCGCCGACGCAGAGCAGTCTGCGCGTCGCGCCGTTCAGCTTCAATCCTCGAATGCGGTCGCTTATGATCGCCTCGGGCAGGCGCTTGAGACTCGCGGCGTGCTGACCTCGGACACGGAGGCCGCCTATCGTCGCGCCGTCGAGCTAGACCCGCAGTTCGCCATCGCGCATGTGCACCTCGGCCACCTCCTGAGAAAGATGAACCGCGCGAGCGAGGCAGACCCCTTCTACAATCGCGCGGTCGAGCTGGCGCGTGATGCCGCGACGCTCATCCTGATCGCAGAGACCTTGCAGTCCGAGAATCGCTTCGACGATTCCGAGCCGCTCTTGCGCCGCGCGCTCGAAATGGACGCGCGCAACCCCGGCGCGAACTACTTCCTGGGCCGCTCGCTCGTCTTGAAGAAGCGCTATAGCGAGGCCGAGCCGCTCCTGATGCTCGCCATTGAAGTGAGCCCGCGCAGCTTCGCGCCATACTACGTGCTAGGCTCCGCTTACCTGAGAGCCGAGCGCCTGGAAGACGCCGAGCGCATTCTTAATCGGGGCGCGGAGTTCGCCTCAGCCGGAGACCGCAAGCTCCTGGCAGGCTCTTACGGGTTGAGCGGCGTCGGCGATGCGTACCTCAAGGCCGGTCGCGCCAAGGATGCTGCGCGCGCCTACGAACGCGCCGTCGCGCTCGACCCGAGCAACACCGAACTACAGAGCAAGCTGGCCGACGCTAAGACTAAGGGATGAGGGCGGAGGGATGAAGTGAAAGACGGATGAAACGATTCAATTAACGTCGCCGCGCTTTCATCCTTCCGCCTTCATCCTTCATCCTTTCGGAGACTCATATGCAGCAGTGCCCGAAATGTGGTCGAACTTATCAGGACGATAATCAGAAGTTTTGTACCTTCGACGGCGGACGCCTCGAAGCTGAGGGGGCTTCCGGGGGTGCGCCGACCGTGATTGATCTCAACAGGACGATACAGCCGGACTTTCCGCATCCGCCGCCGGGGCCTGGCTCGACTGCGCCCATCGCTCCGCCTAATCTGAGCCAGACCATCGCGGGCGGGTCGCCCACGCCGACCTCTGAGTTTCAGAGCCACGTCACAGGGCCGACGCAGGGGCCGACTTCGTCCGCTCTACAGCCGCCCGTCTCAAACCCTCTGCCTGCGCCCACGCCGTCTGCGCCGCTGCCTGCGCCGCAGCCGCAACAGCCGGCACAGTCCGCTCCGCTGCCGAGCGCACAGGCTCAACCGGCGAAGCAGGGCAGCAAGCTGCCCTGGATTCTCGGCGGCGTGGCCGTGCTGCTGCTCGTCGGCCTCGGCGCTGGAGGCGCGCTGCTCTGGTTCTTGATGAACAAGTCTGAGAAGCCCGCCGGCGGCAGCGGCGGGACTTCCATCAATACCGGGACGGGCGAGAAATCGAACGCCAATGGCGGTAGTAATACGAACGCGGGCGAGAGCGCGACGGCCAGCCCGGCCTCGACCCCTCCGCCCGACGCGAACAGGTTCGTCAGCTCCAACAATAATTTGAATAGCCTGCTCGCACAGCATTACGCGGACTTCTCATTCTATTATCCGAAGACATGGGTGCTCGACCCGAAAGCCGGGAGCGAAGGCTCCAGCAACTTCGTCAAGGTCGAGCGCCGCCTGCCACCCGATTTCACACAGGAGAACTTCGCCGTCGGCTATTACGAGAGCAACGGGACGGTGGAGGCCGATGGCCCTATCTTTCCCAGTCTCGTCAAGTCTTTCGACTCCAAGCTCAGAGCCAGCTTTCCCGAATACAAGAAAATCTCCGAGGGCGCAACGAAGGTCAACTCCATCGACGGTTACGAATTCCATTTTGAGAGCGTCTCGCGTGGAACAGAGAAGGGCGACATCACCATCTGGGGTCGCGTCGTCTTCCTGCCTCCGGGCAAAGACGGCGATAAACGCGGCGTGACCTTGCTGATGCTTGCGACCTCAATCGCCCCCGAGCTAAAGAGCTTGGAGGATGTCGGAGTCAGGGGCGAATTGCCTGTCATCCTGAACTCGTTCAAGCTGGGCCAGTGATGCGGGCGAGAGCGCTTGGCTCTCGCAGGTTTCATCTTACGAGCCGCCGACGATGCGTGAGCCCGGGCGACTCCGAACTCAGTAAAACCAGAATCATTATCAAGGTAGACTGCTATGAAGATAGTTCTGTCGGAAGAGAGTAACGGGCAGCGTAAGCCCGAGCGCATATACGAACGCCCCATCGTCAAGATCGGACGCGACCCCGCCGAGTGCCAGGTCGTCTTCAATCAGACGGAATGGCCCATGGTCTCGCGCCGTCACGCCGAGATTCGTTTCAAGGATGGGCGCTACCTCCTGGTGGATACCAATTCGAGCTTCGGCACTTTCCTCGACGGCCAACGCATCACAGAACCCGTAGAGGTGCGCGAGGGCGCGCGCGCGCAGTTTGGCGCGGGCGGCCCCGTGATGATCGTCGTGCGTATAGAGCAAGATCAGCCCAAGCCCGCGCCGGTTGATTTCGCCGAGATGGAAACCCACCGCGACCTACAGCCCGCCGCCCACACGCCTCCTCCTCCTCCTGCCGCTCCTGCCGGGCCCGCGCCGCAAGTCGCGCCGCCCCCGCGCCAGCAGCAGCAGCAGCAACCTCAGCCTCCTCCGCTGCAACAACCCGCGCCGAGGCCCGCCGCCGCGCCGCCGCCGCCGAGCGCAGGAGGCCCATCGCAGCCTGCCTTCATCGAGATCGTCCGCAGCGCCACGGGGCAGCTTGAGCGCATACAGGTCACCAAGGACTTGACGATGCTAGGGCGCGACCCGGCGACGGACGTGGCCATCGAGGCGTCGGCTGCCGTCGTCTCGCGTCGCCACGCCGAGATTCAGCGGCGCGACGGACAGTTCGTGCTCTTCGACAAGGGCAGCTTCAACGGCACGCTCCTCAACGACCAGCGCATCACTACTCCGACGCCGCTCTACGACGGCGACCGCATACAGCTCGGCATGGGTGGGCCCATCCTGCGCTTTGTCGCTCCGTCGCACCCGGCCCCAGCCGGAGCGCAGCACGCGGGCCAGCGCGCCGTTGCGGGCGTCGGCGCGCCAGCCGTCGCACCCGTCGCGCCCATCTCCGGGCCCCTCGCCGAAGTCGCAGGCATGCACACGATGGTCGTCAAGAGCGGCTCCGGCTCACTGCAACCGCAGAAGCCAGCCATCGGTGGCGGAGGCGGAGCCCAGCCCCAGCCGCAGCTACTCATGCAGCTCGGCTTCAACGGCAAGCAGCAGCTCACCATTGGCCGCGCACCCGACAATGATATTCATCTCGACGGCCTGCAAATCTCCAACCATCATGCCAGGATTTTGAACTCCGGCGGGCAGATCATCATCGAGGACGTGGGCTCGACCAACGGCGTCTATGTCAACGGCGCGCGCATTACCGGACGGCAATCAGTCCAGAACCGGGACATCGTGCAGGTGGGCCCATTCGTTTTGCAGGCCGACCCGCAGCGCGGCGTCGCCATCTTCGACACGCGCTCGAAGACGCGCATAGACGTGATAGACATTACCAAGGAAGTCCCCAACCGCTCGGGCGGCGGCATGATCAAGCTTCTGGACGACGTTGACCTGACGATTCAACCCAACGAGTTCGTCGGCCTCCTCGGCCCATCCGGCGCGGGCAAGTCAACGCTCATGGATTCCTTAAACGGCATGCGCCCGGCTTCGAGCGGCCACGTCCTGATCAATAACCTGGACCTCTATCAGCACCTCGACTCGCTCAAGCAATCCATCGGCTATGTCCCGCAGGACGACATCATTCACCGCGAGTTGACCGTCTATCGCACGCTCTACTACGTCGCGCGCCTGCGCCTGTCGCGCGACGTGTCAACGCAGGAGATTGATCAGATCGTCAACGAAGTGATGGACGTGACGGGCCTCTCCGAGCGCAGGGACGTGCCCGTCGGGCAGCTCTCGGGCGGCCAGCGCAAGCGCGTCTCCATCGCCGTCGAGCTGATCACCAAGCCCTCCGTGATCTTCCTGGACGAGCCGACTTCCGGGCTCGACCCGGCGACCGAAGAGAAGATCATGAAGCTCTTTCGCCAGATCGCGGAGTCCGGGCGCACCGTCATCCTGACGACGCACGCGATGGAGAACGTCAAGCTCTTCGATAAGATCGTCGTGATGATGAGAGGCAAGCTCGTCTTCTACGGTGCGCCGCAGGAGGCGCTCGCGCACATCCAGGCCGACAGCTTCAAAGACCTCTACGATAAGCTTGAGGCCCCGATCGAAGAGCAGACGGCGAAGATGCCGCCGCTCCCGCCCAATGCGACCAAGGAGCAGAAGGCGGCCTTCAAAAAACAGAAGGAGCAGATCGCCGAGTCGGTCGCCGAGGAATGGAAGCGACGCTTTCAGCGCACGCCTCAGTACCAGCGCAACATCGTGCAGCCCTTGAGCGGGCTCAGGCGCGACGCGCAGGCCGTCGCCCCCGTCAAGCGGCGTCCGACCGTGACGGACTCTCTCAGGCAGTGGGCCACGCTCGCGCGCCGCTACATGGAGGTGCTCGGGCGCGACCGCTTCAACCTGCTCATCCTCTTCGGGCAGGCTCCGATCGTCGCCTTTCTCACCTACCTGGTGGTGGGCCGCGACGCGCCGCGCGACTTTCCTTTCTTCGTGCTCGCGCTCGTCGCCGTCTGGTTCGGCACGTCCGTCTCGGCGCGCGAGATCATACGCGAGCGCGCCGTCTACAACCGCGAGCGCATGGTCAACCTCGGCCTCCTGCCCTACGTCGGCTCGAAGCTGCTCATCCTCTCGATGATCGTCGGCGTGCAGTGCGTGCTGCTGTTCGGGACTCTCAAGCTCTTCGACATCGCCGGGCTGATGAAGTTGCAGGGACACTTCATCGGCATCCCGCAGGTCATGGTCATGATCTTGACGGGCGTGGTCGGCATCGCGCTCGGGCTCTTCATCTCGGCGGTGGTCAGAACCTCCGAGATGGCGACCAGTCTTGTGCCGCTCATACTGATTCCGCAGATTCTCTTTTCGGGGCTGGTGGGTGTGCCGACCGGGACATCCAAGCTGGTCGGACTGTTGATGCCCGCCACCTGGGCCTTCGACGAGATGAAGCGGCTCTCGGGGCTCGACACTTTGCGCGAAGAGGGCTCGGAGCAGGACGGGACGAACGAGGGGCGCGGTCTCTACAAGCACCTCGACGACGTGAACGACGAGAACATCAGTCGCGCGCGCCGGGATATAGATAACTACAAGAAGACAGCCGAGGATAATCAGGCGGACTTCGAGAAGAAGATGAACGACTTCGTTGCCCGTTTGAAACAGGGCGACACGTCCGCCGTGCAGCCGGAAGCGCCGAAACTGGGAGATGCGCCGACCGTCCCGCAGGCCGAGAAAATCCCCGACGACCTGAGCAACTACGTAGACTTCCTGCATCCCTGGGGCAATGTTCTCTTGAACCCCATCGTACTCATGCTCATGTTCTTCGCTCTCATCGCCGCGACCATCATGGCGCTCAGATCACAGGACATAGGCTAATCAAAATCAATCGGGAGGCATTACGAAATTGAGAAAGCCCTTCGGGAAACAGTCCGCATCGCTCGGCCTCTGTCTCTTGCTGCTCGCTGCGGCCAATCTTTTGTGTCTTAGCGCCGCCGGTTCATCCCTGGCGCAGGAAACTTTCCCGCCGCCGCCCGCCGACCGTACGCTCGTCTATCTGGCGGACGAGCGTGGCGCGGTCGCGGCTTTGCCGTTCGAGATGGGGACGATGCCGATCAGGACGGACGAGGCGGCGAAAAGCGATAAGATCAGCTACGTCGAGTTGAAGGGCGCGAGCGCCGCGACCCTGGTCAAAACCGACGAGCCGCGTCTCTACGTCTTCGTGCCTGATCGCGCCGACGCTCATCCGCCGTTTCTCGTCCGCCTGACTGCCAGGCGGGGCGCGCGGCGCGTGACGGCCATTACGCAGAAGGGCCTTCGCGGCTATGCCATCGCCTCCGAAGAGATCGTCAAGCCGCGCTATCGCGTGCTCGGGCGCGAGGGCGGCCAGGTGTATATGGAGATACGCCCGCGCGAAGCGCTTCTGCCCGGCGAATATGCTATTGTCGGCACAGACCTGCAGCGCATCGCCACGTTTCGCGTCGCGGAGGTCTCTATCCCTTAGCTTGAGGATTTAAGGAAAAGGAAGATTTGATCGTATGAGCTCTCCAAAACAGTCAGAGGTTCGCCGGAGGAATTTCTGGACGCCCGCGCGCCTGGCCTTCACGCTGGTCGCGCTCGCTCTCATCGCGGCCTTCGGCGCTTCGAGTTGCAGCCGGAGCACGGAAACGGTGAAGACAGGCGAGGGCGCGCCGCGCACGGGTGGGCCCACGACGGGCGGCCCCGTCGCTCTGGCCCCGCTCTCGCCCGCCATGATGACGACCGAGCTGAAGACGATAGACGGAAGAACGATCAAGCTCGCGGACTACGCGGGCAAAGTCGTCGTCGTTAATCTGTGGGCGACCTGGTGCGGGCCTTGCCGGATAGAGATTCCGCACCTGATCACGCTCGCCAACGAGTATAAAGGGCGCGTCGAATTCATCGGCCTCACCAACGAAGACCCCCTGGATGATGCGGAGAAGGTCAAAAACTTCGCGCGCGACCAGCACATCAACTACACCATCGGCTGGGCGACGCAGGAGTTCGCGCTCGGATTGATGCAGGGACAGATTCGCAACTCGATCCCGCAGAGCTTCGTCATCACGGGCGACGGTCGCGTCTTCAAACGATTTGTCGGCTTTAGCCCGACGCAGACGCCGCCGCAAATGCGCGAGGCCGTCGAGCAGGCGGTCAACGAAAAGATCTGAGCATGAAAGACCGACGTGCCGCCTGCTCAAGTGCTGTTCCCTGGCAGAGAGCGAGCAAGGGAAGGTTGTTGTCCATTAAGTTGTCCGGTTGGCCAAGCCTTTCCAGGCTTGTCGGAATCCGCCCCGCGCCCTTGAAATGTGTAGAAGCCGCCGGTTCGGAATAGCGCCGAACGGGTTTGAGTTGCGCGCCGCCTACATCTGCAAGCCCTCGCCGTCAAAGCTTCCGCGGTGCGCCTGCGTGTAGATGATCGGAGGCCCACATGAAACGCTGCCCCGTTTGCGAGCGCGCCTATTCGGATGAAGCTGCCCTGAACTTTTGCCTCGACGACGGCGCGCCTCTTCAGCACGTCGAGGCTGGCCCGCTCAATTCGCAGGAGACGCTGCGCATCCCCGCCTCGCGCCAGACCGATCAAGGCCGCACGGATGTTTTGTACCGTGGCGCGCCGCAGCTCAACCCTCCGCCTTCATATAGCACTTACACGCCCCAACAGCCCGGAAGCTACGCTCAGACTTCGCTCGGCACTGCTGCTGCTGCTGCGGGCCGTCGCAGTAGTCCCTGGCCCTGGATCATCGCCATCTCAGCCCTCCTGCTCATAAGCCTCGCAGCCATCGCGGCCCTTGTCGCTTACAGCACGCTTCGCACCCCGACCATCATCGTCTCGAAGCAGGGAGGCGGGGACTACACCACCATCACGGAGGCCATCAGGAACGCGCGGCCAGGCACGCGCATTATGGTGCGGCCAGGTTTCTACAACGAAGGCTTTGCCATAGACAAGCAGTTAGAGATCATAGGCGACGGGCCGCTGCGCGACATCGTCATCGAGAGCACCGACACCAACTGCATACGCATGCAGACGGAGAAGGCGACCGTGCGCGGTCTGACGCTGCGCTCGCGGACTGCGCCCAAAGAGTTCTTCGCCGTGGATATTCCGAGAGGCCAGTTGATTCTTGAGGATTGCGACATCACTTCGGACACCTGGGCCTGCGTGGCCGTTCATGGCACGATGGCCGACCCCATCATCCGCCGCAACAAGATACACGACGGCAAGGCCGGCGGCGTCTTCATCTACGATCACGGCAAGGGAACGATTGAGGACTGCGACATCTACGGCCACACGAATGCCGCCATAGAGATCAAGGACGGGAGCAATACTATTGTGCGCCGCTCAAAGCTCTACGATAACAAGGCGAGCGGCGTCTACGTCTGGAAAAACAGCAAGGGCTTGATCGAGGATTGCGACATCTACGGCAACGAGTATGCCGGAATCACCATCGGCGAATATGCCAGCCCGACCATTCGCAAGTGCAAAATCCACAACGGCAAGGCGGGCGGCATCTTCGTCTACGATCACGGCAAGGGGATGATTGAAGATTGCGAGATCAACATCTCGGTCTATGCCGGGATCGAGATTAAGGAGGAAAGCGACCCGGTGGTGCGCGGCTGTAAGATTTCCCAGAGCAAGGTGAGCGGCATCTACGTCTGGAAGAACAGCAAAGGGACGATAGAGAATTGCGAGATTTTCAAGAACGCATATGCGGGCATCGCCACTTCGACGGGCGGCGACCCGCTTGTGCGGCGCTGCAAGATCAATCGCAACGGCTACTCGGCCATCTGGGCCTATAGCGACGGCGCGGGCACGGTCAAAGACTCAGACCTCACCGGCAATGATCGCGGCCCCTGGCTCATCGAGACCGGCAGCTCCGTCAGTCGCAGCGGAAATACTGAATAAAGGATGAAGGCTGCAAGGATGAAAGAAGAAAGTTAACAGGGATGGGCAGGATAAAAGAAAAGAGATAAACAATTCATGCCGTAATGCTTTCTGTTTTTATCCTGACTTTAGTTTTTTTCCTGTCCATCCCTGTTAACTTTCTTCTTTCATTCTTGATCTTCGCGGCGCTCTTCTTCCAGCTCGCGTTCTCCTTCTTCTTCAAGCTGGCGGCCTTCGCGCTCCAATGCGGGGTCTTCCAGACCTTGCCCGACGCGCTCTTTGGCGCGGCCTTCAAGGCGCTTCATCTCGGCCTCGACGCGGCCCTCGACCTCATCTATGGGAGCCGGTTCGCCCACTTCTTCCTGCGTCACGATCTTGTCCTTGTCAATCTCCATGATTACCGTCCTCCGTATGATTTTATGGACTGCATCGTCTCACCATTGGCGCCGCGCGGTCAAACCGCGAGAGAAAGCGATAAGCAGACGGCAAAAGGAGCGCCTCTTCCTTCATCTGTTATCCGTCCCTCCGATCAACTCAAGGGCAGATGGACGGGCGCGCGCCCGCGCGCAGGGAGGAGCCCGGCGATGACACGCACCGCAGCCTCTTCGGATTCGACCGCCGACTCGAACGTCAGGAGCGTGGTCGCGCGCTCGGGCACGCGCGGCAGAACATAAGGATTGCCGAACACCGCGACGATTGTCGGCACGCCCGCGTCGTCGAGCGCCCGCAGGACTTCGGCGTGAGCGTGCGCGAGCGAGACGCTGCCCTTGTAGGCTGCGACACGCGCGCAGACGGCTACGAGCGCCACCTCGCAATCGCTTGTCGCCGCGAGTATCTGTGCGATGTCCGCCGACTCTGCGCTCGACTCTATGACGGGCGCGCGGAATCTGGCCAGGACTTCGCGCGAGAAGGGCAGCCCCGCTGGCTCGCGCAGGACATGGGCCCAGACCGGCACTGAATCCTTGAGGATGATGGCCGCGACCCGCTTGTTCTTGAGCGGGAGCAAAGCGCGCGGGTCGCGTATGAGCGTGACGGCGTGCTCGAAAAGCTCGCGCGCCGTGGTTGTGTGCGCGGGACTGCCGAGCACGTCCCAGACTCCTTCGAGCGAGACTTCACGCTCGCGCTCAAGCCCGCACCATGCTTTCGCCTGAAGTATGCGTCGCGCGGATTCATCTATACGCTCGGGCCTGAGCCGCCCCGAACAAACGGCAGCACACAGCGAGGCGTGCGCCGCTTCCACATCCACCGGATAGAGCACCACGTCGCATCCGGCCTCGACGGCGCGCACGGCAGCCTCTCCCGGCTCGTAGCGGTCTGCGACCGCGCCCATCGAAAGAGCATCCGTGAAGATGAGGCCATCGAAACGGAACTGGCGGCGCAGGACGCCGTCAACGAGGGCTGGCGAAAAGGTTGCCGGTCGCGCCTCCACCGCTTCCGGGTCGAGCGCAGGCACGTTGATGTGCGCCGTCATCACTGCGCGCACGCCCCTGCGAACGGCATCACGAAACGGAGCCAGCTCGATGCGCTCTAATCTTTCGCGCGGCGCGTCCAGGGTCGGAAGAAGAATATGCGAATCGAGCGCGGTATCGCCGTGGCCGGGAAAATGTTTGGCCGTCGCAATCTG
The DNA here is from genome assembly GCA_036389095.1 of Pyrinomonadaceae bacterium. Taxonomy (GTDB): domain Bacteria; phylum Acidobacteriota; class Blastocatellia; order Pyrinomonadales; family Pyrinomonadaceae; genus DASQYE01. The sequence continues at coordinate 103,923 of DASVQM010000038.1, forward strand.
GCCCGCATCCTGTGCGGCGCGGATAAAGGCCGCGCCCCAGTGGGCCACCATCTCGGGGTCGTCGCTGAAGGCGCGCGTGTTGATGATCGGATTGGAAGGGTTATTGTTTACGTCGAGCACCGGATAGAAGTTGACGTGAACGCCTATGGCGCGTCCTTCAAGCGCGGTGATGCGCGCCGCCGCCGCCGCCGATTCGGTATCCCCCGTGGCCGCCAGGGCCATCGCGCGCGGCAGGCGCGTGCCTCCGCGCAGTTGCATCCCCACGCCGCCCTCGAAATCCGAAGCGAAGAGGAGCGGAATGCTTGCGCGGCGCTGCAAGCGATTGGTCAACGCGGCGGTCGTAAAGGCATCGCCGTTGTAGACGATGAAGCCGCCGACGCCAAGGCGTTCGATGAAATGCAGGAGCCGCCTGTAATATTCGCTCTCTTCGTGAAAGAGCGTGCCGGTCAGATCGGGCATTAATAGCTGGCCCACGCGCTCTTCCATCGTTAATCTGCGGAGGGTCTCTTCGACCCAGGCGGACTCCTTGGTCTCTGGCTGCAAAACGAATGTGCCTCTCTTTCCTGATCTGGCCGCATGTTAGCACACAAGGAGAGAGGCCGCGCCGACGCCTCCCGCCACAACGCGTAAAAAGCAACTGGCAGCTTCGGGGAATCACTGCACAGCTTTCGCGTCTTAGATAATCAGCCGTGAAGTGGTAAACTGTATGAGCCTTGAACGGCATCAAAGAGCTTCAACTTTATGCGTCGTCGATTATTATTCACTGTCATACTGCTCTGCGCGCTCACTCTGAGCGGCTGGGGCAGCGTGCTGGCCTCCGCCCTGTGCCCGCACATGGCTAGGGCATCTGCCGTGGCTCATGCGGCGGCGGCTGAAGGGATGGACGACGATCATGATTGCTGCCCTGCGAAGAGGGCAGAGACGCAGAAGCATTGCTCCGACTCGTCGCACGAAGCAGCCGGGGAGATGGAAGAGATGCACGGGTCGAAAGCCGAGCCGCAGTTGCTCGCGCAACCCTCGGAGCCCTGCTCGCACTGCGTCAGTCACAGCAGCCTTCCTCCGACGCCCGTCAGCCCGCGCGAATCTCATCAATCCAGTTCGGAAGTGAAACACGCCGCTACACAGGAGGCGAAGTCGTTTGCTCCTTCCGATGCCGGTTACGTGTCCGCCATTATCCCTGTACAGGGCGCTCCGCCCGTGCCTCCGGCCCGCAAGCACCTGCTCCTGAGCGTTTTCCTTATCTAGAGTTCCCTTCCGACGTTTCGGTTTTACCGTGAAGCGTAGGCGCACCTGTGCGTTTACGTGTAGATGCGATTTCTCAAATCGAGCCTGGGCCCATGACAACTGCCATGCTCGTCGAACCGAATACTTCTTGAGGGGAATAATGTTTCATCATAACTCACACGCAAAATTTTATACGCTTATTGCGGTCGCGGTCTGTGTCATCTTGAGCGGAGGCGTGACCGGGCAGCTTGCGCGTGCCCAGCACGAGGGACACGACATGAGCCGCATGCCGGGCATGAGCAAGCCGAAACCGAAACCGGCGAAGAAAAGGGCAGCGCAGCCCGCGAAGAGCCCAACGCGGCGCACGCGCCCCGTCACGCGGAAGCCGGCGCAGCCCACACAGAACAGGCAGGAGCCGAACATGCCCGGCATGAACATGCCTGCCGCATCGCCCGCGCCAGCCGCTATCCCGACTAGTTCTCCGCAGCCGGAGGCTGAAGAGAGCGCCGAGCCCTCCGGTCACGAGATGCACACCGAGACGGCCTCGCCCGCGACTGCGCCTCCTGCGCCCGCCGCTTCGCCTTCTATGACTAATACTGTGGTGACGCCAGCCGCCAGCCCTCAGCCCGGCGCGAGCGAAGCACCCGCCGCCCCCGCGCCGCATGGTCACGAAGGCCATAACATGGAGAACATGAGTACGGGCGAGGGCAGGGAAGCGCCAGCAGCCGCAGCGCCGCCAGCCGACGCGCACGATGCGATGCCGGGCATGGACATGAGCGGCGGGAAATCTTCAGGGATGGGCAGGATGGAGACGGGCGCGCTTGAGATGTCGGGTGAGCAGATGAACATACGCCTGCTGCCGAACACGAGCAACCGCAATTCGATTGCGATGGGCCAGATGGGCTCCGGCTCGTCCTGGCAGCCCGCCACCACTCCGATGTACATGTGGTACAAGACCTCCGGCCGCTGGCTTCTCTTCCTGCATGGCGATATGAAGCTCGGCGTCAATCATCAGGGTGGGCCCAGGGGCGTCACGAAATTCGAGTCGTCGAACTGGATTATGCCGATGGCCTTTACGCGGCTCGGGCGCGGCACGCTCCAACTGCGCGGCATGTTCAGCCTTGAGCCTTTCACTTTTCCGCAGGGAGGCTCGCCGCTGCTGTTCCAGACCGGCGAGACCTACAAGGGTCGCGCACTCGTTGACGCGCAGCACCCTCATGATCTCTTCATGGAGCTTTCGGCGACCTACACCGTGCCGCTCGGCGAGCGCGGGACGTGGTTCACCTATGTGGGCTTTCCAGGCGAGCCCGCGCTTGGGCCAACGGCCTTCATGCATCGCTGGTCCGCCTCCGAGAACCCTGCTGCGCCGCTCTCGCATCACTTGCAGGATTCGACGCACATATCCTTCGGCGTCTTCACGACCGGCTTCACCTATCGCTGGTTCAAGCTCGAAGGCTCGGTCTTCAACGGGCGCGAGCCGGACGAGAATCGCTACGATTTCGAGTTCAACCCCTGGAACTCGCGCTCAGCCCGGCTCTCCTTTGCGCCCAACGATAATTGGGCCATGCAGCTCAGCTACGGATTGCTGAAGAACCCAGAGGCGTTGTCCGCAGGCGACGTGCGACGCACGACCGCCTCCATCAGCTACAACAAGCGTTTCGCGCGCGGCAACTGGGCTTCGAGCCTGATCTGGGGGCGCAACCGCGAGGGGCATGGCGGTGAAATCTTCCATCTGAACAGCTACGTGGCGGAATCCACCGTCAATTTCCTCGATAAGAACTATCTATACACGCGGCTTGAGCTGGTGGATAAACATAATCTGCTGCGCGATGAAGACCTGCACGCGCTCGGCTTCACGCACGCACAGCACCCGCAGTTTCGCATCGGCGCGTACACCGTCGGAGCGGCGCGAGATGTGTGGAATACCGAGAAGCTCTCGGTCGCCATCGGCTCTGACTTCACCTTTTATTCCAAGCCCGCCGCGCTCGATCCCCTGTACGGCAACAACCCGACCTCCTACCGTTTCTTCATACGCCTTCGGCCCGGTCGCATGAGCATGAGCGGGCACGGGCACACAGGCCACTAACGGCGCTTCTGGAAAGGGCCTGGCCCCCGTCTCGGAGACGAAAGAGAACCCGACTTGATTCTCTTTCGTCTCCGAGACGGGGGCTTTCCTTATAACGCTTATAGCGGGTTGCCAGGGAGTGCGAGCAATGAGCGCAGCCTACAGGTCAGTCGCGCCAAAGCTCTCGGGCCGGTCTTACTCAGCACAGCGCCCGCCAGAGACCTTTGGTTGCGCTGACAGCAGTCGCATCCGTTTGCACACCGCTATAAGGGTCAGGCACGCGGGCGTACGAAAATTACCGTTCGATCTTTCGGCGATGTATGCTAAGCGCACGACGCTCCGGCGTTTGCCGGACGCAGCTCGCGTCAATCGTCCAGGCTGCTTCCATCTCTGTTCCCCTTACTTTATCGGCTTATCGGGTGTAAAATCGGGCCGCTCTCAAAGCACGGTACAATCATTGCTTCCTGATCTCGGCATGGATAGACGTGTGCTCTCCTCCATCTTTATCCACACGGATAATCAGGAAGCTTGACGCAGGAGAGGTGTCAGAGTATGAAGCCTTCAGCTATGAAGTATGCCTTCGCGTGCGCGCTCGCGTGCGCGCTCTTAACGGGCCTCGCCGGAGCGGCAGCGGCCCAGCAGAACAAGAATCGAAAGAAGATCAACGAGGCGGCCAGGCAGTCGCAGAAGGCCGCCAAGGCTTTCAACGATATTATGTCCGCACCGGACAAGGGCATTCCGCGCGACCTGCTGGCCAGGGCCGAGGCCGTCGCCGTCTTCCCCGACGTTATCAAGGCAGGCTTTATCGTCGGCGGGCGCGGCGGGCGCGGCGTCATCAGCCGACGTATCCCCGGCGGTTGGAGCGTGCCCGCGTTCTTCGATTTAGGCGGCGGCAGCTTCGGTCTACAGATCGGCGCTTCCTCGACCGACTTCGTCCTGCTGTTTATGAACCAGGAGGCGATCAAGGGGCTGCTCGAAGACAAGTTCGAGATCGGCGGCGAGGGCAGCGTGGCCGCAGGGCCCGTCGGACGCTCGGCCAGCGCCACGACCAACGCGACCTTAGACGCCGGCATTCTCTCTTATTCGCGCAGCAAGGGCCTGTTCGCCGGGCTCGAACTCAAGGGCACGGTCATCAAGCCCGACAAGGACGACAACGAAGCGGTCTATGGCCTCAGCGCGAGCGATATTCTGACCGGCAGCCGCAAGATTGATATGCGGCGCGTGCCGCCCGGCGTACGCATCTTTCCGCAGACGCTCTCACGCTATTCCGTTCGCAGGTAGGGCGGCGCGAGCGATGGCATGCAAGGTTTAAGCGAATCGGACTGTTCAATAATTTGAGGAGGAGAAGAGGTATGAAGCAAGGTTTCCAGCAGCGCGTCGTCTGCGCGCTCGGTGTAGTGGCACTACTTTGTCTGAGCGCGGCGCAAGCGTCGGCGCAGACCAATAATAAGAGGATGAAAGATGCTGCGCGCCACGCGAGCGACGCGGCCAAAGTCTTCAAACAGATCATGGGCACACCGGACAATACGATTCCGAAGGAGCTGCTCGACAAGGCCGAGGCGATTGTGGTCTTTCCGGGCGTCAAAAAAGCTGCCTTCATCGTCGGCGGTCAGGGCGGGCAGGGCGTCGTCAGTCGTCGCACGAGCGGAGGTTGGAGCGAGCCTGCCTTCCTCAATCTCGGCGGCGGCAGCATCGGGGCGCAGATCGGCGCTTCTTCCACCGACTATGTGCTGTTGATTATGAACGAGGGCGGCTTAAAAGGGCTGCTCGAAGACAAGTTCGAGATGGGCGGCGAGGCGAGCGTGGCGGCAGGGCCGGTCGGGCGCACGGCTGCGGCGACCACCAACGCGACCTTAGACGCCGGCATCCTGACCTACTCGCGCAGTAAGGGAGCGTTTGCCGGAGTCTCCTTGAAGGGCGCCGTCATCGGCCATGACAACGACCTCAACCAGGCCGTCTATGGAAAGAACGCGCATGAGCTGCTGACGGGCACGGCGATGACGATGACTCAAATGCCTGCGGCGGTACGCATCTTTCCCCAGACCCTCAGCACATATTCAAAGCGTTAGTCCGGGAAACCTTACAGGCGCAGAAGGGCCTGCCGGTCGTAGCTGACATCACTGAAGGGCGTGCCGACAAGAAGCTTGACGCTATGGCGAGCGCGCCCTTATGATGCCGAGTCGAGCCATATAAAAACGGGCCGCCCGGCTGTTGCGGTAGTCCCACCCGCATCGAAGAATCGGAGATGCATCATGCTGCCACGCACGCAAAGACAGAAAGAGATTCTCGATTACATCACACGCTTTATCGCGCGTCATGGGTACGAGCCCTCTTATGCGCAGATCGCGCGCCACTTCGGCGTCTCCTCCAAGGCGACAATCGCCAAACACATCGCAGCGCTTGAGCGGCGCGGGCTGCTCTCGCGCCGACGCGAGGACGGCGCTTTCAATCTGGCCGTCACGGTTGAAGATTCGCCGACCGATGCGATCTGCGAAGTGCCGCTCCTCGGGCGTATCGCGGCGGGCGCGCCCATTGATGCGGTCGAGGATGCCCAGCCCATCAGCGTGCCCCGTTTCCTGCTCGGGCGTGTGCGGCCAGAACGAGTTTATGCCTTACGGGTCAAGGGCGACTCGATGATTGACGAGCATATCTGCGACGGCGACATCGCGCTCATAGAGAATCGTACGGAAGCGCGCGACGGCGAGATCGTGGTCGCGCTCGTCGAGGGCACACGCGCGACGCTCAAGCGTCTGTATCGCTTCGGCCCGGAGGTCGAATTGCGTCCCGCCAATTCGCAGCTCGCTCCGATGCGTCTGCGCGCCTCGCAGGTCACGGTGCAGGGAATATTTCGCGGCCTGCTACGCCCGAGCCTGTAAATATCAGGGACCGCGACCCGGCGCGCCTTGCCGCTTCCGTTTAGAATCCGGCATTAAAGCTCGCGCCCGCAATCCTCACATCGCTGGTCTCTGTGGTAGCCCTTCAGCTCTTCTTAGGAATTCGATACATATCATGCGAAGCTTGCCGTCCGAGCCGCCCTTCTGAATTGATCGGACAACGGAGAATGCAGCGATGGAAGAGAGCCCCGAGATAGTCCTGAGCGCCATCTACGTCTATCCCGTCAAATCCTTGAAAGGTATCTCGCTCGAAGAGGCCAGGGTGGAAGAGCGCGGCCTGCAATATGATCGCAGATGGATGATCGTGGACGATGAAGGCAACTTTATCACGCAGCGCGAGCACCCGCGCATGGCGACCATCTCCGTCCAGGTGGAAGCCGAAGGCTTGAGGACGAGCGCCGCCGGGATGGAAGATTTACTCATCCCCTTCAAGCAGGACGATTCGCCGCAGGTGAGCGTCAGGGTGTGGCGCAGCATCTGCCGGGCATGGGAGGCCGACGGGCGCGTCAATGAATGGTTCAGCCGTTTTCTTCAGGCACGCTGCCGCCTCGTCTATATGCCGGACGATGAGCGGCGCGAGGTCAATCCAGACTATGCTGTGAATGGTAACGTCGTCAGTTTCGCAGATGGTTATCCCTTCAAGCTGATCGGAGAAAAGACGCTGGACGATTTGAACGGGAGGCTTGAGGAGAAATTACCCTTGAACCGCTTCCGCCCAAACTTCCTGCTCTCAGGTTCAGAGGCTTTCTCCGAAGACGACTGGAAGAGAATCCGTATCGGCGACACGCTCTTTCATGTGGTCAAGCCTTGCGAGCGATGCCAGATAACGACCATTGACCAGGAGCGCGGCGCACGCGCTGGACACGAGCCGCTCAAGACGCTGGCGACATATCGCGCGGTGGACAACAAGGTTCTCTTCGGGCAGTACCTGATCGCGGATAAAGAGGGCGACCGGCTGCGCGTCGGAGACAGTGTGGAGATCATCGCACGGAAAGAGCCTGCGGGATGAAGATAGCTCATGATACGGGAAGCCGCTTCGAGCTTGACGACGCGCTTTCGCTCTCGCTCATGGAGGAGCTGCTCGCGCGCCCGCTCTTTGCGCACCTGGCGACCGCTTCCGAAGCTGGCCCAAGGGAATCGCCCGTCTGGTTTTTGTGGGAGCGGCAAGCGCTCTGGATAATAGGAAACTACCGCACGGACAGCTTCCCCCGTCGCATCGAGCGCGAGCCGCTGTGCGCCATCGGCATAGTCGATTTTGATCGGGCAACCGGGTTGGTTCAACATGTCGGCTTTCGCGGTCGCGCTCGTCTTGAGCCGCACGATCAGGAGAGACTCCAACGACTCTTGAGCCGTTATCTCGGAGAGGATTCGTCGCGGTGGGATGCGCGCTTCCTTGATATACTGGGCGATGAAGAGTACGTCTTCGTGCGCTTCGAGCCGGAGACGGCGGTCGTGCGCGATCAATCATATATGGTCAGATAAGAAGGGGCAGATATGGGTTCAGCAACCGGAACGGATAATCTGAAAATCGAGCGGGCCGGCGCAAGCGATGTCCCTGTGATTCTCTCTTTCATCAAGGAGCTGGCGGAATACGAGCGCCTCTCGCATGAAGTGGTGGCGACGGAGGAGCTGCTGCGCCAGTCATTGTTCGGCGAGCGGGCGATGGCAGAGGTCGTCATCGCTTACGACGACGGGAGGGCAGTCGGCTTCGCGCTCTTCTTCCATAACTTCTCGACCTTTCTGGGCAGGCCCGGCATCTACCTCGAAGACCTCTACGTGCAGCCGCACGCGCGCGGCAAGGGAATCGGTCGCGCCCTGCTCATCCACCTCGCGCGCCTGGCGAAGGAGCGCGGCTGCGGTCGGTTGGAGTGGGCCGTGCTGGATTGGAACGAACCGGCGATCAGGTTCTATCAAAATCTCGGGGCTGTTCCGATGAACGAGTGGACGGTCTTTCGCGCGACGGGTGAAGCGCTCGACAGGCTGGCCGAATGGGGAGCAAGCGAGCGCGCGGTGTGAGCGTCGTTGAGAAAAGGGCGACTCCGGCGCTCGACCACTGCACCGGGAACTTCATCGGTGATGCTCAAGACAATTAGTTTTTCAGTTCCGGCAAAGCGACCGTCGCGCCGGTCCACTTTCGGGCGCGAGCGCGTTGATGACGCCATTGGATAGATCGTCGAATAGCTATATAATTCACGCCCCCATGAAGAAACGTCACGCAGCCAGGCTGATCGTTCTCATACTTAGCGCTCTGCTTTCAACCTTGATCGTGCCCGGCGGATACCGGCTGAACGCCGGGCCCACTCTTGCGACCATCAGAACTGCGAAGGACGAAGCTTCAGCCACAGTCCCCTTCAGACTCATTAACAGCCCGCTCCTCTCGCCGCAGAAGTTGGTTGCGAAGGCAAGCCTTACGCGCGGCGAGCAGCGCCCGGCAGCGCCTTCGCGGCCCGACCGATGTCCTCAACTGGTGATCGCCTGCCCGCTCTACATCGTCGAGCAGGACACGCAGCTTAGATTTTCAGCCCTGGTCGCCGGGCAGGATTCCGGCGCGGCCCTCTCTTATACCTGGTCGCTGGCGGGCGGAACGATCAACGCGGGACAGGGAACGCCGACGATCACAGCCGACACGACGGGCCTCGGCGGGCGGCGCGTCGTTGCGACCGTCGCGGTCAGCGGCCTCGCCGCGGAGTGCCAGAGCGTGGCCACCTGCGCCATCTACGTTGCCAGGCCGAAGGAGGCGCGCCTGCTGGACTCTTACGGTGACCTCGCCTTCGATCTTGAGAAGGCACGCCTCGCCGTCTTCGCCACGGAATTGAAGAACAAGCCGGACTTGCAGGGCTACATCGTCGTCTACGGCGGGCGCTGCGGCGCGGAGACGCAGGCGCAGGAGCGTGCCGAGCGCGCCAAGGACTGGCTCATCAACGAGCATGGGATAGAGGCCAGCCACATCGTCGCCATTGACGGCGGAGCCCGCGAAACCACCACGACGGAGATTTTCGTTGGGCCCATCGACGCGACGCTGCCGGAGCTTGCGGCCACCACCACAGGGCCGTTGGATAACTCGCGCTGCAAGTGAACGGAGAAGCTTTCGCCATGCAACCCGGAAGCAGACAAAGACGGCTGCGTGAACGCCTGGAGATTCAGTTGCCCGTCCGCGTGCATTGCCGCGAGAGCGCCGATCACGGCTGGGTCGAGCGGACGCGACTGATTGACATCACTCCCTTCGGAGCCCGCCTGCGAATCGGACGACCGACCGAGACCGGACGGCTGCTGCACCTGACCATGCCTTTGCCACGCCAGCTTCGATGTTTCGATTACGAGGACGAGCAGTACAACGTCTGGTCGCTCGTCCGTCATGCGACCCCGCTCGGGCAGGAGGAGCGGCAGCAGGAACGCCTGCCCCGCTTCGAGGTCGGCGTCGCCTTCATAGGCAAAGACCCGCCCCTCAGTTTTGAAGCAGACCCTTCGCAGCGCTACGAAGTGGCCTCGGCCCCGGCAGGGGAAAACTTATGGAACATGCGCGAGCAGCCGGACATGGAAGCCATGAGCGCGGGAGCGCGGGAGCGACGCGCAGAGACGCGCCGTGTGATGACGGTCAATGTCCGTATAGAAGTGTACGACGCGGAAGGGAACCTGTCGGCCAGCGAGTCTGCCGAGGCCGAGAATATCAGTCGGCGCGGGATGTCCGTCATCACTGAACTTAACATCGTGCGCGGGCGCTACGTGCGAGTCCGCAGCGCCGAATACGGCGTCGCCGTCATCGCCGCAGTCCGCCGCCTGCGCCGTGGCCCGGATGGCCGCTCGCGCCTGCATCTTGAGTTCGTGGCCGAGCAGTGGCCGCCGCTCGAAGACGGCTGATCGAAGATTGAAGCTGAAAGAAGTTTGCCGTATAACTGACGAACAGCTATACGGCAATAAATTTGTGGAGCCGCCTGTCGGAGTTGAACCGACGACCTTCTAATTACGAATCAGACGCTCTACCAACTGAGCTAAGGCGGCTAACAATGTAAAGCGAATATACGAATGCGCGACGCTCACTGTCAAGCGGCAGGAGTGCGAGCGCCGCTTCACACAGGGAGGGAAAAACAGGGATGCCTAAAGATAAGAATCTGGGAAAACACAAGAGCCGTTTCGAGGTTCGCGGCGGCGTCATCAACGAGTTCGATTTCCATAACAATCAGGGAGCGATGGCCGTCGAGGAACGTGATCGCTTTGCGCGGCAGGAGGAGGAGCGGCGCTTGCGCGAGGGCGAGACGGAGGCCGCCGCCTCAGCGCCGCAGACGGAGGCCGAGCGTATTCAGCAGGTGATTGCCGACGCGCATGAGAAAGTCCAGGAGCGCCAGGGGAAAGAGCAATCGAGCGACGCCTCTGCGCAGCCCGCAGGTTCAGGCCAAGCAAAGAGGTCGGCCAAGTCTACTGTCGGCGGCGCACGCGCTGGAAAGAAGAGCGCCGCGAAGAAAGCGGGTTCAGCCCGTAAGGCCGCAGCGAGCGGCGCAAAGAAGAGCGGCGTGAAGAAGAGCGCAGCGAAGGCTGGCAGTAAGAGCGCGAAGAAAGCCGCCGCAGCGAAGAAAGGCGCTGCCGCGAAAGGCGCTAGCAGAAAGGGCGGAGCGAAGAAGGGCGGGGCGGGAGCGACGCGAACGGGGTCGCGCAAACGCTAAACGCCGACATCATTAAACGCCGACATTATTAAACGAAGGAGAGAAAGGCATGACAGAGCAGCGTGAGGGGACGGGCGAGACGGCGCAGGGGAATCAGGGCGACGCTCCCGAAGAGCAGCCCGTAGAGGAACAGGGAGAACTCGAAGCCGAACAGGAATCGGCGGCGGCGATGGATGCGGAGGTGCCGCAGCCGCCCGGCGCAGACCAGACCACCGAAGGCCAACCGTCTTAGGAAGGTCAAAGTAAAAAGGTAAAAGGCAAAAGTGAAGCGGAATCCCCGCCTCACTTTTGCCTTTTACCTTTTGCCCTTTTCCTCCTTTGGTCTGTTCCGGTACGGGTGGAAATCGGTTACGATATGTGAGTTCATATAGCGTGCTTCCCACGGGCCTGCGGCTTCAATCATGAAAACAGGAAACGCTCTCGCTCGCCGAAACTCTTTAAGACTTGTTGCGCCCGTGTGGCGTCGGCGGCTCGCCCTACTCTCCTGCATCGTAATCTGTCTCGCGCTTAACTCGACGCCGCTTCCGGCTCAGAGTAAGGGCCAAGTGAAGCGCGCAGCAAAGCTTCCATCGCCGGAGAAGGTCGTCGGCGATTACCTGAAGGCCCTCGGCGGCAAGAAGCGTCTCGCCGCCATCAAGGACGCCACTTACGAGTGGACTGTGCGGCTCAAGGAACAGGAATTAGGCGAAGCCAGGACGCGTGTTAAAGCCCCTGCTTCCGTGCGTACGGACATGATTTTCGGTAACGGCGAGATCAACGCGGCGGCCAATGCCAGCTCTGCCTGGGAGCGCGGCCTGGACGGACTGCTGCGCACGCTGACAGGCACGGAGGCTGGCACGACCAGGATGAGGGCCGCGCTCGAAGCGAGCCGCCTCGTGGATTATAAGAAGCTGAACGTGCTGGCGCGAACCGTCGCCCTGGATGAAACCTTGGGCGAGCCAGCCTACGTGTTGGAGTTTTCCATGCGCAGCGGCGCGCGCCTGCGTTACTGGTTCAGCGCCGCGAGCAAGCTGCTCTTGAAAATCTCCGACGAGGCGCGCAAGTCTTCCGTGAGCTTCGGCGATTACAGGACGGAAGCCGGTGTGCTCGAAGCGCACCGCATGGAGTTGGATGTGAGCGGCACGGGCGCTTTGACCTTCACGCTGCGCGGCGCGCGTTATAATACGGGCATCAGCGATGCGGTCTTCGACCCGCCGCGCAGCGCCAGGGCATTAGATGTCCCGGCGCTCCTGCGCGAAGTCTCGCGCAACCAGGACGCCATTGACGAGCGCGTCGGCGACTACACCTTCACGCAGAAGATAACGGAACGCGAATTCAATGATCGAGGCGAGACGAAGAAAGAGACCGTCAGGGTCTACGAGGTTTACCCGTTGCCGAATCGCGCGCCCGTCTTTCGTCTCATCAGCGAACAGGGCTTGGCGCTCTCGCCCGAGCGTGCCGCCAAAGAAGAGAAGCGCGTCACGGAAGAGCTGGTCAAGGCGGAGCAGAACCGCGAGCGCGACAGGCTCAAGCGCGAACAGGAGAAGCAGAAACGCCGGCGCGAGCGCGAGGAGCGCGCACGCAAGCGCGGCGTCGGCGGCGCAGGCTCGGAGGATGAGGATGAAGAGCTTGGTATCTCTCAATTTCTGCGCGCGTGTGAGTTCGTCTCTCCGCGCACGGAGCGTTTACACGAGCGGGATGCGGTCGTTTTCGACTTCCGACCGCGCGCGGACTTTCATCCCTCCAATCGTGAAGAGGAGATTATCTCTAAGCTCGTCGGAGCCGTCTGGATAGACCCCGTGGATAAACAGGTGATGAGACTCGAAGCGCGGCTCGCCGAAGGCTTCAAGGTCGGCGCGGGCCTGCTTTTGAAACTGCGACCGGGCGCTGCTTTCATCATCGAGCAGACGCGTATGGAGGACGGCGTCTGGCTCCCGCGCTTTGCGCAGATCAACCTCTCAGTCAAAGTGCTGCTCTTCGCCGGGCGCGACATTAACACGACATACGAATTCAGCGACTACAGGCGCTTCGACGCAGAGGCGAGCGGCTATAAAATTGAGGGGCCGAGGTCGGGCAACGCCGCGCCGGAGAAACCCAACCAATAAAGATAACGTGCGGAGACGTGTGGAACGGCGGGAAGAAAATTAACAGGATGGAAAAGAAAGGATGAAGGATGAAGGATGAAGGATGAAACAAAGACAGCTCAACTTGAATCACTCTTCTTTCATCCTTCATCCTTCATCCTTTCCCCCTGTCCATCCCTGTTAAATTCTGCTTCAAATGAATGAAGTCATAGTCATCGGCGGCGGTCTCGCCGGAGTGGAAGCGGCTTGGCAGGCGGCGCAGGCTGGCGCTCGCGTTCGCCTGTACGAGATGCGGCCCGTGCGTCAGACGCCCGCGCACCGCACGGACAGGCTCGCGGAGATCGTCTGTTCCAACTCGCTCAAGTCGGACGAGCTTGGAACCGCGCCGTATCTTTTGAAGGAAGAGCTGAGGCGCGCGGGTTCTCTCGTCATGGAAGCCGCCGCCGCGACGCGCGTTCCGGCGGGCGCGGCGCTCGCCGTTGACCGGCACAAGTTCGCCGAACACGTCACCGCACGCACCACCTCGCACCCCAACATCACACTGGTTCGTGAAGAAGTGACGAGATTGCCCGAAGGCTCGACCACGATCATCGCCACAGGGCCTTTAAGCTCGGATGCTTTGACTGAGGAGATCATGCGCCTGACGGGCGACGACCAGCTCTACTTCTACGACGCCATCGCGCCCATCGTCTCCGCCGACACGGTCAACGAAGAGATAGCTTTTCGCGCCGCGCGCTACGGCAAGGGCGGCGACGATTATCTGAATTGCCCGTTTGATGAAGATGAGTACGCGCGCTTTTACGCGGCGCTCATTGAGGCGAAGAGCGTTCCGCTGCATCGCTTTGAAGAGACGCGCTGGTTCGAGGCTTGTCTGCCCATTGAAGAGCTGGCCCGTCGCGGCGTCGACACTCTGCGCTATGGGCCCATGAAGCCCGTCGGCCTGGTCGACCCGCGCACGTCGCGCCAGCCCTACGCCGCCGTGCAGCTCCGTCAGGAGAATCTGATGGCCGATGCCTACAGCCTCGTGGGCTTTCAGAATCACCTGCGCTTTGGCGAGCAGGCGCGCGTGCTGCGACTCATCCCGGGTCTTGAGCAGGCGGAGTTCTTGCAGTACGGGCAAATTCATCGTAATACTTATATCTGTGGGCCGAGGGTGCTTGAGGCTACGATGCAGATGCGCGAGCGCCCGGAAATCTTCTTCGCCGGGCAGATCAGCGGCGTCGAGGGTTACGTCGAATCCGTGGCTACGGGTTGGCTTGCGGGACTCAACGCGGCGCTCCTGGGCGGCGGGCGAAGCCTCGTGACCGCGCCGCCGCAGAGCGCTATGGGCGCGCTGGCCCGCTACGTCTCAAGCGCCGAAACGAAAAACTACCAGCCGGTCAATATTACCTTCGCGCTGCTTGAGCCGCTCGCCGCAGAGCATCGTCGCCGCATACGCGGCAAGCGCGAACGCCATCAATTACAGGTCGAACTTGCACTCAAGGAATGGGACACTTGGCTTCACACAATCACAAAGGAACGCGCCGCGTCTCTGGCCGCAACCGCAGGCTGACGCGGCGACGGCGGCAGCAGCAGCAGTCTCTCTCTCGCAGAAGATCGGGCGGGCTCGTTCTCTTCGGCGTGCTGCTTGTCTATGCGCTCCTGCTAACGCCCGTCGCGTTCGACCCGGAAGCCTACGCGCAATCGGGGCGTAATCAGAAAAAGCCCACGACCACCACACAGCGCCAGCCCACGCCGACGCGTCCCAGACGCGCCTCTGCGGCGGATGCCTCTCCGACGCCAAGCCCGACTCCGAAGAGCTCGACCAAGACGAGCGAGCGCGTGCCTTCCGACCCGTCGCTGCTGGGCCCACCTCCGCCCTGGCCTACGCCCACGCCTCGTGCGCCAGCGGCGAGCACGACCGCAAGTCCTGCGGGCGAAGAGGTGGATGCTGAAGATATCGTTCGCATCAACTCGAATCTGGTGACCGTGCCCGCCTCAGTCCTGGATGCTCAGGGCCGTCCCGTGACAGACCTCAAGCTAGAGGATTTCGAGTTGAGAGTTGACGGCCAGCCGAAGCCCATCAGCGACCTCGGAAGCTCAGAGACGCCCGTCACGCTCGCGCTCCTCTTCGACAACAGCTCAAGCCTGGCGGCGGCGCGCGAGTTTGAGAAGCAGGCTGCGATCAGATTTTTTCGCAGCGTGCTGCGGCCCGCGACAGACCTCGCGGCGATCTATTCCATCTCGACTCTGCCGGTGCTCGAACAGCCCTTGACGAACGATGTCAAAACGCTCGTTCGCACCATCGAGCGATTCGGTAAGCCTGAGGGTGCGACCGCCCTCTTCGACGCTATCGTCCAGGCCGCCAACTACCTGCGCCCTTACCAGAATGGACGCAAGGTAATCATCATCGTCTCGGACGGAGCCGATACGATCAGCGATATAAATTTCGACGCGGCCCTTCAACGCGTGCAGGCCGCCGATTGCCAGATTTACGCCGTGCAGACCGGCCACATAGAGAACGCCAACCTGCGCGACCTCGCCGCCGAAAGGCGCTTGCAGGACTTCGCAGGGCAGACTGGCGGAGCCGTCTACGTGCCCAGGGGGACGGGTGATCTCGACAGCGCCTTCGCGCAAATCTCCGCCGACCTGGCCCAGCAATACGTTCTCAGCTATTACCCGACCGAAGAGCGTCGAGACAATCTCTTTCGCACCATCAGCGTGCGCGTCGTCACGCGTCCGAACCTGCGCGTGCGCGCACGCCGTGGCTACTATCCGCGAAAGGCGGA
The DNA here is from genome assembly GCA_036389095.1 of Pyrinomonadaceae bacterium. Classification (GTDB taxonomy): domain Bacteria; phylum Acidobacteriota; class Blastocatellia; order Pyrinomonadales; family Pyrinomonadaceae; genus DASQYE01. Next base: position 119,595 of record DASVQM010000038.1, read on the forward strand.
AAAATTCAGCGGCAGCTCTCAGCCTGACGTGAGAGCCAGGCCGGGAGCGCCGAGAAACTAATTAACAGGGATGGACAGAGATGGTCAGGATAAAGAAAAAGAGATGAGGCATTCATCGAGCGATGCTTTCATCTTTCATCCTGCTTTCTCTTCTTATCCTGTTCATCCGGTCTATCCCTGTTAATTCCTTTCTTTCTCTAGCAGGTACGGTTTAATCTTGGAACGCTATGATCGAACAACTATTCGGACAGTTTTTCGAGCACCTGCGCTACGAGCGTAACGTCAGCGAGCATACGCTGCGTAATTACGCGAGCGATCTGGGCCAGTTCTACGATTACCTTGCGCCAGCCGACCCGCAGCAAGCGGGCGCGCGCCGCGAAGTTGACGTGAGCCAGATAGATCACATCACGATCCGCGAGTGGCTCTCGTCGCTTCATGCGGCGCAGAAGAAGAAGACTTCCGTTGCGCGCAAGCTGGCGGCGCTGCGCACCTTCTTTCAATTTCTCGTGCGCGAAGGTGTTGTCGAATTGAACCCGGCGAAGCTCGTCTCGACGCCGCGCCTGGAGAAGAAGCTGCCCAACCATCTCTCCATCGAAGACGCTATCCGCTTCATCGAAACGCCTGACACCGAGACAGACCTCGGCAAGCGCGACCGCGCCATCCTCGAACTGCTTTACGGGACGGGCGTACGCGTCTCGGAGCTGACCAAGCTCGATCTCCCGGACGTGGACTTTCAGAATAAGCTGATCAAGGTGACGGGCAAGCGTCGCAAACAGAGAGTCGTGCCCTTCGGCGACCCGGCGCTCCACGCGCTCCTCGGCTACCTCTCCGTGCGCAACGCTTTCTTGCAGAATGCGCCCATGGCGGAGCGCGATACGAAGGCGGTCTTTCTAAACTATCAGGGGACGCGTATCACTACGCGCTCGGTGGGACGGATGGTGGATAAATACATTCAAATCTGCGCGGGCATTCACAACATCAGCCCGCACTCCCTGCGCCATTCCTTTGCCACGCACCTGCTCGATAGCGGCGCGGACCTGCGCGACATTCAAGAGCTGCTGGGGCACGCGCGCCTCTCCACCACGCAAATCTACACTCACGTTTCAATGGAAAAGCTCATCGAGGTCTACGACAAAACGCACCCCAAAGCATAAAAGCAGTGACGAGTGACAAGTGATGAGCAAGAAAAAGCATTTCGCTCATCACTTATTGCTTTTCTCTTGTCACTGGTCACTTGTCACTGCTTTTAAAGTGTGGGGATGTTGTCTAGACCTGCGCTGGCTTCGATGTCGGACTGGCAGGCTGCATCGTAGCGGGCGGTGGGCAGGGCTTCGAGACGCCGCTCGTCAATCGGTTTGCCGCAGCGCACGCAGACGCCGTACGTTCCCTCTTCAATCCTCAGCAACGCCTGGTCTATGTCGGCCACCATCTGCGACTCGCGCTCGCCGAGTCGCAAGGCGATCTCCTGGTTCACGTCTTGCAGCGACATGTCAACGCTATCCTTGACGCCGTCATCGGACACGGCTTCGAGCGCATCGGCCTGGTTGTCGCGGACGTTCTCAGTGTGTCTGCGCAACTGCTCCTGCAACGTGCTGCGAAAGTGCTCTAACTTCTGTGCATCCATAAGTCCTCTAAACCCCTATTATGTTTGATAATCTAAAATCCCGTTCGATGGTTGGGATCGAATTCGCTGCCAGGCAAACGGGCGCAAATTATACCCCACACACTCCCTGGCAGCGTAATGCCCGGAGTCAGCCTCAATCGAACCGCGGTTCGATTGAGGCTCACTCTAAAAGACCAGGCGCGCGCCGAACTGGAACTGGCGACCGGGGTCGGAGTTTGAGATGCCTGCGATGGGCGTTAAGAATGAGGAGTTGGGCGTCTGTGCGCTGCCGTAAATATTATTAAGCCTGATGAAGTTGGAGCGGTTGAAGAGATTGAACGCCTCGGCGCGCAATTCGAGCTGGACGTTTTCTCGGAGCGCGAATCTTTTAGCGTAGGAGGCGTCGAAGCTCGCCTGCATGGGTGTGCGGAAAGAGTTGCGCGCAAGCGACAAGGGGCGGTCAACCCTGTAGCCGTCGCCGTTCGTGTCGTCGCCCGTGAGCGGGTTGATGGGTAGACCGGAGGCCAGCGTTACGATGAAAGAGAGCTGCGATTTGAAGGGCAACTCCAAGAGGCCGTGGGCGACGAATCGGTGTCGCTGGTGAAAGTCGCTCGGGCCGCGCTCAAGATCGTCGCTCGTGCCGAAGTTGTTGGGTATCCCCGTGTCCGGCTCGCCGAAGAACATCGCACCCGTTAAAGCGGATGAGTAGACATAGTGCGCCTCGAACTGGAAGCTGTCGGCGAAACGTCTGACCAAACCCAAGTCGAGCGCGTCGTAGCTGCTCGATGCGCTGTTTTCGATGACGGCGATTTTGTTGACGGGCACACCGGCGTAAGCTTGGAACGGTCGCGTGCGACGCCAGGGCGTGATCGCATTGATGTCGTTAACGCGCATCTGCTTTAAGGTGCGTGAGTGTAGCGCGTCAACCGTCAACGTCCAGTCGGCGTAGATGGTGCGCTGTAGGCCGAGCGAGAATTGCATGCTGTAGGGGTTGAGCAACTGCGCGCCTGGCAAGTAGATGAAGTCGCGCCTGAGAGGCGTCGCGCCCGCAGGAGCCGCCGCGAGCGAGTTCGGAAAGGTCGGAAATCCGGGCTCGCCGAACCTGAATCTATAGGTCGCGGTCGGCGAGTTGACGCCCTGCAACAGGAAGCGCCGGGTGATGTACATGTAGTATTGATCGTAGAACAGGCCAGCGCCGCCGCGTATGATCGTCTTACCGTCGCCGGTCGCATCGAAAGCGAAGCCCAGTCGCGGCGCGAAATTATTACGGTCGTCCGTGATGGATTGGTAGTCGTAGCGCAGCCCCAGATTCGCCGTCAAGCGCGGCGTCACTCTCCAATTGTCCTGGATGAAAGCCGAAGCGAGCGTCTGCCCGTAGCGAACGTAGCCGACACCGAAGGACTGCGAGTATTCCGTTCTTGGGCCAGGCACCGTCTCGCCCACGCCCAGGCGGTATTCGCCAAACTCCGTAACGCTATAATCGCGCACCTTCTGGCGCGCGTAGTCAAAGCCGACTTTAAGCTCGTGGCGGCCACGTTGATATGCCAGTTGATCTGCGAACTGCCACATCTCTGCGCGTATCCATGAATAAGCTGAGTTGCCTGCGGTGCTGACGTTAGGGCGTATGATTGAGACCTGCGGCGTGAGGGCAGCGCTCGCAGACGGAATCCAGTTGACGTAGCTCAAGCGTGCTTCGTTGATAACGGAGGTTCCCCACACGGCCCTGTCGGTCAGTTGCGCGCCGAATGATTGCGTCCGGCTCGACTGCGCCGCGCTCGGCTGCGTAAACCCGCTCACCCTGTCGTTCGGATTGTCGTTCGCGTCTTGATTGCCATTGAGACGAAGCGAGAGTGTGTGAGCGTCTGTGAAGCGATAATCGAAACGCGCCAGCCCTATAGAGTTACGGAAGTGGCCTATGTAGGTGAGCGGGGCGGGGGACTGTATGAAAGCTCCGCGCTCTGCCCTGGTCCCTTCGTAGCTGGCAAAGAATGTCGCGCGCTCGCTCAGCAGCGGGCCGCCGAGCGCGCCCCCGAATTGTGCGAACTGGTTCGGTACGCGTACGCTTGAGACCGGCGGCGCAGCCTGCACACCGCTCGGGCGCAGAAAGAAAAAGCCTTGGCCGTGAAACTGCTGCGTCCCGGTCTTCGTCACAGTGCTGATGATGCCGGAGGTCGAGCCGCCGTACTCCGCCGAATACTGGTTGGTTAAGACCTTGAACTCCTGAACGGATGAGAGCCCGACCTGTTGCTGCGGGGCATTGGCGTTGATCGAGTCGTAGTTATTATTGCCGTCCAGCTTATAGAAGGTGTGCCGGTAGGAGTTGGCGTTGATGGAAAGGCGTGCGGCGGTAGAGCCGTCGCCCCCCAAGCCCCCTGTGTTGCGTACATGCGGGTCGAGCAGCGCGAAGCGGTTGATGTTGCGACCGCTCGACGGCAGCTCGTTGACGCGCCGCGCATCAACCATCTGGCTGATCTCTGGCGCATTGTTGACGACAGCAGGCGTCTCATCCGTAACCGTCACAGACTCCTTGATCACGCTCAGCTCAAGCACGATCTCCAAAGCCAGAGAGTCTCCCGAGACGAGCCTCACGCCCCTGTTGATTGATTGACGGAAGCCGTCAGCCTCCACGATGACTTCATAAGCGATGCCCGGAGGAAGCCCGTAAAGAGCGAAGCGGCCCTCATTGTCCGCCTGCGTTTCACGTCGCAACTGTATGGCTTCATTCCTGACGACGATGCGCGCCCCCGCCACCGCACCACCGTTACTTTCCGCCCTCACACTGCCGCGTATGCCCGTTGTCGTTTCCGTCTGAGCATGGACGGGAACTTGAAGAATGAGTCCGATCAAGAACAAGAGCGACGAGACGCGAGCATGCGCCCAGCGCCCTTGCGCACCACTGACAGACATTTGAAGATTCTCCAATTGAATAATGGCTGGCGACGGCGCGTGCCTGAAATAACTGGAAGCCGTCAGCCCCTACAGTCCAAAATGATGTGCGGGTTTCCGCGTCGCTTCATAAAAAGTAACAGTCGCGGGAACCCATCTTCTTTCCGACCTTATTGCGCGTTGGGTAAAATTGAAATCGGTTTTCAATTTCAAGTCTCAAGTATATTGGTGAAGCCAGTCGGTGTCAATGAGAAAATCAGGCCAGGGAAGGCCCTTCAGTCCCATAGAGGATTTCGGCTGCGAGCAGCGGGATCATCAGCTCGTGATGACCCGTGAGGTTATAGCCGCGCCCGACGCCGCCTGCGGTGGGACGGCGGACGACGTTAGTGAGCGGGCGATACTGTTGGATAAAGTCGAAGTTGGCGGTCGTAAAATCGGCGAGCGGGTGGCCCAGGTTGCGCACGAGCGTGATGGCCTTCAGGAATATCTCCGGCAGGACGACAGCCGAGCCGATGTTCAAATAGACGCCGCCCCCGTCCATACGCCGCACGAGTTCGGCGAGCAGGCGAAAATCCGTGTGCGTCGTTGCGCCGAGCGATGCGCCGTCCACGCTCCTGTGGAAATGGGCTATGTCCGCGCCGATGACGACGTGAGCCGTGAAGGGCACGCGCAGCTCGTAAGCTGTGCAGAGGAGGGAATAATCTTTGTGCGGGGCCCCGAGCTCCAGAAGCGCTCGGCCCATCGCTTCACCCAGGCCCAACTGTTCGCGCGCTCCGTCACGCGCCGCCGCATTCAAAAGCCGTCCGGTCTCTTCAGCCGCGCCGAAAGCGCCCGCGCCGAGCGTCGCATCCACATCTTCCGAAGTCGAGCCGACCATGGCGATCTCCGCATCATGCACGAGCACGGAGCCGTTGCCCGCGACGCCCGACACATACCCGCGCCGCATTAAATCCACGATCACACCAGCGAGTCCTGTTTTAATGACGTGGCCGCCGATGCCCCAGACGACGGGTTTATGAAGCTCTCTTGCGCGCCTGATCTGTGCGGCCAGCTCGCGCAGGCTGCGCACGGCGAGAATGTCGGGAAGCGTTTGAAGGAAATCCCGCAGCGAAGAATCTTCTTTCAGAGGGCGCGCGAAATCCTTGACCGTCACCTTGCTCGGACGCGAGGCGAGCGGGTAGGTCTTCACGTCTTCCAGGCTGAGCGGGCGTAAATCGTCTTCATATCTGGACACGCCGACTAAGACTCCTTTGCCTGCCGCTCCCTGCTGAAGAGGGCCGCTTTGACCGGCGCTTCACGCCAGGATTGTCTGCAAATGATAGGTGCGTGCGATGCGGTCGAACATCAGGTGACGCGGATAGTATATCACGCGATCTTCTTGGGCCGTTCTCTGCGTGATGAAGCATGAGTGTGGCGCGGGGCGGCATGGCCGTTGAGCAGTGGCTTGAGGGCTTGGCCGGTGTGTGATTTTCTGGCGCGGGCGACCTCTTCTGGCGTGCCGCAGGCGACGAGGCGACCGCCGTGCGCGCCGCCTTCCGGGCCCAGGTCTATGACGTAGTCGGCGCTCTTGATGACATCCAGGTTGTGCTCGATGATGATGACGGTGTTGCCGAGGGAGACCAGGCGTTGCAGCACGTCGAGGAGTTTGTGTACGTCGGCGAAGTGGAGGCCGGTGGTCGGCTCGTCCAGGATATAGATGGTGCGGCCAGTGGCGCGCTTGGATAGCTCCTTGGCGAGCTTGATGCGCTGGGCCTCGCCACCGGAAAGCGTCGTCGCCGATTGGCCCAGCTTGATGTAGCCGAGGCCAACGTCGAGCAGCGTTTGAAGCTTCTGCTTGATCTGCGGAATGTTTTCCAGAATGGGCAGCGCTTCCTCGACCGTCGTATCCAGAAGCTCTGCGATGGACTTGCCCTTGTACTTCACGGAGAGCGTCTCGCGGTTGTAGCGCGCGCCGCGACAGACATCGCAGAGGACATAAACGTCGGGTAGGAAATTCATCTCGATGCGCTTCATCCCGTCGCCCTCGCAGGCTTCGCAGCGCCCGCCCTTGACGTTGAAGGAGAAGCGACCGGGCTTGTAGCCGCGCTCGCGCGATTCCGGCAGCATCGCGTAAAGCTCTCTGATCGGAGTGAACAGCCCCGTATACGTCGCCGGGTTAGAGCGCGGCGTGCGGCCTATCGCCGACTGGTCTATCTCGATCACCTTGTCAACGTGCTCCAGACCTTCGATGGAAGTATAAGCGCCAGGCTCCGTGAGCGAGCCGTAGAGATACCTGGCCAGCGCGTGATAGAGAATATCGTCCACCAGCGTTGACTTGCCTGAGCCGGAAACTCCCGTCACGACCGTGAACAGGCCCAAGGGGAACGTCACGTCTATATCTTTCAGGTTGTTGTGACGCGCGCCGCGAATCGTGATCGCTTTGCCGTTCGGCGTGCGGCGCTCCTCGGGCACGCTGATCTCTCGCTGGCCGCAGATGTAGAGCCCCGTGATTGACTTCGGATTACAGGAGACCTGTTCGGGCGTGCCACTGGCGACCAGCTCGCCGCCGTGCGCGCCAGCGCCGGGCCCAAGGTCTACGACGTAATCTGCGCGGCGAATCGTCTCCTCGTCGTGCTCAACGACGAGCACCGTGTTGCCAAGGTCTCTGAGCGCGCAGAGCGTTTCGAGAAGTCGCTGGTTATCGCGCGGGTGAAGGCCGATGGATGGCTCGTCCAAAACGTATAGGACGCCGCGAAGCTGCGAGCCGATCTGCGTGGCGAGGCGTATGCGCTGGCCCTCGCCGCCGGAGAGCGTCGCCGATGCGCGCTCCAAGGTGATATAGCCGAGGCCGACCTTTTCCAGAAAGCGCAGTCGGTCTTTGATCTCGCGCAGGACGAGCCCTGCGATCTGCTCTTCGCGTTCCGTCAAGCGTATGCGATCAAAGGCTGCGATGGCGTCTTCTATCGGGAGCGCCGTATAGTCTGCGATGCCATGACCGCCCAGACGCACGGAGAGCGATTCGGGTTGCAGCCGCTGTCCACGGCAATCAGGACAGACGACGGGCGAAACAAGCTCTTCGAGCGCGAGCCTCACCTTCTCAGAGGGCGCTTCGTTCATCCTCTCTCGCAGCCACCTGACAGCGCCCTTCCAGTCGCTCTGGTAGGTATAAGCGCCCTGGCGGAAGGTGAGCGTCTGGTCCAGGCCGTAGAAGAAGGCGTTGCGCACCTCCGGCGTCAATTCGCCGAAGGGCACGCTCGCGCTCGCGTCGAAGTGTTTGACGACGGCCAGGAGCGCGCTGCGCAGGTAAGCAGAGCCCTGCTTGTCCGCCGCTCCCATAAAAGAGATTTTCTCGGAGGGTTCGGTCGCGTCCGGGATGAGCTTGGCCGGGTCAACCTCAAGGACAGTGCCGAGCCCATGACAGCGCTTGCACGCGCCGTAGGCAGAGTTGAAGGAGAAAGAGCGCGGCTCCAGGGGCGGAATATTGATCTGGCAATTAACGCAGGCCATGCGCTCAGAGTAGAGCTTCTCTTCGCCGTCAACGACGGCGACGAGCACAGCGCCGCCCGTCAGCTTCAAGGCCGTGCGGACGGATTCGGCGAGGCGCTCGTTGATGCCGGGCTTGATGAGCAGTCGATCCACGACCGCCTCTATGCTGTGATTGCGACGCTTATCGAGCCTGATCTCTTCGTCCAGCGACAGCAGCTCATTGTCCACGCGAGCGCGCAGGAAACCGTCCTTCGCAAGCTTCTCAAGCTCTTTCTTGAACTCGCCTTTGCGCCCGCGAACGATTGGCGCGAGGATCATCACGCGCTCTCCCTCGGGCAGGGCGAGTACGCTCTGGACGATCTGCTCGACGGATTGGCGCGTGATCGGCGCGCCGCAGATGTGGCAGTGCGGCTGGCCTATGGAGGAGAAGAGCAGGCGCAGGTAGTCGTAAATCTCCGTCACCGTGCCGACGGTCGAGCGCGGGCTGCGCGAGACGGTCTTCTGCTCGATAGAGATGGCGGGCGACAACCCGTCAACCGAATCTACGTCCGGCTTCTCCAATTGATCTAAGAACTGCCGGGCATAGGCGGAAAGCGATTCGACGTAGCGACGCTGGCCCTCCGCGTAGATGGTATCGAAAGCGAGCGAGGATTTGCCGGAGCCCGAAAGCCCCGTGATGACGGTCAGGCGGTCGCGCGGAATCTCTACGTTGATGTCCTTGAGATTGTGCTGGCGCGCCCCGCGCACAGTGATGCGATCAATGGCCATAATGCTCGAAAAAACAGAGTGCGCCTGCTACAGACGCCGTCCCGAGAGGTCGCAGAAACAGTGATTTTAACTGAGCGACGGGCATCGAGCAAGCTGGCCCGTCAAAACTTCCTGACTGAGAGTAAAAGCAGAAAGAATTTAACAGGGGTGGACAGGATAAAGAAAAAGAGATGAAGCGTTCAGAGAGCAATGCTTTCATCTCTCATCCTGCTTTCTGTATTTTATCCTGACAATCTCTCTTCATCCCTGTTAATTTTCTGCTTTGATAAGCTTAGCGATGAGGTTTGAGGAACTGCCACTATCTTGACACCGTTTGAAGGCGAGACCTACACTCCATTTGAAAGCGCGCGGAGCGCCGGAGAAACACCTTTGAGCGTAGCGAAACTGTGGTGTAGAGGGCGGTTGTGAGCGTGAATCTTCCGAACGCATTGACGCTGTTGCGCATCTTCATCGTGCCGATTCTGGTCGCGGTGCTGCTCACGCCGTTTTCGGAGAACTGGCTGGGCGTTCCGCGACACATCCTCGGCGTCTCGATCTTTCTCGCCGCCGCGCTCACGGATTTCCTGGACGGCCACATCGCACGCAGCCGCAACCAGGTCTCGCGCTTCGGCCAGCTCTTAGACCCCATCGCCGACAAGCTGCTGATCTCAGCCGCGCTCATTTCGCTCGTCGAAAACAGGCTCGCCCCGGCATGGGCCGTCGTCATCATCATCGGGCGGGAGTTCGCCGTCTCGGGTTTGCGCTCGATTGCTGCGGGCGACGGCGTGGTGATCGCCGCTTCCAGGATGGGCAAGTTCAAGATGGCGGCGCAGGTCGTGGCCGTCGCGCTCCTGATCGTTTCCAGCGCCAAGGGTGCGCCGCCCGTCGGGAACTTCGGTCGCGCCTTTCCGGCGATCCAATTCTGGACTGTGCCTGAGCTGCGCGTCGCTCTACATCACCTCTTCGGCGTGGGAGCGACGACCGCAACCGACTGGCAAGTCCTGCTCTACACGATGGGACGCGCGATGCTCTGGGTCGTCGTGCTCTCGGCTTTCCTCTCCATGTATGAATACTTCCGCGCTTTCTACGAGGGCGAAAAGCGTCGCGGCGCGAGAGCGCGCGAAGCGGCACGCGCCACCGCCGCGCCTGCCAGCAATCCGAGCAGCGCCACTTGAGCGTTCGGCAGCGCTCGCCGAATCGAGAGAGCGCACCTGCACGGTCGCTAAAATTTTTAGAGCCGTCGAGACTATCCCGTGCCTGTGAAGGGGGATGAGTTCGACGGCTCTAAAAATTGATGGGCCCAATCTGCCTCAGGCTTCTCGCCCGGCGGCGGTCGCAGCCCGCATCCTTTCAAATGCCGGCAGGCGTCGGCACGCCTGCGCTGTGGCTATTGCAGCTCGACGTAATCTCCTGTGTGTATCTCCTGGGCCACTTGAGTGATGATGGCCGTCGCCGTGCGCCCCTGGACGTTGAGGACGACGATCTCGCCGACGACTTTGCGCGGCATGGGCGGTCGGCGGCTCATGATCTCCCTGGTCGTCAAAGGCGGGTTAAAGAAGCCCGTGTCGTTCGAGTCCTTCGGGCGCTTGGCCTGTATGGAATACTTGCCGCCCCGGCGATTGTCGCTCTCAAATCCACGGCTGCTGTTGCGCGCAATCTCTTCATTGTCTACGTTGGTCAGGAGATTGCCCCTCCCCATCGGGCGAAAAACCGTCAGGTAGTCGCCTGATTTGATCCTGTCTTCACTGCCGAGGTCTATATAGACGATCTGATTTCGGGTGAGCAGTTCCTGTCCGTCGCGCGCCAGCACGATGCGGCCCTGCTGTTTGCCGTTGGGATCGCTGAAATGATCGAGCGCGACTTCGGTTCGCGTGAGGGGCGCGACGCGCCTCGGGACGGCCCTGAGCAGGTCGCCGAGCATGATCATTTCGCAGGCGTTCGTCACCTGTGCGACCGAGACGCGGTCTTTCACTTCAGTCAAGCGCAAACGCCCTAGCTCCTGTACGAAGACTCCGAGCCCGCCCTTCTTCTGGGTAAACTTGGAGTCGAAAGGCGTGCGCGGGCGCACGACGGAGAAAGTCTGGCCGACGCGCATGCCCTGCTGAGAGCCAGCGTTGATAAAGAGATAATCGCCCGTCGAAAAGACACGGCGCGATTCCTCCTGTTCGGCCCCGACTATTTCCAGGTCAACCACGACCGGCTCCCACTGTATGTAACCCGCGCAATAGAGTTCAGTTTCACCGGCGACGGGCGGAGCGCCCTGTGCTTGCGGCATGACGACGGTCGGTCTGGCGGGTTGCTGCTGCTGCTGAGCCGCAGTCCCGGTTGACGAACCGGCAACGGTCTGCCCGCTTGCCGCGCCGGACAATCCGCAGGCGAAAAGCAGTAGTGAAGCCCACAGGGCCAGGGAAGCGAAATTACTTGTGCGCACGAGAAGTCTCCTTATAAGTTCGGCGGATGGGACGTGAATGTTCAGGTGAACGAGCTGATTTTTCGCCGCTGGCCTCTCGGAAAGTTTGCGACCAGGGTGGTTTTGGAAGATACAGCAGGTGAGCTTTTGCTCCGGGAGCCATCGAGCCCGGCTCTTTTGGCAACATCAATCCTACTGCGCCATGAGCGAGCGCGTCAACAGAATTCTTCAACGAAGCCGCGGGCCGCAGGGCTCGCCGGATGTGCCCGTTTTCCTCTCTAGTTTGCCTTTCCCGAGCGCTGTTTGGTAGTATCGGCTCGGCTGCGCTGAGCAGAGCGCCAAGCCATCCTGCATCGCGCCGGTGTAGCTCAGGGGTAGAGCGGCAGTTTTGTAAACTGCGGGTCGGGGGTTCAAATCCCTCCACCGGCTCCAACAAAATCAACAAGTTAGGGCATCCTTAATGGATGCCCTTCTTAGTCTTGTGCGCCAATAGTGTGCCAACTTTACTAGGAAGACCACCGCAACAGTTTATATAAACTAACTTGGGGAATATCAAAATAGATATAGCCTTAGCGGATATGCATCACTTCTCTTAAACAGGTAGTGTAACGAGCCGAACGCCGCAAGCATCTTGTTTTCCATGAGCCATCAGCACGCGCAACGCCGAACCGAATCGTGTCTCTCCCGTGCCGCCTGTTGATCTCATCCATCGCCTTTGCCAAACTGCGTGACCGCTCGAAAGACATATCTCCAAACATGCGCCTTGAAAGCTGTTCCGCTGGCACAAGATGATTGAGCATCACGCCCGCCTTCCTGTATTTGTACCCTTGCCTGTAAATGCGCTCCAAGCCTTTCAACGTCCATTCTAATAATTCCTCAGTCGTATCAGTCGCAGACGCCAGCTCATAGGTGATGGTGTTGCTGTACTGCGGTTCTCTGCTAAAGCGGTCTGTGCTGATGAAGACCGTCACGACATTGGCGGCGAGCCTTGCGCGGCGCAGCCTTTCAGCGGCGCGCGTTGTATAAACGGCGACCGCCTCGCGCAAATCATAAAGCGATGTCACCAACATGCTGAAAGAACGAGAGCATGTCACAGACTTTTTCTTCTGTGGGCATTGTTCTATTGAGAGACAGCGAATGCCGCGCAACTCTTCGACGATTCGCGCACCAACGACCGTGAGGCGCTGGCGTATCCATCGGCGGTCTGCGTCCCTGAGCTTACGCGCCGTGTTGATGCCCGCGTCCCTGAGCAGTTTTGAATAAGCCCTGCCAATCCCCCAGACATCATCTATTGAAGTCTCTTCCAACACCTGCGTCTGTCTGACTGGATCGGTTAAGTCAAGAACGCCCTGAGCCTCTGGTGTTTTCTTGCTAAATCGCTGTGCGACTTTAGCGAGAGTTTTGGTCTGTGAGATGCCAATGGAAAGCGGAATGCCTGTCCATTGGTAGACCTTCTCTTTAATCTCCGTCCCGCAATCAAGAAATGATTTATCAGCTTGAGCGTTAAGCCCCATGAATGCTTCGTCAATAGAGTAAATCTCTATCTCCGGCGTGAACTCCTGCAAAGCCTCCATCAAACGCTGGCTCATATCTCCATATAGCGCGTAGTTCGATGAATAGACCGCGACATCATAGGCTTCGATCAACTGTTGATTCTTAAAGATGGGAGCGCCCATCTTCAACCCCAGTTCTTTCGCTTCCTCCGATCGGGCGATGATGCAGCCGTCGTTGTTGGAAAGCACTATGACGGGACGCCTGACGAGCGAGGCATTGAACACACGTTCGCACGAAACATAAAAACAGTTGGCATCAACTATGGCAATCGCCGATGTCATTCAGCCTCGCAAGCACTTAATACGATTGAATTGAATGCGTAACTTTGCCCCATACTTCAAAGTCCATCTCTTCGGTGATTTGAATTGGCTGATAGGCCGTATTCTCCGACAATAACCAGATACGGCCATCCTTTTCGATATGAAGTTTCTTGACCATAAAGTCACTGCCAATGCGTACTACTACGATGTCATCATCCTTTGTCTCAGCCATGCGATCCACAATGATGAGCGCGCCCGTTTGAATCCGTGGCTCCATCGAATCGCCCTTGACTCGAATGTAGAAAGTGGCAAGCGGATGCCTGATAAGATCACGGTTCAGGTCAATCCGGCCTTCAACATAATCTTCTGCTGGCGAGGGAAAGCCCGCCGGGATGTGCCACATAATGACGGGGCGAGATAACCTCCGCGTGCGACTCGGAAGATAGATTTCCGTTAAATCCATTCCAGCATCCTCAAAAGGCTAAGTGTTAAGTGTGAAACAATGTATAGCACACAAGACAAGATTTAGGCTATACTTTTCCTTCAAGGAGGCAAATAAGAGATGTGTGGAAGATTTACCTTACGCCAGCCAGCCGAAAGAATAGCCAGAGAGTTTCAGCTTGAAGAGATACCGGCTCTCGAAGCCCGTTACAATATCGCGCCGACGCAGGATATTCTCGCCATCCGGCACTCGCCTGATGGAAAAGAAGCGGGCATGTTCAAATGGGGATTGATTCCATCTTGGGCCAAGGATGCATCTATCGGCGCGAAGCTTATCAATGCGAGAAGTGAAACTGTTGGTGAGAAGCCGTCGTTCCGCGAGGCATTCAAGCGCAGGCGGTGCATTATCCCTGTAGATGGTTTTTATGAATGGCAACGAACGGGTAACAAGAAACAGCCCTATTATTTCCACTTCAAAGATAATCGACTGTTTGGTTTCGCTGGCCTTTGGGAAAAGTGGCGCACTCCCGAAGGAAAGAGTCTTGAATCATGCTCGATTCTGACTACAGAGGCGAACGAGGTGCTGAGCGCAATCCATCATCGTATGCCTGTCATTCTTCATCCTGACACTTACGATCTTTGGTTGGATGAAGATGAGAGAAATCGGGATTCACGCAAAGAGCTTCTGCGACCATATCCGGCTTCAGGGATAGTCTCTTATGCGGTAAGTAAGGCAATCAACAGCCCGCGTCATCAAGGCGAGGAATTAGCGCAACCGATTGATGAATGTAGTGTAGGGATAGGTTAGCCGTCCAATAAGCGAAGATGCATAACGCCAGAATAAACCCGCGCCGGGCGCGCAGCACACGAGCCGAAGGTATCACACAACGATGAAAGAATTGCTATCGAAGCTCGGGTTCAATGAGTTGTTGGGCGCAGTTCGGATACTCTTAATATCAATGGAAAAGGGCGAATCTCGCAAGACTTGCCCTTTCCTACAACCTCAATTTTGAGTCGGATTAGCTCCCTGACTTTGCAAAAACGGCGCCACCCTCAAAATCTATAAACACAAAGGGCTCATCTCCGACAACCCAGGCATCATGACCTGCCGGAATCACTCCCACATCGCCAGCCCTCCATTCCAGTTCCGTGCCATCATCCATCCGCATCTTCATACGACCCGACACGACATACCACTTGTGTGAGACCTGACAACTATCACCTCCGACAACCGGTTTAACGCATTCAGACCATGTCCATCCCGGCTCGAAAGTCGCGCGCATCAGAGTTATGCCATTAACCTCAACGATTTCAGCCCGCCCCTTCTCGAACGGACGGGTTTCATCCGGGTTATCGAAGTTCTGTCTAATATTTGTTGCGTTTCCTGCTGCCATTTAGTTTCCTCCAAAGTTATTAGAGCATTGCTCGTCGAGCTTACTGCTTCTATCGCAAATTATGTGCTTCGTCAACCCTGCGCCCAACGCCCGAATTAACCCGCGCCGAGCGCAGCCGTTCAATTTATACGGCGAGGAAGAACGATGAAAAGATTGCTATCGAGGCGTCGGGTTCAATGAGTCGTTGGGCGGCGGCGATTATTTGGAACCACGCGACGGAATACTTCTACTCTCCAGCCGAAGGAATCGGACAGCATTATTATAGAAGATGTCGCGTTTCTGTTCCGCGGTCAGGAATGGTGCTGATTCCGTTCCTTCGATAGCCATACCAATCGCTTCGTACCAAATCATTTGGTCTGAACCGAACATTAGACGCTTACCCATACCAGCGCGCATCAATGCTTTTAGATATTCGTGGAACTCTTCGCGCGGGATAATCCAATTGATTACCGCTATATCTGCGTACACTTGCGGATACACGCTCATGATGGCTATCGTCTCCTGTAAATACGGGTAGCCAGCGTGCATGATGTACAAGCGCAACTTGGGATGCCTAATCAAGACTTCTTCCAAAAGCGCCGGATTGCCGAGCGCGACTCGGAATTTCGGGCAACATTCGTAAGGAGTATTTGGGGCACTGATTCCCATATGTACACCGACAGGAATATCCAATTCTTCAGCCAGAGCGAAGTAGGGTTCAAGCGTCGGGTCATTTGGCGAAAGTCCTAGGTACTGTGCCCCGATTTCACCCATTGCACCCAGCCTGCCAGCGCGATGTTCCGCACGCAACCGCTCTATGCTCGGCATGGGAATCCCCACATCAATCTGTGCGCCTTTGATAAATAAATCCGGAGCGGCAGCGCGCCATCGTTCGCCCGATTCCATCGAACTGCCGGCTACGGCTTTGACGATATTGTAACGCTTCATTTCGGCAAGGGTGGCTCGCAGGATAGCTTCGTCAGTCACTGCGGAGGATGGTTTACCGGTAACAGGATTAGGAATGCCAGCCTTACCGAACCTGTCGGCGGTATGAGCGTGCATGTGCACATCGATAATCGGTAACCTTTGACCGTTTACCTGTTGCGGCATCCCCGTTTGGCTAATAACTGTGCCAGAGAGAAGAACGAGTAAAAGCAGGCAATAAATATATCTCAAGTGTAAGCTCCTATTCCCGAAAAACCCAAACTAAATAGAAAGCCGCCCAACGCTGGAATCGAGCGGCGGCGGCGGGCGGCAACACACAACATGGGAAAGATAAAGCAGCATGAGAGGCACGCTATCCCGCCGTCCGCTCGAATGACTTGTTCGACTGCGCCGTTGCTTGAAACGTACTGCCTTCGATTTCCTCCTTTCGCCGCTAGTCTAGACTGTGCAAGCGATTCAGATGATACTCTGCCGCTTCTCGAACTTCCGGCGCACGGTCGAGTTGCGACCAGCACCACACCGCAACACAAAAACTTTTGAAAACGCCCAGGATTTCCATGAGCCGTTTGTCGAGATGAGGAAGAGATGACAAATTGCTTTCTGAAAATGAAAGGAAATCTATCTCACGCGGCGCAAGACAACAACTCTCAAAATCAATCAAGAGCGGTTTTGTATCTATCCATAAAACATTTCCGTCGTGAATCTCCTCGTGCGCCGGAACACACTCGTAATCGAAGGTTTGTAGTCTCGCGCGGAGATGTTCATAGACCTGCCGCAAGAACAGACGGTTAGCCGTTGAAAGTTCCGTGCTAAGGCGGTCACTATCTAATAGCGAATAGCACTCTTCATATTTTTCAGTGAAAGACTTGAGTTCACCCTGATAGTTGGCAAAAGCGATGTGAAATTCTTTAAGAGCAACGATAAGTTCCGGGCGATCTATTTCCTCTCGGACTTCTCCGCGACAGTATTGCCAGAAAGTAACTTCTAAATCTTCATGCCGATGAACGGTGGGCGGAATGGCCTCGCTAGGCGGAACGATTGGCGCGCCTAACCCGGCAAGATGCACGGCGACATTAAGTTCATGCTCCAGATTGGAGACGTTTTGTTTTCGCAGTGTGGATGTTGCGACCTTAGCAACGACTGGGGACGGGGCAAGATGGATGACCGTATTGTTGGAGTCTTTCAGGAGGACGGGCGCATCCGATTTGATGCCATAAGCGACACTGATTTCGGTAGCTGCTTTAATAGCCCGCTCTCGACGTTCTTCAGTAGAGTGATTTTCCATAAATTAACTCTAAGCGAAGCGGTCAAACGCCCGAATTAACCGGGCGCGGCGAATGGCTTTCAACCTACGAAGAATCATTTGACGATGAAAAGCATTCAATCCGCGCTCCGGTTCAAGGAGTTGTTAGGCGCTTGCTCGCAAAGAATCAGATAGTCAGGGCAAAGTTCGTCATGTGTCTGCTGAGAACTTGATGCAATAGCTTTTAGTTTCCAGTCAGAACCTCTTCGCCGTCTGTATTCTTTTGCCAGGCGATCGTGCTGCCCACATTAACTCTCAACTCCCCATGACCCGTTAGAACCAGCCGGACTTCGCCAGGCTTCTTTGCGCGGGCACTCGTGCCCCACAGCTCATTATTCTCATTGTCATACACAACAAAACGTCTATCATATTCTTTCACGATGCCCCGCGCCGCGCCTTTCCCGGCGAGGTCGATACTCCACCGAACCTTTTTGTCCGTTCTGTCAAAAAGCTCCAGATTGCTGTTCTGCAGAAACTTCAGAACGTAGCGCTGATTCTCCGATATCAACTTATCTCCGGGGACTAAAGATTCGCCGGGACGTAAGGTGTGTACGTCTTTGCGGGTGAAGACCCACTTCGTGTCGTAAATGGAGACGTTGTGCTTATTGATAATTTCGAAGAACCCTTCGTTCCGCAAAACCAACTTGCTGTCGTCGAACTCGTTGCTGTGACGATGCGTAGCCCAAATGGGTTTATTCTCTTTGTCGTAAATGACTAAATGTCCGTCATTTTTTTGCAGGATGCATTTAACTGCGCCTTTCTCAGCAGTCTTGGTGTCCCATAAAACCTTTTTCTCCTCCGTGTCGAAAAGCTCCAGATTGCCGTTCTTCATAAAGCGCAGCTCGTAGCGCCGATCCGGCGACTTCAAATTCTCTTCGGGCTTGAGGTACTCGCCGCCGTGCAAGACGTTTTTCTGATCGAGTCGCCACTTCATAGCGCTATTGTTATAGTCCGACTCGCGTTTATCGGCGTAAACTCTCTCCCCGTCGGAGTCTAATGCGAACTTTGTTCGCATATGCTTCAGGAGAAAGACACCCGGCTCGAACTCGCCGCGATCATTTCTGGACATGACGGGTTGCCACCACATGTGCTCATTTCCGTCGTTCCTATCGTTGAGATAAACCCGCCCGAGACGAGCGCCATCCAGCACTTTATTGTTTACCCATCGCTGGAACATGAATTTGACCGGCTTGCCTCCCTCTCTAAGCTTGATCGGCTCGGCGTCCTCACCATAGTGGACTAACTTTTCTTCGTCCTCTTTAAGTTTGATAATCTTCCAGTCCTGGCTTTCCCTTTCCACCTTGACTTTTACGCGGCCCCAACGACTTTGATTCGCTTCAAAAGATAAATCCATATAGTATTCGTCCTGTCCTCTAGCCGGCTCGTAAAGGTACAGTTGGGGCATGCAGGGATCCTCTGAACTGAACATTGACTTCTTCTCGTGGTTTAACGGCTTATCCTTACATGAGGGGTCGCCCGCCTCGTATGCGGTCAGATACTTTCCCGAGGTAAAATGCTTCAGGCGTAGGTCATGGACTTTTTCACTTTGCTTACCTTTTTCTTCAGCGTGGGCTTCAAACATGGCCTTTAGTTCTTTGACCAGCCGCACAACTTCTTCGTAATACTGATCAACCAGTTTCATTTCCGCCGGGGTCAGCGCAAGGTCTGTCACACTTTCCTTGTCGGCGATATCCGCATAAGCCTTCTCCCGCAACAATATCGCCTCCCCCAGGTTGATTCTGAGGTGGTTGACCACGACGTCCATCTTATCTAAATAGCTGTAGATGTCCGGATACCCTTCAGCGAGTTTATCCGAATACTCCTGAAGGAAAGTTTTGTACGAGGGCAGGTTCCTGTGGAGGAGCAAGCCGATCATCCGCCGCGCCTGCTCGGACACCCCTCTGTTTATATCCAGGATGTAGGCACAGGTATTCTGCCTGTCGGGGTGGTCGGGCTGCTTGTCCGCTTGCCCTAAGTAAAGACGAGACAAGTACTCTAACTCCTCATCCGCGCGGTTATAATCTTGGAATATTTGGCGCAGTTCGATCCCCTTAACGCTCTGCACGACTTCCTGCATCTGTCTGTCCAGCTTCTTCAGATAATGATTTACTTCGCTCTCCTGTTCTCCGAAAAGCAGCTCCTTTATCATGTCCATGCCAAGGCCGCTAAACTCTTTGAAGACTGCTTTGGCTGCCTCTTTCCCAACAAACTTGGCGATTACCGTCAACATAGCTTCATTTTTCCTTTCAACGTAGTGTGCTTTATATCGGGATGTCCTTCGGATTCAGCAATGAGGGTAGAGGTGAGCTGAGAATGAGAGGCTTTATACCCTAACTGACGGCAAGGGACAAGGAAATACTTAAATAGATACTGCGAAGCGCCTAACGCCCGCATTAACCCGCTCGCGCGTCGGCATCCAACCTCCGCCGCGAGGAAGCACCATGAAAGCCATGCTATCGCGGGTCGGGTTGAAGCGGCTTCGGCTGCCTGAGCAACCTGACAACTCATTGAAGCTGACCGCCCCTGGCGTGCCTTTCATCAAGCTTGTGCCCTGCGATGTGTGGTCGAGTCTGATCGCCCGAGGACGGGTTTTTCCTGCTTTGGGCCCACGCTTTTCATTCCCGGGTTAATGGCAAAAAGGTTGACACTACTAAAGATTAAGAGTAGGTTCAGCCTGCTTTTTCCTTGATGGACAGCTTCGAGTAGCTGCCTTTGCCTGTCTTACCCTCCAATCCTCATTTGCGAAGGAGCAATGCCATGTCTGAAAACCTGGAGCAGGAACCGAGAGCTGAGAGCGCGGCAGACCCTTTGGCCGAAGTGAAAGTCAATGTCAAGAAATTTCGCTGGACGACGTTTGCGCTAATCCTCCTATGCTTCTTCCTGCCTTTCGTGCAGGTTTCGTGTCGAGAGCAGAAGCTGATGTCAATCACCGGGTTTCAATTGGCCTTTGGGATGGAGCTTGAAGAGCCGCAGATGTTCGGGCCGACGAGGACTAGAAAAGTGCCCGGGGAAGCGCTTGTTTTACTGACGCTGCTGGCGACTCTGGCTGGACTCGGCTGCTCATTTCTCAAGGGGAAATTAGGATTCCTCTTGCCCGCAATTTGCGGGGCCTGCGGGCTGCTCTTTATGCTCATCGTCAAGGTGCGGTTAGATAATGATGTGTTGAGACAGGGCGGCGGGCTGCTGACCCTGGAATACTTGTTCGGGTTCATCGTCACCTGTCTTTTGTTACTGGTCAGCGCAGGTGTGAATGGGTTCTTTTTCCAGAGTGAGAGAAAAAGTGCAGCCGGTGGCTGAGGCTTTGCTGGGTGCTCCGCCGGACAAGTTATTCGACTCGTCCGCACGGGAGCGATTCCTGATAGGCTCTGTGGAATCAGCTTGACTACTGCATGCGGGCGGCGGTTCAATGCGGGCGTCCCTTCACTCGTCAGGTAAAAGGTTAAATGGTTGTGCAGCTTTCCACCCAGCTTAATATTTCAGCCGCCCGCGCATGGGCTGCCGTGAAGCAGAGCGCGACGCTCATCTATGTGACGCATGGGCTGCTTGGCTTTTCCGCTGTCTTCCCAAATGAATGGCGTGAAGGTGAATCTGTACGAACACGCTTGTTCCTGTTCGGGTTGATACCAATCTGGATGCATGAGCTTGAATTCATCCGCATAGATAATGAACTCCGCGAGCTTCGTACGAGGGAGCGCGGCGGGTTGATCTCGGCATGGAATCATGTGATTAGCGTCGCCGCGAAGTCGGATGAATGCTGTATCTATACGGATAGCGTAGAAATCAGCGCGGGGGTGCTGACGCCGCTCGTCTGGCTCTACGCGCAAATCTTTTATCGCCACCGCCGGAGAAGATGGAATCGTTTAGCGCGAAGCCTCTCGTGAGCGAGGTCGAGCCGCCTGACGACTCACTCGACCCGAGCGTCCACAGCTTGTCTCTTATCGACATCAGGTCGCTTCGACTTGCTTGTGTGGCCGCGACGGGAGGCTTGTTAGCGGGAGCATTGGGCGGCTTCGCGCTCGGGAGCAACGGAACAGGGAATGAAGTCGGTAGAGAATAACCCGCAGCACTCGTCTTCTATCAGAGCCTACTTTGAAGAACAGAGCGCACTGGTCAGAGCAGGCGGCTATTGGAACTGTCTCACCGCCGCGCGAAAACTCTCGGCTCTACTCCTGGCCGAGGGCCACAGTCCCTGGATCGCGCGGCTGCGAAAGACAGAGCTTGTCGGAGGGCAGGTCTTCCACGCGCCGCTCATCCCCCGTCTACAGGGTGTCGCGGCAGCATGGACGACTCACTATATATGCTGTTGTGACGAGATTGCATACGATCCTGTGGCGGGCGAAGCCATCCGGCTTGAGGTCTATAGCTCGCAGGTCTTCGGGATGGAAATCTCGCTCGAAGTCTTCGTCACGTCCACAGAGCTTCCGGCTTACCTTGCCAATCTAGGCTTTCATGAGCGCCCATGAAATGAGAGATGATCTTCAGGCCGAGTGTTGTCGGAAAACGCCGCTCGACAACTCATTCAATCCACGCCCGCCATAGCCCCGCCTTCATCATCGTCCCGGCTCCGATTTGGTAGACTGCCGCTTGCTCGCGGCGGAGCGATGCTGGCGTGCAGCAGGTCTTTGCCCGGTATTTTGGCTGGGCCTATGCGACGGTATATTTCCTGGCCTGTCTTTTGATCGTTAAGGTGGCGCGTTCTTTAAGAAGGAAGTAGTTGAGCGGTGCAGCTCAAGGGCGGTCTGACGATGCATCGAATTCGCCGCCTCAAGAGCATGGTGCTCAAGATTCTTTCACCGATTCATGTCGAGCACTCGCGCTCGGCGCGGGACAATTCAAGCGTCCGGCATTCCGAACTATATGGCTGATGTCGTCATCGCAGCATCGAAAATTCACGGGCTCGGGGTCTTCGCCACGCGTGATTTTGCAGCGGGCGAAATCATACTTCCCATCGACGACTCGCGCATCGTTGATGATGAGCATCCGTTGCGCCCCGAGTTGGATGAGCATGGCTATCACTGCGATTACCTGGCGGATGGTAAAGTCGTTCTCATGCGCTCGCCGGAGCGTCACATCAATTCGTGTTGCGATCCGAGCGCGTACGTACAAACCATCGACGGCATCCGGCATGTGGTCGCGCGAAAGCCTGTTCGATCGGGCGAGGAGATCACCTGCGATTACATTATCGATTGTCATGGTGGAGAAGTCTGGCAATGCAGTTGTGGCAGCCCGCGTTGTCGCGGCACGATTGCTTCCAGCTTCTTCGAGCTGCCCCTGGAATTGCAGTTGGAATATTTGCCCTTGCTGAATCAGTGGTTTATCGAGGAGCACCGTGATGAGGTCGAAACTCTTTGTAAACGCGCGGCCAATGCCTAACAACTCATTCGACCCGAATCAGCACGGCTTCCGGACGTTAAGCGGCATGCTCGTTCATCTGTTTTCGGGCCGGTTAATGCGTGCGTTCGAGGGCTATCGCTTAAAATGATGCGGCTATAGAATTAGCGCTTAGTTCAATACTTCAAACGGAAAGCGGGGAGATGATGATGGCTCGAAGCCCACTTGAGACTGTCGAACTACTGGACGAAGCTTACAATCGCGGCGACCTTGAGGCGATCTTGAGCTTTTACGAAGAGGGAGCGACGATGGTGCTTGAGCCCGGAAGGCTCGCCACGGGGCGACCGGAACTGCGCAGGGCCTATGAATGGATTCTCAATAATATTAAGGGGATGGCCATACAGGAGAAAACGAATGTGATCATGAGCGGCGATATCGCCCTCTTCACCTCAAGGTGGAGCTACGACGGCGCGACTTCAGATGGAACCCATGTGTCAAGGCAGTCTTATGCCTCGGTCGTCTTACGCAAACAGGCGGACGGCAACTGGCTAATCGTGGTGGACAATTCATGGGGGCCGGAGGTCTTAGGCTAAAGCGGTTTAGCCGGAATGGGTGTTTAAATGAAAGCAACTCATCTCTCAGCGCGAACGCTCGTCACGACATGCCGGGGCGGCTCAATTCGTTCATCGCGCAGCTAAACCTGTTCTGCCGCTTTGACATCCCGGCCATAAAGCGATAAGTTCTACTCACTCACCTATTTTTAATTTCAACTAGCGAGGCTTAAAGAGCTTATGGCAAAGAGTGGTCATAAGGGCATCAGCAGGATTGATTGCCCTGAGAGAAAGACTGTAGGGTGGTACGTCAGGGTCAGGTTAAAGAACGTCACGAAGTCCAAATTCATCAGCGATAAACTGTATGGCGGCAAGGAAGCGGCACTACAAAAGGCCGTCGAGTGTCGTGATCAGCTTGAGCAGGAACTGGGCAAGCCTAGAACCGATTGGGTCGTCGTGGGCAACAACCCGCGAAACACGAGCGGGGTCGTAGGCGTGCGGCGTGCGATCAGAAAGTACAAGGGTAAGAACGGCCAGATTTTCCTGAACGAAGTCTACGAAGTATCCTGGCATGCCGGGAGAGAGAAGAAGGGACAGACCTCTGTCTCCATCAAAAAGTATGGAGAGATGGGAGCGTTCCGCCGGGCTTGCGCCATACGTCGCCAGAAAGAGCAGGAGATGTACGGCACGGTTGTGGTAAGCAAGTGGGCCCAATCGTTGAGCAAGGTCTGCGCCGCCTGACGCGTCTCGATCGAGCGAGAGCGCATCATCTGGATAGGGGAGACGCCGCCGCCGCCGAAGGCATCTCCGGCTGGACGGCCACAGAGCGAGCGCCGCGAGCTTTGCGTCGCTCGCTCACATGGGCCCAAAACGCATGCGATGCCAGGGTAACCGTATAAAGAACCCGAGCATCCGCGGGCAAGTCTCCCCCATTCCAGCCGTTCGATCAGGCGCAGGTGCGGAATAGTAAGAGGCGCATCCTAAACCTTCGAGCTATTTGCCGAGTCCCATCTCTCGCACACTAACCCCCGCTGCTGAGCGCCGTCGTGCCGGTTGATTGCACGGCGTCGCCGCCCCGAACTCGCTACAGGTTTCTATTCTTACGACAGATTGAAAGGTAAGTGGCGTCCCGTACGGGAGTCGAACCCGTGTCGCCGCCGTGAAAGGGCGGTGTCCTAGGCCACTAGACGAACGGGACTCGGAAGGCAAGCCTGCGCCGGGCAAAATTCAAGGGAGAAAGAGTATTGAAAGTCGTACGCTACGTCTTTATCCTGTCTCGCATGATGGCGTCGAATTAAGTTACCGTACATCAGAACGAGTGTCAACCGAAGCGAACTTTCGTCAAGCGGGGTGCGTAAATGCGGTTCAAAGCATGCTCGGAAGGGTGTCATATTTTAACGAGTGGTGATGGTGAGTGGAAAGGATTCAAGCGATGGGCCCACAGCGCAGCATCACGGAAATCATAAGCGATCTCTCAAAGCCGATCCCCGCGCGCCTGATTCGCACCAAGACGGTCGGCGGGCAGAAGATACGCTTTCTGCCATGGCATACGGCGGTCAAATTTCTAGACCTCTACGCGCCCGGCTGGTCTTACGAGATTCGACAGGTCACGGGCATCGGAGGCAAAGTGATCGTCGTGGCCCGCGTCTCCATCCCATGCGTCGAGGGGACTGTTTATCGAGAGGCGACCGGACAGGAAGACGAGGAGGTCTCGGGCTGGGGCGACTCAAGCAGCAACGCGGAGGCGCAAGCCCTCAAGCGTGCCACGGCCAAGTTCGGGCTCGGCCTCTACCTGTACGATGAGAAGGTCAGCCGGTGAATAAGCGTTCAAATGCGAAAGCCGTTTGCCCAGGCTCCTCCGAGAAGTGTGGGCCCAAAAAAAGCTGATGGTCGGCCTTATACCGAATCTTTCTTCAGATGAACGGGCCAGAAGCCGAAGGCTATGAGGCGGGCGGGGAGGTTGCGCAGGACGGGAAGGCGCAGCATGAGCCGCACGGCGAGGGGCAGCCTGAACGGCCTGTTCGGATCGAGCCCGCCGGCGATGACGTTACGCTGAATGATGGTCTGTAGCCTTTGAATAATGCGTGTGGGCCACACACGACGACGCTCGACGGCGGCCAGGTCGTTGAGCGTTACCTGGCCGCGCTTGAGCGGGCCTGTGAGAAGATTAGCCGCCGCGACCGCATCCTGAATCGCGTAGTTGATGCCGACGCCGCCGACCGGCGACATGACGTGCGCAGCATCGCCGATCAGCAGCAGGCCGGGCTTGAACCAGCGCGGGCAGCGGCTCGACTCGACCGACAGCAGCGAGACCTGCTTCCAGTCCTCCAGCAGCGCGACGCGGTCGGCTAGCTCCGGCGCGGCCTCGACGACCTGGCTGCGCAACGTCTCCAACCCGGCGGCGCGCACCTGCTGGTAACTGCCTTTGGGGATGACATAGCCAATCTGCCACGAGTCGTCGCGGTCGAGCATCACCAGGATGAAGCCTTTGCCGATCCGGCCCATCAGCCCCTGCTGATCGTTC